>NZ_WAAU01000087.1 GCF_008806755.1 Tenacibaculum aiptasiae
TCAAGACCGCCGCATTCGACCACTCTGCCATTTCTCCTGACCTGCTACCAAGTATTTCCTGATTGCGGGTGCAAATATAGTATATTTTATCTAAATGAACTACAACTTTTTTCTTTTATTATAAATCTTTTTTTGTTGGGAAATATTTTATGCGAATTCTAATTGAATAAAGAGGAGTATTTAAAAGAAGAAACTTGTATAAATAGAAAAAAGCTTACGTCGTAAGCTTTTTCTTTAATCCCCTAAAAAAAACCGAAGCTATTGCTTCGGTTTTGCGGAGAAAGAGGGATTCGAACCCCCGGTCC
>NZ_WAAU01000001.1 GCF_008806755.1 Tenacibaculum aiptasiae
AACAACCGCTAACAATACCCACAAATAATTGCTTGTTCTCGCCCACTTCTAAAAGTAGAACCAAATCCTTTTTTTTAGCTATATTCGAATACTTAAAAAATTTAATTGCTATTTTAAGTTGTATAAAACAACTATGAAAATAATGAACACCTACATAATAATTCCAATTATAGCTTTATTAACGATCGTTGTTTTGATTAAAAATAATTCAAAACGGAATCCAACCAAACTCGAAAAAGCTGAAAGCATAAGAGAAATACGACAAGAAAAACGAGATTTAAAACTCACCGTTTCTTATGACTATGGTGAAAAAACAGAAACTATATCCGAAAAAGCTACGGTAGAATTAATAAAAAGCACTATGAATTCTATCAATTGGAATAAATTTCACATTGTTCAATTAGAAGATGAGAATGGAAAAAACTATAAAGCTTTGCACGTAAGTGGAAGTTTAAAAGATGACGGATTAACATCTGGATTTGTAACAGACGATGATCATATTCTAATAGACAAGCAAATAAAAACAGTTGAACAAATGACCGAAATATTGATTGACTTTTTGAAAGGAGAAAATATTTGGCGGAATAAGTATCAATATAAATAATAACCAGTTCAATTACTTCCAAATCCATCAGAATTACTAAAATTATTAATTAATCGAGAAACAACAACTTAAGTCACACTAATGGTTTAGGTAATCTTTGCTATAATTACAGAATGAAATCATTATTTACAATTTTATTAGCCTCAATATTTCTATTTTCTTGTGGAAGAAATAAAGACGAAAAGAAGTTATTTGGAAAATGGTATGAAATTAGAGAGTTTGGTAAACTTGAATTTACTAAAGACTCCTTAAATATTTCGGAATTAACGTTTACAAAAGCAAAGTGGAAAGCTGATGAAAAAGAAATTAAAGTTGAATTTAAAAATGTCTTTAACGATTCTATTAAGAGTCATTCCTTAAAATACAAATTGAATAATGATACTTTATTTATTCAATCAGAAATAGACTCAATACCTGTATTTAAATTCATAAAGGCTGAGAGTTTTACTGACCTTATATTTAAGAAAAATAATGTAACTATAAACTTAGATAAAAATCCAAATTCTAACTTTCAAAGAACCGAAAACAAATATGGTATTAAAGTTTTTATAGAAAACAAAAATGGAATAGTAAAGGCAAAAACTGAGTATTCTAATAACTTGGAAAATTTAGAAAATGATTTGAATGAAATTCTCCTTGACTTAAGTCCTTACTTTATGAATGAATACAATAGTTCGCATTCTGAAAGATTCTCGGTTGAACAATGGATTAGAATGAATATTTACTACTCTCTATTTATAGATAAAGAAATACCTCAGTCAAAAATTGACACCATCTTAGAAAAATTAAGAAAGACAAAAATTGTAAAAATTTATAGAGCTTATAAAACTGTAGAAACAGATTCTGTTGATTTTAATAATTTGAAAGAAATAAAACTATAGCCTACAAAACATCTATAAACATCTACCAAGCCAAACACATTCAACAAATAACAGGAACAATATTACACATACAAATAAGTTAACAAATATTTGACAAAAATGACCTACTATACATTCCATATTGATGATTCAGGAGCTATTGAGGATATTGAATATAAAGAAGTAAATGGAAAAAATATTCCAACTTATAAAATGTATGATGACAATGACTTTAATAGGCTTAATGATATCTTATTTTCTCTAAACGACTATATCCTCAACGAAAAAGCTTTAAATATTTTTAAAGACAGCAAAACAATAAAATATGATTTAACAAAAGTTGTTGTACTTAGAAAAGAAAAACTATTCGGCATTTTTAAAAAAAATAAATCTTATGAATATTATCATTTGAATTTTTCAGAAGAATATACTATTCAATGCTATGATTGGATTGACTTTGAGAAAAGTGAAATATATGCCATTAATAATAAAACTAAGGAAAGAATAAAAATTCTATCCCACCAACAAAAACTTGAACTAATTACTGAAAATAAATCAAGCTCCGATCAAAGTTTTTCTTTTGAAGTCAAAAAAGTAGTTTTTGGAAAAAACTTTGATTTTGAAATTGATTTTTTCAAGATTCCTTTATACTCTTCAGGAGAGTACGTTTCGGAAAGATTTAAAAATAAAATGAAAAAAGCAGGAATTTCAGATATAAAATTCGCAGAAAGAACTGAGCAACTAAATAAAATTTGGCAACCTATGTTTCCTGTAATAGAATTTATTAATAAAAATGGTTGCTAACAATATATAAACACAAAACACCTAAAGTTCCGCTTAGCCAAACATATTAAACAAATACCAAAAACAATATTCCGCATATAAACAAGTTGTAAAGCATTTAACGCATGAAAAAAGTAATAATATTTTGCTTCATAATTTTCACAAAACTTTCTTTTTCTCAACATACCGAAAGTTATATGGCTATTGCCAATAATTTTAAGATTGTAGATTCCTCTAAAGTTGAATTGAAATGGAAGAATGGAAAACTAAAGGAGAGAAAAAAAACCATTAAATTAATACATAACAATACTGAATACAAACTGTTAACAGGAGTACATGAGCAATTCAATAGAAAAGGAATAAAAAGAACAGAGTCTTTATTTGATAAATACGGAAACTACCTGAGTTATAAATTTTTTGATTTAGATGGAAACATCATTACAGAGATTGTTACTTTAAAAATTGATTATACCGATAATCAATTACTTGAAATCACAAAAGAATATACAGATTATATGGAGTATAAAGGTGAAATCTATCGATACAAAACAGGAAAGAAATGTAATAACAAAAAAATTGGCAAATGGTTTACTTATGATAGTTGTGGAAATATAATTAAAGAAAAAAATTACTCGAAATAAATACAGTACACAACAACACCTAAACTGCATTAAAACGCAGCTTAGTCAAAACATTTACACAAACTAACAATTGGACAAAATTTGAATACGATATGCAATTTTTTAATATATGGACATCATAATTAAGGTAATACTAGCTTTGATTTTAAATTATCCTGGAGCATATATAAGATGGCTTTTGTTTAACAGAAAAAATAAAATTGAATATTATAAAAAGGATATATCTTTTAATTTTTTTGTATCTGCATTAGTTATTGCACTGATTATTGTAATAATTCATTATGTTAAAATGATATTTGGATAAAAAACGTTTGCTAACAATATATAACCACAAAACACCTAAAGCTCTGCTTAGCCAAACACATAAAACAAATAACAGGAACAATATTCCGCATATAAACAAGTTGTGTGCAAGCTGAAAAAATAAACAGACTAATAATTTTAATATTGATTTTTGGACTTGCAGGCTGTAACGGTGGAAAGAAAAAATAGAAAATGGAAATACAAAACTTGAACTTCGAAGTTCTGGCACACGAGGGAATTAGAATAGACTTTGAATTTAATTCTGACAAACCGACTTTCGGAGATTTATTTTTAATTGTTGGATTTGAGAATCCCAACCAACCTCATAATAGTAGAGAATTTGAAAAACTTGCTGAATTAGAATTTGAACAAGTTGATGACTATTTCGGAATCAGGAATAAAACAGAAGTTGGAGATGATGTCAAAATTTGGCTATTTCCAATAATAAATGGTGAAGAAGTTTATCACAATCAAGGACCCTTCGATGCTATTCGAATAACTTATCGCGTTTTAGGAAACGACCCAAAAACGGCTAAAATGTTTGAAAAAACATTTCACTTAATAAACTCAAACCTTGATGTAACACCAACCTTTGAGGGAAAACGAATTGAAAATTTTGGAGAAATAAATGAAATAATAATTAAAACCATTCAGTATTGTAAAGAGGAATTGAAAGTAGAACCTGGTTCTGAAGAAGCTTTACAACTTGATTGGTAAAAAAAGCCAACATAAAACAATGTACAAGTGAAAAAGCATAACTTTAACCTCATAACTGACGATTATAATTGCTCCTCAACAAAACACCTCAACCAAGCTTACCTAGACATTTTAGGTAAGCAACAAGAACAACATTCCGTATATAAACAAATTATGATAATATTTTGAGAAATGAAGCACAGTAAGGAATTTGAACAACTATCAATCTATAGTAGAGAATCCGCAATTGAATTAGGTTGGAATTACATTTCATCTTATCATTTTCTAATTGGAATGCTCAAATTCGATAATCTTCCGAATAGAATATTTAAAAATCGGAATTGGGAGTTTGAACATTTGTCAAAATTATTAGTAAAAGAAAAAGACGAATCAGTAAAAGGAAATTACTATTTGACAAAAGAATTGGA
>NZ_WAAU01000006.1:0-98 GCF_008806755.1 Tenacibaculum aiptasiae
CTACTGAAGGAACTTTATATTATCAAGTAGTAGTTAGCAATACAGGAACAGGATGTGCTAGTGTTACTAGTAGTAAATCAACAGTGACGGTAAATGCA
>NZ_WAAU01000006.1:263-346 GCF_008806755.1 Tenacibaculum aiptasiae
GCTAGTGTAACCAGTAGTAAATCAACAGTAACGGTTAACCAAGTTCCAGCCATCGATACTGAGCCAGCCGCAAGCACAACTGT
>NZ_WAAU01000007.1:0-100 GCF_008806755.1 Tenacibaculum aiptasiae
GTTTCAGGAGAAATAGTAGGAACTTATGCTATTAATCAAGGCACATTAGCATTAAATAATAATTATACTTTATCATTTGTATCTAATAATTTAACTATAG
>NZ_WAAU01000007.1:288-399 GCF_008806755.1 Tenacibaculum aiptasiae
ATTCAGATCCAGTATTGACTTACCAAATAACTAATGGTAGTTTAGTAGGAAGTGATGCATTTACAGGGATATTAACAAGAGTTTCAGGAGAAACAGTAGGAACTTATGCTA
>NZ_WAAU01000008.1:0-100 GCF_008806755.1 Tenacibaculum aiptasiae
GCAATATTAACCGCGACTGATAATTGTGATTCAGAAGTAACAGTAAATTATTCAGAAGTGATTACAGGACAGGATGATGAATGTGCATCGGTATACACAA
>NZ_WAAU01000008.1:529-382285 GCF_008806755.1 Tenacibaculum aiptasiae
GGTAACGGTAAATTACTCAGAAGCAATTACAGGACAGGATGATGAATGTACATCGATATACACAATAACAAGAACATGGACAGTAAGTGAGTGTGCAAATAATACCACAACACATACACAAACAATCGAAGTAGAGGATACCAAAGCACCAGAGTTTGTAGAAAGCTTACCAGCAGATACAACAGTAAGTTGTGATGCAATTCCAGAGGCAGTAATATTAACCGCGACCGATAATTGTGATTCAGAAGTAACAGTAAATTACTCAGAAACAACGACAGGACAAGGAGAAGGATGTCCTTCAGAGTATACAATAATTAGAGTTTGGGAATCTGAAGATTGTGCAGGAAATAAGGTGAGTCATACTCAAGAAATTAAAGTAGAAGATAATGAGGCACCAGAACTGGTTACAAACTTAACAGACATAAATGTGAGTTGTGATGAGATTCCAGAAGTACCAACATTAGAATTTGTAGATAATTGTTCAAGTAACGTCATACAAACAAATTTTGAAGAGGAAAATACTTTTGATGGAACAAACAATGATTATCAAATAATAAGAACTTGGACAGTTGCTGATGATTGTGGAAATACAGCAGAATTTGTTCAAAACATAAATGTAACAATAGAAACAGTAACAACAACAATAGCAGATTCAAAATGTATTGATGATGGTATTGTAGACTTAAACGATTATTTATCAAACATTAGTACAGATGGTGAATGGGAAGTAACAAGTGGAAATGTAACACTTACTACAGATAACACATTTGATCCTTCAAATATAGCTTTAGGAGATTATGTATTTACCTATACAGTTGCTAATGAAGGTTGTTTATCATCAATTAGTTTAACAATAAATATTAATGATGACTGTATTGTATTGCCATGTGGAGAAGAAGATGTTAAAATATCTAAAGCAGTAACACCAAATGGAGATACATGGAATGAATTTTTTACAGTAACAGGAGTTGAAGCCTGTGGGTTTATAACCAATGTTAAAATATTTAACCGTTGGGGAGCAAAAGTTTACGAGTCGAATAATTATGCAAATGATTGGAATGGAGTTTCAGATGGAACAACATTCGGATCAGCAGAAAGATTACCAGCAGGAACATATTACTATATAGTAGTATTAGAAAATAGTGGATTAAAACCATTTACAGGAGCAATTTATTTAGGAACCAAATAATGTATAAGCTATGATGCAAAATTACAGATTACATATAATTTTTATTTTGATACTTACAACAGTATTTAATGTTGAAAGCCAACAATTACCTCAGTTTACTCAGTATATGTACAATACAATATCGGTAAATCCAGCATACGCAGGAAGTAGACAAGTATTAAGTATAGTAGGACTACATAGAAGTCAATGGGCAGGTTTTGATAAGGGGCCAGAAACACAAACTTTGTCAATTCATACACCACTTAGAAATGACAGAATTGGAGTAGGGTTTTCATTTATAAATGATAAGTTGGGATATGAGAAATTTACATACTTATATGGTGATTTCTCATATACGATAAAAGTAAGTGATAAAACACAATTAGCCTTTGGATTAAAAGCAGGTTTTACTCAGTATAATTTAGATGATGAGTTAATAGCTGCAGAAGCAAGTGACCCTGGTATTAGTGGGGTTAGAAATAGATGGGAACCTAATCTCGGAGCAGGAGTGTATTTGCACACGAATAAATGGTATGTTGGATTTTCAGCACCAAGACTATTGAATATAGATCATAACGATTTAACAATTGGTGGAGTAGATTACGGAATTGTAGATAAAGTGAGTTATTATTTAACAGGAGGTTATGTATTTGATTTGAGTGATAGTGTGAAATTTAAACCAGCGACTTTAATCAAAGCAACAAATGGAGCACCATTATCATATGATGTAACTGCAAATTTTTTATTCAATGAAAAGTTTTGGTTGGGAGGATCTTATAGATTTAATGAGTTTACAGGAGCTTTAGGAGCTATTGTAGATTTTCAGGTATCTAAACAGTTTAGAGTAGGATACGCATATGAGTATCCTCTATCGGATATTAATCAATTTTCTAGCGGTACGCATGAAGTATTATTAATGTTCGAATTAATTAAGCCTGGTAGAGTAAAATCTCCAAGATATTTTTAAAAAGTATAGATATGAAGACAAAAATTACATTTTTAATATTGATTTTTTGCTTTTCTTACTCTTTTTCACAAAAAAGAGTAGCAGATAAGTTCTTTAAAAACTATGCATATATAAAGGCAGCAGAATTTTATAAAAAAGCAATTAAAAGAGGGGATAGTAGTTCTTATACATTAACAAAATTAGCAGATTGTTATTATAATAATTCAAATTCAAAAGAAGCAAATAAATGGTATGCCATTGCAGCCCAAAAAGATGAAGGCTTAACAAATGAGAACATTTATAAATATGCGCAATCATTAAGAAGTGTTGGAGAATATAAAAAAGCTGAAGAATGGCTAGAAAAACTACCAAGTAATAATTTTCAAATATTGAATGTAGATCACGAAAAGCTAAAAACACTAAATAATGATTCAATAAAGATTACAAATTTAGATATTAATACAAAAAACTCTGATTTTGCAGCCTATGTTCACAAGCATAAATTCATGTTTGCTTCGACCAAAAATGAGAAAGGAAAAATGTACGAATGGAATAATGAACCTTATTTAGATTTATATGAAGCAACTATTATAGATTATGGAAAATCTAAAACAATAGAAAATGTAATTCCTTTAACATCATCGAAAGTAAACACTGGATTTCATGAATCTAATATTGCTATTACCAATGATGGAAAAACCATGTATTTTACTAGAAATAATCTTAATAAAAGAGAAAAACTAGATTATGATAAAGAAGGAACATCACATCTAAAAATATTTAAAGCAAGTTTAATAAATGGAGAATGGACTAATATAGAAGAATTGCCATTTAATGATGAAGTATATTCCAATGGACATCCAGCCTTAAGTCCAGATAATAAAACTTTATATTTTGTATCAAATATGCCTGGAGGTTATGGTTTAACTGATATTTATAAAGTAGCAATTTTATCCAATAATACGTATGGAAAGCCCGTAAATATGGGAGATAAAATAAATACAAATGGAAGAGATATGTTTCCATTTGTATCATCAGATTACACATTTTATTTTTCATCAGATGGTTATGAAAATTTAGGGTTGTTAGATATTTATAAATCAGACCTATTAAAAAACAATTCGGCAGAAGTAAAAAACTTAGGTGCTCCATTTAATAGTGGGTATGATGATTTTGCTTTTTTTATGAATGAAGATAATAAAACAGGATACTTTTCATCAAATAGGCCTGGAGGAAAAGGAAAAGATGATATTTATAGTTTTGAATCATATAAATGTATGCAATTGGTTAGTGGAAAAGTGTATGATAGTAAAACAAACGAAATTTTAGCAAATGCTTTAGTAGAATTTATTGGAGAAGATGGAAAAGTGATTAAAAAAATAACAACAACAGAAGATGGAGCTTTTGAATTTGAAGCAGAATGTAAAAAGAAATACACACTTAGAGGAACAAAATTAGATTATAAAGACGATTTAAAGAATATAGAAACGACAAATATTCATCATCAAAATATCAAACAAGATTTATATCTAACTCCATTGATAATTGATAAAGAAATTGTGATAGCACCTATCTTTTTCGATTTTGATAAATGGAATATTAGACCAGATGCCGCTTTCGAATTAGAAAATATAGTTGATGTACTTAGAAATCATCCAGATATGATTATTAAAATAGAATCACATACAGATAGTAGAGGAGAAGATTATTATAACGAAATATTGTCTGATAAAAGAGCAAAATCAACAAGAGATTATATCATATCAAGAAACATTGCACCAGAAAGGATAGAGAGTGCCATAGGATATGGAGAAAAACAATTAGTTAATAAATGTAGTAATTATATTCCTTGTACAGAGAAAGAGCACCAAGAAAATAGAAGATCGAAGTTTATAATATTAAACGATTATAAATAGTGAGTGTCTCCCTATATTAGTAGCTATTTCCAAAAAGCCTTCACTTAACAAACGTTAAATGAAGGCTTTTACTTATTGTTAATAATTCAAATAAACAATAAAACTACTTCTTTATAAAAATATTAGTAAAGTACCACTTACCTTCAGAATCTTTCTCTGCAGAAATTTCAAAATGAGTAAAGTTACCTTCTATATTTTTTCTGTGACCTTCACTTTTAATCCATGCATTTACTACAGATTCAGCAGAAGAATAACCATAAGCAACATTTTCACCAACACCAGTAGCATTAGCATTTTGTGTTAAATATTGTTTACGTTGATAGAAAAAATCGTGTGAGATTTTATTCTGATCAATCATGTAGTTGGTATGATTATTTGCTTGATATTTAATTGCTTGGAGTTTGTTTAAAACAGGTAACCCGTTAGCAACTCGATGGTTATTGATGAGTACTAATACTTCAGATTCAATAGATTTCTCAGCGATAACAGTAGTTGACTCAGAAGGATTACCAGCCAATTCTATTTCGCTATTTGACGAACAAGATGTTAAAACCAGTGCAAACAACACTAGCAATAACCGTAGGGGTTGGTTATTCATAGGGGTATAGGGGTTATAAAAATGAGCTACAAATATAAGGTTAAATTAACTTAAAGTATTGGTAGTTAGTTAAAAAGGGGCATTTTCCTATGTTAAATAGCCTGTTTTATAAAGTCCTCATATTCATAAAAAAACAACTCAAATTGTTCCATAGTTTCTATATAAAATTCATAGCAATCACGCCAAGTATTTTTGTTGTGAATACTGAATTTTTTCTCAAAAGGAACATAAATTCTATGGATAATTTTACGATTATCTAACTCAAAGTTATCGTCGTATATAACTTCAGGTAAATATTCTGTTTCTAAGATTTTTCTTAAAGAAAGTAACTGATCATATAGTAATTCATTGGCAATACTTTCAGGATGTTCAAAATCTAAGCAAACAGACGCTTTTTTTCTATCAGCCTGAAATTTAAAAGCAAAACCTTTAATTTTAGTATTATACAAAAGCCATTTTCTAGGAAAAGATTTTCCAAAGCTAGTCCAAAATTCTTTACGTAAACGAGCAGATTCTTCTTTACTAAACATTCTTATCCATGTACTTTAGCAGCAGTTCCACGATTTCTCATCATTTCAGCTTCAAAAGCAATTAAATCGTTCCACTTCTTGTCAACTATTTCTCTATCCTGATATTTTCTAGCAAAGCCTAAAAAAGTAGTGTAGTGATTTGCTTCAGAAATCATTAAATCTCTATAGAATTTAGATAATTCTTCGTCTTCCATATTTTCAGAAAAAACTTTGAATCGTTCACAACTTCTAGCCTCAATAATTGCAGCAATTAATAAACGTTGAATTAAAGCTTCTGTACGATCTTTTGTTTTGGTAAAGAATTTTTGCAGTTGAATAGCATAATCATTCTTTTGCTCTCTCCCTAAAACCATTCCTCTTTTTACCATAAAATCATGTACCATTTTAAAATGCTCCATTTCTTCTATAGCAATAGCACTCATACTTTGTACAAGTTCAGTTTCTTCAGAATAGTTAATAATTATAGATACAGCATTAGACGCGGCTTTTTGCTCTAAAAAAGCGTGATCAGTTAATATCTGTTGTAAATTATCTTTAGCAATATCGGCCCAAGAAGTTTCCGTTTCAAATTTTAATCCTAACATGTTCTTATTTCAATATGGATGGCAAAATTAAGCATTATTAAATTCAAGAAAGAATTGTTCTCAAATTTCTTTTAAAAAAGCTAATTTTTAAGGTAATTTTTTGATCGTGATATTTCTAAAATATGTAACTTTGATATACTTCGAGAAATTAATAAGAAAAGCTATTTTGCTATGAGAAATACTATTAAAATATTAGCGCTAATTATCTTAACGTTAGCTCTTAATGCATGTAAAAAAACAGGAGACCAAGAAAGTGATATCAATGCTTATACAGAATACGTTTCTGTATTTCCAGAAAAGCTAGTTTCCATTACTCCAAAGTTCGATTTTTATTTAAAGAAAAAAATAGATGAAGCAACTGTAAATAACGATGTATTTACAATTAGCCCAAAAGTAAAAGGAGAAACAACTTTTAAAGATAATGTTATTTCATTCATCCCAAGTGAAAAATTACAAAGCAATCAAGAGTACAAATTAACATTACATTTATCAAAATTATATAATGATATTGATTCAGGTTTAAAAGACTTTACAATTAAAGTAAAAACCAAAGAACTACTTTTTAATGTCTCATTAAATTCACCAAAAGTATCCAATAAAGATAAGTATGTTGTTGAAGGAATTTTAACAGCTAGTGATGTAGTAGAAAGTTCAAAATTACCAGAACTAGTCAAAGCAAATTATAATGGAAGCGAAGTAAATGTAAAGTTTGAAACGTTTGAAGAGTTTGCTTCAAAAGTACATTTTAAAATAGACAGCTTACAACGTTTTGATGACGATAAGGTTTTAAAAGTTTTATGGAATGGAACAGCTATAAAATCTACATCAAAAGGAGAGAGAGATTTAATAATTACTGGAAAAAACAACTTTAAAGTTTTAAATGCAGAAGTAGTAAATGCAGATAAACAGCATATAGAAATTAGTTTCTCAGATCCAATTAAAAAAGGACAAGATTTAAGAGGTTTAATTCAATTTCAAAATACACAAAAGAGAAGATTTACTTATAAAATTAGTAATAACATAATAAACGTATATCCAAAAACAACTTTTAAAAATAAAGTAGATTTAACTGTTTTTAAAGGAATAAAGAATACAGAAGGATATGCTCTAAAAGAAAGCTTTAGTAAGACATTACATTTTGAGCAGCTAAAGCCATCAGTTTCATTTATAAAAAGCGGTTCAATTTTACCAAATTCAAGCAATTTAAAAGTCAATTTTAAAGCTGTTAACTTAAAAGCGGTTGATGCAACAGTTTATAAAATTTATAAAAATAATGTACTACAGTTTTTACAGTATAATAATTTAAATAACCAAGGGAATTTACGTTACGTAGGAAGACCAGAAGCAAAGTATACTATAAATTTAACCAATCAAGGAGTAGATTTAACAAAAGAAAATGCTTTTGCTATTGACTTATCAGAAATATTAACTGTTGAAGATGGAGCAATGTATAGAGTAGAATTTACATTTAATCAAGAATACTCAAATTATACATGTGATGGCGTAGTTAATAATAACACGATTGTTTTCGGAAAAAAGAAAATAGATACTAAGCAATACGATAACCAAAACTATTATAGTGATGGATATTATAATTATAACTGGAGAGATAGAGAAAATCCGTGTACCACTTCTTATTACTACGATAAAAAAATTAGTACAAATATTTTAGCAACTAATTTAGGAGTAATAGTAAAAAAAGGAAATAACAATAAAACGTTTGTAGCTGTAACTGATTTATTAACAGCAGAACCAGCTGCAGGATCAAAAGTTACCTTGTATAACTTACAGCAACAGCCAATAAAAACAGTAACTACCAATAAAGAAGGAATAGCAACTTTTGAAGATATTCATAACGCATTTTTTGCAGTAGCAACTAAAAGTAATAATACAACTTACATTAAATTGAATGAAGGAAATGCTTTGTCAATGAGTAAGTTCGATGTTTCAGGAACAAAACTTCAAAAAGGAATCAAAGGATATATTTATGGAGAAAGAGGAGTTTGGCGACCAGGAGATCATTTATACCTAACATTTGTGTTAAATGATAATGCAAATCCATTACCAGAAAAACATCCTATCAAATTTGAATTGATAAATCCACAAGGCAAAATAATAGAGAGAAAAGTTTTATATAAAAACAAGTATAATGTATATCCGTATGCGCCAAAAACAAGTCAAGAAGCAATTACAGGAAATTGGAAACTGAGAGTGACTATTGGTGGAGCAGTGTTTACAAAGACATTAAAGATAGAAACGATAAAACCAAATCGTTTAAAAATAAAATTAAAAACAGCATCGGAAGTAATAAAAGCTAATGAGGCAATTAATGGAGACGTAGAAGTAAAATGGCTACATGGAGCAATTGCAAGAAACTTAAAATTGGATATCAATGGAAAATTCAGACAAACCAAAACAACATTTTCAAAATTCAAGAATTATAATTTTGATGATGTTACAAGAAGGTTTGGAACAGAAGAATTTTCAGTATTAAAAGGGAAATTAAATAATGAAGGAGAAACTACATTTTCTGTAAAACCAAAATTAGACAATAAAGCACCAGGAATGTTAAAAGCAAGCTTTATAACAAAGGTTTACGAAAATGGAGGAGATTTTAGTACGGATGTGTTCACTAAAAAAGTATCACCATATACAAGTTATGTAGGATTATTAAATGCAGAAGAACAGCAATCAAAAAACTATTTGTTTACAGACGAAAAGTATACATTTAATGTAGCAACGGTTAATGAAAAAGGAGTAGGAATAGCAAATCGTTTGGATGTAAAAGTATATAAATTATCATGGAGATGGTGGTGGAGTACTTCGGATAATGGATTATCTAGTTATGATGGAACACGTTATCATGAGCCTTATAAAACAGTACAAGTTAAAACAGGAGCAAACGGAAAAGGATCATTTGACTTAAAAATAAGTGAAAATGATTGGGGACGTTATTTAATAAAAGTTACAGATAAAGAAAGCAGGCACGTAACATCAAATGTAGTGTATTTTGACTGGCCGTCTTGGTATGGAAAGAAAAAAGGAAGTCAAGATAAAACCAATGCAACAATGCTTGTTTTTACAACAGATAAAGAAACTTATAATGTAAAAGAAACAGCAACAGTAACATTTCCGTCATCAGAAGGAGGAAGAGCGTTAATTACAATAGAAAATGGAACAGAGGTATTAGATCATTTTTGGGTACCAACAAAAGCTAAACAAACAAAATTCTCTTTCCCAGTATTAGCAAGCTATACACCTAATGTTTTTGTGAATATATCCTTATTACAAAAACATAGTCAAACAGTAAATGATTTACCAATACGAATGTATGGATCAATACCAATGATGGTCAATGATCCAGCAACAAAATTGACGCCAGAAATACAGTTAGCAGATGAATTAAGACCAGAATCGGTTGCCAATATTAGAGTAAAAGAAAAAGATGGAAAACCAATGACATATACAATAGCATTGGTAGATGATGGATTATTAGACTTAACACGATTTAAAACACCAAATCCATGGAATACATTTTATGCAAGACAATCGTTAGGAGTTAGAACTTGGGATATTTTTGATGATGTAATAGGGGCTTACGGTGGAAAAGTAAATCAGATATTGAGTATTGGAGGAGATGAAGCAGAAGCAGGAAGTAAGAATAAGAAAGCCAATCGATTCAAACCAATGGTTACTTATTTAGGACCATTTAATTTAGAAAAGGGAGATATTCAAAAACATTCTATAAAAATACCAAAGTATGTAGGATCGGTAAGAGCAATGGTAGTAGCTACAAATGCAAAAGAAGAAGCATATGGAAGTGATGAAAAAACAGCATTTGTTCGTAAACCAGTTATGATTTTAGCATCATTGCCTAGAAAAATAACACCGCAAGAAACAGTAACCTTACCAGTAACAGTTTTTGCAATGAAACCAGAAATTAAAAATGTTAAGGTTACGGTTGCTCCTAACGAAGCTTATACTATAGAGGGAAGCAAAACAAAAACAGTTACATTTAGTCAGCCAGATGAAAAAATGGCTTACTTTACATTAAAAGTAAATGATTTTAAAGGAATAGGAAAAGTAAAGATAAATGCAAGTTCAGGAAGTGAAAAAGCATCTTATGAGGTAGAAATAGATGTGTTAAATCCAAATCCAGTAACTACAGAAGTAAAAGATTTAGTGGTAAAATCAAATGAAAATAAAGAAATTGATTTCACTACTTTTGGAACCAAAGGAACAAATTCAGCTACTGTTGAATTGTCTACTTTACCACCAATGAATTTTACAAAACGTTTAGGATATTTAATACGATATCCGCATGGTTGTGTAGAGCAAACAACATCAAGTGCTTTTCCACAATTGTATTTACCAGAGATATTTGAATTATCAAAAGAAAAACAACGAGAGATAGAACGAAATGTAAAAGCGACAATTCAACGATTATCAGACTTCCAAATAGCAAATGGAGGCTTGTCTTACTGGCAAGGAAATTCTAGAGCAGATAATTGGGGAACATCTTATGCAGGGCATTTTATGATAGAAGCAGCCAAAAAAGGATATGTATTACCAATAGGTTTTAAATCAAATTGGATTAGTTATCAAAAGCAGCAAGCACGCAATTGGAGAAATAATTCAAGCTATAGTAATAATGCGCTTTCGCAAGCGTATAGATTGTATACTTTGAGTTTAGCAAATAGTCCAGATTTAGCTTCAATGAATCGTTTAAGAGAAACAAGAAGTATTTCAAATGAAGCAAAAATGCGTTTAGCATCAGCATATGCATTGATTGGAAAAAAATCGATTGCAAAAGTTATTTTAGGAACTTTAACAGCAGAGAATTATTCTAGAAGATATTATTATAATTATGGTTCTGAAACTAGAAACAAAGCAATGGCATTAGAAACTTATACATTGTTAAATGATGAAGTGAAAGCAATAAAATTAGCTAAAGAGATTGCAGAAACCTTGTCTAGTGAGCAATGGATGAGTACGCAAACTACAGCATTTAGTTTATTAGCTATGAGTCAGTATGCGTTGAAAAATGGAGAGAATACGGGAATTCAAGCTAAATTTACTATCAATAGTAATTCAAAAAATATCAATATTCAAAAAGCATTATATGCTGAAGATATAGAAGAAATTAAAAAAGAGAATACATTTAAAATTTCGAATAAAAGTAAAGGAGTATTGTATGTACGATTATTGAACAAAGGAATTTTACCAGTAGGTGTAGAAAAAGTAGTTCAAAAGAATTTAGAAGCAACAATAAATTATAAAACAAAAGGAGGAGAGCGTATAGATCCTACAAGTATATCGCAAGGAACAAACTTTATAGCTGAAATTACGATAAGAAACTCAACTAACGATAAAGTAGAAAATGTAGCATTAACAGAATATATACCGTCAGGATGGGAAATTGTAAATACTAGATTTACCGATTTTGGTAACAATGCATTCTCTTCAAAAGTAGATTATACAGATATTAGAGATGCAAGTATAAGTAACTATTTTACTTTAAATAAGTACGAAACAAAAACGTTTAGAGTATTATTAAATGCATCGTATTTAGGAACCTATTATTTACCAGGAGTACAAGTAGAAGCTATGTATGATAATGATTATATAGCACGTACAAAAGGACAGTGGGTTAATGTAGTGAAATAAATAAATTATAGGAACTAAGTTAAAAATATATGAAGTTTTATAATTTTTCAAGTAAAGTCTTCCAATGGGACGTAATTTTAAATAGTAACCAATTTAGTGAAGTTGTTGGAGCTATTAATAAAGAACAATTTATTCCAACTCAAGAATTACCATTAAAGTTTGAGTTAATAGATTCTTATGAAGACTTGTCAGAATGAGATGGAGAGACTCCTTTTATGGATATAATACGATGGTCTAGTGATTTTACATTGGGAGGAAATTGTCCAGAAAAAGGAGGAGTTGGGGTTATTATTAGTGAAAAAGTAAAAAAGGTATTAGAAAAGTACCAATTACCGCAACATCGTTTTTATAATATTCATATACATTGTGCATATAATAAAGAAACTAGAAAAGACTATTATCTTTTTCACATGCTTTCAGAAAGAGGAGGGTATGATGATGATGAAATGAATTATAGTAAATGCACTTTTAAAGAGTTGACGCAAGATGAAGAAGGAAATAGAATTGTAGTAAAAGAATTTCCTGAAGGAACAATAAATACAAGAGAAGAATATGTAGAAGCTTATGTTGGGCAGAGCAATATAATTACTCTAGGTTCATATCCAGATCTTGAAAGACCTGGAAAAACAATAAGTAATGATTTAAGGTTTATAAATAGAGTGTTTAAGCATAATGTAGATGTTCTTTGGGGGGTATTTAATGTAATAAAAGTTTCAGAAGAAATAAAGGAAGAATTGGTAAATGAAAATATAAAAGGAGCTAGTTTTTTTGAATTACCAGAAAATATGATACGCCCATTTGAATATGAGCAGATGAAAAATAATTAGTTTTTTAGTAAAATATTTTTTCCTCTAGGGCTATAGAAAGAAATTTAGAAATTAAATTGAAAAGAAAAATTAATTATGAAAATAGAAAAAATAAATGAGCTCCCAGAGAATAAAGCTTTTACTAAGAATAAAATTCAATTGAAATTTTTTGATTCCGAAGAATTAAATAGAGGTCAAGAAATTGTTTATTACTCCCTTTATATAAACAATATAGATTATACAGAAGAAATTTTTCAACAGAAGAAAATTCCCTGTTTAATAAATGATAAAACACATTTTGAATCAGAATTGAATAATGAATTTGTTTTTATCCCTTATGATAATGGTATTTTATTGTCAATAAAGAGTTATAAACAGTATAAATTAAAAGTTTTTATAAAAGAGAAAGGTAAAATAACCTACGATTCATATAGAGGC
This sequence comes from Tenacibaculum aiptasiae, assembly GCF_008806755.1. GTDB lineage: Bacteria > Bacteroidota > Bacteroidia > Flavobacteriales > Flavobacteriaceae > Polaribacter > Polaribacter aiptasiae. The sequence goes on from NZ_WAAU01000008.1 coordinate 13,183, forward strand.
AATTATTTTTACTCAAATAAGCATATTTTAATTAATAAGAGAAGTGTTGTAATAACAGATATAAATACTCTAAAGAGTAATAGAATAAGATTTGAATCGCATTTTAATATTGAATGGGGGATATTAATAAACAATGTTACAATTCGTATTATTCAAGTAAATAATTTAGAGGTTATAGATTATGATATAGAGAAGCAAAAAATAATAACAAAAACATCTTTACCTATTTTAAAAGAAGAATTTAAGCAATTATTTTTTAGAAAGCAGAAAGAAAATCTAACTTATTTAGAAGTTAGCCTTATGAAAAAAAATATATATTATTCAGAGTTAATTAAATTAATAAGTTAAAATTTTTAATGACTTACCTTGTTTAGAAATTAAAATTAATAGAAAATGATTTTTCATAGTTTTAAAGTTAACTTTTCCTATGGATGAATTATTGTAAATGTAGAATAAAAATATATGAAGTTTTATAATTTTTCAAGTGAAGTCTTCCAATGGGACGTAATTTTAAATAGTAACCAATTTAGTGAAGTTGCTGGAGCTATTAAAAAAGAACAATTTATTCCAACCCAAGAACTACCATTAGAGTTTGAGTTAATAGATTCTTATGAAGACTTGTCAGAATGGGACGGAGAAACTCCTTTTATGGATATAATACGATGGTCTAGTGATTTTACATTAGGGGGAAATTGTCCAGAAAAAGGAGGGGCAGGAGTTATTATTAGTGAAAAAGTAAAAAAGGTATTAGAAAAGTACCAATTACCGCCACATCGCTTTTATAATATTCATATGCATTGCGCATATAATAAAGAAACTAGGAAGGATTATTATCTTTTTCATATTGCTGGTGGTAAAGCAGGACGTGAAGATAGTGTTATGGACTATAATAAATGCACTTTTAAAGAGTTGACGGAAGATGAAGAGGGAAATAGAATTGTAATAAAAGAATTTCCTGAAGGAACAATAAATACCAGAGAAGAATATATAGAAGCTTGTTTAGGGCAGGGGAATATAATTACTCTAGGCTCATATCCAGACCTAGAAAGGCCGGGAAAAACAATAAGTAATGATTTAAGGTTTATAAATAGAGTGTTTAAGCATAATGTAGATGTTCTTTGGGGGGTATTTAATGTAATAAATATTTCAGAAGAAATAAAGGAAGAATTAGTAAAAGAAAATATAAAAGGAGCTAGTTTTTTTGAATTACCAGAAAATATGATACGCCCATTTGAATATGAGCAGATGAAAAATAGCTAGAAAAAATTAAAAAAATGATGTTTTTAATTTATAAAATACTTAATCCTTCCTAGTTAAAGACTACCTATCTTTGTCCTGAATAAAAATTTCATAGATATTTTAAGAATTATGGGGATTAGTATAAAAACACAAGAAGATATTTTAGCCAAATTGAATATCTATGAACTAAATGAAATGCAACAAAAAGCCATTTCAACAATTGATACCACTACTAATACAATAATACTATCTCCAACAGGAACGGGAAAAACATTGAGTTTTCTATTACCAACATTAAAATTAATAGATCCGAATAAAAGAGAAGTTCAGGTATTAATATTAGTACCTTCAAGAGAATTAGCTATTCAAATTGAACAGGTAATTAGAGAAATGGGCACAGGATTAAAAGTAAATGCCGTGTATGGAGGACGTTCAATGGCGAAAGATAAAACAGAACTAAAACATATACCTAGTATCTTAATTGGGACACCTGGGAGAATTGCAGATCATTTCACAAATAATCGTTTTTCTAAAGAGCATATAAAGACATTAATTTTAGATGAGTTTGATAAATCGTTAGAAGTAGGTTTTGAATATGAAATGAGAGGAATTATAAATCAATTAGCTAACATTAATAAAAGAATTTTAACTTCAGCAACCAAAGAGACTGAAATTCCAGACTTTGTACGTTTAAACAATCCAACAATATTAAATTACTTAACTGGAAAAGCACCTAAAAAGTTGACGCTAAAAACAGTGATATCTCCTTCAAAGAATAAGAATCAAACATTAGTAGAATTATTACAACATGTAGGAAATCAGCAAGGAATTATATTTTGTAATTTAAAAGATAGTATTCAGCAAGTCAGTGAATTTTTAACCAAGACTAAAATAGCACATAGTTGTTTTTCTGGAGGAATGGAACAAAGAGATCGTGAACGATCATTAATCAAGTTTAGAAACGGAACTAGTCAGGTATTATTGGCTACAGATTTAGCAGCTAGAGGAATTGATATTCCAGAAATGAAATATATAATTCATTATGAGTTACCACAACGAATAGAGGAATTTACACATCGAAATGGTAGAACTGCTAGAGTAAATGCAAAAGGGACAGCTTACATTTTAAAATGGCAAAAAGAAAATTTACCAGAGTTTATTAAAGATGCACCTAACGCAGATATTTCACATAAAGAAAAAATGAAATCTCGTTATTGGGAAACCCTATTTATTTCAGGAGGAAGAAAGGATAAAATTTCAAAAGGAGATATTGCAGGATTATTCTTTAAAAAAGGAGATTTAACTAAAGAACAAGTAGGCGTGATAGAATTAAAGCAAGATTGTGCTTTTATAGCAGTACCTGTAACCGAAGCAAAACGACTAGTTGAAAGCTTAAATAATAGACGTTTAAAGAATAAAAAAGTACGTATTAGTATTGTTTAAAAAGATTAGAGTAATAAAAAAGGAGTAACCTATTATTTAAGTTACTCCTTTTTTGTGAAATACTAATTGTGATGAACTATAATAAATATGGTTTCTCGTTAGCAAATAAAGCACCTTTATAAAATTGCTTCCATTTCTGAGGAATATCACCATCTAAAATAATATTAGCCATAATATAAGTCTGTGCTTTCCATCTAAGATCTAATTTAGAGATGTGCTTATCTACTTGAGTATACTTTTTTGATTTAATTAAAGAAACCAATTTGTTAATATATTTTTGATTTAGTTTAATAGGTTCAAAGAAAGATAAAAATTGTTGATAGTCTTTTTTGTTTTTTATACTAAGAGCTAGTGTAGACCATACATTGTTTAAATTTACTCCTTCTTTATCAGAAATATTCAAAGCTGAAGTTATCATTCGTTTGGTAGCTCCTTTAGAAGCACCAATTAAACGAAGAGCATAAGTTTTAGATTCTTCAAATTTTTGAGCTAATTCATAAGCTTTATTTATTTCACCTTTATGTAAGAGATAATAGACATAATCAGGATTAGTAGATTTTTCTTCTATATTACCTGTTTCTAAACTATTATAGTAATTAATTTCTTCATTGTCTATTATAGTAGTGTACTTTTTTTCTTTTAAAGTATTATTTAATACTCTTTTTATACGTTCAGCATTGTTTGCGATTAATTCTTGTAAACCTTTATTTTTAACAGCGTCAAATGCTTTGTATGCTTTTGTATATGCTCCTATTTCACTGTAACAATTTCCAGCAGCATAAGCTAACCAATTATGGTTTTCCCATTTTTCAAATCCTTTAATAAATTGTGAATTTTTCTCTGATTCATTTTCAATACATCTAGTAGCTAAATAAAAATAATCAGGATTGTTTGGAGAATCTAGTAATAATTGAGTGTTTTTCTCACAAATACTTTTATGAGATAAAGAATCACTTAAATCTTGCATGGCTCTTAAACTAATTAATTCAGTTGGATTTTTAATCAATCTAGATTTAGGAATATCGATACCATTTGGTACTTGATTTAAATAGTACATCCACATAACTAAATACTTACTATCTTCATGATCCCATTTACTATGAGTTTTAATAACATTATTTAGTTGAATGGAATCAGATACCATACTCATAATACTTTCAGGAGCAATGTCACTATAGGCATGTAATGCATGTCTTTTTTCACCGCTACTACTAGAAGATAGACTAATAGATGTAGGAGGTTCTTCTAAAATATAATCTACCTTAGTAGAGAACCACTTTTTAGCACCTAAAAAAGATCTTTCGTTTATTCCAGATGGAGTATAGTTATAACCATAAAAAATAGGATATTCCATAAAAACACCAGCATTTGCAATATTATAAATATGAGCTGAATGATCGTTAAATTCAAAATCGTCTTCTTCAATAATATCACCTTCAAGGGTAGTAGTTATGGTGTGATACTTTTCTCCATAATTTAATTGTAATTTTTTAGAGGTATTAGGAGGAATATAATAGGTATCATTATTTAGAGATACATTTACATTTGTTTGTAATCCATTATAGATATACAATGGTAATTTTTGAGAGTAATTACCATAAAACAATGCAGCAAAAACAATACTAGCAGAAATACCAAACTTTGCTATTGATGGAATTAAACCATCACCAACAATGAAACGATCCCACATACTTAGTTCTTGTTTTACTTTTCGTTCATTACCAGTAACTAAAGTATCATATTTTTCAGGGATAGAAAAAGAACTTGCTTTTATATCTAATTGTTGTTGCTTTAAATAGGCATTTTTAACACTCTCTTCAGTTTCTAATAAAAGTTCTAACGATTCATTTCTTAATTTTTGAAGTGCGTTTATAGCTACATTAGACCATCCGTCAATAACATTTACCCAATTATTTATATTTTCTTTATCAGGAGGAGTTAATTTGAACTCTTCAAATAATGAAGAGTAACTTTCTATATTCATATTTTTAAGAAGTTCAGTAGAAAGTTTAATCTCATTTCCATGTAAGTAAATTCTTCTTAAAACACCGTAGTATTCATTAGCTAATTTTAAAATATCTACTAGTTCAGATGTAGATACATTACCATCAGCCAAAGCTATAATTAAGGTGTGGTTAAAGCTATTTCTTATATCATCAATGCTAGAAATGCTATGCTCACTATAATGTACTAGTTTAGTTAATTCTTTTAAATAAATACCTACCTCTCCATTAATATGATTAGAAGCTTTAAAATGCAAGGTTCTACAACGTTTATCATGGGCTATTAATTCTTGTTGAATTTCATCAGCTTCTTTATTTAATGAATCTAAAAGATCAGGGATTTCATTTCTTTTAACTTCATTTCCTCTATGCCATATTCTTCTTTTTTCAATAGTAATAGCTTCATTTTGACTAATAATCAAAGCAGCAATTTCTTGTTGTATTTCTTGAAGGAGACTAATTTTACTACTAATACTTTTAGGGTAAAGTTTATCAAAATCGTCTTTTGTTGGTTTTGAAGGAACATCAGCTTCAAATAAAAGGTCAGAGGTTTTGAAATTTAAAAAAGGCTGTCTCTGAAAAAATGTAGAATGATATTTTGGATTTAAAAATAACCAATCAAAATAGGTGTCGTTTTGTTTTTTTATAGAATCATCATTACTTATTAATGTAGTCTCAACTTTACTTGTTTTAATAATTCGAGAGGTAAGTTCTTTTCTATAAAAAGAAGGCTTAGAAAATAAATCCCAAGAAACTCTATTATCTATAGGTTCGTATATGTAAGTTTTCTTAGCATTATTTTCTCTATCTATGTCTGCTGGGTGTGTTTCCCACATTTTTGGAGGATTATATTTAGCAGAAGTGAAAATTCGATGTTTTTCACGATTTTCTTGAGGAATTTCAGGAGATTTACCATAACTAGGATTGTCTAATACCTTAGCCATTTGTTGTATGTAATTTGTTTGTAAAACATACATGTCTTCAATAGCTTTTTTGTCTTGTAAATCGTCATTAATACAAGTTATCGTATTTGCATAAGCTTCATCAGCAATTTGTAGTTTATACAAGGCATGGATTAGAGCGTCACTTCCTGTTAATGAAACAGCAACCAAGTCAGCTTGAAATTCCATTTCTCTAGACAAAGCTCTTTCTGCAATAATAACCACACTAAAACAAACTTCAATCAAAGATCTAATAGCCCAAACTAAAATAGAAAGAATCCAACCTACCCAAGAAATTCGAATATCTATACTTGATAAACCAGCTAAAAAACTGTCAAATGCATCTCGTTTTGTTATGATTTTATGAGCTACACGTTGAGCAACATATACATATCTACCCAATAACATTGATTTTTGAGCAAAGTGTCCAAACTCATGAGCTAATACAGCTTTAAACTCTCCTAAACTCAAAACATTAACTAATCCAAGTCCTATTTCTAAATTCTTTTTTGATGGTATTAAAAGATTTAAAAAAGAAATATCATAAGAAACACTTGCGTTAACTCTATCAGTTAAAAATACTTTATGTGGTCTTGGAGCTCCAGCTTCATCAGCTAATTTATATAGGTAATCAAATAATAAAGGTTCATCTTCTTTATTAATGTATAATTGCATTGGATTTTTCTCTTTTTTATCTAAAAAGAAAAGGGATTTAATCATAAATAATGATAAAAAACCAAATCCAGCAGCGAGTAAATAATTCCAAAAATGACCATCAAAATTATTAGCATCAATAAATAAGTTATAAGCTAATTTTGCAAACCATATTGTTAATGAAAAGTACAGAACTATAAAAAGAAATAATCCCAGTATTGAGAACCATACATGCTTTTTAAAAGATTTTGTAGGTTGTGTTAAACCAGTCGGAACCTTAGCCGACATTCTAGTGTAGAAACTACTCATAGCATTTTAAAATTTTCTTATTCAAGTTCCCAAATATAATTAAAAGATTGATTATAAAAAGAATAATCACTCTAACTATAGAGTAAATAAAAAAATGCTAGTAATAGATTAGTAAATTAAATAAAAAAATTAGTTGTCTCTTTCCCCATTTAATATCTCCTTAACAGCAGCTTGGTATTTTTTTGGATTAGTAGCCTTCTTAATTTTTTTATAGGTCTTACGAGGATCGGAAAAAGACTTTGAAAAATATTCCCAAAAACCTAGCATTTTCATCTTAATAGGAGTGGGACCCGACAAAGCAGCATCGTATTGTTCATATATCTCGTTATGAAAAGCTTCAAAACGTTTCCATCTATCCTTAGGATATTCTGTAGTATTATCTTTTATCATTTGTGGTAAAAATGGATCAGCAATTAATCCGCGACCAATCATAAAATGCGTAATACTAGGAAAACGTTCTTTCATAGCGTTAAAACCTTCAACAGAAGTAATATCGCCATTATAATACAATTGATGTTTAGCTATATCTATACATTTTTGAAAAGCATCTAAGTCTACACCACCTTTGTACAATTGTTTTCCAATTCGAGCATGAATAGCTATACTTTTCAAAGGATATTTATCTAAAATAGGAAAAGAGTGCAAAATTTCTTCACTATTTTCATATCCCATTCTCATTTTCATTGAAACAATAATGTCTGTTTCGTTATGAGCTTTGTGTAAGACTTCATCTATTTTGGTAGGATTACATATTAATCCAGATCCCATACCAGATTTAGTAACCATTGGGTAAGGACAACCTAAGTTCCAATTCAATTCTTTATACCCTAAACTCTGAACATATTTAGCAACAAACAAAAATTCATCAGGGTCGTTGGTAATAACTTGAGGAATAACCGTTAAAGTTGTGTTATTTTCAGGTAATAAATCACGTTCGTAACTCGATTTTATTTTAAATTTCCCATTCAAACGAATATAAGGAGCATAATAGGTATCAATACCACCAAAATATTTGTGTTGGGCATTTCTAAAACGAAAATCGGTAAATCCTTGTAAAGGAGACGAAAGTAAGGTGAAACTCATTAGTATGTAATAAGCTGCAAATATAACTTTCTTAACTTTATATTTTAAGCATAAACTTTATACTTTTGAATTGAATAAATTGTAGATGAAAATTAGTTTCAATTTTTTTAAAAGGCATAAAATAAAGACAATCATTTTAAGTGTATTAATGGTTGTTTACTATTTCTGTTTGCCTAAAAAAGTATTCGAAACTCCTACATCAACAGTGGTTACAGCAAGTAATAATGAATTACTAGGTGCTGTAGTAGCAAAAGATGGTCAATGGAGATTTCCTGAATTAGATTCTGTACCCAAAAAGTTTGAACAGTGTGTCTTACAATTTGAAGATGCCTATTTTTATCAGCATTTTGGTTTTAATCCAGTTGCCATAGGAAAAGCTATGATAGACAATATCAAGGCTAAAAAAATTGTTAGAGGCGGAAGTACCATTACGCAGCAAGTAATTCGTTTAGCTCGTAAAAACCAACAACGCTCTTATCTTGAAAAGTTAAAAGAATTACTATTAGCAACTCGATTAGAGTTTAGCTATTCTAAAAAAGAAATTTTAAAACTATATGCATCTCATGCACCTTTTGGAGGTAATGTAGTAGGTTTAGAAATGGCATCATGGCGTTATTTTGGTTTACAACCTCACCAACTTTCATGGGCCGAAAGTGCAACGTTGGCAGTATTACCCAATGCACCTTCGTTAATTTATCCAGGAAAAAATCAACAGAGATTAAAGAAAAAAAGAAATCGTCTATTACAAAAGCTGTATAAGGAAGGTATTATTGATCAAATTACGTATGAGTTAGCAGTTGAAGAAGAGTTACCTCAAAAACCTTATGCTTTACCTACTATAGCTCCACACTTAGTACAGGAAATAGCCAAAAAAGAGGAAGGTAAATACATACAAAGTTCTATTGATATCCATATACAACGACAAGTAAATAATTTAGCAAAGCAACATTACGAACGTCAAAAACAAAATGAAGTATATAATTTAGCTGTATTGGTTTTGGATGTTGAAACAAGAAAAGTGATTAGCTATGTTGGGAATTCACCAACAGATAAAAAACATCAAAAAGATGTAAATAATATAATAGCTCCAAGAAGTACAGGAAGTACATTAAAGCCGTTATTATATGCGCATATGTTACAATCGGGGGATTTGTTGCCAACGCAGTTAGTTGCTGATATTCCTACTGAAATAGCAGGATATAGTCCCAATAATTTTAATTTATCTTTTGATGGAGCAGTACCTGCAAATGAAGCTTTAACAAGATCGTTAAATATTCCAGCAGTACGAATGTTACAGCGATATGGTTTAGAGAAGTTTACAGAGGATTTAAAAGATTACTGCATTGACGATATTAACAAATCTGCTGATTATTACGGATTGTCATTAATATTAGGAGGAGCAGAAGCTAGTTTATGGGATTTATGTAAAACATATGCTGGTTATGCAGGTATTGTAAATAATTACGAAACTTTAAAGCATAAATATTATCAAAATGAATATCCAAACCCAAGTTATACATATGCTACTGATGTTGATTTTGGAGCTGTTAAAGAAAGTTATTTAAGCATAGATGCTGGATCAACTTTTACTACTTTAAATACATTAACAGAAGTTAATAGGCCATTGACAGATCAAGCTTGGAAATATTTTGATTCTTCACAAAAAATAGGGTGGAAGACAGGAACTAGTTTTGGTAATAAAGATGCTTGGGCAATTGGAGTTACTCCAAAATATGTAGTAGGCGTATGGATGGGGAATTCAGATGGAGAGGGACGTCCAGATTTAACAGGAGTAGGAAGCGCGGCACCTTTAATGTTTGATGTTTTTGATATTTTACCAAAATCAGATTGGTTTTTAGAACCTTTTGAAGATTTAATTAAAGAAAAAGTCTGTAAACAAAGTGGCTATTTAGCATTGCCAATATGTAAATCGGTACTAAAACGAATTCCTAAAAGTGGAATAAATGCTAAGTCATGTCCATACCATAAGGAAATAACTGTAGATGCTTCAGAAAAATACAGAGTAAATTCATCATGTGAATCTATTAGTAACATGAAAAATATTGTTTGGTTCGAGCTGCCTCCTCTAATGGCGTATTATTATCAGCAAAAAAATGCTACTTATAGAGTATTACCAAATTTTAGAGGAGATTGTATACAACTTGAAAATAATACAATAGATTTTATTTTTCCTTCTAAAAACTATTCTAAGTTATCTTTAACAAAAGATGAAAAAGGTACTTTAAATCCAATTATTTTAAAACTAATGCATGCAAACGATAACGCTAATGTTTATTGGTATATTAATGATAAATACTTAGGAAAAACACAGCAGTATCATGAACAATCTATAAAGCCTAAAGAAGGAACTTATAAAATCACTGTTATTGATGATTCAGGAAACGAAAAAACTCGTTTTATACAGATTCAATAACAGCCATTTTTTTCTCAGTAATTACATTCTTTAAACGCATACCAAAGTCTGCTAAAGATTTAATTTCCTTAATACCAGCTAAACGCTCTCTACCAATAATTAATAAACCTTTATTGCTCGCCTCAATGTGATAGTATTTATTACTTTCAAAGAATAAAACTAATTCATCAGTAAAGAAAGACTTGATTTCTGACTCGTCTTTTCCAGATAAATAAAACCTTTTTGAAAAGTCAGGGTGGTTTTCAATATTAATATCTTTAAAACCAGCAAAGTGATATATATATTCAAAAATTCCTTCTCTATCTAAAGTAAATTCAGGTACTTCTTGACCCAAATTAATATGTAACATGGTAGCTTTTATAATTTGCTTAGCAAAAAGTTCTCCCTCATGAAATTCTACATCAAATAAGGTACATTTTTTATTAGATAAGATATTAGATACTTTATTTATTTGTCTAGTTTTAAAATAACCAAAATGAGGAATTCGCGTTACTGGTTCTTTAGGTAAAACCGCATAATTCCAACCTAATTCATTACCAATACTTTGTAGAGATTTTTGTCTTTTAGTTAAGCTATTAGGTTTTCTAGTTTCTTCTGTTTGAAGAGGAATATTTTTACGTAAAGCAAAAGGATGCTCACTACCGGTTTTATAACCATCAAGTCCAATTACTTCAAAATGTCCTCCTTTGCGTTTAAAAGATTCAGCATAATTATGAAGATTTTCCATTACAGAATGGTCAACAAAATCACATAATGTAAAGTCGATTATAGCATCTTCATTTTCTGGTATTTGATCTAGTTTAGCTTTTAATTTTGTATAGTTTAAAAAGCTTGAAAAATTTTCAACAGAAACATAGTATTTATCGTCTTCTTTAAACATTAAAACATTAGGTTTTAATAGATTTTTAAGGAAAAACATAAAGTTTTTGTTTATAAAAACGTGGATAACAAAAGTTATAAAAATTCCCGCTAAAATACCTGTAATTAAACTTGTTGTAATTGTAGTAATTAAAGTAGCTAAGAAAATAACTAATTGCTCTTTACCAATTTTAAATACTTTTTGAATGTTTTCAGGTGAAGCTAATTTATATCCAGTATATACTAAAATGGCTGCTAAGGCTGGAAGTGGTATTTTACGTAATTCGATAGCAAATAATAAAATGAAAACAACTAAAAATGCTGCATGAAAAAAGTTAGCAGAACGATTACTTCCTTTATTATTAACATTTACAGAACTTCGTGCAATTACCGTAACCACATTTAAACCTCCTAATAAACCACTAATAACTGTAGCTAAACCTAAGGCTCTAATGTCTTTATTTACATTAGAACGACGTTTTAAAGGATCAAGTTTATCAACAGCTTTAATACTTAATAAACTTTCAATACTAGCAATTAAAGTAATAGCTATTACAGCGTTGATGAAGTCGAACTGATAAATTTTACTAAAATCAGGAAAGGCAAAGTTAGATAATACATCATCAGGTAAATTAATCAATATACTTTTATCAATTGGATATGGAGCTGCAGAAAACATATCATAGTAATAGTATAAACCTACGCTTAAAACAACAATCCACATTGGTGCAGGGATTAATTGAAAGTATTTGTTTCTTATTTTACTATAAAAAACCATAATAAGTAAACTACCTATACCTACTAAACCAGCATAAAAAGTACTTGTATTGTCTGTATTCACGAAATCAATAACACCTTGAGGAACTTGTATTAATAGATCAACAATACTTCCTTTGGCATTTAAATTACCAAACATCACATGAATTTGTTTCGCAAAAATCCCAATACCAATGGCAGCTAACATTCCTTGAATTGCTGATGAAGGAAAAAAATCTCCTAAAGATCCAAGGCGTAAAAAACCTAAGATGATCATAATAATTCCAGAAACAACAATGGCGGCTAAGGTATATAAGAAACCTTGATGCATATCGCCAGCACCTAAAGTAGTAATAGCTGCTAAAATTACAACTACCAATCCGTTACCAGGTCCTGTAATAGTAACATTAGAACCTCCTAAAATGGCAACTACCGAGCCTCCAATAATTGCAGCAATAATTCCTGAAATAGGAGGAGCACCAGACGCTAAAGCTAATCCTAAACCTAAAGGCAGTGCAATTAATGAAACTACAAAACCTGAAAATATATTTTGAGGTAATTCTCCTAAAAATGTTTTAAATTGATTTTTCTTACTCATTTATTTAACGATTAAAACATCGGTTGGTAATTCAGCTAAAATATATTCTAAATCATGTGGGAAAATTCTATCGATAATTCCCATTTTTTTAGGAGCACTCATTACAAGTAAATCAGCTCTTTTTACTTTAGCATAGTGACCTATAGAATATCCTCTACGTCCGAAAATACTTTGCTTTTTTATAATAATATCTGTGGTGTCAATTTCATCAAGTACACATTGTACACGGAAATCTTCACGCTCCTTTAAACGTTCTTTTGCTAAAGTAGCTTTACGTAAAGAAGCATCGTCGTTAACTTTTACATTTAGTTCTGTTTGGCTAATTTCTTCAACAATAGTAACTCTTTTACAGTCTAGCTTTTTAGAAATGGCTAAGGCAGCTTTAATAGTTTCTTTTGTTTTATCATCTTCCAAACCACTTACAACAAGATGATTACAAGGAATTCTTTCAATAGATGGTTTTATTAAAAGTAATACAGAGCATTTAGCCTTACGTGTAAGTTCTCTAGCTATAGAACCTACATAATATTTATATAGTTTCTCTTTTTGTAAAGCACCTAATATTAATAAATCTATTTGCTCTTGTTTTGTCGTTTGAAGTATAACATCGACCGGTTTACCTTCTTGCCAGATCGTTTTGAAAGGTTGTTCTAGTGCTGAAACTTCATCTAAAAGTTGTTGTAATTGTTTTTCTTTTTCTTCAGATTTTTCTCCAACATGTACACCAATTACCTGAGCTCCAAGCATATTTCCCAATCGTAAAGCTTCAAATAAATTTGCTTTTAAATTAGGAGAGAAAGCAATACCAATTAAAATTTTTTTAATCAAAATATTGTTTATTTTTAAGTTTTCGAAGATAGAATTTTATTCTTATTCCGGGAAATAATATTTTTTACATAATAAAGACTATGGTAGAACTAGCAGGAATCATCATTTTAGGAATTTTAGCACAATGGGTAGCATGGAAATTTAAAATTCCAGCAATATTACCTTTAATTTTAATAGGACTATTAGTAGGTCCTGTTGCTGCTGAATTTTTTAGTTCTGATGGAAGTAAATGGATTGAACCTATATGGAATGGAAAAAAAGGATTATTTCCTGGCGATGGTCTATTTTATTTTGTGTCTTTAGCTATTAGTATTATTCTTTTTGAAGGAGGTTTAACATTAAAGCAAAGTGAAATATCTAATGTTGGTCCAGTTATAACAAAGCTGATTACTTTGGGTTCTGCAGTAACATTTATTGTTTCAGGTATTGTAGCACATCATATTTTTGGATTAGGATGGGAAATATCAATGTTGTTTTCAGCATTAATAATAGTTACAGGTCCAACAGTAATATCGCCAATATTAAGAAATGTACCTCTTAAAAAAGATGTAGCAGCTGTGCTAAAATGGGAAGGTATTTTAATTGACCCAATTGGAGCATTAATAGCAGTATTGGTTTTTGAATTTATTAGTGTTGGAGGTGGAAGTGGTTTTACAAAAACAGCTTTACTTGAGTTTGGTAAAATCTTATTATTTGGCTCAACTTTTGGTTTTACGTTTGCACATGCTTTAATATTTATAGTTAATAGGAAGTTGGTTCCACATTATTTATTAAACGTGGTATCATTATCTACCGTATTATTTGTATTTGTATTGTCTGATTTATTTGCTCATGAATCTGGTTTATTATCGGTAGTGGTAATGGGAATGGTAATAGCGAATAGTAAAATTCACAGTTTTGACGAATTATTATATTTCAAAGAATCACTTTCAGTATTATTAATTTCTATCCTATTTATTTTGTTGGCTGCAAACATGGATATGAGTCAGCTTCAACTTATTTTTAACTGGGAAGCACTATTGTTATTTGCCATTGTAGTTTTAGTAATACGTCCTTTAGGTGTATTTCTAAGTACACGAGGTTCAACTTTAAAACTCAATGAAAAATTATTTATAAGTTGGGTAGGTCCCAGAGGTATTGTAGCAGCTGGTATTGCTTCATTATTTGGAACTAAACTAATGAAACAAGGTGTAGTAGGTGCAGAATATATAACTCCTTTGGTATTTATGATTGTATTGGGTACAGTACTATTAAATGCAACTACAGCACGTTTGTTTGCTAAACTAGTAGGAGTATTCTTAAAACAATCTGAAGCGATAGTTATTATTGGAGCTTCTGAAGCAGCAAGAGTGATTGCTAAATATTTAAAAGATAATGATAGAAGGGTAATATTGTTAGATCAGAATAAAGATTATATTGAAAAAGCTCGTAATAATGAAATTGAAGCTTTTGATATTGATATTTATAACGATAGTATTGATGATAAGGTAGAACTAAGTGACGTTGGTTATCTGATTGCAATGACTGGTAGTGATGTGGTTAATAAATATGCAATAACACAATTATCTGAGTTGTATGGTGAGCATGGTGCCTATAGAGTAGCTAGTTCAAAAGAGGTTAAGGATAGTGAAATAGAAGAAGAAATGAATCTATTCACAGAAAATGATGATTACTTTAATCTGAATGAAAGCGCGAGAGATTATCCTACGATACATGAATTGATTGTAAAATCAGAAGAAGATTTTGTAACTAAACTTGAAAAAATTGAGGAAGAGATAAAATCAATACCATTATTTGTAAAAGTAGGAGATACCTTAGAAGTATTACCAACATTTAATACGGCAAATATTAAAGAAAATAACGCTATTGTTTATTTAGGTAAAAAATTAGAGATCTAAACCAAAAGTTTGCTTTAACTTTTCAATTAAAGGATTTTTCTCTTTTAATTTTTCATATTTTTCATGAGGAGTATAGGCAAACTTTTTTTCTATAGTTTCATTTACTACAATATCAACTTCGATACCATAGTTATTTAGAGCTTCACGTAAATAACGCATTAATTTTGGTTTCCCTTTTCTTAATTGGGACTTCATTAATTCGTTAGGAACAGAGAACTTTATTTTATGATTAGCTCCTAATAATGGAGTATCCGATGCTAAAATAGCTGCCATACTTCGTTCACCTAATCCTTGTAATTTAAAATAGTATTTTTTCCAAGCTTCTGCTAATTCTTCATTAGTAAAAGGAGTTCTTGGGTGATTTTCGAAGTTTTCATCATCATCATTAGTAACAACAACCTTTTTCTTATGTACACTTTTTAAAGAAAGTGCAGAAGCCCTACGTTTAATGTTTTTCAACATTGGTTTTGTAGATTGGGCTTGTGGAGTTTCTTTAACTTCAGGTTGTTTTGTTTCCTGAGGAATCTCTGTAGCTTTTACAATTGGTTGAATTGCAATCTTCTTTACCGAAGGAGATAAAGAGGTGAAAAAAGTAGCCGGAATTATGTAGTTGCTAGATTTTTTTTTTGCTCCATCAAAAGTGATAGAGGCTATTTGCATTAAGGTAAGTTCTACCAGTAAACGTTGGTTTTTACTTCCTCGATATTTTAAATCACAATCGTTTGCTTTATCAATAGCTGGAAGCAAAAATTGCATATTAGCTTTTCTAGCTTGATCTAAATATTTCTTCTTTGTATTATCTCCAACTTCTAGTAATTGTATGGTAGCTTCATCTTTAGCAACTAATAAATCTCTAAAGTGAGATGCTAAACCGTTTATAAAATGATGTCCTTCAAAGCCTTTGGCTAAAACATCGTTAAAAGCCATCAATACTTCAGGTATTTTATTTTCAAGTAATAGATCAGTAATGTTAAAATAAACATCATAATCTAATACATTTAAATTCTGAGTAACGGCTTCACGTGTTAAGTTACTACCAGAAAAACTAACAACTCTATCAAAAATAGATAAAGCATCACGCATAGCACCATCAGCCTTTTGAGCTATTACATGTAAAGCATCATCTTCAGCTGTAATATTTTCTTTAGCACAAATCGTTTTTAAATACTCTTTAGCATCTAAAACACCTATACGCTTAAAATCGAAAATTTGACAACGTGATAATATTGTTGGAATAATTTTATGCTTTTCAGTTGTTGCTAAAATAAAAATAGCATGTGCTGGTGGCTCTTCCAATGTCTTTAAAAAAGCATTAAAAGCTGCTTGAGAAAGCATATGAACCTCGTCTATAATATAAACCTTATATTTTCCAGTTTGAGGAGGAATACGAACTTGATCCGTTAGGTTTCTAATATCGTCTACAGAGTTGTTTGAAGCGGCATCTAATTCAAAAATATTAAAAGCGAAATCTTCATCTTCATTAGTAGCATCTTCTTGATTTATTCTTTTAGCTAGAATACGAGCACAAGAAGTTTTACCAACTCCACGAGGTCCTGTAAAAAGTAATGCTTGCGCTAAATGATTGTTTTTTATAGCATTTTCTAAAGTATTGGTGATGGCTTGTTGGCCAACAACATCTTCAAAATTTTGAGGACGATACTTACGCGCTGATACTATAAAATGTTCCATTTAATTGCTACTATTTACGTAAACAAAAGTAAAAAACCCGATGGCAACTCACAAACAATTTTCTTAAGGAAAACCTAAAGTTGTAAACAATTGTAAAAACTTGTTTTTTTACACGACTGAATAGGTATAAAAGATTATAATTTATGAAGATACTAAAATCAATAGCACTTTCAGCAGTGTTTTTATCAGCTATTATTTTTACAAATTTCACAAAAAAAGAAGAAATTAAAGAGAATGATAAAATCATATCTTACTCAAAAGATACCAAAGTAGCTTATTTTGCAAGCGGATGTTTTTGGTGCGTAGAGGCTATTTTTGAAAGTGTAAAAGGAGTAGAGGAAGCAGTTTCAGGTTATGCAGGTGGACACACAAAAAATCCTACTTACAGAAAAATAGGAACAGGAAGAACTGGGCATTCAGAAACAGTAGCTGTTTACTATAATCCTAAAGTAGTGAGCTTTCAAACTTTAGTAGATGTTTATTTTGGTTCTCATAATCCTACAACAAAAAATGGACAGCACCCAGATTATGGAAGTCAATATAGGTCTATTGCATTTTATAGTAATAATAAGGAGAAACAAATAATCGAAAACACAATTAAAAAATTAAATAAAGAAATTTATAAAGGTAAAATAGTAACTGAAGTAACAAAATTTACCAAGTTTTATCCAGCGGAAGAATACCATCAAAACTATGAGAGATTACATCCAGAAAATCCTTATGTGCAAAAGGTTTCTATTCCGAGGCTAAATCGTTTTAAGCAGAAATTTCCGGAATTGCTTAAAAAGGAAAAGCACTAAAACTTTATTAAGTTAAAGTTTGTTTATATAAGAAGAAAACTCCCCAGTTTTGGGGAGTTTTTGATTCTTAATATTATTTAAGAGAGTAAATAAAAAACCTCAGGATTAACCTGAGGTTTTTTACAATATATAAATTTATTATTGTACTGTAATAGGGAAGCTAACTTCAATATCAGTAGAACCACCTGCATTAGTAATATCACCATCTTTAACACCAGCAGCCGATTTGTTAGGCTCATGTCTTAAAGTAACTGTATAAGTTCCAGTTCCTGCAGCTCCAGTAGTAACTGTAAATTGAATTCCAACAGGGTTTCCATTAGAATCATTAGTTCCAGCATAAGCAAAAGTACCAGCAACTCCAGTAGCACTGTAGAAGAATTGGTGCTCATCAGCTTCTTTAGCTACTTCGTCAGTTACATTTCCAGCTGGATTCTCAGTTTCGTTTAATAAAGTAATAACTGCGTTATAAGTTGTACTTGCTTTTAAAGTTCCTCCTGTGATTACTGGAGGATTAGGGCCATCTCCGTCTAAATCTTTACTCTCTAGAGTTACAGTGTTATTACTTGAATCTGTTAAAACGACTTTCATTGTTGTTATTACTTCTTCTTCATTTACAACAGTAGGAGTACTATCTGAACAAGAAGCGAATACTAAAGAAAAAATAGTAAGTATTGAAAATAATTTAATAAGTTTCATAATGTGTTTTTTTAATAATTAATTTTTAATTGAATTTTAAAGTTTCTCCCTAAATCATCAGCAAAGTAGCGTAGTTTGTTTAAATAATTTCGATAACTGGTATTAAGTATATTGTCTACAGAAAATGTTAATCCCATATTGGTTTTAAATAGATTAAACTCTATACCTGACGAAAAATTTAATAAATGGTAAGCATTGGGAGGTGTACTAATATCAACAAGTTCATAACTATTAGTTTGAGGGATAAAAATGTCAAAATTGTTGTTAGGGAAATTGTTTTGTCTAGCATTAAATTCACTTTGAACAGAAGCATTGAAATTATACCATTCAGCTTTGTTAAAAGTAAGTTGCGTTACCGTCTTAAATGGAGGAATATCTATAAGATCACGTTTGTTACTTGTATCCTTTCCTCTAAGAAACGAAGTTTTATTTCCGATACTTAAACTTTTGTTTATTTGATAACTTATATTAGTATCGATACCAAATAAATGAGCGTTTACTTGTTTATAATCCCAAGTAACAAAAGTACCACGTTGTGTTAATTCAGCTCCTGAAGGTTCTATATAAATAAAATCATTTATAAAGTTGTAAAATCCTTCAACAGAAAAATCAAGTTTGTTGTGGTTAAAATTATAAGTAGCAGAAAATCTATTAGACGTTTCTGGTTGTATACGTAAATCTCCTAATTCTATTCTAGCTGCAGAATGATGTAACCCAGCACTGAATAATTCAGAAGCATTAGGTGCTCTATTTGCTAAACCATAGTTCGCAATTAAAGAACTTTTTTCATTAATGTTATAAGAAATGCCTAATGATGTCGAAATATTATGGTAAGTAAATACAGGATTTGCCAATAATTGAGTGCCTTGCACATTTGGATCAACTATAAAGTGGCTAAAATCATTTTGATAACCTAAACTGTTCCATCTAGAAATTTGATAAAACTTTTTAGCATCAATATGTTCAAAATCGTATCTTATACCTGCAGTTAATAAGATGTCTTCAAATCTAAAATTTCCAATTCCATAAGCTCCAAAAGTATATTTGTCATAATCAGGTATGATTCTTCTTACTTTAGTTGCTGGGTCAGGGAAATTATTTTGATAGCTTCCAATAATTCCAAATTTATAAATTCGATCAGGATTTGCATCCATTTTTAAATCAGCTCTAAAAGAATGAGTTTTTAATAATAAATCAGTGGCAGCTAAATTTTTATTGTCACCTCTTCTTAAATCAAACTCTAATCTATTGTTGCTTTGGAAATCATATTGTAAAGATAATTTACCAATTCCTTTAAAACGCTTATAGTAGCTAGCTTTAAGTAATTGGTGAGTAACATCTTGTTTTGGGTTGTCTATTGTATAACTAAAATCACTTATTTTTAATGGAGTAGGGCTGTTAATAGCATTTCTTAAATCAGAAGCACTACCTACATGAGAGGCGCTTAGAATTCCTATTTTATTAACTATATGACTATAAAAAAGTTCAAAACCTTTATCGAACTTTTTAAATCCTGTAGCAATTGTAAACGCTTTAGAATCTATTCCTGTATTTGTCAAATAGTAATCAGGTGCTCTAAAATCACCAGCTCTTTTGTACGAAGCTTGTCCATTTATATACCAGCCTTTTGCATAATTTTTTTGCAAACTACTAGTAATATTAAAAAGTCTTCCATTAGATTGCTGAGAAAGAATTGTTTTTCCATACAAAGTATCTTTATTAATCAGAACTTTTGAGGGATTAACAATAACAACTCCTCCTATAGCATCTCCACCATATTGTAATGCATTAGCTCCTTTTATAACTGAAACAGTTTCTGCAGCGTTTAAATCAATATTAGGAGCGTGTTCTATTCCCCATTCTTGATCTTGTAAACGTACATTATTAAAAGAAATAAGAACTCTACTACTATGTAAACCGTTAATTACAGGTTTAACAATAGAGTTCCCAGTATTAATAGAAGATACACCAGATATATCTTTCAAAGCATCACCTAAACTTGCACTACTGAATTTTTCTAAAGTTTTTGTTTTAATTAAGGTTTCTTGTGAAGTTTTAGTTTTTAACCCCGTTTTACCTTTAACACTTACTTCGTTTAATTCTTCAATATGGTGCTCTAAATCAATAACTTTATAAAGGTTTTTGTCTATTGTAAAAGTTAAAGTTCTAGGGTCACATGCAACGTGAGAAATTTCAACAGTAATAGTACCTTTACATACATTATTAATGGTGAATTTTCCATTGATATCTGTAGTGGTGTATTTGTTTTGATTTTTAATTAAAACCGTAGCTCCAACTATGGGCGATTTATCATGAAAATCATCTACTAAACCTGAGAATGTATATGTACATTCTTCTTGTGCTATTATTATAGAAGAAAAACTCCATAACAAAAGCATCAGAACAATATTTTTTAAGTTCATTAAATTTTAGCTATAAATAATTGAATAAAAAGATTACGTAATTATTATATAACTAGGCGGTGCGCGTGATGATTTAAGTGAAGTGAAATTTGAGTTAAATTGTTTTGGACTTCTAAGAGCTTTTTCTACATGAATATCTTCAGAAAATAATTCGTAATTATTACCTAAATCAAAATAAGTAACTTTTAATTGTAGGTGTAAATCACCACAATCATTCTCTAATTCATGTAAGTGTTGCTCTGTTTTAGAAGTACAAGCAATATGTTCATGATCTTCAAAAAGGTCATGAGAAGCCCTAACTAATGTTGGTGTTAGCAACGAAAAGATAAGTAAAAGGGCAATATGTCTTTTAAAGCTGAACATAACTCAGTTCGCAAATGTATAAAAAAATAAGACCTATTTATAATTATAAACAGGTCTTATTTAAAAATAGTATAATTTTAACTAATTAGCTTTATTTTTTTGAATTTCCACGCATTTTCATGTTTAGCATTTCAACTAATAATGAAAAGGTAATAGCAAAATACAAATAACCCTTAGGAATTGTACCTATTTCTTCACCAAATAATTTAGCATGAGATAGATGGGCACTTTCAGCAATAAGCATAAATCCAATTAATATTAAAAATGATAACCCTAACATTTGAATTGTTGGATGCTTGTTTACGAACTTACCTACTGGATTAGCAAATAACATCATAATAACCATTGATAAAACAACCGAAGCAATCATAATAATCATAGCTCCTTCAACACCGTTTGTCATACCAACTGCCGTTAAAATTGAATCAAAAGAGAATACAATGTTAATTAATGTAATTTGAATAATAGCTTGTGTTAAAGTATATCCTTTTTGAGGTTTTCCGTCTTCGGCATTTTCTTCATGACCTTCTACTTTATGGTGAATTTCCTTGGTACTTTTATATAATAAAAATATACCTCCAGCAAATAGGATTAAAGCTTGTCCTGTAACTCCAGCTTTAAACCAAGAAAAGTCTACATGAAATAATGGAGCATTCATGGCTATAAGTAAAGAAATACCAAATAGTAAAACGATACGCAATACCATTGCTAAAACTAAACCTATATTAGTGGCTTTTTTTTGTAGGTTTTCAGGTAGTTTATTTGCTGCTATTGATATAAAAATAATGTTATCAATACCTAAAACAATTTCTAAAAAAGTTAAGGTTACTAATGCACCCCAGGTGTCGGGTTGTAAGAAAATTTCCATAGTTTATTTTACTTTATATACAGTTCCTTTTTGTTTAAAATTAGAGTAACCAATTCTAGCTGTAAAACTATAAGAGCTATCGGTTACTTTTGTAATTTGAACAAATATAGGGTCTTTATCCAAATCTGTTTTTGGATTTTTCATTTTTAAGTTATAGGCAAAATTATTTTTCCACTTAATGTAAAGTGTATCAATATGTTTTTCTTCCTTAACAGTGGTTAAACTATCTGTTGAAATACTTACTTTTTTAGTGTATTCTTCAATTTGTAAGCTATCTTTCCTTACAATAATAGTTTTTCCATAGCCCTCTCCAGCTGGAATTTCAAAAGTTCCATATTTAAAACGAGTTGGATCTCCTTTCTTTTCTGGAGAACAAGAGATAAATGAAATAGCAAAAAGACAAAAAGCAACTTTAAGGCTATTTTTTAAAGAAAATGAAAAGTTAACAACTTTAATCATGTTTATAAAGACTTTAAATTTTGGTAAATAGTTTGACTAATAATTTCAATAGATTGATTTCCATCAATGTCTAGAGTAGGAATGTTTTTTCCTTTAATATAATCTATTGCAGGTACCGTTTGGGTAATAAACTCGTCAATTCTAGTTAATACCGTATTTTGATCTGCATCATCTTTTCTATTTTCTTCTTTAGCTCTTATTTTGGCTCTTTCTAACAATACTTCTTTAGGTACTTTTAAATAAATAACAAAGTCTATAGTATTATTATCCTTTTCTAAAATATTAATTAAGTGTTCTGCTTGAATAACGTTTCTAGGATATCCATCAAATAAAAAGTTTTTTTTGTTGTCACTTTGAGTGTAAACTTTTTCAAGAATTTTCATTACCAATTCATCAGGAACTAATAAACCTTTATTGCTGTATTCGGAAGCTTTTAAACCTAAGTCGGTTTCTTGAGACTTTTCTGCTCTTAAGACATCTCCAGTTGAAAGATGAGTTAAACCAAAATTAGTGATTATGTTCTTAGATTGCGTCCCTTTTCCAGCAAGAGGAGGTCCAAAAATGATGATATTCATAAAATTAAATTCCTGTATAATTAGATGGTGTAATTGCTTTTAACTCATTTTTTATTTCAGAAGAAACTTCTAAAGTATCAATGAAATTAGCAATAGACTGTTGTGTTATTTTTTCGTTTGTACGTGTCAAACCTTTTAAAGCTTCGTATGGATTTGGATATGCTTCTCGACGTAAAATTGTTTGAATAGCTTCTGCAACTACAGCCCAATTGTTTTCTAAATCTTCTTCAAATTTTTCTTCGTTTAATAATAACTTATTTAAACCTTTTAAAGTTGAAGCAAAACCAATTAAGGTATGTCCAAAAGGAACCCCTATGTTACGTAAAACAGTACTGTCAGTTAAATCACGTTGCAATCTAGATACAGGTAATTTAGCCGATAAGTGCTCAAAAATAGCGTTTGCAATTCCTAAGTTACCTTCAGAATTTTCAAAATCAATAGGATTAACTTTATGTGGCATTGCTGAAGAACCTACTTCACCTTTCTTTATTTTTTGTTTAAAATAATCGTTAGAAACATAGGTCCATACATCACGGTCTAAATCGATTAAAATAGTGTTTATACGTTTTAAGCCATCGTATAAAGCAGCCATATGGTCATAGTGCTCAATTTGAGTAGTTGGAAACGAATGATGTAATCCTAAAATTTCTTCAACAAAATGGGTTCCAAAATTTTTCCAATCAATGTCTGGATATGCTACTTTATGTGCATTGAAATTTCCTGTAGCACCTCCAAATTTTGCTGCATGTGGTGTGTGCTGTATGTGTATTGCTTGATTATTAATACGCTCTACAAATACAAAAAATTCTTTTCCTAAACGAGTAGGAGAGGCTGGCTGTCCATGTGTACGAGCTAGCATTGGAATGTTTTCCCATTCTTCAGATAAATCAGCTAATTTGCATACTAAAGTATCTAAAGTAGGATAATAAACGTCATTCATTGCATCTTTAATAGATAAAGGAATGGCAGTATTATTAATATCTTGAGAAGTTAATCCGAAATGGATAAACTCTTTATAAGCTTGTAAATTTAAAGCATCAAATTTTTCTTTAATAAAGTATTCAACAGCTTTTACATCATGATTGGTAATTGCTTCGATATCTTTAATTTTCTGAGCATCATCAGACGAAAAAGAAGTGTAAATTTCACGAAGGTTTGAATATAAATCTTTGTTGAAATCAACTAACTGAGGTAAAGGAATTTCACATAAAGCAATAAAATACTCTATTTCAACTTTTACTCTGTACTTAATTAAGGCTTCTTCTGAAAAATAATTAGCTAAATCCGCAACTTTATTGCGGTATCTACCATCAATAGGAGAGATGGCATTTAATTGTGTTAAGTTCATTTTTTGTTGTTGTGTTGTAAGCAACAAAAATAGAAAATACTTATATTATGTTAAAGGATATCTGAAAGGAATTTAACGATAAACTTTTCGTTTTAAGATTTTAAGATCACCTTTCTTTTCCAATAATTTTATTACACGTATTACTGTTTCTACACGTAAGCCTAGAATATCGGCAATTTGCTGTCTTGTATATTCAATTTTAAAAGTAAAGTCTCCCTTTATTTTATAAACATCATTTTTTAAATAATCAAAAAACCGAAGAACTCTATGAGCTGGTTCTTGACTAGAAATTTCGGAAGCTATAATTGCTTTATAATACAAACGTTTGGCTAGACTTTGTGTTATTTTTAAATGAATTTCTGGATTTTCTTGGAGTAAATTAAATAGTTGTTCTTTTGAAATTACTATAACTTCTGAATCAGAAATAGCTTCTGCATTGGCAGGATATTTTACATCGATAAATAAAGGAGGTTCACCAAAACTCTGTTCTTTATAAAAAATACCTTGAATAAACTCTTTTCCATCTTCATTATAATTATTCATTTTAATAGCTCCATTACTAATTTGAAAATAGTTATGAGCAGTTTGATTTTCAGAAAAAATAATTTCTCCTTTTTTATAGGTTTTATATTGAGCGTTATAGCTTAGTAAAAGTTCTTTAGGTATCATTATGATTTAAGTCATAAATTGCAACAGTATAAAGATATACTTTTGTTGCTTATTAATAAATAGTTTTTGATGAATAGAAAAGAAATAGAGAATAGAGAAGATGTATATTTATTAGTATCTACTTTTTATGATAAAATTAAAGAAGATGACTTTATTGGTCCGATTTTTATAAAAACCATTCCAGATGAAACTTGGGAAAGTCATTTGCAAAAACTTACCGATTTTTGGGAAACCAATCTTTTCTTTGTTCGTAAGTTTAAAGGAAATCCTATGAAAGCACATAAAGATTTAGATAAAAACTTTGATCATAGTATTTCTCAAGAACATTTTGGAAGATGGCTTCAATTATGGTTTGAAACTATTGATAATCTTTTTATTGGAAAAAAAGCTCATGAAGCTAAAGAAAGAGCACGAAATATAGCTTCCATGCTCTTTTTTAAAATGTTTGATGCTAAGCCAAAAGCGCAAGCTGGTAAATAATTAATAAAATATTTCCCAAAATATTAATTATAAACCCCCAAGCAACAACTTTAAATGGTCGTTGACTTATAGCTAAAGCATTTGCTCCCATAGCTGAAACACAGGTAAATATTAATGGGAACAGATTTACTTCTCCATGCACAGCTAAGGCTGCAGAAAAAGAAGCAATCATAGTACCTATCATTATTAAAATAACAGATATACCAATAGCATTCTTTTTTTCTTCTGCTATCTTTTGATTTATTGTTTTTATTGGGTTGAAATTTAAAGTCTTAAAGTTTAAATTACTTACAGTTAATTGTTTTGTTGTACTCATGCCTAATAATATTTACTACAAAATTATTACCCATAGACTAATTAATTTATGACCGAAATCATAAATGAAAACTTATTAGATTAATTTAATTGAATAGATATTTTTATATTCACAGATTAAAATATCTTTTGTGGAATCATTGACCCTTTTTTATATAGTATTAGCAGTTTTAGTAAGCGTTGCAATTGCTTTCTTTCAATATTTTTATAAAGCCAAAAAAACGCCTAAAATCCATGTTTTTTTATTCTTTTTAAAAGCATTGAGTTTGTTTTTACTGTTATTACTATTAATCAATCCTAAAATTGAAATGGTTGAAACTGAAAATAACAAACCGGTTTTAGCTGTTTTAGTTGATAATTCTTTGTCTGTTAAACATTTTAAGCAGGAAAAAGAGATAGCAGGCATTGTACAAGAAATTGAAAACAATAAAAAAATACAAGATAAGTTTGATGTACAATTGTTTACTTATGGAAAAAATATAAAAGCATTAGATAGTTTATCTTTTTCAGAAACTCAAACAGATATTTCACAAGCAATAACATCAGTTAGTGAATTAAATAAAGAAGCAAATAGCGCTACTATTTTAATTAGTGATGGTAACCAAACAAAAGGAAATGATTATGAATATTTAAATATAAACAAAAGTGTATATCCTATAGTTGTTGGTGATACTACTACATATCAAGATATACAAATTTCACAACTGAATGTAAATAAATACAGTTATATAAAAAATAAGTTTCCCGTAGAAGCTCTTTTGTATTATCAAGGAAAAGAACAAGTAACTTCTACTTTTACAATATCGCATAAGGGAAAAAGAGTTTTTTCAAAAAAACTACAGTTTTCTTCATCAAATCCATCTCAAACAGTTTCGACTAATTTGTTATCAGGAGAAAAAGGTTTACAATACTACTCAGCTTCAATTAGTAAAATTGAGAATGAAAAAAATACAAAGAATAACTATAAAAGCTTTTCGGTAGAAGTACTTGATGAACAAACAAAAGTATTGATAGTAAGCTCTTTTTTACACCCTGATTTAGGAGCACTTAAAAAATCAATAGAAAGTAATAAACAACGTAAGGCAGATATAGCTTTAATTAACGATAGGAATATTAATTTTTCAGAGTATCAGTTTTATGTATTGTATCAACCCAATAGTTATTTTAAAAAGTTTTTTGAAAAAGTTTCTTCAAATTATTTAGTAATCTCAGGAACTAAGACTGATTGGAACTTTTTAAACTCTTTAAAATTAGGTGTTCGAAAGCAAGCGATTAATCAAGTAGAAGAATATGCAGCTATTTATAATGATGGTTTTTTAACTTTTTTACAAAAAGACATTGGTTTTGATGAGTTTCCTCCGCTTATAGACAAGTTTGGGGAAGTTACCTTAGATAGTAAATCGCAAAGTTTATTGTATCAAAAATTTGCTGGAGTAGAAACGCAACAGCCTTTGTTAACTACCATTGAGAATAATGAAAAAAAGTATGCAGTTTTATTTGGAGAAGGAATTTGGAAATGGAGAGCAGCAAGTTTTTTAAAAGAACAATCTTTTGAAACGTTTGATACATTTATAGGTAGCTTAACTCAATATTTAGCGTCTAATAAAAAAAGAAAAAGATTAGAAGTTAGTGCAGAACGTTTATATGCGGCCAATGTACCAATTAGCATTACAGCTTTTTATGTAGATAAAAATTACCAATTTGATAATAGAGCTGAACTACAGCTAACAATTACAAATACAGAGAGTAAAGAGAAAAAAACTTTACCATTTTCACTTGTAAATAATTCATTTCAGGTATCGGTTGAAGGCTTAACTTCTGGTGATTATAGTTATAGAGTGTCGGTAAAAAATCAAAATATAAATAGTTATGGAAAATTTAAAATAACCGATTATCAAATAGAAGAACAGTTTACAAATGCTAATTATAAAAAGCTTAATTCCTTAGCTTTAAAAACAAAAGGAAAGTTGTTTTATGCAAACTCAGTTGATAATTTACTAGAAGATTTATCGCTTAACAAGTCTTATTATACAACCCAAAAATCAATTAGCAATAAAGAAAATTTAATTAATTGGAAATGGACGTTGTTTTTAATTATTGGACTCTTATCTATAGAGTGGTTTATTAGAAAATACTATGGTAAAATATAAAAAACAAATGATGTTTGATAGGTTAACAAGACCTAAATATTGAAATTTGTAGTAAAATAAAATATATGAGATTTCACACTAGAAAATGGGTAAAACCAGAAGATTTAAATCCAAATGGAACTTTATTTGGAGGGCGATTGTTACAATGGATTGACGAGGAAGTAGCTTTATATGCTATTATTCAATTAGAAATTCCTAAAACAGTAACAAAGTTTATGTCTGAAATAGATTTTGTAAGCTCAGCTAAAAAAGGAGATATAATAGAAATTGGTATTGAAGTTGTAAAATTTGGAAGATCATCAATTACTTTAAATTGTGAAGTACGTAATAAGATTACTCATAAAACTATTATTGCTATTGATAAAATAGTTATGGTTAGTTTAGATGAAGATGGAAGTCCAATAGCCCACGGAAAAACAAAAATAGAATACACTAAAGACAGGTTGAAAAAATAAATTTTCAACCTTTTTTTTATAAAAATAGTTTTTTCAATTCTTTATACTTAGTTCTACCAACGGGGAGAATTTCGCCATTATTTAATTCAACAGAATATTTACTACCAGTTTGTACAATAATTTCTTTGATTTCAGTAATTTTTACTAGATATGATTTATGAATACGTTGAAAAGATTCTGGTAATAATTGAGACAGTTTTTCTAAAGATTTATCGTGTAATTCTTTCTGATTGTTTGTTAAAAACACTTCGGTATATACACCTGCACCTTTTATATATCGTACATTTTTAATATCGATTAATTGTACTCCAGTACGTTTTTTAATAGCTAAATATTGAAGATTTTCTGTAGTTACTTCTTCTTTTCGTATAATTCTATTAAAAGCCTGTTCTAACCTTGCTTTATTAAAAGGTTTAGGAACAAAATCTAAAACACCATACTCAAAAGCAGTTAGTGCCTGATGCTTATTGGCTGAAACAATAATGGTATGAAAAGATTCTGAAACACTATTTTTTAGTACGTCAAAACCATTTTCACCGTTTAGGTTTAAATCAAGTAATAATAAATCTAATTGATTGTTTTGAATATGTTCTATACCTTCTGTTAAGGAATGCACACAAGTTAATTCTTGAAGTGTATTTAAAAAAAACTCTTTGGTCATACGTTCCACTCTTTTAGCAATACGAGCTTCATCTTCAATAATTAAAATTTTCATAAGCTATTTTATAATTGTTATTACATTTTTCCATCCATTTTCAGTAGGTTCAGAACTAAAGTTCCAATTATTTTTATAACTCTCGGTTAAACGTGCTTTGATATATTTAAAACCAGTTCCATCTGATCTATCTTTTTGAGAGTTTCTAACTTTTGCATAGGTTAGAAAGGTATATTTTTGTTTGTTATTACTTGTTTCTACAACTAATTTAAAATGCATAGAGTTGTTTTTAAGAGGTAAGCAATGTGTAATACTATTTTCAAGTAAAGTATGAATAATAGCAGGAGGAATGGTTTGAGAATCATCATTTAAAACACCTTCATCTTCCCAAAGGTATTCTATTTCTTTTCTATACCTCATAATATTCAGATGACTTTTACATAGCTTTATTTCTTGAGAAATTGGAATTAAAGTTTCATTTTCTACTTGATTTAATAAATCAAACTCGCCTGCTAAAGCTTCAATAAATTCAACGCCTTTATCAGGAGCTTCTTCAACCCAATCAATTAAAGAAGTTAAGGTATTCATTAAAAAATGGGGCTGTATTTTCTTTTTTAATAATTCATATTTTAATCTAGTAGATTCAGCTATTGTATGTTCAAAAGCGAGTCTTTGCTCTTTTAGTTTTATTGATAATATATAAAACATGCATAAAGAAATAATAGCAAAACTAACAAATAAGCTTACATCGAAAATGGATATTTTATATACAGTAAAACTCAATAGTAAACCAAATAAAACAACAATAGCGGCTTTCTGTTTTTTGTATATAGCGTAACAGATAATTAGAGTAGAAGAGAGCCACATCATCTGAGCCAAAAATAAAGCTGTATAATCAAACGAAGGCGAGTAATACTGATGAATCCATATTAGAAAAATACTATACGCTAAGAAAAACCATTTTCGGAAAGGAAAAGTGAACTGTACAGAAAAATAATAAGGAACTATAAAGGATATGAATAAAGTTAAATAACCAATAGCTTCTAAACGTAAAACGAAATGTGAATAGTGTATTGGAATGTAAAACTTAATATATTCTAGTATAATTAGTAAGAAAAATAAAAAACTAGAAATACTAAATAGTAACATTGTATACTGTTTTCTATCGCTTATGTATAAAAAGAAATAATAAATAGTAGCCAGTAAAAATGCTCCAGCCAAAATATTGATATAAATAGTATCTTTTAACTTATCGGTAACTAGTTCGTTATAATCTTTTATGTATATATAAATTCCACGAGGAGCTCCTTTTTCGTAAAGTTGCGACATACGTAAGGCTAAAGTATGGTTTCCTAATTCAAGTAAGTTATTTGGGATTAGATATTTATCAGTTGTTCTTCCGGTTTTCTCATTGTTTAATTCATTTCCAGGCTCTCCATTTCTACCTATTAAAACACCATCCCAAAACACTTCATATGCTCCAAAAGCATTGATATTTATACCTGTTAATTGTAGAGAATCAGGAACTTCAGTTATATTAATTATTTTTCTAGTCCAAAAAATATCATCTCCTTCAGGAACTTTATTTTCAATATTCCAATTACTATCATCAAAATCTTTTGTAGCCCATTGCGGATTGTCTCCAGTTTTGAATAAAAAATTTCTTTGAATTTTATACATCTTGTCTCTATGCTTATATCTTTTGAATTCATATTTACAAGAGATAGCAGATAACAAAAGGATGAGATAGAATAGTTTTTTCATGAATATTAATTGTATGGTAAAAGTAAACGAAATAAAAGTGTTTTTAGAGCAGTTTGCAAATTGTTAGAGCAGTTCACATAGTTTTAAATGAAAAGGGAGAATTTTCTATTCATTTTTGATGAAAATTAAAACTCATAAAATATGAAACCACTTATGAATCTATTCTTCTGTTTACTTTTTAGTATTTCAGTAGTAGCTCAAAAACAATCTAGCAACGGAAAAATTTTAGGAAAAGTTATAGATGCTTCAAACGAAATATTACCTTACGCAACAGTTGTACTTAAAGATGCTACTAATAATTTAATAGAAGGAGTTGTAACCGATGATAAAGGGGAATTTACCTTCTCTAAAATAAAGGTTGGTGATTATAATTTAGAAATTCAATACATAGGTTTTGTAACTGTTGAGAGAAAAATAAAAATTACAAAAGAGCAAAGTACAGTTAATTTAGGAAGTATTACAGTTAAAGAAGATACTAAAACACTTGATGAAGTAGTAGTTAAAGCAGAAACATCAGAAGTGTCGTTAAAACTAGGTAAAAAAGTATTTAGAGTAGGAAAAGATATTACCTCACAAAGTGGATCTGCCTCTGATGTATTAAGTAATGTACCTTCTGTAAATGTAAGTCCGACAGGAACAGTAAGTTTACGAGGAAATGCAAATGTACAGGTAATGATTAATGGAAGACGTTCAGCTTTATCACAATCGCAAGCACTAGAACAATTATCTGCAGACGTTATAGAAAGTATAGAAGTAATTACCAATCCATCAGCAAAATATGATGCATCAGGTTCGGCAGGAATTATTAATATCATACTAAAAAAGAATAGAAAATCAGGATTAAATGGTCAAGTACGTTTAGTTGCAGGGGTTCCAGATGATTATAGAGCAATAGGGAATTTAAATTATAAAGCGGATAAATTCAATTTTTTTACAAATTTAGGAATTAGATATACTGATTATGAAGGAGAGTATTTTAAGAAACAAACTACTACAGATAATAATGTAACTACTTTTTTAAACCAAAGTGAAGATGAAGATAGGCATGATGATGGACAATTGTTTTATTTTGGTACCGACTATTATATAAATGATAAAAATACAGTTACCATAGCTTATTATAGAAACGAAACTAAAGATACTGATGTAACCAACTTATTCTTTGATTTTTCTAACTCTGGAGTTTTAACACAGTCCTTACAAACTATTGGTAACTCTGTAGAAGAAAGAGATTACAATCAATTAGAAGCAAATTACACAAAAAACTTTGCTAAAAAAGGACAAAAGCTAACAATCGATTTTCAATATGATTTTTGGAATAGTGAAAAAGATTGGCATTTACAAACAGATGAAAAATTTCCTACAACTATTATTGCTCAAACAACAATACAAACTAAAGGAAAGGGAAGTACAGATGATATTGTAATTCAATCAGATTTTACAACACCATTAAGCGAGCAAACAAATTTAGAAATAGGAGCGAAGTTTGAGAATAGAACTATTACAAATGAATTTTTAGCAGAGGAATTAATCAATGGTCAGTTTGAAATAATAGATAACATTAATAATCAATTAGATTATAAAGAAAAGATACTGTCTAGCTACGCGCAAATAAATTCAAAAAAAGGAAAAATAAATTATCAGTTAGGTTTGAGAATAGAAAACACTAAAATTGATATTGACGCCTCAGATGTTACGTTAAATTTAAAAGATACGTATACAAACTTATTTCCATCAGCTACTTTAGGTTATGAGTTTAAAGAAAACTTAAGTGGACAAATCAATTATAGTAAAAGAATTGGACGTCCATCATTATGGCAGTTAAATCCATTTTTTCAATTAAAAGATTTTACTTCTAGGTTTACAGGAAATCCAGCGTTAAGACCATCATTTACAGATGCAATAGAGCTTTCGATAATGTATAGAGGAAATAAATTCCAGTTGAATCCTTCTGTTTATTATTCAGATACCAATAATGCATTTCAATACGAAACAGTACAAAATAATGAAGGCGTTTTTATTCAGTCACCAGTAAATTTAGATAATGAAAAACGTTATGGAGTAGAGCTATCAGCATCTTATAATCCATTAAAATGGTTACGTTTTTCAGGAGATTTTAATGCATATAGATTTCAACAAAAAGGTATATTAAATAATCAAATAGCTGATTTTTCTAGTAATACTTGGTTTACCAATTTAACAATGAATTTAAGACCATTTAAAACATTAAGGTTACAAACACGAGTTTTTCACCAAGGAGAAGAGCGTAATGCACAAACTAAATCAAAACCTATAACAAATTTAAATTTTGGTTTACAAAAAAGTATATTCAATAATAAAGGAAGTTTAATTTTTAATGTTTATAATGCTTTAGATACAAGAAGGTCTAGAGAAGAAATCATAGGTAATAATTTTTCAATCTATCAAAATAGAAGTAGGAATGCTCAACGATTTTCATTGAGTTTTGTATATAAATTCAATCAAAAACCTTCTGATAGAAATAGAAGGGCCAAAAGAAGTAATAGATATTAATATCATTAGTGTAAAAACCTGTATTCTCTCTGAAGAATGCAGGTTTTTCTATTAGTTTAAAATGAACTTAAATAGCTTTTTAGAAAGGAATTATTATAATTTTTTTATAATTTTGTAACTAGCCTAAAAGATTCAGTTTGAAAAATATTAGTATCATAATGTTAATCTTAATATTGTTTGTACCATCAGTACAAGCACATACAGATGCTATTATTTTTGATGAAGATGTTACGGAAAATCATATTGGAGCTATGGATAGTGCGCATCACGATTCTCACCATGAAAACGACACAGAGGAAGAAAGAAATAGAGAGCACCATCATCACTGTATTTTATTAGGAATATCTAATGCTATTATTACAAAAGAATTTAATTATTTATTTGTAAAACCACTTCAAGCAAAAAAGAAAATACTTTTTAGCAAACATTTAAAAGCATCTAATTATTTAGATGAACTTTTCCAACCTCCTAGGGTTTAATTCAACATTTTAAAGTTTAACAGTTTATAATTCTTGTATTTACAAGAGTTAAAATCTGCTATACCGGATTTATAGATAAATCGGGAACATATCGTATTAAAATAGAATTAAACACATGAAAAATGTTAGATAATATCATAAAATTTTCAATTAAAAATAAATTGATTATTGGAGCTTTGGTATTCGTATTAATTGGTTGGGGAATATATTCATTAAAACAATTACCAATAGATGCAGTACCAGACATTACTAATAATCAGGTGCAAATAATTACTTCAGCACCATCACAATCGGCTCAAGATATAGAGCGTTTAGTAACTTTTCCAATAGAGTTAACCATGTCAAGTATTCCAGATATAGAAGAAGTTCGATCTTTTTCTCGATTTGGTCTAAGTGTAGTAACTGTGGTATTTAAAGATAACGTTGATATCTATTGGGCACGTCAACAAATAAGTGAACGACTTGTTGAAGCTAAAAATCAAATACCAGATGGAGTAGGAACTCCAGAAATGGCACCAGTAACCACGGGTTTAGGAGAAATATATCAATATACATTATATGCTAAAAAAGGTTTTGAGAAGCAGTATTCAGCAATGGAATTACGTTCTATTCAGGATTGGATAGTACGACGTCAATTACTAGGAATAGAAGGCGTAGCAGACGTGAGTAGTTTTGGAGGTTTTTTAAAGCAATATGAAGTTGCTATTCAACCAGAGCGATTACAAGCTTTGAATGTAAGTATTAGTGAAGTTTATGAAGCATTAGCGAAAAACAATCAAAATACAGGAGGTGCTTATATAGATAAAAACCCGAAAGCATATTTTATTAGAAGTGAAGGTTTAATTAATAAACCAGAAGACATCAAAAATATAGTTATTAAGAACACTAAAAACGGTGCACCTATTTTGATAAAAGATATAGGGGAAGTTCAATTAGGACATGCAGTACGTTATGGAGCTATGACTAGAAATACAGATGGAGAAGTTGTAGGTGCCATAGTAATGATGTTAAAAGGAGCAAACTCCTCAAAAGTAATTAAAGATGTAAAAGAGCGAATTGTTCAAATAGAAAATAGTTTGCCTGAAGGTGTGGCAATTAAACCATTTTTAGATAGAACAAAACTAGTTGATAAAGCAATTAGTACTGTAGCTACCAACCTTGTAGAAGGAGCACTAATAGTCATATTTATCCTTGTGTTATTATTAGGAAATCTAAGGGCAGGGTTAATAGTAGCATCTGTAATTCCACTAGCAATGCTATTCGCAATTAGTTTAATGAATGTTTTTGGAGTTTCGGGAAATTTAATGAGTTTAGGAGCTATTGATTTTGGAATTATTGTAGATGGTTCTGTAATTATTGTAGAAGCTACTTTGCATTATTTAGGATTAAAAAAGTCAGGAGAAAAGCTTTCACAAGAGCAAATGGATGAAGAAGTATATAATTCGGCTTCAAAAATTAGAACTAGTGCAGCCTTTGGAGAAATTATTATTTTAATAGTGTATTTGCCAATTTTAGCATTAGTTGGTATTGAAGGAAAAATGTTTAAGCCAATGGCTATGACAGTAAGTTTTGCAATACTAGGAGCTTTTATTTTGTCTTTAACCTATGTGCCTATGATGAGTGCATTGATCTTAAAAAAGACAATTAATAACAAGAAAAATATTTCTGATAAAATAATAGAATCGATACAAAGAGCATATTCACCTTTGCTTGAATTAGTGCTAAGTAATCAGAAAAAAGTAATCATTATAGCAGTAGCTATTTTCGGATTGAGTTTGTTTACATTTTCAAGAATGGGGTCAGAATTTATTCCTTCATTAGATGAAGGAGATTTAGCAGTGCAAACAGTAGTATCTACAGGTAGTTCGTTGTCTTATACTATTGATGTATCTAATAAGTCATCAGAGCTATTATTAAAAGAATTTCCAGATGAAATAGAACAAATTGTAAGTAGAATTGGTTCATCAGAAATTCCTACTGATCCTATGCCTATTGAAGCTTCCGATATTATAATTATTTTAAAAGATAAAGGTAAATGGACAAAGGCTAAGACAAAAAATGAATTGACTAATAAAATGCAAAAAGTATTAGAAGATAATATGTTAGGAGTTTCCTATGGATTCCAACAACCTATACAAATGCGTTTTAATGAGTTAATGACTGGAGCAAGACAAGATGTAGTATTAAAGATTTATGGTGAAGACTTAAATAAGTTAGTAAAATATGCCAATAAATTGAATAATATTATTCTTGAAGTAGCTGGAGCAGAAGATTTGTATGTTGAAAAAGTAACTGGTTTAAAACAAATAGTTATAGATTATAATCGTAGTCAATTAGCTTATTATGGTTTGAATATTTCTGATGTAAATACGGCTATTAATGCGGCATTTGCTGGACAAAATGCAGGGTATGTATATGAAGGGGAGAAGCGTTTTGATTTGGTAGTTCGATTGGCAAAAGAGAATAGAGATAATATCGAAGATATTCGAAAATTGTATATAACAACACCTAATGGAGTTCAAATACCATTATCTAATGTAGCAACAATTAATTTTGAAACTGGTCCAAATCAGATACAACGAGATGATGCAAAACGTAGAATAACAGTAGGATTTAATGTTAGGGGACGTGATGTAGCAAGTATAGTAGCAGAGTTAAAGCAGAAAGTAAATAGTAAAATTCAGTTTGATCCAGGTTATTATATTACTTATGGAGGTACTTTTAAAAATTTAGAAGAAGCTCGTGCTCGTTTAGGAATAGCAGTACCAGTAGCTTTATTACTAATATTTCTATTATTATACATAACGTTTAAATCAATTAAACAAAGTATTTTAATTTATACAGCAATTCCAATGTCGGCTATAGGTGGAATCTACGCTTTATGGTTACGAGATATGCCATTTTCAATATCGGCAGGGATAGGGTTTATCGCTTTATTTGGAGTAGCCGTATTGAATGGTATTGTGTTAATAGCGGAGTTTAATCGTTTAAAGAAAGATGGTCTAACCAATTTAAGAGAAATAGTTAAAAAGGGAACCTCTATTCGATTAAGACCTGTAATAATGACGGCAGCTGTAGCCTCTCTTGGTTTTTTACCAATGGCAATTTCTTCATCAGCAGGAGCAGAAGTTCAAAAACCATTAGCTACTGTGGTAATTGGTGGCTTAATATCTGCAACACTATTAACCCTATTAATATTACCTGTTTTATATATGATATTTGAAACAGTAAAAGTTAAAAAGGTAGCATTAAATAAAGCAGTTACAGTTCTTATTTTATTATTTAGTGTATCCATAATAACAGCTCAAGAAATTCCTCAAAAGCTAACAGAGAATGAAGCTATAAACATGGTTTTGAAAAAAGATGTTTTATTGAAGAAGGCAAATTTAAATGTAGATAAAAGTAAAGCAGCAATTTCTGGTGCTATTGCATTAAACCCAACATCAGTACAATATCAGGATGTAGGAATAGCACCAGGTTTAACAGAGCAGGAGTGGGCTATAAATCAAAATTTCGGTTCAATATTATCACATATTCAAAAAAGAAAATTAGCAAAATCAAAACTTGATTTAG
Organism: Tenacibaculum aiptasiae; assembly: GCF_008806755.1. Classification (GTDB taxonomy): domain Bacteria; phylum Bacteroidota; class Bacteroidia; order Flavobacteriales; family Flavobacteriaceae; genus Polaribacter; species Polaribacter aiptasiae. The sequence goes on from NZ_WAAU01000008.1 coordinate 50,520, forward strand.
CAAAATCTTTAAGAGAAGTATCTAAAAAAGAAACGATAACAAGAGTAAAAAAGCTATACCAAGAATGGCATTATTTATTTGGATTGATTTCTCTAATGGAAGAACAACAAGATAATACTAATCAAATAAAGAGTATAGCTAAAAAGTTACATAAATCTGGAGAAATAGGCGGTTTAGAAAATGATTTAACAACAATTCAATCTTTAGGAGTACAATCTCAAAAGAATAAAGTTTATAAAGATTTTTTATTGGTAGAAAATCAGTTAAAAGAATTATTACAATTGACATCAGTAATAGTTCCAGCGACTAAATTTCCAAAGAAAAAAGAGATTTCAATTCAGAAAGATACACTTTCAGACACGTTTTTACAGGCGTTAGATAAAAGTAATAAAGTAGCAGAAAGAAGTATTTCTACAGCAAAAGCTATTTATTTTCCAGAGTTAAAAGCGGGAGTTATCAATAGAAAAACTGGAAATAATAATGCCTATACAGGTTTTAATGTGGGGGTCAATATTCCATTGTCATTTTGGTCAAATAATGCAAAAATTAAAGAGCAAAAGATTCTTAAAGAAGAGATAGTTTTTCAAAATGAATCGAAAAAAATAGCAATTCAAAACAATTTTAAAAGTTTACAAAAACAAATAAAGTATTTAGAAAGCGAACTTTTAAGTATTGAAGAAACAAAAAAGCAAGCAGAAAAATTTATTGAAAAATTAGAAATAGCATATAAGTCTGGAGAAATTGATGCTTATCAATATAACCAGAGTTTTAATGCCTATTTTCAAGTGATGCAAAATTATTTATTACTTATAAATAATTACAATCAAACCGTAATAGCATACGAGTTTTATACTAAAGAATAAGAATTAATCTATAAAACTCTTAAGAATTATAGAGTTAAAAGACATTATAATATGAAAAAAATCATTTTAATATTAATTACAATAATAACCATTAGTTGTAAAGAAGATCATTCAGGACATGATTATGCTAAAGAAGATAAAAACAAAAGAGCAAAGTCATCTTCAGTAAAGGACAATCATAATGAAAATGAGATACATTTAACAGAAGCGCAATTTGAAACGGCAAAAATTAAGGTTGAAAGTATTGGTAAAAAGAAAATTAGAGATCGAATAGAAGTAACGGGAACAATAGAGGTACCACCTCAAAGTAAAGCAACTGTATATGCACCTATGGAAGCCTTTGTATTTAAAACAGATTTATTGCCAGGGGATAGGGTCCGTAAAGGACAAACTATAGCTGTATTACAGCATCCTAATTTTATCAATTTACAATATGCATACTTAGAAGCGATTAATAAATTAAATGTAGCCAAAGCTGATTATGAGCGTAAAAAAATGTTGCTAGAAAACGATATAACTTCTAAGAAATCATTTCAAATAACAGAAGGGATTTATCGTTCAGCAAAGAGTTTAGCTAGTAGTTATGCCTCTCAATTAAAAATGGCTGGATTATCGCCGCAAACTGTAGCTAAAAATGGAATTCAACAGTATGTATATATAAAAGCACCAATTGAGGGGTATATTGTTGAAAACAATTTAAATAAAGGGATGTTCTTAGCAGCCAACAGTGAAATGATGGAGATTATAGATAACGATCATATGCACGCTGAATTGAATGTTTTTGGAACTGATATTATAAAAGTTAAAAAAGGAGATACTTTTATTTTTAAACCTTCAGGATTAGATGTTTCTTATGAAGGCTATATAAAATTAATAAGCCAAAAAGTAGATGATAAGACTAAAACAGTAAATGTTCATGGGCATTTTGAAGACGAACAAAACCGTTTAAAATCTGGAATGTTTATCAATGCACAAGTTTTATTGGATGGTAATGAGGTATTCGCAGTTCCAGAGGAAGCAATTATAGATAATGAAGGAGAAAATTTTATTTTCATGTCAGAAAATAATAAAGACTTTATCCCTTTAGAAGTTACGTTAGGTAATACAGATAATGGTTTTACAGAGATAAAAACGATTCAGAATAACAATTATAATATAAAGGTAGTTTCGAAAGGAGCTCATTTCTTAAAAGGGAAATTGTTACAACAAGGAGGTGGAATGGATGGACATGCACACTAAATAAGAATTTTAGAGGTGTTTTAGAAATATTAACTAAGACACCTCAATAAAATATTCTTTTAAAGCATACAGTTGTTCAGTTTAGAGAATTAATTCAGTATTTTTGATATAAATAAAAACAGACATGAATAATAGACAACAATTAGATTTACAATTACCTAAAGGGCTTTTTTTACTGGGTATAATTGCCGTTGTAGTAATTATTATATTTTCTAAATCAACAGTAACAATAGGACCTGGAGAGGGAGGAGTTATATTTGAAACTTTAGGAGATGGTATTAATACAGAGAAAACATATGGAGAAGGATTTCATATTGTAGCCCCTTGGAATAAGATGATTATAAGAAAAGTACGTCAACAATCGGTATCAGACGAAATGAATGTACTTTCTGTAAATGGATTAGAAGTAAAAGTTAATGGAACAATATGGTATGAACCAGAGTTTAATAACTTAGGAATGTTAATTAAAACAAAAGGAGAAGATTACGAGCGTGAATTGTTAGACCCAGCAATTAATGCAGCAGCAAGAAGTGTAGTTGGACGTTATACTCCTGAACAATTATATTCAAGTAAAAGAGATGTAATTGAACAAGAAATTTTAGATGAAGTAAAAACAGTTTTAAAAGATCAGTTCTTAATCGTAAAAAGAGTTTTAGTTGAAGATGTAAAATTACCTAATACGATTAGAACAGCAATTGAAACAAAGTTAAAGCAAGAGCAAGAATCTTTAGAATATGAGTTTAGATTAGCAAAGGCAAAGAAAGAAGCTGAAAGACAAAAAATTGATGCAGAAGGTAAAGCCATTGCGAATAAAATTTTAAGTGCTTCGTTAACAGATAAGATTTTACAAGAAAAAGGAATAGAAGCTACTTTAAAATTATCAGAATCACCTAATAGTAAAGTGGTGTTAATTGGAGCTGGTAAAAGCGGAATGCCAATAATATTAGGGAATCAATAGTAGTTTTTGGAACTAAAAACTATAATTATAAATCATAAAAAACAGCTCATTTGAGCTGTTTTTTTATGTATATATGATATGGAATTAATCTCTTCTACGTTTTCTTCCAAATCCAGCAGAAGCTCTATTGTTACTTCTTCTTGATGAATTATTAGCATTGTCATTATTACGTCTTCTACCAAATCCACCTTTGTTATTATCTCTATTGTCGCTACTTCTTCTTTTTCCGCTAAATTTACCACCTCCATTTCTACGAGGTTTTCTACCACCACGGTCAGATTTAGTAATTTCAATATTAACAGTTCTACCGTTAAAATCAGGATTATTAGCACTAAAAGTATCTAAAGTTTCCTTTTCAAAATTCTTATCAATTTCGAAGAAAGAAAAGGTATCTAAAATATCAATGGCTCCAATTTCAATTTTATCAGTAATGTTCTGATCATTGATTAAACCTATTAATTTAGCTGGGTTTAATTTGTCTTTTCTACCTAAATTAATGAAGAAACGAGTCATGTTCTCATTAGTAGATCTACCTCTTGAATTTTCTCTTGATGATAAATTATTTAAATCAGGAGCATTTTCGTAGTAAGATAAGAAGGTGTTAAATTCTAAAGAAACAAATTTCTGAATTAATTCTTCACGAGATAATCCTTCTAGTTTTTCATAAATACTAGGTAAGAAACCATCGATTTGTTCAGTATTTACTTCTGTATTATGAACTTTGTCAATTAAATGAAATAATTGATTGTGGCATATTTCTTTACCAGAAGGTACAGGTGTGTGAATAAATTTCTTTTTAAGAATACGCTCAATAGGACGTAATCTTCCTTGCTCTTTTCTGCTAACTAAAGCAATAGAAACTCCTTTATTACCAGCTCTACCAGTTCTACCACTACGGTGGTTGTAATTTTCTATTTGATCTGGTAACTTATGATTGATAACGTGTGTTAGGTTGTTTACATCTAAACCACGAGCAGCAACATCTGTAGCTACTAATATTTGAATAGTTTTTTTACGAAACTTATCCATAACGCTATCACGTTGCCCTTGTGATAAGTCACCATGCAAAGCATCGGCATTATAACCATCGCGAATCAAGTTGTTTGCAACTTCTTGTGTCTCTCTTCGAGTTCTACAAAATACAATAGCGTAAATATTTGGATTTAAATCAGCTACTCTTTTTAAAGCAGGGTAGCGAGTTTTTTCATTTACTAAATAATATTCGTGACTAACATTGTCTGATCCTTGATTTTTTTGTCCTGAAGTAATTTCAGCAGGATTAGACATATAATTACGAGCTATTGCTTCAACTTCTCTTGGGAAAGTAGCAGAGAATAATAACGTTTGTTTAGTTTCTGGAGTAGTTTCTAAGATTTGATCTAACTCATCTTTGAATCCCATGTTTAACATTTCGTCAGCTTCATCAAGTACTAACCATTGAACATTTCCAAGTTTTAAAGCTCTTCTTTTAATTAAGTCAACAGTTCTTCCTGGAGTACCAACTACAATTTGAACACCTCTTTTAAGTTTCTTAATTTGTTCTTCGATATTAGCACCACCATAAACAGTAGCTACTTTTAAGTTAGGTAAGTATTTTGAAAAATCTTCAATGTTTCTACCTATTTGAACAGCTAATTCACGAGTAGGAGACAGGATAATAGCCTGAGTATTTAAACTTGTTTGATCAGCTAATTCTATAATAGGTAAACTAAAAGCAGCAGTTTTTCCTGTACCTGTTTGCGCAAATGCTTTTAAATCTTCTTTTGAAGAAATAATTTGTGGAATTGCTTTTTCTTGAATTACGGTTGGATTTTCGTAACCTAAATCCATTAAAGCCTTATTGATAGGTTCTTTTAAACCTAAATCTAAAAATTTTGACATACTGTGGTTTTTAGAGAACTCACAGATGCCCCTCCGCGAATTCTAAATTAATATAAAATATCTCTTAGTGAGATTTTGGACGGCGCAAAAGTACACTAAATAAATGAATTATAGTGTGTTATTTTGTTTTTTGTAAGTTGTTGACTTGTAGGTTTATATCTTTTGCTGACAAACTTGTGTATCCATTAACAATGATACCATTCTTGTCAATTAGTAGCATACGAGGGAATTTACTTGAAGAAAAATTACAAACAGCACTCTTAGCAGGTAAAGTATATTGATATTTAATGTCTACGTTTTTGGTATACCTTTTAAAATCACTACATAAGTTTACAACAACAAATTCTATATTAGGATTGTTTTTGATTAAGTAATTGATACGAGAAGACACCCATTCATCAGATGCATACTTATAGTTTTTAAATAACAAAACTGCATTCTTTCCTTTTATTATTTTCGAAATGCTTTTTAGCTCTCCTGTAGCATCAATTAAATTAAACGAAGGGATTTTTTCACCATTATTCAACACTTTAAGGTCGTTTTTTAGTCGTTGAATATTCTTTTTCTGGTCAATGTCTGTATTCAATTTAAAGAAAGTAAAAAAGGCTTCATTTTTATCTTCAGGGTTTTTGAAGAAATGACGAACCATTGTATTATATAATAGTTTGTTTTTTATTTCTTCAGAAGAAATCTCAGAATCAATATTTTTTAATAAATCACTAGTAAAGTTCTTCGGATCAGAATTTAACTTCTTAAGGTGAACATCATTATATAACTTATCTTTTATAAACCTGTAATATGGACCATAAAAAATTAAAGAGTCTTTTTTAACACTTATATTATTACGATGGTCGAAATAAGAATCAACTAATTTTTCTGGTGTTTCTTTTTCATAATTGTGTATAGCATATTTTTCTTTATAATTATAAACAGGATATAATAAAGCAATATTAAGTATCTCGGTAAATTTTTCAGATAAGTTATTGTTTTTACTTATATAATTATCAATAATTTTTTGTCTAATTTGTTTAAGAGAATCGATTTTCTTTAAGAAATCTTCTTGTGGTAATTTATAGAATTTAGAAATATATTTATCTTCTTGTTCTGTCTGTAAAAAAGATTCAATTAGAATATTATTACGTTCAGCATTTTCACCACTAAAAACTAATGATTCGTCAAAGTCCCAAGTATTTAAACGGAAAAGTAAACTATCTTTTGGTTCTAGATAAATATATTGGTGCTCAGGACCATGAGTAAAGAAATATAAACCTTCTTTTAAATTTTTATAGTTACCAATGAAGCTATTATCTTTCTTTAGATAAATAGTGTCATTAAAATTGTAATTATCAGAAAGTATAACGTAACTACACTTTGGATTAATGATTTTACCACCAAAATAGGTTGATTTTGGGGTTTTTGAATCTTTACATCCAATAAATATGATTAAAATTATGTATATAAAATTTCTAGTCATGTTTTTGTTGTTATCTTGATAAAGATATAGTATTCAAAAATAGACATCTCTATATAATCAAGCTGTTAATTCGTTGTTAAAAGAATTAAAAGCGTCAAAAGTAAGATGTTAAATATTTCCTTGCAAATTCTTTTTGCGTTGGTATATTTTTTACTTTTGCACGGAAATTTAAAAAAATATAAATGTTAACAGTTTCTAATTTATCAGTTCAGTTTGGTAAACGTGTTTTATTTGATGAAGTAAATACTAAATTTACTCAGGGAAATTGCTACGGAATTATCGGAGCAAATGGAGCAGGGAAGTCTACTTTTTTAAAGATTTTATCAGGAAAACAAGAAGCAACATCTGGACATGTTCATTTAGAGCCAGGGAAAAGAATGTCAGTTTTAACTCAAGATCATTATGCTTTTGATGAGTTTACTGCTTTAGAAGCTGTTTTGAAAGGAAATAAAGAGTTATATAAAATAAAATCTGAAATAGATGCTTTATATGCTGATTATTCTGATGAAAATGCAGAGAAAATTGGAGAATTACAAGTTCGTTTTGAAGAAATGGATGGATGGAATGCAGATTCTTCAGCAGCAACAATGTTATCTAACTTAGGAATAAAAGAAGAAGATCATTATACATTATTAGCAGATTTAGATTCTAAGAAAAAAGTACGTGTATTATTAGCTCAGGCATTATTTGGAAATCCAGATGTACTAATAATGGATGAGCCTACGAACGATTTAGATTTTGAAACTATTGCTTGGTTAGAAAACTTTTTAGCAAATTATGAAAATACTGTAATCGTAGTATCGCATGACCGTCACTTTTTAGATGCGGTATGTACGCATATTTCTGATATAGATTTTGGAAAAATCAATCATTATTCAGGAAATTATACATTCTGGTATGAATCTTCTCAATTAGCAGCTAAACAAAGAGCTCAACAAAACAAAAAAGCAGAAGATAAAAAGAAAGAATTAGAAGAGTTTATTCGTCGTTTTTCTGCCAATGTGGCTAAATCTAAGCAAGCAACTTCTCGTAAAAAAATGATAGAGAAGCTAAATGTAGATGAAATTAAGCCTTCTTCACGTCGTTATCCTGCAATTATTTTCGAAAGAGATAGAGAAGCTGGAGATCAAATTTTAAATATTGAAGGATTATCAAAGTCTTTTGAAGGAGAAGATTTATTTGCTAATGTAGATATCAACTTAAATAGAGGAGATAAGGTCGCTATTATCTCTAGAAATTCAAAAGCGGTAACAGCTTTTTATCAAATTATTTCTGGAAATGAAGAAGCAGATACAGGAAAATATTCTTGGGGAGTTACTACAACGCAATCATATTTACCAGCAGATAACTCTAGTTTCTTTCAAAATGGAGAGTTGAATTTAGTAGATTGGTTACGTCAATATGCTAAAACAGAAGAGGAGAGAGAAGAAGTCTTTTTAAGAGGTTTCTTAGGGAAAATGATTTTTTCAGGTGAAGAGGCATTAAAAAAGAGTAACGTACTGTCAGGAGGAGAAAAAGTACGTTGTATGCTATCTAGAATGATGATGACTCGTGCTAATATTGTAATGTTAGATGAACCTACAAATCACTTAGATTTAGAGTCGATTCAAGCATTGAACAATTCATTAATAAACTTTAAAGGAACTGTGTTGTTTTCAACACATGACCACGAGTTTGCACAAACAGTAGCAAATAGAATTATAGAAATTACCCCAAAAGGAGTAATTGACAAATATTCTACTTTTGACGATTACTTAGCTGATCCTAAAGTAAAAGAATTAAGAAACAAGATGTATTCATAAAGATAAAAGAGAGCTAAATAGCTCTCTTTTTTATTTCTATTCAATATTTCTATATTGTAATTCGTCAATAATATCTCTAGAACCTTTTCCGTAAAAAAGAAACTTCTTTTCTAAAGCCTTAGCTTTTTGATATAATTTAATAATGTAATCTATACCATGAGGGTCAATTGCTGTTACATTGTCGATGTCTAAAACAATCGATTCATTTTTTTTAAAGTAAGAGTTTACATTTTTTTTTACAAAAGAGAGGTTATTTAGATTTAATTCCCCATTTAAATGCAAATGCCCATCAGAATGTGTAATTTTAAATCCCATATTATAAGTTTTATGTTATGCGAGATTTAAATTAAGGTTATTAATACTTTAATTCTTCTTTTTTCGATAAAAGGGAGTTATCCTAAGATAATTGGTAAGTTTTTACAGTTAAACTAACTTTTATAGCTCAAAAAAGCTAAAAACATTCCCTCCGTAACGTTTGTCATAACTATGTTTAGGATGTTCTGTTAAGTCAGTGTGCTTAGAATGTTCAACAATTAAAATTCCATCTTCATTTAAAAGCTCTTTTTCAAAAACTAAATCAACTATTTTTAAAAATTGAGAAGCTTCAAAGTCGTATGGAGGATCTGCAAAAACAACATCTGACTTTAAAGGTGTTTTTTCTAAGAATTTGTATACGTCACTCTTGTAGGTATTTATATTTAAATCAAGTTCTTTAGAAGTTTGATTTATAAATTTTATACATCCATAATTAGCATCTACTGCATATATTGTTTCAGTCCCTCTAGAAGCAAATTCATAACTAATATTCCCAGTACCAGCAAATAGGTCTATTACAGAAATATTTTCAAAATAATATAAATTATTTAAGATGTTAAATAAAGATTCTTTAGCCATGTCAGTCGTAGGACGAACAGGTAAGTTTTTAGGAGCAGAAATTCGCTTGCTTTTATATTTTCCTGAAATAATTCGCATTAGGATATTAGAATAAAATTAGTGTGTGTTAAAAAATCTGTAGTATTCGTGAAGAAACCTGATTTTGAGCTAATAAAATTAATATTACGAACGTAATTGTAAGTAATATCATATAATTCTGATTCTTTTTCAATATCTCCTATAAAATTCAATTCAAAAACATTAGGATCCATTTCTAATTGTTCAGCAGTGAACAATATATAGTAGATAAAGTCTTCTTTTGTTTGAAAAGAAAATGAATTATAAAGCTTTAAAGAATTTTTTTCAAAAACTACAATATCTAATTGATTAACTGATACGTGTACGTAAAAAGAATCTTCTAAATTATTTCCTACTTGTTTTAAAAGTTTATTGATTAATACAGTAGAGTGATGTTTGAATTCAAACTCTCCAAAGTTTTGGAATAAATAATTATTAATATTTACATAGGGGATATAGACGGTATGAGCATTCATTTTATCTATAGAATCATATGCAATTAAATCTGTAGAAAGTGTTTTTACTGTATATTTTAAATAAGAGTCTAAATTGTTTTTATCAAAATATCTATCTGGTACTAGTGTAGATAAATTATTTTGGTGTATTGCAAAGATAGAAGTGAAATCTTGCTGTAAATCTTTATCTGTAGCAAAAATATTGATGACTTCATTTAATAAAACTTCTGGAGAAGCTAAAGGTTTGTCAAAAATATATTGTGTAAAAACAATAGGGTCTTTAGTATCTGAATTAGAGATACAAAAAGAAAATCCATCCAAACTAAATTGGATGGATAGGTTTTTATGTTGCGCTAAGGCGCTTATTTTTTTACTCTTTTTTTGCAAGTGCTTCAGCTTTATCGTAGTAAGGAGGCCAGTTACCACCAGTAGTTACTTCTTCTAAAGATCCAACAGAAACAAATTCACCTTTAATTTGGTCAGTTTCTATAGCTTCTAATTCTTGCTTTACTAATGAAGGACTCATTCCTTTTAAGATAGAAGCTTTGTCTGCTTTAGCTTCAAATACAGGAACTAATAAACCAGCTACTTTTTCTACTTTACCAATAGCTATCTGAAATTCTTTATCAGTACCAGGAACTTTAAACATTCCTTTGTAATCTTTACCTTCAAAGTATTTTGCTACAGGTTCGTAACCAATAGTATCAATTTGTTTTTTTGAAATAGTAATAAAAATTCCTCCTCCACGGTCTACTTTTTCTTCAACATTTTTAGTTTCAGTTAAAGCTAATTTTCCGTTTTCTATAAAGTTGATTAAAGAATCTTTACTATCCGTATAAACTTTGTGAACTTCTTTATATTTTACCTCTGCATCACGAATTAACTTTAAATTCTCAATAACTTTAGCATATTTCACCTTTTTGTCTTTCGCAAAATTAATAGGTTCCATAATACCTCCATAAATTAAATATACTAAAAAACCAGCAGCGGCTGATAGTAATATAGAAATTAACCATCTCATTTTCAGTGGTACAAACTTAACAACAAGAAAAGCTAAAAGAATTGCAACCACAACAGCTGCCAAAATCATTAATAATAAATTCATTTTTTTTGTTTTTAATATATGATATACGCAAATCTACAATTTTTTTTCAATCATGAAAATAATTATCTATAAATACATTTATCTTTGACGATTATTTGAAATATGATAGAATCAGCACCCAATTTTTATAAAGAAATATTACAAAAATTTCCGTACGAGCCTACTCAAAAACAAACGGAATTATTAGATACGTTAACGCATTTTATTTTTGATAGCAATAATCGCGCCCTTTTTTTACTAAAAGGTTATGCAGGAACAGGAAAAACAACAATTATTAGTACTGTAGTTCATAATTTATGGAAAGCAGGAAAAAAAGCAGTGCTATTGGCTCCAACTGGACGTGCTGCAAAAGTAATTGCAGGTTATTCTAAAAGACAGGCATTTACAATTCATAAAAAAATATATTTTCCAAAGAAGCAAAGTAATGGAGGAGTAAGTTTTGTTATGCAACCCAATAAGCATTCTAATACTATATTTATAGTAGATGAAGCTTCTATGATTTCTGACGATAGACAAAATGCAAAACTATTTGAAAATGGTTCATTGTTAGATGATTTAATATCATATGTATATTCCGGTAAAAACTGTAAAATTGTTTTTATAGGTGATACTGCACAGTTACCTCCTGTAAAATTAACAGTGAGCCCAGCTTTAGAGGCAGATAATCTTTCGTTTCAATATAATAAAGATGTAACGGAAATTGAATTAGATGAAGTAGTTAGGCAACAAGAAGATTCGGGAATATTAGCAAATGCTACCGATTTACGTTTGTTAGTACAAAACGATGCAACTCATTTTAAGTTTGATTTAAACTTCGCAGACATTATTCGTTTAGAAGATAGTTATGATATACAAGATGCTATAACTATGGCATACGATGGTGATTTAGGAGTTGAAGATACCGCAATTATAGTTCGATCTAATAAAAGAGCTAATCAGTATAATGAACAAATTAGAACCAGAATTAGAGGGCAAGAGAATGAAATTTCTACAGGAGATTATGTAATGGTGGTAAAAAATAATTACTACTGGTTAAAAGATTCTTCTTCTGCTGGATTTATAGCCAATGGAGATATTTGTGAAGTAATGCGTATAAATTCTATTAAGGAATTATATGGGTTTAAATTTGCTGAAGTTGAGATTCGTATGATTGATTATCCTGATATGAAACCTTTTGACACAGTTTTACTTTTAGATACACTTTCTAGTGAAAGTCCTTCATTAACATATGAAGAATCTAATAAGTTATATGAAGCGGTAAAAGAGGATTTTGCTCACGAAAAATCAAAATATAAACAGTTTATGGGGGTAAAAAAGAACAAGTATTTTAATGCTCTACAAGTTAAATTTTCATATGCTATGACTTGTCATAAATCGCAAGGAGGGCAATGGAATACTGTTTTTATAGAACAACCTTATTTACCAGATGGACCAAGTGTTGAATACTTAAGATGGTTATATACAGCAGTTACAAGAGCTCAAGAAAAATTATATCTAATAGGTTTTAAGGATGAGTATTTCTTGAGTTAAAAAATGTTAGCGTTTTGTTAATTTGATAGAATCTCAAACTAAAAAAGTTACATTTGTTAGCCAATCAAAACGTTAAAAATGTACAAAAAAACACTTTTTTGTTTTTCTTTTTTATTGATATCCCTATCAATATTAGCACAAAAACCTCAAAAACTATCATCAAATCAGATTTATGAAAAAATACAGAAACTTAATTTTTTAGGTTCTGCATTATATGTAGCAGCACATCCTGATGATGAGAATACTCGTTTAATAGCTTATTTAGCTAATCATGAAAAAGCCAGAACAGCGTATTTATCGTTAACACGAGGAGATGGAGGTCAAAACTTAATAGGTCCTGAAATAAGAGAGTTGTTAGGTGTAATAAGAACTCAGGAATTATTAGCAGCAAGAAGTGTAGATGGAGGAGAGCAGCGCTTTTCAAGAGCTAACGATTTTGGGTACTCTAAACATCCAGATGAGACCTTAGAAATTTGGGATAAAGACAAAGTTTTAGCCGATGTAGTTTGGGCTATTCGTACATTTAAACCAGACGTAATTATCAATCGTTTCAATCATAGAACTCCAGGTACAACACATGGTCATCATACATCTTCAGCAATGCTAAGTGTAGAAGCATTTGATTTAGCCAATGATAAAACGAAATATCCAAACCAATTAAAAAACACAAGTGTTTGGCAGCCTAAGCGATTATTTTTCAATACTTCTTGGTGGTTTTATGGAAGTAGAGAGAAATTTGCAAAAGCTGATAAAAGTAAAATGTTAAGCTTCGATATAGGAACTTATTACCCTTTAAAAGGTTTATCTAATAATGAGTTAGCTTCTATTGCTAGTAGTCAGCATTTATGTCAAGGATTTGGACGTTTAACAACTCGTGGTTCTCAAACTGAATATGTTGAATTTTTAAAAGGAGATTTTCCTAAAGATAAAAAAGATATTTTCTCTGGAATCAATACTACTTGGAATAGAGTAAAAGGAGGAGGAGATATTGGAGATATTTTATATAAAGTTGAAGAAAATTTTGATTTTGTTAATCCTGCTAAACATCTACCAGCTTTATTAAAAGCATATGAGTTAGTTAAAAATTTAAAAGACGAACACTGGAAAAAAATAAAAAGCAAAGAGCTTAAAGCTATAATCAAAGCTTGTGCAGGATTATATTTAGAAGCTTCAGCAAATAGTTCTAGTACAACTCCTAATAGTGTGGTAAACGTAAATTTTGAAGTACTAAATAGAAGTAAAATTTCTATGGAATTAGCATCAATAAAAGTTTTACCAGGTGGCAATGAAATTAAAAAAGGATTAGACTTAGCACCTAATTCAAAGAAAAACTTCAAAGAAAATATTACTATTGGAGCTTTAGATTATTCATCTCCTTATTGGTTAAGTACTCCTTGGGATTTAGGGATGTACAAAGTTGCTGACAAAAAAGTTATAGGGAATCCTGAAACAAAGAGACCAATTCAAGTACAGTACAATTTATTAATTGAGGATAAGGAAGTGTCTTTTACAATTCCAGTTGTACACAGATATTCTCAAAGAGATAAAGGAGAAATTTATGAACCATTTGAGATACTTCCTAAAGTAACTACTAAATTAAAAAACAAAGTAGTGATCTTTTCAGAAGAGCATTCACAAAAAGTATCATTAGAAGTACGTTCTGGAGCAAAGAATGTAAAAGGAACAGTTTCTTTACAAGTGCCTAATGGATGGCAAGTATCACCTAACGAAATTCCTTTTGATATAGAACAAAAAGGAGATGTACAAGTTGTTGATTTTAAGGTTACACCACCAAATGCACAATCAGAAGTAGTTTTAAAAGCTGTTGCGAAAGTAGATGGAGAGTCTTTTGATAAGGAATTGGTTGAAATTAATTATGAACATATACCAAAACAATCAGTTTTATTGCCTTCAGAAGCAAAAATGGTGCGTTTAAATATTAAAAAGCAAGGTAAGAGAATTGCTTATATTCAAGGTTCTGGTGATGCTGTTCCTGAAAGTTTACGTCAAATTGGTTATGATGTTATAGAGATTAACCCAAAGGATATTAACGATAAGAATTTAGAAGAATTTGATGCTGTAGTAGTAGGGATACGTGCTTATAATGTATTACCTGAATTACAATTCAAACAAAAATATTTACTAGATTATGTTAAGAATGGTGGTAACATGATTGTTCAGTATAATACTAGTAGGAGAGTAGATGTAAAAGCTCCTTTTGAACTAAAATTATCGAGAGATAGAGTTACTGATGAGCATGCAAAAGTTACGATGTTAGCTAAAAATCATTCAATATTAAATTATCCAAATAAAGTTTCTGAGTCTGATTTTAATGGTTGGGTACAAGAAAGAGGTTTGTATTTTCCAAACCAATGGGGGAAAGAGTTTACACCTATATTATCCATGAGTGATAAAGGAGAATCAACCAAAACCGGAAGTTTATTAATAGCTAAATATGGTAAAGGAAATTATATGTATACTGGTTTAAGTTTCTTTAGAGAGTTACCAGCAGGAGTTTCCGGAGCATATAAATTATTTGCAAACATGTTGTCGGTTGGTAAAGAAGAAAGTAAAAAAGAAACTATAAAAATGTAGATTACATAATTCGTTCAAATAAAAAAGCTTGCCTTAGGCAAGCTTTTTTATTTGATATAATGAACAAAAGTTTAATTATTAAGTTTATCTAGGTTTTTTACATATAGTGTTTTGAAGTATTTTTTATCGTTCTTATACTCAAAATACTCATTTTCTAAAACTTTAAGAGCTTGCTCTAAGTACTTTCTTGCTGCTGCTTTCTTATTTATTAAAATTAAGTTTTCAGCAATAATATTGTAGTATCTCGATTCAGTTGGATAATTTTCTATAGCTTTTTTAGCTAGTTTTATAATGTCCTTATGCTTTTTGTTTTTTTCTAAAGCGGCAATAAAATTATAATAATCATGTTTTTGTGGAATAACAGCATATCCAGTCCAATTAGAAAGTTTCTCATAAAAAAGCATGAAATTTTGTAACACGTTTTTACTGTTTATAATCTCTTCTCTTTGTTTAGGAGATATTTTCCATCTCTTAGAAAAATCTTGTAAAGCTAAATGAGTACTTTCCAAAGGAGTAGTAGCATGATTGTAATTTTTTAAAATTTTAAAATTCCAATCTAAGTTTTCACTTTTATGGAATTTTAATATAGAATCTAGTTTTTTTACTGGAGGTAAAAATTGACTATCTGTATTTCCTGAAGTTCCCATAGTAACATAAAAATAGCTATTCAGCTTTTTAATTTTAGTAATATTACGTTGAAATTTTAAAACAACTTCTTCATCATCTAATTGAAGGTTAGGACTAATTGCTATATAAGCGTTGAATAACTTAGGATTGTTAATTAAACTACTTAAAACAAAAGTACCTCCAAGCGAGTGACCTATTCCTATTCTAAAATCAGCAATATTGTATTTTGTTTTCAAAAAAGGTATAATCTCGTTAGTAAGATGATTTTCAAGAAATTTAGCTCCTCCTAAGCTAGGAATTTTCCAATCTTCATTAACAGGAGCTGGTGTTAATTCATACTGTCTTTTTTTATTTTTAATCCCAACAACAATACTTCTAGGAAACTCTTTAATTTCAGTTAAATAATCTATAGTAGAAGTAAGTAATTTGTAGTATGGATTCCATTGTGCATCAAAAACAAAAATAACAGGAAGATGTTCGTTGGTTTTTATTTTTTTAGGAAGATGAACTTTGAATTCGCGAATTTCTTTGAATGCTTCAGATTGGATGTTGAAAACAGTATCCTTAGGTGATTGAGAATAAACTAAAAGGTTCATTATTGAGCAGAAAATGAACGATATAATGTACTTCATGTTTTTATTTTTTCGACAAAAAAAAGTAATTATAGAAAAGTAAAATTGGCGAAAATGGACATAAGCTATTTGAAGTTCCAAAAAGTGTCTTCGTATCCTAAGTGTTGTATGTTTTTAAAAAATGTTTTTGGGTTTAATCCGGTTAATTTTTTAAAATGATTAATAAATTGTGCCTGATCATAATATTTATTGTCAATAGCTAGCTCTGTTAGCGAAGATTTTTTATTTAACAATAGATAGTCATTTAAAGCTTTCCTAAATTGAACAATATTAGCATAGTCTTTAGGAGTACAGCATAGATGTTTTTTATAAAGTCTTGAAAGAGTCTTCTCACTCACTCCACACTTTTTAGCATGTTCTTTAATTGTAACTTTTTTTTCTGAATTAGCTATTAAGCTCATAGAATGCTCTAGCTTTTCTTCTGTAAAAGGATGATGTTTTTTTATAAAAAAAGCATCTAATAGATCTATTTTTTGATCTATGCTTTTCTCAGAATATATAGAATTGCATAGTTGAATAAATTCATCACCAAAATAGTTAAATGATTTGTCTATAGGATTATTTGTGATTTCTGAAAGAGGAATATTTATAAAATGATTAATACCTAACTCTTGAAATACAATACCAACTTTATTAAAAGGAGCAACAATTTCTGCTGTTCTAAATTGTTTTTGTATGCCAGAGTATAGAATACTATAAAAATTGTTTTCTGGAGTGCTTATAGAGTTGTTTTTACTATAGGAAACTATTGAGTTTTTATAAATAGTAAGCGCATTTTTGGTATTTGGATAATAAATAAACTTTTTATGAAGAGTATCAACTAATGAGTTGTGGAAATAATAATAAGAAATAGTTGAATGTAAAAGAGAATTATTGGGTTTTTGAGTGATAAAACTTTCTTTTTCCATATTGCAATTTTAATAATTGTAGCCTTTAAAAAATAAAAAGGGAAAGTGTTAGCTCCAACTCATATTAATTCTAACTTTCTCTCCTTGAATTTCTACAGTACCACCTATAGATTTTTGTTCTCCTGGGTAAACTTCATAGATTTTTAGATTACCATTTACCTCAGGAAAATTATCTTTAAATCTTTTAGATTGTTTTGTCCACAAATCTATTTCATTAGGATCATTTACTTCAAACTCAATTATAAATTGACGAGTAAATGGATTTCCTCTTTTTTCTATTGTTAGATTTTTAATTTCATTAGGTAATTTATTTAAGCCACCCGATTCAAGTGTTGTTTCTATGACGTTTTGCTTTTCCCATGGGAATACATAACTATTTGAAATATAAAAATAGCATAGTATCAATGTAAATGAAACGATAAAAACTTTCGTGATTTTGATGACTAGCTTTTTATAAAAAGAAATATTCATTATTAAAAATTTCTAATATCTACAATATCTCCATTTTCAAGCTTGTTTAAGGTGTCTATAGAATAAATAGACTCCGCAACATACTCTGGTGTATAAAGCTCGTTATTTTCTTTTAGATCAATAAAACGTTGCAAATTTTTAAAGTCTTTTTTATCGGTACTTCTAATAGTAGTTTGCATATTTGTATCAACCACACCAGGATATATAGCAACACATTTTACACCATTTTCTAACTCGTTTTGTTCAGCAGCAATTGCTTTTGTCATCATATCAATTGCTGCTTTTGATGTACAGTAAACACTCCAGCCTTCATAAGGTTTCATAGCCGCTCCAGATGAAATGTTAATAATTTGCTTTTTGCAATTTAAGTTTTCAAGATTTTTAATAAATAAACTTGATAAAATGAGTGGAGTAGTGGTGTTTAGTTGAATACTTTTAGAAATATCATCTACAGCAATATTTTCTAAATTTGAAATCATACCTAATCTTCCTGCATTATTAATAAGTGTAATAGATGTAATATCAATATTCTTTAATTCTTCTAATAATGTTGAAAAAGCCTTTTGCGTGTCCTTATTATTTGATAAATCAACAGAGATTTCAGTGCAATTTTTTAAGTTATTTATACTTCTAGAAAGTGTATATACTTTATAGTTTTTAGAAGCGTATTTCTCAACTAAGGCTTTACCAATACCTTTACTTCCTCCCGTAATAATAATTATATCCATAAAGTAAAAATACAGGATTATAATACCAATTCAAAACAATAAAAGCTTTCAAATATTTGAAAGCTTTTATTGTTTTGATGTTATGAAGTTAAACTAATACAAGTAGTTTAGTGCTATTATATCATTGCTATTAAATTCTCCTGTTACACCAGAATTAAAGCAGGCTAACATTAAAGAAGTTGGGTCATAACCTGGAGTTGTTCCTGGTATAGGGATAGCACCTACGCCACCATCACCTTCATTGATGTTTTGTCCACAACTTTGTCTTGTTTGCCAATCAGTATGTCTAAACCCAATAGAATGTCCTATTTCATGAGTAATAACATGCTCTATAATGTCTAAATTTAAATTTGATAACCCATGTATTTCTATCCATTTATTTGGATTACCATTTGACGGGAATCCAGCAGAACCACCAGAACCACCAACAAAAGGATCTACATACACTACCATGTCTTTGTTGCTAAAATTAGTTCCAAAAGTTAAATTAAAAGTAATACTTAAGTTGAGTTCATTATAGTTCTGAACAGCCATAGTTAACGCAGTTTGCTCATTACTGGATAATCCTAAACTGTTATTAGCTGTATATCCCATTATATCTATAGTAGTCCCTGGAGTCACTAAATTGTTTGTACGATAATTTCTACCTAAATGATTGGTTATCTTATCGAATCCCATAATTTGTTCGTAGGTTAAGTAAATATCTCCTTCAACAAGATAGCTATCTATAGTAGTTCCATCTGGTAAATGTCGTTTAACTAGTTGAACATCATGAGTATTGATGTTAAAGTCTTTTAGTTTTTGAAGTATTTCTTCTGAAATGGTCTGTGTTTCTTGCACATTTTGTAACTCGTTTTCGTTACAACTTACCATTAATACCATAGCGGCAATTAATGATAGAAGGCCGGGGGGCATTTTTCTCATAATTATTATATTAAGTTTTTGTAATCGCTTGATAATAAAGATACTAAATATAATAATCGGATTTACAGCCCTTGTTTAAAAAAGGTGATTTTCCTACGAAATTCTTACAATAAAATATTCGAGAGTTTTAAAGTGTTATTTGAAATGTTTTTTTGAAGCATTCCAAAAAACATCCATTTCAGCTAAAGTCATTTCGGAAATTTTCTTTCCTTCTTTTTTTGCTGCTTTTTCTAAATATTGAAAACGATTGATAAACTTCTTATTTGTTTTTTCTAAAGCGTTTTCAGGGTTTACGTTAATAAACCTTGCGTAGTTAATCATAGAAAAGAGTACGTCTCCAAACTCTTTTTCTATATTCTCTTGGTTTCCATTTTTGATTTCATCGTTAAGTTCAGAAATTTCTTCTTGAACTTTTTCCCATACTTGATGTGGCTCTTCCCAATCGAAACCTACTCCAGCAACTTTTTCTTGAATTCTGTTAGCCTTTACAACAGCGGGTAAGCTTTTAGGTACACCTTCTAAAACGGAGTCTTTCCCTTCTTTAAGTTTTAATGCTTCCCAGTTCTTTTTTACATCTTCTTCGTTTTCAACTTTAGTATCACCATATATGTGAGGGTGACGACTAATTAATTTATCAGAGATAGAGTTGGCAACATCAGCGATGTCGAAAGCTTGTTTTTCGCTTCCTATTTTAGCATAAAAGACGATGTGCAGAAGCACATCGCCTAATTCTTTTTTTATTTCGTCTAAATCATTGTTTAAAATGGCATCAGCCAATTCGTAAGTTTCTTCAATTGTTAAGTGACGTAAACTTTCTAAGGTTTGTTTTTTATCCCATGGACACTTCTCTCGAAGATCATCCATAATATCTAACAAACGATTAAATGCGTCTAATTGAGCCTTACGATTATTCATGATTTATTCTTCTTCCTCTGCAGTTACAGCCTCAACAGCTAAAGTATTAAAGTCAAAGTTAGCTTTAGCTAAAGTGTTATACCATTGAATTACTTTTTTGATATTAGAAGCATATACACGTTCTTCATCAAAATCAGGTAAAATTTCAGAAAAGTATTCTGTTAATTTAGCAGCACTTTCTTTATGAGAAATAGCTTCTTTATTATCTTCTTTATCAGCAATGTTTTTGAAAATCTTAGCTAAAGGAACTTCTTCTTCGTATGTATAAATAGCAATGTTCTCTAATAAACTTACATTATGTGTAGCTGTAATAGGGAAACGTTTACCATCAACGATAGATTTTACGATAACTCCTGTTTTAGTTTGTGATAAAATTTCAAATAATCCTGGTTTACCAGTAACGGCAATAATTTTGTTAAATTCCATATTAAAATATTTTAAGTCTTATAAGACTATCTTCTTTTCGCATTAGGAAAACGCATTCTATATCCAGCGTTAATCTTTCCTTTTGATATATTTTCTAATTTCTTTTTAATTAATCGTTTCTTCAATGAAGAAAGTTTATCAGTAAATAAAACTCCCTCAATATGATCGTATTCATGTTGAAAAACACGTGCAGCTAAACCACTGATAGTTTCAGTGTGTTTTTCAAAGTTTTCATCTTGATATTCAATAGTGATGGTTTCTTGACGAAAAACATCTTCTCTAACATCAGGAATACTTAAACAACCTTCATTAAATGCCCATTCGTCACCTTCTTCTTTGATGATTTTAGCATTAATAAAAACACGATTAAAGTCTTTTAATACATTTCTATCTTCTTCTTCTAATTCTTCATCTTCCGCAAAAGGAGATGCATCGATTAAAAAAAGACGAATTGCTTTTCCTATTTGAGGAGCAGCAAGACCTACACCTTGTGCATTATACATAGTTTCTCTCATATCAGAAATCAATTTTTCTAATTGAGGATAATCTTTATCGATTTCCTGTCCTACTTTACGTAATACGGGATCTCCGTAAGCAACAATGGGTAAAATCATGTATTTTTTAATTTTTAAGAGTGCAAAAATACAAAGAATGGTTTGGGTAGAAAACTATTTGTTGTATAAATACGATTGTAAAATGATTGTAGCACTTATTTCGTCTACTAAGGCCTTATTTTGACGTTGTTTCTTTTTTAAACCGCTATCGATCATGGTTTGAAAAGCCATTTTAGAAGTAAAACGCTCATCAACTCTTTTTAAAGGGATAGTTGGGATTGATTTTTTAAGTTTTTCTATGAAAGGAAGAATTAATTCTTCACTTTGACTATCTGTATTATCCATTTGTTTAGGTTTACCAATAATAAACAATTCTACATTTTCTTTTTTAGTATAGTCAATTAAGAAAGTAATTAATTCATTGGTATTAACTGTAGTTAAACCAGAAGCGATAATTTGTAGTTCATCGGTAACAGCAATTCCTGTTCTTTTTTTACCGAAATCTATGGCTAAAATTCGTCCCAAATATATTTGTTTTTGACAAAAATACGCATTTTAAACAATGCGCAAACATCTGTTTAAAAAATGTATATTCGCGTTACATTGAAACGGAGATTTTATATTTGTAGAAAATTTTAAAAATGACAGAATTACAATCTATTATAGAAAAAGCATGGGATAATCGTGATTTATTAAAAGAAGAAAACACGATTAACGCAATTAGAAAAGTGGTTGATTTATTAGATGCTGGTGAATTACGTGTTGCTGAGCCTACTGAAAATGGTTGGCAAGTTAATGAATGGGTAAAAAAGGCAGTAGTATTATATTTCCCAATTCAAAAAATGGAAACTTTAGAAGCTGGTATTTTTGAATATCACGATAAAATTCCATTAAAAAGAAATTACGAAGCAAAAGGAATTAGAGTTGTGCCAAATGCTGTAGCACGTCATGGAGCTTATATTTCGGCAGGAACTATTTTAATGCCTAGTTATGTAAATATTGGTGCTTATGTAGATGAAGGAACTATGGTTGATACTTGGGCTACTGTTGGTTCATGTGCTCAAATAGGTAAAAATGTTCATTTATCAGGTGGTGTTGGTATTGGAGGTGTTTTAGAGCCTTTACAAGCTGCTCCAGTAATTATTGAAGATGGTGCTTTTATTGGTTCTCGTTGTATTGTTGTTGAAGGTGTTAGAGTAGAGAAGGAAGCTGTTTTAGGTGCTAATGTAGTATTAACTATGAGTACTAAAATTATAGATGTAACAGGTGATGAACCAGTAGAAATGAAAGGCGTAGTACCTGCTCGTTCAGTTGTAATCCCTGGTAGCTATACTAAGAAATTTGCTGCTGGAGAATACCAAGTTCCTTGCGCTTTAATTATTGGAAAGCGTAAAGAGAGTACTAATAAAAAGACCTCTTTAAATGATGCTTTAAGAGAGTATGATGTAGCTGTATAGAACGAACAATATATTTAGTATAAAAAAACACCAAATGAAATTTGGTGTTTTTTTATTTTATGAGCTTTAGATTTATTTTTTATAAAAACTATAATTTCTAATAAATCTATATGTTTTATAGGTAAGTAATGCTATAAGTTGCCATAAAGGTCTAATAACTTCTCTAATTATTTTTTTATATAAAGGCATCTTTTTTTGCTGTATTGTTGTACCTCCAATATTAAAATCATTACTTTTTACATATTCTTTTCGAGTTACTAAAACAGGTGTCTTATGTTTGAAAACATCTTGTTTAATAACATCAATAGGAGAATAATAGACTCCTAAATTACTGGATAGTTTTTTAGCGGCCTCTTTACCTATTATTTGCCCTGTAGTTTGCAATGGTGGAACTAAGAACTTTGTAGTATAATCTGTTTGGCTTAAGGTGTAAAAACCTTTTCTTCCTGAAATATCAACAAAATCTTCAGTAGTGACATCGTTTAATATATTAGGTAGATCGGTAAAAAAATCATCCGTAAGTAATGCGTCATCTTCCAAAACAATCGCATAATCCTCTTCTTGATTTTGAATAATTTCCCAAAGTTTGAAATAGGTCATTGTTAAACCAATTTCTCCATCGTTTAAATATGGGTAATGTGTAAGTATGTTATGCTGTTTTTTAGACTTACTTAAAAAATCACTTGGTAATTCTTTTCCGTATACAGCTGGCATTCTTTCTAATGGAATATTCAGTTTTTTAAACTGATCTTCCATAAAGTCCCTTCTCTGAACGCTCTTATCTAAATTTATATAGTATACTTTATATGATTTCATATTCTAACCCAGTTTTGAGGTACTATTTCATTTTCTTTATCTATATACCACTGTTTAGGAGCTATAACTGTTTTATTTTCGTTTTTGTTAAGCCAAGCTCCCCACCAAGAAAAAGTACTATTAGCAGTAATATTATGATTACATAAACTCATTAAATAAATATCTTCATGAGGTATTGTTTTATGATCTACATATACAGCATTTTCAACAGGTAAATTGCTTTTTACCCATTCAATATCGTCAGAGAAAATAAAGAATTTCACCTCACCATATTTTTTATTTAATAGTTCAATAGCTTCTTTGTAATACTCTAAACTACAGGTGCCATGAACACTATTAGCTTTTTGATCAGAAATATAATCGCCTCTTCTTATGTGTAAAGAACAGCTAACTTTAGCCTCTTTTATTTGCTTACTATAATCTTTAGTAGAGGTAGCTAAATCAATATTAATAGTGAATTGTTCTAGTAGAGTATCTCTAATTTCTGAAAAATATTTTTCAGTTTGAAAATACCCTTTAACATACTCATTTCCCTTTATCGACTTAAAATCTTGATTAAAAAGAAGACTTTTTTCTTTTAAAGATTTTTTTAAGCCTAATTTTCCTAAGTTGATAGCAAATGAACTAGCAGAGTCTAAATCAATTTTATATTTATCTAATTGATACCCTCCATGGAGTTTATACTTTTTGAATTTTGTAATATCAATTTTTACATCATAGCCTGAGAGTTGAAGGGCCTTTGCATATGCATATTGAAACATTTGGTTTCCAAGACCACCAACTATTCTTATAATTACCATATTTAGTTTTTATGTAAAGAGAATTGTAATTTTGTATTCTCGAACAAATGTACTTAAATTGTTATAAAAACAGAGTCAAAAGATAACAGAAAGATGTTGGAAGAAATAAACAGAACAGAAAGTTTTTTAAAAAAAGGTGAAATCATTTTATATCCTACAGATACTGTTTGGGGAATAGGGTGTGATGCAACAGATGAAAAATCAGTAAAGCGAATTTTTGAAATAAAAAATAGAGAAGAATCAAAAAGTTTAATCATTTTAGTAGACTCTATTGAAATGTTGCAACAATATATTGATGAAATTCCTGAAGATGCTTTAAAGATTTTAAAGGAAAATAAAAAACCAACTACAATCATATATAACAATCCTAAAGGGTTGGCAAAGAATACAATCGCTTCTGATAATACTGTTGCAATTCGTATACCGGATGATGAATTTTGTAAGCAGTTAATTAAAAAGTTTGGGAAACCAATTGTATCAACTTCTGCTAATATTAGTGGTGAACCAACAGCTAAATCATTTTCAGAAATAAGTAATGCTATTTTAAATAGTGTAGATTATGTGGTAGATTTGCACAGAGAAAAAATAACCCAAAAATCATCAACAATCTTAAGAATTGATAATGGTTCTGTGATTGTGATAAGAGAGTAAATACATGCAACAGCAATATTATAAAGAGGCAATTACTGCTGAAATATTTCAATATATATCAAAAGCAACTGAAGAACTACAATTAGAAAGTTATGTAATTGGAGGTTTTGTTCGCGATTTTATTTTAAAAAGAGGAGATGCTAAAGATATAGATGTTGTTACTGTAGGAAGCGGAATTGAGTTAGCAAAAAAAGTAGCTTCTTTATTACCTAATACGCCTAAAGTACAAGTTTTTAAAACGTATGGAACAGCAATGTTACGTTATAAAGACACTGAAATAGAATTTGTTGGAGCTAGGAAAGAGTCTTACAAAGAAGATAGTAGAAATCCTGAAGTTGAAGAAGGAACGCTTCAAGATGATCAGAATAGAAGAGACTTTACCATAAATGCATTAGCTTTAAGTTTAAATAAAGATTCTTTTGGTTTGTTATT
The DNA here is from genome assembly GCF_008806755.1 of Tenacibaculum aiptasiae. Lineage (GTDB taxonomy): Bacteria > Bacteroidota > Bacteroidia > Flavobacteriales > Flavobacteriaceae > Polaribacter > Polaribacter aiptasiae. The sequence goes on from NZ_WAAU01000008.1 coordinate 75,714, forward strand.
AGATCCTTTTGGAGGTATTACCGATTTAGAATCAAAAATCATAAGAACTCCTTTAGATCCAGATATAACATATTCTGACGATCCTTTACGTATGATGCGAGCAATTCGTTTTGCAACACAATTAAATTTCACAATTGAAAAAGGATCATTGGATGCCATAACAAAAAATGCATCTCGAATTGATATTATTACAAGGGAAAGAATAGTTGTAGAGTTAAACAAAATATTAGAATCACCTAAACCTTCTATTGGTTTCTTGCTTTTAGAAAAAACAAATTTATTGCAGAAAATAATGCCTGAATTGGTTGCTTTAAAAGGAGTAGAGGAAATTGAAGGTCAAAAGCATAAAGATAATTTTTACCATTCATTAGAAGTAGTTGATAATATTTCTGAAAATACAGATGATGTTTGGTTACGTTGGGCAGCTTTGTTGCACGATATAGGAAAAGCTCCAACAAAACGTTACCATAAAAAGCAAGGATGGACATTTCATGCACATGAATTTGTAGGTTCTAAAATGGTTTATAAACTTTTTAAACGTTTAAAAATGCCATTGAATAACAAAATGAAGTTTGTTCAAAAGATGGTATTATTAAGTTCTCGACCTATTGTTTTAGCAAGTGAAGTAACAGATTCTGCGGTACGTCGTTTAGTTTTTGATGCAGGTGACGATGTAGATTCGTTAATGACTTTATGTGAGGCAGATATTACTACTAAAAATCCTAAGAAGTTTAAACGTTATCATAAGAACTTTGAATTAGTTCGTATCAAAATAAAAGAAGTTGAAGAGCGTGATAGAATTCGTAATTTCCAACCACCTATTACTGGAGAAGAAATAATGAAAGCTTTTGATTTAACTCCATGTAGAGAAATAGGACAAATAAAAGAAGCTATTAAAGAAGCTATTTTAGATGGTAAAATCCCTAATGAACATGAAGCTTCATACGAATTTATGATTGAGAAAGGAAAGAAGTTAGGATTAGAATTAAAGATATAAAAAAAAGAGAAGTTTTAAAACTTCTCTTTTTTTTATTTATGATAATGATTGCATTGAAACAAGTTTAAAGTATTCACCTTTTTTGTTTAGTAATTCTTCATGTTTTCCTTGTTCAACAATTTGTCCTTTTCTTAAAACGACAATGTTATCTGCTTTTTGTATAGTTGATAATCTATGGGCAATAACTAAGGAAGTTCTATTTTCCATCATCTTTTCTAAAGCAGCTTGCACTAATTGTTCAGACTCTGTATCTAAAGCAGATGTAGCTTCATCTAATACCATGATAGGAGGGTTCTTTAAAACTGCTCTAGCTATAGATAAACGTTGTTTTTGACCACCTGAAAGCATATTACCGCTGTCACCAATATTGGTTTCAAATTGTTCAGGTAAATCTTTTATAAACTCATAAGCATTCGCAATATCAGAAGCTTCTCTAATCTCTTTTTCAGAGGCGTTTTCGTTTCCTAATTTTAAATTATTAGCAATAGTATCGTTAAAAAGAATAGAATCTTGTGTTACAATACCCATTAAATCTCTTAAAGACTTTTTAGAAATATCCTTGATGTTTTCTCCATCAATAGTAATATCTCCTTTATTTACATCATAGAAACGAGTAATTAAGTTTGCTAATGTAGATTTTCCACTTCCAGATTGTCCAACTAAAGCAACTGTTTCTCCTTTAGGAATTGTTAGTGAAAAGTCTTTTAAAACATATTCATCTTTATACTTAAAAGAAATATTATTAAACGATATCTTACTGTTGAAATTTTCTTTTACAATAGCATTATCTTTATCTTTTATACTGTTTTCTGTATTCAAAATAAGCATAATTCTCTCCGCTGAAGCTTCTCCCTTTTGTATGTTATAATATGCCGTTGTAATCAGTTTTATAGGGTTTAAAACTGTATAAAATAATACGATGTATCCAAAAAATTCGTCAGGACGAAGAGAGCTTGTTTTAGAAAGAACTTCAGAACCACCATACCATAAAATAGCTATAATAGTTGCTGAACCTAAGAACTCACTCATTGGTGATGCTAATGTTTGTCTGTGTATAACACTAGTCATTAATTTCCTAAACCTTTCTGTAGACTTGAGGAATTTATTTTGAATTACGCTTTCAGCATTAAAGCCTTTAATAACTCTTAATCCTGTTAATGTTTCTTCAATAAAAGATAAGAAGTTACCTACTTCTTGTTGAGCTTTTACAGAACTTGCTTTTAATTTTTTACTTATAGATGAAATTATAAAACCAGAAACTGGAAGTAAAATAAAAACAAATAATGTAAGCTTTACACTCATAAAGAACATTATTGAAATGGCGATGATAACTGTAAGAGGTTCTCTTACAATAGATTCTATAGAAGTTAATATTGAAATTTCAACTTCTTGAACATCATTAGTCATTCGAGCAATAATATCTCCTTTTCTTTTTTCTGTAAAATAAGAAACTGGAAGCTCTACAATTTTATTATACAATTTATTCCTTAAGTCTTTAACAATTCCTGTTCTTAAAAATGTAATAGAATAGGATGCTAAATACCTAAAAAAGTTCTTTAAAAAGAATAGAAGTAGGGCAAGTATACATATAAAGAATAATGCACTTATTTCGCCTTCGTTATCTATTTTTTGAGAAATAAAATAATAGAAATTCTCTTTTAAAAAGTTACCTATGTTGGTTATTCCTTCATATACAGGTTTACTAGTAACTTTTTGTTCTTTGCCAAAAAGAATACCTAAAACAGGAATAAATGCTAATACAGAAAGTACATTAAAAAGTGCATAAAAAATATTGAATACAATATTTAAAACTGTAAACTTTCTGTATTTTCTTTCATATTTTAAAATATCTTTAAAATATCCCATTATAAATTTAATTCTTTAATAATTCGTTGAATTTTAGCGTCTAATTTCTTTTCAGTTTCTTGAGCATTTTCTACTGAGTCTAATGCTGTTTTTACACTGAAATAAAACTTAATTTTTGGTTCTGTTCCACTAGGACGAGCCGCTATTTTAGTACCATCTTCTGTATGATAAATTAATACATTAGATTTAGGAACATCAATGGCTGTTTCTTCACCAGTAATTAAGTTTCTTTTAATAGAAGATTGATAATCGTATACGTATGATACTTTAGAGTTATCTATCTCCTTAATAGGATTGTTACGTAAATCAATCATCATTTGTTTGATTTGTTCCGCACCATCCATACCTTTTTTAACAATAGAAATTAAATGTTCCTTGTAAAAGTTATGACGTGTATAAAGGCTTAATAACTCTTCATAAAATGAACTATTGTTAGCTTTGGCATCGGCAGCAATTTCACAAGCTAATAAAGCTGAAGTAACAGCATCTTTATCGCGAACAAAGTCACCAACCATATACCCAAAACTTTCTTCTCCACCACCTATAAAATCTAGAGTAGGGAAGTCTTTAATCATTTTAGCAATCCATTTAAAACCAGTCAGTCCAACTTTAGTTTCTACACCGTAAGAATCGGCAATTTCATTAACTAAATTAGTAGATACAATGGTTGATCCTATAAATTGGTTTCCGTTTAATTTACCTTGTTTTTTCCAGTCGTTAATTAAGAAATCGGTCATCATACTCATAGTCTGATTTCCGTTTAATAATTTCATTTTTCCTTTTGTATCACGAACTGCAATACCAATTCTATCAGAATCAGGATCAGTTCCTAAAACAATATCAGCTCCAATTTTATTTGCTAAATCAACAGCCATTTGTAATGCTTCAGGCTCTTCTGGATTAGGCGATTTTACTGTAGGGAAACTACCATTAGGTTCAGCTTGTTCTTCAACAATATGAACTTGTGTATATCCAGCACGTTTTAATACTTCTGGAATTAATTTAATAGAAGTTCCATGTAATGAAGTAAATACAATTTTTAAATCTTCACGACCTTTGATATTAAAAGTACCATTTTTGATAGAGGCATCCCAAAAAGCTTCGTCTACTTCGCTTCCTATAGTTGAAATAAGCGCTTCTTTAGCGTTAAAATTAATGTCAGTAAATTCTAAAGAGTTCACTTCATCAATAATTCCTTTATCTTCTGGAGGTACTATTTGACCACCATCTGTCCAGTATACTTTATATCCATTATATTCAGGTGGATTGTGAGAGGCAGTTAATACAATTCCAACATCACAACCTAAATGGTTTACTGCAAAAGATAATTCAGGAGTAGGGCGTAGGTCTTCAAAAAGAACTACATTAATATTATTGGCAGATAATACATCAGCAACAACTTTAGCTAACCATTTGCTGTCATGACGACAATCGTAGCCAATAGCTACTTTTAATTCTTTATTAGGGAATACTTTATGTAAGTAATTACTTAAGCCTTGGGTAGCTTTACCTAAGGTATATTTATTAATTCTATTGGTTCCTGCTCCAACAACACCGCGCATTCCACCAGTACCAAATTCTAAATTTTTATAAAATCGATCAGCCAAATCATCAGAGTTAGTATCGATTAATTGTTGAATTTCTTCATTAGTTTCTGAATCAAAAGAATCAGACAACCATAATTTTGCTTTGTTTAAGATCTCTTCCATGTGTAAAAATAAAACGTACAAAGGTACGGGTTTAAAAATTCAATTTCTCTTTAATAGAGTAGTGTTTTTGTTGAGGACTACTTTTTATAATTAATTCACCTAAGAATCCTGCTAGAAACAACAAGGTACCTAAAATCATTGAAGTAAGCGCTATATAAAACCAAGGATTATTAGTAACTAGAATAGTTTTTGCTCCAACAGATAGTCTATATAGTTTCATCATACCAATATAAAAGGCAGAGAAAAAACCAAAAATGAACATAAAACTACCCCAAAGACCAAAGAAGTGCATAGGTCTTTTTCCAAATTTTGATAAAAACGAAATGGTAATTAAATCTAAAAAACCATTGATAAAGCGATCCATTCCAAATTTGGTTACACCATATTTACGAGCTTGGTGTTGTACAACTTTCTCGTCAATACGATTAAAACCTTCATTTTTAGCTAAAACAGGTATATAACGATGCATTTCACCACTTACCTTAACAGCTTTTACTACTTCTTTTTTATAGGCTTTTAAGCCGCAGTTAAAATCGTGTAATTTTAAACCAGAGGTTTTACGAGCTGCCCAATTGAATAATTTAGAAGGAATATTTTTGGTTACAACATTATCGTAACGTTTCTTTTTCCAACCTGAAATTAGATCGAAATTTTCTTTAACAATAAGATTGTATAATTCAGGAATTTCATCAGGACTGTCTTGTAAATCAGCATCCATGGTAATAACAACATCGCCTTCTGCTAAGCCGAAACCAGCATCTAATGCTTGTGATTTACCATAGTTTCGTTGAAAACGTATTCCTTTAACTGATTTGTTTTTGGATGATAAGTTTTGAATTACTTGCCATGAAGTATCAGTACTTCCATCATCAATAAATATAAGTTCGTATAAAAATTGATTGGATTGCATAACTCTTGCAATCCAATCGTGTAATTCTTGTAAAGATTCTTCTTCGTTTAGAAGTGGTATTACTACCGATATATCCATATTAATATGTTACAAAATTTAAAAGGGTAAAGTTACAAAGTCTTTCTTAAAAGAGCTAAACTATTACCTCTTAAACTCTTCTTAATAATCGCTTTCTTCTGTTTTTTTCATAATAGCACCACAAATAGCTGAGAAAACAAAACCTAAAAATGCTGAGAAAATTATAGCGAATGGAACAGCTATTATAGGGCTTTGCATCTTTTTAGTCATAGCTTCAGAAGCTTCTATTTGATCTTCGTTTAAACCACTATCTATCCATGCTTGTCTTTGTAATTCAAGGGCTTGTTCTTGAATACTAGGGTCAATCATATTAGTAAAGACTAAAGTATATATAGAAGATATAATTCCACTTATAACAGCAATTCCAACTCCTACTTTTAATGCCTGTCCAAAAGTTAAGAAACCTCCGTTATCTGCTTTGAATTTTTTAATACCCAAAGCTATTAAAACAATCATAGCTACAATACCTATTATACCAGATAACCATCCTAGAGATATTAAGTTTCCTGTTGCATAAAAAATTAGATGAATAAAAACTCCTGCAATACCTAAATATAATCCGTAATTTAAAATAATGCCTTTACTGTTTGCTTGTTTTTCCATTTTTGTATTTAGTTAGTTTAACAAATATATTATTTTGTTTTAGATGATTTTAAATTAAAAAAAATCTATCGAACAATTCATTAGTATTCAAAGAGTTAAAAATGTTACAAAAAATACTGGATTTTTTTTGTTGTTTTTCTCAAAAAAGGCTGTAAATTTGCAGCGGCAAGTTCTACACAACTAGCTCCCTTTGAATCCCCCAGGGCGGGAACGCAGCAAGGGTATTAGGTTGTAGCAGTGTGATGTAGGTAGCTTGCCATTTTTTGTATCCGATATTTTCCTTTTCTTATTTTAAATTCAGATTACTTCTAGGATGATGTAATTCAACAACTTCTTTAAGATAACTAGTATCTAAATGAACATATATTTCTGTAGTAGTAATGCTTTCATGTCCAAGTAATTGTTGTATTACTCGTAAATCTGCACCGTGTTTTAATAAATAAGTAGCAAATGAATGACGTAAGGTATGAGGCCCGATACTTTTTTTAAGATTGATTTTTGTAGCAAGATTTTTTAAGATAATAAATATCATTTGTCTTGTTAACCGTTTACCTCTTCTGTTTAAAAATACTGTATCTTGATCTTCAACTTTTGGAGTTATTTCACTACGTATATTATTTATGTAAAAATCCAAACGTTGGATAGTAGTAATATGAATAGGAACAAAGCGATATTTATTTCCTTTTCCTAATATACGTATATATTCTTCACCAAAGAATAAATCAGAAAGCTGTAAGTTTATCAATTCACTAACACGAAGTCCACAACTGTATATAGTTTCTATGATTGTTTTATTTCGTTCTCCTTGTGGATGACTTAAATCAATAGCCGCTATTAAATCATCTATTTCTTCTTTTTCTAAGGTATCTGGAAGTTTTCTCGCTATGTTAGGGCTTTCTATTAAATCGGTAGGGTTATCTTCTCTATAATTTTCAAAAACTAAATAATCGAAAAAACTACGCAAACTTGATATCAATCTTGCCTGACTTCTAGGATTGATAGTTTTGCTAACTTCATAAATGAATTGTTGAATAATATCCGAAGATATATTTATAGGTCTTTGGTGTTTTTCTAGTGATTCTAGGAATAAAATTAGCTTTTTTAGGTCTCTAAAGTAGCTCTCAATAGTGTTTTTTGAGAGCCCTTTTTCTATTTTTAAGTAATTTTTATAGTCAGAAGTTGCTTGTTCCCAGTTCATTATAAAATTGTATTTTTTTTATGTTAAAAAAGCATAATCAGGATTAAAAATAGAGCTAAATTTGCAGACGAAATTATAATTAATTAAATTAAAAATTATGAAAAAATTATTATTAGTTGCTATGATGGCTTTTGGTATGGCTGTTAACGCACAAGAGACTGAATTAAACGTTGGTGGTACTATTGGTTTACCTGTAGGTGATGCAAAAGATGCTAATTTAGATGTAACTGGAGCTATCGAAGTAAACTACTTATTTAAAGTTGCTGAAGACTTTAAAGTTGGACCATCTGTTTCTTACTTACACTTTAATGGAGATGGAGCTGATTTAGGATACTTACCATTAGCTGCTGCTGCTCGTTACTCTGTATCTGAAAAGTTCACTTTAGGTGCTGATTTAGGTTATGGAATTGGAGTATACCAAGACGGTCAAAAAGGTGGTTTTTACTACAGACCAGTTGTAGGTTATAAAGTAACTGATAAAATCACTATTCAAGCTGATTATTCAGGAATTAGTCTTGATGGAGCAACTGTTTCTAAAATTGGTTTAGGAGGAGTTTACTCTTTTTCTTTATAAGAAAAGAAATTAAGTTAATAAAAGGCCTAGTTATTTAAATAACTAGGCCTTTTTTATTTTTTAAATAATTAATTTGTAATTTATAGAAAAAAGTATAGTTTTGCTGAAAATTTAATAAAAAAATTATTATGAAGAAACTATTACTAGTTGCTATGATGGCATTTGGTTTAACTGCAAATGCACAACAAAGAGAATCAGGAGATATCGAATTAATTCCTTACATCGGTTATTCTTCATCAACATTTAATGGAGATCAAGTACAAAGTCTAGATAGAAGAAATACAGCTAGATTTGGTGTTAATGCTGATTACTTTTTTAATGACAGATGGAGTTTACGTTCTGGTTTAAATTACGATAAAATGGGAACTCAATTTGGTAGTCAAGAATCAAATTTAGATTATATAAACATTCCTTTAAACGCAAATTGGCACTTTGGAAGTACTAGGAAGTGGAATTTGAATTTTGGTGTTACTCCAGGGTTTTTAATTTCAGCTGAAGATGCAGCAGGAACTTCGTTTAAAAACCAAGTAGAATCTTTTCAATTAGGAATATCTTATGGTATCGGATATAAATTAGAAATATCGGATAATTTCAGTTTAATGTTTGATGCTCAGGGATTAGTAGGGATTACTGATATTGCTAAGTCTGATCTTTTTGATAGAATGAATGTTGGCTCTAGCTTTAATATTGGAGGAGTATTCAAATTATAAAAAAAGATAATAAAATAATAAGGAAGGGAAGCTATTTTAGCTTCCCTTTTTTTATGCTTAAAAGATAAAAGATTACTTTTACTTACTAGAAAACTTAACAATGAAAAAACTTATTATTATCAATGGACCTAACTTGAATTTGTTAGGGAAACGAGAACCTGAGATTTATGGATCTAATTCTTTTGAAGATATATTTAAAGGGTTGCAGAAAAAATATAACGAAGTAGAGTTGTATTATTTTCAGTCTAACATAGAAGGAGAACTTATAAATAAATTACATGAAGTAGGTTTTTCATACGATGGAATTATTTTAAATGCAGCTGCTTATACACATACTTCTGTTGGTATAGGAGATGCTGTTAAAGGTATTGAAACTCCTGTAATAGAAGTACATATATCTAACGTACATTCAAGAGAAGATTTTAGACATGTTAGCTATATTGCAGGAGGAGCAAAAGGTGTAATTACTGGGTTCGGAATACAAAGTTATGAATTAGCTATTCAAAGTTTTTTGTAAAAACCAATACCTAATTCCCAACAAAATAAATAAAGGAATTAAAGCTATTGAGAATAATTGAATATGAGTAACCCATATTATTGGAATTATGAATAATAATAAAAGCAATAACTTAATATATTTTAAAATCCAATTAGGTATTTTATCCTTAGAAAGATAAAAACTCAAAAGAATATTTGGCGCAAAAGCCCATAAAAAATTAAAATTATTAGGAGCTGTGCTGTGGTTTGTGAAAAACCACAAATAAATAATTAAAAAGCCTGTAACTCCAGTAAAAAAGAATAAAGTAATATCCAACCACTTTGTTCTTTTGTCATTTTTAAGGTCTTTATAAGTAATAAATATCCCTAAAAGAGAAATTAAAAGAAGGATTAGGAAAGGGCTAATTAAATCACTAGTTGATTTTTTTTCTTTAAAATCTAGTAAAATATTACTTTTCAATACTAAATTTTCCTCTTTTCCGTCTTTTATAACTTTAGATAAATTTAAAGCATTAAATACATAGTCTGGTAAATATAAATATTCATTTGGAGTAGCAATTTTATCTAATTTACTACCTAACGCGATATTGATTCCTAAACTTCCCCAAGTATTCGGATGAATTTCTTTGTTCATTAATTGTCTTAAAGATAGATCTTCAGAAACAAAACTTTCATTAAAAATTAATTTATTTCCTAATATTTTTTGAATAATATCTCTTGGTTTTGTAGCGCAATTATCAAAGAAAGGATCGTAAAAATAACCTGCATTTTCAGGCAGTGCATTTGTTTCTAAAAATTGGAAAAACTGATTTCGCTGTTGTTGAGTTAAGTTTAATACTTGTTCTTTAACCCATCTTTGGTCTTGTTGTGAACTTTTTAGCGCTAAATAAAAAGGATATCTGGCTAATTTATATTTCATATAACCCTTAGTGAAATCTGTATAAAAGCTAGGGTTGTCAAAATCAAAAATACCATAGTTATATATCAAATCTAAATTTGAAACGGGGTCTTTTACACGAATAGCTGTATGTCCGAATTTTTCATATAAAACATCTCCAGGGCCTGAAGTAATGATACTAATTTTTGAAGAATTGGATAAGTTTGAAGTAGAAGAAACTTGCGAGAAACTATAGTTTAAACAACATAATACAACTAAGAAAGAAAAGTATTTTTTAAACATGATATAAAAATCTAAAAAGAGCTAATTAAGCTATACAAATATGACAATTTATGATTAGAAAGTTTGCTTTTTTTGAACATTCTTTTAAATGTTAATTCCTATGTTTTTTGATATAAACTCTGTAATTCTTTGTTCTAACCATCTATTCTCTGCATTAGAAAAAGAAGACATAAAACCTACATGTCCTCCATAAGTTGGTGTTAATAAGTAAAAGTTAGACATGCTTTTGGCTTCTTCAAAAGGATAACATTCTTTAGATAAAAAACTATCATCCATAGCATTTATGAGTAATGTGGGAACTTTTATTTGAGGTATATAAGGTTTAGCACTAGCTTTTATCCAATAATCTTCAGAACTTTCAAAACCAAATACAGGTACGGTGTATTGCTTTTCTAAATGACGAAACTTTGTGGCTTTAAATAATAAGTCTTTATTAAGTTTAAAATCAGGAAATTTTTCAGATTTTTCTAATAATTTAATTTTCATAGTTTTTAAAAACTCATTCATGTAAATTTTGTTCTTTAATTTACCTAATTCAGCTTGAGAAGTTGTTAAATCGACAGGGACAGATACCGCTACGGCTCCTTTAATTTGATATGGAACATCATCATATTCACCTAAGTATTTTAAAGTTAAATTACCTCCTAAGCTAAAGCCAACTAATACGATGTTTTCATAATTATAGTTAGCTATGATGTGTTTAATTACAAAGTCTACATCATCTGTTTTACCACTATGATATGTAGCTAATAGTAAATTATCTTCTCCGCTACAACCTCTTAAATTCATACAAACAGTATCGAAACCAATAGAGTTTAAATGATTTGAATTGGTTATCATATAATTTGACTCTGAACTACCTTCTAATCCATGAATTAATACAGCTAATGTTTTAGAACCGATAATAGAAAAGTCTAAATCAATAAAATCAGCATCCCAAGTTGTAATTCTTTTTCGAGAGTATTTAATCGTATCCTTCATAAATAACGGACGATACACCGTATTGAAGTGTGCACTTTTAAAAGGAAAACTTGGGTTGAAATTTGAAGGAAGGATAGGCATGTTTTTCTGTTTATAGCTACTATTAACAAATATGACAAAAAAAAAGTAAAATGTAAAACTTGATAAAATGATTTCTTATTTTCGCTATAAATATTAAAAACTATGAGCATCAAAAAACATATCCCAAATTTATTAACCTTAGGAAACTTATTATGTGGTACCATTGCAACTATTTTTGCAATTAAAGGAGATTTTGTAGGTACAGCTATTTTGGTGATAGCAGGTATAGTTTTTGATTTTTTTGATGGTTTTGTAGCAAGGATGTTAAATGTCCAAGGAGAATTAGGAAAACAATTGGATAGTTTAGCAGATATGGTTACCAGTGGGGTAGTACCAGGTATTGTAATGCTGCAATTATTAATTATAGCTTTAAATGTAGATGCAGCAGCATATTTTGGTATTGACATTTATGGAGCAACAGGAAGTAATTTACCATATTTAGGATTATTATTGACTTTAGGTGCTGGGTATAGACTAGCAAATTTTAATATTGATACTCGTCAGTCAGATTCTTTTATAGGTATTCCAACACCGGCTATGACATTATTCGTAATAGCTTTACCTTTAATTGTTGAATTTTCTGGACAATCGTTTTTTGTAAATTTAATTCAGAATCAATATTTTTTAATCGTAGTTACTTTATTATTAACGTATTTAATGAATGCAGAGATTCCTTTATTTGCTTTGAAATTTAAAACTTTCGGATTTAAAGAAAATCGTTTAAAGTATATATTTTTATTAGTTGCTGTTTTATTATTAATCGTATTGAAATTTGTAGCAATTCCTTTAATTATTCTTTTGTATGTAGCTTTTTCTGTGGTTAATAACTTAATCAAAGGTTAATGAAAATAGTTGAATGTACTAGTAAAGAAGAAGGTGAAATTGTTTTAAAAGGAATAAACGCTTATAACGATTCGCAAACCGATAGGATTCTTGAAAAAGTTCATGAAAGTATAAGATTAGTAGCTAAAAATGAAGCAAATGAGATTATTGGTGGAATTTTTGGATATATAGGTTATTATGCTGGATTTAAAATCGATATTCTTTGGATGCGTGAAGATACTCGCGGGCTAGGATTAGGTACAAAATTACTTAAAGCAGCAGAGAATAAAGCTAAAGAATTAGGTGCTACAATAGCTATTTTAGATACTTTTTCTTTTCAAGCAGAAGATTTCTATTTAAAGAATGGTTATGAAGAATTTGGACGTATTTCTGGATATCCAAAAGAAAATCAAGAATTCATTTTTTTAAAGAAAGACCTTAAATAGGCCTTAATTATTTATGTTCTATTTCTTGTTGAATTATTTTTACTGAATTTTCATTTGGTAAAATAGGAAGGTTCAATTTATCACTTAAAACCTTAAGAAAAGAAGCACCAAGAAAAATAATTTGTGATGTATAATATACCCACAACATTATTAAAACTAAGATACTGGTTGCTCCAAAAGTGGTTGAAATATGACTTTTACTTAAATAAAAACTAATTAGATACTTACCAATCAAAAATAAAAAAGAGGTAAACAGTCCGCTTATAATTACAGGTTTTAACTTGATTTTTGCATCTCCTAAATACATAAACATAATAGAGAACATAACAGAAGTAACTAGAAACGATATAACATGTTCGAAAGCATAAGAAAGTAAATAGTTATCTTGTAAATGATTAGAATGTTTTAGTAGGAAGCTGTTTACTGAAGTACTTATAATTAGTATTAAGAAAAGTGAAATAAGAATTAAAAAAGATAATAAGTGTTTTGTAAAATATTTTATAAGACTGTTTTTAGGTTTTTCTTTAATATTCCATATACTATTAAAAGCATTGTGTATTTGACTAAACATTCCAGAAGCACTTAATATTAGTGTAGCAAAACCTAAAAGTGCTGTAAATACAGAATTATGATTGGTATGTTGGTTTTTTATAATTTCTTGAATTTGTAATGAAGCTTCATTACCTAGCACATCTTTTAATTGGTTGAAAATTTCACCAGAAACTGCTTGTTTTCCAAAAACTAAACCAAGTATAGAAGTAATAACTATTATAATGGGAAACAAAGAGAAAACTGTATAATATGCCAAAGCAGCACCTTTTTGAAAAGTATTACTATTGAAAAAGTAACTGAAAACATTTTTAAAAAAAGCAATCATTATTGTGTTTTAGTATGAATAGGTTTGTCAAAAATATTAACCCCTCCTTTAACATCAAAGTCTAATGTAGTAACATTATATGCAATTGAGATATTTTCATCTTCAAAACGTTTTTTTATGCGAATAATAATATCACTTTTAGCTTCTAAAAAATCTTTTTGATGCTTAAAATTTATCCAAAAACGAACTTCAAAGTTATAAGTTGAAGCACCAATATCTGTATAGTAAAAATCGATAGTTTCATTTTTAAGTAAGCTATCAATTTTATTAACTTCATCAAGAGCTACAGATTTTACCTTTGTTAAATCATCACCATAAGAAACACCACTTTTTAAAACAATTCGTCTTTTACCGTATGTAGAGTAGTTGGTAAATGTATTGTTGTAAATTAATTGATTAGGAATAAATACTTCTTGTCCAGTTACTGTTTTTACAGAAGTAGTAATTAAACTAATGTTTTCTATAACTCCAAAAGTATTATCAATTTCAACCCAATCGCCAATTTTAAAGGGGTGTTGAACATTTAATAAAAAACCAGCAAATGCATTGGAAGCAATATCCTTAAAAGCAAAACCAGCAACAATACCAACAATACCTGCACCGGCTAATAATTTAGTTAATAAGCTTTCTAAACCTAATACTTCAAGGGCTAAAAATGCTCCTGAAAATAAGAAGAAGAAGTATATGAATGAAGCAATAATTTTTACTGCTTCAGGCTTGGATTTAAAAATTTTTGGATAAAATTTTTGTCCAAAATTTCTAAAAAACTTAGCAACAAAATAAAAACTAATGAGAACTATTAAAGCCAATAAGACCTTAGGTAAAAATTCTACAATTGATTGTTGCCATTTATTTAATAAATGATTTATGTTTCTAATATCGTTCATTAATTAATCTATCTTTTTCGTTCAGTTTTCTTGTAAATAAATTCGGCAAGGAAACAAAACAGAATAATCCCTAAAGCTATAAATACATCCAATTTACTTACTGAATAATGTTGAACCAATAAAGCTATCATGGCTACTGTACAAAGAATAAAACCTAATAAAGGAATTATTTTTTTACCATTTACCTCTTTGTATAATTTAAATCCAACATAGTTTACCACAGCAAAAATTAGTAAAAATCCAACGCTCCCTGCTGTAGAAATACTTTCTAATTTTAAAGTATTTACTAAAATAATGGTAGCGACTGCTGTTATTAACAAACCAATAGGTTGGTTCCATAGTTTGCGAGTAAATTCACAAGGTAATTCGTCATCTTCAGCAATTTCATAATTAACTCTAGTACCACCATATAAAGAAGCATTAATAGCAGAAAATGTTGATATTAATGCAGCAACAGTAATAATTGTAAATCCAATTTTACCAAGCATAGGTTTAGCAGCTTCAGCTAATACGTAATCTTGAGCAGTAGCAATATCAGAAAAAGCTAAAGACCCAACAGTCACAGCCGCAATTATAATATATAATAAAATTACAAAAAGAACAGACCAATAATAAGCTCTTGGAATATTTTTTTCAGGATTTTCAATGTCAGGAGCAGCGTTGGCTATAAGTTCAAAACCTTCGTAGGCAACAAAAATAACCATACCAGCTGTTAATAATTTAAAAGGAGACTCCCAGTGTTCTGGAGATAATTGCTCTAAATGTGGATTACCAAATAATCCATACAAACCAACAACCACAAAACTTAATAAAATTATGAGTTTAATAATTACTGCATAAGATTCAATTTTACCTACTACTGCAATACTGTAATAATTTATAGCGGTAGCTAAAATTACAATTCCGGTAGCATAAATATGAGAGTCAACTATTTTGTCGCTAGTCAATTGAAGTAGGTTAGGGGCATAAGAACCAAATGCTGATGCGTATAAAGCTAACATGATAATATAGCTTACCCACAATAAATTATTAATTCCTCCACTAAAAATACTAATACCAAATCCTTGATTAATAAATTTTACAGTTCCACCACGATCTGGATATTTTAGAGAAAGTTTTACATAGCTATAAGAAGTAATTAAGGCAATTAGTCCAGCAATTAAAAAAGAAATTGGAGTTCCACCTTTAGCCATGGCTGCTGCTAAACCTAGAACAGCAAAAATTCCACCACCTACCATTCCACCTATACCAATAGACATGGCTTCTTTTAAACCAATTTTTTTTGACATAATTATGTGTGTTAGTTTGAAAAACTTAAATATATAAAAAATAGTAATTTACTATTTTCTTTATTGTAAGCTTTCGTTTATTAAAAAAAGGAGCATTATGCTCCTTTATATTATGTTTTAAAATTTTTTCTTCTTTAATTCGAAGTCTTTACCTAGGTATACTTTACGTACCATTTCATCAGCAGCAAGTTCTTCAGGTGTTCCTTCTTTTAAAATACCTCCATTATACATTAAGTAAGTTCTATCAGTAATAGCTAAGGTTGCTTGTACATCATGATCGGTAATTAAGATACCAATGTTTTTGTTTTTAAGCTGAGCTACAATACCTTGAATATCTTCAACGGCAATTGGATCAACTCCAGCAAAAGGTTCATCTAACAAGATAAATTTTGGGTCAGAAGCTAAACAACGTGCTATTTCAGTTCTACGACGCTCACCTCCAGAAAGTAAATCACCTCTATTTTTACGAACGTGACCAAGGCTAAATTCATCAATTAACTCTTCTAAACGTTCTTTTCTTTCGGCTTTTGTTCTATCTGTAAATTCTAAAACAGATAAGATGTTGTCTTCAACAGACAACTTTCTAAAAACAGATGCTTCTTGAGCTAGATAACCAATTCCTTTTTGAGCACGTTTATACATAGCATCAGTAGTAATTTCTTCATCATCTAAGAAAATATGACCTTCATTAGGTTTTATCATACCTACAATCATGTAAAAAGAAGTGGTTTTACCAGCTCCATTTGGACCAAGTAAACCTATAATTTCTCCTTGTTCAACCTCTAAAGATATTCCTTTTACAACTTTTCTACTACCGTAAACTTTTTGTATGTTATCTGCTCTTAACTTCATTAATTATAACTAATTTATTTCTGAATAGTTTTACGAAAGTACTGTAAAACTACTAATAGAAGACTTAATAATCTGTTAACTGTTTTCTTCTTCTAGTGCTTCCCAAAATTCAACAGCTCTTCTCAAATGAGGAATTACTATGGTACCACCAACTAATGTAGCAATACTCATTGTTTCCATCATTTCTTCTTTAGAAACACCGTTTTTATATGAACTTTCTAGGTGATAAGCTATACAGTCATCACAACGTAAAACTGCAGAAGCGACTAAACCTAATAATTCTTTAGTTTTTACAGATAAATGGCCTTCTTTGTACGCGTTTGTATCTAAGTTAAAAATACGCTTGATTACTTTATTATCAGAAGCTAAAATCTTATCGTTCATTTTAGCTCTATAGTCGTTAAACTCTTGGACTTTTTGTGACATTTTTTTGTTGTTTTTTTATAACAAATTGAGATACATAAATACTTAATTCATATAAAATCATAATTGGTACTGATACAATTACCTGACTAGCAACATCTGGTGGTGTTATGATAGCCGATAAAATTAATACAAGAACCAATGCATGTTTTCTATATTTTCTTAAAAACTGTGGGGTTACTAACCCTATTTTAGTTAAGAAAAAGATGATTACAGGTAGTTCGAAAAATACAGCAACACCTAACAAGGTATTTGTAATTAAACTAATGTAGGCACCTAATTTAAAGTTTTTCACAATAGCATCTCCAATAGAAAAATTATAAAAGAAGTATACCGACATTGGTAAAATTACATAGTAACTGAATAATACTCCTAAAAAGAATAAAAAAGAAGAAGTAAAAATAAAACCTCTAGACTTTTTTCTTTCTGAACTATGTAAGCCAGGAGCAACAAATCTCCAAAATTCCCATAAGATGTATGGAAAAGCAATAACAAAACCTAAAATTAATGACGACCAAATACCTGTCATTAATTCTTCAGTAGGATTTAAAACTTGTAATTCTTGTGCAAATTCTATTTTACAAAAACTACTATCAATTCCAATAGCTGAAAAAACTCTACAAAAGAATTGGTAGGTAGCAAAGTCTGGCTTTAAATGAGCTAATAAAATTTCATTAAAAACAAAATTAATATTAACAAATATGATTATAGCAACTATAAAAATAGAAGCAAAACTTCTTACCAAATGCCATCTTAATTCTTCAAGATGGTCTAAAAAAGACATTTCTTTAGCCATTTAAAATATACCTTCTTTAATTAAATCATGTAAATGAACCACACCTACATAATTATCATCATTATCTGTAACTAAAATTTGTGTAATACTATTGTTTTCTAGTGTTTCTAGGGCTTTTACAGCCATAGCATCAACATTAATAGTTTTTGGGTTCTTACTCATAATGTCTTCTGCAGTTAATTCATCTATCTTAGTCGTTTTACTAAGCATTCTACGAATGTCACCATCAGTAATGATTCCTAATAATTTATTATCATTATTAACAACAGCAGTTACCCCTAATCTTTTTTCTGAAATTTCAACAATAACATTGGTTATTTTATCAGTAATAGTAACTTTAGGTAAAAGATTGTTTTTAATTAAATCTGATACACGTAAATATAAACGTTTACCTAAAGCTCCTCCTGGATGATATTTAGCAAAATCACTACTTGTAAAACCACGTAAATCTAACAAACAAACAGCCAAAGCATCACCTAATACTAACTGAGCAGTAGTACTGGTGGTTGGTGCTAAATTGTTAGGGCAAGCTTCTTTTTCAACAAAAGAATTCAATAAGAAATCTGCGTTTTTTCCTAAAAAAGAATCAGGATTCCCAGTAATGGCTACAATTTTGTTATTTGAATTTTTAATAAGAGGAACTAACACCTTTATTTCAGGAGTATTTCCACTTTTAGAAATACAAATTACTACATCATCTCTTTGAACATTTCCTAAATCTCCATGTATGGCATCAGCGGCATGCATAAAAACAGCAGGAGTACCAGTAGAATTAAAAGTAGCAACCATTTTATTGGCAATATTTGCACTTTTACCAATTCCAGTAACAATTACTCGTCCTTTAGAATTAAAGATAAAATTAACAGCGTCAACAAATGAACTGTCTAATAAATTTGCTAAATTAGCAATAGCATTACTTTCTAAAAGTATAGTTTCTTTTGCTGTTGAGAGAATAGCGTTTGCGTCTTTCAAGTTAAAAAAGTTTTAAGTAAAATTTAAAGTGTAAAAGTAGGAATATTTAAGAAGAAAAACTTTTTAATAAAAAGAAAATTTCTTTCTTATTTGTAATAGTTTTTTTGTAGTTTAGTTCTCATTTTTAATTTTTGATATTAGAAGATGAATATAGAGCAGTCGGAGTTATATGGATCATTAAAAAAAATATTTGGTTTTAACCAATTTAAAGGTCTACAAGAGGATGTAGTAAATAGCATCCTAAGGAATGAAAACACTTTTGTAATAATGCCAACGGGGGGCGGAAAATCATTATGTTATCAGTTACCAGCGTTAATGAAGGATGGAACAGCCATAGTTGTTTCACCATTAATTGCATTAATGAAAAATCAAGTCGATGCCATTAGAGGTATTTCGGAACATCATGGGATAGCCCATGTATTAAACTCGTCTTTAAACAAGTCTGAAGTTGCGCAAGTAAAATCAGATATTGAGACTGGAATAACTAAGTTACTATATGTAGCCCCAGAATCATTGATTAAAGAAGAGTATGTTGATTTTTTAAGAAAGCAAAAGATTTCTTTTGTAGCAATTGATGAGGCACATTGTATCTCTGAATGGGGACACGATTTTAGGCCTGAGTATAGAAATTTGCGTACTATTATTAAGCAGATAGATAATGTGCCTATTATAGGTTTAACAGCTACTGCAACTGAAAAAGTACAAGAAGATATACTTAAAACCCTTGGTATGAGTGATGCTAATGTTTTTAAAGCATCATTTAACAGATCCAATTTGTTTTATGAGGTGCGTCCTAAAACAAAGGAGATTGAAAAGGATATTATTCGCTTTATTAAACAGCGATCAGGAAAAACAGGAATTATTTACTGTTTAAGTCGTAAAAAAGTGGAGGAAATAGCCCAGGTATTACAAGTAAATGGAATCAATGCACTTCCTTATCACGCAGGTTTAGACGCCAAAACAAGAGCAAAACATCAAGATATGTTTTTGATGGAAGATTGCGATGTTATTGTGGCAACTATTGCTTTTGGTATGGGAATAGATAAACCAGATGTTCGTTATGTAATTCATCATGATATTCCTAAAAGTTTAGAAAGTTATTATCAAGAAACAGGTAGAGCTGGACGAGATGGAGGAGAAGGTTACTGTTTAACTTTTTATTCATACAAAGACATAGAAAAGCTTGAAAAATTCATGGCTAATAAACCAGTTGCAGAACAGGAGGTTGGTCATGCATTATTGCAAGAAGTTGTAGGGTATGCAGAAACATCAATGAATAGGCGTAAGTACTTGCTTCATTATTTTGGAGAAGAATTTGATGAAGTTAACGGTGAAGGAGCAGATATGGATGACAATATGCGTAACCCTAAAAAGAAGCACGAAGCCAAGGATGAAGTAGTTACTTTACTATCTATAATAAAAGATACTAATGAAATGTATAAGCCTAAAGAAGTGGTAAATACAATTATTGGTAAAGAAAATGCCCTATTAAAATCTCACAAAACTACAGGACAACCTTTCTTTGGAGTAGGTAAAGATAAAAGCAATCATTATTGGATGGCTCTTATACGTCAGGTGTTGGTTGCAGATTTAATTAGAAAAGAGATCGAGCAATACGGTGTTTTAAAACTAACCGAAGAAGGTAAAAAGTTTATAGCTAATCCAGAATCATTTATGATGACAGAGAATCATGTATATGATACAGATGATGATGGAACTATTATAACAAATACCAAATCAGCTGGTGGAGGCGTAGATAACAAGTTAGTAGAAATGCTAAAAGATTTGCGTAAGAGTGTAGGTAAGCGTTTAGGAGTGCCTCCTTTTGCAGTATTTCAAGATCCTTCTATAGATGATATGGCTTTAAAATATCCTATTACTTTAGAAGAATTATCAAAAGTTCATGGAGTAGGAGAAGGTAAGGCTAAAAAGTACGGAAAAGACTTTATAAAGCTTATTACAAATTATGTTGAAGAGAACGATATTATGCGTCCTGACGATTTAATTGTAAAAAGTACAGGTGTTAATTCTGGATTAAAGCTATTTATTATTCAAAATACAGATAGAAAATTACCTTTAGAAGATATAGCCAAATCAAAAGGATTGGAAATGGCTGAACTTATAAAAGAAATGGAAGCTATTGTATTTTCTGGAACAAAATTGAATATTGATTATGCTGTGGATGACTTGTTAGATGAAGATCAGCAAGAAGAGATTCATGATTATTTTATGGAGTCAGAGACTGATAAAATACAAGAGGCATTAGATGAGTTTGATGGAGATTATGATGATGAAGAATTACGTTTAATGCGTATAAAGTTTACAAGTGATATTGCTAACTAATAGCCATATCAGTTAATTAAAAGTAAAGTTAAAGAATGAACGAAAAAGTAGTACAATATATTACTGATAAAAATAATTGGACGCAAGAGTTAAATCTCTTGCGTTCGGTTTTAATAGAGTTACCTTTAGAGGAAACTATAAAATGGGGATCGCCAGTTTATGTTTATAAAGGTAAAAACATTGTTGGAATGTCTGCCTTTAAAAACTATTGTGGTTTGTGGTTTTTTCAAGGGAGTTTTTTAAAAGACGATCAAAAAATTTTAGAAAATGCTCAAGAGGGAAAGACTAAAGCAATGCGTCAATGGCGCTTTTATAAGATAGAAGAAATAGATGTTGACTTGTTAAAATCTTATGTTCTTGAAGCTATTAAAAATTCTGAAGAAGGAAAGGAATTAAAGCCTAAGAGAAATACAAAACCATTAATAATACCAGACGAACTACAATCTGAATTAGATAAAGACGAAAAGCTAAAAGAAAGCTTTGAAAAATTTACCTTAAGTAAAAAAAGAGAGTTCTCTGATCATATTTCAGAAGCTAAAAGAGAAGCAACTAAATTAAAACGATTAGAAAAAATAATACCAATGATTTTAAATGGAGTTGGGTTATATGATAAATATAAAAACTGCTAGTTATTTATAGTTATTGATTTAACAGTCGCTGTAGAATCACATCTAACAACGTAAAGATCAATGTGATCTAAGCTATCTTTACCAGTAATAAAATACTCAGCGCAAGGTTTTAAACGTGGTTTACTTTTTCCAAAGTTAACATCACCATATTTTAAAATATTGGAGATAGTAGCGGTGTCTATAGGAGAATTTGTTAACGTTTGTTGAGCACTGTTTGAAAATAAGCGCTTTTTAATACGGATAGTTTTTAAAGTACGTGCATCCATACCATAATCAAAAGTAACATCTTTTCCTTTCCAAATAAAAAGTACAACTATTGATCCAAGAGCTAAACCTATAAGGTAGTAGCCAAAACGTTTTAATAAATTCATAATTTAATTTTGAGCTGCAAAAGTATTGATAAAAAAAATATTCCCAATGAAACAGCGCAATCTTTTTACAGATTACGCTGTTTTGTTGCTATTAACTTTCTACTAATAGCATTCTCCCCAAACAATACCTATTAAATAGGTATAAAAGCTTGTATTTTATAAAATTCGTTAGCATTTACATTATCGTTGGAAATATTAGGACCGAAGGCAAAACGGAACCAAACACCATTATCTAAAGTAGTTTTGATATAACCGCCTAAGAATTGATACAAGGTTACTTTATTTCCATTATCAACTCTTGTTTGACCTAAATGTTCATAAAAACCACCAAGTGATAAGTGTTTATTTACTTTAAACCCTGGAATAACCCAGTTTAACATCAAGTCTTGTGAATTTCCTTCACCCCTTAAACTTTTATAGTAAGCTGTATAAGCTTCAAGTTCAAATCTTCCTGAGTTATGTACCAAAAATAGACTAGGTATAATACTTTCAGCTATTTTAGTTCCAGCTGTTTGTGATAATAATTTACCATGTCCAAAACCTAAACTAGGATTGATAAACCATTTTTTATTTTTGGATACAAATCCCAAACCCACTCCAGTTTCTAAGAATAAATCTTTTCCTTGGTTTCCAAAAGAAGGGTTTACCCAAAAAACACTATAAAAGGTTAATTTCTTTCGAGGTTTTAATTCATAAGAACCTAAAAAGACATTGTTAAAACCTGCACCGCTATTATGTATAGGCATGATTGCAAAAGTGGTTTTACTAGCTTTTTTTTCTTGCGAATAAAGAGTAAAGGTTAATAATAAATTTATGACTGTAATTAAATATATTTTTTTCATGTTATTAGTTTTTATGAGGCGTATTAAATTGTGGAATTCGCTTTTCTATAAAAGCATTCATTCCTTCTTGTTGATCATTGGTATTGAATAGTGAATGGAATAATTTTCGTTCAAAAACAATTCCTGAAGTAAGTCCAGTTTCTAATGATTGATTGATTGCTTCTTTAGCTATTTTTAAAGCTGTTTTTGAATAATTTGAAATGTTATGAGCTTTATTCATCACAGATTCCATAAAATTATCTTCAGAAAATAGCTGTGAAACCAAACCAATTGAATTAGCTTCTGTTGCCGTTATATCTCTACCTGTGAGAATAATTTCCATGGCTTTAGCTTTACCTATAAGCTTAGTAAGTCGCTGTGTACCGCCAATTCCAGGAATTACTCCAAGTTTTATTTCTGGTTGTCCAAATACAGCATTGCTTGAAGCATATAAGATGTCTGACATCATAGCGAGTTCACAACCACCTCCAAAAGCATGACCAGAAACAGCCGCGATTACTGGAGTTTTTAGTTTAGTAAATCGCTCCCAATGGTTAAAATAATCTTCTTCAATCATTTGAGAAGCATTCATTTTATTCATTTCTTTAATATCTGCACCAGCACAAAAAAAGTCTTTGTTACCTGTAAGTACAATACAGCCTATTTTGGGGTCTAAATCATATTTTTCTAATCCAATTAAAAGCTCATGCATAATCTCAGAATTCAAAGCATTTAAAGCTTTAGGACGATTTAATTGGGTAATAAGAACCCTGTCTATTTGTTTAAATAGTACATTCATGTTTTTAAAAATTTTAGATTAATTGTTTAAGAATCCCAAATAGCGCCATATGCTGGAATTCCTAAATATTCCATATTGTGCACCACTTTTTGAGTTAACTTTTGATTAGATATGCAGATTACTGCTTCTGCTTTAAAACTTTTGTAAGCTTTGTAGGCTAGTTTAACTAAATCGGGTTTGCCATTGGCATCAGTATCCCAGATAATAGCATTTGGTTGAACCGCTTTAATTTCATTTACAAGTTCTTCACCATATGTTTTCTCAGGATTTCTAGTAGCCCATATTAACAAAGATGGAGTTTCGTTTAATAGAAGATGAGGAATGCATGGGCCAATTCCACTACCAGTAGCAACCCAAATAACTTTATTAAATATCTTGTCAACATTTCCTACGCCAGCAGTTGGTATACCTTTTACCCATATTTTTTCAGGTTTATCATTAATAAAATTACCTGTCCAATCTCCAGCTCTTGAAATTGTTAAACGAAAACCTTCTTTTTGTGGCGAAGGAACATTAGCAAAAGAATGCCATTCTAATAAAGGGTTTCTACTTAAAGCGGTAGATGATCCAGCAAATGGGGTTACACCATAATTAAAAGAAGCTAGAGCAACATGATTTGATGGTTTTACAATGTCAATCTCTACTTTTTTCAAACGCAACCATGGAAGTATAACACTTATTGTTAGTGTTACTAGTATCCAAAAGTTTGAGCTTTGTGCAATAGTTTCTAATGAATGTTGCATGTTTAAAAACAAAATCATTTGAACCCAGAAAAGAAATAAAACTGTCCAACCACCTAATCTATGCGCTATTTCAAATTGATTATGATATTTAGCTCTCATTTTAGGTAAAGCAGTTATTACAATAACGATTAACAATATCAATATTAATGAAGTAACTAAAATAATAGGAAGACTAACGTTATGAAATTTATGTATGAAATTATAGTATAAACTAATAACAAAAATAACATACCATAAGGTTCCCATAGTGGCACTAGAGCTATGTAATCCACCAAAATGATAAACTTTAGCACATACTCTTCTAATAAACAAAGGCCAGCTTTTAGGTACACCTGTAGCTATTTTAAAGAGTATATTAATAATATATTGTTGCCTTATTAATATAGCTAGAGAAAAATTATATAAAATCACTTCAGCTATTTTATCAAGTTGAATGTTGTTTAAAGAAAACCAATCCCATGTTGTAAATGCTTTTATCATTACAAAAGCGTTTATCAAAGTAATTAAGATAAATAGCCTATGATAAGGTATGAGCCATGGATGTTTTCCTAAACGATATAAAAATCCTTTTTTAGGAGGTAATACTATTGTTTCCATCTTAATTAGTTTAAAAAATCTTTTAATTCAGCCTTATTTATTTTACCTCGGGATGTTTTTGGAAGTTCTTCCATAAAAATGAATTCACTAGGTAAATAATAATAGGGGAGTTCTTTAGAAATATTCTCTTTCAATAATTCTAAAACTTCTGTTCTATTTTTAAAAGATCCACTAATAAAAGAAACAAGAAAGTTTTGATGCTTTAGAGTTACAGCTCTTTTTACATTTGGATTTCGTTCAATTATTTTTGAAATAGCATCTAGCTCAACCCTAAATCCCTTGATTTTTACTTGATCATCAACTCTTCCATAATGGATAAGTTCTCCTTCTGAATTCCATTTACCAAGATCACCAGTATTAAACATTTGATCTCCGTTGTTTAAAAAAGGATCATAGGCATAGCGTTTCTTGTTTAACTCGTCATTGTTTATATAGCCTTTGGTAACGCAATTGCCACCAGCCCACATAATTCCTACTTCACCAATTTTACATGGTTCTTTCTTTTCGTTTAAAACATATACAGTGTTGTTTGGGGTAGGTTTACCAATGGATAGCTCTTTATTTTTTAGATCACATCTTTTCATGGTGTTTACAATAGTGGTTTCAGTAGGGCCACATGAATTGTAAAAATCACAAACTTTGGCCCACTTATTGGCTAGAATCTCAGGACAAGGTTCTCCTGCTACAGCAACAGTTTCTACCAACTTACATTTATTTACATCTATAGTAGTAAGTATGGTTGGTGTAGCAATAATTACATTAGCTTTTTCGGCAGTTTCTTGTATGCTTTTGTCTCTAATCAATAAGGTTCCTCCATTTCCTAAACAACCAAGAATTTCCCAAGCGGCCATATCAAAAGAAATATTGAGTATTTGAGCTACTTTAGTTCCTGATTTTATATTGAGATTCCCTGGTGAAGTATATAAAATGTTACACAAGTTTTTATGAGTAACTTGAACACCGTTTGGTACACCTGTTGTTCCAGAAGTGAATAAAATAAAGCATGTGGAATTAGGTGTGTTTCCTTTTTGATTAATCAGTTTTACATTTCCATATAAGTGTTTGTATATGTCTTTAGATAATTCATTATCTATGAACACAACTTTGTTATCATTTTCAAATAAATCTTGATTTTGATAATTTGAATGCGAAACTATTATTGAAGCATTACTTAATTTGTAAATAGAATTAAGCATGTTTTTAGGAACTATTCTAGGGTCTTGCGGAACATAGATTGCTCCTAATTTTAAGCAAGCAATAATACCTATTAGCATGTCTAAAGAACGATGCATGTACAAGCCAATGCTGTCTCCAGAAGAAATTCCTTTTTGTTTTAATAAAAGAGCTAAAATAGTAGCCTGATTATCTAACTCTTTGTAAGTAATTACTTTGTTTAAATGAATTGCGGCATTAGCTTTTGGTGTTTTTGAAACCCAGTATTCAAAGGCTTCTAAAATGTTTTTATGTTTCGGAGGAACTAATGGTGCAATACCGTATTCAATAAACTTTTCTTGATCTTTAAGAGATAAATTACCAATTGTACTTTTTTGTATTGATGGTTTTAGGTAATGTATTTTCTTTTTACCAATTTCTATCTTTCTTTCGTATAGAATATCATCATTTGAGGCTGTTTTTTTCATGGTGATTTAATTAAATTAATATTGATTTTACGCTGCAGCTTTGTTTTAATGATGTAAATAACTTTGAATGTTATCACAGAAGTATCACGTAAAAATCATTTTTAAATCACAGTATATTTCTTTATGTTAGCTAACGAACCCCCGAAATTCTGTAAGATGAAAAAAATACTTATTATTGAAGATGATGTTGCTATAGCCAAATTGATAGAGTATAATTTACTAGATAGTCATTATAATGTAACTACTTGTTTAGATGGTATAGAAGGTCTAAATAAGGCGTTAGAAGAAGATTTTTCCTTAATTATTTTAGACTTAACACTTCCTAATCTAAATGGTATAGAAATTTGTAAAGTTATTCGAAAAAACAAGCAAACACCTATAATTATGTTAACGGCTAGGAGTAATGAAATAGATAAAGTTTTAGGACTTGAACTTGGTGCTGACGATTATATAACAAAACCTTTTAGTGTTAGAGAATTGCTTGCTAGAGTAGCAGCTGTTATTAGAAGAAATACAACAGTTTTAAATTCTACAAAACATGATATTCATGATAAATTACAATTTGAAGAGTTGTATATAGACATTGAAAAACGGAAAGTAATAATTAACTCTGAACAAGTTAATCTTTCACCTAAAGAGTTTGAATTGTTAGTTTTAATGGCTTCTACACCAGGTAAAGTTTTTAGTAGAGATACTTTATTAGATTTAATATGGGGCTATGATTTTGATGGTTATAGACATACTGTAAATTCACATATAAATAGATTAAGAAGTAAAATTGAAACAAATACTGAGGCACCTAAATTTATACTAACTTCTTGGGGAGTTGGTTATAAGTTTAATGAAGAACTAAAATCTTTGGAAGGTGAATTTATACAGAACAGTTTCAAACAAGTTAATTAAGAAAATTAAGTGTGCTTTTTTTGTAATTATATTAATTATTGGAGGAGTTTACATTTACACTACTTTTTTTCTTTTAAAACAATTTTATAGTCAAACAACTCAACAGTTAAATGCTAATGTAGCTACTCATTTAGTTGAAGAAAAATTTAAAAATGATTCTCCATTTTTAGAAAATGGAGCAATAAATAAAAGTCTATTTAACGATTTGATGCACGATATGATGGCAGTGAATAGAGCTATTGAAGTGTATTTATTAAATGAAGAGGGAGGAATAGTTTATTCTGTTGTTTTAGAGCATAATGAGAATGATAAGAATATTAAATCTGTAGATTTAAAACCTATTAAGGAGTTTATTAAGAATAATCAATCCTATGTTTTAGGGGATGACCCGAGAGATGAAACAAATAAAAAGATTTTTTCAGCGGCTTATTTTGAAAAAGATGGTCAAGCTGGTTATATCTACATAATATTAGCAAGTCAAAAGTATCAACAAATTTGTGAGCAACTACTTACTAAGTTTTTTTTTGATTTAAGTATAGGATCTACTTTAATAACTATGTTGTTTGCTATAGTAGTAGGGTGGATAAGTATTTGGTTTTTAACAGGGAATTTACGTACAATTATATATTATGTAAATAAGTTTAAAGAAGGAGATTTGTCTAGTAGAATTCCAAATGCAGCAAGTTCTGATTTATCTACGCTAGCTTTAACTTATAATAGTATGGCCGAGACAATAGCAAACAATATTCAGCATATAACAGAAGTAAATCAATTTAGAAAAGAGTTTATAGCAGATGTAGCTCATGATTTACGAACCCCTTTAACCGCTATAAAAGGTTATATAGAAACTTTGAAAATAAAAGAGAATATAACTATAAAAGATCGATTTCTTTTTATGTCTATTATAGAGAATAGTGCTAGTCATTTAGGAAATATGATAAATGAACTTTTTGAGTATACTAAATTTGAAGCAAAAAAGGTAACGGTTAAAAAAAGCTTTTTTAGTATTACAGATTTGGTTTTTGAGTTGCAGAAAAGATACGAGCTTATTTCAACTACTAAAAAAATAACACTTTCAGTAGTTATAAAAAATAATATAGTAGATGTATACGCAGATAAATTATTAATAGAAAGAGCTATTCAAAATATTATTGAAAATGCGATTAAGTTTACACCTAATCATGGAGAAATTAGCATAGAACTTTTAGGTAAAAATGAAGAATATGTAGTGTTAAAAATTATAGATACAGGCGAAGGAATATGTAAAATTGAACAAGAATATATATTGAAAAGTTATACGCAGCTTAATACTACTGATAAAAATAAAGGAATAGGTTTAGGCTTATCAATTGTAAAAAAGATACTAGAATTGCATCAAACAGAGCTGAGAATTACTAATAATAAGGATAAAGGTACTTGTTTTGAATTTACATTACCCTATAAATGCACAAATAATAAACTATTATAGAATTAATAGATTAATATCGCTAAAAGGTAAATCAAACCAATCAGCTACTGTTTTATTGGTTAAAATTCCGTGATAGAAATACATGCCGTTTCTTAAACTATTATCAAAACGAGCAGCATTTTCAAAACCACCTTCTTCCGCAATATCTAATAGGTAAGGAGTAAAGATATTACTAATAGAAACAGAAGCAGTTCTGGCATATCTTGATGGAATGTTGGGAACACAATAATGAATAACACCGTGTTGTGTAAAAGCAGGTTTACTATGTGTAGTAACTTTTGATGTTTCAAAACATCCACCGCGATCGATACTTACGTCAACAATAACAGCTCCTTCTTTCATTTGTTCAATCATTCCTTCAGTAACTATCACAGGAGATCTATCTTTCCCTCTAATGGCTCCAATAGCAACATCGCAACGCATTAAAGCCTTAGCTAATGTTTTTGGTTGTACAGTAGACGTATAAATAGGTGATTGTATGCAGTGTTGTAACTTGCGGAGTTTGGTTATTGAATTGTCAAAAACCTTTACTCGTGCACCTAATCCAATAGCAGAACGTGCGGCAAATTCACCTACAGTTCCAGCCCCTAATATAACGACTTCACTAGGAGGAACTCCACCAATATTTCCTAATAATAAACCATTACCACCGTTTGAAGTAGTCATCAATTCTGCTGCAATATGCATTGAGGCAATACCTGCTATTTCACTTAACGATTTTACAATAGGGTAAACCCCATGTTCATCTTTTATATAATCAAAAGCAATAGCTGTAATACGCTTTTTTGCTAAAGCTTGAAAATACTTTTTATTTTGAGTTTTAAGCTGTAATGCTGAAATTAAAACAGCTTGAGGGTTTAACATTTTTATTTCATCTAAAGATGGTGGTTCAACCTTTAGAACAATATTGCAACCAAAAACTTCTTTAATATCGTATGATATTTTAGCTCCTGCATCAGAATATTCTTTATCGCTATAATTAGCTCCTTCACCAGCACCAGTTTCAACAACAATTCTATGGCCATGAGCAACCAAAGCAGATACAGCATCGGGAGTTAAACTAATACGTTTTTCTTCAAAATGTGTTTCTTTAGGTAGCCCTATGAATAATTCACCCTTCTGCTTTTTAATTTCAAGCATTTCAGGTTGTGGCATTAATTGTTCTTTTGTAAAAGGTGAGATGTACCCCATTGAATTAGTTGGTTTATAGTTGAATATTACGTTGACCGTTTTCTAAAAGTGTAATTTTTATGGCAACGGCATCTAAAGGTAATAAATTTTTAACGTTTTCTGGCCATTCGATTAAACACCAGTTATTACTATATAAATAGTCTTCAATTCCCATATCATAAGCTTCTTCTTCGTCTTCTATACGATAGAAATCAAAATGATAAACAATGTCGCTGTTTTCAGTTTGGTATTCATTAACAAGAGAAAAAGTAGGTGAGTGGGCTATATCGTCAACACCTAAAACTTTACATATTTCTTTAATTAAAGTTGTTTTACCAACTCCCATATCGCCGTAAAATAAAAGCACTTTGTTTTTAGTGTTTTGTACAACTTCTTCGGCTATTTTAGTTAATTCGTCTAAAGAATAGTTTTTATTCATAATGCGCAAAAATAAAGAACTAAAAAATGTTAAGAAAATTTAGTTTTTATATCTGTAGTGTCCAATGATTTTAAAATCAAAAAGACAATCTTCAAGTACTTGACCATTACCTATATTATGAACAATCATATATCGTTTTTTATCTTTTGATTTTTTATCAACAACAATTCCTATGTGTGTAATTCCACCGTGAAGATTCCAGCAAACTATATCACCAGGGACATAATCCTCAGCTTTTTTTGATATAGCTTTTACAGTTCCTTTTCTTTTAAAAAAAGTCATCAAGTTTGGAACTCTTCTGTGGTCTATATTCTTATCGGTAGATTTTAAACCCCAAATTTTAGGATACAAAGAAAAGTTACTTTTCATATCATTATGTACTTCTTTTTGTAAGTCTATTCCTAGTTTTCTATATGCTCTAATCACAACATCAGTGCAAACACCTTTATCTGTAGGTACATCTCCATTAGGATACTTTATTGAAAAATAGCTAGGGTCATAAACAACCTTTTGTTTTGTTAATTCTAAACCAGCAGAGCTTAATTTATCTTCTTGAGCGAATATAATCTGAGAGAAAAGAACAAAAAGGAATAATAACCTCATTATTTCGGATTATAAATTGAACAAGGTATGATTACTTCCTCTAAAGAAATTCCTCCGTGTTGGTATGTGTTCTTGTAATATTTAACAAAGTGATTGTAATTGTTAGGATAAGCAAAAAACAAATCTTCTTTAGCAAAAATAAAAGGACTATTTATAGCTACACTTGGTAGAAAAATATCTTTTGGATTTTTAATTGCAAACACATCTTTATCTTCATAACTCAAACTCTTACCAGTTTTATAACGTAGGTTAGAGCTGATATTTTTATCACCAATTACCTTCGATGGATTTTTAGAGTTAATTGTACCGTGATCAGTAGTAATAATAAGCTTTTGACCAAGCTTTTGAGCTTTTTGAATAATGTCATATAGTGGTGAGTTTTTAAACCAACTAACCGTTAAAGATCTATAAGCTTTATCGTCGCCAGCTAACTCTTTAATAACCTCCATTTCAGTTTTAGCATGTGAAAGCATGTCAACAAAGTTATATACAACTACAGTTAAATCATTTTGTTTGGTACTATTGTAATTATCTGCTAAATCTTTACCACTTTTTAAGGAAACAATTTTATAATATTCATGCTTAATATTTAAACTTAGACGTTTTATTTGAGCATCTAAAAAATTAGCTTCAAATAGGTTTTTACCACCTTCGTCTGTATCGTTTTTCCAATATTCAGGATGCCTTTTTTCCATTTCAGAAGGCATCAGTCCAGAAAATATAGCATTACGAGCATATTGAGTAGCAGTAGGTAAAATACTATAATAAGAATGTTCTTCTTCTTTCTTAAAATAATTATTAATGAAAGGCTCAAGAACTCTGTATTGATCGTAACGTAAATTATCAATTACAACTAACAAAACACCTTGATCTTTTGATAGGTTAGGGACTATATAATCTTTAAATAAAGTATGAGAAAAAGTAGGTTTATCATCACTGGTTAACCAACTTTGATAATTTTTCTTAATGAATTTAAAAAATTGTGAATTCGCTTCAGATTTTTGGGATTCTAAAATCTCCAACATTCCAGTATCATTAATATTTTCTAGTTCTAGCTCCCAATGAACAAGTTTTTTATATAATTCACTCCATTCTTCATAAGAATTTACCATAGCTAAATCCATAGAGATTTTTCTAAACTCTTGCTGGTAATTAGAAGTTGTTTTTTCAGAAACTAAACGCGAATGATCTAGATTTTTCTTTAAACTTAATAGTATTTGATTTGGATTAACTGGTTTAATCAAATAATCAGCAATTTTAGAACCAATAGCTTCTTCCATAATGTATTCTTCCTCACTCTTTGTAATCATAACCACTGGAAGATTAGCATTTTTTTGCTTGATAGCCGATAAAGTTTCAAGTCCGGTAATACCAGGCATGTTTTCGTCTAAAAAAACAATATCAAAATTCTGCTCATCAACTAAATCTATAGCATCAGCACCATTGGTAGATGTAGTAACAGAGTAATTCTTCTTTTCTAAAAATAATATATGTGGTTTTAATAAATCGATTTCATCATCAACCCAAAGTATGTCTATGTTTCTCATAAATTTTTTGTGTGTTACACTAAAAATAACGTTTAAATGATCTTTTGTTGTATTTCAAAAAGCTAAAAATACGTTAATAAAGCTTTTGTTAATTTGCTTTTGTTAATAAATTATGATTCTTTTGTTTTAAATAGAAGTATTTACATATTTTGAATAACCAAAAAACGAACAAGTTAAAGATTATAAATGACCCGATTTATGGATTTATATCCATACCCAATTCATTAATCTTTGACATTATAGAACATCCGTATTTCCAGCGTTTAAGAAGAGTTACCCAAATGGGATTATCTAATTTAGTGTATCCTGGAGCAAATCACACTCGTTTTCATCATGCTATTGGTTGTATGCATTTAATGCAAAAAGCTGTACGTATTCTTAGGACAAAAGGAGTAAAAATATCTGATGAAGAAGCAAATGCATTGTACATAGCTATTTTACTACACGATATAGGACATGGAGCTTTTTCTCACGCTTTAGAGCATAGTATTGTTAATGGAATAACGCATGAAGAAATTTCTTTAAAATTTATGAAAGCGTTAAATAAAGAGTTTGATGGACAATTAAGTTTAGCAATTCAAATTTTTGAAGGAAAATATGATCGGGAGTTTTTATATCAATTAATATCGAGTCAATTAGATATAGACCGTTTAGATTATTTAAAAAGAGATAGTTTTTATACAGGAGTAGCTGAAGGGAATATTTCATCAGATCGTTTGATAACAATGATGAACGTTGTGAATGATGAATTGGTGATAGAGCAAAAAGGAATATATTCTGTAGAAAAATTTATCATAGCTAGACGTTTAATGTACTGGCAAGTTTATTTGCATAAAACAGGTTTGGTTGCAGAAAATACGTTGGTAAATGTTTTAAAAAGAGCTAAAGAATTAGCAATGAAAGGTGTTGAATTACCAGCTAGCAAAGCTTTTAAATATTTTCTATATACAAAAATAACAGAAGAGAATTTTACAAACGATACATTGAATATATTTTCAGAATTAGATGATTATGATGTAATGGCAGCTATTAAAGAATGGGTGAACCATGAAGATTACGTATTATCTTTTTTAGCAAAAATGATTATTCATCGAAATCTTTTAAAAATTGAAATTCAAGGAAAACCTTTTAAAGAAGAATATGAAAAGGAAATTTTTAACAAGGTTTTGAAAAATGATCATGTGAATAAAGAAAATATAAACTATTTTGTAATTTCTAGTAAAGTTAAGCATCAAGCATATAATACTGATAAGCCTATTAAAATTTATGCAAAAACAGGTGAGTTAATAGATATAGCTAAGGCATCAGATCAATTGAACTTGAAAGCATTAACAAAACCAGTAATAAAACATTACTTGTGTTATCCTAAAAAAATGATTTAAAAAAAATCATAAAAGGACAAAGGATATGTATTTGAACAAAAATAATTACTTTTGCAGATAATGAAATTTAAAGCAAAACAAATAGCTGATATATTAGAAGGTGAGATTGTAGGGGATCCTAATATAGAAGTAGATAAACTTTCTAAAATAGAAGAGGGCTCAGAGGGGTCTTTAACTTTTTTGTCAAACCCTAAGTATAATTCATATATATATACAACTAATGCTTCTGTAGCAATAGTTAATAAGAGTTTTGAACCAGAAAAAGAGATTGAGACAACATTAATTAAAGTTGATGATGCATATCAGTCTTTTTCGAAGTTATTAGAATTTTATAACGAGGCAAAAAATAATAAACAAGGAAGAGAAAATCCTCATTTTATAGCTGATTCAGCAAAAATAGGGGAGAATGAATATATAGGAGCTTATTCTTACATAGGGAATAATGTAGTATTAGGAGAAAATGTAAAGATTTTTCCAAACTCATATATAGGTGATAACTCTACAATAGGAGATAACACTGTTATTTTTGCAGGAGTTAAGATTTACTCTGAAACACAAATAGGAAAGAATTGTAAAATACATTCAGGCAGTGTTATTGGAGCTGATGGATTTGGTTTTGCTCCAGATGAGAATGGAGAATATAAAGCGATTCCTCAAATAGGAAATGTTATTATTGAAGATAATGTAGATATAGGATCAAACTCTACAATAGATAGAGCTACATTAGGATCAACAGTAATAAGAAAAGGAGTAAAACTTGATAACCAAATACAAGTAGCTCATAATGTAGAAATAGGGAAAAATACGGTAATAGCATCTCAATCAGGTATTGCAGGATCAACTAAAATAGGAGAGAACTGTATGATTGGTGGACAAGTAGGTATTGTAGGTCATATTTCTATAGGTAATAATGTGAAAATTCAAGCACAGTCAGGAATAGGTAGGAACTTAAAGGATGGAGATGTAGTGCAAGGTACACCAGCCTTTGGATATTCAGATTATAACAAATCCTATGTGTATTTTAAAAAGTTACCAAAACTAGCATCGACAATAGATAAAATTGAAAAAGAGTTCAATGCTCAAAAAATAAAAAATGAGTAAACAACAAAAAACAATACAGAATGAAGTTACATTATCTGGTGTAGGACTACATACAGGTAATGAAGTTACAATGGTATTTAAACCAGCACCAGTAAATAATGGATTTGCTTTTAAGCGTGTTGATTTAGAAGGACAACCAATCATAGAAGCAAAAGCTGATTATGTAACAAATACTCAGAGAGGTACAAACCTTGAGAAAAATGGAGTACAGATTCAAACATCTGAACATGTTTTAGCGGCAGCAGTAGGTTTAGATATTGATAATTTAATTATCGAAATCAATGCGTCAGAGCCACCAATTATGGATGGTTCTTCTAAGTTTTTTGTTAAAGCTTTAGAAGAAGCTGGTATTGTAGAACAAGATGCTGAAATTGAAGAATATGTTGTAAAAGAAATTATATCATATAAAGATGAATCTACTGGAAGCGAAATTATTTTAATGCCTTCAGATGAGTATCAAGTAACTACTATGGTAGATTTTGGAACTAAGATTTTAGGAACTCAAAATGCTACTTTAGATAGAATTTCTGATTTCAAAGAAAATATTTCAGCAGCAAGAACTTTTAGTTTCTTACATGAAATTGAAATGTTGTTAGAAAATGATCTGATTAAAGGTGGAGATTTAAATAATGCTATTGTATATGTTGATAAAGAATTATCAGAGAGTACAACGGAAAAATTAAAAAAGGCTTTTAAAAAGGACGATATAAAAATAAAATCAAATGGGATTCTAGATAATTTAGAATTGCATTGGGCTAATGAAGCTGCTCGTCATAAATTATTAGATGTAATTGGTGATTTAGCTTTAGTAGGTACTCGTATTAGAGGTAAAGTAATAGCAAATAAACCAGGACATTTAGTAAACACCTTATTTGCTAAGAAATTAGCGAAAATTATTAAGAAGGAGAAACGTAATAATGTGCCAACATTTAATTTAAATGAAGAACCATTAATGGATATCCATAAAATTATGGATATTTTACCACATCGTCCACCATTCTTATTAATTGATAGAATTTTAGAGTTATCAGATAGGCATGTTGTTGGAATGAAAAATGTAACAATGAATGAAGATTTCTTTGTTGGACATTTTCCAGGAGCACCAGTAATGCCAGGGGTTTTACAAGTAGAAGCAATGGCTCAATGTGGAGGAGTATTAGTATTAAATACTGTACCAGATCCAGAAAACTATTTAACTTATTTCATGAAAATGGATAATGTTAAATTCAAACAAAAAGTATTACCAGGAGATACCTTAATTTTTAAAGCAGAATTAATTACTCCAATAAGAAGAGGTATTTGTCATATGCAAGCATATACATATGCGAATGGAAAGATAGTAGCAGAAGCTGAATTAATGGCGCAAATATCAAAAGTAAAATAGTATGAATCAACCACTAGCATACGTACATCCCCAAGCAAAAATTGCTAGAAATGTAGTTATAGAACCTTTTACAACAATTCATGCTAATGTAGAAATTGGCTCAGGAACATGGATTGGTTCCAATGTAACAATTATGGAAGGAGCTCGTATAGGGAAAAATTGTAGAATTTTTCCTGGAGCAGTTATATCAGCTATACCTCAAGACTTAAAGTATAACGATGAGGAAACTACAGTAGAAATAGGTGATAACGTAACTATTCGTGAATGTGTTACAATAAATAGAGGTACTACAGATAGAATGAAAACAGTAGTAGGAGATAATTGTTTAATTATGGCTTATTGCCATATTGCACATGATTGTTTCGTAGGAAATAATTGTATTTTTTCTAACAATACTACTTTAGCAGGTCACGTAAATATCGGAGATAATGTTGTTTTGGCAGGTATGGTAGCGGTACATCAGTTTGCATCGGTTGGAAATCATGCTTTTGTAACAGGAGGGTCATTAGTACGTAAAGATGTACCTCCATATGTAAAAGCAGCAAGAGAGCCTTTATCATATGTAGGAATTAATTCAGTAGGATTAAGAAGGAGAGGATTTACGACTGAAAAAATTAGAGAAATTCAAGATATATTCAGAATATTGTTCCAGAAAAATTTCAATAACACTCAAGCAATAGCTATTATTGAGGCAGAAATGGAAGCTACATCTGAAAGAGATGAAATAGTTCAATTCATAAAAGATTCTCATAGAGGAATTATGAAAGGATATTTTAAAACAAGTTAGAAAAAATAAAATTGTTTTAAGACTTACTATGTCTTTAGAACGAATTATAAAATAAGCATAAATAGAATGGCTACAACATCAGATATTAAAAACGGACTATGTATGAGATACAACAGCGATATATATAAAGTTGTTGAATTTTTACATGTAAAACCAGGGAAAGGCCCAGCGTTTGTAAGAACTAAGTTAAAAAGTGTAACTAACGGAAAAGTAATTGAAAATACATTTCCTTCAGGAAGAAAGATAGATGCTGTTAGAGTTGAAACACATAAGTTTCAATATTTATACAATGAAGGAGAAACATTTCACTTCATGAATCAAGTTGATTATTCTCAAATTTCATTAGAAAAAAGTGCTTTAGATGCGCCAGAATTAATGAAAGAAGGAGAAATTGTAACTATTATTATCAATTCAGAAGATGAAATGCCTTTAGCTGTTGAAATGCCAGCAAGTGTAATATTAGAGGTTACTCATACTGAACCAGGAGTTAAAGGTAATACAGCAACAAACGCTACAAAGCCAGCAACTGTTGAAACTGGAGCACGAGTAAATGTACCTTTATTTATTAATGAAGGAGATAAAATTAAAATAGAAACAACAAAAGGTACGTATCAAGAGCGTATCAAAGAATAAAACAATTCCCGCATCTGCGGGAATTTCTTTTCTATGAAATTTAAGCAAACACAAACTTTAGAACAAATAGCTACATTATTAAATGTAGAATTTGTTGGTGATAAAGATTTTCCTGTAAAAGGAATAAATGAAATTCATGTAGTTGAAAAAGGAGACATAGTTTTTGTAGATCATCCTAAATACTACAACAAAGCATTAAATTCTGCTGCTACTACTATTTTAATTAATAAGAAAGTAGATTGTCCAGAGGGTAAATCATTATTAATTTCAGACGATCCATTTCGAGATTTTAATAAAATTACAAAACATTATAATCCATTTATTGCTTCTCATAAAAGTATTGCAGATTCAGCTATAATAGGTGCAGAAACAATAATTCAACCTAATGTATTTGTAGGAGAGAATGTTACTATTGGTAAAAATTGTTTAATTCATGCCAATGTAGTAATTAACAATGATTGTGTAATTGGAGATAATGTAACAATTCATGCCAATACAGTATTAGGAGGAGATGCTTTTTATTATAAAAATAGACCAGAAGGATTTGATAAATTAATTTCTGGAGGTAGAGTTGTAATAAAAGATAATGTAGATTTAGGAGCTTCCTGTACAATAGATAGAGGAGTAACTGGAGATACAACTATAGGTAAAGGAACTAAGATTGATAATCAAGTACATGTTGGACATGACACAGTTATAGGTGAAAAATGTTTAATCGCTGCTCAGACAGGTATTGCAGGTTGTACAGTAATAGAAGATGAAGTAACTATCTGGGGACAAGTAGGAATAATTAGTGGTTTAACTATAGAAAAAGGAACAGTATTAATGGCGCAAACAGGAGTTTCAAAGTCTTTAAAGAAAGGAACTTATTATGGAACACCACAAAGAGAATACCGTCAAACTATGCGTGAAGTTATCTATTTAAAAAACGCAACAAAACCAAATAAAAAGTAACGTAAATTTAATTGTGAAAAAACAATTAAAAAGCTATTTTTGTCTGACTTAAAAATAAATAAAAAACAAACCAATGAGTGTTTTAGTAAATAAAGATTCGAAAATTATTGTACAAGGATTTACTGGTAGTGAAGGAACTTTTCACGCAGGTCAAATGATTGACTATGGAACTAACATCGTAGGAGGTGTTACACCAGGTAAAGGAGGTCAAGAACATTTAGGTAAGCCAGTTTTTAACACAGTTGCAGAAGCTGTTGAAAAAGCAGGAGCTGATACTTCTATTATTTTTGTACCACCAGCATTTGCTGCTGATGCAATTATGGAATCTGCTGAAGCAGGAATCAAAGTAATCATTTGTATTACTGAAGGAATTCCTACAGCTGATATGGTTAAGGTAAAAGCTTATATTGATAACTTAGATTGTACTTTAGTAGGACCTAACTGTCCAGGTGTAATTACACCAGATGAAGCTAAAGTTGGTATTATGCCAGGATTTATCTTTAAAAAAGGAAAAGTAGGAATTGTTTCCAAATCAGGTACATTAACATATGAAGCTGCAGATCAAGTTGTAAAACAAGGATTTGGAATTACTACAGCAATTGGTATTGGTGGAGATCCAATAATTGGAACAACTACAAAAGAAGCTGTTGAGTTGTTAATGAATGACGATGAAACTGAAGCAATCGTAATGATTGGTGAAATTGGAGGGAACCTAGAAGCAGAAGCTGCTCGTTGGATTAAAGCTGATGGTAACCGTAAGCCAGTTATTGGTTTTATCGCAGGTCAAACTGCACCAGCAGGAAGAACTATGGGACACGCTGGAGCAATTGTAGGTGGAGCTGATGATACTGCACAAGCAAAGATGAAAATTTTAGCAGAAAATGGAGTACATGTAGTAGAATCTCCTGCTAAAATTGGTGAAATGGTAGCAAAAGCATTGGCATAGTTTTTTATAAAAACTGTTAAAAAGCTAAAATATATTTCTTTAAAATCCGTTGAATTTGTAAATTCAACGGATTTTTTAATTTAATCAAACACAAATACAAATGAAAACATTTAAATTGCTATTATTTAGCATGTTACTTGTTTCTGTAGTGAGTTGTAAACAAACAACAACCTCCACAGCAAATGAAGTAATAACTGAACAACACACAAGTCAAGACGGTTTTAAATATGAAACCGTAACTAATGATCCAACGGGATTACGATTATACACTTTAGACAATGGTTTAAAAGTATATTTAAGTAAAAATACTGATGAACCAAAAATCCAAACTTACATAGCAGTAAGAGCAGGTTCAAACTATGATCCAAAAAACTCAACAGGTTTAGCTCACTATTTAGAGCACATGGTTTTTAAAGGAACTCACAAAATTGGTACTGCTGATTGGGAAAAAGAAAAAGAGTATTTGAAACAAATTTCAGATTTATACGAAAAGCATAGAGCAGAAGAGGACCCAGAAAAGAAGTTAGCTATTTATAAAGAAATAGATAAAGTATCTTTAGAAGCTTCTAATTATTCAGTAGCAAATGAGTATGATAAAATGACTGCTTCTTTAGGAGCAACTGGTACAAATGCTCATACTTGGTTTGAGGAAACAGTTTATAAGAACAAAATACCAGCTAACGAATTAGACAAGTGGTTAGATTTAGAAGCTGAGCGTTTTAGTACGTTAGTATTACGTTTATTCCATACAGAATTAGAAGCTGTATTTGAGGAGTTTAATAGAGGACAAGATAACGATTTTAGAAAGCGTTATGCAGCTATGTTAGACGGGTTATTTCCAAAGCACCCTTACGGACAACAAACTACTATTGGTACAGGGGAGCACTTAAAGAATCCTTCAATGGTAGATATTCATAACTATTTTGACAAGTACTATGTACCAAATAACATGGCAGTAGTTTTAGTTGGAGATTTAGATTTTGATGCTACAATTAAGAAAGTAAACGAAACTTTTGGAAAGTTTGAGAAAAAAGAATTAAAACACCCAGTTTTACCTAAAGAAGATCCAATTACTCAACCTATTATTAAAGAAGTATTTGGACCAACTTCAGAATCAGTATCTATTGCATATAGATCAGGAGGAGTTAATACTGAAGAGGAAAAATTTGTTACTCTTTGTGATATGATTATGGCAAATGGTAATGCAGGTTTAATCGATTTAAACTTAAACCAAAAGCAAGCTGTACAAAGAGCAAGCTGTTCACCTACATTCTTGAATGATTATGGATACCATTCTTTCTCAGGAAATCCTAAATCAGGACAATCTTTAGATGAAGTAAAAGATTTATTATTAGAACAAATCGAAAAATTAAAGAAAGGTGAGTTTGAAGAATGGATGATTGAAGCTGTAGTTAACGACTTAAAATTAAGTCAAACTCGTCAATATGAGAATAATACAGCGTTAGCTAGTGCATATTTTAATGCGTTTATCCACCATGAAAACTGGGCAGACAAAGTAAAATTCTTAGAAGATTTAAAGAAAATTACTAAAAAAGAATTAGTAGACTTTGCTAATAAATTTTACCAAAACAATTACGTTGTAACTTACAAGCGTAAAGGAGAAGATAAAAACATTGTAAAAGTTGAAAATCCAGGAATTACTCCAGTTAAATTAAACAGAGATAAGAGTTCTGAATTCTTAAAAGAGTTTAACAAGAAAAAATCTGCACCATTACAGCCAAAGTTTGTTGATTATAAAACAGCTATTAAGGAAACAAAAATGGCTAATGATATTAAAGTATCATATGTTTTAAATGAAAACAATGATTTATTTGACTTAAATATCATTTTTGATATGGGTAAAGACAATGATAAAAAGTTAAGCCTTGCTGCTGGATACCTTGAATACCTTGGAACAGACAAATATTCTGCTGAACAAATTAAAAAAGAGTTTTATAAATTAGGAGTAGATTATTATGTAATTGCTCAAGATGATAAAACATATGTAGGTTTAAGAGGATTAAAAGAAAACTTACCTAAAGGATTAGAATTATTAGAACACTTATGGGATAATGCAAAAGCTGACCAAGATGCTTATACTAAATATGTAGAGAAAATTTATAAAGGACGTCAGGACGGTAAAACTCAAAAAGGAAATATTCTTTGGAACGGGTTATATAGTTATGGTAAGTATGGAGAAAACTCTCGTTTAAGAGATATTATGCAAATTGATGAGTTAAAAGCTATCAATCCTGAAGATTTAGTGAACATTGTTAAAGGAATGAAAAATTACAAGCAGCGTATTTTTTACTATGGTAAAGATGTAGACGCAGCTGTAACAGCTTTAAACGATTACCATAAAATTTATGGAGAATTAAAAGATTATCCAGAAGCTAAAAAGTATGAAGAGTTAAAAACTGGTGGTAATGTATTCTATACAAACTACGATATGGTTCAAACAGAAATGATTTTCTTAGCTAAAGGAGAGCCTTTCAAGCCAGAAAACTTAGCAGCTTCAACTTTATTTAACACGTATTTTGGAAGCGGATTGTCATCAATTGTATTTCAAGAAATTAGAGAAAGTAAGTCTTTAGCTTATTCTGCATTTGCTTCATATAGTAATGCAAGAAAGAAAGATGATCCTAACTATGTATTGGCATATGTTGGTACTCAGGCAAATAAATTATCACAAGCAGTAGATGCTATGATGGATTTAATGAATAACATGCCTGAGGCAGAGAAGCAATTTAATGCAGCTAAAAACGCTACATTAAAGAAATTAGCAGCTCAAAGAATTACAAAATCTAATATTTTCTGGTCTTATGAAAGATTAAAAAAGTTAGGTATTGATAATGACAACAGAGAAGAGATGTACAATACTATTAAGAATATGACTATCGAAGATTTAAAAGCATTTTTCGATAAAAACGTTAAAGGAGAGTCATATAACGTAATGGTAATTGGAAATAAAAAAGACTTAGATGTTAAGTCATTACAAAAATTAGGTAAGATTCAAGAGTTAGATGTTGATTACTTATTTAATTATGTAAATGAAAAAAAGATAAAGTCTTAGTAAAATAAAAATTTATCTACTTAAAATCCTGCTAAAGATTATTTTTTAGCAGGATTTTATTTTTATATTTGACCTATTAAAACAACTAATAAATGAGACTTTTAGAAAATAAAACAGCAATTATTACAGGAGCTACCAGAGGAATTGGTAGAGGAATTGCTTTAGAGTTTGCAAATCAGGGATGTAATGTTGCATTTACTTATAGTTCATCTGTTGATGCAGCAGTTGCATTAGAAAAAGAATTGGCAGAATTAGGAGTAAAATCAAAAGGATATCAATCAAATGCGGCTGAATTTGACGCAGCTCAAGAGTTGGCAAAAAATGTTTTAGAAGAATTCGGATCTATAGATGTATTAGTAAATAATGCAGGTATTACTAAAGATAATTTATTAATGCGTATTTCTGAAGATGATTTTGATAAAGTAATTCAAGTAAATTTAAAATCTGTATTCAATTTAACCAAAGCTGTTATTCGTCCAATGATGAAACAAAGAGCAGGTTCTATTATTAATATGAGTTCTGTTGTTGGGTTAAAAGGAAATGCAGGTCAAGCAAATTATGCTGCTTCAAAAGCAGGAATTTTAGGATTTTCAAAATCTGTAGCTTTAGAATTAGGATCTCGTAATATTAGAAGTAACGTAGTTGCTCCTGGTTTTATTGAAACAGAAATGACAGCTAAATTAGATGAGAAAGTTGTAGAAGGTTGGAGAAATGAAATCCCTTTAAAAAGAGGAGGTACTCCAAAAGATATTGCAAACGCATGTGTATTCTTAGCTTCTGATATGAGTGCTTATGTAACTGGACAAACTTTATCTGTAGACGGAGGAATGTTAACATAGGAATATTAGCTTTTAAAAAAGCTAGGTTCAATTAAATAAAAAAAGCCTGTATCATTTTTTTGATACAGGCTTTTTAACTTAAAGGGTATCTTGGAGGGGACCAAGATGATAAGGGGTATCTTGAGGGAATCAAGAAGATAAATATTTTCTTAGTAGGGGTCTAAGAAAAGAGGGGTTTTTCTTAGAGGGGTGATTGTCTAATTAAGGGGCAGGGAAAATATTTTTACACTATCTTTTTTTATAGTCCTCAAAAGTGCCATCTTCATATAGCACAACAATGTTTTTTATTTTTTTATCTAGTATTCTCTGTTGCTCCTGTATGGAAATATTTTCGTTTTTTTTTGAAATATCGTCAGGAGAGGGATTTGAAAATAATGATGGAGAAGTGGTAGCTTCTTCAACATTTGTAAAATTTTCTTTTATAGTATTCGGAAAATTACCTTTACCATATACTAACCAATCTAATTCTACTTCTTCAAAAGCCTTTTCAACTTTTATAATAAAATCCAAGCTTGGTTTATTTCTTCCAGAGAGCAGGTGAGAAATACTTGATCTTGGTACATCAATTCTATCAGCAAAACTTGAAGCTGTTAAATTGTAATAGTCTAATATGCTTTTTAATCTCTCTATCATTTACAATTGTGAACGTGTAATTATTGTTTACGTTTGTAAATATATGTAGATTTACTTTTGTAACCAAATATATTTAAGGTTTTCTTACAGAAAGGGTGTTTTAACCCTGAAAAACACTTTACCTAACGATGCTTAATTATCTAATAAACAGTAAGTTATGTGTTTTGTATAGAGAAAAGTTATATAGCGCTAAAAATCTAACTCTTAATTGATAAAATATTAGTATACACTTGTAACATACTTAAAAACACGGTTATTTAAGGTATTTATAAGCTTTACATATGTA
The DNA here is from genome assembly GCF_008806755.1 of Tenacibaculum aiptasiae. Lineage (GTDB taxonomy): Bacteria > Bacteroidota > Bacteroidia > Flavobacteriales > Flavobacteriaceae > Polaribacter > Polaribacter aiptasiae. Next base: position 120,554 of record NZ_WAAU01000008.1, read on the forward strand.
ATTTTATTAAAGATAAGTGTATGAGATACATATAATAGCTAATATGATAGTATAAAAGCTATTTAAAGACTTAAAAACTCATAAAAATAGTGTAATTGATCTAATCAAAAGGTGATAATTGACCGTTTACAATTGTAAAAAAGAAGTTAATTTATAAATGTAACAGTAAAAACTGTGTTGCCTGGCTTAGATTTAAACTGTATAATACTATTATGAGCTTCTATTATACTCTTACTTAATGTTAGTCCAATACCAGAGCCATCTTTTCGTGTAGTGAAGTAAGGAACGAATATATTATCCTTAATCTCTTCTGAAATACCTATACCGTTATCTTTAACCCTTAAATAGGGCTTATTAGCCTTATTAACGTCTATTTCTATTGTTATCACAGGGGTATCTATACCTTCTAAAGCATGCAACGCATTCGATATTAAGTTTATAATTACTTGTTCTATTTGCTCCTTATCTGCATAAATCTCATTGTTTACATTTGTAAACTTGTCTAATTTGATGTTTTTCGACTGAAATTCTTTGTTAAATAAGTTTAACGTATTATCCACAAGCGAAACTAAATTTAGTTTTTGCTTATTTGGTAATGGAAGTTCTGCTAGTTTTCTATAAGTGTCTACAAAGGAAGTTAAATGTTTAGAACGCTTTTTTATAATTTTTAAACCAGTTGATAATTCTTCTAATGTTTCCTCATCTACTTCATCTTGAATCAAATCTTCTAAATTTTCAGCTAAACTACTTATAGGTGTTATGGTATTGATAATTTCATGAGACATTACATTCATTAATTTATACCAAGCTTCTTTTTCTTTTTTATTAATTAATTGTTGGATGGTTTCCAGAGTTATAACTAAATACTGATCTTCATTTGTTTGTGTAACTGAGCTTTTAAAAAAGAAATCTTCTTCTTTATTATTTACTTTTAAAGAAATCGTATGCTTTAAATGCTTCCATTCAGAAATAAATTCTGACAAATTTCCAATTCTATTTTTTAACAAATTCCAATTATAAAACTTAGGAATTTTTAAAAAATCAATAAAGGCTTTGTTTATTTGAAATACATCAATAGTATCTTCAGGATCTTTTCTTAATATAAGAACACCAATGGTTAAGCTTTCTATTATATTACTAAAAATTAGTGTTTCGGAAGTTGTTTGTAAACTTAGCTTCCTATGTTTCTCTAGTAATAGGGCTGTTTTATTAAACAAAGGGGTTTCTCTTTTTTCTTTAGAAATAGTATTAGAATAGTCGTTGTTTAATAAACAATCAATAGATTTTTCTATATCAGCAAACAATTTTTTTAAAAAATCGATAAACAGAAATATTTGAAAAACAAATATTAATGAAAAACCAACACTATTGGCTATTAAACCTTTAGTATAAGTATAAAAAATAATGATCCCATTAATTGTCAGAAATAGAATTCGTAGTATTATCTGTGTAAGTTGTGATTTTCCCAAAATTAAAGTCCAAATTTTTCTAAGCGTCTGTAAAGAGCTGCTCTTGTTAAACCTAAATCTTTTGAAGCTTTAGAAATATTACCTTGATGCTTATTCATAGCTTGTTGAATTAGCATTTTTTCAGTTTCTTCTAAATTAAGATTATCACCTAAAGATACATTCAATTTCTTTGTAGAAAAATGTAAATCTTCTAATTGAATAGTATTAGAATCGGTAATAATCACGGCACGTTCAATAATATGTTCTATTTCTCTAATATTACCAGGCCACTGATAATTTTTCATAGCATTGATAGCTTCCTTTGAAAATTCAATTATACTTTTTCTATATTTTTTAGAAAGCTTTTTCAAAAAGTGATTAGCTAATAATAAAATATCATCTTTTCTTTCTCGTAATGAAGGTAGATTTAGTTCTATGGTATTAATTCTAAACAATAAATCTTGTCTAAAACTTTGTTCTTCAACCATGTCATGAATTGGAGCATTAGTAGCACAGATGATTCTTACATCAATATCACGTTGTGTACCTTCACCTAATCGTGTAATTTTTCTGTTCTGAATAACAGTTAATAGTTTAGCTTGTAAGTGGAGTGGGAGGTTGCCTATTTCATCTAAAAAAATTGTTCCTTCCTTGGCCAATTCAAAACGCCCTAAAGTATCTTTTTGAGCTCCTGTAAAAGCACCTTTTGCATAACCAAATAACTCACTTTCAAATAAATTTTCGTTTAAAGAACCTAAATCAACATGAATAAAAGGATGATTCTTTCTTTCAGATAATAAATGAATTTCCTTAGCAAACACGTATTTACCTGTACCGTTTTCACCTAATATTAGAATATTGGCATCGGTTGGAGCTACCTTTTGCATTAATTTCATTGCTGATTTCATCGCTGGAGAATTTCCAATAATATGTTCTGTTTGTTTATGGAAGTCTTTATCCTGTTGTTCTTGAACTGTAGAAAGTTGAGAAGTTTTTCTTAAAGAACGAGCTAATTCAACACCAGCATTTACAACACCATACAGCTTTTCTGTTTTCCAAGGCTTTAAAATAAAATCGGTAGCACCTTGTTTTATAGCATCAACAGCTAAATTGACCGATCCGAAAGCCGTCATTAGAATAACCGTAGTTTCAGGACTAATCTCTTTTATTTGTTTTAACCAATACAGTCCTTCTTTACCATCCTCAAAACCAATCCTATAGTTCATATCAAGTAATACAACATCAATAGTAGCATTGGTTAAATGATTACTAATTTTCTTAGGGTTGTTTGTAGTGATAATTTCTGAAAAATATTTTTTCAAGCTTATTCTGGCCGAAAATAGAATATCATCGTCGTCATCTACAATTAAAATAGTTGCATCTTTTTTTCTCATAATATTACATAATTACATAGTTGTTTGAATTTGGACAAATAAATGTTCGTTTTTGAACACTTAATTTTTGTTTTAAAAACATAACGCACTGATTTTTAATGTTTTATGTACTTGTTCTTTTTGTGGCACATTTATCGTCTTAATTAGGTCAAACAAAGCAATTTATAATGGATAAGAAGATTAAGCCAAAAAATAAAAAGAAGAAAAAAATGATTTTATGGGGTGCTCCAATAGTGTTATTACTAGCAATAATTCTAATGAACCTTACACGTAAAAGCCAAATAAATTTGAAGCGTATGGATATGAGTATACGTGAGGTAAAAAGTGGAGATTTTGAAGATGTTGTTTTATTTAATAGTACTGTAGAACCAAAAACATCGGTTTTAGTAAATGTAATTCAAGGAGGTTCAGTATCAGAAATTTTTGTTGAAAGTGGACAAATGATAAAAAAAGGAACTCCTTTACTTAGAGTATACAATCCAAATGCAGAATTAAATTACTTAACTCAAGAAACAGCAATTATTGAACAAATAAATAATTTAAGAAATATTAGAGTTAGTATTAAGAATCAGCAGTTAACACTAGATCAACAACTGTTAAGTATTGATAACGATTTTAAAAATGCTAAAAGACAACACGACTTAGATAAAAAACTTTTTGACAAAGGAGTAGTCGCACAGAATGATTATCAAAAAACAGCACAACAGTTTCAGTTTCAGAAAGAAAGAAAAAACGTTATAAAACAAAGTGTTAGCGAGGAAAAAAAGAGTAGAGATACTCAACTATTGAGGATAAATACTTCGATAACCAATATGCAAAAGAGTTTAGAATTACTTAGAAAGAACAAAGAAAACTTTACAGTTAAAGCTCCTGTTGATGGATTGCTATCTTCTTTTAATCCAATTTTAGGAGAAAATTATAATCAAGGACAACCAATTGGAAAAGTAGATGTGTTAGATGGTTATAAGTTAATGGCAAAAGTAGATGAATACTACATTGCAAAATTGAATGAAGGTATTAAAGGGAATGTTGCTATCAATGCTAAAAATTATGAAATCAAACTTTCAAAAATACAACCAGAAGTAGTTAACGGACAGTTTCAAATAGAGTTACAATTTCAAAAAGACTCATTACCTAAGGACGTAAAAAGAGGAATGTCTTTAAAAAGTAAGGTCTTTTTATCAAATAATAGTAAAGCTTTGTTAATACCTAAAGGACAGTTCTATCACTCAACAAATGGAAAATGGGTTTTTGTATTAAACTCAGACAACAAAGCTGTTAAGCGAAATGTAAAAATAGGAAGAGAGAATCCTTTTTATTATGAAGTATTAGAAGGTTTAAAAGAAGGTGATAAGGTAATTACTTCTAATTACGACGATTTTAAAAATGTAGAAGAAATAAATATTCAAGAATAATAAAATGATGATTAGATTAAGCATATTTTTAATACTGATATTTATGGTTTCTTGCGCACCAAAAATATTTTATAATAACATAAGCGCTAGAGATTGGAGTATTCAAAAAGAAAAAGAAGAACTCGATGCATCATTCAGCTATTTCTCTGGTAGTGTATATCAAGATATAGCAATAGAAAAGGATGGTGAATTAAAGTTAATCTGGAATACCAATTTAGAAAAGGGAGCTATAGAATTCTCACTGATTGATACTAAAGGAGAAAAACTATGGAATTCAACAAAACAAATAAAAAATGGAACTGAAGAAGTAAATGTTCCAATAACAGAAAAAGGAATTTATAAAATAGAAGTAAAAGGATATGACGCTTCTGGAAAATTTGATTTAAAATGGAAATAAAAAATAACAAAATGATAGCAATAAAAGAATTAACTAAAGTATATAGAACTGAAGATGTTGAAACTACAGCATTAAACGCATTAAGTTTAGAAGTAAAAGAAGGAGAATTTGTTTCTATAATGGGAGCTTCTGGTTGTGGAAAATCAACTTTATTAAATATCATTGGTTTGTTAGATGCACCTGATGGAGGAAGTTATTTGTTTGATGAAACTGAAGTTGCAAATTATACAGAAAAAGAAAGAGCTAGTTTACGTAAAGCAAATATAGGTTTCGTTTTTCAAAATTTTAATTTAATAGATGAGCTTACAGTTTATGAAAATGTTGAATTACCATTAATCTATAATAATGTAAAATCATCAGAACGTAAGCAAAGAGTAAATGAAATATTAGAGCGTATTGGAATAGCACATAGAGCTAAACATTACCCATTGCAATTATCTGGAGGTCAGCAGCAAAGAGTAGCGGTAGCTAGAGCATTAGTTACGAAGCCAAAATTGATTCTTGCCGATGAACCTACAGGAAATTTAGATAGTAAAAACGGAAATGAAGTCATGGAATTATTAACAGAATTACATGCAAGTGGAGCTACTATTATCATGGTAACGCACTCTTCATACGATGCTCAATTTTCATCACGAGTAGTTACATTAAAAGATGGGGAAATTGTTTCAGAAAAGAAAAATGAACACAAAGTAGACATTTTGATTCAATAAAAAAAGTTACTATGATACAAACGTGGTTTAAAATATTTTATAGAAACAGTAAGAAAAACTGGCTGAACATTTTGATTAATGTTTTAGGATTAACTTTAGGATTAGCAGGTTTACTTATAGTACTACTTTATTTTCAAGATGAAAAAGGTTATAATAGTAAAAACCCTAATAAAGAATCTATTTACAGAGTAGTACACAAAATGTCTGATGGTGATATTTGGACGAGTAGTACTGCTGTAGAAGGAGCTAAATATAAAGAAGAAATTCCAGAAATTACTTCTGTATACATGTCTAATGATTGGTATGACAGTAGTTTACTAATAGCAGCTGGAAAAAAAGTATACTCTAGAGATATCTTAATGGGGCAACCGAACTTTTTCGAATTTTTTCCTTTTGAAGTGGTAAAAGGAAGTGTGGAAGATTTTGAGAAAGTAAGAAATCATATGGCGCTTTCAGAGGAAAAAGCAAAAGCACTTTTTGGAAATGTGTCTTTGGCTTTGGGAGAAACAGTAGAAATAAACAAAAGAGTATACAAAGTAGCTTTAGTTTATAAAATTACAGGCAAACATTACTACATGCCGCAAATAGTAGTACAATACGAGAAAGAACCGAAAGGACATTGGGGTAATTTTTCTTTTGGATTATTTATTAAAACTACTCAAAATGCTGAGAGTAATAGTTTAATTGAAAAAATGGATAATGTTTGGTTTACAAACCAAGTAGAACCACAATCGAAGATAGATGGAGTTTCTACTAAAGAATGGGAAGAAAAATACGGAACAAAAGTATTGTTAGAATCTTTAACAGATATTCGTTTAAAATCGTTAGGTAAAGATGCTGGTCCAGAAGGAAAAGGAAACTATCAGTTAATACTTATAATGTTAACCTTATCAATTTTATTGATTATTATTTCATGTGTAAACTTTATTAATTTATCTACAGCATCAGCAACTCAAAGGGCTAAAGAAGTTGGAGTTAAAAAAACATTAGGATTATCAAAATTGACTTTAACACGTCAGTTTGTTTTAGAAATAGTTCTTCAAGGAATAATAGCCTTTGTACTAGCAGTCATATTAGTAGAACTGTTGTTACCTTATTTCAATGACTTTATGCGAAAAAGTATTTCAATTGCAGATGGAACTGCTATATATCAAGTAGCTATAATAGCAGTTGTAATATCATTCATTATTGGAAATATACCAGCAGTTTATTTGGCTAATTTCAAATCGGTAGAAGTCCTTAAAGGAAATATTTCACGAAGTAAAAGAGGAAGACTTGCAAGAAGTATAATGTTAGGATTTCAGTTTTTAATATCAGGATTCTTTTTAATTGGCTCATTAATAATTTATAAGCAAGTAAATTATATGATGAATAAAGATTTAGGATATAATGGAAATCAAGTAATTACGGTTTCTCTAAACGATCCAGAAAACAGGTATAAAAAGTATCTGTTGGCTAAAAAAGAATTAATCAAACATCCAAATATTGAAGTTGTAACTAGTAATTATTTCTTACCTGGTGGAGGTAATTCCAACTCAACTAATGTAGGATATAAAGATTTATCTGTTCAAACCAATAGTAATGCAATGGATTTTGAATACATGGATATGGTAGATATGAAAGTAATTAAAGGTAGAGGGTTACAAGCTAACTTGGCATCAGATACTATTAAAAATGTATTGATAAATGAAACATTAGCCAAAGCATTTGGAATTTACGATAATCCACTAGGAAAGAAAATTAGTACAGGTTTTAGTTCTGAAGATAATGATGGTAAAAACTTAAATGTTATAGGAATGGTTAAAGATTATCATATATATGGAATGGATGCCAAAATACCACCAATTATAATGATGCATTGGAATTCTTTTGATTGGATGAAACAAAATTTTTGGGTTGTTCAGTTTAAAATTAAGTCTAATGATATAGAAAAAACCATTGCAGATATTGAAGATTATTGGAAGCAAAATGTAGAACAAGGATACCCTTTTAGTTATCAGTTTTTAAATAAACGTTTTGCTCGTACATATCGAAAATACCAAAAGCAAAAAACAATTTTTACGGTTCTTACTGTAATTGTAATAGTAATATCACTTTTAGGATTGTTTGCTTTAGCAACATTAAGTATTCAACAAAGGTTAAAAGAAGTTGCGATACGTAAAACATTAGGTGCGACTGTACAGGAAATTATGTATCAATTGATTAAAAACTTTGTGAGAATAGTATTAATAGCTTCAATAATATTAATTCCAGTAGCATATTATTTTATGCAAAGTTGGCTAGATAATTTTGTCTATCGAATTGATATGCCTTTATTACCATACTTAATAACACCAATAATATTAATGATTTTAGTGTTTTTAGTGGTAGGATTAAAAGCTTTTAAAGCAACAAAAGTAGATTTAATTAAATACCTAAAATTTGAATAGTATGTTCCAAATATGGTTCAAGATATTTTATAGGAATAGCAAGAAAAATTGGCTAAATGTACTTGTTAATATTCTAGGATTAGCTTTAGGGTTTACTACAGCTTTAATTGTATTAGCGTATTTAAATGACGAACAAAGCTATAATTCGAGTAATCCACAAAAGGACAATATTTATAGAGTTATTCACAGGATGTCTAATGGAGGAGTAGGAGCACATAGTACTATAGTAGAAGGTGTTACTTATAAAGAAGAAATCCCAGAGATATCAGATTATTATATAAGTCCAAATTGGTATTATTCAGAATTAGTAAAGGTTAATGGGAAAAATCAATTTTCTGAAAACATTTTAAAAGGTTCTGCTAATTTCTTTGATTTTTTTCCTTTTAAAATTATAGAAGGAAGTCAAAAAAAGTTTAGTGAGGCAAGAAATAATATCGCGATATCAGAAGAACAAGCACGTATCTTTTTTGACAATAAATCTCCTATCGGAAAAACGATAGAGTTTTTAAACAGAGTATTTACTGTTACTACGGTATATAAAATTGTTGGAAAGCATTATTATATGCCCAATATGATAATACAGTATAAAAATGAATTGCTGGATCAAGATTGGGAGAATTTAGGTGTTAATTTATTTGTTAAGGTAGCAGAAGAAACAAATCAAGATGATATAGAGAAAAAGGCATCAGATGTTTGGTACAAAAACTATGTACTACCATTTTCTAAAAAGGAAGGAATTACACCAGAGGAGTTTGTAGAAAAACAAGGAATAATACCTTATTTAGAGTCTATTGAAGATATTCGCCTAAAAACAGTAACCGGAAATGCTGGACCAGAAGGAAAGGGTAGTTATCAATTAATATTAATCATGTTATCATTATCAATATTAATAATTATTATTTCTTACGTGAATTTAATCAATCTTTCTATAGCCACAGCATCACAAAGAGGAAAAGAAGTAGGAATTAAAAAAACGTTGGGACTTACTAAGACAAAATTGATAATGCAATATGTGTTAGAGATTGTAATTCAGGGACTAATAGCTTTTATGTTTTCTCTATTGTTATTAGAGCTTATCATGCCTTCATTCAATCTTTTTATGAGCAAATCAATATCGCTATATAAAATAGATTTATTGATAAAATTCTTGCTTTTTGTCATACTAGCCTCAGCTATTATAGGAGTTATTCCATCAATTTACTTATCAAAGTATAAAACAGTTGAAGTGTTAAAAGGTAATGTGTCTAGAAATAAGCAAGGAGTTATTATAAGAAATCTAATGTTAGGAATACAGTTTTTGGTTTCTGGTTTTTTCTTAGCTAGTTCAATAATAATTAATCAGCAGGTTAATTATATGGAAAATAAAGATTTAGGCTTTAATGGAGAACAAGTTTTGATGATTCCTATGAATGAAAACGATGAAAAATATAATAAATATTTATTAGCGAAGAAAGAATTAACTAAACACCCAAATATTGAAGATGTTACAAGTAATCTATCAATTATTGGAGGAGGTATGGGAATGGGAGCTAGGCTTGATTATAAAGGAACTTCAGTAAGAACGAGTTTAGATGCTATAGACTATAACTTTTTAAAAGCATTAAATATTGAGGTTTTAAAAGGTAGGGATTTTAAAGAAGAAATAGCTTCTGATACCATAAAAAATATATTAATCAATGAAGCTTTAGCTAAAACATTAAACATATATAACGATCCTATAGGAAAAGAAATACCTACTAGTTTTGGTGGTTATTCGAATGTAACTATGAAAGTTATAGGTATGGTGAAAGATTATAATGTAGATGGTTTAGATACCAAAATAAGACCTACAGTCTTTTTACATTGGAATGGGTTTGATTTTATGAAAAGTATGCTTTCAACAATTCAAATTAAAATTAAACCAGATAATTTGGATAATACTTTAAATTTTATAGAAGATTATTGGAGTAAAAATGTAGAGCAAGGATATCCATATAATCCTACTTTTTTAAATAAACGTTTTGCGAAAACGTATAAGAAATATTTAAATCAAAAGACTTTGTTTTTTATTTTAACAGTAATAGTAATTATCATTTCATTATTAGGATTGTTTGCATCGGCTACGTTAACCATAGAACAGAGGTTAAAAGAGGTAGCTATACGTAAAACATTAGGAGCAAGTGTACAGGAAATTATACTTCAACTAATAAAAAGTTTTATGAAAGTAGTAGTTGTAGCATCTGTTTTTTTAATACCAATGGCTTATTACTTTATGCAAGGTTGGTTAGATAATTTTATCTATCGAATCAATATGCCTTTGCTACCATATATAGTAACACCAGTTGTATTAATGGTACTAGTATTTTTAGTTGTAGGTTTAAAAGCTTTCAATGCTACCAAAGTAGATTTAATTAAATATCTAAAATTCGAGTAATATGTTTCAAACATGGTTCAAGATATTTTATAGAAATAGTAAGAAAAACTGGTTAAACACTTTTATAAATATAAGTGGTTTAACCTTAGGATTAGCTGGATTATTAATAGTGCTTTTATATTTAAATGAAGAGCAAAGTTATAATCAGTGGAATCCAAATAAAGACGATGTATATAGAGTTAATTTAAAAAAGCCAAAATCAGGTGAAGTTTGGTATACTGTTAATCCAGGAATGTATCTTACATATCCAAAAGAAATACCAGAAGTAACAGATGCTGTTATGGTAAAACCTTACTATAGGAGTAGAGTTATACAGTATGATGAAGTAAATGAGTTTAATAACAAAACAATTTTTACGGATCCTAATTTTTTCGATTTTTTTCCTTTTAAAATTGTAGAAGGATCAACTCAAAAGTTTGCAGAAACAAGGAAAAACATAGCGCTTTCAGTAGACTATGCAAAACGAATTTTTAAAGGAGCTAGTGCGGCTGGAAATTCTGTAAAAATTGATGGTAAAGATTATTTAGTTGCCTGTGTTTATAAGATTCCAAAAAATTCACATCAAGAGCCTGATTTAATAATACAATACGATACACCTTTTGAGGTACATTGGGGAAATCACAATAATGAGCTGTTTTGTAGAATTACAAAAGGAGCAGATATAGAATTGGTTAGGCAAAAAATGACTCAAATTTTAGTTAATGTACATAAAAAGTATGCATTACAAGAAGGTGTTTCAGAAGAAGAGTTTGACGAAAAGTTTGATGCTCCAGGAATCTTATTAGATAAGTTAAGTACAATTTACTTACATAGTACTGCAAATAGAGCTGGACCTAGTGGAACAGGAAATTATCAATTGTTAATGGTATTGTTAGGACTTTCTATACTGTTAATCATTATATCTTGTGTCAATTTCATTAACTTATCAATAGCTTCAGCTAGTCAAAGAGCAAAGGAAGTTGGGGTAAAGAAAACACTGGGGTTGTCTAAAACAAATTTATTATTTCAATATGTACTTGAAATTGTTGTACAAGGTTTAGTTTCCTTTGTTTTTGCTCTTATCATTGTAGAGTTAGCATTACCTTTTTTTAATGAGTTTATTCAAGTAGAGATATCAATTTTTGAAGTTAAATCATTAATAACTTTATTGGTAAGTGTGGTTTTAATATCGATTTCAATAGGAGGTATTTCCGCTTTATACTTATCAAATTTTAAACCAGTAGAAGTTTTAAAGGGAAATATTTCTAAAAATAAAAAAGGGAATTTAGCAAGAAACATCATGTTGGGGCTTCAGTTTTTAATTTCTGGATTCTTTATTATCAGTATGTTAATAGTTTCTAGTCAAATTAATTATATGGTTGAAAAAGACTTAGGTTTTGATAAAGAGCAAGTATTAACTGTTGATGTGTATAGTATAGAAAATGAGTTTGAAAAATATTTATTAATGAAGCAAATCTTGTCAAATGATCCTGATATAGTCGATGTTACAGCAAGTATGTTTGTACCTGGTGAAGGCTTTGTAAACGGAACTTCTTTAGTACATGAGGTAAATGACAAACGATTTAATTCGGCTTCAAATTTGGTTGATTATAATTATATAGATTTTGCGAATATAAAAGTATTAAAAGGAAGAAGCTTCTCTAAAAACATTGCTTCTGATAGTATTAATAAAATTATTATTAATGAAACTGCAGCAAAGCAACTAGGCATTTACAACAATCCAATTGGTGAAAAATTAGGTTTAGGATGGTCAGATGATATGTCTTTAGAGGTAATTGGAATGGTGAAAGATTATCATTTTGATGGATTTGATGCCAAAATAGCACCGATGTTTTTTGTTCTTTGGGATACTTATAAAGAAGCAAAGTCTTGGATGCCAGCAATTCAGTTTAAAATTAAATCTGGTGATATAGAAAATACCATTGCTAAAATTGAAAGCTTCTGGAAAGAAAATGTAGATGCAAAATACCCTTTTTCATATCAGTTTTTAGATAAAAAGTTTGCAAAAACGTACGATAAATATAAAAAACAACAAAGTATGTTTTTAATATTATCTGTAATTGTGGTAATTATAGCTTTGTTAGGACTATTTGCTTTAGCAACATTAACCATTCAGCAGCGTTTAAAAGAAGTAGCTATACGTAAAACCTTAGGAGCATCAGTAAAAGAAATTATGTTCCAATTGGTAAAAAGCTTTTTACAAATAACATTAATAGCTTCGGTTTTTTTAACTCCAATCGCATATTATTTAATGCAAAATTGGTTAGATAATTTTGTTTATAGAATAGATATGCCAATACTTCCATACATTATAACTCCTTTAGTATTAGTTATACTAGTGTTAGCGGTTGTAGGGGTAAAGGCTTATAATGCAACAAGGATAGATTTAATTAAATATTTAAAATTTGAATAAAATAATTATGAGGAGAAATGGTTTATTTGCAAGCTTATTGCTAGTTTTCTTATTGAATGTCAGTTTAATAGCTCAAAATAAGGTAATTCCTTTAGAAGGAGCTTATAATAAAATAATAGTTAGTCCACACATAGAAACTGTATTTATTGAAGGAAAAGAATCTAGCATTGAAATAAAAAACTTAGATGTTTCCGAAGAAAAATTTAAGTATGAACTGAAAAATAAAACACTTCATATTTATTTAGAAGGAGCAAAAACAGTAACAAAGAACAAAAATGTAAGGTATAACAATGGTAAAAGAAAAGTACCAATTTATAGAGGTACTAAGGCACAGATTATTGTAAAACATATACCAGTTAAAATATTTTCAATAAGAGGAGAGGAGGATGTACTTTTTAAAAACTTAACATCAGATAATGAGAGTAAAATACGATTGTATGGTGAATCAAAAACAACTATTGAAAATGTAAAAGCTAATAAACTACGTTTTACTATCTATGGAAACAGTAAAGTAACAGTTAATAAAGGTAGTGTAGACAATTTAAAAGTTATAGCTTATGGAGAAGCGAAATTTATGGCAACCAATTTAGAAACAAAAGAAACTAAGGTAACCTCGTATGGTGCAGCGTCTTTTAAACTTAATGTGTCAGATAGACTGAAAGTTACTGCATATGGAGAAGCTAAAGTATTATACAAAGGAAACGCAACAGTTAAAAAAGGAATTGTTATAGGAAGATCTACTATTAAAAAAGTAGATTAATATTTTATGTAGTTCAGAAAAAAGCTGCCTTTAAAAGGCAGTTTTTTGTTTTATAAAAGAATACTTTTTTGCTTAGAAAGACTAAAGATTAATGTAAATTGCGCGTCTTTCAATTTTCTAGGTGTTATGCAAAATATTTGTGGATTAGATTTCGGGACTTCTAATACAATTAGTACAGTTTATAAGGGAGGAAAGACCATTATGGTTCCTTTTGAAAACAATAATAAATCGCTACCAAGTAGTGTGTTTTTTCCATTTGAGGCAATAGATAAGCCCATTTATGGAGATTTAGCCACCAATACTTATGTAAACAATGGCTATGGTAGATACATGAAAAGTTTTAAACGAATTCTTGGAACTCAGTTTTTTGAACAAAGAACAGCTTTAAAACCAGGAACCAATATCTTTTTTCACGATATTATTGTAAACTATTTAAAACATGTAAAAGAGAAAACTGAAGACTTTTTAGGAGGTGAAACTGATTATGTAGTTGTGGGAAAACCAGTTAGACTTTCTGAAAAAGAAAAAGGGGCAAACTCAGGAATAACACAGTTAGAATCAATTTTAAAGAGTGTAGGATATAAAAACTATTCTTTTTTAGAAGAACCCATAGCTGCAGCTTATTATCATAAAGAGAAAATAGATAAAAATTCCTTAGCTATTGTGGCCGATTTAGGAGGTGGAACTTGTGATTTTACTGTGGTTGGAATAAATGAAGATAAAAAAGATTTAAACATATTAGCTACTTCTGGAATCTCTTTAGGAGGAACAGATATTGATAGTAACTTTGCTTTAGAAGTATTTTTTCCTGAATTAGGTTATAAAACAATAGATAAATTCAAAGGATTAACCTTACCAGCATTGCCATACAGACAAGCTTCCGACTGGAATAAGATTACTACCTCATTATATACTAAAAAGACTGAATTTTTAGTTCGAAAAATGATTAACAATGCGAAGTATAAAGAAAAAGTAGTACAGTTAAAGAGCTTAATAGAAAATAAGAAAGCCCATTCTTTATTAAATCAAATAGAGCAAACAAAAATAAAACTATCAGATGCTAAAGAGCTTATGTTTAGTAGTGAATTTTTATCTAATATCAATTTAACAATTTCAAAAAGCTTATTAGAAGATGCAATTAATGGTGTTATCAGCAAAATAGTAGCTACAGCTAATGATTGTTGTTTAGAAGCAGGAGTTAATGAAAAATCGATTGACTACCTTATTTTAACTGGAGGCACCAGTAAAATACCTTTGGTAAAGCAACTATTTAAAGAAACTTTTTCAAAGGCAAAACTGATAGAAAATAACTCTATGGATTCGGTAGCTTTAGGTTTATTAGAAAAAGCTAAAAAAGATGCGAATCTATAAATTGGCTTTTTTAAATTGAACTTTTAAGTTTTCTGGATATACAGTAAAAGCAAAGTTTTCCTCAACATCTTCAGGTTTTACGCTTAAACTAAGGTCAAATTGTTTGCAAATACTAGAAATAGCGGTTGTCATTTCTATAATTGATAAATGCATACCAGGACATAATCTAGAACCACCACCAAATGCTTTAATAGCTTTAGGAGTATGGTTTTTATGATAAGGACATTCAGATTTTAACCATCTGTTGGGATCAAAATCATTAGAATTAGAAAAATAGCCTTCTTCCATAGCTGCATAGCTATTCAACAGAATAATGCTTGTGTCTTTTGGAATAGCAATATTATTAACAGTAGTCGCTTCATTTGCTTGAAAATACAGCATTGGAGTAGTAGGTTTCAAGCGAATAGCTTCTTGAATTACAGCATTGGTATATTTTAAACTAGAAATAACATCATAATTATCTGGAACAAAACCATCATATTGAGAGGCTTCTTCTCTAATTTTTTGAACTATTTCAGGATGCTGTGTTAAATAATACAAAGTCCAGCCTAAAGTATTAGAAGTAGTGTCTTCACCAGCTAATAACATGGCTATTACATTTCCATACAAGGTTTTTTCATCAAAAACAGTGTCTTCTTTTTCGCTTTCAACCAATAAAGCTTCTAAAAAATTAGAAGGTGCTTCTTTTAATTCAGGATTGTTTGCTAATCTAACCTTAGCTTCATTAATAAAATCGTAAATAATAGCTTCTATCTCTTTAAGCGACTTTTTTAACAAACGATCTTTAGCTGAAGGTAAAATACGCCACATTGGAATTGGAGCAGTTATACGTTCATTAATCATTGGAAAAATTAGCTCTAAATAATTTTGAAAACGATCCTCTTTATTATGTATTGTATTTAGTTTATAACCAAAAGCAATTTCTGTTGTTACGTCAATTGTAAAGGCAATAAAGTCATTTATAATATCTATAGTATTACTTTGGGTAGTGTATCCTTCTATTTTGGAAACTAGATTTTTAGTTTTTTCTTGAATAATAGGGTAGTAGCCTTTTACCTTTTTTACACTTAAGGCTTCAGCTACAGGTTTGCGTTGTTTTTTCCAATGAGCTCCTTCGGCATTAAATACAGTATGAAATCCCATTTCGATAAAGACTTCATTAATTTTAGAGAGTCTTCTGAAGGTATCAGGTCTTTGTTTTAAAACGGTATTATTAAAATCTACATTAGCAGAAACAAGAGCTTTTAAGGGACCTAATTTAACTGTAAAGAATTCACCATGTTCTTTAGCCCATTGTTCTAAAATACGGTGTTTATTCTTTTTCTTGAAGTCTTTTAAGTTTCCTAATAAAAAACTGCCTTTTGGAGTATTTAAATCCTTTATGGTTTTAGTGAGGGTGTCCATTTTAGTTGTTAGTTTTTGTAAAAATAATAATACAAATTGTAACAATGGGTATATATAAAAAGAAAGAGGACACATAAATGCGTCCTCTAAATTTATATTGTTAATCTAACCCTTCAAATATAGATTAATAATAAGCCACAAAAGTAATGTGAATTAAAGAAAGGGTCTGTAACATTTGTTACACTTAAGATTTATTTAACATTTTTAACGTTTTCAATCCACTTTCTAGCATTTACAAAGGCTTCCAACCATGGAGAGACCTCGTCTTTTCTACCAGCAGGGTAGTTTGCCCAGTTCCATTGGAATGTAGAACGTTCAATATGAGGCATTGTAACTAGATGACGTCCAGTAGTATCACACAACATTGCTGTGTTATAATCAGACCCATTTGGGTTGTTAGGATACCCTTCATAACCATATTTAGCAACAATATTATAATTCGACTCACTTTCAGGTAAATTAAATTTTCCTTCACCATGTGAAATCCATACACCAAGCTCTGTTCCTGCTAAAGAAGATAACATTACCGAGTTATTTTTTTGAACTTTTACTGAAGTAAATGAACTCTCGTGTTTTTTCGAATCATTGTGAATTAATCTTCCATGTACTTTATGATCTGGATTGATTAAATCTAACTCCATCCATAACTGTGCACCATTACAAATACCTACGGATAAAGTATCTTCACGTTTAAAGAAGTTCTTTAAAGCAGTATTGGCTTTTTCATTGTATAAAAATGCACCAGCCCATCCTTTAGCAGATCCTAATACATCAGAATTAGAAAAACCACCAACAGCTCCAATAAATTGGATATCTTCTAAGGTTTCACGACCAGAGATTAAATCGGTCATATGTACGTCTTTTACGTCAAAGCCAGCTAAGTACATAGCATTAGCCATTTCACGCTCTGAATTCGATCCTTTTTCACGAATAATAGCAGCTTTAGGCCTGTTTGTTACGTTTCCAACAGTATCACTTAATTTCCCTGTAAAATGTGTAGGGAATGTATAAGTTAATGGTTGTGCTTTATAATTATCAAATCGATCTTGAGCTAAACCATTTGCTGTTTGTTTTTGATCGAATAAGAATGAAGTTTTATACCAAACATCTCTCATTTCAGTAACATTGAAAGAGAAAGTATCTTCATTATTTTTAATAGTTACGGTTCCGCTATTATTGGCAGTACCAATTTTAAAGAACTCAATATTCTTTTCAGCTAAAACAGATTCAACACTTGCATCTGCTTGGAAAACAATTCCTGCATTTTCAGAGAACAATACTTTTATTGAGTCTTCTTCATTTAAAGATGTTAAATCAAAGTCGGCACCTAAATTCACATCAGCAAAACACATTTCTAATAAAGTTGTAATAAATCCACCAGAAGCAATATCATGCCCAGCTGATAATTTATCGGCTTTAATTAAATCTTGTATTGTATTAAAAGTATCTTTTACAAAAGTAGTATTTTGAATATCTGGAGCTTCACTACCAATAGTATTTAATACTTGATTGAATGAACTACCTCCTAATTTATAAGTATCTTGTGATACATTGATGTAATAAACACTTTGTCCGTTATTTTGTAATACAGGCTCAACAACTTTAGAAATTTCATTACAGTTAGCTGCAGCAGAAATAATAACGGTACCTGGAGAAATTACTTCACCATCAGGATATTTTTGCTTCATAGAAAGCGAATCCTTTCCTGTTGGCACATTGATACCTAAATCGATAGAAAAGTCAGAAATAGCTTTTACAGCTTTGTATAAACGAGCATCTTCACCTTCGTTTTTACAAGGCCACATCCAGTTTGCCGATAATGAAACTGATGTTAATCCATCTTTTAAAGGTGCCCAAATAATGTTAGTTAACGATTCTGCAATAGAATTTCTACTTCCAGCTCCTGGATGAATTAAACCTGAAATAGGAGAGTGCCCAATAGTAGTTGCAATTCCTTCTTTTCCGTTATAATCTAATGCCATTACACCTACATTGTTAAGTGGTAATTGTAATGGACCAACGCATTGTTGCTTAGCTACTTTACCACCTACACAACGGTCTACTTTATTAGTTAACCAATCTTTACAAGCTACGGCTTCTAATTGTAATACTTGTTCTAAATAGATTTGTAGATTTCTTGTTTTGTATCGAGGGTTTTTATAATTTCTTACAACTGTCTTATCAGTCATAATTGTTTTTGGAGAACTACCAAACATATCTTCCAATGCTAAATCCATTGGTTTGTCACCTTTAGTTTCAGATTCAAACGTAAAACGATTATTTCCAGTAACATCACCTACAGTATAAATTGGAGAACGTTCACGCTCAGCAATTTTTTCTAAGGTTTCTATATGTTTTTCAGCAATTACTAATCCCATACGCTCTTGAGATTCGTTTCCAATAATCTCTTTAGCAGATAGGGTAGGATCACCTACAGGTAATTTGTCTAAATCAATTTTTCCACCTGTATCTTCTACTAATTCCGATAAACAGTTTAAGTGTCCACCAGCCCCGTGATCGTGAATAGAAACAATAAAGTTATCATCGCTTTCTACCATACCACGAACCGCATTGGCAGCACGTTTTTGCATTTCTGGATTGGAACGTTGTACAGCATTTAATTCAATACCAGAAGAGAACTCTCCAGTATCTGCAGAAGAAACAGCAGCTCCACCCATACCAATCCTGTAGTTTTCACCACCTAGAATTACAATTTTATCACCTTCATTAGGTGTTTCTTTCAATGCTTGCTCTGCTTTTCCGTATCCAATACCACCAGCTTGCATAATTACTTTATCATAAGCTAATTTTCTAGCTTCTGATTCGCTTGCAGCTGAATTTTCTTTGTGTTCAAAAGTAAGTACAGAACCCGTAATTAATGGCTGTCCGAACTTATTTCCAAAGTCTGAAGCACCATTAGAAGCTTTGATTAAAATATCCATTGGTGTTTGGTATAACCAATCTCTAGCTTCAAATTTCTTTTCCCAAGGACGATCTTCTTCCAAACGAGAATATGAAGTCATGTATACCGCTGTTCCTGCTAATGGTAATGAACCTTTACCACCAGCCAAACGGTCTCTAATTTCTCCTCCTGAACCAGTTGCAGCTCCATTAAAAGGCTCTACAGTAGTAGGGAAGTTGTGTGTTTCTGCTTTTAAAGATATTACTGAATCAAATTCTTTAGTTTCGTAAAAATCTGGTTTGTCAGCAGTTTTAGGTGCGAATTGCTCTACTTTTGGCCCTTTAATAAAGGCTACATTGTCTTTATAAGCAGAAACAATATCGTTTGGATTTTGTTTTGAAGTTTCTTTAATCAATTTAAACAATGAGGTAGGCATTTCTTCTCCATCAATGATAAAAGTTCCGTTGAATATTTTATGACGACAGTGTTCTGAATTTACTTGTGAAAACCCAAAAACCTCACTATCGGTTAACTTACGTCCAATTTTTTCTGATACTTCTTCTAAATACGTAACTTCTTCCTCACTTAAAGCCAATCCTTCTTGTTGATTGTACGCAGCAATGTCGTCAATCTCTAAAATAGCTTCTGGTTGAATTTCAATAGTAAATGTACCTTGATTAAGTCCGTTGAATTTTTGAGAAATCATTGGATCGAAATCTGAAAACTCTTCAGAAACGGCTTCAAACTCTTCTATTCTAATAATATCTGAGATCCCCATATTTTGAGTAATCTCAACAGCATTGGTACTCCAAGGAGTAATCATAGCTGCACGTGGACCAACAAAAAAGACGTCCAAAGACGCCGCGTTTATTTTAGGTTGGTTGCCAAATAACCAAGTAAGTTTTGAAACTGTTTCTGTACTTAATTCTTCTGTTGTTTGAACAGCAAATACTTTACTGTTTACGTTTCCAAAGAAATGAATCATTATGTTTGTTGTGTTTGTGTGTTGTTTTAAAGGCGTAAATTTAATTCTTTTGATTGAATTAAAAGCATAAAAAAAGCAGCATTTTTTTGCCGCTTTTTTATAGTTTAATTTCTTTTATCAGGAATTCGATTTCGTTCTATTTTCCCTTTTTTAAGTGCTTTATAGTTTTCGTAGCAGTTTAATACAGCTTCAATCATTTGTAAGTCGCTTGCTTTTTTTATAAAATACTCTGAGTAATTACAATCGTCTAAAAGTTTAGTCAGTTCTTGACGATCCATTTCTAAATATTCCATCATTACTTCTCTATCAAACTTTCCTGCTAACATTTTTCGTAAATCGTCTTCTTTTTTTAGTTTTTTCAGCTTTCTCAGCTGTTTAGGTTTCTTTCCAAAGAGATTGTATACCAAATCTACTGGATTTAATAGTTTAGCTATTGGAGAAGAAGAAATTCTTTGCGGTTTTCCTATTTCATATGTTTGAGGTAATCCGTTTATATGTATACGTGTAAACTTGTCTTTTGGGACTTGTTTTATATCAACTTCTAAAACTCCAATTAGTTTGGTTGATTTAATTACCACTTCTTTTACTTCCTCTGGTTTTTCTTCTAAAGAGATTACTACTTCGTTTCCTTTTAAAAGATCATTAGTTATTTTTAGTTTGATTGAAGAAAAACCTAAAAAAGACACTAAAATGGTATCGTTTGCTTTTGAAGTTAATTCAAATAGCCCTTTTTCATTGGTAATGGTTCCTACAACCGAATTTAAGTTTAATACGTGTGCTGCACTTAAAGGTTTTTTAGTTTCAGCATGAATTATCTGACCTTTTAATTTCTGTTCTTGGGAAAAACCTAAAAACGAAATAAATAATAAGAGGGTTAAAAAAGTATATTTATTTTGCATGTTGCAATAATAAGAATAATTGCAATGAAACTAGTTAATAAACTGTGAAATTGATGGTTTAGGAGAGGAGAAGAAAGATGTAAAAACAAAAAAAGCTAAGCAAATGCTTAACTTTTTTAGTGACCGGGCTGGGGCTCGAACCCAGGACCCTCTCCTTAAAAGGGAGATGCTCTACCAACTGAGCTACCCGGTCATTTAATTGCTTTCCTAAAAGCGGTTGCAAATATACAACGGTTCTTTAAATACACAAAAAAAAATGACAAAAAATTGTATTTATTTTGCAATTATTTTTGTGTGTTATTTTATCTATTTGGTTTTCAAAAAGGTATGTTTTATTTTTTTTAGAAATTTTTATGGGTTTAAATTGCCCAAGTAGATATTAAACCTATCTTTTTCCATTTCCCATTTATTTTTTCAAAAACAAAATCTTCTCCAGAAGATCTTCTATGAATACCAAAACATACTCTATTCATTTTTTTGTTAAAAATAGGTTTATCAATTAAAAAATAACTTTCGTTATGTAGTCTTTCTAAAGGTGTCATCCTTTCATGTACTATTTTACTTAAAGAATCATGAGTAACTCCCTCTTTAAGAAGTTCAGAAGTATTGAGAATTTGGTAATTATACTTAGCTAACATTTTTAAATCAAATGTTTTGTTTTTCTCAATTTGCTTTTTAAGAAATAGAGTATCCTTTTCTTTAAGGTTATGTGAAAGATATTTAAGATAACTAACCGTTTCAATTTCATCTTCTTTTTCAATCATATAAGGTAATTGAGGTAAAAAGTTAAAGTCAGAAATAAATACTCTTTGGTATGGTATTAATTTTAAATCTGTTGTATCAGACAATATCTCATTCAATATTCTTGCTTTATCAGTATTACTAATAATTACTTCACTACTTTTCGTTTTACAAGATATTATGATTACTGATATCAATAATAATATTTTAAGCTTCATTTTCATCAAATACAATTTTTAAAAATGAAAATACAAAGTATTTACTAAGAATGAAAATAGGAGAGAAGTAATTGAAAATAAATTAAAACCCACTCAATAATGAGCGGGTTTAATATATTCATGTCAGAAACTATTTATAAATCGGTGCTCCAATTAATTTCTTTTTTATTAGTATCCACTTTTCCTAAACGGTAATACAATGAAGATGTTACAGTGTTGGTTGTTTCATGTACTGTAGTCACCATACCTTCATCATTAATAGCTACAGAGGGATTAAAGCCTTTGTCAAATGAATGGTCTTTTCCCCAAGAAATCTTATCATTTTCTATAATTCCTACTTTATAATATAACGTGTTGGTAGCAATATTTGAAGTTTCGTGTACTTCAATCACTACATTTTTACTATTAGAAGCTACTGAAGGAGACTTCCCTGAGCTGTATTTTTTGTTTGTACTTGAGTTTGCTGCTACTGCTACGGTTTCTGGATTGTTACTCATAATCTGAAGGGTTTTAAATTATTGTTATCTACTTAAATCTATCATATAATTTGAAACTATCTCAGGTAAAAACCTTAAGATTACATAGGTGTTTTACCTGTTTTTATATAAGGATAATCACTTGTTGTTTTGAGAATTAAATATTTTTAAGAAGTAATATTAGTATGCAACTGTAGTAACACCTACTTTATATGATATATATTTATTTTTATCTATTTTATATAAAAAATAAATATCTTTAAAACTTAGAGGTTTACCTGTGTCAGGTTCTTTTCCATTAATTTGTTTCCATCCTTCTGTTAAGAGCCAATTATAATTTACAATTTTAAGCTGATAAAATTTACAGGGTTCTATCGTTATTTTTTTCTTTGATAAAATTACGAAGGTTAATTTAGTGACATGAATATTTAAGTTATCTCTACCACCTTCTGCATCCCATTCAAAAGTTCCTTTTTCTTTAGCTTCTTTTACCTTTTTTTGATGATAATCATATTCTTTTTTATTATAAACAGTAATGTAGTTAGTTAATACATCTAATTCTCCAATAATTAGATACTTATTACTTTTCTTATTATTCATGATAAAATATACGTCTTCTTTATTTTGAGAAAATGTAAAAACTGAATAAAAGAAAATTATATATAATAATTTATTTGCATTCATTATTTCCTCATTTTTCATAATTAGAATAAGAAGTATTTGCTTACATTTTTACTCCAAGGTTTTGTATTAAATGATAGAAATGTTTATTGATTAAAATTATAAGTACTTCCTTAGTTAAAGTAAAGTCTTGTAAAGATTTATTTAACGAGCTATTAATGTTCTTCCTACCTTAAATTTTAAATACTTATCTCTATCAACTTTAAGTAAAAAATATAAATCTTTAAATAAAATATTAGGATTATTTTCTTTCCAACTGTTTTGAATTAACCATTTATAATTAACTAATTTTAATTTTGAAAAGACTATATCAGAATGGTTAATAAATGTTGTTTTACTATTATGTTGTCTGCTAAAAGATAATGTCTCAACTATTTTATAGCTTTGAAAATTATAAAACTTTTTTTCTTTTTTGTCATTTTCTATTTGTTGTTTTTCTTTTTCATATGAATTTCTATCATAAAATAGAAAACTTTGCAAACACTTCTTATTTTTAACATTTTGAATTTCTTTACCTCCGCTATTAGTAATAATATATTTTGGATTATCAATATCTAATATATAATAAGCATCATTATTTTTTGTTTGAGAAAAAAATAAAAGAGGTATAATAAATAAGAATAATTTAATTACATCCATTATTTTCTGAGTTTTTGAAATTAATAATAGCTTGTTTTATCTTTTGTTGTTTGATAGCTGTAAAAACAGGATCAGCATACATTTTATCCCAAGCATTAGTACCTTCTAAGCCAGCCCATGCTAAATATTTATATAATTGATCAGGGTATGTTTTTCCTATTGCTGTAGCATATTCTTTTAAAGCTTTTTTCATTGCAACTCTATAATAATCAGCCATATAATTATGATGTGGATTTTTAGGATAGTTATCATAGTAATTGAAAAGAGTAGGAAAGTCTGACTCACTACCATTTAATGTGTAAGTATTTGGTGGAGTGTATAATATACCTCCAGTAATATAAACTTTTCTATAAATGTCAGCATGAATCATTTCATGAATAATAGTATGAGCTCCCCATAAAGAAGGAGTATTTTTCATTTCATTTATATCTAAAATAATTGTTATTATATCCCCATACTTAGTTTCACCCGAAATACCTGATTTTAAATTACTCATAGTTAACTTAAGATTAATAAGTGAGTTGGTTCCATCAAATTTTTGTAATGTTTTTTTTACCAAATTATTATTTTTCAACTTATCATAAACACATTTAGCTTTTTCTGTAAGTTGATTAATAATTTGATCTTCAAAATCAATTTCAGCTTCGGGGTTATGCATTAATGTTTTGATAACTTCTTTAGTCCAATTTTTAGCTTTGTCAGTGTTATTCTTTTCTAAAAACTTATCAATTTTAATGGCAATATTTGTGTTTTTTCTTAAAAAATCTTTTTGATCTTTATTTAGGTTTAAAGTATTGGCCACTTTAATATATGTAATATCTTCAGTTATAATTCCAATGTCTCCATTTTCTGTAGGGCAAGGGGAGGTAGTAGAATTATTTTTCATTAAAACAACAACATCTACACTACCATCTGTACAAGAAGTTACTTGAGTTATAGAAGCTCTATCTGACCCTTGACCATTACAACTTTCACCTGGAAGATGATTTCCTCCAGCCCTGCATCTATTAACATGAATATAGGTTGTACAAAATACAGAGCCACCATTATAACTGTTTCCAACAGGTTGTGTTGTATCATTGTTTTGAGATCCACTTCCTCCATTATTACCACTTGTAGGAAAATTTCCTTGAGAAGGATTAAAATCTTGTGGATCGCAATTTGTACTATTACGTTCTAATAATTTAGGGTCTAAAGAAAAATCTTTAAGATTATATTTTGTAACAGTCCCCTTAAAATAAGCAATATCAAAATAATTTTTCTTGAAGGTAGAGTATTGATCAGAAGTACAAGTATATTTTCTAATATATGGATTACCTATTTGCCCATTTTTATCTCTATTAATAATTAAATTATAAAATGTAAATTTTTCAGGGTTATTAACCTCGATGGAAAAAGTATAGTTTATAATACCTTCGGTGTTTGTTATTTTTAAAATATTATCAGTTAAAATGGTAAAATTTCTACCTATAGTTTTATTTTTTTGAAAATCATTTTTGATATTCTGATTAATTAAACTTTCTACTTTTGGAATTGTTTTCACGGAAATAAATTCTATAGTTCCATTATATTTTTGATTCGGAGATACTGGTTGTACTATCTCTTCCTTTTCACAATTCAACAATAACATAATCCCTATTAGAGATATTACAATCTTTAAACTTATTACTTTCTTTTTCATGCCTAATCAATTGGTTATTATAACTTTTTGAATAGGGATAAGGATTCGATAGTAAGGAAAAATGTATTTTAATTCTTCCTAAGATTAATCAAAAAAAGTGTTTATACATAGAGTAAATGAATAAACGGTAGGTTTTATGTAATAAACGGTTTAAATTATTGTTTTAAAGGTGTATAAATAAGTTGAAAAAGGAAATTATATATAATGTGAAATTTATTTATCTAAAGGTAAGTATCGTTCTTTTATAATATTTAAATGATGTATCTGATGAGCTGTAATGGTAAGTCCTATAGCGTAGAGTGGCATTTCATATTCAAAAAACACACAATTAGTATTGAGTATTTCTTTATTAAAAGATTGAAACATCATTACTGTTGATTCTCTTACAACACGGAGTTCTTTTATCAACTGTTCAATAGTTACCTCATTAGCATTTGAGTTATTTCCCATAATCTCTTGATCATGTGCCTCTGGAATAGTTCCTTCTTTTCGAGCAAAAATTATAGCTCTAAAACCCCAAATTCTTTCCCAATCAATAAGATGTTGAATAATTTGATTAATGGTCCATTTATCTTTTTCATAAGTTTTTAAACCAATTCTGTTTAATTGAGAAATGTTAATAGAATCAATAGCTTTTAAACTTAGTTTAAAAGCTTCTGTGAGTTCTTTTCCTGCATTTACTGTATAAACATATTCCAAAAACGCTGGATTCTTTTTAGCTGTAGATTCTTCCATTGTTGTTTTTGTTACTAAGTTACTAAAAAAGGAAGTGCTTAGATGCTATTAAGGAAATGTTTATTATATATAGTTCTACTTAACGCCACAGTATTACCAGTATTTAATTCAATACTATATTTACCGCCTCCATGTTTAATTATATTTTTAATTTTTGATTTTTTCACAACATATGAACGATGTATTCTAATAAAACTATCGGGTAAAATTTTTGTGAGTTTTTCCAGATTCTTGTCATGTAAGTGTTTATTATTATCATTTGTACTTATTTCTGAATAATTACCACATGCTTTTATAAACTCTATGTTTTCAATATCTATTAGTTTTATTATGTTTTTAACCTTAATTGAAAGGTATTTGAGATTTTCTCTATAAGAACTACTATTATTCAAAAATCTATCAATAGCAGCTTTAAATCGTGTTTCAATAATTGGTTTACTAATAAAATCTAAAACTCCATAATCAAAGGCAGTTACGGCATTTTCTCTATTAGCTGTTATAATTATTGTTTGAAAAGATTCTGCCATAACCGATTTAAGCAATGTAAACCCACTTTTACCGTTAAGATTCAAGTCTAAAAGCAACAAATCATAAATTTCTTCTTTAATATAATATTGAGCATCTTTTAAAGAATGTGAAACAGTTATTTTACTGTTTGGTAAATGTTTCTTTGTTAAATCCACAATATAATAGGCAACTAAAGTTATGTCTTCTACTATTAAAACTTTCATTATTTGTGCTTTATTTTAATAATTGATTCCCATCCATTATCAACTTTTTTAGATAATAACTGCCATTTATCTGGATAACATTCTTCAAGTCTAGATTCAATATATTTTAAACCGGTTCCTGAAGTACGTATAAAATTTGTATTCATGTTACTATTATTGAATAGTCGATATATTGTAGAGTTTTTTCTTTCTTGTTTACTCAATTCAAAATAAGCATTTTGATTACCAGTATAGCCATGTGTAATGCCATTTTCTATTAAAGTATGAATTATAGTAGGAGGAATGGTTTCTGTACCTATGATTCCTTTTGTACTCATTGTATATTCAGCATTTTGTTGAATACTCATAATTTTAAGATGTACTTTACATATATCAATTTCTTGAGCTATAGGTACTAACTTCTTTTTATTCATAATAGATAACAAATGAAACTCTTCGGATAAAGCTTCTATCATATTACTAGCAGCTTTTGGTTTTTTATAAATTAAATGCTGTAATGACATTAAAGAATTTATCATAAAATGAGGTAGAATTAGTTTTTGTAAAAATTGATATTCAAGATGCTCTATTTTAAGTTTAGATTCACTAAGAGATTTTGTTTTGTGTAATATACTTTTTGCTGATATAAAAATCATAACTAAGGCAAAAACAAGTATACCAATACTATCAAGCTTATAAATTAATGAAGTAATGAAATAATTACTATTTACAAAAGGCAAGGACTCTAAACTATTCTGATCATCTAAATAATTAAGTATGAATAATAAGACTAAAGACAATGTAATAAAGGAGCTATTTTTTTTTCTCTTTTGAATAGCAACTAAACTTACAATAAGTGGAAAAACACTTAAAATTATTGCTGTATTAATGTTTACTAAAGTAGTTAACCAGTATGAAAAAATAAAAACCAAAATAGACATTATAATAACCTTCTTAGAAAAGTTATATTGATACAATAGTATAATTAGTAATACACCATAAGAAAGGTATTCTAAAACACTTCTTAAAGTATAACTACTTATAAAATAGGTAGATGAAACAAATCCGTTCCAATACATAACTTCATTAATCATAATGAAACTATTTACCAAGAATAATAATGAAAGTAGTAAGAATGTTTTTTTTCTTTCTAAGGAGAAATAAAGAACCAAATTAATAATAAATACAAAAATAAAAATACCTAAAAAGAGGGTAGGAGCTGTAGTCATTATAGCTGTATGCTTTTGAAATTCAGTTAAACTACCTAGGGTTAAATCTCTAATAATAACATTTGATTGACTTTTATAATTGGTAAACTCTATTTCAATTGTATTAATTCCTGATATAAGATTTTCTTTAGATATTTTTCTCCGAACTAAATTTTTTCCTCCCAATAGAGCTGGTTTATTGTACTCAATAATACCGTTTTTAAGAATCAGTTTATTATTTACATATAGATTTGCAGCATTAATATTTGTTCGAAATTCTAACCAAATATCTCCTTTGTTAATTATATTATCCGATACTTTAAAATTGTAAAATAGATACCACAATCCTTTTTTAGAACTTGTTATAGAAGAAATCTCTTTAGCACTTAATTGATTTTCAATGAACTTTTTATCACTACCTTCATATAAAGTAGCTATTTCTAATGTACTTAAATCAATGACACTTCCTGTATAATTAGGAATGTCATTGATTGTTGTGATATTTATAAAATACGTTATGATGAAAAGTATTCTCAAAACTTATAAAATATTAGTCTTACAATATTACACTATCTTAGAAATTGAAAAAATAACTTTTTTATTTTATTAAAAAACGTGAGACAACAATATCAAACCTTCCACCTTTAAATGTAGATTGAATAGCATTTTTGGGAGAAAAATTTGAAGAGTTTGACCCGCCAGAAACGGTTATAACATTATCGGTTCCTAAAGATAATCCTTCAAAAAAATCCTCACCATTGCCTCCAAATAAGTTTGAAAAAAGTATTGTTGATCCATGCATGTCTAACATAGTAATAAACGCATCTATTTCGCCGCTTACATTTATTGAAGTATTGTTGTGATTAGGGTAATTGTTAGACTCTGTATAGCCTACTATAATAGCCGATCCATTTTTATTTAGAATGAAATTTCTTGGGTTTTCATTTTTTGTTCCCCCCAAATAGGTTGAATAAATTAGTTTTTTTTCATTTGGGTTAAACTTAGTTATAAAAGTATCTCTAAGACCTGCTAAATTAGTTTGAAAAGCTTCTTTAGTCGTAGGGTAATCAGATGAGTTCGTAAATCCCATGATATAAGCATTCTCATAAGGATCGATATCAATATTATAAAGCCTTTCAGAATCTTTTCCTCCAAAATAGCTAACAAACTCTAGAACTGATTTATTAGTATTCATAATAGCTACAAAAGCATCATCTTTTCCTTTATTTAGGGGTTGTATAGCATTTATAATTGGCAAATCTTTTGAATTTGTTGTACCGGCCATATAAAGTTTTCCTTTATCATTCGTTTTGATAGAAAACCCTATATCATTACCTGAACCCCCAAAGTAAGTAGAAAATAATACCTTTCCGTTGGAATCTAATTTTGTAATAAAAGCATCTATTCCTCCAGCTAATTTAGATTGAAAAGCCCCAGAAGTAATTGGGAAATTTTTAGATGCTGTTCGTCCAATAATATAAACATGACCATTTTGATCTAATGAAATACTTCTTCCATCTTCATCTTTTTTACCTCCTAGAAAGGTAGACCAAATTACTTTCCCTTTTGGGTTTATTTTTAAAACAAAGGCATCGCTTTTTCCTCCAAATTTGGTTTGAAAACCATTTTCTTTTATAGGAAAATCTTTTGAGTATGTAGTTCCCACTGCATAAATATTTCCTAACTCATCAGAAATTATTCCTTGAACAGCATCCCATTTAGAGCCTCCTAGTTTAGTTAAATATTCTACTTCTTTTCCTGTTTTATTGAGTTTTACAACTAAAGCATCCATTCCACCACTAATAGTATAAGGATATTTATGATAGCCTGGTAAAGTTTTAGAATTAGTGTGACAACCTAAATATGTATTTCCATTTTTATCAACAGTTACAACGTCGGCATCATCTGTACCTGAACCTCCATAAAGTGTTGAAAAAATAGTAGTACGGTATAAACCTTGACTTTGTAATTGACTTGTTACTAATAAAAGACTGGTAAAAATTTTTAGAACTATGTTTTTTGTCATTTTTAAGTTTTTAACTCAAAACTAAGTTTAACATTTATCGTTCATTATAAGAAAATTATGAATTACACGTGAATAATCTGAATCTCACTTTTGATGTTTTTTAAATAAATAGATTATTTTTTTCAAAGATAAAATTTACCAAATGATTTTGTTCTTCTCCTAGTTTATGAACTATTTGATAATGGTTTAAATCCTCGTAGCCATAATATTGTATCAAAGCTTTAGACTTGTTTTTATCATATAATTTTTTCGATTCTTCAATGAACAAATCAGTTTCATTTAAACCTACACTTAATAAAACTGGACATTTTATAACAGATAAATCTTTATTTATAATGCTATAATCCATTACATCGTTATCGCTCAATTTTAAAGTTTCATTGAGATAACTGTTTTTTATTGGGGCTAAATCAAAAATTCCACTAAGACTACAAATAGCTTTAATATTAACTCTTAAATTCTCATTTATTAAATAAATCATTAAGGCTAAATGTCCGCCTGCTGAATGGCCTGAAAGTGTAATTTTATTAGGATTTCCGTTGTATGTATGCGCTTCTTTTATGATCCAATTTGTAGCATTACTAACATCTTCTATGAGTGTTTTCATAGTAACAGTTGGAATGAGTCTGTAATTTATAACACAAACTGTAAAATTGTTTTTTACAAAAGGTTCTGCTACAAAACTATAACTCTTCTTATCTAGTCCTCTCCAGTAACCTCCATGAATGAATATTAAAATAGGGGAGTTAGCAACTTTAGAGGGAAAAATATCTAAGGTTTGTAATGGAGCCTCTCCATATTTCTTATCTAGAAAGCAAGTATAGTTTTTTCTGACTCTTTCTGATTCACTTTCATTAATATCTAAAAAATCTTGAAAATTAGGATGGCATGCACGTAGATTTAACTGATTTTCTGGGGTTTTCATAAGGAGACTAGTATACAACGAATATACTTAAAAAGTGAGTTTAATTCATAGAACTATAACTATTTTAGGAATATAATATTACCTGATAATTTTCTTCTTATCTCTTAGAATTCTTTAATAAATAATACGGGGTTCTTTTTGAACCTTCAGTAATTCCAATAAAGTGTATATTTTGATCGTCATTTCTAAATCATTTTTACATCGTATAAATCTATATAGTAGGAGAGGAGGCTAATTTATTTTTCAGTTTGTTTATGAATCCAATCTATTAGTTCACTTTTATTTATGGCATCCCAAGTTGATTGAACGGTTTTCTTTTTTGAAGGATTATCTCCTGGTTGTAATACAATCAAATCTGTATTTTCATTACCTACAAGCCTTAATTCAGCTAAAAAACTGACTATATCTGTAGAGTTATTTTCATAGAGAGTCTTATATTGTTTTGTCAATTTATATTTAATAGCAGGCTCTATATAAGCTCTTATAGCATAGTTTTTATATAGTGGAATATTTCTGTTTTTCTCATCATAATAATTATATGCTGAAAAATTATGGTAGCTGTTAGGCGAAGTTTTTGGAGTTCCTTTTAAATGTGTTTCTAACATATAATTCATAAAAGTAGGCTCCCATAAGTTATTTCGTTTGATTCTTATTTCACGCTTGTGTTGATACCATTTTCTTGTCCAGTCTAATGTAAAATTACAAATTACAATTCCCTTTATATTTAATTGAAAATCAAGATTATTCTCTTTTGAGACTTTGATATATCTCATTGCTCTATGTCCTGTTAAACTCGCTCCTAAGAAAAATATGTTTTTATTAGGTAGTTTATAATCAGTAAAAGCTTTTTCTATAAGTTTATGTGCTGAAATTATTGAAGAATTAGAAAAGTAAAAATCAAAAGGAATTTCAGTAGAAACAGACAATACTGCAAAGTTCTTTTTAAGTGCTTCGCTATAAGTTTGTTTAGCACTTTTGTTCTTTTTATCGTATCCTGAATCCTCTAGAAAAATAAGAATACCCTCAATTTCTTTATAATTTGGTAGCATTAAAGTATAACCTTCTTGAATATAAGGAAAGAAGTCTTTTGAACCTTTTCCTATTCTTAAACTATCTTTTTTTAAAGGAGCGTACTGTTCAACTATTTTCTGTGAAAAAGATTTAGTGCTAAAAACAGCTAACAAGATGATTATAAAGAATGATTGAATACTTTTACTCATTTTCTTTCTAGACTTTAGATAATAATGTTAAAAGCGAATATAATTTAATACAATGATAAAGTTTTAAAAATTAATACGTAAGCCTCAGTTTTATAGTAAGTTTAACATAATGAAGAAATTAATTTTTTACTCTAGTTCCTACACTAAATTCAGCAAAAGCAAGCAATAATATAATAGTTATTTCGGTTAAAATGTATAACCATCCTATATAAGTAATTAAATGAAAGTGATAAACAGCAAACCCTAAGGATATACAAAAATACAATAGATTGAGTATAGCTATTCCTTTTAATAGCACACCAGTTTTTGAATACTTTTGTTTAAAGCTATAGATATCATATAAAGTAAAAAACAAAGGTACAATGGCTAAGATATATAATACTGAAGATGGAATTCCAAATAATGCTTCAAATCGTACTAATACTACCCCCAACATAAAAGAAGATAATATTGCTCCAAAGCCATCTATTAAAAATAGTTTTTTTGGATGTTGTTGAATCTTAGTTAGTAAACTATTTAGATATGTAAGCATTTATACTATAGGAATTACTTTTTTTCTTGTCGCAGAATTTTCTCATTTTTGCGACCTTTAGCTAATTCAAAATAAAATATTTCATCTTTTTCATCTCTTTTAGCAGTGAAATAACCTGTTCTATCTGTAATTAATATATAATTTATTTTTTCTTTAGAATGAATCAAGTTTTTTATTTTTTTTGGTGAAGACCAATAATTATCTTCTTTAAGTTTTGAAGAAAATAAGTCTCCTCTCTTTTTATCTCTTTGAGAATAAACAATAGTATTATCATTTATTAAAACTGGATGATAATTTTTCTGTTTTATATTTAATTCATCTAAATTTCTTTTAAAATACCAATCTGAATTTAAATTTTGTCTCGCATACAACTTTAGCTTTATTTGATTAGCTTCGTTTGATGAAATTATCATTGATAACCCATTTTTTAAAAAGGCACAATGACCATATGATAACTTTTCAGAATCTAAATTTATTAATTTAGGGTTAAATAAATTGAAGTTATTAATATCACATTTATATAATTGTAAATTACCTGTTATTTTGTTATTTGAGGTGAAATAAAACTCATTAGAAATAGGTAAATATATACCATTAGACATATGATAAAAATCTTTTCTATTTTTGATTTGAAACTTAATTAAGTTGCCTAGTTTAGATTTATTTTTAATTTCTGTATAGTATAAAGAATAAAAATTAGTTTCTTCGTCAAGAGCAGAAATAATTAACCCTTTTTTATATTTAGAATTAGTATAAGCATCTAAATTGATATTTGTTTTTTCTACTATATATGGACTTTTACATGAAGGAAAGGCAAAAAGAAATAATAGTATATAATGTAACTTTTTCATACTTTAATTAGTAAAGTTTAATTGAATATTCCATGAAAATTTGAACATGGTAAGATCTTAGCTTTTTTTGACAAATATAATTAAACCTTGATATCTATTCATAAAAAAAGCAAACCGAAGTCTGCTAGTATCAAAAGCTTTTAATTCTATCGCTTTTATGTTTCTTTCAATATGATATATCTTAATGGGTATTACTTCTTTTCTTATCGCAGAATTTTCTCCATTTTACGACCTTTAGCTAATTCATCAATCAACTTTTCCATACGCCTACATTGTTTATATAATAAAAATTCATCTTCTATTTCTTCAATTCTATAACCACAAACAACTCCTTTTATTAGGTGCGCATTAGGATGTATCGTTGCTTTTTCAAAAAAAGTTTTAAAAGTTACTTTTTCTTCGATGAATGCATCCAATTGCTTTTTATCAAACCCTGTTAACCATTCTATAATTTGATTAAGTTCTTCAATAGTTCTACCATTTTTCTCTATTCTATTCACATAATGTGGATAAATAGAAGCAAATATCATATTGGCAACTTGTTCATTTTTTTTTGCTGTAACTTTCATATTTGTTATTCGATTAATGGTTAATTATATAATTAAAAGACATCTTTCTCCCATATCATGTTCTCCAATTAAAATCATTGCTTGGTGTCTAAAATTGAATTGATCAAAAAGACCTTTTTTCTGTAATTCAATAAGAACATCATGTATTGCAATACACCCTTTAAAATATAAAAAATCATGCAATTCATCAAAACCTTTTAAATCCCAATATTCATTATCTTCTAAAACATATTTTTTCTCAATCTCATCATCGTCATCTAAAAATGAAAAGCTATCGTAAAACTCCAATAAAAAACTAGGATGATGCTCCAGTTCTTCAAGTATTTCATATTGCAAATCTAAGTCTACTTCTTCTTCACTTAATTTATAACTTTTCCAATCATAAATTCCATAAGTATGAGCCTGTCTTGATTTCCACCAAGTTGTATCGTATTCAAATAATAAAGCATCAAGTTTTGGAACTGCTTCTATTTTAGCTAGAATATTTCCCCATTGTTCTATGTTTGAAATTAATGTTTTTTCAATTTTATATTTATAAATATTAAAGTCAAACGTTGAAATTCTTTTTTCTAAGTCTAATAATAATTGATGTTTGTTTTGAATAGACTTGTACTGATTTAAATTCAAGTTCATTTCAAACTCTAAATGTTCTCTGATTCTTTTATTATTTAACATTAGTTGGCTTTTAATGAATCTTATTTATAGATTTTCTTCAATAATTTTTACAATATCATTTATATTTTTTTCAGAAAAACTATTTTTAATAGCTATAATTTTACCATCTTTATCTAAAACCATAAAGGTAGGAGCTCTTTGAATTCCATAAGTTAATGCCATCTTTTTTCCTTTATATAAACTTGGGAATTCAATTTTATAATCGGTAAGGTAGTTTTCTAGTTCTTTTTTAGAATAGTCTTCAACATATTCAACTCCATAAATTTTAAAATCGTTTTTTTTAAACTTTCTTTTAATTTTATTTAGACTTGGAATTGCTTTTAGACACGCTACACAGCCTTTAAACCAAAATTCTAATAAGACCACATTTCCTTTTAATTTAGATAGATTTACTGTACTATTATTATTTAACTCAGGTAACACCCAATTAGTAATTTGTTTTCCAACATTGTTAAGCATGCTATTTTTACGTAGAGTAAGATATTCTTCTATTGTAAAAACAGGATAATCATTAGGTAAATATTCTCCAGTCCAAAGTTTATTATCAAATTTGTAATCTAAGGCTATGTTTTCAATAGTTCTACTTATAAAACCAGTTTTTCCACTTTGACTAATTATTTTATAAGGAAAATAATTGCTTTTATTTAGAATTAAATAATACTCAGAATCATTATTATCGTTCTCTTTAAAGTTATAATTAATCCAGTCTATGTATTTATTTTTAAGCAAAAAATTAAAGACTAAGTATTTATTGTTATTAATAATAGTATCATTTTTTCTTATAATAGAGATACTATCGTTTTGAATAATTTTTGGCAAGAGTTGTTTTAAAGCACTTATGGTAAGTAGTGTAGGATTGTTAACAGATTCATTACTAGTATCGTTATTTATAATAGTAATTTTCTCTTTATGATCTGACTGCATTGTTTTACTACCATTGTAAATAAGTTCACCTTTTAATGAATTAAAATGATATTTTAAATTATTTGATTTATCAATTCTAAAATCAAAAGATATAGTATCTAAATCTTTAAAAATCAATTTTCCTTTGTCCTTAAACTCAAAAGAGGAGGTATATTTTATTGTTTTTATATTGGATAGATTAATAGAAACCTCCTTTAATATTTTTTTGTTTGATTTAGAACAAGAAGCTAATGTAATTATAGAGAATATGATTAATAATGTCTTTTTCATAAGGAAAAATTATTGTTTTAGGAGAGTTTCATTTTATTGAGGTATTCCAATTTGAGCTCTTGTTTTTCCTGTTTTCTTTTCTAAGGTAGAAACTAGTTCATCAAAACCAACTAAATGCATGTGTGCTTTAATGTTTTTATCAGCACTAATAATCTTCATTTCTAAACTTTGTTTTCCAAAAGATAAATCTTGAATTTCTGTCCATCTGATTTCTTTTTGTTTCCCAAAGAGTGTTTTTTCAATAATTGCTAAATCAGTTATTTTTATATAAGATATATACCCTTTAGCAAATAGTAATAAGCCCACAATAAAAGATACGATACTTGAAATAATGGCTAAAATTTGATCATTTTCCTTTGCAAAAAAGAAGGCAAATATTAACAGAGCAACGCCTCCAGTGATTACAAAAACTCCAATTATAGGGTATAGTTTAGGGAGTTGTAAAATTAAATTTCCACTCTCATCTTTTCGAGGTTTCTTTTTAGAAATAGCTAAGAGTAAAGACATAACAATTGAAACAATAATAACGGGTAGAATACTTTTTGATATCATAGTAGTTTTTTTTAAGTAATGTGAAGTAAAACTTCTTGCAATTTTTTCACAAATATAGTTAAACCTTGATATGTATTTATAAAAAAAGCAAACCGAAGTTTGCTTGATGTTAAAAGTCTTTATTTCCATTGCTTTTTACGATTCTTTTTCCAAGATCTCGTATTTTTAGAAATAGTAGAATTAATAGTTTCAAATCCATGAGGAAAGCAAAAAGAACAGCCTCCCATTTTTATGTAATTAATCTCCCTTGAAACCTTTACATTTGAAATTTTCTTTGGAAAATCGATGAAACCGTATTCATTTAATCCAAAAACTTTTTTTAATCTCTTAAGATTTTTCAATTTTTTATTGTTTTAAGTTAAGTACTTAAAACAAGGTTCCTTTTAATATTAGAATTAAGTATTTCATTTTATAGCGTTTTCACAAATATAATAAAGTGTATAATACTTTTAAGATAAGTTTTCTTTTATACCTAATAATCTTGCTCTTATTCAAAAATAATCAAGTTCTATGGTTTTTTTTATCATTTAAACCTTATGAATACTCAAATTTGAGTTGTTAATAATAGTTATCTAATTGATTTTTAATAAGATTAATAATCGTTTTTAACAAAGGTGAAATCTGAAAAACCTTATAAAAAGAGTAGGAACCAACTAAATCAACTAAACATGGAAAACACAATTAATGTAGCTGATTCTACTACTAAAACACATCAGCCAATTGTTGAACAATTAAAAGTTCTTTTGAATAATAATTTAGAATTAAAAGGAGCATTAATATCTTCTTTAATGATAGCTTCTGGTATGGCTAAAGAAAAACTAAATGATCAATTGTATAATGGTTTGAATGAAGTTTTTAATAATAATGCATGGCCAACAACCATAGAAGATTATTATGATTATTTAGATATCTATGTAAAATTAGTACCTAATGAAGAAATATCAGAGAACTATCCAGATGCATGGAGGAGTGGTCCAAATCAAAATGGATACAATCAAAAAGTTTATGATTTATTATGCCAATTTTATTGGTTAGTAGATCAAAATGAGCCAGGTTCTGATGTAACTATCCAAAGTTTTCCAGAATTTGCAGAATGGCTTGTAGCCTTTGCAAATAGTTGGGGAGAGTTTTGTAGTACTACCAATTCTTTTACAGAAAAATCGAAAGCTTCTTTTAAAGCCAATCCAATGTACAACTGGGATTTATACTCAGACAATGAAGAGAGCTGGGATACCTTTAATAAATTCTTTTATCGTGAGTTTAATAATGCTGCAGAAGGAACAGGAATAAGTCCTTTAAGACCTATTACTGATCCTACTAATAACAAAACTATAGTTGCACCAGCAGATTGTACATATAAAAAGGATTATGCTATTGATGCTAATGGGAATGTATTAGAAGATGGTAAACAAGCCTCTGTAAATTTAAAACATACACATTCTATAGGTTCAGTTACTGAACTTTTAGACGGAAGTCAATATGCAGAAGCTTTTAATGGAGGAACTTTTGTACACTATTTTCTAGGACCATTTGATTATCATCGTTTTCATACACCAGTTTCTGGATATGTCTTAGAGAGTAGAAAAATATCAGGCAAAGTATATTTAAACGTTCAAATAAAACAAGATGGACAATGGGATGCACCAGATGGAGCAGATAATGGGTATGAGTTTAATCAATCTAGAGGATTGATAATTTTAGACACGCTAGAATTAGGTAAAGTAGCTGTGCTTCCTATAGGAATGTGTCAAGTATCCGGTGTTTTAATGAATTCAGGTTTAGAAGGAAAAGAAGTGATAAAAGGGCAGGAGTTTGGTAAGTTCCAATTTGGAGGTTCTGATATTATCATGCTATTTGAAAAGAGTCCTGAAGAGCTATATATGTACAAAAGAGATCCAGGTCATAACCGTATTCATTTTCAATATGGTCAAGCAGCAATATTGGCTAAATAGACAACATATTTTTGCACATAATAAAGAAACGGAGAATATTAAATATGTTCTCCGTTTTATATAAAAGCATATTATATCTTTTTGTTTACTTTGGGGTATCATTAAATTATAATTAAACTCAACTCAGAACATGCAAAACAAACATCTTTTTACAATCATTCTTATATTTCAATTTCTTGTAGGGTTTGCTCAGTCTAAAGAATATCAAGCTAAAAAAGAAAGAAAAATAAAGCAAGGATCAGTATTTACTAAAATTATAAAAAAAGAACTACCAGCTACTATTTTATATGAAGATAAAGATGTTATTGCTTTTCTACCAATAAGATTACAATCCAAAGTACATGTATTAATAGTACCTAAAAAAGAGATCCCTACCATTAACGACATTAATGAGAAAGATGCTATGTTACTTGGTAAATTGTTTTTAGTGGCTAAAAAAATAGCTAAAGAAAAAGGTGTTGCAGAAACAGGATATCGTTTATCAATGAATATTAATGAAGATGCAGGGCAATCTGTTTTTCATTTACATATGCATTTGCTAGGAGGAGAAAAATTAGGTCCAATGGTTCAAATAAATAAATAACAACAGTATTTCTTTTCGCTTTACTTAAAAAGGAAAGCAATTCGTCTAAAGATTAATCCATCTCGTCTAATTTTAAAATTTTAATCCTAATTCAAAACTATCTTTACAGTGTAATTAAAAGTTTGATATACATTTTTAACAATTTTAATTAAAAGTTTAGAAAAGAAGCATTCCGGGGGGACAGGCTTCTTTTCTTTTTTATTTCACTTTATAAGCAATGAAAAAGAATAAGTGAACATGAATTATTATATATTGCGTATTAAATTTCAATGAATTTATTTACATGTGATTATGCAGAATGAAAATTCAAGTTTAGCAACTAATTTAAGCGCTTATCGTAAAAATTTAGGACTTTCTCAAGAGGCCTTAGCAGAGAAAGCGAATGTGTCTTTAAGTACTATTCAACGTATAGAAAAAGGGACAGTAACTCCTCGTGCTTTTACGATTAAAATTTTGGCAGAAACATTAAATGTAGATATTACAAGTTTAATGAGCTCTACTACTCAAAGTGAAACTTCAAATTCAAATATTTCTCCTTTAAAAAAGTTAAACTTAGTAACACTTTTTTTTGTTTTTCTACCTTTTATAAACCTTATCGTTCCAACTATATTCTGGAGAATGAATGAAGAGTTAGAAAATAAAAACTCTACAGCAGGGAAAATTTTAAGTTTTCAGTTATTATGGAGTTTTATTGTAGTGATAGGAATGGGAATTACACTTTTTTTAGGAAACCTGATTATTGGAGCGGGTGATAGTCTTTTCTTTATTATGATTTATTATTTACTAGCTGTGCTGTTTAATATTTTTACAATTGCTAAAACAGCTTTTAAGTTGAATAATAAGGATGAAAATATACTTTCCTTTATTCCAAACTTATTCTAAACTCAAATTTATTTAACTTATTAATAGTCAGTATATTGTTTTCAAATGACATATAAATGCGGTAAAAAAGCTATAGGTTTGACATAAGATAATATCCGACATCATTCTAGTTTTACTATTCAATTTTAAAAGAATAGAAATAAACAGAATGAAGAAAAGTATTTTAAAAATCAGCTTAGCTATTATAGCTTTATTAATAATTTGGGGAGGATTCGTTTTTTTTAAACCAGCTCCAAAAACGATTAATGATTTAATGGAAAGCTATGTGAATCCTAGCATTAAAATTAAAACAAGGAGTCCATTTAGCGGAAGTGTTTTAGTGGCCAAAAATGGAAAAATAGTTTTTGAAAAAGCTTATGGAGAATCTGATAGAAAATCAAAAGCACTTAATACAATAGACACTAAATTTGGTATTGGTTCTGTAACAAAACAGTTTACAGCAATGCTTATCATGCAAATGGTAGCAGAAAAAACAATAAACCTACAAGATACTATAGGAAAGTATTTGCCTTATTTACCTAAAGATAAAAAAGATCATATAACTATTCATCAGTTATTGGCTCATACATCAGGATTGCCACATTATGAAGGTTTAGATGCCATAGGAGTAAGTTTAAGAGAATTTGGAAATACAAGTTATACACCAAAGGAGCTAGCAATATTGATAGGAAAAACAAATTTGGTAAGAAAACCAGGGAGGGCATATTATTACAGTAGTTTTGGTTATGACTTGTTGGGAACTATTTTAGAGAAAGTATCAGGTAAAACATACAAAGACTTGTTAAGTGAGAGAATAATAAAACCTCTTGGATTAAAAAACACAGGTTTTGAAAGTAATGAATATGTAGCTAAAGAATTAGCAAAAGGGTATAGGTATAGAGAAGTTTATGGATTGGATTGGTGGACATCAGAACATGGTGGAAAAATCACTGAAGCTCCCTTTAGAGATCAGTCAACTGCTTATTCTGCTGGTGGAATGCATTCTACTGTTAGAGATTTATTTACATGGAGTAAAGCTTTAAAAACATTCAAACTCTTATCTCCTGAATTAACAAAAATAATGCTAACACCCAATAAACATGGGCATTGTTATGGTTTAGTAAGAAACTGGGACGATATTGTAGAAAAAAATATAAATGTAAGATTATATGGACATGGAGGAGCTTTGGCCGGAAATAGTGCTTTTATAGCTTTATATGATGACGGAACTACAATTATTTACTTGGCTAATAGGAATAATTTAAAAGCTGAAGAAAT
Organism: Tenacibaculum aiptasiae; assembly: GCF_008806755.1. Lineage (GTDB taxonomy): Bacteria > Bacteroidota > Bacteroidia > Flavobacteriales > Flavobacteriaceae > Polaribacter > Polaribacter aiptasiae. The sequence continues at coordinate 161,804 of NZ_WAAU01000008.1, forward strand.
ATTACATCAAATGCACATACGCGCAAATAATTTAAAAGATGAATTTAAGTTAAAAGGATATCCAAATAGAAGTTCCTATTCAAAGTTTATAGAAGCAGGTGGGATGCCTGTATTGCATGATTATTTTAACAGACTTTCTAAATACAGCGGTTATAAAGTAAATCCTTCAAACAGTACAATGAGAGGTGTTATGAATATTCATTTAGAGGCTAAAAAATATACCATAGCAGATAGTTTAAAAATGGCTTTTATCAATAATTTTAATAAAGATGAAAGAACTCTTAATGAATTTGGATATTACTTTTTAAATTCCCATTATCCTAAGTATGCTTTAGACTTTTTTAAAGAAAATACTTCTAAATATCCGTATTCATCTAATGCTTGGGATAGTTTAGGAGAAGCATATTTGACTTATGGAAATTACAATGAAGCTGTAAACTGCTATAAGAGAGCTATAGAAATAGGAGAAAAGATAAATCATAGTGCATTAAGACTTTACAAGGAAAATCTTGAGAAAGCATTGGAAAAACTAACTAATAAATAGGTTAGAAAGGAGAATATTTAGTAATGTTAATATTCTCTTTTCTAATTTTAAGAGTATAAAATTAGAAATACACCTATCATAATACCTGCTAAAGGAACTAATTTTTTTCGTTTGTTTTTTTCTTTAAAAACAAGCCCACCTAATACAACAGCAATAATTATTTGACTGCGTTTTATAGCTGATAATAACATTATTAAAGCATCAGGATCTTGTAGCGCTTTAAAATAAAAATAATCGGCGGTTTGTAATAAAACACCAACAGCAATAATTGTCCATCGCCATTTAAAATCCTTTCGTTTTTGTTTGTATGGAAACCAGGTTATTGATAAAATAACAATTAAAATAAGTATCGTATACCAACAAAACCAAAATTGTAGTGTTTGTGGATTTAAACTTAAATTCTGAATTAAAAACTTATCATATAACCCGCTAGATGCTCCTAAAAATGTAGCACCAATAATGGCAAAAATCCATTTATTTCTTTTAAAATTAATTCCTTCTTTTTTCCCAATTTTAGAATAGAGAATTACTGATAATATAATAAGGAAAAAACCAATCCATTGTAAAAAGTTAGGACTCTCTTTATAAATTACGATAGCTCCTATAAAAGTAAAAAAAGGGCCAGCAGAACGAATTGGCGTAACAATAGTAATAGGTAAATGCTTTAATGCCTGATAAGCTAATATCCATGAAGAAGCCATAATCATTGATTTTATAAAAATAAAACCATGAGTTGTCCAAGGAATATCGCTAATATGAAAACCTATTTTCTGCGTATACTCAGGATAAAATATAGAACCAATAAAAAACGGTACTAAAAACAAAAAACCAGAAGAAATAGTACCTAAAAGTACAGGAAAGACTTCGTTTCCTTGTACAGCATGCTTTTTACATAAATTATGTAATCCTAAAAAAAGAGCGGCCAATAAACCTAAATACATCCACATGCCGCGAATATAGTTTTTTAGACTATTTCAAATTCAAAATAATTTAAAAAAAGTACAATGAAAAAAGCTTTATATTTTTTAGGATTATTACTTATAGTAAAAAGGGGGTTTTCCCCTACAAGCAATTATATAGGAAACTATATTTGCCTCCGTATTTGTAGAATGTGGGGACATTGTAAGAATGCAACAATAAAAAGCATCTTTAGAAAAAAGGATGCTTTTTTTATTTTATATGTAGATTTGTTGTTCATAGCAATTACAAATTAACAATGTTAAAAAAATTAAATTTCTTGGATGTTCTACTTACAATTGAAGTTCTTTTTGCATTCATTTTATTCTTTTTTTTAATTCGTCTAACATTTAAAAGCAAGCGATATTTTCCTTTACTATTATTTGTTTTATTATCGCTTTTTGATTCTTTTATTTCAGCTTTAGTAGAAACAGGCATTATTAAAAAGATGCCTTATTTGATAGATACTAACGAGCCTTTTTTTATGTTGTTTGGTTTGCTGTTGTTTCTCTATGTTAGAAATCAAGTGCATCAATGTTTTTATTTTAAAAAGACTGACTTTTTACTTTTTATTCCTTTTGTTTTTGCTTTACTAACCTATCTTCCAATTTTTCTTCAAAGTTCATCTAATAAGTTAGTTGAATTGACTTTAGAAAAGAATGTAATATTTGATACTTCAGCATATATATGGGAATGGAATTTTTATCTAGTTGTAAATATTTACTTTTTACTTAAAGCCTTAAGAGAATTAGATATTTATAACTTAAAATTAAAAACACAATTGTCTAATATTAGAAACTCCAACCTTTATTATACACAGGTTTTAATTAAAATATGTATTGGATTATATGTTTTAGAGTTTCTTTTAACTTTTTTAACTTATTATGGGATTACTTATAATAAACTTATTTATTCATTATTAGAAGTATTGAGTGGTGTATTTTTACTATTGATTGCGGTAGATGCTATTCTTTCTCATAAATACATTGCAGAAAATAATTTATCTAAAACAAATTTATCACTCGTAACTGATATCGGTTCAGAAGAGAAAACTGTAAAGTATGCTAGTTCAGGATTGAATAATGAAGCTTCAAAAGAAATTAAAAAACGCCTACTACAATTCATGAAGGAGCATAAACCTTATTTAAAACCCAAATTACGTATTAAAGAATTATCAGAAGCTATTAATATTCCTTCTCATCATCTTTCCCAAGTAATTAATGAATCCTTTCAACAAAACTTTTATGAGTTTGTAAATAGCTATAGAATAGAAGAGGCTATGAAAATTTTAAAAGATCCTAAATATAAAAATTATACATACGAATCTATTGCTTTTGAAGCTGGATTCAATTCAAGATCTGCTTTTTATACAGCTTTTAAGAAAATTCACAACACAACTCCTTCTAAAATGTAATCGTAACATAATTAGACATTTACTTGTGTTTATTTATAAGTTAACACAACTAATTTGCTTAATATTTGTCTCAACTTAAGAGTTAAAACAAAATAAAAAAGATTTCTCTATTCCTTTGCCTCTAAATATTAAAACAAAGGTTATGAGTAAACTTTTAAACAGCACTTTAAGCACTTTTTTAAGCATCTTTTTTCTGACCTCCACAATGGTTTCATGTAATAGAAAAACGGATATTATAAACCAAAATGATTTTGAAGGAGAAGTAATTATTATAGGTGCTGGAGCTGCCGGTTTAGCTGCAGCTAAAATGTTAGATAGTAAAGGGATTAATTATAAAATTTTAGAAGCTACAAATTATTATGGAGGAAGAGTTCAAAAAAACAATGATTTTGCCGATTTCCCCATAGATGAAGGTGCCGAATGGATTCATGCAGATAAATCTATATTAAATACATTAATTGGAAAGGAAGGTAAAGAACCTAGTATTGAAACTATTTTATACCAACCAATGAATGTATACTCTTTTGATGGAAAGAATTATAAAAAAGTACCTAAAACAAGCTTAGAATATGCATATTCGCTTTTTACAGAATATAAATTTAAGAATACAACTTGGTATGACTATTTAGATAATCATTTTGCTAAAAATGTAAAGCATAATATAATCTACAATACAAAAATCACTACAATAGATTACACAGGAAATAAAGTGAAAATTGTGACAGAAAAAGGAAAAGAATATCAAGCAGACAAAGTAATTTTAACTGTTTCTGTTGGAGTTTTAAAATCAAAAGCTATCAACTTTATTCCTGCTTTAACATCTAACAAAATAAAAGCAATAGAATCTGTAGATTTTTTACCTGGTTTTAAATTATTCTTAAAGTTTTCAGAAAAATTCTATCCAGATATGATTGCTTGCGAGACTTCAAATGGAGAAAAAACTTTTTATGATGTAGCTTATCATAAAAATAGTCAGGATAATGTATTAGGGCTGCTTTCAACAGGCATTTCAGCTGAAAAGTACTATCAGTTAGGGAGTCAAGAAAAAATCATCAAAGAAGTACTTAAAGAATTAGATGAAATATATGATGGAAAAGCCTCAAAACATTATTTAGGTAAATATTTAATTAAGAACTGGGGCAAACAAATATATACTTTAGGTACTTGGACCAGTAATGAAACTGATACTTCAAGTTTAAAAGAACTAAATAAACCACTTCAAAACAAAGTGTTTTTTGCAGGAGAAACTTATGATTTAAATGAAGAACGATCAACTGTACAGGGAGCTATATTATCTGGTTACAATACTGTTAAGTTAATCTTAGAAAAAAACTAAGACTCTATGAACTCAATTATAGCAATTATACTAGTAACTACTTCTTTATTTTCTTTCAACAAAGAGCAGGAGGCTCTAAAAAATAAGGAAAAGAAAATAATCATAATTGGAGCAGGAATTTCAGGATTGGCTGCCGCAAAATATTTTAAAGAAAAAGGTATTAATCCTATTGTTTTAGAAGCTCAAAATAAAGTAGGAGGTAGGTTAAAAACAGATAGAAGCTTAGGAATCGCTTTTGATGAAGGTGCAAGCTGGATTCATGGTTCAAAAGGCAACCCTATAACAACTATAGCAAAGCTATCTAAAGCTAAAACATTTTTTACAGATGATAATAATACAGAAGTATATAATATTGCCGGAACTAAATATCAAGCTAGATTTTTAAGGAGACAAGAAAGAATATATAAAAGGAAAATAAATCGAATTAAAGGAAAGAAAAACCAAAGTTTTGGTAAAGGGTTTTATACAAAATTCCCAAAGTATATAAATAATAATCTTTGGACTTATATGCTTTCTGCTTATTTAGAATTTGATACAGGAGGAGATATTTATAAATTATCATCCACTTATTTTTATGATGATGAAGCTTTTGGAGGGGACGATCTTATAATAACTAATGGATATGATAATTTAACCAATTATTTAGCTGAAGAGATAGATATTAGATTGAATAATAACGTAACCCATATTAATTATACTAACAATACTGTTCTTATAACCACTAATGAAGATACATATGAAGCAGATTTTGTACTGGTAACAGTTCCTTTAGGTGTTTTAAAGAATAAAAGCATAACCTTTATACCATTACTACCTAAAAAAACTCAAAAAGCTATTGAAGGTTTAGAAATGGGTTCAGTAAATAAATTTTTACTTACTTGGGAAAAATCTTTTTGGAATACTGATTTACAATACATTGGTTATACTCCTAAAAAGAGAGGAAAGTTTAATTATTTTATGAACCTGAATAAGTTTGCTCCAATAAATGCCTTAATGACTTTTGCTTTTGGAGAATTTTCTAAAAAGACAGAACACATGTCTGATGAAGAAGTAACTCAAGAGATAATGACAAATTTGAGAGTTATTTATGGTCCAAATATTCCAAATCCTACTAATATTTTAAGAACTAAATGGAGTACAAATAAATACACATTTGGTTCTTATTCATTTGCAACAAATGGTACAACTCCTGAATACTTTGAAGTATTTGAAGAATCAATTAATAATAAGATATTTTTTGCAGGAGAACACACAATCGTAGATTATAGAGGTACTGTCCATGGAGCTTATTTAAGTGGAATTAGAGAAGCTAATAAGATTATTAAACTATTTACTTTAGATAGATAAAATATCTATAAACGTCTATAAAAAATAAAAGAACATCTATAAAATAATAAAAACTAAGGTAGATTATTTTACCTTAGTTTTTCATTATGATAAACGCTCAAGAAAGAAAGTATTTAAAAATTTTATTCCATATTTTAATATGGTTGCTTTTGTTTACTTACCCCTTAGCTTCACTAAATGAAGAGTATCTTATTCATAGAAACTGGGTGTCGCTAACATGTATTTTTATTGCTTTTTATATAAATTACTTTGTTATAGTAGACCTTTTTTTCTTTAGAAATAAGAAACCGGTATTCTATATACTCAACATTCTGTTAATAATACTACTATATGTTTTATTACGACATACGTTAAAATTAAGTTTATTTCATCCCACAGTTGACGGTAAAATTGTACGACAGGTAAGAAATGGAGCAATGACTACTATCCAATTAATTTTACCTATTATCTTAAGTATTGGAATGTGCCTTGGTTTAAAGGTTAATATAAGGTTTCGTAAAAGTCAATTATTACTAGAGCAAATAAAACAAACACAATTAAATTCAGAAATTAAATACTTAAAATACCAAGTACAACCACATTTCTTATTTAATACGTTGAACAATATTTATGCATTAGTTGATTCAGCTCCTGAAATAGCTAAAGAATCTATACATACTATGAGTAAAATGATGCGCTATTTATTGCATGAAGCCTCTAATAGCAAGGTTTCTTTAACTAAAGAGATTGAATTTATAGAACGTTATATTGAATTAATGCAATTAAGAGTATCATCTAATGTAACATTAAAAAAGAACTTCCCTATCATAAATCAGCCAATACAAATAGCTCCTCTGTTATTAATTTCATTTGTAGAAAATGCATTTAAACATGGCATAGATGCTGTAAAACCTAGTTTTATCAATGTAGAGTTAAGTATAAATGGAAAATATATAAATTACAGGGTAGTAAATTCTTCATTCCCTGAAAAAGAAAAAGTAACTAACTCTGGTATTGGTTTAGAAAACTTAAAAAAACGATTAGAATTAGTATATCCAAAGAAATTTGAACTAAAAACCAAAGAAGAAGCTAATCTATTCATTGCCGAATTAAAACTTAAATTTAAAGAATGAAACTATCTTGTATTTTGATTGATGACGAACCTTTAGCTTTAAATTTATTAGAAGGTTACATTAATTCCATTCCATTTTTAGAATTAAAAGCTAAATGCAATAATGCTATTGTAGCTTTTGAAATCATAGAAAATGAAACTATAGATTTAATTTTCACTGATATTCAAATGCCTAATCTGTCTGGAATTGAATTCTCAAAAATGATTTTAAATAAAAATATAAAAGTTATTTTCACTACTGCTTTTGAAGAGTTTGCACTCGAAAGTTATAAGGTAAATGCTATTGACTATTTAGTAAAACCAATAAGTTATACTGAGTTTTTTTCAGCAGCAAACAAAGCCAAACAGCTACTTTTTAATAGTGCACCTAGTAAAACTTCAATGGATGATTATATATTCATCAAATCAGATTATAAATTGATTAAAATAAATCTGAAAGACATTATTTATGTAGAAGGATTGAAAGACTACCTAAAGTTTTATACAGTTAATTCAGAAAAACCATATCTGACTTTAAAAAGTATGAAATCGCTTGAAGAAGAATTATCTAACAAATACTTTATGCGTGTACATCGTTCATTTTTAGTTAATTTAAAAATGATAACAACCGTAGAAAGAAATCGAATTGTCTTTGGTGAAAAATACATTCCTATCTCAGAAAAGTATAAAGAAAATTTCCAAAAATTTATAGAAGGTGATTTTTTAAAGTAGATAGAAAATAGTTAAACTTCTATAAAAAACGCTTCTAGGTATATTTCATTTTAGTAGAAAAATCAAATTTCTCAACTTCGAAATAGAAATAAAATTATATACCTATGAATAAAATAGCTGTTTATCTAATCATTTGTTTAACATCTAACTTTTATGCTCAAAATTTCAATGCAAAAATTGATCAATCCATTCAAAAATATATCGAATTAGATCAATTCTCAGGAACGGTTTTATTAGCTAAAGATGGTAAAATTCTTTATCAAAAAGCATGTGGAGATGCTAATAAAAGTTATGGTGTAAAAAATACAATAGATACAAAATTCAATATTGCATCAATGGGAAAAATGTTTACAGGTGTTTCCATAATGCAATTAGAAGAACAAGGGAAATTAAACATTAATGATCCTGTTATTAAGTATCTTAAAAACTTCCCTTTAGGAAATAACATTACAATATTTCATCTATTATCTCATACATCTGGAGTTGGAAATTATATGAGAGCTTCTGACTATAGATCTGACAGACATCGATTTAAAGAGATTAATGATTTATTACCAATTATATATCAACAAGAATTAGTTTTTAAAGAACCAGGTAAAAGGTTTTCTTATTCCAATTCAGGAATGATTTTATTAGGAGCTATTATAGAAAACATAACGGAGTTATCATATTCAGAATATATTACTAAAAATATATTTGAACCCTTGAAAATGAAGAATACTATAATGAAATTTGGTGATGAAGTAGTTAATAACAGAGCTACAGGTTACTCAAAATCCATATCAGGAAAATATTATAATAATACTCCTTATGGTAGCTCTCCGTTTCCAGATGGCGGCATCTTATCAACCGTAAAAGATATGCTAAAGTTTGATCAAGGACTTTATAATTCAACTTTGATTAATGAAATTTCTAAACAGAAAATGTTTAAAGCCTTAAAAGTAACCTATGGTTTAGCTTTTCAAGTCGAAAATAGACAAGGCAATAAAGTAGTAGGGCATGGCGGTGGTATGCCTGGATTTTCATCATACTTTTCTAGATATTTAAAAGATAAATATACCATTATAGCTTTATCTAATTATGATTTAATTTCTAGAAATATTGTACGTCAAATTGAAGGAATTCTCTATAATAAAGAATATCCTTTACCAAAAGAAAGATTACGTGTTTTCATTTATAAAAACATGGGTACAATTAAGAGCATGAAATCATTTGATGCTATTGTTAATTATATTAATAATAATCAATATTCACTTAGGCATCCTCAGAGATTAAATATTATAGCCTATGAATTTTTAAAAGAAAAAGAAATAGACTTTGCAATAAGCTTATTCAAATTGAATGTACATTTATTCCCAGATGAACCTAATGTTTATGATAGTTTAGGAGAGGCTTATGAAAAAGACAAGCAATATAGTTTAGCACTTAAATATTATGAAAAAGCTGTAGCGTTAGCAAAAAAGCATTCACACAGATCATTAGAATCCTATAAAACAACGCTAGAAAGATTTAAGAAACAAATGAGTAAGGTTTTATAATTTGTAAGAGATGACCAGTTTTATAAAACAAAATAATCAATTAAGTTATTTTTTAGATCTGATAGTATATTTAGCAATAATGTTTCTTATTAGAGAAATACATATTCCTAATACACACTTTTTAGTAAATACATTTTTGTATTCCGGAACAACTTTTATAGTCGCTACATGGCAAATGAATAGGAGAGGAGTCACATGGAGCTCAATAGGTTTGAAAAGGCCTAAAAGTATTTTTATAACACTTTTAAAAGCAGTTTTTTTGTTTTTAGTTATAATAGCTACATTTCTGATTTTTAAATTTATTCAAGAATCTTTTTCATTGGTTAAAGAAAATCCTACCAGAGGAATAAAAACAGGAAAATCGTTAAGCAATGGAGATTATGGATATGTATTTTCTATTATAATTTTTATTTGGCTTCAATCTGCATTAGAAGAGCTACTAGAGCGTGCATTTTTAATTACTTGGTTAGAGAGGCTTTTTGAAAAAACATCGTTTAAAACAACTTTAGCAATCATAATTCAAGCATGTATATGGGGTTTTAGACATTCATATGATATTTCTGACAGATCCTTGTCAGTAGCTTTGGTTGGAATTATTATGGGAATAGCTTACGTGAAGTTTCATAGAAATTTATGGACTCTTATTATTGCACATTGTGCAATGAATACAATGTCTTTAATATAAAAGCATATTAGTTTGGCTTTTAATAGATTTAAAAACCAAACTAATATATAAAAACCTGTAATACAAATAACTATATAATTCAATTTTTAGTTTATCGAACGTTTTCTTCATTTCGTCGACACTTCACCCTGTTTAAACTAACAGATTAAAAAACAAGTAAATAGCCATAGTATCTTAGCTAAAAAATTAAAGAAATAATGAAAGCTCAACCAATTTTAGTAAGACTAGTTAAGATATGTGGAAATAAATATGATATTAAATTTCCTGAATTAGAACTTAATATGACTGTAAATAAAGATTTTTTTGCAAAAATTTCTAATAGTCCTGAACAATATAAATTTTTAGTATATCCTTATAACTAAGAAAACTATTTTAGAATAGATTAAACTAGTAATCAGTTATTTATTAAAGAATCAAAGTTCTTTAAAGGTTTGTAATTCAATTCTTTTTTAGCTTTTTCTTATACTCTGTCAATACTAGGCAAAAACTCCCAATTATTCTTTTTTTAATAATCAATAGCTTGTGGATAATTATCAGAATTCAACAGATGAATTTTTCAACTTTAAACAGATCAATAAAGAACCGTTTTAAATCTACTGCTTTCTTAAAATTAGAATCAAGTTTCAAATAACAAAAAAAACTTAAGAAGTATAATTCTCTATTGCTTTATGTAATTTGTCTATCATACGCTGTCGTAAACGTGCTGGTTTTAATATTTCAATGCTGTTACCAAAACCAAGGATTTTACGTTCCAATTCATAATTAACTTGAACTAAAATATTAAATATCACTCCATCATCGGTTCGTTCTATTAAACGTTGACTTCTATGAAAAGGTTTGGTAATAACATAAGGAGCATTTTCTTTATCAATCCAAAATTCAATGCGTTGTGCTCTAGTGTTGGCTACTGTAGCACCGATTACATCTTTATAATATGTATCTCCATCAATTTGCAAATCGTTATACTCTTGATTCTCTTCTTGTACTATATTTGATATTCTATCTAGAGCAAGAGTGATGTATTGTTTTTTACCAGAAGCTAATAAAAACCATCTGTTATTATACTCCTTCAATAATTGAGGATGTACGGTCATATTGCTTGCTTTACGAGCTTTAAATGATTGATACGTAATTGTTATTACTTTTTTATTTTGAATGGCTGCATAAATAGGATCAATATATTTTAAACCTTTTAATTGTTCATTTTTATCTAAATGAATAATTGCTCGATTTGTTTTTTGTGAAGCATAAACAGAATCTTCTAATCTCTGTAAAACACCATCCATTTCTTTAAACAAAGAAAAATCTTTAAACTGACGTAAAACTTGAATAGCTTCATTCATAATTTGAACATCATTATCTGTTACTGGGATATTCATAATACTGTATTCTTCTTCAGAATAACGATAAAATTTACGATCATATACTTCAATAGGAGCATTGTAGCCTAGTTTATCACTTCGCATTGATTGAATATCCAATTGAACAGTTCGCTTGCTTACATAAACATCTTTACCTTCATATTCATATAAAGCATCAGAACAAGCTTCAATTAAATCATCCAAAGTCCAACGTTTCATTTTATTTCGCAAACATTGATCTATTGTTTTATATCGAATTAGCGCATTTTTATTAGAAGCCATATTTAGTTTTTATTACAGGTTGAACAGTATAAATCTTTTATATAATCGAAGCGTAAATTCTGATAATTTCTATTAATCCAATTACACCATCTGTTTTTATTATACTTAATAGCTTTTTGTTGTATCATTTTCAATAAAATCTTTTCTTGTTTATCAGGATAAGCAATTAAAGTTTGAGCCAAAATAAAGCTAGCATCTTCATTTAATTTACCATCTATATATCCTTTAGATAATAAATTAATCGTTAAATGATACATACTCCAACGATTAAAGAATAAGGCTAAATTAACATCATCTTCAATACTTGAAGATTTTTTGCTATAATAATCTGTTATAAAGACAAATGAGTCATTTATTTTTTGGTAATTATTAATTTGTCCATAATAATTAATTATAGCCATTTGATAATTTAAATACAGTGGATTAATTTCTTCACTATTTTTATAATGAGAAAATAACTTATCTACTTTCTCTGGGTGCAATACTCTGGCCAATCTTTTTTTATCTGTATCCCAAAACATTAATAACTGTTTTGCAGTTATTGAATAAAGGTTTAATAAATTTTTTTGTGCACCAGAATTAAGCTTATCATAATTTTTCAACCAGTAGTTTATATAATAAATTATAGTATCTATTTGATAAAAATTAATATTCTTAATTATTAAAGCACTTGTATTTTGAACTAAATCTTTTTGATGTAGTAACCTTTCTAAGATAAAATCTTGATCTAAGATATAATTAAGGTCATTTTTCTGATTATATAAAGTCGCTAGAGCTTTATTGGCAATATTTATATCATTATTTAATAAAGCATTTATTAAATTATAATAAGCATGGTTTTTATCCGTAGCTGCCCAAGTTCCTTTTTCAAAAATAATAGCTTTAGATTTTCGTTGATTCTCAAACTGTTGTTTCCATTTATTCCTCAACTTTGTATTAGCTAGTTTACGTTTTTCTTTTTTAGAGCTATTAAGTTTTTTATCCAAACCATAAATTTCTAATTGAAAATCAAATAATTCCCAGTTTTCTTTAGCTTCTGTTACAATTTTTATTTGATTAAGCTTTAAGTTATTCTTTAAATACTCTTTTATAAAAACAGCACGTTTATTAAACAAATATTGATTATTTTTAAACGTTCCATCAATAGATGTAAAGCTTTTAATATCAATTAAATTTGTTTTGTCTTTATTAACTTTTATAGGAGTGATTTTATGAGCTGTAACTTTAGAAGAATAGAAGTCAAAGTATAACTCTTTTACAAATGATATTCCTTCAGTTTTTAGTTTTATATTAGGTGTAAATATCTTAGGTTTAATTGGAATAAGATTATATTCACTTGAAGGAATTGTAACTGGTATTTTATAAGCACATTTATTACGCCCTTTTATAATAATTATATTAGGTGCTATTATTTTATTCTTTAAAAAATCAGGTATTTTACCCAATGAAATTACTACTCGATAATCACCTTTAGCTTTATTTTTAGAAATTAATTCGTCTCTATAAAATGGAGGTAATAATACACCATCATAAATAGGTGAGGAATCTAATTTATTCTTAGCACCACATTTTATTTGATCTTTAGTTACTAAATCAACAGCAATGCCATCCCATGAATCATTGAAAATAGTATTAAAGATTTCTTTATTATGAAATCTAAGTATAATTTCATTTTCTTCAATAGAAATATTATTTCCCAGGCTTGCAATAATATTGTTGAATCTATGAAGAGATTTACAATCAGTATTATTTCTTATACCAAATGCATCTTTAGATAATTGATTTGGGACTTTATAAATTTTGTTACCAAAAACATGGGCTACAAAAAACTGTCTTTTTTTGATATTATAAGAAAATCCAAAATCAGCATAAGAAAATTCACTACCAATCATGGTACTATAATGATCTGGCGATTTTTTCCATGCTTTAAACATTAAGTTAGCAATTAAACCTAGTTTTTTATTAGAAAAAGGAGGCTTTATTGATCTTGTTTTCAATACATTTTCACCAACAGATGTAAAAGATTCAGAATATTTTAATACTCTTTTATAAGGAGTTTTTAGTTCTTCACTTTTTTGAGAATGAGTTACATTATTAGATTTAGACATGTAATCAGCATGAAGTTTTGCAGCTTTAGCAAGATTTATGTCTTTTTCTAATAAATGTATCCCCATTTTTTTTCTCTGGAGATTAATTTTTTTTGTTAACAAATCATTCAAGTATTTTTCTTGCGATGTAGTCAACTGTTGAGAATAAATTGAATAAATGTTTACACTTATAGCAATTAATAGTAGTATTTTATTTTTCATAGTAAAGCCAATTAAACAAAAACGATGCCTAAATGCTTTTTAATTCATTTTTCAAATTTGTTCTTGCTTGTTCTTCGTATAAATCTCTAAACGTTGCTGTAGCATAAATAAAGGGCTTATTAATGAAGTGTTGCAATACTTTCTTACGTCCTTTTTTATAAAGAAAATTAGGAACCGATTTGTATTCTTCTCGTATCAACTTAGTATACTTAGAATAAATATCAGAGGAGGTACCTAAAATTCCTAAATCAAAATCGATAAGCCATTTCGTATCACTGTCATTTGCCTCATGAGTTTTAGTGGCTATGATTTGTTTGTGAATAGCATCTAAGTTATTAGAAGATAAATCAATTTTAGAAAGACAATCAAGAGCATATAAAGCGCTTTTTTCTTCGTTATCTTTTTTCCAAATATTATAGATAATATCATGATAAAATACAGAGAATGATACTATATCTATATGTTCAATCTGATTCTTATAAGTATCAGCATAATTGAAAATCTCTTTTAGATGCGTTAGATTATGGTAAGCTCTATGCTTTTCAGAATAATTTGTTACTATCTCTTTCCATAGTAATTCTTTAATAGTAACATCATTCGTATACTTAGATATCAATTCTGAAAAACGTTGTTCTAAATTCATTTACATCAATTTTTTGATAAAATTAGAAAATAATCCCTACTACGCAAAAAGATTGCGCACCTTAGTTGAATATTTGTACCGGAATCATAAAAAAAGAAGAAATTCTTAACAGTAATCGCTCCACAAAACAAGGAGTTTGTGGAGCATAAAAAATGAAAATTATGAAAAATGAAATGAAAATAACGGGAAAAGAATTAATAGGATGGGGACATAAACCAGGGAAATGGTTTCCAGAAGCTCTAGAGTATATAAATAAAAATGAGCTATCTGAAAGTGAAATATTAGAGTATTTAGAACAATTTAAATCAGGACCAGAGATGCCATTGTTGGATAATCCAATGGATTTTAAAATAAATATAAAGGCTGAAAATGAATTAGAAGAAATTAATGTTAATTCTGTAGTTACTTCTATGGAAGTCTTGATGAAAACTCCAACAATAGTTAACGGAGCAATCATGCCGGACGCTTGTCCAACTGGCCCCTCAGGAACTATTCCTGTAGGAGGGATTGTAGTAGCGAAAAATGCCATACATCCAGGAATGCATAGTGCTGATATTTGCTGTTCAGTAATGTTAACAGATTTTGGAAAAGCTAAACCTAAAGATGTTTTAGATGCTGCACATTCAGTAACTCACTTTGGATCTGGTGGTAGAGATAGAAATACCCAATTTCGTTTTCCTATGGATTTATTAGCTGAAATAGAAGCTAATCCATTTCTAAATAATCAAAAATCGATTTCTGCAGCTAGAAGTCATTTGGGAACACAAGGAGATGGGAATCATTTTTTATTTGTTGGTAGATCTAAAAAAACAGGAAATACAATGATGGTTACACATCATGGAAGTAGGGGATTTGGAGCAAATTTATATAAACGAGGAATGCATATAGCTGAGCAATTTAGAAAAAAATTATCTCCTAAAACTTTAAAACAAAACGCATGGATTCCATTTGAAACTGAAGAAGGGAAGAATTATTGGGAGGCATTACAAATTATACGTAAATGGACCAAAAAAAATCATGAAGTATTGCATGATGCGACTCTAGAAAAATTAGGACTTATAAGAGAAAATCGATTTTGGAATGAGCATAATTTTGTTTTTAGAGATGGTGATTTGTTCTATCATGCCAAAGGAGCAACGCCATTAAACCCTAAATTTATGCCTGATATTACTGGGCCAAGGTTGATTCCTTTAAATATGGCTGAACCAGTATTAATTGTAGAAGGAAATACTACTGAAAATAATTTAGGTTTTGCGCCACATGGAGCAGGAAGAAATGTGAGTAGAACACAACATAGGAAAAGTAAAAAAGGAACAATACAAGAAATATTCGATGAAGAAACAAAAGGTTTAGATATTCGTTTTTTTTCAGAAGAAATTGATATTACTGAGTTACCTTCAGCTTATAAAAACGCTAAAACAGTACGTAATCAAATGAAAGAGTATGGTTTAGGAAATGTAATAGATGAAGTTTTACCATATGGCTGTATTATGGCTGGTGATTGGCAGAAAAATGCACCTTGGAAGAAACGAAAAAGAAGAAATAAATAATTGATATGACAGATGAGGATATAATCAATTTATTAGATATAGAACCAATAATTAATGCTAGATATAACCATCTACTTTATGCCATAACTGATTGGAATAATGAAGTAATAAATGTGGATGATTATCTAATGCAAGTAAAAACTTATTTAAATATTAATGAAATTACTTCAGAAGTATTAAAATCAAAAGTAAAATCATTTACTATCAATAATAGTAAAGATATTTGGAATTTAGAATCTATCAGTGAATTAGTTATATTTTTAGAAAATCAAAATAATTACTTGAAAAATATGGGGATTAGTAAAGTTTTAAAACAAAAAGCATATGAAGTTTTGATAAACAAAATTGATATTGAAACTTTTGAGGGATTTATATATAAATTAACAGAGAAAGCAGAATTTAGTAGTAATAGTTTATTGTTTGATATTGTTAGCATTAACTATAAATCTAAAAAATCAAAAAAAGAATTAAAGAGTTTAATAAAAAAGCTTTTCACTAAAAATGAACTATTAAGCTTAAATGTTTATGAGAATTGTTTAAAAATAATACAATATGAAAACATAGAAGAATTTGATAATAGTCTTAAATACCTTTCAGATCAATATGTGGAAAGTAACTATGAATACAATGTTTTCTATAACTTTTATAGACTTAATAACGAAAGTGTTTTTATTTCAGAAATGGGGTATAGTTACATTGAAATAGATAAAGAGCAAATTATAAAAAACACAAAAGAATATTCAAAAATTGTTATTGACATGTTTAATTTTTATAAAGAAAATGAAGACTGGGATAATTTTTTGACAGATAAAAATTATAACAATTTTAATTATGCTAAAAAAGATAACGAGGATATAGAATCTTATATTCCGAAAAAAAGAAAAACAAATAAGTTTTATGATTCTCTTCTTAATTTTTTAGGGCTGACTTAAATTTTACAAACAAAATTTGGAAGTTTAAAAGTATTTTATTCATCTTTGCGTTAGTTCATTGACAGGTTCTTATCTAATTTTTATAAGATATGTAACACAATAATGCGTTACATAATTTATAAAATATAGTATTATGAATTGGAAAATTCAAAAATTGACTAATGGAGAAACCATTATATCAAAAGAACCAGGTAATTCTATGTTACCTCTTTTAAAATCTAAACAACCAGTAAAATTAGCTCCTATTAATTGGAAAGATTGTAAAGCTGGAGATATTGTTTATTGCAAGGTTCGTGGAAATTGTTTTACACATCTTGTAAAAGGTAAAAATGATAAAAGAGGACTATTGATTGGTAACAATCATGGTAGAATTAACGGATGGACAAAAAATGTTTATGGAAAAGTAGTAGAAATACTTCCAATGCCATAGGTATTATTAAAAAAGAAATTATTAATTATATTTTATAAAAATAAAGTAAAAAGCTTATGAGCATAATTAAATTACATAAAATGGGCGCTAAACTGCGACTTTTTAGGTCGGTGTTCTAGGTTAAAAACTTTAAAAAGCATATTAAAGGCGTCCAAAATTGATTTTTTGGACGTTTTTTTATATTTTTTTTTCAAAAACTAATAGATGCCAATACATCGTGTAAGTTTTAGCTACATAACAATAAATCAAAGAGTTATCTAAACTCATTATATCCGCACAAAAGCGGACAGGTATCCTCTTGTTTAAAATTAAATATAACTAGGTGATTATCAGTGAAGTAAATTGGTTTTTGATTTGCATGATTGAAAAAATCCTTTTATGTTTGCACCGCAATAAAGCACAAAACAATTTTAAAACGAAGTAACATGTTTAAATTTCAAATCAACATATGTACAGTAATAGAACCAGGTTCTAGTGTACAGTATTTACTTCGCGACTTTCTTCACAAATAGATAATTAATTATACTATATATGAAAAAGTCCGAAGCAAAAACTTCGGATTTTTTTATGGCTATTTTCTAAAGATTTCCCGAAGTGTTAGCTCGAGTACATTCGAGGTTAAATAGGAGTCAACCAAAGTTGATTCCCTAAAATCAAACATCTCAAAATTAAATCATGGGAAATAAATTAAAAGGAAAAGACCTAATAAAATTAGGGTTTCCAAAAAATAATAGTATCAATATTGCTTTAGGGCAAATTAACAGATACCGGAAAAGAGAAAAGAAGGAACGTATTTTAGAGGAGGCTAAAGAAGTATTACTTGAGCCTGATAGATTTCAAGGAAATGCTATTTGGGGTAAAGTAGTAGAAGGATTACTAAAGCCTGTAGAAGTTCGTTTTCACGAGTTAAAAAATACAAGAGCTCCTTTTACAATTTACGGAGAAAATGAAATAGATGATCAAGCAAAATATCAATTATATAACGCTTTAAAATTACCAATTGCTGTACAAGGCGCTTTAATGCCCGATGCACACTCAGGTTATGGTTTACCAATTGGAGGTGTACTAGCTACTGAAAACACTGTAATCCCCTATGGAGTAGGAGTAGATATTGGTTGTAGAATGTGTTTAACTGTCTATCCGATAAAAGCATCTTATTTAAAAGGAAAAAGACATCAATTAGAAAGCATCCTTTCAGAACACACAAAGTTCGGTATGCGAGAAACACACAAGGTAAAACATGATCATGAAATATTTGAGCGTTCAGAATTTAAGGACATTCCTTTAGTTAAGCGATTAAAAACAAAGGCATATCAACAATTAGGAACCTCTGGAAGTGGAAATCATTTTGTTGAATTTGGAATTGTAAATATTACAGACGAGAACAATGAATTTCAATTACCAATTGGCGAATATATTGGCTTATTAACGCATAGTGGAAGTCGAGGTTTAGGAGCAAATATAGCAAAGCACTATACCTATTTGGCAGCAAAACAATGTCCTTTACCCAAAAATGTTCAACATTTAGCATGGTTAGATTTGAATACTCATGACGGACAAGAATATTGGTTAGCAATGAATTTAGCTGGAGATTATGCTAAGGCGTGTCATGATAATATTCATAAACGAATAGGAAAATTGTTAGGAGCTAAAGCCATTGCTAAAATTGAAAATCATCACAATTTCGCTTGGAAAGAACAAGTAAATAATCAAGAATTAATTGTGCATAGAAAAGGAGCTACACCAGCTAATAAAGGGCAATTAGGTATTATTCCAGGTTCTATGACAGCGCCAGGTTTTATTGTACGTGGTTTAGGTAATGAAGAAAGTCTTAATTCGGCTTCACATGGAGCAGGTCGTTTGTATTCACGTAGAAAATGTAAAGAAAAGTTTACTAAAAGTGATATCAAACATCAGTTAAAAATGAACGATGTAACTCTTATAGGAGGAGGAATTGATGAAGCTCCAATGGCCTATAAAAATATTAAAAAGGTAATGGCAAATCAACAAGAATTGGTGGAAGTAATAGGAACATTTACCCCAAAAATTGTAAGAATGGATACATAAAATGGAAACAAAAATAATACAATTAACAGCTGCAAAAGGACCTGCAGAATGTGCATGGGTTGTAGCCAAAGTGCTAAAAATATTCTTAAAAGAATTGATAATTAATAAGATTGAATATCAAATACTTCATAAAGAAAACGGAATAGAAAATGGCACGGTACAATCAGTAAGTATAGAATTAAATGGTAAAGAGATTTCGAATTTCTTAAAGAATTGGCTAGGGACAATTCAGTGGATAGGAGTATCTACATTCAGAAAATACCATAAACGTAAAAATTGGTATATAGGATGTTATGAATTGAATCAGGTTCAGCAAAATACAATTTATGAAAAAGAAATTCAATTTCAAGCTATTAGAAGTTCTGGGGCAGGAGGGCAGCATGTAAATAAGGTAAGCTCAGCAATAAGAGCAAAACATTTACCTACTGGAATTCAAGTTTTAGTTATGGATAGCCGATCACAACATCAAAACAAAAAAATAGCAGTAGAACGATTAAAAGAAAAAGTTTCGGAACATAATACAAATCAATTAAAAGAAGCTGTAAAACAAGAATGGAAAAACCATTTGAATTTAGAAAGAGGAAATCCTATTAAAATATTTACAGGTTCCGATTTTAAACAAAAAAAGAAAGAGAAATCTTTTAAAACAACACGTAATCAGTTGAAAACAGATTTGCGTAAACAATTAGAATAAAATCATGGAAAACTATATAAATAATTATGTTTTTAAGGCATTAGACGCATTTTATTACGATTTAGAAGAAACAATGGAGTCTTTGAATTATGCTTTGTCTTATGACGATAAAAATACAATGGCACTAACATTAATGGGTAGAGTATATGCTGAAAAGTTATATAAATACTCAGAAGCTATTGAATATTATAAAGAAGTTTTAGCTATCAATATCAATGCTTTTGAAGTGTACTCACCTTATATCAATGTGTTGTTATGGAATGAAGATTTAAAAGAGGCTGAAGATTTTATTGACTTTGCATTAACAGTAAAAGGATCAGATAAAGCAATGTTATATTTAAAGAAAGCTGTTGTAAAAGAACATCAGAAAAAATATAAATCAGCTTTAAAGTTTATCAAGTTAGCAAAAGAGCATAGCTATAATTCTGATTTCATGTATACTATTGATACAACTAAAGATCGTATAAAAGAAAAAATGCCCAATACAAAGAAGAAAAAAACAACTAAAAATAATAAAAAGAAGAAGAAAAAGTAAAATATTTTCAACTACGCAAAAAGATTGCGCAACAGTGTGTAATATTTGCAGTGTAATTATGAAAAAGATCGCGCCTAAGTGGGAAAATTGCAAAAACACCTCACTTTATAAAAGACTGAAGTGAGGTTAGATTTAGAAATAAGATTTTAAAAATATCAAGCAAGTCTTGTTGAGTGTTTCAGTATAGCACCATTGTATAATTCCGTACAATATTTGTATTCGGTTATTATATACAACTAGCCTTGAAGGTTTTGATTATTTACCAAAAATAATCAGCATTCTATGTACGGAGGTTCGAATCCTTCCATAACGAAAGTTATGTAGCAAAGCGGTTATGCAATAGAGAATTCCGTGTGGGTTCGAGTCCCACTATCCGTTAGGATATCGTCTAATTGGTAGGACACTAGATTTGGGTTCTAGAGAATTCGGGCAGTAAAATGCCTATTATTTGAGGAAGCTCATCAACTTGTAAAACTGATGACCATTAACAAAAGCGGTATATTTTTTATGAGTTCTTTCGAGAACACTTAAAAAAGAACTTTGAAATTTTTAATTTTTTAAATAAGAAAGTAGTTCCTTTTTATAAATCAGTTGATTTTATATATGATTTCAATCCATTTTAAAAAACGAATTGTGGCCTTTTTAAAAAGATCAATTTCCGTGCTTTCTTAAGCATTTAAAATATATCGTTTTTATAAAACCATAAAAAAATAGAAGAATGAAAAGAATAAAAATTAACACAGGAAAAGTAGGATTGGTATTTAAAAAAGGAGAATATCAAAAAGTAATTACTGAAGGTACACATTGGTTGTATTTAAATCAAAACGTCATTATTTATGATTTAACAAGTGAGTTTATCGGAACTATTGCCATAGAAATCTTATTAAAAGATACAGTTTTAGCAGACATGTTAGATATTGTAGAAGTAAAGGATAATGAATTCGTATTAGTTTATGAAAACCATAATTTTAAAAGAGTATTAGAAGCCGGTAGGTATTTTTATTGGAAAGGTTTAATTAATAGAACTTTTCAAAAAATAGATAAAAGCAAAATTTATATTACAGAAAATATAGATAAAGCATTGTTTAGTAATTATCAATTAAATAAACATATTAGAGCTTTTGAAGTAGCAGCCTATGAAAAAGCCTTATTGTTAGTAAATGATGTATACACAAAAACATTAACAGGAGGAACTTATCGATTTTGGAGAAATGATACATCTATTAAAATTGCCAAAGCAGATATGAGACAATTGCAATTAGAAATAGCTGGACAAGAATTATTAACAAAAGACAAAGCCAATGTAAGAATTAACTTTTATACGCAGTATAAAGTAGTTGATATTGAGAAAGCTTTGTTAGATAATAAAGAGTATGAAAAGCAATTGTACATTTTAATGCAATTGGCTTTAAGAACTTATGTTGGAGGTTATACCTTAGATGAATTGTTAGAGAAAAAAGAAAACATTGCTAATGCAGTATTTGAAGAAGTTTCTAAAAACACTAATCAGTTAGGAGTAAAAATAGTGAATTGCGGAATTAGAGATGTTATTTTAACTGGTGATATGAAAGATATCATGAATCAGGTTTTAATAGCTCAAAAAAGAGCACAAGCTAATATTATAACAAGGAGAGAAGAAACTGCTTCTACTAGAAGTTTATTAAATACAGCCAAATTAATGGAAGACAATGAAATGTTGTTCAAATTAAAAGAAATGGAATATGTAGAAAAAATTGCCGATAAAATTGGTGAGATAACAGTTTCAGGTAATGGCAATGTTGTAAAGCAGTTAAAAGAAATTTTTACGGTTAATAATTAATAAGTTTATAAATGTAAATAGAGGTATATAAATGTGAAAAAAAGGAGTTTTTGACGAAACTCTTTTTTTTCTTATATTAGAGAAAAATAAGATTATGTCCCTCAACATTAACAATTTAATTGACAAAAATCTTCCTTTAATAGAGAAGCTTACAAGGTCAAAAAAAGCAAACACGAGTATCTGGAGACTCGTAGGATTAGACAACAAAGAATTAAGTGATGTTTACGAATGTAACAGACTTGGTGATGAAATGGAAGCCAAATCTTTAATAAAACGTAAAAGAGCAATGATTCTAAATCTTACCGCAAAGGGTAAAAGAATACTTAAAAATGGAGGATGGTTAAAATACCGTCAACAACTTTTAAAAGAAAAAAATACGGTTCTGGAGCTTACAGAGTCTTAAATAGATTCAGTCTTTTTATTCACAACAACTACTTTGATTTTCAAGTCGAAGCGTATATTTAGTGTATAAAATCAATTAAACTAATCGGTTTTAGAGAGATTATTTGATGTAAAGAATTACGAATATTTTTCCTTAAAACTACAAATTGTAGCAGTACTTGTTTATATTTGTAGCAAATGAGAAAAATATCAACAAATATACGCCATTTAAGAAAATTAAGAGGATTAACTCAAGAACAATTTGCAGAAAAACTAGATATAACAAGGTCTAGAGTTTCTTCATATGAAGAAGGAAGATCAGAGCCTTCTATTGAGTTTTTAATCACTATATCAGATTATTTTAAGTTACCTATTGATGTTTTAGTGAAAAACGATTTAACGTTTTCAAAAGAATCATCATTCATAGAAATTGGGAGTCAAAGAGTGCTTTTCCCAATAATGGTAGATAGCGAAGATGATAACTTAATAGAAATAATACCTACAGAAGCATCTGCTGGTTATTTATTAGGTTATGACGATCCTGAATATATTGAACAATTGCAAAGAATAAAACTACCTTTTTTACCAGTTGGTAAGCATAGAGCTTTTCCAATTAAAGGAGATTCTATGCATCCTATGAAAGACGGATCATTTGTTGTAGCTCGATTTATTGAAAACATAAACGAGGTTAAAGATGGTGTTTCCTACATAATTGTTACTAAAAACGACGGAATTACCTATAAGAGAGTATATGATAAAATTGAAGAGAATAAAACATTATTGTTAGTTCCTGACAATAGAAATTATCAAAGCTATAATGTTCCAATTTCTGAAGTTGTAGAACTATGGGAATTTACTTGTAGTATTAATACTCAAGAATACGACGAAAGAGATTTAAAAATAAGCAGTATCGCTACGATGCTTACGCAATTAGGTGTAGAATTAAAATCGTTAGCACAATTAGAAAAATAAGTATCGATTAGACTATTTAAGCTTCTAAAGCAAAAGTATAAACGAGGATTGAATTGTATTCAATTCTCGTTTTTTATTATCATCAATAGATACTATTTACTCATTCTCTTATCTGATTTTATCCTTAGGCAAACTTAGCCTTCAATACATTTTATTTTCTACATTTTTTTAGGTTTCTTGTATTTAATACTTTTCATCAAAGTAGTAAGAGCCCCCCGCTTTAATTAAAAATACTTTTCAATTTTTGGAAAGTATTTTTTTATCAGTACTCTTAAAATTATAGTATTTTCGTAGCAATAAGTTTTATTTCTATGTCAAAGTTACCTGGTACTACAGCTAGTATATTTTCTGTAATGTCGCAATTAGCACAACAGCATAATGCGATTAATTTATCACAAGGATTTCCAAATTTCCCAGTCGATGAAAGATTATTACAAATATCTCAGCGTTTATTAACTGAGAATATTCATCAGTATACACCTATGGCTGGGCTACCTTCTTTGCTTCAAAAAATAGCTTTATTAACGCAAGAAAACTATCAAAGAAGTATAAACACTTCTACAGAATTATTAATTACATCAGGAGCTACACAAGGAATTTACACAGCAATCAATACTTTGGTAAACCAAGGAGATGAAGTAATTATTTTAGACCCTAGTTATGATAGCTATGAACCTTCTGTTTTAGTAGCAGGAGGGAAGCCAGTAAGAATTTCTTTGAGTGACGATTATTCGCCAAACTTCAATCGAATAGAATTGGCAATTACTTCAAAAACAAAGTTAATTATTGTAAATAATCCACACAATCCAACAGGAAAAATTTGGAAGGAAGAAGAGTTTGAAGCTTTAGAAACTATTTTAGAAAAACATGCTCATGTTTTACTACTGAGTGATGAAGTATATGAGTACATTTCGTTTAAACATTCACATATATCCGTAAATACTCGTCCTAAGCTAGCAAATAAAGCGATTATAGCATCATCCTTTGGAAAATCACTACATGTTACAGGTTGGAAAGTTGGATATTTAATCGCTCCAGAATTTTTAATGAAAGAAATTAAAAAGATTCATCAATTCTTAGTTTTTAGTGTAAACAGTATTTCACAACACGTTATTTCAGAATACTTAGATATTGTCAATTTTAATGAAGTAGCAGACATGTATGCTAAAAAAAGAGCTTTATTTCAAAACTTATTAAAAGATAGTCGTTTTGAGGTTTTACCTTCAGAAGGAACTTATTTTCAAATAGTCAATTATAAAGAAATCAGTACTAAAAACGATATGGATTTTGCTACAGATTTAATAACCAATCATGGTGTTGCTGCTATTCCTATATCCGTTTTTTATAAAGACGCAACCGATAAACAAATGCTTCGATTTTGTTTTGCAAAAACAGATGAAACTTTAATTGCTGCTGCAGAACGATTGAAGCAGATATAAGAAGCTTTAAAATTATATAGCTTATATTTATTAGAAAATGTAGATTTGATTTGTGAAGCATTTTAAAAACATACAAGATTATTGTAAGGCAATTAATATTCCACCTTCAAAGCATCCTTATTTTGATATCAGGAGCTTTGAAGACAATATGCCTACAGTTGTTTCTAAAATGGAATCTTTTAAGCACGAATTTTATGCCATTGCTATAAAAGTAGAAGGAACTGGGAAGGCCATTTCTGGACATCATACTAATTTCCCTAAAGGAGCTACCGTTTTTTTCAATTCGCCTTTTCAACTAATCTCTTGGGATATACTTCCAGATTGGGAAGGCTATTATTTAATGTTTTCAAAAGAATTTATTACACAATCAAAGCATTTACAACAGCTTTTAAAAGAGTTTCCTTTTCTAAAAATAGATAAGTCAATACCTTTTGAAGTACAACCTAAAGAGGTATCTAAATTACTGGCTATTTATGAAACAATACATGAAGAGCAGCAAAATTTAAAGGATGATTCTTTATTAATAATGGAAGCTCAGTTATTAGTATTACTTAATTATGTAAAGCGTTTTTTCAATGCACAAGTAAATAAAGAAGAAGCTTTGGAAGAATTTAGAAAAGCGGATGTAAATCTCTTATCACGTTTTCAAACATTAATAGAAACTAATTTCTACGAAAGCAGCATAGCTAATAAAAAAGCACATTCTCCAAGTTTTTATGCTGAGAAACTTGCCGTACATCCAAATCATTTAAACGCTACTGTAAAACAAATTACTGGACATACCGCAAAGAAACACATACAAAATCATATTCTACGCTTGGCAAAATCACGATTGCTACAAACTCAAATGAGCGTTAAAGAAATAGCTTATTCATTACATTTTGATGCTCCTAACAATTTCAATAGTTTTTTCAAAAAAAATACCTCACAAACACCAAATTCCTATAGAAAAAATCACTAATCTTTGATTTTTATACTTCTTAGTTTGATTTCATAAACTTTTCAGAAAAAGCCTGTCGCATCTTTGTACTATCAAAAACAAAGAGGTATGAGAGCAGCGATAATTTTAATTACAATGGTTTTCTTCATTGGATGCCAAAACACTGAAAAACAAACAAATATTATGAATGACACTAACAAAATTCAACAGGCTATAAGTAACTTATTTGTAAATACAGATAATAAAAACTGGAAAGAAGTAGAAGAATTATTTGCTTCTAAAGTAACTCTTGATTATTCATCTATGACAGGTAATCCAGCCTCAGAAATTACTCCTAATGAAATTACAACTGGTTGGAAAACAGTATTACCAGGATTTGAATACACACATCATCAAATAGGAAATTTTATTACAAAAATTGATGGAAATAAGGCACATTCTTTTTGTTATGGTACCGCAACACATTATTTAAAAGATGAAAAAGGAAATATATGGACTGTTGTTGGTAGTTATGATTTTATCCTTAAAAGCATTGAAAATAACTGGGAAATTACTTCTATGAAGTTCAACTACAAGTACCAAGATGGAAATAATATGCTAATACAAAAAGCTATTGATAATGCTAAATCTAACTAAGATGAAAAGGTTATTAGTCCTATTATTAATCGGGATTTTTACATCATGTAGCAATTCAGAAAAAATAAAAAAATTAGAAATCGAATTACATAAATTAAAAGAACAACAAACTAAGATTATGGATATAGCAACTAAAAATAAAACATCAGTAAAAGCTTTTTTTAAGGCTTTAGAAGATGAAAATATTGATAAACTGGTTGATTTATTTGCTGACGATGCTAAGCATATAAACCCATATCATTCAGGTATTTTTCCAAAAGGTACTTCAGGAAAAGATGGAATTAGAACCTATTGGACTCCTGTATTTCCAAATTTTGACGGTATGACTTTTCCTATCGAGGAAATATATGCAATGGAAGACCCTACAATGGTTTTTGTAAAATATTCAGGGAATATCAAATTAAAGAATAATGCCGGAGTGTATACCAATAATTATTATTCCACATTTAAATTTAATACTGAGGGTAAAATAACTGAATATGTAGAAATTTTTAATCCAATTGTTGCAGCTCGTGGCTTTGGGTTACTAGAAAACATTAAATAAAACTAACAAATGAAAACATACATTTTAAGCTTACTAAGTGTTTTATGCTTATGGAGCTGTAAAACAGAGAAAAAAACAGAAGAAGTAAAAACTTCAACAAACAAAATAGCAATAAAAAAACAGGTAGAAATGAAAAAAGTAAATTTTAAAAGTGAAGGATTAAATTTAGTTGGAAATATTTATTACCCACCTAATTTTCAAATAGGAAAACAATATCCAGCTATTGTATGTTCAGGAAGCTGGACTACTGTAAAAGAGCAAATGGGAGGTTTATATGCTAAACGTTTAGCAGAACAAGGTTTTATTACCTTATCATTCGATTTTAGAAATTATGGAGAAAGTGAAGGAGAGCCAAGAGCTTGGGAAAATCCAACAATGAAGATTCAGGATATTGAAAATGCAGTTGCTTACTTAAAAACCAGACCTGAAGTAAAAGGAGATGCAATTGGTGCTTTTGGAGTATGTGCGGGATCAATGTATACTTTAATAGCTGCTTCAGAAGATAACGATATTAAAGCAGTTGCAACCGTAGCTTCATGGTTACATGATGGAGAAGCTGTAAAATTATTTTACGGTGGAGAAGAGGGCGTACAAAAACGTATTAAAGCAGCTCAAGAGGCAAAAAAGAAATTTGCTGAAACAGGTGAGTTTACTTATATCAAAACGATTTCAACTACTGATGATACAGCTGCTATGTTTGGTGAATTTGATTATTATTTAAATCCAGATAGAGGAGCAATTCCACAATGGAGTGCTGATAAGTTTGCAGTTGCAACTTGGGAAGATTGGTTAACCTTAGATCCATTTCCATCAGCAAAAAACTTAAACAAACCTGTTTTTATGTTACATAGTGATGGTTCTGTATTACCAGATTATACTAAAAAGTATTTTGAAGAAATTAGCTCAAAAGATAAAGAACTGTTTTGGGTTGATACTGAAATTCAATCACCAATGCACCAATTCATGTTTTACGATCAAGAAAAAGAAGTGTCTTTAGCAGTAGAAAAAACAAGCGCTTTTTTTAAGAATAAACTTTAATTCCCCTTAGTTTTTTTTATTAAAGCGCAGAATGAAAGGAGGCTATAAACTTATAGTCTCTTTTTTATTATTATTTTATCTAGCTCATCTATTTTCAATAACTAATTTCTTTTTTACTTTTTCTAAATAAGTATTTAACAAATGTGTAGTATCATCTAATTCTTTAGCTTTTTTTAAATAGTCTAGTGCTTTTTCATATTCATTATTTTCAAAATAATAAAGACCAAAATTTAGATAACAATAAGAATTTGTTCCATCTATTTTCATTGATTTTTTTAAGTCCTCAAATCCTTCTTTTTTATCTCCTAATTTAATTTTTGAAAATCCTCTATTATTCAATGCATAAGCGAAATTTGAATTTAACAATATAGCTTTTTCAAAGTCTTTCAAGCCTTTTTCATAATCTTCTAAAATATTATAAGTATAGCCTCTATTATTGAATGCTAAATCATTATTAGGATCCATTTCAATCGCTTTATTATAATCTTTTATCGCTTCATTATATTTACTCAAGTGTGATTTTAGAAGACCTGAATTAGTATAATCATTTGAATCAAGCTCTTTTTTAAATTTCACAATATATAAATCGTTTATTTTCAAAGCATTTACATAATCTTTTTCTTGCAAATAAGCACTTATCAATAACCGATATACTAATTGTTTTTTATATCCCTTTTTTAAAACTTTTTCTAAAGCTAAAGCACTTAAATAGTATTCTTTTTTATTATAATGTCTAATTGCAATATTATATTCTTCTGGTGTATATTTATATTTAATCAATTCCAATAATTGTTTTCCATCATTATATATACTAGAATCATCATATAATTTGATTGGACGATTACTTGGTAAAATGTCTACAAGAAAATCATAGTATGTTGAGACGTTAAAAAGAAACAAAAAAACTTTTAAATTATCGCTTAACTCATAAAAGAAAATAAAATAACTTAATATTAATGATAATATTAAAGAAGCTATTGGTCCCATTAAAACTATAATAATATGCTTGTTTATAGACATATTTCCATTTTCAAATCTACAAAGACCTATTTTCCAATTAAATAGTTCCTTATTTAAAAAAAGTTCTAATCTTCCTATCTTAACTATAAGGCTCTTTTTTGTATTGCCATAGGAACCTAAGTATATAGTAACTTTTTCTTTAGTAAACAGTAAAGCTGGAATTCCATGCCCCAATTCATGTATTAACGTTGATAATGGCCTTAACACAGCCCCAAAGAGTAATATGAATAAAATAAAGATGTACATACAATTTTTGAGGTTCAATATAATGTAATTCTAATAATTCCGTAGTTTTTACAACTTATTATTCTCTAAATACTCTTTTAATTGATTTCTATAACTATTACCAACTGGTATTTCATGAGAATTAATCAACACACACTTACTATTGTATTGAGATATCTTTTTTAGTGGAATTATAAAAGATTTATGCACTCTAATAAAGTCTGAACTACTTAACTTTTCTTCTATTGATTTTAGTGTTTTTAAAGCTAAATAATAGTTTTTACCACATACAATTTTTGCATAATCTTTCATTCCTTCGATATAGTCTATATCTTGTACAAATACTTTTACAAATTCATCACCTTCTTTGATAAAAAAAGACTTTTCTTGATCTTTTTCTTTTATGTTTACTTCTTGTATATTGAATTTGAATCGTTCTATCGTCTTAGTAAATCGTTCGAACGATAATGGCTTTAAGAGGTAATCAATCACATTCAATTCAAAACTTTCTATCGCATATTCAGAGTAGGAGGTAACCATTACAAATTGTGTTTTATTCTGGGTCAGTTTCACCATTTCTATACCTGATATTTGAGGCATAGCGATATCCGTAAAAACTAAATCTATTATATTTTCATTCAAGTATTTAAAGGCTTCTACTGAGTTTATAAAAGTTTTAGCAATTTCAAACTCAGGAAATCTTTTTAGATAATGAACCAAAACATCTATAGCCAAAGGTTCATCATCAATAATAATAACTTTATACTTTTTCATGCTTAAAAGTTAATTTTAAGTTGCGCTAAATATACATTGTTTTCACTTTCTAGTAATAATTCATGCTTTTTGGGATAAGATAATTGTAACCTGTTTTTTAAATTTTCTAACCCTTTTCCTTCTCTTGAATTTTGATTAAAGTGTTGCTGATCTTGAATACTGTTTTTCACTTTAAATAGTAATGATTTATCGTCTACATCTATAGTTACATTTACAAATGAATTCGAATCATTTGTGTAAAATCCATGCTTAAAAGCGTTTTCTACCAAAGTAATTAATAACAAGGGTTCTATGCTTATTCCTTGAGGAGTTCCTTCTATTTGTAAACTTATATTTGCTTGCTCTCCAAAGCGTATTTTCTCAATAGTAATATATTCGTTAATAAATTTTAACTCATGTTCTAATTTTACTTGTTTATGAACCGAATCGTCGGTTAAATAACGCATCATTCCTGATAGTTTTAAAATAGTATCTGAAGTTTTCGGATTGTTACTTAAAGACATACTATACAATGAATTAAAAGCATTAAATAAGAAATGAGGGTGTAATTGATTTCTTAATAATTGACCTTTAGCCAATTCTAGTTCATTTTTTAATTTTTCATACTTATTAAAAAAATCTAGTCGATTCACTATTTGTATTAAAGCATAGAATAAAAAGGTTTTCCCAATAAATTCTGTAAAAAAATCAAAAGTTCTATCTATTAATATTTCATCATGAATTCTATATGATTTTGTTGCGGCCAATACTGCAATTATGATTATAAATAGTATAATAAAACTTGTTTTAAACCAAAACTTATGAAGCTTTAACACGTAATAGTAAAGTAAATATGCAAGGACTGTAAACACAAAATATTCTACTGCATCACATGTTAAAAAAAGCAACCAATAATCTGGTAATAACGACATTGTTTTATCTAATAACATTATCATAATAATGCTGATAAAAATTATATGAAAAGTTACTTTAAAAACTTGTATTTGTTTATCTGACAATTGAAACATAGCTAAACCTTAAAACTCTTTTGTAAAGATATTAAAATGCCTTTCAGTTAAATCGATGTTCATAGTAAGGTTATCTATCCAGAGTTTACGTTTGTCGATTTCATTTTTCTTGGGGTAAGAATAGAAATATGTTTGAATAGATTTTAATTATAAAAACATATAAAATGAAGGCAAAAATTATAGGAATTATAATTGCTCTATGCTCCCTTAGTGCTTTTGGACAAAAACTTACACTAGAAAAAGCGTCCCCTTTTACGGCTGTTAAATGGGAAAATAATCAACCAATTGTACAGTTTGAAAATGAATGGTATTCTTTTGAAAAACTAGACAATTTTACTAGAAATAAGATATTAAACTTCTGCAAAAAAGAATTTGGACATAAATGGAAAAAACGCTTTTCAGAAGACCTTGTAGAAGTTTTACAAAGATTAAATTATACACCGAATCAAAAAGTACAACTAACTTTATCTAGAAAAGGTATTTCTAAGGAATATACTGGAATGTTTACTGCTGAAAACAGAAAAAAATGTTTACTCTATAATAGAGCTCAAAAAAACTCTAAACCTGTTAAAAAAGCACTAAAAGAGGTAAGTAAAATGCAAGCTATTGATGATTTAAAACAGTTTAGTCATATTCTTAATAATAAATCATCCTATGCTCAACTTTCTAACTACGATTACAATACTGCTATAAAAAAACTAGCTGCAACTATATTAAGTAGTAATAAAGAAACTATAAATATTGATAAATTGACGCATGAAATAGGTAAAATAATGGCTGAAATAGGAGATAGGCACTCATCTATAAAAAATGAAGCTTTTAATAGAAAAGCACATAATACGTATAATTTAAGGTTGCCCTTTGGCATTACAATTTTAAACGGAAAAGCTATTGCAGTTCAACAAAAACCTAATAGTAAAAAAGAATATCGTTACTACAATAATGAATATCCTTACATTAAAAGTATTGATGGTATTGCTATAGAAATCTTAATGAATGACTATAATTATAGAAATAAAAAAGCTCCTAAAGAAGCAAAACTTACACGAGGAGCCAATACTATTCAAAAGCTAGGTGCACTTTTATTTAAAAATAACAAAAACTGTCCTAAAACAGTAGAAGTAGAATTTTCAAACAATAAAAAAACTAAAAAGGAAACTGTTGAATTAACATTAGATAAGAAGGGATATATCTCAAATTTAAGCGTTCATAGTTTTATTTCTATGATGAACATTCAAGCAGGACGTTTTAATGACACTAAAAAGCTGTTGACTAATAATATTGGTTACATTAAAATTCCAAGAATGTTTAATTATAAAAGAGTTGAAGGATATGAAGATTTTTTAGAAAATACTATAAAGGAATTTTCAAAAACCAAAGCTCTGATTATTGATGTACGAGATAATCCAGGTGGCAGAAGAGTTATTTTACAAACTTTTGCGAAATATATAGTACAACCAGCACAATCTCCTTGGATAGCCAATGTCGCATATTTACGTACTAATGAAAAATTAACCACTGATGAAAGTTCAATGAGTAGTCGTTATTTAAATAGCTATAATTCAAATGAGTTTTCAGAGTCAGATAAAGCAGCAATAAATACTTTCAATAAAACTTATAAAACAACTCAACAATTTGATAAGTCTAAATTTAGTAATCCATTTTATATGGTTTTACGAAGTGGAAAAACTCCATATCAAAAGCCAGTATATATTCTTGTGAATGAAAACAGTTTTAGCGCTGCTACCGTATTTACTACAGCTTTTAAAGGGTTACCAAACGTAAAAATTGTTGGAGTTACTACCGATGGCTCTAGTGGAAATTCAAGAAAAGTGTATTTAAACAATTCTAAAATAAGAATCAAAGTATCTTCCATGCTATCTTTCCAACGAAACGGAAAAACACTAGATGGTAATGGAACAGAGCCTGATATTTATATCCCTGTTGATAAAACTCAAGTTTTTACAGGTAAAGATACTCAGTTAGAGAAATTAGTTACTTTAATTAATAAATAGGAGAGAAGTCTTATTTAAAAAAGGTGGATAAAACTATCCGCCTTTTAATTCAATGAATGATTTTTAATATACTCTTTAGGACTCATTCCTACTTTCTTTTTAAATACCCTTGTAAAATACTGAGGATACTCAAAACCAAGTTTATATGCAGTTTCTGATATGGATAAATTTGGATTTAGCAACATGCTTTTTGCTTCTTCAACTAAAAATAAGTTAATTTGATCTACAGCAGTTTTCCCTGTTTCTGCTTTGATAGTATCACTCATATAACGATGACTTACATTTAACTGAGCTGCCATCCAGTCTACTGTAGGAATACCTTCCTCTGCTAATAAATTTTGTTCAAAATAACTATTTAGAATTTCCTTAAATCTTGTAATTAGAATTTTATTCTCATCCGTTCTGTTCAAAAATTGTCGTTTATAAAATCGATCCGCATACTTTAATAAAGTATCTAACTGAGATATGATGATTTCTTTACTAAACTCATCTTGGTTATTATGATATTCCGTTTTAATATTTTTAAAAATATCTTTTATAATCTGTTCTTCTTTAGGCGATAAATGAAGTGCTTCATTTACATTATAATTAAAGAAATTATATTTTTTAATGCTTTCATAAATATCCAAATTCCTGATATAATCTTTATGAAAAGAAATATGATAGCTTTCCGAACTAAAAACCATATCGTTAAAGGTTAAAGTTTGGTTGGGAGCTGTAAATAACATAGTTCCATTGGTACAATCATATTTGGTACGTCCATAAGACAATTCACCAGAAATAATGTTTTTAAAACTAATACTATAAAAATCACATGAAAGTATTACTGGCTCATTAAAAGCATAGGTTTCGCAACTAGATTTCTCGTTCTCTTTTAAATCTGTATGCAGTATGCTAAACAATGGATTTTCTGGCTCTGGAAAATCATAATATTTATGCATTTCTGATATATTATTGAAGCTAAATACTGGCATTATTGTTATTTTGTATTATAAATTTACTATTTAATTTTGATACTCTTAATCAAATATTGGAATCAATTCTAAAGTAGAAGCTTCATGCTTTTTAGTATTGTAGGTTAATCGCATTGCTGGATATAATAAACCTAATAATTTTCTATACGCTTTATTTACTTTCGGATTTACTTCATCTAAATCATGAGGAACTACACCTTTAATTTCTACTTCTAAATTTCCAATTTTCATAGCACCTTCTGGATTTACCAAAAAAGCATCGTACCAACTTCGTTTTCCGAATTTATATTGACGTACAAAAAAGCGTCCTTCAGTAGCAACAATGGTAATGTCGATAAAACGATGGTCTCCGCATCTAATTTGATGTACTTTTTTACTTTGTACTAATGTTTCTAATTCTTGAATTGTCATATAAAGTCATTTTAAAAAGAACCTTTTGTTATTATCATTAGATAAATCAAAAGACTCTTATCTTATAAAAATGTATAAGGAATTATTATTTATTAAAGAATTCTGCTACAGCATCTGTTGATACCTTTACTGCTTCCGGCTTGTAGTAGAAATCTACATGCCCAAATTCTTCTAAAGCCATAACTTCGTGTTCATTTGTTAATTTGTCAATAAATTGTGTTGAACAAGGGGCAGTCATTGCATTTTTACCATATACAACTAAAGTAGGTTGCACAATTTTATCTGCATATGCTTCTCCAATAGAAATTAATGACTGCATAGCTTGGTCGCCAATATGTAAATTTGAAAAGGTTTTAACAGCTTTAGGTCCTCTAAACCCATCTCTTCCGTAATAATCATAGGATTCAGCAGCCATTTCCGGATATGCTGCGGCCTCCATAGCTTCTTCTCTTGACATATCATCAGTAAGCCCAAAAGGAACTACAATATCTGCTTCTCCAGTTTCATACATTTTCTGCTTTGATGCATTAGCTGCAGCAATCATTTGATTAGCAGCATTTTTATCGGCCCATTGAAAACCATCTGCTGCCATCATACCAGAAACCATTGCAATTTTCTTAATTCTATGATCGGTAACAGCTGCCGATGCAATGATAGAACCACCCTGACAAACTCCTAATCCTTCAATCTCTTCTACAAAAGGTAATGTTCCTAAATAAGAAACCGCATCCCAAGTATTTTCTATTAATCTAAACATATATCTAGATTTTTTATGCTCTCCTGGTAATGCTGGAGAATCTCCCATTCCTAAATAATCGAAGCCTAAGAAAACAAAGCCTCTTTTTGCCATTTCTGGCCCATAGGTTGCCATAACCTGTCCTTTAACTTGTGGAAACGGGCTAGCACTTACAATGGCCTTGTATTTTTTGTTTGGGTCAAAACCTTCAGGTAAGTATAAATCTCCTGCTAATTCTACTCCAAATGATGTAAATGTTACACTGTTTTTTCCTGCTTTTAAATTTTCCATTGTATTCTCTTTTTTAGTTGTTATTTGTTCTGAAACCGTTGTTTTTTGTTCTTTTTTACAACTTATAGTTAGTATTACTATACTTGCTAGTATTAAAACTTGTTTCATTTTTATAATGTTTAATGATTACAGTGCAAATTTAAATCGGCATCCAAGCTTGAAACTTAAACATTTTGGTATGAGACTTATACTTTTTGGTTTTATCATTTTAGAATAGAAAAACGCCTTAGTGGTTAACTAAGGCGTTTTAGTTCTTTATAAAATGAATTTTATAAGTTAGGATTGCTTCCAAAAGAATAAGCACACATTAAAGCACATACTGCTATTCCAACAAACATAAGGATGGTACCTATAATGTTTTTAGAATCAATTTTACTAGCTCTATACAAAAAGTAACCAATAATCATATTCATCAAAGCCCAAATAACATTTTGAATAGGAGAAGACAATCCAACTCCTGGAGGGGCTCCAAAAGGTGATGGGAATTCTTGTCCAGAAACACCATTTACCAAATGAGGGATTACATTAGTCAAGAAAAAACCTGCACCAAATGCTGCTAAATAATTATACCATTTCATAGATATGAGTTTAAAATTAAAAAGCAAAGAGCTATGATTTAACTCTTGTACTTCCTATATTGTTATTACTTATTAAAAAACTCTGCTACAGCGTCTGTAGATGCTTTTACAGCTTCTGGTTTCCAGTAAAAGTCTACGTGACTAAACTCGTCAAAAGCTAATACTTCTGGACTATTGCTTAATTTATCAATAAATGCTGTTGAACAAATTGCTGTTGCTGCATTCTGACCATATACCACAAGAGTTGGTTGAATGATTTTATCAGCATAGTGCTCTGCAATAGAAATAAGCGATTCCATAGCCTGATCACCAATATGTTCGTTTGTAAAATGCTCCACTTTTCCTGGCCCTGCCACACCATCTTTGCCATAGAAGTTGTAGGTATCATCTGCCATTGGTGTTCCTGTAGCAACAAATTCTTCTCTGGTCATAGTATCGTTAATAACATTTGGCCAATTGTAATCTGCTTCTCCTGTTTCGTACATTTTTTGCTTAGATGCGTTTGCTCCAGCAATCATCATATTAACAATATCTCTGTTGCCCCATTGGAAAGCATCTGCTGCCATCATTCCTGAAACGGTAGCAATTTTCTTAATTCTGTGGTCAGTTACAGCGGCTGATGCAAGTATAGAACCTCCTTGACATACACCTAATCCATAAATTTCATCAACAAAAGGTAGTGTTCCTAAGTAAGATACAGCGTCCCAAGTGTTTTCAATCAATCTAAACATATATCTAGATTTCATATATTCTCCTGGTAATGCTGGAGAATCTCCCATTCCTAAAAAGTCAAAGCCCAAATAGATAAATCCTCTTTTAGCCATTTCTGGACCATAGATAGCTGGAATTTGTCCTTTTACCTGTGGAAATGGACTTGTACCAACGATGGCTTTATAGGTTTTACTTGAATCAAAGTTTTCTGGCAAGTATAAATCGCCTGCTAAATCAACTCCAAAAGATTTAAATGTTACGCTGTTTTTTCCTGATTGTAAATTCATAATATGTTGTTTTAAAGTTTTGTTTTAATTATTTGATGACAAAATTAATCCAGCGACGCGTTTAAGTACTTAAACATTTTGGTATGAGACTTATACTTTTTGGTATAAATAAGAAAATCCACTTTTTTAAGTGGATTTTCTACAATTCTATTAATTCTCTAGTTCAGAGTATGTCTATATTCTTTGGGCGACTTTCCCGTTTGTTTTTTAAATAATTTACTAAAATGTTGTGGATATTCAAATCCCAAATCATATGCTATTTGACTAATACTTTCAGAAGTTCCTATAAGTTTGTCTTTCGCTTTTTCAACAATAAAAAGAGTTATATGTTCTTTTGCACTTTTTCCTGTTTCTGTTTTCAAGGTATCACTTAAATAACGTTGCGAAACATTCAATCTTAAAGCTATATCTTCAATATTTGGAATACCACTTAACTGATTTTCATTATAAAAACATCTCAGTTCAACTTTAAATTTATCTAATAAAATACTTGAAACTTCTTTTCTATTTAAAAACTGACGTTTATAAAACCTGTCTGAGTATTTCAACAATGTTTCTAGTTGAGAAACAATAATATCCTTGCTAAACTCATCATGATTATTGTTGTACTCAGCTTCAATAGTTTCAAAAACCGACTGTATTAACTTCTCTTCTTTAGGAGATACATGTAAAGCTTCGTTTGTTGAATATGAAAAATATCCATAATCATTGATTTTTTTTGATAATTCTGTACCTCTTATGAAATCTTCATGAAAAGTAATTATAAACCCATTTTGCTCCATTTCAGTGGTTTCATCCCATTGCATTATTTGCCTTGGAGCCATAAACACCATAGCTCCATTAGAAAAGTCATATTTTGTACGACCATAGGTTAAACTTCCTGAAATTACTCTCTTAAATGAAATGGAATAACAATTATTCATCATAGGAGGGGAGCTCTTTCGCAATGACTTTATAAAACTTTTATTTATTGAAACTACACTTAATAATGGATGCTCTGATTTAGGAGCATTTATATATTCTAAGTAGTTTGAGATACTTTTAAAATGTAACATAACTCTTCACTTTAAAATGCTTTTGACAAAAGATAAGTAAAAACTTTTATTCTTAATTTAATAATCCAAATTGATTTGATACCATTTCGAAAAATGCCTTATCATCCATTGATTTACGTGCTGCCATGAATTGTTCTGCATCTGGACCTGCTATATACCTTAGTTGTTCTTTATTGTCAGTTACCGCATTGTATACGATTTCAGCAATGCTATCAGAAGTACTAAGATGTCCCATATATTCTTGAACTGCTGCCATATATTTTTCTAATCCTTCTTTATAATCGCTAATTTCCTTATTACAGGTTAACGATATATTATTGATAAACTCTGTATTGACACCTCCTGGCTCAACCAATTTCACATCAATCCCTAACGATTTTAATTCATATTGAATAGAGCCTGTAAAACCTTCTACAGCATGTTTTGTTGCATGATATAAACCTTGATACGGTAATGTAAATAAACCTACAATGGATGAAACATTTAGAATAAGTCCATTTTTATTGGCTCGCATATGGGGTAAAATAGCTTTGGTTGTTCTAATTACTCCAAATACATTTACATCAAAAATACGTTGCATTAAAGTCTCGTCTGAAGCTTCAGCAATCCCCATCATACCAAAACCAGCATTGTTAATTAAAACGTCTATTTTACCAAAGGTTGTTAATCCTTTTTCTATAGCTGAATCAATAGTGTTTTGTTTAGTAACATCTAATTCTGTAACTAATACATTATCAAGTTTATTTAACTCAGTTTCTTTTTCTGGAGTTCTCATGGTCGCAATCACATTCCATCCTTTTGATTGAAAAATCTTTACTGCTGATTTACCTATTCCTGTTGAACTTCCTGTTATTAATACTGTTTTATTTGTTGAATTCATTGTTTAAAAATTAATATTAAATCTTAAAACAAAATTCTGAACAACTAAGAATTAAAACGTATACTTTTTTACATGAGTTGTATACTTTTTTACTTTAAAGCATTAAAACAGAAAGGCTATAAATTGGCAAGTGGAAACTTAAAATAATATTAAGTTCCCACTGTAGCCCCCATTTAACTTACTATAATTAATAGCAAACTTTATTTTTAAGTTATTTCTTAAACCAAAATTGTTGTTCCTGATGATGATTTATTTTTCGATTCATCAAAATAAAAATCAATTCGACCAAGATTTACTCCATAAGCTCCAACTTGATTTACCAACATATTTTTGCCTTCAATATTTTTTACAATGGTAGGTTTAGGTAAAAAAGTATGTGTATGTCCTCCAATTATTAAATCAATATCCTTTGTGACTTTAGCTAAATTTAAATCGGAAATTTTCTCTGGATTATTTTTATAATAGTACCCTAAATGTGATAAACAAATGATTAAATCACATTTCTTCTCATTTTTCAACTCTGCGGTTATATCTTGAGTAACTGTTATAGGATCTAGATAACGAGTTTCTTTATACATCTTTTTATTTACTAGACCATCAAGTTCAACCCCTAAGCCAAAAATCCCTATTTTAATTCCGTCTTTTACTATAATCTTATAAGGTTTTACATGTGTGTCTAATACCGTGTTTTTGAAATCGTAATTTGCAGATACAAAATCGAATTTAGCGTTGGGAAGCTGCTTATATAAACCATCTATTGAATTGTCAAAATCGTGATTTCCCAAAGTTGCTACATCGTATTTTAACATGCTCATTAACTTAAATTCAAGTGCTCCTCCAAAGAAATTGAAATAGGGAGTACCTTGAAAAATATCTCCTGCATCTAATAAAAGTGTATTTGGGTTTTCTCTCCTTACTTGTTCTATTAAAGTTGCTCTTCTAGATACCCCTCCTTTATTAGCATATCTATTATGATTTGCATTAAAAGGCTCAATATGACTATGTGTATCATTGGTATGCAAAATGGTTATATGATGTTGTTGCTTACCTATAAATGATGGTAATGTTAATCCACTAGCTGCTAAAACAGATGCACTTCCAACTTGTTTTATAAAATCTCTTCTCTTCATTACTCTATAATTACACGGTTATCAATTGAAGCTTGTAAGGTGTCAACCTTTTTAAAATACTCTATAATCACATCTCTCATTTTGCAATCTAACTTCGTTAACTTTTCAGGATTTTTGAAAAAGGTCATTTTATCTCCTCCGCTTTGTAAAAAATCTGATGTTAGTACTGTATACGATTTGTTTTTATCAAAATCTTTTCCTCTGATTTTAAGTAAGTAATCATTATCATTTAATGTTAAATTTACATTTCTACAAAAAGGATGCGCTGTTTTATTTTTAATAAAATAATCTACTAATTCTGTAATTTTCTCACCTGTAAGAGTTACCGCTACAAGTTCATTTTCAAAAGGCATTAGTTTAAAAGCACGTTCTACAGTTACTTTTCCTTGTGGAATTGTTGCTCTAATCCCTCCATTATTAAGCATTACAAAATCGATAGACTCATTTGTTTTCTTTTTATAAATAGGATTGGCCATTCTATAGCATAAATCGGCCATTAAATTCCCTATGGAAGTTTGCATTCCTTCATTATTTTTAAGAAAATCTTTAGGTGCATAGGTAAGTACCTCTTGCATTTCTGCTGTTAACTTCTCCTTATATGGAGCAATTACACTATCTATTTTTTCTGAAGATGCAATTGTAGTACTTACAGCTATATTTTTGGCTGTTATTTTATTAAGGCTCTTAGATTCTCTCTTACAAGAAACTAGAACCAGTAATAAAAGGAGTAAACGAAGTGTTCTCATCATAAAATTTCTTTACTTTTTATTATATAATTCTATTCTACATTCTGTGAGAATATAATTAAAATGTTCAACATCGTTACTATTTAATTTTAAAATTCCTCTTGCTGTAACTGTAGCATCTGTTCTAAAATTGCGTTTGCCTACTACATGTAATTCTATGGCTGTTTCTGGACCTCCAACTCCACAAAAAAAACAAGAAGACATAGGACCTTTAGATAAAACAAAAATTCTTCCTTTTGGATCTACATTTAGAAAGTATCCTGTAATAGCTATCGACCTACCATTTAAGCTTTTAACCGATTCTGAAAATGTTGGATGTAAAAAAGTTTCATCGTGTTCTGGAAAGTATTTATCTCTAAACTTTACTTTAGATAAATCATTCCACGTAACCTTCTGCTGACTAAAGCAAAGGCTAACAATACTTAGAAACACTATGAATAAAACTTTATTTTTCATTACTTAAAATGGTTGAAATATTCATTTTCACAATAGGGTAGATAGCTAAGGTAATTGCCATAATTATGAATAAAAACACCAATAAACCGATATTTGATATTTCTTGAAATGATAATTCTTTAATAATATCTTGATGAAAAATTGATTTAATAACATACTCTAAACCTATTTTCAAAATAATTAAAGCCAATACAAAGGCTAGTAATAGAATTATAAAGCCTTCATAAGCAACTATTTTTATTAGTTGGTATATGCTTGCTCCAAAAGATCTAAAAAGAGCTAAATCAAATGCTCGTTCTTTTATTATTTTATATAAACTTATAAAGATTGTAATACCAGATAATATTAAAATTAAATAGGCTATCCATGTAATGGTTTTTAAACCAATTCCTGTATACTCATATAATCTATCTAATTCATATACAGGTAATGCAGCTTGCAAATTTGTTTGCTTATCTATTTTTCTAGGAAATGTTAAAAACGCAGTAGGATTCTTAAATGAAACTAATAACGAAGTGATTTCTTTATCCTCTTCTATTTCTTCATGTTCATGCTCATGATGTTCATTACCATGGTCATGTGCATCCCAAATACTTTCTAAACTTGTTAGTAATAACCTATCAATTACTTTATCTGTTTGTTCTAAAACTCCTACAATAGTATATTTTTCATCATGTGATTCTATATCATTTTCTATTAAACCATGTGAGCTTAAAAAAGTATCTCTAATATCTAAATCTAATTTTTCAGCTACTGTGGCACCTATAACTATTTCAAAAGTGTTTTTTATTT
Organism: Tenacibaculum aiptasiae; assembly: GCF_008806755.1. GTDB lineage: Bacteria > Bacteroidota > Bacteroidia > Flavobacteriales > Flavobacteriaceae > Polaribacter > Polaribacter aiptasiae. The sequence continues at coordinate 204,107 of NZ_WAAU01000008.1, forward strand.
GAGTTCCCTTTGCTAAGCTTGCATTGTATAAGGTCATAAACTCATTTGTAGTTCCTACAATTCTGTAACCTTTATAATTATCTCCGTAGGAGATAGGCACAGCTTTTTTGATTAAAGGACTATTAGTAATTTCTTTAACTTCTCTAAAAAGAATATTCCCAGTAGGATTATCAACATGTAAAACTGATGCTAAAACCAACTGTAAAGGACTCCCTTTAGCTCCGATAACTAAATCAATTTCTCCTAAATTATTCTTTCTTTGAAATTCAAAAGATGACTTTAATTGCTGAGTACCTAAAAGAAGTACTATACTAAGCGCTAATGAGAAAACACTTAAAATAGTATACAGTGGTTTAGACTTTATATTTTCTATGCTAATCTTCCAAATATTCATTCTAAAGTGATTTTATTTTGAAAGAATGGTTTAATTCTCTGATCGTGAGTGATTAAAATTAATTTTGCTTTGTGTTGTTTAGCTTGTTTTTTTAGTAATTCAATAACTATCTTACAATTCTCATCATCTAAACTAGATGTTGGTTCATCTGCTAAAATGATCTTTGGATTATGAACTACGGCCATTGCTATATTTAGCCTCTGCAATTGTCCCTCACTAAGTTCTTTTACTTTGCTGTTTATACAATGTTTAATTCCTAGTTCTTCTAATAACCTGTTAATCTTGTTATTGTCGACTTTTTTCTTACTAAAAAAAAGACGTGTTTGTAAATTTTTTAAAACACTTAATGATTGAATAGTATATTTTTTTTGAAAAACCAATCCAATATGTTTCCCTCTAAATTCATCTAATTCGCTATTAGAAAGTAAACTTATATCTATATTTTCTACTATTACTTTTCCTTTTGATGGTTTTAGCAAACCTGCCAATAAATGAAGAAATGTAGTTTTCCCTATCCCAGATTTACCAAGAATGAGCAAGCTCTCATTCTCAGTTACTGAGATATTGGGAAAACTTAATAAAGACCCCAGATCTTTATATTGAAAAACAAGATTTTCAGTTTGAATCATCTTATAACTCTTCTATTTTATTTAGGTTGTTCATTTTTGCAATCAAATTTCCTTTAATTGCTACTACTGCTGATTTAGGTATATTATCGGCATCAAAAGGCCATGTACTTGTTGGGTTTTTAATATCTTTTGTTTGTTCTCCTGGATGTTGAACACTTAAAAACAAAGTCTCTCCATCTGGAGAAAACCAAGGTCCAGTAAGCTCTGCATCTTTTGGGGCTGAGGCTACTCTGATTACCTTCCCAGCTTCTTTTCCATATCTAGGTATTACAAAAAGGCTGTTATTTTTAAAAGGCATATAAGGTTTATCCTCTCTATTCATTGAGCTACCAGACATATCTGATGTCATCCATAAATTCCCTGATAAATCAAAAGCTAAATTGTCTGGACAAGAAAATCCATTTTCTTCGCCTCCAGCTAAATAAGCAGAAGCTTTAAACGTTAGCGCATCAAATTCTCCTTTAGCTTCTTCAATTTTAAGAATTGAACCGTGATAGTCGTTTTTCTCTTTGTTATTTGTTAGTGTAACAAAAATATTTCCTGTTAAAGGATCTATTTCAATGTCTTCAGGTCTATTTAATTCTGTAGCTCCTAAAAGTTTTGAAGCTTCTCTTGCTCTTATAAGTACCTCTGTTTGGTTTTTAAACTTATTTTTTAAAACAGGTTGATTTTCCCAATCTAGGGCTAACCATTTACCATTAATAGTATCAGCAACATACAGAGTTCCTTCTTTAAGTGAGTGTGGTTTAGATGATATAAATTTATATAAATGTTCACTGTTTCTATCATCTCCAGTATAAGCAACTACACGTTTGTCTTCTAACTCATAAAGAGTACAGCATTCATGTGCAAACCTTCCTAAGGCAATGTGTTTTTGTGCTGTTCCTTTTAAAGGATCAACTTCAACTACCCATCCATAATGTTCTGGAGGATATTTGTAAAATTTTTCCCATCCATAATCGCTAGGTTGATGTGTTGGTTGATTGTTTTTATCATAAACTGTTTCACCCCAAAAACCGTCATAATTTTCTTCACAAGTAATGAAAGTCTTCCAAGGTGTAATTCCACCAGAACAATTACTATTTGTTCCTATAACCGTTGTTTTTCCTTTTATAGGACTGTCCCAATTTAGTTCTATGGGGGTTTGTGCTGTAATACGTCTGTTTAATGGATCATTTTTTACAATTTCCCATACTCCTTTATTTTCTCTTACTCTAACAATACTACCACCAACATTATACATTTCTTTATTTACTTGTTCAATGGTTCTATGTTCTTCTGGATTTTCATAGTCCCAGTAATTAAAACCTGAAACAAACATCGGATTTATATACTCATGATTTACCCACAGTAAACCATCTTTGGGGTTATTTTCATCTAATGGAATGAAACAGGTAAAATCGTTATTAAACCCAAAAGTATCTTTATCGTTAATCTTGTCGCCCCATTTTATAAGTACTTGATAATTTAATTCATCTGTAAGTAACAAATCATCTTTATCAGAAGGAGCTAAGTCTTTTATTGTTATTTCTTTTAACTTCCTTAAAAACTCTTCAGATATTTTTTGCTTAGATAGGGGAGTTGTTGTATTCCCACAACTAGTTATAAAAGGAGGTATTGTTAAAACTCCCAAGCTAGCTTTTCCTAAAAAGGATATAAATTTTCTTCGATTGTATTCCATGCTTTAATTCAGAGAATGCTTTTTTAAACAGGTTAAATTTGAATAAATACTCTTAAAATTATTTTCATACCTGTTATATACTTTACCACTTATTTTTACTGATTGTCTGGGAAAATTACCCAAACTAAGCTGTAACTCTTTTATCTTATTATTAAGGAAATATGAAAAAATAGCATCTTGTCTATGGTCACCCAACCAAACTAATTCTGAATGCCTTTTCTCTTTGGTTATTTTATTATAAAATGAATCTAACCCACTTATATTTGAAAAAGATTGTCCTCCTAATGCATCTAAAATGATTTTATTATCATTAGAAAGGACAAAACAAATGTTCTTTATATGATTTTTTATGATTAATTCTTTTAAGCTGTCTAAAGTTTTATGGTTTGGTGAAAAAGAATTTCCTAACGATGTATAAAAATAGTTTTGATACTTGAAAGTATCATTAACAACTGTTTCTAAACAATCTGTTGGGCATAAAAGAAAAAGAACTTTATTCATTAGGCTACATTATCTGGATTTGTATAAGGGAATGATGAATGGTGTAAGTCTATTTTTAATTCTCCATCAACTAACTGATAACCAAATGTGTATTCTACTTTAGCTTCATTTCCTTCTAAATCTGTAAAAAAATAGTTCCCCATAGCAATGGCACGATTGTCTTCAAAAATAAATCCTGCATTTTCAAATCGAACTTTAGTCCATGGTTGAATAGCAAACCCTTTATCTTCCTTACAAGCTCTATCTTCACCTGCAATAAAATATGACAAAGCTTCTGCTTTTGTTGGTCTAAATTGTTCTATCTCACATTTGGTTGGCTTGAATAAAACAGCAGCAGTTTTAAAAGCATAACGCTCATCTAAAAATTCTTTTGCATAGTTCTCACATTCAGATCTATTATCTTTCAATGAACCTATTTTAACTACTCCATTTCCCCATTTAGTTTGTGCATCTAGTACTTGTTCTTTTGTTATCATTTTTAATATAATTTGAAGTTTAATATTTTAATTTGCATAAGTTCTCTGTACAGGCCAATTATCCTCATAACCAATTGCCCATTCGTGAGTTGATAATTCTTTGTTTGTTGCTAAACATGCATCCAATTTGGATGTTATCTCTGCTTCATTCATATTTTGACCGATGAAAACAATCTCATTTTTTCGATCACCAAAAGTGATGTCCCATTCACTTTCAATAGTTCTTTGGTTATTTAAAAATGAAGCATGTTGCGAACGTTTTTCAAAAGACATACTTGCCCACCAAACACCTGCGCTATCTGCTCTTAAAGAACCACCAGCTTGTCCCCAAATGAGGGCTTGTTCTGGACGCGAAGCAATCCAAAACAAACCTTTACTTCGTATAATTGTATGAGGAAACTCTTGCGCTACATAGTTCCAAAAGCGAATAGGATCGAACGGTTTTTTACTTCTATAAACAAATGAATTAATACCGTATTCTTCAGTTTCAGGAGTATGATTTTCTTTGTTTAACTCTTCTATCCATCCTGCACTTTGCTCAGCTTCTTCAAAGTCGAAAAGCCCCGTATGAAGTATTTCTTTAGAATTAATTTTACTAAATGCTGATTCAATAATCTTTGCTGACGGATTTAGTTTATGAATGGTAGCTCGTAAAAGAGCTAAATCTTCTTTTCTGACTAAATCTATTTTATTCAAAATGATAACATTAGCAAATTCAACTTGATCTGTTAATAAGTTAACTATAGTACGATAATCTCCTTCAATATCTGTTAAATCTCTATCTATTAAAGTTTCAGAACTTCCAAAATCCTTAAAGAAATTAAAAGCATCTACCACAGTAACCATCGTATCTACATAACTAAAACTAGATAAATCGATACCTTTTTCTTCATCTACAAAAGAAAATGTTTGAGCTACTGGAATAGGCTCACTAATACCAGTGCTTTCAATAAGTAAATAATCAAATCTGTTTTCTCTTGCTAATCGTTCAACTTCAATCATTAAATCTTCCCGTAGTGTACAACAAATACAGCCATTACTCATTTCTACAAGCTTTTCTTCTGTTCGAGACAACGTATTTTCACTTTTAACTAAGTTAGCATCTACGTTTACCTCACTCATATCATTCACAATAACAGCTACTTTTAGCCCCTCTTTGTTATGCAAAATATGGTTGAGTAAAGTTGTTTTCCCAGCACCCAAAAAACCACTAAGTACAGTTACAGGAAGTTTTTTATTCATTAGTCTATGTTTGAATTATTGATAATATTTAGAAATTCTTTCCTTAAGCCTTCGTCTTTAAATGCTCCACTATATTCAATCGTTGTTGTATAACTGTTCTTATCTTTAATGCCTCTTGATGAAACACATAGGTGTTTAGCGGCAATCATTACAATTACATCTTCAGTATCTAGAGCATTTTGTAAATCTTTAAGAATTTGGAGAGATAATCTTTCTTGAACCTGAGGTCTATGTGCATAGTAATCTACCAAACGATTAATTTTAGATAAGCCTACAACTTTATCTTTTGGCATATAAGCTATATGTGCATGACCTGTAATAGGTAAAAAATGATGTTCACAAGCAGAATCAATGGTTATATTCTGTTCAACCAACATTTTTTTATATCCATATTTATTTTCAAAAATTGAAAGCTTTGGCTTATTCTTTGGATTCAAACCATAGAAAAGTTCTTTTACATACATCTTTGCAAATCTGTAAGGAGTACCAGATAAACTATCATCTGTCAAATCAAGACCTAATTCCTCCATTATTTTCCCGAAATGGTATTGAATTTCTTTTATCTTTTCATCATCTGATTTTTCAAAAGCATCTGGACGTAAAGGAGTTTCTACATTTGATGAAAAATGATTATCTCCAATAATTTCTATCTGTTCTTTATTCATGATTAACGGTGTATTTATCTGATTTACACTGACAGTATTTTAAATTGTAAACATGTAATACTATCAATATAGTAGCTGGTATATGCACAGCATATTCTGGAATAGAAATCCAGTTCAATTTTTCATTAAGAATAACAACAAGTAATAAAGCCCATGTTACCCAAAAAGCTGGTTTTATATACTTATTTGTTGTTGTTTCTGCTGAACGATAAATAGCCAAAAATGAAATAGCTAAGAAAACATAATCTATACTTTTCCACCACGTAGGAGCATTTTCACAACCTCCAGTTGCACAAGTTTGGACTATAAATAAAAAAGGAGTAGCAATACAGTGTATCATACACAAACCACTTGCAAATGCACCAAAAGTATCTGGTTTAGCTAAAGTTATTTTCATTATTTGTTTTTATAATTAAACGCAACTTAGTTGCAAATATATACATCTTTTTTATTTTAATGCAACAAAGATGCGTTAAGTTGAGTTGTTATTTTTTCTAATAGATATAAAAACAGAGTAGGAGAAAAGAATAAAACAAATTGATAAAGAGGAATAAATATGGTTAACAAGCTATAAATCAGCAACAGAAGTGTAATTTTAATTAATCGAAGCTTTTGTACATTTCATCGACACTTTTTGTCCTTTAAACTAATAAGTAATATCAAATTTTAGCATTTTTTGTAAAGAAAAATTTTAAAACATGAAATTTTATAGCTATATTGCAACTGGTAATCAACAGGTTACCTAGCAATTGTATAGGTCGGGGGACTTATTTTTGCTAAGAAAGAACTCTACTTGTAGGGTTCTTTTTTTGTTATTTTGATAAACTAAATAAATTCTGTTTACTTGAAGCACTAAACTAAAAACATAATTTTTGAATTATTACAATCCAAATAAATATCAATAGTTATGTTTTGTATCTTAGTTTTCAAATTATATCAATATGACATTTAACACTATTGAAGACTTATTGGAAGAAATGAATATTTCTAAGTTTCAAAAACATCAAAACTTTCACATTCTTAAGTTTAAAGATCATTTAGACGAAATTCCGATGAAAACTGATTTTCGTAAATGTGATTTTTTTCAAATTGTTATAACGAAAAATCATAATGTTGATGTAATTGTTGATAATGTATCTTTTTCAGCTATGGAAGATAGCATTACTTTTATGGCTCCACATCAAACATTATCTACTAATGTAAAGAGCGTTGAAGATTTAGGCTTGGGGTATATGCTAGTCTTTAGTTCTAATTTTTTGCGTCTAGGAATTTCTGAATTTGATTTAATCCAAAAATTCCCTTTTTTTAACGTTAACTATTCACCTGTCTACTTTTTAAAAGAAAATACTGTTGATTTTTTTTATTTAATGGAAAAAATTTATGAACTCTTCCAAGAGTTTAGTTCTGAAAATCTTGAAATTATCCGATCGTATTTAACAATTTTACTTTACGAAGGTCGAAAATCGTTTTTTAATGGTGAAATCCAAAGCACTGTTGCATCTCGACATAATGAAGTAGCTTTTGCCTTTGAAAACCAAATTAAAGAAACGGTTAACAAAAGAAAACCTATAGAATATTATGCCAATAAACTAAATATCAGTAGTGTTTATTTATCTGAATGTGTTAAAAAGGCCACAGGTAAAACTGCTAAACAGATTATTACAGAATATGTTCTTCTTCAAGCCAGTTCTATGCTATTGCAATCGACAAAAACCATAGATGAAATTGCATATACTGTTGGATATACTAACACTTCTAATTTTGGCATCTTTTTTAAAAAACATATTGGAATATCTCCTTCAACTTATAGAAAAAACCACAAATAACATAATTTTTAATAATCATTACCTAGTTTTTAATATCAATATTCATGTATTACGACTGTAAATTTGCAAATGATTATTAAAATTAAATTATGTCTGAAATAACAAATACAAAATCAAGAAAAGATTTTTTTTGGTTAATGCTTACTTTTATCTCATTAACAGCATTAGGTGCGGTAGAGCTTTTTGAACAAATAACATATGTTATTAATTGGCTTGTAGGTGATCCAGTTGTAAATGCTGATAGTTTTAGAAAATTTCATCATGCTGTAGATGCTGGTGTTTTTCATTTCCCTGTTTCAACTACTGTACTTGTTGGTTTTATCATGTTGATTAGGAAAAAATCTAATTTTATGAAAAGTGCTGCTGAAAAGAATGCTATTTGGATGGCCTTTATTGCTTTTTTAATAACTTATGTAATTTCTGTATATATTATCACAGGAATTAATGTTCCTGTTTTTAATGAAAATAGTGTTCCTACAGAGTTAATTCCAGGCAAACTAAAACTATGGGGGATTTTAAATGTATTTAGATTTGTTTTACCTGCTTACGGAATCTATAAACTATCTACACTACTTAAATTGAAAAATTAACCTTGAAAATTAATTTTAAAAGTCTGTATATAAATTACAGACTTTTATTGTTTTAGCTCTTGTTTTCTGCTAGAAGTTTTATTTTTTCAAAAACCATAACCTTATAGGTAGCACTTACAGGTATTTTTTTGTCTTCAATTACTAAATCTGTACGCGTTGCTTTAGAAACTCTATCTAAATTGGCAATATAAGACTTATGAGTTCGCTGAAAATTGTCTGGTATGAGAGTAGCAATATTAATTAAAGTTTCTGTGATAAGATACATTCTTGCATCGGTAAATATTTTTAAATAATTTCCAAAACTCTGAATGTATTGAATTGATTTGAATGATATATTAAGCGGCATTCCATCGTGTTTGATTTGTAACTCTTCATTCTCTTTTTCTTTTTTAAGTTCAATTAATTTAGAAGAAGAAACTTTATTAATCGCTTTTAAAAAACGGGCTAATTTTATAGGCTTTAATAAATAATCAACTACGCCATAATTATAACTTTCTAAAGCGTATTCTGAGTAAGCTGTTGTTAAAATAACCTTTGGTGGATTAATCAAGGAACGCAAAATTTCCATACCATTTAACTCAGGCATTTCAATATCTAGAAAAATTAAATCTACAGTATTTTGCTGTATAAAATTGACAAATTCAATTGGGTTTCCTGTACTTAACACCAGTTCAAAATTGTTAATTTTTGAACAGTACTCTTCCAAAACCTTACGTGCTAAAATTTCGTCATCTATGATTCCTATTTTAATCATTTATCTCTTTTTCTTTTAGTTAAATCAATTGTTAAACTAGTACAGAATTCATTTTTTTTATGCTTTATTTCTAATTCATAAGCATTAGAATATAATAAATTTAAACGTCTCTTCACATTTTCAAGTCCAATTCCATTTCTCTTAGATTCCTTTACTATGGTTGGGATGGAATTTACAACAGTAAAATAAAATATACTATTTTTTATAGAAGCTGTTACATCAATACTACTTGGTTCATTTGTAGCTTGTGCACCGTGCTTAATAGCATTTTCAACAAAAGGTATTAAAAGCATTGGCGCTAATTCAAAACCAGATAAATCGCCTCCAATTAAGAATTCTATAGTACAACGTTTACTTAACCTTTTTTCTTCTAACAATAAATAATTTTCTATAAACTCAAGTTCTTCTTTTAATAGCACTGTATCTTTTTTAGCACTTTCTAATTGATATCTCATCAATTCAGAGAGTTGCATTACAACATCAGGAGTTTCGAGAGATTGTTGTCTAGAAAGGGCATAAATACTATTTAATGAATTGAATAAAAAATGGGGGTTTACTTGTTCTTTCAAATAATTTAATTCCATTTCTTTTTGCAATTTTTCTTTTTCCGCATTTTCTTTTTGAACTATCATATTTCTTCTTAAAAAGAAAGCTGCCATTCCTGTTCCTGTAGTATATAAAAAAAAGAAAAAAATTTTAGATACAATAGCCCAATCTTTTCCGTAAGTTTTTATGTAGGACACCAAAAATATACTTCCCATGAGCAATGTTATGAATAAGAAATATCGCTTTTTATCTAAAAAAAAAGGAATAAGAATGAAATGATTTATCCATATCAAAGTCATGATAATAATTGTATATTCTAATTCCCATAAGTAAAAAGAAAGATCAGATTCAAATTGATCTCTGGTTAACCATCCACTCATTATTTCAAGTAATAGCACCAATAAAAAAGCACCTATATTAATAAGTAGCATATTTTTCCAAGACTTTTTTTTCATGAATAGTTTCTATTAAAAAAAAATAAAGATACTATCTATCACTACAAGTTTCATAATTTCTTTACAAAAGCGATATATCAATGATGAAACGGTTTTATCATTTAATCTTTCCCTTTGTCCTGTAAAAATAAATTCACGGTTTTCATCCACTACTTTTATCGAAGAGTTTTCAATAATCATTAAAAAAATAAGTATGAAAAACTACCCAATTTTATTGTCAACACTTGCATTGACACTTTTTTATATCTCTTGTGACACTAAAAAAACAAGTTCTATTCAAAATGTTACAGCTACAATAGAAACTCCCTATAAAGGACTAAAGACACCTGATAAAGTAGCTGAGTTGTTTCCTGCAAATTTTCATTCATCAAGAGATAGAGAATTAAAAGGAAGCTTTTCTCCCGATATGAAAGAATTTTCTTTTACTACTTCTCATTATTCACCTTTTTTACCTAGCGTTATTGTATTTAAAAAAGAAGAAAACAAGTATAACTCTTGGAAAAAATACGATTTCCATGCAATGGATAGTGGTGATGATAACATTTTATATGCTAAAACCAAATATATAGAACGTACCGATACTGGCTGGTCAAAAATTAAAAATCTAGGCTCTATGATTGAAAAAGATAACTGGGGAATAATGCGTTTAACAGCATCTGCAAAAGGAACTTATGTTTTTGATGATTATAAAAATAATGATGTCATTCGTATATCAACCATTAAAAATGGAAAGCGTGAAGAGCCGAAGCTATTAGATAAAAATATCAATACTGGTAAATGGACAGCTCATCCTTTTATAGCAGCTGATGAATCTTTTTTAATGTGGGATTCTGAAAGAGAAGAAGGTTATGGTGGTTCAGACATTTATATCAGTTTTAAACAAAAAAATGGTTCTTGGGGAACAGCAATTAATTTAGGCAATAAGGTAAACACTGCTATTGATGAAAATACTGCAAGGTTAACTAAAGACAAAAAATATTTATGCTTTTGGAGAGCCATTGAAAAACAAAAAGAAGATGGAACTACTTATTGGATATCTAGTAAACACTGGGTGGATTTCATTCAACTTAAAAAAGAGCTAATGAAACTTGATAATTCCAATCAATAAAATATTATTCAACTTTTATAAATATTCAATATTATGAAAAATAACCTACTGATTTTACTATGTTTTATACTAACACATAGCGGCTTTTCTCAACAAATACATAGTTCGGAAGCCGAAGCAACAGAAGCTGAAACTAAACTTACATTTTGGAATATTCCAGATATTAAAAAAGCTTTTATCGATACTTCTCCTGATAAAAGAAATGATGGTATTTCTGTTGGTAAATTGACAAATAAGAATGGAAAAGACAAAATTGTTCAATTAGCAAAAGAAATTGCAGAAGGAAAACACGGTAAATATGATGGCTTACTCATATCTCATAAAAATAAATTGGTTTTTGAATCCTATTATAAAAAGGGACGTATTAACCTTGCACATGGTCAAGCTTCTGCAACTAAAGGTCATACAAGTTTAATATTAGGGCGTGCAATACAAATGGGGTATTTGTCTATGAATGATTTAAATAAACCTCTTGTTCATTTTTTAAAGGATTTAGACCCAACAAAATTTGTAAAAGGAGCAGAAAGAATTACTCTTCATAAAGCTTTAACCATGCATGGTGGACTTACAATTGATCGTGATAAGTGGAAAGAAATTGAAAAAGACACAGCATTATTAAAAGGTCAAGGTTTGGTTCAAACACTTCTTAAACATAGCAAACCAATTACAAAAGCTACTCAAACTTATTTATATGGTAATTTTAATCCTAGATTAGTTATGCAGGTTATTGATGCTGTCGTACCTGGTACAGCACAAGATTTCATCAAAAGAGAACTTCTAGATAAATTAGGAATTACTAATTATAATTGGAAAAACGAAGTTAGTGGTTTACCAGAATCTGGATGGAAGGTAAAAATGACCTCTCGTGATATGCTTAAATTAGGAAAATTAGTACTTGATAAAGGAAAATGGAATGGAGAACAACTTATCCCTGTATCATATCTTAAAAAAGCTACTAGTGGAATAGTAAAGCCTACTGAAGATTGGATGCCAAAAACTTATCGTTATGGGTATTTCTGGTACCAAACACCTATTGTAGTTGGTAACAAAAGTTATAATGCTGCTTTTGCCTGGGGAGGAGGTGGACAACGTATTATTGTAGTAGATAAACTTGATTTAGTTATTGTTATTACTGGACATGATAGAGATGATAAGATAATGACTCCAATTTCTGAAATCGTTATACCTGCATTTGTTCAATAAATTAGAAAGACTATAAAATTAAACTAACCAACTCATATTAAGCAGAAAAAGTGTAATTTCATAGAGCTTTTTTGTACAGAAAATGAATACTATAAAAACAAAATCAAATGAAATTAGGAGCTTTTTCAATAAGTCTTAGTGTAAAAGATATAAAGGAATCTAAGAAATTTTATGAAACATTAGGTTTTAGTGTTTTAGGAGGAGATATAGATAAACATTATTTAATAATGAAAAATGGTAAAGCACTTATAGGGTTATTCCAAGGAATGTTTGAAGGTAATATTTTAACATTTAATCCTGGATGGGATGAAAATGGGAAAAATATTGATGAATTTGATGACGTTCGTAAAATTCAACAACATTTAAAAACTAATGGAATCAGTTTAACAAATGAAGCAGATGATACAACAAAAGGTCCTGCTAGTTTTACATTAAACGATCCAGATGGTAATATCATTTTGATAGATCAACATCGTTAGAAAAAATAAAATAACAATGATTCTTTTTAAAATATAAGCTTAATTCGAAACGAACAGAAAAAATACAGTTTACTGGTCTTAAAGTTTTTAAGAAAAAATGGTCATATGATGTAGTAAATATGTAGTGCCCTTTGTAGTGGTTTTGTAGTTCTACAAATAAGAAAAGGAGGGGAGACTGTATTTATATTTGTTTCGCTGTTGAGTATTTAGCTGTTGGGAACGGCTAAATTAATAGATAGTTTTATGGTTAAAAGCACCCTTCTTGGGTGCTTTTTTATTTTACCTCTTTTGGGAGAAAAATAGCTATAAACTCCTATCCTAAATCAAAATGATAATTTTTATGAATTAGAAAAATTCAATTTATAAAAAAAGAATAAATTTGTTTCGAACGTAGAACCCCTTCATGAAACAATGTATATTAAGAATTCCCCACTTATAGCTACTTATTGTAAATGGTATATACTATTGTTTCTATCAACCTTATTAATAAGTTGCCATCAATCAAAAGATACTCCTTTAATAAAAGATGGAATAATTGATCTTTCTCATTGGAATATCAATCAAAACACTTCATTTCGTATTCAAGGTAAAGGACTATTTTATTGGAAACAATTTCCTTTGAAAGACAATGATAATTTTTCTCTTAAATATTTAACCAAAGCAGACACTATAGATTGGCCACCTGTACTATGGACTTCTTTAGGCTATGAGTCAAAAGGTTATGGAACCTATCGAATATTTATAAAAAACAATAACAGTAAGAAAAAATTAGTGTTAAATGTTCCTAGAGTTTTAGGAGGTGTAGAAGTTTGGATCAACGGAAAAAAAATAAAATCACATGGTAAAATCTCGAAAAATCCAGAAAATGAAGAGCTAGATGGTAGGCCATTACGCATAAAATTACCTAGAGAAGAAAAATTAGATCTTATGTTTTTAATATCTGACAATAAACATAGGTTAGGGGGTGGACTTCCTATGCTTAATACTATTCAGGAAGAAGATTTTTTTGAAAAGAATAATAAATCTGATTTTCTTATTGAAGGTATTATAACCTTCTTAATTTTAGTATTTGGAGTCTATCAAGTTATCAATTATTTAAGCTTTCCTCAATACAAGTTTTTCTTATTCTTTGGATTATTTTGTTTGTTTGGAGCTTCAAGACAATTATTTATTGGAGAAGCTATTATTTATAATTTTATACCGAATATAAGTTTTAGTATAGTACAAAAAATGCGTTACATTGGATATTATGGTGGTTTAGCGGCTATATTCCTTTATCAAGTTTCTCTATTTCCTGGCTATATTCATAAAAAAATAATACAATCCTGCTTTGCTATTGCCATTTTAGGAGTTGTTTACGTAATTTTAGTTCCTGTATTTTATACTACACTTAGTGCGCCTTTTTATCAAGTATTTGGATTAATTATAATACTTATAGGTACATATCAAATGGCATGTGCTATTAAAGATAAAAAACCATTTGCTATTGAAATTGGTATAAGCTTATTCATTATGTGCTTATTATTAGCTAATGATTTGTTAAACGCTATGATGTTAATTCAAACTAAGTTTCTTATTACCTATAGTTTTTTAGCTTTTGTATTTTTTCAAGTAATCATTAATAAAAAAATTCAAAAGAAAAGAGAACTTGATCTAATCAATCTATCAAATAGTGTAGAGGAATTATCAGTGAAAATTGATAAAAAGCAAGAAGAAATATCAGAGCTAAAATCTGAATCTTATAAACAAATCAAATCTAAAGAAATATTAGTTGAAAATCTTAAAAAACTAGCTTCTAAAGACGAATCTATTTCAATACAGAACATTATTATTGATATAAAATCTGAATTACTTGAAAATGCTCAATTAGTAAAAATTAAGAGTGAATTAGAAGTTATTAATGATAACTTTTTTGAAAGACTAAACGATAAACATCCTAGTTTAACAAAAACAGATTTAGAAATTTGTTCGATGATTCGCATGGGTTTAAAAAGAAAAGAAATTGCTAGCATCAGAAATACATCATTAGAAGCTGTAAAATCTTCTCGATTTCGTTTAAAAAAGAAGCTAAACCTATCTAAAGAAGAAGATTTAGATTTCTATATTAAATCACTATAAATCAACAAAATGATTCATTGCACCCCATTTGCACCCTATCAATAATTTTTTACCAGAAGTGTTTTTTACTCTTTTGTAGAACTTAAAAGTTCAAGTAAAAAACACCATGATAAGCCTTCAAAACTCACAACAATTTTATTCTTTCTTTTTCTTACTAATTTTTCAACAATTCCTGTTTTCTCAAGAAAACAACTTTAGAAAAGATAGTATTAGTTTCGAAAAAGATTTTAATGCTGTAAAATCATTCAAACAAGATTATAAAAAAGCTCGAGAGTTTTATAAATCAGCAATAGTATTGCTTGATTCATTAACTCAAAAACATCCTAAAAAGATGTACTTCAAAAAACGAAAAGCAGATGTCTTAGATAAACTAAGCGTGATTGCTATTAATGAAGGAGACTTTGTTACTACTCTAAAACAACTTAATAAAGCAATCGAACTTCGAAAATTATATGGTCAACCAGATGATGCTGCATATGCTTACTATTTAAAAGGAATTGTTTGGGTAAGACAAAGACAGTTTCATAAAGTTAAAGCAGAATACGATTCAGCTTATATAATGACTGAGCGCAATATTGCTCGAGGTATACCAAAAGAAGGGTTTAAAGGAAATATGCTTAGCGCTTATGGAAGTCATTATACCAATATGGATAGTATTCATAAAGCTGAATATTATTTTAAAAAAGCTATAAAATATGTTGATTCTATAGGTGATAAAGGAGCTGGAGCAATTAACCGAATTCAATATGCTGAAGTAATAGGGGATAGAGGTAGAAATTCAGAAGCTTTAAAATTACGTTTAGAAGCAGCTAAACTTTATAAAAGCATAAACTATCATGATGGTTATTTAAATGCAATTTCAGAGGCTGCAATTAGTTATAATGCTATGGGTAAATATGCCAAAGCATATCAATTAAAAAAACAATTTATTGAATACTTAAAATCAGCAGGAAGAAAAGATCGTTTATTGTTAGAGTATAAATATTATATACCAATTCTTGAAAAAAACAAAAAATATAAAGAAGCATTTATTGCTCAAAAAGAAGTAACTACACTACGAGATTCTCTTCGTAATGCAAAAAACTATAAAGAGTTAGCTGATTTAGATGCTAAACTGAAATATCAAAACCTAAAAGCTATCGATAGTATGAAGATAGTTTCAGAACGTGTTTTAATTGAGGAACGTCGTTCTAAATTGGCAAATACTAAATTCTGGTCAGTTATTACATTTTTACTACTCGTTTCTGGGATTGTTACTTTATTCTACCTAAAAAAAACAGTAAAAGTAAAGGAGCAAGCCTATCAAAATATATTGCTGAATAATAAAATAGCGACAAAAACAGAAGAAATTAATGAACTACTTACTGAAACAATTCAGCATATAAAATCTAAGGAACGAATTGCTGATAATTTACAAAAGCTATCTAATGAAAAAGAAGGGATAACTCTTAAGAGTATTATTGCCGATTTAAAAGCAAACAAAGCTGATAATGCCAAACTGATATTGATAAAACAAAATATAGAACAAGTTAATTTTGATTTTATTAAAAAGTTAGAATCTCTTCATCCAAAACTTACAAAAACCGACATTGAAATTTGTTCTTTAATCCGAATCGGTTTGAATAGAAAAGAGGTAGCTAATTTGAGAAATACTTCATTAGAAGCCGTAAAATCTTCGCGATTTAGATTAAAAAAGAAATTAAATCTCTCTTCAGAAGACAGTTTAGACACCTATATCAATTCCTTATAAAACAATACATTAAGAGTTTGCACCCCATTTTGCACCCTGTATTTTTTTGGAACTGAACCCTCTTCAACGATACTTTAGTCGAGCATTTGAACTCTTATAACTAGCTTATGTTTAAACGAGATCTGTTTGAAAAAATATATGTAAAAAGAAACTGTGTTACTCGCTTTTTAAAAAACAATTCAATGACATATGTATATCGTCAAGAAAAGTTTTTAGAAAAGCATTTGAAGGAGTTAAAATCTATAAAACAAAAGTTAAAAGATTTAAAAAGATGAAATCATCTAATACAAACAAGTATAAAAAACAACAACTAAGAACCTAACATGAAAAGACTTTTATTTTTTTTCCTATGCAGCTTTATAGCCTTAAGTATAAAGGCTCAGTATACTCAAATACCAGATGCTAATTTTGAATCAGCATTGGTTTCTTTAGGTCATGACACAGTGAATGGAGATGGACAAGTCCTAACAGAAAACATTGAAAATATTACTTCCTTAAACATTGCTAACAAAAACATTAGTAATTTATCTGGAATAGAAGATTTTAGTTCTTTAAAGCAATTAACTGCCAATGGTAATTCATTAAAATCTATTGACATTAGCAACTTAACAGATTTAGAAAAACTAATATTATTTGATAACCAACTTAAATCTATTGACTTAAGCAATAATTTTGAATTAACCGAAATAGACTTTTATAACAATCAACTTACAAGTTTAGATTTATCACAAAATACATCTTTAGTAAATGCTTATATAGACAGTAACTCAATAACAAGTTTAGATTGTTCTGAAAACACTTCATTAAAAAGATTAGATGTAAGAAATAACAATCTTAGTTCTTTAAATATTAAAAATACCAGTTTAATAAACTTAGGAGCAAAGAACAATGTCAATTTAACTTGTATTGAAGTAAATGATGTTAGTTATGCTGAGTCAAACTTTACAGATATAGATAATGGTGTACGCTTCATTACCACTGATTGTGCTTATCTTTCTATACCTGATGTAAATTTTGAGGCTGCTTTAACTGCTTACGATGATGTTGCAAACGACGGACAGGTGCCTATTGCAAATATTGAAAACTTAACAACATTAAACCTAGATAATCAAAATATCAACAACCTATCTGGTATTGAGTATTTTACTGCTTTAACCATATTAAATGCAAATGGAAATTCATTAACTACTATTGATGTAAGCAACCTAGTAGAATTGGTTGAATTAGAACTTGCAGAAAATCAAATCTCTACGATAGACTTAACCAACAATACTAAACTTCAGAGAATTGACTTTTATAACAATTCCCTTTCTAGTATTGATTTTTCTAAAAATACACTATTACGTAGAATTTATATAGATAGTAATTCTATTACAGAAATTGACCTAACATTAAACACTAAACTTACCCAT
This sequence comes from Tenacibaculum aiptasiae, assembly GCF_008806755.1. GTDB lineage: Bacteria > Bacteroidota > Bacteroidia > Flavobacteriales > Flavobacteriaceae > Polaribacter > Polaribacter aiptasiae. Next base: position 221,936 of record NZ_WAAU01000008.1, read on the forward strand.
ATAGATGTTAGCAATAATAGTTTAACTTATTTAAACATAAAAAACGGTAGTAATGAAAATATAACTTCATTTAACGCTTCTGGTAATACAGGTTTAACATGTATTTTAGCCAGTAATGCTACTTATGCTCAAACAAACTTCACTGTTGATGCTGGAGTAGTTTTTAATACTGTTAATTGTGACTATACAGAAATTCCAGATTCAAACTTTGAAGCGGCATTGGACGCTTTAGGCTATGATGATGTTTCTGGTGATGGACAAGTACCTAGTACAAATATTGCTACTGTAATAAATTTAGACCTTCGTAATAAGGATATTACAAATTTAACAGGAATAGAAGGATTTGAAGCGTTACAACAATTATGGGTAAATAATAATAACCTTACTTCAGTAGATTTAAGTAGTAATACTGCATTAGAACAATTATTTATTGGAAATAACAATCTAACAAGTTTAGATGTAACAAATAACAAAAACTTAGATTATCTATTAATTAGTAATTTAAATCTATCTACAGAGATAGATCTATCTCAAAATACAAAACTAACTAGAATTGAAGCTAGTAATTGTAGCTTAAATAGTATAAATCTATTAGCTAATACATCTTTAACATACCTTAAATTAGATGAAAATCCATTAACAAGTTTAGACATAACTAGCCTAGTTAATTTGAAATATTTATTTTTAGATAATACGGCACTTACAACAATAGATTTATCACAAAACACACTTTTAGAATCATTTAATTTTGGAAATAGTAATTTTACGAATATTGATTTTTCTGGACTCGCTAATCTAGAGATTATTAATGGAAATGGTAATAATAATCTTTCTTCTTTAATTTTAAGTGGTAATGCCTCCCTAGAAACTTTCCAAGTAAATGTAGGTAAATTATCAACTTTAGATTTTAGTGATGCTGTCAGTTTGCGTTTTTTAAGTGCTGCTAATCATCGATTAGAGAATTTAGATTTAAGTAATAATACAGCTTTAACTACAGTTCAGTTAATTAGTAACAACCTAACAAGCTTAAATCTTAAAAAGATAGATTTATCTCAAGTAAGTAATTTAAATCTTTCAGGAAATTCTAATTTAACTTGTATTTCTGTAGATGACGTAGCTTATGCTAAGCTAAATTTTAGTTCAGATTTTGAATACAGTATTGGATGCAATTCATACACATATATTCCTGATGCTAATTTTGAAAATGCACTTTCTACATACGATGATATTCCAAACGATAAATACATACCAATTTCAGCCATTGAAAATCTAACTAGTTTAGATATATCAAAGAGTAATATTGTTGATTTAACAGGAATTGAAGCTTTTACAAAACTACAAACTATAAATGCTAGTGAAAATAATATAAAAACTGCTGATTTTTCAAAAAACACCGAACTTGAAAGTATCAACTTACAAAACAATGTATTAAATGTTTTAGATATTTCTAGTTTAACCAAAATATCAAATTTAGATGTAAATACCAATGCTCTACAAATTTTAAATATCAAAAACGGAGCAAACACAGATATAACCTCGTTTGATGCAAGAAATAACCCAGATTTAACTTGTATTTCTGTAGATAGCGAAACATATGCTAATAACAATTTCTCCAACATTGATAATCAAACATTGTTTAATGAAACGGAATGTACTGTTTATATTTCCATTCCAGATACTGCATTTGAAACAGCTTTAGCTGCTTATGATGATATTAGTAATGACAATAAAATTCCTCTAAAAAATATTTACTATTTAACATCTTTAGACATTGGAAATTCAGGGATTTCTGATTTAACAGGTATTGAATATTTTGCTCATTTGACTGATCTAGATGTTGGCGATAATTCACTTACAAGTATAAATCTTTCTAATAATACCTTCATAAAGAATCTAATTATTGAAACAAATCAATTAACAACCATAGATCTGTCTAACAATTTATATTTAGAAGATATTGATTGCGATGAAAATCAATTTACCAGTTTAGACTTTTCAAACAATACAAATCTAATTCAGTTAAATGTTGATGATATGCCAACTTTAACTTCGATTAACACTACTAATTGTAGCCTATTACAAGAAATGATTGCTGATGATAATAATATCAGTGTAATAGATTTAACAACCAATATTAATTTAAAGAATTTAGACCTAGATAATAATAATTTATCCTCAATTGATTTAAGTAAAAACACACTATTAGATGATATTGATTTAGAGGCAAATAATTTAACTAGTATTGATTTTTCTCAAAACACTCTTTTAACTGATGTTGATGTAGATGGCAATCAAATTACAAGTATTGATTTTTCAACAAATAAATTATTAAAAAGAGTTGATATTGATGATAACCCATTATTAACTACAGTTATATTTGATGAAATAAATACATTAGCAACTATTTATGCTGATAATACAGCAATTGAAACCATAGATGTTTCAAAATTATTCTCATTACTCACGCTAGATGTAGGAGAGACTAATTTAACTTCATTAGATATTTCTCAAAATATCCAACTTAATGACCTTAGAGTAGATAATGCAAATCTTACCTTTTTAAAACTAAATAATGGAAATAACACTAGTTTTTCTAGAATGGAAGCTAATGGAAACCCTAATTTATATTGTATCCAAGTAGATGATGCTGATTATGCTACTACAAATTGGACAACTATTGATATGCAAGCTAAATTTAGCACTGATTGTGAATCATGTATTTTAGATACTAATACGTTTTTAGAAGGCCCATTTAATAGTACTGAAAGTACTATGAACGATGATTTAAGGATTAATAATTTACTTCCAACTACTTCTCCTTATACCGATGCAGTTACTTGCGAAGAATCTGTTTTTGATACTACTGGAAATTCAGCTGTTGTAGATTGGGTAGAGATTCAATTGAGAAACGCTAATAATATTGCAGAAGTAAACTACACAAAATCTGCTTTACTATTAAAAAATGGGAATATAGTAGATGTTGATGGAATATCAAATCCCACGATTAACGCTTGGCAAGGTAATTTTTATGTAGCTATAGCTCATAGAAATCACATAACTATTGTTTCAAACACAACTTATTCTTTATCCACAATAGTTACAACTATCGATTTTAATGATCCCAATATTACTAAAGGTGGAACTAATGCATTAAGTGATTTAAGGAATGGAAATTACGGATTGCCTTTGGGAGATATTGATGAAAACGGACAAATTCAAAATGCAGATATCAGCAATACCATTTTACAACTAGGAATCTCTGGTTACAGCACATATGATATCGATATGAACGGTCAAGTCCAAAATGCCGATGTAAACAAAATACTTCAAAACCTTGGAAAAGGGGAGCAGTTTTAAAATTTAACCAATTAAAAAGAGTAATCAATAAAAATATAATTATGAATAAATATGTCTTTATTTTTTTTATAAACTGTATTGTATTCCAATTACAAGCACAGTATACACAAATACCAGACAGTAACTTCGAAAACGCTTTAGCTGCTTATGATGACATTGCTAATGATGGACAAATACCTACTTCTAATATTCAATCTTTAACTGAATTAGTTGTCAATAACAAAGCTATTTCTGACCTAACAGGTATTGAAGCTTTTATCAATCTAGAAGAACTGAATGTAACCCAAAACAACCTAACAATACTAGATTTATCTTCAAATACTAAACTGGTTGATATTAATATTTGGAACAATAAAATTGAAACCTTAAATATTCAAAACCTAATTTATTTAGAAAAGTTAACTGCAACCACCAATGAGCTTACTGGCTTAGATGTATCAACAAACATAGCCTTAAAAACACTTTCTATTAGTTATAATGATATTGTAAGTATAGATTTATCAGACTTAACTAAATTAGAACAATTTACGGCTTTTAGAGTACCTACTTTGCAAACACTTATTTTAGGTAATAACAGCTCTTTAGACGATATTTATGTAGGAAGATGTAACCTAACTAGTTTAGATGTATCAGAATGTCCTAAACTTGAAAAAATCTATTTAAATCAAAATAACTTAACAACCTTAGATTTTAGCAATAATCCTTTACTTGAAGATATTGACGCTTCAAAAAATCAATTAACAAGCATTGATCTTAGAACAGGAAATACTCAAAATTTTTCTAACATAGATTTATTAGACAATCCGAATTTAACTTGTGTTTCAATTGACGATCCTGGATTAGCTACTAAACTATTTACCTCTGAAATTGATCCGCAAATGGCATATAGTAAAGACTGTAACACTTTAACCTTTATTTCTGATGACAATTTTGAAACTAAATTAATTGATTTAGGAATAGATGATATTCAAGATAACCACATTCTAAATACAAATGCTACAGCAATAAACTCTTTAGACATCAGTAATTCAAATATTTATAATCTCTCTGGAATAAGTGCTTTTACAAATTTGACAAGCCTAAATGCTAGTCAAAATCAATTAGAAGAAATCGATTTTTCATCAAACTTATTATTACAAGAGATAAACCTATCCAATAATTTAATAAAAGTACTTGATGTTTCAATGTTAGCACAGTTAACTAGTGTAGAAGCACATACTAATCAATTGTTTCATTTCAATTTACAGAATGGCAACAATACGAATATTACAACTTTTTCTTCTAATGGAAATTCAGACTTAGTTTGTATTCTAGTAGATGATGAAATTTTTGCAAATACCAATTTTACTACCAAAGATTCTGGTACAAGTTTCAGTACTACAGCATGTACAACGATATATACAGCAATACCAGATGTAAATTTTGAAGATGAGTTAAGTGCTTATGATGATGTGGCAAGAGATGGGAAAGTACCCAAATTAGCCATTCATAATGTTACCTCTTTGTATATGAGATCAGATAATATTTCAGATTTAACTGGAATAGAAGATTTTTACAATCTTAAAACGATTACCCTTACCAGAAACAATCTAAGTACAGTCGATTTTTCTAGCAATGAAAAATTAGAAACACTAATTATCGATAGCAATAACTTAACTTCTATCGATGTAACTAATAATACTGCACTATTATCATTAAATCTGGAAGACAATAACTTGTCAACTATTGATTTAACTGGAAACCCTTATCTAAAATCTTTAAACCTTTCAAGAAATAGTCTTACTTCGATAGACCTCACAAACAATACCATATTAGAAGACTTAGAATTACAAGCAACTAATCTTAGCACTCTTGATATAACAAAAAATACAGCGTTGGTAAATCTAAACCTAAATGGAGTTCCTTTCTCTTCATTAGACCTTAGTAATAATACAAAACTGGAAGTTATTTATGGTGAGGAAAGCGATTTACAAACAATAAACACTACTGGATTAGTTAAATTGGAAGAACTTCATTTTTCTGAAGGATCAATTTCTTCTCTTGATTTATCTACCAATACCGCTTTAATAGAATTAAGTATTGATGAGTGTAATTTGTCTAGTATAGACCTTAGTAATAATACAGAGTTAACCAATTTATATTTAAATAATAATGCAAATCTAGCTACCGTTACTTTTTCCAATCAATCGTATAACAATCTTAGAGAACTTAGTTTGAGTAGCACGCTCATAGAAAGTTTAGATCTTTCTTATATGCCAGCATTAGAAACTATTGGAGTAAGCAATACAAAAATATCTAGTTTAGATATTTCTCAAAATCCAGTATTAAGAAGACTATCTGCTAACGATGCACAATTGGAAATTTTAAATATTAAAAATGGTAATAATAGTAATTTTACTTATTTCGATGCTTCAGGGAATACAAAGCTTACATGTATTCAAGTAGATGATGTAGATTATGCAGATACTAAATTTACTAGAAAAGATTCACAGACCAATTTTAGTACAGATTGTGAGTCATGTACAATGAATGTAAGAGCTATTTTAGAAGGTCCTTTTAACAGTTCTGAATTTGAAATGAATGACGATTTAAGAACTAACAACTTACTACCTACAACATCGCCTTACGAAGACGGAGCTACCTGTGATACTTCAATTTTTAATACATCAAATTCTAGTGCCGTAGTTGATTGGGTTGAAATCCAATTAAGAAGTGCCGACGATATTAATGAAATAGTTGCCAGAAAATCATTTTTCCTACAAAAGAGTAGTGCTGTAATGAATTTAGATGGCTCATCACCCCCGGTAATTAGTGCTTGGCAAGGTAGTTACTATGTAGCTATTGCACACAGAAACCATTTAACAGCAGTAACCAGTACACCTTTAGTTTTTGGTGATGACGAAGCTAATGTTGATTTTACTTCCGATGGAAACGTGTTAAATGGTTCTAATGCCTTGGTAGAGGTTACCAATTCAATTTTTGCCTTACCTGCAGGAAATGTAGCTGGAAATGGACAAATTCAAAATTCAGATATAAATATAACAATCCCTCAATTAGGAATCTCTAGTTACTCATTGTTTGATGTAGATATGAATGGACAGGTTCAAAACGCTGATATCAATCTAATTATGCAAAACACGGGTAAAGGAGAGCAATTTTAACCACAAATAATTAACCAATGAAACTACTAAACCCCAGAAAGAAATTCAAAGTCAGAAAAAAAATAGAACGATTTTCATTTTTACCAATTGTTTATAAAGGAACTCTCTTTTGGTTGTCTAGAATAATTATTGAAAAATCATTTAATGGTTCTAGCATGCAAATTATAAATATTCAAAAAAAATAAAACATATAACCAGCCTCCTGATTAAAAATGTATCTATGTGTCATAACTATAGTAAGGGTTTGGGAGGTTTGGTTTTTCAAAAAAATTGAACAAATCATGAACAAAAAAATACTATTTATCGCGTTAACTTTATTAAGTAGCATCACCTTTGCTCAAAATATAAGTTTCACCTTTGTTAATGCCAAAAATACCAACGATGGTACAAACGATTATTATGAAGCTGATATTTACATAGCTTCTGATGTTGATTTCAAACTAGGTTCTGGACAAATCTATTTCACCTATAATACAGCGGCTTTTGGAACCAATATACATACCAATAGTAATTTTGAATATTCTCAACCTTCGGGAAGTATTTTAGGAGAAACTTATTCAGGTTTTCCTGCTTATAAAGACTTTATTGTAAACGATAATACAACATCAAGAGTATCAACATCCTTTCAACAAGGATTAAGTAGCGGTACTATTACTGCTAATAATATTACTTCAACACCAAAGCATTTATTTAGTATTAAAATTAAATATACAGATGTTAATGAAGAGCCAACCGTAGCTTTTGAAACAGGAGGCGTATTTTTAGATCAGTTTTTTACGGCTTGCGGACCTGCAACTTTTGGTTTCCCTGATTGTACAAACGAGCCAGGAGCTCAAATTACAGGAGATTCTTTTGATTCAGCAGGAGCTGTTGTGGTCGATGGAGTTAGCTGGACAGGGAATACCGATTCTGATTGGTCTGTTACAGGAAATTGGAGTGGAGGAGCTATACCAATTACCACAGATGATGTTACTATTCCAAATGTAGCAACTACACCACACGTTACTACAGGAAATAATGTTCAAATTAATTCACTTAGTATTGATGCTTCATCATCTTTACAAGTTTCAGGAAGTGGAGCAATTAATGTTACTGGCAATTTTACCAACAATGGAACAGTTACTATGAGTTCAAATGCAAGTACAAGCAGTTCATTAATTGTACAAGGAACAGCCAACGGAACAGTTACTTACCAACGAGGAGATTTAGTAGCAAACCAATGGTATGTTATTAGCGCTCCTGTTACTGGGCAAAGCATTAAAGAGTTTGCTGAAAATGTGGCTAATGATATTCGTATGAATACTACAGTAACCCCTAATAGATATGCTATTGCATATTATGACGACAGTAATAGCACAGGTTCTAAATGGGTATACTATACAACTGACGATTTAGCGACCAATGCATTAACTTTTGAATCGGGTAGAGGTTATGCTATTTCAAGAGCTACCAATGGAAGTGTGAGCTTTACAGGGAATCTGGAAAATAATTCAGTAGCAAAAGCTATTACTGCTTCAGAATGGAATGCTGTTGGAAATCCTTTTACTGCATTTTTACCTATTAACGAAAACTCTGGAGATAACTTTATTGCAGATAACTCTGGAAGTTTAGACCCATCCTATGTAGCAGCTTATATTTGGGATCAGGCACAGAATAAATATGTTCCTAACTCATCTGTTAGCTCAGAAAATTCATTAGCTCCAGGGCAAGGTTTTTTAGTAAAAGCAGCTACAAGTGCTAATTCAATAACATTAGATCAAGATCAACGATTAAATCAACCTGCTACAGGTGGAACTTTTTCAAAAGCTAGTAAATCAGATAAACAAACCATTAAACTACTTGTTTCCAATGGAAAACTACAAGTAAATACTTTGGTTATTTTAAATGAAACAGCAACCGAAGGCTTAGACCCTGGCTATGATATTGGAAATTATGGAAAAACTTCTTTTGATATTTTTACTCGATTAGTTAAAGATGATGAAGGAATAGAATTCGCTATTCAATCCTTAGCAACTCCAGAAAGTAAAAGTATAATTCCTTTAGGAATAAAAGCTGCAGCTGATTCTAAACTGCAATTAACTATGGAAGCGAATAATATTCCTCAAAACTTAGAGCTGTATTTAGAAGACACAAAGGAAAACACGCTACAAAAGTTAGACAATTCGACTATTGAAATTGATCTTATAGAAGACAATAGCGAACGATTTAAATTACACTTAGTAAAAGCATCAAAAACGAATATTGATCCAACTATTATAACTGATAATACTCTAAAAGTATTTACCATTGAAAGTGACTTAATTGTTGAAGGGATTTCAGAAGGAGAATTTACTTTAAACCTATATAACACACAAGGAGTTAAAGTTATAGAAACAAAGAGAGTTTCTGATGGAAAAACAATAATCAAACTACCAAAATTAGCTACTGGAATCTACTTAGCAAATGTACAGTACAAAGAAGGAAATAAGCAGGTTAAGCTAATCATTAAACAATAATTTAAGAGATCAAAACAATGAACAAGAATATACAATCAGAAAATAAAATAAGTAGAAAAGAAGCTTTAACAAAACTTGGAAAATATGGTAAATATACTGCTTTAACAGCTTTAGGAACCTATATGATTCTTAACCCGCAAAAAGCACAAGCACAAAGTCCTGAAGCCCCAGGTGATGGGTTTTAAATAGTCTTTGAAAGTTTATTAAGAAAGCATCCTTTTTAGGATGCTTTTTTTGAGTATTTACCATTGTAAATAAAGATTGTGTGTAACCTAAAACTATATATAGACAGCATTATATATCAATTATTTTATTATATTTGATAAATATACGATACAAAAAAGTTAAATATATGATACAGTTAGTTAAAGATTTTGAATTGTATTCTTTAAGAATAGGAGAGCTAATTGAAAAATCTAATTATAAAACAAAGTATTTTATTGAAAAACTCGAAGTTTCTAAACCTACCTTTTATAGAAAGTTAAAAGACCAAACTTTTACTGTAAAAGAGTTAGTAAAAATTGCGGAATTACTTTATCCTCAAGAATATTACGAATGGAAATTGAATAATAATATCTCTGAAAGTAAAAAACAATATAGAGAAGGTAAATTTGAAAATGCTCGTACTACTATAGAAGAATTACGAAAAGAATATCAAAACCAATAAGGGTAACGTTTATTATTCCATACAGAAACAATTAAATAAGTATCATTGTCAACCTGATCATATAGTATATAAATTTGCTCAACAACTAAAATCTTTCTAAGATTTAACCTTTCATCATATATTCCTGTATATAATCCTTTCTCCAATAATTCAATAACCTTATCAAAAAAATCCAAATAGTTTAAGGCAACTTTTTTTCCAAAGTTCTTAAATAAATATGCTACATTTTCTTTATTTTCTAAGCTAGCAAGCTCAGATATCACTATCTTTTTCATTTGTAAAAAAGTAAACTTAATAAGTTATATACTAGGCTCTTTTTTACAATGGGGAGAATTATGTAAATATAATATTAAGACATTGAACAACCAAAATAAACAATTTTAAAACTCTTCTAAAGCAGGCAAAACTTTGTTACTAAAGTCAAATAAAGCTTGATTCTCCCATGGAGATGCATTAGTAGCTTGAGTTCCTTTCCATGCTACTAACTCAGCTCCCCAATAACAAAAACCTATTCCATTTTTAACTTCATTCGTAAGTTTTTTAACTTTTCGTATAAATAACTGTTGTCCCTCTGGTGATGATGGATAATCAGGTAAAATCAAGTGACTATCTAAACCAACAATATTATTGGTCCAATCATTCCAACCTAGTGTAAAAGGATATGCTGTTTCAGCTATGAGTATTTTTTTATCATGCTCATTAGCCAACTGATTCATTGTAGATGCCAGCTTATTCAAAGATTTCCCATGCCAAATTGGGTAGTATGAAAGTCCAATTATATCATAATCAAGTGTTTTTACTTGATTATAAAACCATAGAGCATTTTCTATACCTGCAAAATGTATTATAATTTTAGTACTCTTAGAGTGGTCTCTAACAGCTTTAATTCCTGAACTCATTAGTGCACTAAACTGATTATAATTATCAGTTATATGTCCCATTGGATGCAAAAATCCAGTATTAATTTCATTACCAATTTGAATGTATTCTGGCTGTAAATTTTCTATTACTTGTTTAGTATAATCATAAACTTTGTCTTTCATTTCAGAAAAATTGAGCCCCATCCAATTCGCAGGTATTTTTTGCTGACTAGGGTCTGCCCAAGTATCTGAATAATGAAGCGTTAACCATATTTTAAAACCCTTGGTTTTTAACTCTTTAGTAAACTTTTGGGCTTCATCAAAACCCGAATGTACATTCGAAGGATTTACCCATAGTCGTAACCGAATAGTATTGATACCACTTTGTTTCAGGATATCTAAAAAATTTCTCGAATTTCCGTTTGAGTCATAAAACTTTGTGTTTGAACTTGATATTTCAGGAAACCTAGAAATGTCTACAGCAGAAATAAACTCTTGTACTTCATCTTCATTTTCAAGATTTATAGTATTGCTCTTACTACAAGAAGTAAAAACTAAAACAATTACAAATAGAATCCTGAATACATTCAAAAAAGCACCTTTATTCATCTTTAAAATATTGGAAAAACGAATATAATTAAAAAGAGTCTATTTTTTAATTGAATACATTAAAAAAAAGGAGGGAAGTATTGTTTAAATTACCAACATTCTCTTTACTTTTTACGCTCAATTTAGAGTTAAATAATAGAAAGAGTTGTAGTATTTTTGTCTTTCATTTTTATAAATCCAGAAACTTGTTAAAAAACATAGAGCATTTACCCCAAGAAAATTATAGAGATACAGACTATTTTATATTCTGTTTAGAAGCTGTTGATGATGTTGAAATGAATGAGGATACACTTACTCAAAAGAAATTAGAGGAGTTAACTATGCAATATGGAATCGCTAGTATTTATCAAACATGCGATTCTATTGAAGGCTTAGAAGCAAGTTTAAATACTTTGGTTTTAGATGATCACAATTTTAAAAACTATGAAATTATCTACTTTGTTATAACAGGCGAAGCCAATAGCATTTGTTTGAATGATTATTACTATAGTTTACAAGAAATTGCAGAGATTTTTGAAGGTCGATTAAATGATAAACTATTGCATTTTTCTAATGCAAAAGTGCTTGATTTAGATGAAGATGAAGCACAGTATTTTTTAGATATTACAGGAGCAAAAGGTATTTCTGGATACGGTAATCAATTTAATGGAATAGCTAGTTCTGATCTTGATAAAGTGTTTTTTAACCTGTTTAAAAAAGACGATGACATGTTAAATGCAGTAGAAAAACTTTACAAAAAGCACTATAAACTATGTAAACTTCTCGATTTTAGGTTGTATTATTAAATTACTAAAGCCTATTTAATTCACACATTATAATTGTATTATTGTTAAAGAAAAGTAGTTAAAATTGGATTCACTTACTCAAATTGTATTAGGAGCAGCAGTTGGCGAGGCTGTCTTAGGAAAAAAAATTGGCAACAAAGCCTTACTTTATGGAGCTATTGGAGGTACCATTCCTGATCTTGATGTATTTCTGGGTTCTTTTACAGATACCATTACTGCTATAGAATTACATCGTGGTTTTAGTCATTCTATTCTATTTTCTATCATTATGGCACCACTTTTGGGCTGGCTAGTCAATAAATTAGAAAAAAAGAAAAACCTTGGTTGGCAACCTTGGGCAAAACTATTTTTTTGGAGCTTGATTACACATCCATTATTGGATGCTTTTACTACATGGGGCACACAAATACTTTGGCCATTAGATATCAAAGTAGCGTTCAATTCTATTTTTGTTATAGATCCCTTATATACTTTACCATTTCTCTTTTGTTGTATCGCAGTTCTTTTTTATAAACCTGAATCAAAACGCAGGGCACAAATTAATCAGTTTGGTCTTATAATATCTACAAGCTATCTTTTTATCGCCTTGATTTTAAAGTTGATAGTTTATAATAAAGTTGAAAACGAATTAAAAAATCAAGGGATACAATATACTGTCATTAGTACACGTCCAGCAGCTTTGAATACTATTTTATGGAATATTAATATCGATACAAAAGACAATTATCTTATTACTGATTATTCTTTTTTTGATACTCAACCCTTAAAATTTACTGCATATCCTAAGCATCGTGAAAAATCTGATGTATTAACTAAATATACTAATGTACAACGACTTATAGATATTTCAGAAGGTTGGTATATTATAGAACAAAAAGATAACCAATGGTATTTTAACGATTTACGTTTTGGATTAATTCCCAAAAAAGATGGTACTTCATTTTTTACTTTTTCTTATCTTTTAAAAGAAGAGGAGGGCAATATCCAAGCAACAGAACTTCCTAAAACTGGTCGTGATGCCAAATTCTTGATGAAAACACTTTGGCAAAGAATTAAGGGGAATTAATTCCTTTTTTAATAATATACTAGATTGATTATTTAAAACTCAATCCAAAATGTAACCAGTTACATTTATTTCGATATATTTGCGTAACCAGTTACATATAAAATGGAGAAAGATTTTTTAACAACATTAGATTATTCAGGAATTATAGCTAGAGTAAAAAGATTTAGCGATAGCATAATTTATGATGTAAGAAAAATATATGACAATTCTGAATTTGATATTGAACCTAATTGGCATTTATATTTTTTACTCTTAGAAAAAGAACATCGCTTAACAGTAACAGAAATAGCAGACAAGCTAAAGTTCTCACATCCAGCAGTTATAAAAGTAATTAAGAAAATGGAGGAGAAGGGCTATGTGTTAATTTCAACAGATGAAAAAGATTCGAGAAAGAAACTTATTGAGCTCTCTCAAAAAAGTAAAGAAATGTTTCCTGCTTTTAAACTTCAATGGAAAAAGATTAAAGATATAGTCAATGAAATTGTTAATGAAAATTTTTTATTACAATTTTCTCAAATAGAAAAAAATTTAGATGAAAAGAATTTTTTCGAGCGTTTCAATGATGATAAAAAACTTAAAAACAACAAAATACAATAATATGTTACCTGAAATAATAGATAGACATCCTAGTGCAATAATTCCTTTAGAAGGAGTTACTTCAAAACTAATTCAAGCTGGAAATCAACAGTTTATTTTTATGGAATTTGAAAACGATGCTGAAGTTCCTACTCACTCTCACAATGCACAATGGGGAATTGTTTTAGATGGAGAAATGGAATTAACCATAGATGGAAAACCTAGATTATTAAAAAAAGGCGATAGCTATTTTATCGAAAAAGATGTTTTGCATTCTGCTAAAATTAAAGCTGGTTATAAAGACTTAACTTTATTCGATCAAGCTGATAGATATAAAACTCTTTAATATTATATCAAATTCACTAATTTTAAACATCTTGTTTAGAATTTATAAATTGAGATAAAAAACATTAAAATCTGTTACTTTTTTTGACCTTCCTGAGAATCGCGTATTTTAAAATTTCTGTATCATAGTACTGAATACTCAATTCTCAGAGAGGTTAAAATTTGGGTGTTTTTTTCTAAATTTTCACCAATAAGTTTCTTTTAAATATTGAAGTCAATATAACCTTAAAATAAATGTTAATTATAAGAATCTAAAGTGTTCTATACGATTAGAACAAAAAAACGTTCTATATTTGTAGAAAGATTTTGAGATATGCAATTAACAAACACAGAAGAAAAATTAATGCATTATTTATGGAAAAGGGAAAAAGCATTATTAAAAGAATTGTTGAATGATTTTCCTGATCCAAAACCAGCAAAAACAACCATAGCTACTTTGCTAAAAAGAATGACAGAAAAGGGAATTATTAATTATCATCTCTTAGGATCAAAGAGAGAATATTATCCGTTAATAGCAAAAAAAGAATATTCATCGAGTTCAGTTAGTAAGCTGATTAAAAACTTTTTCAATAATTCAGCTGTGCAGTTAGCTTCATTTTGTACAACAGAAAATAACATGACAGAAGAAGAGCTAAAAGAACTACGCAGCATTATAGATAAACAGCTTCAAAACAAGTCAAAATGATGTATTTCTTTATCAAATCAACTGTTTGTGTAAGTCTTTTGTTTGTGTTCTATAAATTGTTTTTAGAACGTCAAAAAATGCATCAATTCAATCGATTCTACTTGTTAGCAATGCTATTAATGGCTATCATATTTCCTAATTTAAAAATATATATGGAAAGCCCAATAGAGAATATAAGTAGTATTAGTACAATACAAAATAATACATATTTTACTTATTTTTTCTACCTATATATAATTGTTACAAGCTTTTTATTAGTTCGTTTCATTAAAAGTTTAGTAGCTATTTTAAAAAGGATATTTAAGAATAAGCACATAAAAAAGTATAAAAATGTATCATTGATATTATTGGATGAGAAAATACTTCCACATACTTTTTTAAGTTATGTATTTCTTAATAAAGAAGACTATAAATCAAAAAACATTGCACAAGAGTTATATACTCACGAATACACACATGCTATTCAAAAACATACCATAGATGTATTGTTTACTGAACTTTTTCAAATAGTATTCTGGTTTAATCCTTTAACACATTTAATAACAAAAGCGATTAAGTTAAATCATGAATTTATTGCAGACGAATGTGTAATTGCTACTCATAAAAATCAATATTCATATCAAAATATGTTGTTAGATCTAGCAACTTTTCACAATTCGAATGTTCTTACCAGTAATGTAAATTATTCACTTACAAAGCAACGCTTTTTAATGATGAATAAAAGAACACCATCCGTTTTAAAAAGAATAATTCAAATAGCGGTACTACCATTATTCACTTTAGTTTTTTTATTTATAGCTGATATTACTACAAATAAAGAAGAGCATCATCACAATGAAGAGCATAGAAGCTATACAGAAAGCTCTTTAAAAGAACACGAATAAACATCCATTTTATCTATTAAAATTTAGACCAGCTTTTTTCTAAAAGTTAAAAAAAACCTAAAATATTTTTGTTCTACAATATTAGAACAATATATTTGTTCTGTATCTGTAGAACAATTATTAATTTAAATTTTAAGAAAATGAAACTAAAAAATGTACAACGATTAACAGTTTTAATGGCAATAGCTTTAACTATTTCTTGCAAAACTAATGCACAGCACAGTGAAGGAAATCATTCTGAAAATAAAGGACACGAAACTAAAATGATGAAAGGAGCCCATGAACGTGATTATGAAGGGGGAGAAAGTGAAGAGGATGGAAGCCAATTAAAAAAGAATGAAACCTATAATTTAACAAAGAAAGGAGTTCAATTAGTGCTAAAGTTTGATGAAAAATCAAATGCTTTTAAAGGGTTTATGCAAAATAAAACTAAAGAGCCAATAAAAAGAGCTCGTGTAGAAATTCATTTATCAAATGGCAAAGAGTTGGGGCCAACAAAACCAATAACATTACAACCAAATCAAAAGCAAAAACTAACTATAAAATCAACAAAAAAATCTTTTACAACTTGGTCTACACATGCAGAAGTAGGGAGTAACGAA
Organism: Tenacibaculum aiptasiae; assembly: GCF_008806755.1. Classification (GTDB taxonomy): domain Bacteria; phylum Bacteroidota; class Bacteroidia; order Flavobacteriales; family Flavobacteriaceae; genus Polaribacter; species Polaribacter aiptasiae. Next base: position 238,028 of record NZ_WAAU01000008.1, read on the forward strand.
CATGCTCACGGAGAACAAGAAGGCAAGGGGCATGAAGGTCGAGAACGTGGAGAACACGGAAAAAAGAGAGAAAGAAAAGGAGAACATTAAACTAAGAGCAATGAAATAAGATTACCTAATATTTTTAATTAATCACTTAAATTTCAATAATTATGAAAAAAGTAGTTTTATTTTTTGCGATGATTTTCGCAATAAACCTGATAACAATTTCATGCAGCCAAAACAACAATGAAGCTGGAGAAATGATGCATAATGAAAATGGCATGGGAGAAGCAGGAGAAGGAAATCATTCCGAAACAGGCAATGAACAAGGAGAAAGTGGAAAGCGTTGGGCAAAAAATGCCACCGCAGACGAAACTTTAAATGGTATTCGAGCTATTATTACATTTAATGCATCAACCAACACTTTTGAAGGAACTTTTCAAAACCTAAACACAAATGTGGCACAACAAACACGTTTGGAAGTACACATTTTCGATGCTAATGGAAATAGTACAGAGTATGGTCCAACTCCAGGAGTTGATATGCAACCTAATGAAACAAGGAATATAACATTATCAATTCCTACTGGTACAAATTTTGTTGAATTTGCAATGCATCCAGAAGTAGGAACAGCAGGATCTGGAGGCTAAAAAAATTCCATAACTATCTTATACAACGAGAACAGAATTGAATTCTGTTCTCGTTCTTATTTATATATAAATTTAACTTCTAGTAAAAATTTAATAAAGCTTATCAAAATAGAAAAACGTAACTTTTCATATTCTTTGCCTGAAACAACGATAGGAGTGAAGCATCATTAAAATATTTCAATATAAATCAAAGTCATTTCACATATCATTTTAGACGTTTCACTTTAAAAATTAAATTATGCTTCAACTACTGAAATACATTTGTCTCATAATTATTAAAAAATAAAAATGAAAGCAATCAAAAATATCTTAATAGTTACATTATTAATAGCCAGTTCAATAACATTTGCTCAAGACAAAAAACTTAGCGAAAAACAAAAAGAGCAAGCAAAAGAAAAATTAGCACAGTATTTTGAAAAACTGAACTTATCTGAAACTCAAAAAGCATCATATGAAACTATTGCTAAAAAATATGGCGAGCAATTAAAATTTGTAAAAGAAGCTGGTCTTTCTAAACAAGAAAAAATAAAAGAAGTACAGCGTATTCAGTCTGAAAAGGATTCTGAACTAAAAGAATTATTGTCTGAAGAACAATATTTAATGTATCAAGATTTCAAGACAGATAAACGTAAATCATTAAGTAAAAATTTTTCGGGTGAGTTTTCAGAATATATCAATCGATTAAATCTAACAGAAGATCAAAAGCCGCAATATATCGAAATTTCAAAAAGATATGGTAGTCAATTAAAAGCCTTAAAAAATAGTAGCAAATCTCGTTTTAGTAAATACAGAGCATATAAATCTATTCAAAAAGGTAAAAACAAGGAAATGAAGTCCTTATTGTCATCTAAACAATATAAAGTATATTTAGAGATACAAAAAGAAGTTCAAAAGAAGATGAAGGAAAAACGAAAAGAAAAAAAATAATAACTCTTTAATTATAAAAGGCTTGCAATGCAAGCCTTTCTATCTATGAATAACAACAAACTCATACTTATAGTAGCTATTAGCTTTTCATTGCTGGTAAATATTCCTCGTCTTGTATTTTTATTCGGTAGTGCAGATGGTAGTGGTCTTTGGGAAGTATCAACAAATGATACCTTGCTTCGTATTATATCCTTATTTGGATTTTGTTTTTTCATTCTAAAACTTAATATAGATTGGAGTATTCAATGGTTTCAAAAGAAGACTTTTTTGAAAGCTATTTTTTTAAGTTTTGCAATTCTTGTTGTTTGGATTTTCATATTTAGAATTTTCGATGTTGTTATCAATGGAAATAATTCAACAACATTAAACCCTCGTTTTAATAGTTTTGTTTATTTCTTTGTTATGCTGATGCTTATAGTTATTAGCAGAACTATTACACTTAATAATCAAGCGAAAATTGATGCTGTTGAAAAAGAGCAACTCAAGCAACAAAGTTTACAAAATGAATTGGCTGCCTTAAAAAATCAAGTTAATCCTCATTTTCTATTTAACTCTTTAAATTCATTGAGTTTGTTGGTTAGAGAAGACCAAAATTCAGCAGGAAAATTTATAAAGAAACTCTCTTTTTTATATCGCTATATTCTTCAAAGTAAAGACCAGGATTTAGTTAGCTTAAAAGAAGAATTAAAGTTTTTAGATAGTTATCTTTATTTAATCAAACAGCGCTATCGAGAAAATTTTAAAGCCATTATCAACATTGATGATGCCTTACTTCAGAAGAAAATTCCGTCATTAGCATTGCAATTATTGGTTGAAAACTCTGTAAAACACAATGAGATTTCTGTAAATAAACCTTTAAGGGTTACTATTTATAGTCAAGATCATTTTTTAGTTGTAAAGAATAAATTGCAAAAACGAACAGGCAATGTAGAAAGCACCAACACCGGATTAAGCAATCTAAATACCAGATTTAAGCTACTTTTAAATAAGGAAATAAGTATTGAAAACAACAGTGATTATTTCATAGTAAAATTACCAATAATATGAACGTACTAATCATAGAAGACGAACAAGCTGCAGCAGAAAATTTAAAATATCTTTTAAAGGAAATTGATCCTTCAATTACTGTAGAAACTGTTATAGATACTGTGGTTGATGCTGTAGATTTTTTTAATAAAGAACATTCAATAGCTTTAGCTTTTTTCGATATTCATTTAGCCGATGGTATATCCTTTGAAATATTTGAAAAAGTCCAAGTTAATGTTCCTATCATCTTTACAACGGCTTTTGACGAGTATGCTATTAAAGCTTTCAAGGTTAATAGTGTAGATTACCTATTAAAACCAATTGACGAAGAGGAATTAAAAGATGCTATTGATAAATACAAATCTACAAGACAAGCTTCGCCAATTAATGAGCAATTTCAGCAAATGTTGCAGTTAATAAAATCAGAAAAGAAGTCGTATAAAAACACTTATTTGGTACAACAACGAGATACCTTAATCCCTTTAAATGTAAACGATGTAGCATATTTTACTATTGATGATAGTATTGTAAAAGCAGTTGATAAAGACAATAAAAGTTTTATTATCGATAAAAAGCTTGAAGACATTGAAACAGAATTGAACCCTGCGCTATTTTTTAGAGCTAATAGACAGTTTATAGTCAATAGAAACGCTATCGAAAATCTTCAGCTCTATTTTAATGGAAAATTGATTTTAAATGTCAATCCTAAACCACAGGAACAAATAGTTGTAAGCAAGGCTAAAGCGCCCCAATTAAAAAATTGGATGCACCATCAATAGTTAAAATAACATTAAGGTCGTTTCACTTTCTATTTTAGCAGCTTCACTTTCATTTTTTAAATAAACACTCTTTTCCTCAATACTTTTGAACCATAATTAACACACAAATATTATGGAAACAACATATGCAAAAGTATTCTTCTTGATTTTTATAGGTTTAATATTCGCTGAGATTATTTGGTCTTTAATTACTAAAAAGGGAAGTTATAGCACAAAAGATTCTCTTTCTAATTTGGTAATTATCATTATTGGTAGATTTATAAAACCAATTTCATTGGCTTGGGGATTATTTTTATTTGAAGCTGTTGAGTCCTTCAAACTATTTACAATTCCAGTTAACATTTACACATTTCTTATAACTTTTATGGTGGTAGAAATGGTGTATTACTGGTATCATAGATGGAGTCATGAAATTCCATTTTTATGGTCAATCCATCATACACATCATTCAAGTATGTGGTTTAACTTAACAGCAGCGGGTCGTTTAAACTGGGTAGGTAAATTTACGAGTATTCTATTTTATGTGCCGTTGGTTATTTTAGGCTTTGATCCCACCTTAATATCATTATCACTAGCCATCAGTTTATTGTATCAATTTCTATTACACACAGAAGCCGTAGGAAAGTTAGGAGTTTTGGAGGGAAAGTTTTTCAATACACCCTCTGCCCATAGAGTACATCATGGTTCTAACGAAAAATACTTAGATAAAAACTATGGTGGAATGCTTATTTTTTGGGACAGAGTTTTTGGAACTTATGTTCCCGAAACTGATAAAGTAACCTATGGAGTTACTACTGGGTTTATGGGACACAATCCGTTTGTAATTGTATTTAAGCCTATGGTAGACTATTTTAAAGGGGTATTTAAAAAACAAAAATTATCAAAACAGTAAATTATAGTATAATAAAATGAGTAGGAGAGTGGGGGATTCAGTTTTATTAGATTATGAAATAACAATTAAATAGAAAAGAGACAGTTAAAATGCTGTCTCTTTTTTGGTTTATTTCCTCTGAAATTATAAACCTTCTAAGTTTTAATTTTTCAGCATATTGCTACATTTTGTTTATTCTCTAAACTAGCCTAATTGGATGTAACAACCTTTCTCATACGTAAAAAAACGACATTTAATATTAATAAATTATATTAATTTATATTCTTAAAAATTAACCCAAGCTTCGCTTTTCTGAAGTATCATAAATTTTTATATTTACTTAAAACAAATGGACAATACTATTATAAAAATATGATGATTTGAATAACTCTTTAACGAAAATAAAAAAGAAAATATTAGAAATAACAAGCAGTTTTTCAATTATTTCAGATTATTCACAAATTAATGATGATATAGATTTATACATCGCTGGAGGTATTTTAAGAAATTATTTTATTGAACCTAATTTAAATATTAAAGACATTGATGTTTTTTATAAGGGAGAAAGCGAAAAATTTATAAAAAAGTTAAAAGAAGAGGGAGAAATTAATAAAGGACCTTTTGGTTCTTTACGTTGGTTTCCAAGAAATGAAGATAATATATATTATGATATAATATCAATTAATGAATTTAATAATGGAGTAGAAAGATGCTACAGTATTGAAGATGTTTTGAAGCAATTTGATTTTACAATTAATTGTTTTGCATATTCTTTACGAACCGGTGAATTTTTTGCTTCAAATAAAGCAATTGATGATATTAGAAATAAGGTAATAAGATTAGTTAGATTTGATTACCCAGATGAAAATATAACTTCATTAATTAAATTAAAAAGAACATCTGTACTTTGGTTTAGAATATTACATTATGCCAGTAATTTAGGTTTTACAATTGAAGAAGAAACAATGTTATGGATAAAACAAAATAAAAATTACTACAATGATTTATCTCTTTTTGAGAGATTTTTCTTTATTCCAAAATTAAATGAAAAAATATTAAAAGAAATTATTTAATGGAACAACAAACACTAGACAAGATATTAAAACATTTCACAAGATTTACATTAAAAACATATAAAGAATTAGAGAAAGGAGTAATGACAACAAAATATGTCCTTACAGGTTTTGAAGGTTCAAATGAAAAAAAATTCATTGTTAGAGTATTCCCAAAAGGAAGAGAGTTTATAATGAAATATGAACCAAAAATATTACAAGAGGCTCATGAAAAAAAGATCAAAGTACCTAAATTAATAGGTTCTTCAAATGAATATCCTGTATCTAATTTATCTTATATAATTTATGAATATTTACCAGGAAGACCTTTAAATGAAATTTACGACAATTTAAACAAAAAAGATAAAAACATCATTATCAGCGAAATAGTAGATAATATTTTCAATCTTTCAAAAATAAAATGCAATAATTTTGGTCCCTTAGAGAATGAATTGACAGCAAAGCATAATTGTTGGGAAGAATTTTTAATTGATTCTTATAAAAATTCTGAAATTTATTTAACAAATAATAAAGAACTAAAAAATGATTTATTAAAACACTATAATTTTTCTTTAATAAAAGGGAATAACAACAAAGAGAAACTTAATAATTTGGTTTGGTTAGATTTTCATCCAGAAAATATAATTATAAACGATTTAAATAGATTAGAAGGATTTATTGATTTTGAAGAGGTCATTTCTGGTGATTTAAAAATGGCATTAGGTTACTTGTATGCGAGGGAAGGATCAAGCGATTTTTTTAATGAGGTATATAAAGAATATTTAAAAAAAGATAATACAATAACAATAAAAAAGATAGAAGAATATTCTTTTATAAGAATTTGCAGAATAGCACCTTATTTAAATTTAGACTTACCTTCAGGAAAAAAAAGAGATCCTTTATTAAATGTTTTCAAAGGAATAAAAGAAATAAATTTGAGATTTAACACAAACTTAAAAAAATATAAATCTTTTTTAAATGAAATATTTTTTATAGAAGAAAACACTGAAAAAAGATCAAACAATCAACAAAAAATTAGAGCAGCTATGAGCTTATTTTGGTTTTCAATAATAATTGTAATTGCATTTTTAACCTTATTTAATATAGAATTAGATAGAACTAAAATTTATAATCAAACATGGAATAATACAGAAAAAATTTCTTTAAAATATGCTAATGCTCCTGTTTGGTTTAAACATCAAGATAAAAATTTGTATAGTGATGTTGTCATTTCTGATAAAATGAAACAGCAGCTATATAAATTAGCTTCGGACTCATTACCAAGAAATAATTCCTATTTTAAAGCTGTAAACTCTTTAACTTTTGATTCAAGACAAAATGCTCCAAATACATTAGCTGTTATATTTGCTTGTGGATTACTATCAATATTAGGGGTTAGTATAAGAAGTATGTGGGATTTTGTAGGAAATGCAAGTTATAAAAATGATTTAAATTTAAACCGCTGGTGGCCTTGGTATTTTTTAAGACCTTTGATAGGATTTCTTGCTGGTATTTGTTTTTACTTTTTATTTAACGCAGGAATACTAGAATTAAAAGGAACAGGGGTTACAAAATCAAAATTATATTTATTACTAGGTTTAACAACATTAATTGGATTTGGACTTAATGATTTTATTGAGCGATTAAGATTAATTTCTAAAGCAATGTTTGGGAGTGATAGTAAAAAATAATACAGTAGATAAAAGGTAATTAAAATCTATATGATTTAATTTAAAAATCATCATGAATTAATTTATCATTAATAATCATTAAGTTACCTGAAATAATTGACTCAAGTACAACTGATTCTCCAAAAGTTTTATTTAAAAGTTTTAGAACTTTTTTTCTTTGAGTTTCGTTATTTATTAAAATATATCTTATATCATTTATATCATCTAATTTAATTGAATATTCTGGTAAGTGAGGTTTCTTTAGTTTTTTTATTGAACTAAACTCACTTTGTTCTTGATGAATTATTTTTTTATTATCTTCTAATTTCGGTATAAATCTCCATTCTCTTTCTTGATATGTTATTATTTCACGTTTTCTATATAAAGTTTTCCAATTTTTAAAAAACTGAATTATAGATGTATTAATTTTAGAGATATCTTTTGATTTTTCATCATACTTAACAAAGAAATTTTCATTCAATTTATTTTCCACTTCTTCAATTGATTTATTATGAAAAATATCATTAATCATATGCTTAAAATGTAAACTAATTAAACTATTATGAAATTTACCAAAAGGAGTAGTTTCATGAATATATACTACTGGAGAAATTGTGTTTTTTATAGCCCATTGTAAACTCATACCAATTCCATATTTACCGTAACGTAAATATAAATCTACATCTCTTAAAGGAATATTACAAAAACTTACCATTGGAATGTAATACTCTATATCATTTATTTTTTCTATACAATAAGAAGGAGCAAAACCATTTCTTAAAATTTTAAGTAATACTTCAAAATTATTTGTATAGTGGAAAATATGATTAATCTTTTTTTGTTCAAATGGAGGTTCTAAATTTCCTTTTTTTAAATTCATTTTTTTAGCATTTTAAAATCAAGCAAACTTTCCTACACAAATTATAATCAAGTGCTTTCTATCTTTTTCTTGTTTTGTAATCTAGAATAAAATATAAAGTTATAAGAGAATCAATAACAACTTAGGCAATTATATAAACATCAATGGTTAACAGTTTTCTCTTATTGATTTTTTATTGGTTACTTATTTTCAAAAGTAGACTTAATTATATGTTTTTATACCTACCGATATGCTTATTTCTTATTTCTTTTTTCTTTGAGTAATTCTAAAATAGGTGCATTGTCTATATTACTAGGAATAATAGGTTCATCATCATCAGTTATTACCACTCTTTCAGGATTATGAATTCCAATTTTCCAAGCATCAATTATTTTTAGCTTACTTTTTTGTATACCAAGTTCAAAAAAAGGTTTCATATCATAATTCTTATCAATGAATGCAGGAATTAATGTGTAATTATTAAAAAACTCGAAACCTTTTATTAAATTTTTAAGGTTTATATCATTTTTTGGTTCCATCATATGAAATCGAGAAGATGATGAAATAAATTGACCTTCTTTCATATTATCTATATCCATAAACTTGTTAATTAATATTTTATACCAATAAGGATTCTTTTTTCTAATACCTTTAATAATAGTAATGCAAATTTCATCATTAGTATCAATTGCACCATATTCATTTATCCAATTTTCAAATATTTTTTTTCCTGCATCTTCATTTTGAAAAGCTAAGACTATACCTAATGTATTATTAGAAGGCAATTTCAAAAAACCAAAACCTTTCCATTTAGCTTTATCCCATAGTTCTGCATCAATAACTGTTTGTGCTTTAAAATTTTGATGAGTTACAGAGTTGAAAAAGGTTTTCTCATTTATCTTTTTTTCTGATTTCAAATTTAATTTAGACACTTTTAATTCTATCGGATTTGATTTCCTTTTAAGTATATAATTCGTTGTCTTTTCATTTTTCCAATTTTTTAGAAAGAATTTTGGCTTTGAAGTTAAAATGTTTGTTAAGGAATTTTTATGCCTAAATATTAAAGATAATCTTTCATTTACTTCATCATTTTTATATAGGTTCTCGAAAAATTTATTATAATCTTTGAAAAGATAGTTTTTTCCAATAATTAAAGGCAAAAACTCTTCCATTAACCCTAATATATCTTTTGATTTATAGGAATAATCTTGTTTTATAAATAAAATAAATGAATTTTTACTAGCAGATTTTATTTTAAAAAAATCATCTAACTTTTGATATTTAATACTGATTATAATTTTTTCTGACAAAGGGAATGCATTTTCAAATGCAGTTGCTAAATAAGATTCAAAATAGGCTAGAATAGTTTCTCCTAAAATAATAAGTTGAATGTCATCATTAGATTTTATTATAAAATCAACACCTAAAACCCTAGTATTAAACGATATGTCTTCTGAATTTAAAAAATTCGTTTGAAAAGCCATTTGTTTTGCAAAAGGTTGATTTGCTAATGCATTATAGAATTTTTTAAAACTATCTTTGGTAAATGAAGAGTCTTTGGATTTATCAATTTCTATTTTTTCCTCATAACCTAATAAATATAAAACCGAACCATTACTTAGCCATAACTCATGTTTATCAAGAATTTCGGGTAAATCTGATAATTCATGAAAGTTCTTATAGTCTGTATTCAATAACCTAGTAGAAAGACAACCATCAATAAGTTCTTCGATAGACATTTGGTCATTATCTAGTTTTTTTTCTGAATCAAAATATTTTTTTATAATATTAAATAATTCATACCAAGAAAGTAATACAGGTATTCGACCTAAGATAACCTCATTTTTTAAAATTTTTTCAAGACTTATATAAATTCTCTTGTCAATCTTACCTTTAGTAAACCATTCATTTGCATATAAATTAATGGCAATAATTAAACAATTATTTGCAGCCCAATATAGCCCCAATCTTGAATATGCATCACTTAATAAAATTAAACAAAAATAAAACTCATCTTGTACTTCTTCTTTAGCTAATTTTCTCACAGCTTTTCCAAAAAACACTAAACTTTCTCTGTTTAAATTGTTTTTTAATTTTGTTGTACCTCTACTCAAATAAATTTTAGCAGATGATAATTCTGAAACTCTAATTGATTCTAATTTTGCAATTAGATCAATTAACTTGTCAAATTCTATATTGTCTGGTAATAACTCACTATAAATATCAATTATTCCTTTTAATTGCTCGAAAGGAATGTCCGAATGGTTTTGGCTTTTTTTAAAATAGGCCTGTAAATTTATAAGCTCGTTAGTTATTGATTTTCTCTTCTTTAATTTAATTGAAATATTAATAATAGCTAAATAAAACTTACATAATAAAGCAGTTGAAGGTTTGCTCTGATTCTTACTGCATTCTTTTAATAGTTTTATAAACTCTTTTTCATCATGACTGAAGTTATTTCCAATATAATCTTTAATTTCTTCAATTGTAGATATTCTTGTTAATAGATTATATAAGTTTAAATACAATTCCAAATTACTCAAATTAGGCTCTTTATTTACTAGAGATTTAAACTCTAAAAACTCTTGATAAAAACCTTTATAATCGTCATACCAATTTAAATAAGTCCAAGCAAGTTGATAATGTATTTTTATTTTTTGTTGTAAGTTATCTAGTTTAATCACAAATCTTTTTGCTCTCTCAAATTTCCCAACAACCTCATTTTTAGGTAATTCTATCATTCTTGATAAAATTGCACTTTTTAAACAATCCTCTACTAACTGAAAATCAACTTCAAAAGTTCTATTTGGATTATTTATTCTTTCTTCAATATCAAAGAGTTCTTCTTTTCTTTTTAAATCATTTGGACCTACGACTTTTTCTTCTAAATGTAAAGATGATAAATTTAAACTGTCAATTACATCATTTAGGAGATGATTGCTATAAACATTTTCAATTATCCATTCTGCATCAAGAATAATCAACTCAATTTTATAATTTTTATTAATTAGGTCTTGAGTTTCTTTTTTATCCTTACTACGAATCTTTTGGTTTGAAAAAAAATATACTTTTGTATAACCTCTATTTGTCCCAATAATCTTATCTACATCAGATTTTACTTTTGGTTTCCAATCCTTTTTAGCACTCATGGCAAAAGCCCAATTTTCATTCTCGTTCCATTTATTATTACTTTGAAACCATCTCTCAGAAATGTAATTAGAAACAGGATATGTTTCTGAATCTGTTTTTCCATCTCCTCCTCCTGTTGGTCCAACTTGGGGTATTAAATTAGGAGTGATTAATTTTTCTGCTAATCTTCGACAAAGAGTTTCAAAACTATCATGCTTTTGATTTGTTGAAATCTGACTAATTTCAAAAGCTAATTGTTCTTTAGTTAATAGAACTTTGGATATTGTTTTAGAGTCAGAAAAAAATTCAGGTCTAATATTTCTATAAAATTGAGAAGGAGTTATGAATTCTTCTTTTTTTTTCACATTCATTGTTGAGTAAGTTCTTATTAGCAATTATTTTATACGCTACTGTTAGTTCTTTTACTGAATCATATATTTTTTCAGCTGTCTCTTATTTGAACATCTGTCTAAGTTATAATTAATAGAAAATTTATATATAACATATAAATTCAAGAAATTTAGAAACTGTTTGAAAGTATTTGTTATGAAACTCTTGACTATCAATATAAAAAAAAGCTTTATCTGAATATTCCTTTACAGTTAGATGTTCTATTTTTTTAAGTTTGATATATTCTTTACTATTCTTTTTAATATCAAAATCAACAGATTGACTATGGACTAATTTATTTCTAAGTAAAGCATAGCTTGTTATTAATTCCCATTCATTTTGTTGAGAACTAAAATCAATTGAATGTACTTTTGATAAAAATTTTTTATACTTATAAATACCTTTTCCTGATATATCATTCAATAAAATAGAATTCCTTGGTTCTATTAATTTACATAAAAGCAATAACCTAGTTTCTAAAAAAGAAAATATAGAAATCATCATTGAATTATGTATAATGTTTGATGCTTGTCTTGAACTTATATAATCAAGATAATCTACGTTACTTTGAACAATAGTATCATCAATAATAATATCATTTTCCATTTCGGATTGCATCTCTTTTATTTCATTTTGAAGAATATTGAGAGTCCCAACTTCAATTGACTTTAATGATAATTTAATAGCGTCTAAATCTCCTTCTAATCCAAGAGGGTTTAATTTAGTTAAATCATTAAATTCAGTAAATCTGTAAGAAGTTAATCCCATAATATTTTAAGGTTTGTTTTTATAGTTCTAATTAGTAACAAAGTGTTAATCTTAAATATTTTGATTTAAAAATATTTATGAATTTTCAAACTCTCGAATGTAAAATAAAATAAACTCCCAGCCTTACGGAAAACCTTACTATAAATAAGGTTTTTCCCTATTTATAAGAAAGGCAAAACACTAGTTTAGAGTAGTAGGAAAGAGCACTTAAAAGCATATTTATTTAAAAAACAACAAATTAAAGCATCTGTAATAGGGACAGTAGGGTAGTATGCTCTCATAAATCTTCTGAATTATTGTGACCATAAATAAACCCTTATTTTTATTAGAATACTGTACTTAAACCAGAACTTTTTGACCATTTTAAGCTAAGATTTTTATTAGTTTTTCATATTTTACAATACTTTGTTTTATTATTATGTTAAATAGGGAATGTATTAGTGTTTTTGAGTTAATGGTATTGCAAAATTTAATATTGAACAGAAGAATTGCCACCAAATTAATTTAGTGATATACTTAAAATAGAAATTAGAAGTAACTACCAAGAAGCATATTGATTGCTTATTGGAAAAAACAAAAGCAATGTCGTTTTCTTCGAAAAATACTGTTACGGAAATTACTCTTGATTTAGATTTAGAAAGCTTTTAATAGTTTAACCTAAAATATAGCGTAACGAACCGTTAATTGTTTACAAAGTTTTATACAGTTTTGATTAACACCGACAATTTACAATCACTGAGAATCGTTTGGATAATCCAACATTAAAAATGTATTATAATTTATATTATGTTAAATAGAATTATTTAACCACTACTTATTCTATTCTTTTATTAAAAATATTATTGACAAACTTTTCTACTGGTGGCGCTATAAAAAGAATTGCTGGTATCACAAAGAAATATGCATATCCCCATGATTTAAACCAGTTTGTAAAAAAACGTTCTGTATATCCTATATTAATTAGTATTAATGAAAATGAAATTATTCCTGTTGTAATCGATCCCATTAATAATGCAAAAGTAATTTTCTTCTTAATCTCTGTTATTTTATCTTTTTCCGTATTCATTTTCAGATAATTAATTGAGTTGAATACACGTTATTTATAGAATAACGTGTATTAATTATTGTTATAGATTTAATTTAACTTAATGCTTTTATTACTTTAAGTTGCTTCTCACTATATCCGTAGTATTTCAAATTAGTTTCTATGACTGTTGGCTTGTCTAGAACTCCTTTAAAATGTGAAAAACATTCAAAACTATATTTCCCATGATAACGCCCCATACCACTATTACCAACACCTCCAAATGGAATATTCGGGTTCGTAACTTGCATAACACAATCGTTAATACCACCACTTCCAAAAGGAATTTCATGTAAAAAACGTTCTTTTATTGAGCTGCTATCAGAAAATAAATAGGCCGCCAAAGGTTTTTCAATACCTTTAATTAATTCAAAGGCTTCATCTATTGTTTCATATTCTATTACAGGTAAAATAGGTCCAAATATTTCTTCCTGCATTACCGCGTCATCTAAAGAAACATTGTTTAAAATAGTAGGCTTAATTCTTCTATCATCTCTATCGTAAGTACCTCCATAATATACCTTTTCAGGATTAATTAGACCTACTACTCTATCAAAATTTCTTTTATTTATAATTTGAACGAAATTATTATTCTCAGCAGAAAAATTAGCTTTTTCAATTTCTTTTACAGCTAGTTTTAAGAATTCTTCCTTTACATCTTTATGTACTAAAGCATAATCTGGAGCAATACATAATTGACCTGAGTTCACGAATTTTGACCAAATCATTCTTTTTACACCTGTTTTTAAAGCTGCATCTTTATGGAATATTACAGGGTTCTTTCCTCCTAATTCTAATGTAACATCTGTTAAATGCTCTGCTGCTGCTTTATTAACAATTTTTCCTACCATAGGACTTCCTGTAAAGAAAATCTTATCGTAACGTTGCTTTAAAAGCGCAGTAGTTTCTGGAATAGCCCCTTCTACCACTTTTAAATAGTTAGGATCAAAGTTTTCATTGATAATTTTTGCCATTATCTTACTTGTTTCTTCAGGTAATTCACTAGGTTTTAATATTGTTGTATTACCTGCTGCCATTGAACCTACTACTGGCGTAAGTGATAAGTTATAAGGAAAATTCCAAGCGCCGATTACTAATGTTACCCCAAGAGGTTCTGGAACTAAATAACTTTTGGCTGGAAAATTTAATAAATTAGTTTTTACCGATTTATGTTGCATCCATTTCTTTAAATTTTTTATTGAAATATTTATTTCATCAATCAAAGGAAAGAATTCTGTTAGCTGATTTTCATATTTCGATTTTCCAAAATCTTTAAAAATAGCTTCGTGCATTGCATCTTCATTTTCTAATAATAATGCTTTAAGCTTCTTTAATTGGGTTAACCTAAAGTCTAATGACCTTGTTGCATTACTATTAAAATATGCTCGTTGGTTTGCAACTAATTGATTTACTTCTGTTTCAAAAGTATATTCTTTATTTTCTATTGTTGTATTCATGATTTCTGCTGTTTTATAAATTAGTGTGTTGATTGTTTTTTCATTCTTTCTATCAATGCTTTTTTAGGCATAAATGGAATGAATTTTAATTCCATGCGCTGCTCCCATGGTAAACCTGCTATAACTTCTATTTTACCTTCTAACATCGCATTATAACCTTCTTCTGCTACCTCTCTTGCACTTGCTGGTCTTTTGTAAATTGGAGTTTTATTCATTCCAGAAGCGTCTCCAAAAGCTGTTTTGGTTGCACCAGGTAATAAGGCTGTCATTGAAACCCCTGTATCGCTTAATTCTCCCGAAAGAGCATTACTAAATGATGTCACATAGGCTTTCGTTGCAAAATATACTGCTTGTAAAGGCCCAGGAACTAAACTTACAGTTGATGATACATTTAATATTTTACCTGAATCACGTGCTACAAAATCTGGTAAAAACTGTCTTGTTAAAGATGTTAATGCCAATACATTAACTTGTATCATAGCTTGATCTTTAGCCCAGTCTCTTTCATGAAAAGCTCCTACACCTCCAAAACCAGCATTATTAATTAAATAATCTATCGCTACTCCATGACTTATTACCTCGTCATGTATCTCTTGTGGAGCCGATAATTGTGTAAGGTTCTTAACAATAGTATATACCTCTATACCATGTTCGTTTTCCAGTTCTGTCTTTAAGTTTTTTAAACCTTCTGCATTAATATCAATAGCCACAATATTTCCTCCTCTTTCTGCATGAATTCTTGAAAATTCTCTTCCAATTCCGCTTGCTGCACCTGTTATTAAAGCTGTTTTCTTTATTGTTTTCATAATATTTGTTTTTATGTTTTTTATTTGAGCGCAAGTTATAAGTACTTGTTAACTAATTATTTAACATATGGTAAAAAACTCCTTACTTGGAAAAATTTATTAATGAAGTATTTAAAGTAGTTGCTGAAAGGCTATTACCTAAACCTGATACATCAAAGCTTATAATGCTAAGACTTTTAGTAGATAAATTATTGATTAGTTTTCGGTAGAAATATGATGATATAGGTATGCTATAGAAAGATTGTATCGTTTCTTCAGAACCTTTTTCATATATAAAAACTCTTGTATTTGCTAAATGAATAAAATTACCATTACAAGAGTATTTAATTGCTTTGTGCTTCATAGTGTTGATATAAAAGGGATAGTACCCTTTGAATTTTTACACTACAAAGTTGAGTTGCTAATAAAGTTGTTTTTTTAACTTATGGTAAAAAATTAAGAGATAAGGTTTTTTCTTATTCTGCTTAAACTTTGTATTGTTATTCCCAGATAAGATGCAATATGTGATAGTTTAGTTCTCTGAAAAATTGTGGGATATTCTTTGATTAATTTAAGATACCTATACTCAGCTGATTCTGTATGAACACTCATTACTCTTCTACTTAATGCAACTGTAAAATCAACAATAAGTTTTCTGTAAATAACATCGAAATTAGGTATGTTTTTAGAAGCTGTTTTTAAATGTTCTCTAGTCACCAATAAAAATTCACAATCTTCTAAAGCTTCAAAATTTAATATATTTTCATTGTCATTATAGAAGCTATCTGGAGAGGTTATCATCATATCTTCATTAGAAAACCAATGAGTTACTTCATTACCTTCTATATCGAAATAAAACATTCGCATTAAGCCTTTAGTGATATAATAGAAGTAATCGCATTTATGACCTTGCTTAAGAAAAACTTCTCCTTTCTTTACTTTTTGACTTTGAATTTTTAATCCTAGTAATTTGTCGTATCTGTGAATATCATCTAATGAAATATACTTGTTTGTTCTGACCAAAACACATTAAATTTTATGAAATCTAAAATTAATAAAAACTTTATCATTCAGATCAGTTTATAGTATAAAGATGCTTTTATGATAGTGTTCTTTAATAAACACCTCTAGTCCTGAAGATTAAATGAACGTAAACTCTTCAGGACTGTTAACTAAACGTTCGTAATAATAACGTGTTACTGTTAGAGGCTTTTTTAAATTCGGAAACTTTATTTCGTACTGATTTCCGTAAGCTTTGATAAATTTGATTCGTGTTGGCTGCGTTTTCATATATCTAAATTTTATACTTTATAATATGAAAATTATCAGCTAATTGAGAAAATAATCGTTCAATGGTCAATTTTACTCGTTGAATATCAATTAATTATAGATAAAACTATAAAAAGGAATTTGTAAAAACTCCTTTTTATAATCATATTTCACTATTTAAATAACTCATTTATAAGCTCTTGCTTGTTTTCTGGAGTTACATTTTTAATATATGCTAGTAAATCTTTGCTTGTAGCATATCGTTTGGTGGCGGTTTTTAGCTTTCCATGCTGACTATGCCAGTCTGTTATAAACTTTTTTAATGCCCTATTTACACGATCTTCTCCTATTGCTTCTTGCAATTTATACATGTTTATTGCTCCTTTTGCATAGTATACATACGACTGATTTTCAACCAATGCTAACGAAGGTTCTTGCTTTGATTCCTTACGTAACCCTTCTTTATAATCTGTTTCTTGCAATTCTAAAAACTGAGCTACTTTCTCTTTAGAAAAATGTTTTTTAAGCACCATTAAAGCTGCATATTGCGATAAAGTTTCTAAAATAAAATGCTGTCCTTGTACATTCGCAGCCTCTACTTGCATACCAAACCATTGATGTGCCAACTCGTGAGCTGTTATAAAAAACGCCATGTCTACATCTTTTTTATCATCAATATTTAATACAAATCCCATAGCTTCAGAAAATGGCACCGTTCCAGGAAACGACTGTGCAAACTGTGCATAACGCGGAAACTCTGTAATACGCATATGGTCGTATTGGTACGGACTAAAATGTGTGCTATAATATTCAAAAGACTTTTTCATAGCATCCATCATACGTTGTAAGTTGTATTCGTGTCCTTTATGATAATATACTTCTAATTCAACTAAATTTTTAGTTTTTGGTGCTACCCAAGTATCTTTTGCTAACTCATATTCTGCCGATACTATTGAATAAAAATTAATAATTGGAATCGCAGTTTTATAATGAAAATAATTTCGATTATTTGATTTCCATTGCTTTACCAAATTCCCTGGAGCTACCGCTGTTTGATTTTTGTTAGTTCCAATAACAATTTCAAGCTGTATACCATCAGAATCGCTTCCAGAACGTGCATTTTCCAATTCGTTAGCATCTTCCCTCCTAGCTTTATTAAATCGTTTTGGCAAGTCGAATTTAGCTCTATCGTTTGTATTTCTAAGCTCATACTTTCTATTATATCCTAAGGTTGGAAAGCTATTATTGTTAAAAAATGTACCATTGTGTACGATGCTCTGATTGCTGCTTTTCATCTCAAAACCTTGACTCGTATATTCTTGTACAAAATTCATTTTAATAGAGTCTCCAGGCTGTAAAGTCTTGTTTAATTGGTAAATACTATAATCGTATTTTTGATAACGATTATCTAGCTTAGCGCCTCCTTCAAAAGTGACATTTTTAAGCGAAACATAGTCTTCTATCTTCTTTTGAACATGAATTTTATCAATTGATATTTCACTAGTATTCTTTAGTATATAACTTCCTTTAGCCGTATAATTTTGTTTTTCAGGATACAATTCAACCTGTAAATTAACGGTAGTAATTTTGGGCTGTTTGATATATTCAAATTTCTTTAATTCCTTTTCATAAGATGCTCTAAAGGCTATTTCTTCAGTATTTGACCAATACTTGTTTAAAACATTAGTATTGTAATAAATGTAGGTTCCTAGCCCTAAAAACGAACAAAATACTACAATTGTAAAAGTTTTTAAGCGCTTACTCATACTGGTCTTACCACTACTCCATCGTTTTTTAAGGCTGTTTTCTGTTCCTCTTACCGAAAGTATAGCTCCTAAAATAAGTAGCAACAATCCAACTAAAAACCAATAGGTTTTAATGTATAAATAAGGCTTTAAAAGGTGTCCATAACCATTCATATCAGAATATTTTCCTAAAGAACTTCCTCCAAACCAATACAAATCATGGTCGTAGCCCATAACAGCCAAGGCTATATTGAACATAAAAAATAACAGTACTGCTAAGATTCCTACAAACTTACGGTTGGTTACTACCTGCGCAAAGATGGCTATACAAGTGTACAAGGCTAAAAATGGCAATACTTCTAAAAAGAATCCATAAAAGTAAACTTCCAGCTCATAATCATAATAACCATTTAGGGTTTGAAAAATGATTCCTGTGAGTATCAACGTAGCTATTAACACCAAATAAATCAGTAATAAACCCACGTATTTACTCAATAAACTAATAAAGTTTGAAATTGGTGTTGCATCGTATATCAGGTTTACATTTGCCCCTCTTTCTTTCCAAATAATTTCTCCTGAATAGAACACTAATAAGATGATAAAAAAGTACGAAGAGGTTTCTTGAAGTTCTTCTACTATAAAATATGTTTTTGGGTAACTGTCTACACCATAAATGGTTCCTAAGCTTACCGAATTGATAAGAATGATAATCATTCCACAAATCATAATTGCCCAAAAGGATGGCTGCTTACAGATATTGACAAAATAAAACCACGATAAATGTAAAAACTGTGTCCATTTTGTTTGCAACTCTTTTTGAAATGTAAACTGCGGAATTTTAGTCGCATAATTTGAATGCTCTTCTGTAATTGTTGTTGCTAAACCTTTCTTTTTTAAGCGTTTGTTTCGAATTAAATTAAAACTGAATTTTCGATATCCAAAACATAAAATAACTGCTCCTAATAGCATCCAAAACAGCTTGTTATACAATAAAACTCCACTAAAAGGAATATTAAATTCATTACGATCTACAATGCTCCAAGAATCGGTAAGCAAGGTTAAAGTAGTTAAGGAAAATGGATCCATAATAGCCTGTAAATACTCATTCTTTATCGCTTTTGTTAGCATAAACGCTACAAAAAACACCACTCCTTGCGTGTAAACTACCACCAATTTTCTACTTAAAGCTCCTGTTACAAAAAACAAACAGGCTCCAAATAAAAGTATTGGTAACGTAATAATTACAAATGGTTTTAAGTAAACAGACAGACTAAAAGAGTTCAGGTCATTTGGATTATGCCATGGCATAAATTCGCCTAAAATCATTCCGAATAAAATCCCTGTAAACACAAAAAACAATACAGTAAATGAACCTAAAAAGCGTCCTAATAAATACTCTTTTTTCTTTATGGGATTTACATACATTAGCGATTCTATATTGTATTCAAAATCGCGCAATACAGCTACTCCCATAATCATAGAAGCTAGTATCATAAAAATTCCGGTAATAGCGCCCATAGTTTTGGCAATAACCAACGGAGCGTTCTTTTTAACTGTGGTAAACTCCATTCCTTGAAAAATAAAGTCGACACCAACCATTGAAAACAAGAAGAGTACTAGAAAAAACACATAAGTATCTGCACGTTTAGCTCTGTACTTTAATTCGAATTTAAATATCTCGTACCACATATTATACAACTTGTTTTAATTGATTATTTGCTCCAAATATTTGAGAGAAATACACATCCTCTAAACTTGCCTTAACTGGTGTAAAACCGTTATGTGGATTGCTTTCACTTAGAATATTTATAATTGGTTTTCCTAAAAACAACTTCTCGCTAATTACATGATAAGCTTGCTTATAACTTTTTAATTCTTCCTTCTGAATTGTTTTCTCATATACCTTTCCTTTCAAACTATCTATAATTTGCACTGGATTTCCTTTAAGCAATACTTGTCCTTGATTTATAATTGCCATATTGGTACACAGCTCTTTTACATCCTCTACAATATGAGTTGACAAAATAACCACCGTGTTCTCGCCTATTTCACTAAGAATATTATAAAAACGGTTGCGTTCTAAAGGGTCTAATCCCGCTGTAGGCTCGTCTACTATTAATAATTTGGGGCTATTTAATAAGGCTTGTGCTATACCAAAACGCTGTTTCATTCCGCCAGAGAATCCATGAAGATTTTGTTTTCTAACCTTATATAAATTTGTTTTATGCAAAAGACTTTCTACTATTTCTTTTCGTTCTCCTTTGTTAGTAATTCCCTTAAGTACAGCAAAATGATTTAACAACACTTCTGCCGATATTTTTGGGTACAATCCAAACTGTTGTGGTAAATAACCTAATACTTTTCGGATGTCATTTTTTTGCTTTAAAACATCTAAATTCCCCAGTTTAATAGAACCTTTGTCTGCTTCTTGCAGTGTAGCAATCGTACGCATTAAAGTAGATTTCCCCGCTCCATTTGGCCCTAACAAACCAAACATTCCATTTGGAATTTCTAAGGATATATTTTGCAAGGCTTGCACGCCATTTGAATAGGTTTTTGATAGGTTTTCTATGATAAGTTCCATGTAGTTAATTTTTAATTGTTTACAGCAAACCTAACCGCAAACCATGCGCTAAAAAAGTATTTGTGATGTATGGAATACAAACCGTGTTACAAAGGTTTCATGACGTTATAAAGGCTCTTTATCACTTAAAAATTAACGTTTATCACTTCCTAAAGTTTGTTTGTCAACTAATTTGTTGGTAGCAATTAATTTGTCTAATATTGAACTTGAATTACACGCAAATACCCATATGTTTAAACGAATTCCTAAAAAACTTTCTTGGTTTATATTAATCTTTATAGCAGTCATTATTCTGATATTTAATGATGCTTTTGGAAGCAGTGAGCCTTTTGTAACTTTTAGTTTTTTTTATTTCTTACTTCTCATCTTTTTATTGATTAGATGGACTTTTAAACAGATAAAATCTATTTTGAGTCTTAAAAAGGAAAAGAAAAATGCTGAATTATTACATTTAAAAAGTCAGGTAAGTCCTCATTTTTTCTTTAACATGCTAAATAACTTATATGGCTTGGTTGATAAAGATTCTAAAAAGGCAAAAGAACTGATTTTAAAGCTTTCTGATATGATGCGGTATAGTATTTACGACGGACAAAAAGAAACCGTGCTTTTATCGGAAGAAATAAGTTATTTACAAACCTATATTGAGCTTCACAAAATGCGATACCGCAAAAACATTGATATTCAATTTAACTACGATATTGAAGGAAACGATTATGAAGTAATGCCCTTGTTATTTATCATACTTTTAGAGAATGCTTTTAAACATGGAGTAGAAAATTTAAGAGATAATGCTTATGTTTATATCAATATGAAAGCCGAAAAAAACAACGTTTATTTTGATATTGAAAACAATTTTGATGAAACTGTTGTTAATGACGAAAAAGGAGGCATTGGTTTGCAAAATTTAAAGCGTAGACTTGCACTGGTATATCCAAAAACACATACATTGTCCTTTTATAAAACCAATGATGTATACAAATCTCAATTGAACATTTCTAAATTATGATTACCTATATTATTGTTGATGACGAACCTATAGCTCACGATATTATTAAAGATTATTGTGATTTGCTTCCTAATTTAGAATTTAAAAAGCATTGTTACGACGCTATTGAAGCTTTAAGTTATTTAAGTGAACATACAGTCGATTTGATTTTTTTAGACTTGAATATGCCCAAACTAAAAGGTTTCGATTTTTTAAAAACATTGTCAAATCCTCCTAAAGTTATTGTTACTACGGCTTATAGTGAATTTGCTTTGGAAAGCTACGAACTAAACGTTGTTGACTACCTCTTAAAACCATTCAGTTTTGAACGTTTTTTAAAAGCGGTAAATAAAGTAATTGATACACCACAAAGTAGCCCTAAACAGCCTTCAACGATTAATAATGAGACATCTAAGACTAACAAACAGTTGTTTTTGCGACAGAATAAAAGTCATATCAAAGTAGAAACTGATGAAATTTTATTTATTGAAGCTGCTGGAAACTATACCAAAGTAATTACAACAAAACAAACAGTTACTGTAAGAGAAAAAATTTCTGAAATGTTAGAAGTTTTACCTCCAGAAAACTTTTTACAAGTACACAAATCATTTGCCATTGGTTTAAAGCATATTAAGAGCATTGAAGGGAATAAAATAACTATAGAAGAATATAGTATTCCTATCGGGAAACTATATAAAATAAACGTAAACAAGCTTTTAAAAACCTAAGTTTTATAACTGAATATTTCCCTTGCCTTTAGTCAATAAAAATGATTTTTGAAACTGTTTTATATCAATTCGAATTCTATTTTTAAACTTTTTATTTACTTCGTAAAAACAGGTGTTATCAATTTGTAAATCAGTGATATTCTTATAGGTCTTCTTTGATTTAAAATTATAAATAATATGATCATTATAAGTTGATGATTCTACAAAGTCAAAATCAACTTTTTGATTATTCAACTGTAAATCAGTTTTTGATAATAAATATTCTTGAATACAAATATCAAACAGTTTATTTTGCTGACAGTTTTTATTAATTCGATAATGTTCTAGTTCGTGTTTGTCCATTTCAAACTTTAAAACTACATAGTCATTCTCCATAAAATAATGGTACTCAGCTATACCAGCAGCATGAAAAAACGTAAGAAAATAAGTGCTAATTAAAAGAATAAACGCTTTCATAAGTTATGCTGAAATTTTTTTGGTGATACTTCCATTTGAAAAATCAACTTGAATATAAAAAGACTTTAAATCGTGCATTGTGTTGCTATTCAATTCATTTGTTGAATTTGATGCATAGGCTAAGCTTCCATCAGTCGTATAAATTTTAATCTGATTGATCTTTGCGTCGGCATATCTACTTCCAAAATCTAAATCGTTTAACTTTTCATATAATTTTGAATCCAGTTTGTTTTTCAAATCGTCAAAAACATTGGCATTAATTGAAGTAACAGCAACAGTGCTACAATCTTGTGCCGCTGTTGAATCAGGACAACCAGGACTAATTTGAAATGAATTATCTACGTATTTTCCTTTAAAACACCTTGGAATATACGGCCAATTATCGGTTAACACATAATAATAAGTTCCATTTGGATATTCAGGAGTCACGGCAAAACGTCCTCCACATTCATCTAAATCGGCACCAGTATACTCGTAATCTTCAATATAAGTTCCATCGTAAGCACCATCAGGAGCCGTAACACCATC
Source organism: Tenacibaculum aiptasiae (assembly GCF_008806755.1). Lineage (GTDB taxonomy): Bacteria > Bacteroidota > Bacteroidia > Flavobacteriales > Flavobacteriaceae > Polaribacter > Polaribacter aiptasiae. The sequence continues at coordinate 261,752 of NZ_WAAU01000008.1, forward strand.
TCCAGGACGATTTCCTTGCTTTAATGAGTATCCGCTAGTAAATGCTGAAACAGTTGGATTAGAAGCCTTTGTAGTGGCATCTGTATACAAATACTTATAATAAATAGGAAAACCATCTGCGGCATAACCTAAAATAGGAGAATGTTGAGTTCCATCAATTTTTAAATCATTGGTAAAATAATCTTTAGGAATATTATGATAATGATACCTACTTACATTATTTACATGTCCCCCATTTGAATCCATTGCCAATGTAAAATCAGCTTCAACATGCCAATTTAAATTTTCTTCTTGTGTGTTCGGATTAACCCAGTATAATCTAGCAAAAGGAGAGTAATTTATCCCTTGATTTGACACCCCAAAAATAATTCCTCCTCCACAAGCTTGCGAACTAGGATCTTCTTTAATTTCTGTAATAGTAGAAGTTAATTCTGGATATAAACACATAGAATATTCAAAATCTTGTGCTGCTAAAGTATTAGGCCCAGCCCAAGGTCCATAACTATGCGCTGGAAAGTTATTGGTATATACTTTTCTTACATTATTATCTATTTCAAAACAGACAGCGTTGCTTGTTTCGTTTCCAAAAATTTCAGAGACATTACAAGGTATTGTAGGTTCTTCTCCAATGTCAGGATCATCCGAATGAATACCGCTATTACTAGAACATGAAAACAACAGTGTACATAAAGAAATGGTTAAAAACTGAGCTAAACTTTTAGAAAAATATACTTTCATAATTTGGGGGTGTTGGTTTAACTTTAGATACAGAAAAATTAAAATAGTTTAATTAAAAGCCAATATTTTTTCATTATTTTTATTAAAAGGTACAAAAAACTAAGATCTAATGATAGTATTTCAAAAAAAAATCTATCCATAAATTAAACTTTTTAGCTTTTTAGCTGTCTAAATCAACATAACACATTAAAAACCCTTGATATGACTACTCACATAAAACGTATGCTATTTTTTGCTGTTGTTTCTTTCTTTATTATTTCATGTAGTTCTTCTGATTCCATAGTTAATGAAAATCCAGACGAAAATCCTACTCAAAATGAAAGCGCTCCTAATATACTGTTTGTAATTGCAGATGATATGGGCTTAGATGCAACTCCAGGATACAGTATTGGAAATCAAAAACCAACAATGCCGAATCTGCAAAATTTAATTAATTCTGGTGTACGATTTAATAATGCTTGGTCTAATCCTACTTGTTCTCCAACCAGAGCTTCTATTATAACTGGAAAATACGGAATTAGAAACGGTGTTTTAAAAGTTGATGATCCTTTATCTACTACAGAAGTAGCTTTACAAGATTATATCAAATCAAATGCAAGCAATTCGTATAGCAGTGCCGTAATTGGGAAATGGCATTTATCTAAAAACGCCAACCATCCTAATAATATGGGAATCGATTATTATGCAGGACCATTAAGCGGTGGTTTACAATCGTATACTAATTGGAATTTAACCATTAACGGGCAAACTCAAACATCTACAGAATATGCAACTACGAAGGTTACCGACTTAGCTATAAACTGGGTTAAAGACCAAACAAAACCATGGTTTTTATGGTTAGCATACAATGCGCCACATACGCCTTTTCACTTACCACCAAATGATTTACATAGCCAAGGAGCTTTACCTTCAGACCAAGCTAGTATAGATGCTAATCCATTACCGTACTATTTAGCTATGATTGAAGCTATGGATAGCGAATATGGGCGTTTATTAAGCTCTATGAGTCAAGAAGTAAGAGATAATACCATTATTATATTTATTGGAGATAACGGTACTCCAAATCAAGTATTACAGGGATATAAAAAAGGAAAAGGAACCTTATTTCAAGGGGGAATCAATATACCAATGATTATCGGCGGAAAAGGTGTTACTCGATTTAATCAAACTGAAGATGCATTGATTAATCTTACCGATTTATTTGCAACCATTGCCGATATTGCTGGTGTTAGTGTTTCTTCTATACATGATAGTAGAAGTTTTAAAAGTTTACTTACTCAAAATACCAATGATAATAGTAGAGATTATACGTTTATAGAAGATGGAAACGACGATGGTACTGTAGACTATACTATTAGAAATGCTACTCATAAATATATTTTATATAACGATGGTAGTGAAGCCTTATTTAATTTAGCAAGCGATCCTTTAGAGAGTACAAATTTCATGAACGCAAATCAGCTGCCTTTGAGTGCTGCAAATAGCGCTATAAAAAATGAATTATCGGCAAAATTAACAGAGATTAGAAATTAAGATAACGACTTAAAAATAAAAAGGTTCTGATGTATTAATCAGAACCTTTTTTATGTTGTTAAGTATCTTTTTATTCAACCTCGTCTGGCACCACAAATAATTCTGGTTTAGCACCTTTTACATTTCTATAATAATTGTAAAAATGTTTGAAGTCTTTGTCCATATCGTCAGTAGTATAATAGGGTTCAGAAACTCTTACGGTTTTGTTTTCAAAATCGAAAGTAAACATAACAATAGGTACATTAGCACCTTTGGCTATATAATAAAACCCCGTTTTCCAGCTTTTTACTTTCTGACGAGTTCCTTCTGGTGAAAGAGCTAATCTAAACTCATCATGCTTATTAAATACAGCTACAATCGCATCTACTTTATTGGAGGTTTTAGTTCTATCAACAGGCCTCCCTCCTAACCATCTGAAAATAAATCCAAATGGCGGTTTAAATAAAGACTTTTTAGCTATAAAGTTAATAGGAACACCCCATGAATTTCTAGCCAAAATAGCAATAGGAAAGTCTTTCCAACTCGTATGTGGAGCTCCTATAACTACATATTTTTTTAGGTTTTCAGGGAAACTACCCTCTAATTTCCAACCTAAAACTTTGGTATATATAAATTTTGATATCATCGATTAAAAAGGAAAAGCCAATGATACGGTTTTCCTTATAAAAATCAAACATTTTTAACCTATCTTGTGCTATATTTGTTTTCTTTTAAATTTATAAAAACTCAATGAATACAACTCTTATAATCATATTAGTAGCTTTATTTACCCTTATTTTAGGTTTTATAATTGGTACGTTAATTTCTAAATTAAAGACGAAACAAGTTGTTTCTGATTTGGAAAAAGAAATGTCTGCTATAGAAATTAACCAATCTAATATGGAGGTTCAAAAAAGAGAAATTCAGAATCGCCTTGAAGAAAAAGTTAAGGAAATTGAAGAGATTAGACGTGAAAAAGAATTTTCTAGTATTGAATTGGCTAGAAAAAATGAAGAGTTGAAAAATCTTCAATTAAAATTAAACGAGAATAAAGAAGAAGTTGAAAAGCTTCAAGATAAATTCACCAAAGAATTTGAAAATTTAGCGAACAAAATTTTAGATGAAAAATCGACTAAATTTACCGCTCAAAACAAAGAAAATATTCAAAATATTTTAAATCCGTTACAGGAAAAAATTAAAACTTTTGAAAAGAAAGTAGACGATACTCAAAAAGAAAGTATTTCTATGCATTCTGCCTTAAAAGAGCAATTATTAGGTTTAAAAGAACTCAATGCTCAAATGAGTAAAGAAGCTATAAACTTAACTAAGGCATTGAAAGGTGATAGTAAAACTCAAGGAAACTGGGGAGAATTGGTTTTAGAAAGAGTTTTAGAAAAATCTGGTTTAGAAAAAGATAGAGAGTATTTTGTTCAGCAAAGTTTTACCAATGAAGAAGGTAAAAGAATTTTACCTGATGTTGTAATTCATTTACCAGACAATAAGAAAATGATTGTCGATTCTAAAGTATCGCTTACTGCGTATGAACAATATGTAAATGCTGAAGATGAAGCAGAGAAAGAACGCTTTTTAAAAGAACATTTAAACTCTTTAAAACGTCACGTAGAACAATTATCTGACAAGAAATATGAAGATATTTATAAAATAGCTTCTCCTGATTTTGTGTTACTTTTTGTTCCTATAGAACCAGCGTTTGCAGTAGCTTTAAACCTTGATAATACTTTATATAATAAAGCATTTGAAAGAAATATTGTAATTGTAACTCCAACAACCTTATTAGCCACTTTACGTACTATTGATACTATGTGGAATAACGAAAAGCAACAACGTAATGCCATTGAAATTGCTAGGCAAGCTGGTGCTTTATACGATAAGTTTGAAGGATTATTAAAAGATTTAATCAGTATTGGTAAGAAAATAGACGGTACCAAAGCAGATTATACCGCTGCCATGAATAAATTAGTAGATGGTAGAGGAAATCTAATAACTAGTGTTGAGAAGCTAAAGAAAATGGGAGCTAAAGCTAAAAAGGCTTTACCACAAACTATTATAGAAAGAGCTGAAGATAACGAATAAAAAAAGCGACCAAATGGTCGCTTTTTTTATATCTATAAGAATGTATTTCTACATTACAAATAATCTCTTATCGTGCATTAAATCATATACCTTCTCTCCTATTTGCTCTAAAGCTTCGTCGTTTCCAGCGTTCATTAATGCTTCATCAATTAAGTCTACTACAGTTTCCATATCAGACTCAACTAATCCTCTTGTAGTTACAGCAGCAGTACCAACACGGATTCCTGAAGTTACAAATGGACTTTGAGTATCAAATGGCACCATGTTTTTATTTACTGTAATTTCAGCCTTACCTAAAGCTTCTTCAGCTTCTTTTCCAGTAATGTCTTTGTTACGTAAATCGATTAACATACAGTGGTTATCAGTTCCTCCAGAAATAATATCGTATCCTTTAGCTACAAATGCTTTAGCCATTGCTTGTGCATTTTCTTTTACTTGTAATTGATATTCTAAGAACTCATCAGTTAAAGCTTCACCAAAAGCAACTGCTTTAGCAGCAATAACGTGCTCTAATGGTCCACCTTGGTTTCCTGGGAAAACTGCTGAATTTATCAATGTTGACATTTTCTTTAATTTCCCTGACTTTAATTTTAATCCAAATGGATTTTCAAAGTCTTTTCCAATCATAATCATACCTCCACGAGGTCCACGTAATGTTTTATGCGTAGTTGTTGTTACAATATGACAATGAGGTAATGGATCCGATAAAATACCTTTAGCAATTAATCCTGCCGGGTGTGAAATATCTGCCATTAAAATAGCACCAACACTATCAGCTACTTCTCTAAACTTTTTAAAATCGATATCACGAGAATAAGCAGAAGCTCCAGCAATAATTAACTTTGGCTTGTGCTCTTTAGCCTGTTGCTCTAAATGATCATAATCAATAATACCTGTAGCTTTATCTACTCCATAAAACACTGGATTGTATAATTTTCCAGAGAAGTTTACTGGCGAACCGTGCGTTAAGTGTCCTCCATGAGATAAATCGAAACCTAAAATAGTATCACCTGGCTTTAAACAAGCAGCAAAAACAGCTGTATTTGCTTGAGAACCAGAATGTGGTTGAACGTTTACATATTCAGCTCCAAATAACTGTTTAGCTCTATCAATCGCTATTTGTTCTACAACATCTACAACTTCACATCCTCCATAGTAACGTTTACCAGGGTATCCTTCAGCATATTTATTGGTTAAAATAGAACCTTGAGCTTCCATTACTTGCTCACTTACAAAATTTTCAGAAGCTATCAACTCTAAACCATGTAGTTGACGTTCTTTTTCTTCTTGAATTAAATCAAATATTTGATGATCTTTTCGCATCTTGCTATGTTGTTAAATAAGTAGTCAAATGTACTAATTTTATTAATTAAGATTTATGCAATTTTAGCTTTATTTTAATCTTATTTTACCTCTTTTAAGCTAATTTTATTTGCTTATTTTTTTGTGTTATTTAACTCTTCTATTTTATCATTTATTTCTTTAATTCTTGCTCTTTCTTTTGCATTACGTATTTCAGTTTTCTCAAAAATATGTCCATCAGTCCAAATTAATTTTAATTTTATCGCTTCATTTTTCAAATCTTCATAATACTTTTCATCTACTCTTTCAAATGCCCATATTCTCCATTTTACAATTAAAAATGACCACATTAACCAACCCAAAATAATAGGTATTATAAATCCTATAATTGCTAATTGACCTGATATTAATTTAGATTCATAAAAATAATTTGTCAACCACATTAGCCCAATCATTACAATCATTACTGGAAAATTGACAAATATTTGTCCTCTGTTTAATACTTTATTAAATTCGTTTTTTTCTTCTTCTGACATATTAAAAACTATTTGTTATCACACTTATTTAATTTCCCTCCTAAATAAGTTTATTAATGTTATACTTTAATTTATTTTATAATTCTTTATACATAATATAAGCATCTACCAGCCCTAGTGTTTTATGTTTGAATGCTTTGGGTGTTGTACCTATAATTTCAAAACCAAACTTCTTCCAAAGAGCAACTGCTCCTTTATTGGTACTTACTACAATATTAAACTGCATTCCAATAAAACCTAGGTCTTTGGCTAATTTTAGAGAATGCTCACACAATTTTTTACCAATACCTTTTCCTTGAGCTTTTGGAGAAACCATATAACTTGCATTGGAAATATGACTTCCTAAATCAATCTGATTAGGTTTTACAATATAAGTTCCTAGAATTTGGCCTTCTTCTTCAAATACGTATGTATGCATATAACTTGCAAACCAGTGTTTTTGTAAATCGGTTTTAGGTGTTTCTGGTGAAAAAACATAGGTATCTTCTGTTTTTATGACAGCTTGAAAAATCTCCCAAATTTGATCAACATCTTTTTCTGTGGCTTTTCTTATCATTATTAGGTTTTAATTGGATTTTTTTAATTCCTTAAGTAGTGTTGATATTCTAGCTATAAATTCAGCTTTATTCTTCTCTTCATTATCAATATCATTTGGAATTCTTTTCTCTATATTTTTAATTATCAAATTTTTATCGATAATTAACGTTTTAGGATATCCAAAAAACCCATAAGTATCTATATATTCTTTTGCCTCAATAACATGAGTAAATTCAAACTTGTTTGACTTTAAAAATTCATTGACTTCAGTATTACTTTGGAAAGTAATTGAAATAAAATTTACTGTGCTTCCAAATTCTGATTTTATCTTATTTAAAAGTGGCATTTCATCTATACAAGGATGACAATTACTAAACCAAAAATTTATTACTGTTGGTTTTCCTTTTAAAAATTCTGACTTAATCTTTTTACCATTCAAAAGTGTTAGCTCAAATGGCGGTAATTTTTTTCCTTTAAAATCATAAATTTTTTCTTTAAATAAACCTTTAAGACTCATTTCTTTCATCATAGCTTTTTTTAATGAGTCAGACTCTGTTTTTTGTCCGAATGCTAAGCTTGAAATAGATACTAGTAACACTAATAATAGTTTTTTATTCATAGTTATTCATTTAAAACAATTGATTTATTCTTCTATGATATTTCTATTTAATTCAAGTAACGTAGAAAATTTAAAGAATTCATTTTTAGCTACCATTTCATATTCAAATTCAATAAATAATTCACAGGTTACTTTGTATAAATCATCATCAACTTTTTCGAATTTCATCTTTTTTATATCACATGGATTATACCTAGTACCTATATATACTGATGTTTCAGTATTATCTTCAGGAGTTGTTATTATAACTAGATTATCCAAATCAAAAGGATCTTTCTTATCTAATAAAATCCATTCTGATATAATGCTAGTTTCTTCAGGTTGTGATACATCTAAACCAGAATCAAACGTCTTTAATGGAATTATTATTCTATGATATAGCTTTTTTTCAAGACCAATATTCTTATTTTCAAACCAATAACATAAAACCTCTCCTTTTTCTGCTTCAGTTTTATTTTGTGGTCTATCCTTGGCATTGGTTTGATTAATTCATCAATGTCATCTTTATCTAACTCTATAAATTCTCCAAGTGAATATATTTTATTTTTTAAGTCTGAATCAACTTCTAACTCTAACTCCGAAATACAATTTAGTAAATACTCTAGAGCCAGATAATCATTATTATTCTCTATATGTGCTTTAATAGTATTATTGATATTTGACTTTTCTGTTGGGATTATTTTTAGCTTATCTAAAACTAAAATTAATTCTTTTGAATACTTTTCTAATGTCATTATTCTATTATATATGTTGAATAAAATGGAGGAAAAAATCCTCCGTTTTTTTATTTTTTCAATTTATCAATCATCCTTTCTGCCCTACCAGCAACAGACTTTCTTTTATCTGATGTTAACCTTAGCAAGTGCGGAAATAACCATTCTTTTAACTCTCTATCAATTATTGACCATTTTGTTAATGTAACCATTGTTTGATTAAGAACTATCCAATCGTTATGATTTGCAAGATTTCTTTTCATAATACTCTTTGCCTGTTCTATTTGTTTATCATTCATATCTACTTCTAATACTTCAAACAATTGTGCTAAAGTCCATTGAGTAGACGCCTGATTTATTTGAGCTATGTCGGTTAAAAACAAATCGATATAAGGAATTAAGAGTATCTTTTTTACCTTGCAAATCCTTTTCATTGCATTTGAAGTACGCAATCGAACAACTTCATCATTACTGTGATAACAATTGAATAATTCATTAAAAAGTTCGTTTTCAGCTAAAACTTCCTCTACAATTTCAACCGTATTCCCCAATGAATTTGGATGCCCTCCTTTTAAGCGTTCTTCAAAATTTCTCATTCAAAAAAGTATGTTAATTTATCCTTGACCATTTTATTTTTACAGCAGAAATCTTTTCCAGTTCCAGTCTATTTTTAGCTAATTTTTTAAATCCATTTTTAAGATAAAAATTTAAAGGTGAATTATACAAATCACCATTTTTCTTTTTATCCAAGTTATGATCTACTACCCATCCGTTTAACTCTTTCTCCTTTTGTTTGGCTAAATCTAATATTTTAGTACCGAAACCATGTCCATGAACACTTGAATCTAAAATTATAACAAACCATCTTTCATTATCACGCTCAAAATCAAAATACCAACCTCTAATTTTTTCGTTTTTATCAACTAAAAGTATGTGAGATTGACCTAACAAATTTTGAAGATATTGGTCAAACTCATCTATGGTAGCATAAGACAGCTTTTCTGGATATTCATTATTCCATAATTCAAAAATCTCAAGCTTTTCTGTTGTTGATAATTTAGAACGGGTAATAAATTTCATTATTCATTAAATTCTTTTGGATATTCAACAGTTCCACTAACACCTTTTAATCCATTTTTTACTAACTCAATTACCATACAATTCTCTTTTGGAACTTCAAATGGCAACTCAATACCATATTCATTTGCTTGCTTGTATCCGAATCGTGGATAATAATTTTCGTGTCCTAATAAAACAATTGATGTATATCCTAAATCTGTTGCTTTTTGATGTGCTTCTATAATTAGTTTCCCACCTATTCCTCTATTTTGATATGTTGGTAATACTGAAACTGGTGCTAATGCTAAAGATTCAAATTCATTAACAGAATTATTAATTTTTAACTTGGTAATTAAAATATATCCAACAATTTTTCCATCTATTTCTGCAACTAAAGATAATTCTGGTATAAAAGCTTCTGATTTCCTTAATCTTTCTACTAAAAATTGTTCTTTATGATCACTAAACTGCTCGTCTTTAAAGGCTTCTTTTATTAAACTGAAAACTTCTTTAAAATCGGTTACTTTTTCTTGTCTTATATTCATTTTCATTGGTTTAATTTATATAGGAAGTAATTTGAAATATTGTATAGCATTTTGTAAGCGAATATAGTTAAAAATAGACTTTAATAAGCATTACTGCTACGATTATACGGTAAAGTCAATTCATTTAATCTGTATTTATTTTAAGTTTTATATAACAATAAATTATTATTTTCTTTTCTAATTTTTTAACCATGAAATTGGGTAAAATTGAAAAAAATATGTAGGTTTGATGTAAAATAAAACACAACAAATTCAATGGAAATTACTGCGAATAATCCTAATAGAAAATCATGGTTAACTGTTAAAGAAGACTCTGATTTCCCTATCCAAAATATTCCTTTTGGAGTATTTATTACTAAAGACGATATTATTACTATTGGTACTAGAATTGGTGATTTTGCTATTGATTTAGGGGCCTTACACCAACTTGGATATTTTGAAGGTATTCCTCTTACTGATGATATTTTCTTACAAGATACTTTAAATGACTTTATTGCCGACGGTAGAAAAACTTGGCGTTTAGTTAGAAATAGAATTGCCGATATTTTTGATGTTACTAATGGTAAATTACGTGACAATGCAAACCATAAAGACAAGGTAATTTTTAGAATGGAAGATGTAGAAATGCAATTGCCTGTTGCTGTAGGTGATTATACAGATTTCTATGCTAGTAAAGAACATGCTACAAACGTAGGTTCTTTATTCCGTGATCCTGAAAATGCTTTATTACCAAACTGGTTACACATACCTATCGGATACCATGGAAGAAGCTCTTCTATTATTCCATCAGGAACACCTATTCGTCGTCCTTTAGGACAACAAAGACCTAGTGAAGGAGAAACTACTCCTAACTTTGGTCCTTCAAAATTATTAGATTTTGAATTAGAAATGGCATTCATAACTACGGCTTCTAACCACCTAGGAGAACGTATTCCAATCGAAGAAACTGAAGATTATATTTTCGGATTAGTATTATTTAACGATTGGTCTGCTCGTGATATTCAAGCTTGGGAATATGTACCGTTAGGTCCTTTCTTAGGAAAGAACTTTGCTTCTACTATTTCTCCTTGGATTGTTACTTTAGATGCTTTAGAGCCTTTTAGAGTTGAAAATCCAAAACAAGTTCACGAACCTTTACCATACTTAAGAAAAGAAGGAAAAGGAAGTTATGATATTAACTTACAAATGGCTATTCAACCAGAAAATGCAGAAGAAACTGTAGTTTGTAATTCAAACTTTAAGTACATGTACTGGACTATGGCTCAGCAATTAGCACATCATACTGTAAATGGATGTCCTGTAAACGCTGGAGATATGATGGGAAGTGGAACTATTTCTGGTCCTACTAAAGATAGTTTTGGTTCTATGCTTGAATTAACTTGGAGAGGTCAAAATCCTATCAAGATGAATGATGGTACAGAACGTAAGTTTATCAACGATCACGATACAGTTATTATGCGTGGATATTCTAAAAACGATAAAGTACGTATTGGTTTTGGTGAGTGTATTGGTAAAATTTTACCTGCTATAGAATAGTAAAACCATATAATTTATAATAAAAAGATGCTCATTTTGAGCATCTTTTTTTATTTATAATCTTTATTTCTTTTTAGCCTAGTTATATAATACAAGCCAACAACAGCAAAGAAAGCACAGGTATAAAAAGTTATAGGAATTTTTAAAATATCATCTTTATAGTACCAACCAGAGAAAAATGCACCAAGCCCAATTCCTGCCTCTAAAGCAATATACATTGTTGCTATAGATTTTCCCTTGGCTAATGGATTACTTAGATCTATTGTCCAAGCATTAATTGTTGGTGATAAAATTCCCATAGCTAAACCATAAATTGCTGCACTAATTAATAAACCATTTTTAAAATTTAAATAGCCCAATAAAACCAGTGAGATAGCTAAAACTAAAAGTCCTATTTGGATCACTATTATTCTTCCGTATTTATCAGAAACTTTTCCTGCTATCATTCTTATAAATAAAGACGAAATTGTAAATACAATAAAAAATGTTCCCTTATTTATAATTGTTAAATGCTCACTCCAATCTGGTATTAAGGTTAAAATAACTCCAAAACCTAAGTAAGTTACAAATGTTATAACTGCTGACGGCAATGCTTCTTTAGCAATTATATCTCCTTTAGCTATTTTAAATGTAGCATACTGTATTTTTTGAGTATTGATTAAAGTTTCTTTTACTCTAAAAATTAATACAATAGATAGCAATGCTAGTAATGATGAACTATAAAAAAGAATCGTATAACTTGTATAAAGTTTAATATAACTCCCCAAAGCTGGCCCTAAGGCTAAACCAGAACTAAAACAAAGTCCTTGAATTCCCATGGCCTCTCCTAGTCTATTTTTAGGTATAATGTCTGATACATAAGCTGCAATGGCTGTTGGACTAAAACCTGTAGAAAATCCATGTAATAAACGTAAGAATAAAAATCCTGATACAGTTGTTAAAATTGGATATAAAGCCCCACAGATAATACAAACTAACGCACCAAAAATCATAATTGGTTTACGCCCAACAGTATCTGTAAGCTTACCACTAAAAGGTCTTGATAAACCTGCTGTTAACGTAAACAATGCAATAATTAATCCTTTGTATTCTGCTCCTCCTAAACCACTTATATAATTTGGTAATTCAGGAATTAACATATTGTAACTTGCTGAAAAAAATAACGAGCTAATACAAACAAGAATAAAGCTTGTAGAATATAATTTAGTGTTTGTTGTTTCCATTTAGAATGATGTAAATACTTCTTCTATTTCTTTTTTTGAATAATCCCATATCAATTTCGATCCATTTTCAATTGGACTCGTCTTTTTTAATACTTTGTCCAACGGAACATTGTATTCTTTCCAAGTTCCTCCATTATTAGAAATATTTTGTAAAATAGGTTCAAAACGGTCCATTACTTTGGCAAATTTGGCTTCATTGGTTTCTCCTTCCTCAAATTCTAACCAGATCTCAATAAATTCTTTAGCCTGCTTCTCTGGTAATAATCCAAATATTCTTTTGGCAGCTTTTAATTCTTCAAAAGTATTTTTATGGTTCTTATCATTATCAAAAATAAAAACATCTCCCGAATCAATTTCAACAATGTCATGAATCAAAACCATTTTTAAAACTTTTAAAATATCTATCTTAACATCAGAATGTTCTGCTAAAATAATTGTCATCATTGCTAAATGCCAACTATGCTCTGCATCATTCTCATATCTATCGCTATTAAACAACTTTGTTTTTCGTTGTATATACTTTAACTTATCTATTTCTTTTATAAAATTTATTTGCTCTAAAAAACCCTTCATGTAATTCATTATTTATAATTTTACACTGCAAAAAACTAGCTATTATAATTCTTATAAAAGGACAAATGTCCCAACTATAAAAATGATTCGAATAAATCCTGATTTTCTATCCTATGTTGAAGTTCTAGTTGAAAAACATTTAGATTATTTTACATTAGAAAAGTATACTTCAAAAGAGGTTATTTTAAAACAAGATAAGCGCTATCATTCATTATTCATTATAAAAAGTGGTATTACTAAATGCTATTTATCTGATGAAAATGGAAAAGATTTTATTCAAGAATTCTTAGGAGAAGGAATGGAATTTGGTGAATTAGAAGTTTTTAGTGGAAAATTAAGCTTTTGTACCATTGAAGCCATTTCTGAAGTAGAGTTATATAAAATTTCTCACCAAAACTATACTCAATTACTTGAAAACGATCCTATTTTTAATAGACTTGTGATGAAATCACTTGCAGCTAAAATTGCTTACAAAGCACCAAGACACTCGTTTCAACAATCGTATTCTATAGAAGAAAATATTTTAAAACTAAAAAAATCCTATCCAAACTTCGATAAAGTATTTTCTAAAAAAGATATTGCTAACTATTTAGGAATTACGGTTCGTAGTTTAAATAGGACTCTAAATAATTTGAACTAAGAATCTATTTTTTATTCTTCTTCTGGTGGTGGATGACCGTGAATTTGTTCGTAAACTTCATCAAAATTATTACGTAAATACGTATTTAATTTCTTTCTATAATCATCTTGTAACCAATCTATAAAATTGTGTGTACTCTTACAAATACACTTAGAATATCTAAAAATTCTATCATCAATATCACCGCCTAGTTTTTTAGCTAAAATTAAAGCATCAAAAACATCTTCACTATTTTCAATACAAAGTTTTGCGTGGTGTTCTATCGATTTTTCAAGTACCTTTTTAGAAGATTGACCTGCCTGAATTGTATCTACATACACTCGTTTTACATCAAAATATAAATCGGTAGAATTTGAAAATTCTTCTTTTACATCTGCAGGTAATTCATATCTAAAATCACTTTCAATTTCTTCATCTGATAATAAATTATCTAAATAGAAATTAGGTGATCTAAACATTTTTTGCCAATCTAAATCAGCTCCCCAAGGTCCAAAACGGTGGAAATTATTACCTAAATCAATTACATTGAATTCAGATTTCCCTGGTAAAATACGAGAACCTCTACCAATCATTTGGTAGTATAACGTTAATGATTTTGTAGCTCTATTTAAAATAATAGATTGTACTGATGGTTCATCAAATCCAGTTGTTAAAATACTTACAGAAGTAATAATAGCATTTGGTGTTTTATGAAACCACTGCAATATAAAATCTCTTTCTTTTTTAGTATTTGTATTATCTAAATGAGCAATTGGATATCCTGCTTTCTTAAAAGTGTCAAATACATGCAAGGAAGTATTAATACCATTATTAAAAATAAGTGTTTTAGTTCCTTTAGCACGTTCTTCATAAGCTTGTAAAAGCTTAGATAACATGTCTGTATTTGTATATAAATCCTCTGAAGACTTTACAGTATAATCACCATTGGCACCAACTTCTAACGAAGTTAAACCAACATTATATGAATATACATTTGCTTTTGCTAAATATTCATTCTGAATTAAGTTACCAATACTTTCACCAGCAATTAACTCATCATAATTATCTCGCATTGGTAATTTGATATTCGAACTTAATGGAGTTGCTGTAACACCAAGAACAAACGACTTATCAAAAAACTTAAATAATTTGGTGAACGAATTATAGTGAGCCTCATCAATAATTACTAGTCCAACATCTGAAATATCTAACATATCGTCGTTCAAACGATTGTTAAGTGTTTCAACCATTGCTACAAAACAATCATATTGACCTTGATCGTCTAAGCTAGCTTTACTATCTATAATTTTATTTTCAACACCGAACTCACTTAGCATTCTAGCTGTTTGTTTACAAAGTTCTATACGGTGTGTCATTATCAAAACTTTCTTTTGATAATGTTTTAAAAATTGACGTGTAATTTCTGAGAAAATTACAGTCTTCCCTCCTCCTGTTGGTAACTGATATAACAGATGATAATTTGGGGGAGCATTTTCAAAACTTTTAAAAATTCTATTAAGCGCATCCTTTTGGTAGCTATATAAGCTTTTTCCTTTAGGAGCTTGTGAAGTCGTCGTTGTTTCGTTACTCAATTTTAAAACTTTTTTGGGAGACGCAAAATTACGATGTATTTAGATAAATACAACAATAAACACTAGGTTTTTTAAAAACTTTTTAAATCAATTTGAGCAATACTATAGTGTGAAGCATGTGCTACAGCTATTCCATTTTTAATTACCAATAACTGAGGTGATTGGTGTAAAACTTGGAATTCATATCCTACCTCATTTGATAAATCTCTATAAGAAAGTAAATCTAAATAGTACACTTTAAAGTCTTTCATCGACTCATCAAAACTGTTTACAAAACGTTTTATAGCCATACTACTAATACCACATCTTGTCGAATGCTTAAAAATAGCTACAGCTTCATTTTTAGATTGCTTTTTTATTTCTTCTAATTGATTTATTGAAGTCAAAGGAATCCAATTTACAAATGATTGTTGTTCCTCTTTTTTAGCTTTTTTACTACCAAATATTGAATTTAATATACCCATTACTATTTTTTTGATTCTGTCGCCTCAATTTACAATTCCTTTCAACAAGTCAAAAAGTCAGCAAAAACAATAAAAATAAAGACATTTTGACCGTTTTATTCACTTTTTTTTGAATGGTATTGAATTTGAAATCTACAAAACATGAATTTTAACAATTATACAATAAAATCACAAGAAACCATTCAGCAAGCGCAGCAATTAGCGCAAAGTTATGGTCATAATCAAATAGAAAATGAGCATATTTTTAAGGCTATTTCTTTAGTTGATGAAAATGTGTTACCATTTATATTAAAAAAACTCAACATCAATTTAGATGTTGTACAGCAAATTTTAGACAAACAACTAGAAAGTTACTCTAAAGTTTCTGGTGTCGATATAATGCTTTCTAGAGAAGCAAGTAAAACCTTAAATGAAGCAAGTATTATTGCAAAAAAAATGAACGATGAATACGTATCTATCGAGCATTTAATACTTGCCATTATAAAATCGAAAAGCGGAATTGGGCAAGCTTTAAAAGATCAAGGAGCTACTGAAAAGTTAGTTATGGCTGCTATTAATGAATTACGTAAAGGAGATCGTGTTACATCTCAAAGTGCAGAAGAAACGTATAATTCATTAAATAAATATGCTAAAAACTTAAATCAATTAGCACAAGATGGAAAATTAGATCCTGTTATTGGGCGTGATGAAGAAATTCGTCGTTTACTTCAAATTTTATCAAGAAGAACAAAAAACAATCCAATTTTAGTGGGTGAACCAGGTACTGGTAAAACTGCTATTGCAGAAGGCTTAGCTCATAGAATTATCCGTGGTGATGTTCCTGAAAACTTAAAAGAAAAACAAATTTTTTCTTTGGACATGGGAGCTTTAATCGCGGGAGCAAAATACAAAGGTGAATTTGAAGAACGTCTAAAGTCGGTTGTAAAAGAAGTTACTACTTCAGAAGGTGATATTGTTTTATTTATAGACGAAATTCACACTTTAGTTGGTGCTGGAGGTGGTCAAGGAGCTATGGATGCTGCTAATATTTTAAAACCTGCTTTAGCTCGTGGTGAATTAAGAGCAATTGGTGCCACTACTCTAGATGAATATCAAAAGTATTTTGAAAAAGATAAAGCTTTAGAACGTCGTTTTCAAAAAGTATTGGTAGATGAACCTGATACTGAAAGCGCTATTTCAATCTTACGTGGTATTAAAGATAAATACGAAACGCATCACAAAGTTCGTATTAAAGATGAGGCCATTATTGGTGCTGTAGAATTATCACAACGTTATATTACCAATCGTTTTTTACCAGACAAAGCCATTGATTTAATGGATGAAGCTGCTTCTAAATTACGAATGGAGATTAACTCTAAGCCAGAAGAATTAGATGTCTTAGATCGTAAAATAATGCAGTTAGAGATAGAAATTGAAGCTATTAAACGAGAAAATGATGAAATAAAGTTAAAATCGTTAAATGCAGATATTGCTAACTTGAAAGAAGAACGCAATGAAATAAATGCTAAATGGCAATCTGAAAAAAGTGTTGTAGATGCTGTTCAACAATTAAAAACAGATATTGAAAACTACAAAGTAGAAGCTGAAAAAGCTGAACGTCAAGGAGATTACGGAAAGGTTGCTGAAATACGTTATGGTAAAATAAAAGAGGCTCAGGAAGCATTAGAAACACAGCAAGAAATTTTAGCAAATCAAAGTGAGAACGCTTTAATTAAAGAAGAAGTTACTTACGATGACATTGCAGAAGTTGTTGCAAAATGGACTGGTGTACCTGTAACTAAAATGTTACAGTCTGAAAGAGAAAAGCTTCTAAAATTAGAGGATGAATTACACAAACGTGTTGTTGGACAAGAAGAAGCTATTGAAGCTGTTTCTGACGCTGTACGTAGATCAAGAGCAGGATTACAAAATCCTAATAAACCAATTGGAAGTTTCTTATTCCTAGGAACCACTGGAGTTGGTAAAACAGAATTAGCAAAAGCTTTAGCTGATTATTTATTTGACGATGAAAATGCAATGACTCGTATTGATATGAGTGAATATCAAGAACGTCATTCAGTAAGTCGTTTAGTTGGAGCACCTCCAGGATATGTTGGTTATGATGAAGGCGGACAATTGACAGAAGCTGTTAGAAGAAAGCCATATTCGGTAGTTTTATTGGATGAAATTGAAAAAGCTCATCCTGATACTTTTAATATTCTTTTACAAGTTTTAGATGAAGGTAGATTAACTGATAATAAAGGTCGTGTAGCTGATTTTAAAAACACCATTATTATTATGACTTCAAATATGGGAAGTCATATAATTCAAGAAAAGTTTGAAAACTTTAAAGGAGATGTTTACTCTACCATGGAAACAGCTAAAACTGAAGTTTTAGGATTATTAAAACAAACAGTTCGTCCTGAGTTTTTAAATAGAATTGACGACATTATCATGTTTACACCTTTATCGCAAGATAATATTAAGCAAATAGTGAAGTTACAGCTAAACAGCGTAAAGAAAATGGTATCAGAGCAAGGAATTACTCTAGATGCTACGGATGAAGCTATTAGTTATTTAGCTGAAAAAGGTTTTCAACCTGAATTTGGAGCACGTCCAGTAAAGCGTGTCATACAAAAACAGGTATTAAACCAATTATCTAAAGAAATATTATCAGGTAAAATAACAACTGACAGTATTATTTTATTGGATGCTTTTGACGATAAATTAGTTTTTAGAAACCAATCCAATTTAGTAGAAAATTAATAGTTTGTTTATCTATAGTTATTTAGAAAAGTCAAAACCTTTGTGTTTTGGCTTTTCTTATTTATAGGAATCTAATAATTTCCTATTTTAGTAGAAACAATACAGCCATCAATGAATGAATTTCTACTTAAACTACTGATAAACATTGTTATTTCAGTCATAATAATTCGTTTTATTTATTATAAATCGAACAAGAACAGCGATTATGTTTTTACCTATTTCATTATCGGATTAATCGTTTTTTTGCTTTGTTATCTCCTTAAAAGTATTGAATTACAACTAGGTTTTGCTTTAGGACTCTTTGCTATTTTTGGAATTATCCGCTACAGAACTTCGGCTATAAGCATTAAAGAAATGACTTACCTATTCTCCATTATAGGTTTATCTATTATTAATTCTTTAACCGAATGGCATTACTATAAAGAGCTTATACTTTCAAACATCATTGTTATTATTTTTATCGGAGTATTAGAAAAAATTTTCATGCATAAGAAATTAAAAACCACTACAATTACTTATGCTAACACTGAAAACTTTAATCTTCAAGATGAACAAGAATTAATAAAATCTATTGAAAAACAATTGAACATTACAATTCAAAAAATTGATGTAAAAAAGATTGACTATCTTAACAACACCACGGATATTGTTATCCATTATTCTACAATTTGATGAAGCCTTTAATTACAATAGTAACTTTTTTATTTCTTGCGTTTAACCTACATGCGCAAAATTATAAAGGCAGTTTAAAAACAATTGAAGAATTTAACAATCTATCTCACAAACCATTATCTAACAAATATGGCTTTGTAAAATCGCTAAAAATAGTTTACAACTTAAAAAATAAAAAACTGTATTATACCAACAGTAAAACTTATAAATATCACTATGAGTTTGTTATAAACTACCTAGAATACGACATTCCTTTAGACAATTTCAACAAGTATAATTACAAAGAACAGCACAAAAACAAACGATTCTTACTCGCTAATATTAACCACTATCAAAACCTAAACACTTATACTTTAGAACTATCTCCTGCTGATAAAATGAGTGTTCAAGACATTATTTTTCTATACAATAAGATTAAAAGTACTTCTTATTTCAAAAATTTTAAGTTCTTCTTAAACACATCTAGATTAGTTAAAGAAAAAAAACAGTTATCAATTCCTACAATTTCAGCAAATGAGATTTATGGCAACCAAATTTATCAACCTATTTCTTTAAATAAATCTTATGGAAAACTACGTTTTATTGATATTGATAATTTAGAAAATGAAAAAATCGACAAGACTGATATTGTTGTGGTAAACAAGCCTGTTTTAAGATTACCCATTGTAAATGGAGTAATTACTACTAGAATGCAAACACCTTTAAGTCATATCTCAGTTTTAGGGATTAATAGAAAAATACCTGTTGCAACCTATAAAAATGCTTATACCAACCCTCTTCTAAAAGAAAAAAATGGAAATTATGTTTCTTTTGAAGTTAAACCAGACACTTTTTTAATTAAAACTATTTCAAAAAAGAAATTTGATAGAAAAACTAAAGAGAGAAAAAGAAAATTAAAAGATTTAGACATTAACAGTAAAATTGATCAGTTAATTTCTGGAAAAGACTTACATCATAAAATGATTGATGCTGTAGGTGGAAAAGCTGCTAATTTTGGAGAATTATACAAGTTATCTTTAAATTCTAATTTCAAAGTTCCAGAATGTTCTTTTGCAATTCCTTTTTACTATTATTTACAGCATATTAAAAAGCATAATATTGATAAACTCATCCATAAAACTATTGATGATTATAATACATTTAAAAATGATAGTTTGCTATTTATCAATCTAAAAAAAATAAAAAAAGAAATAAAAAAAGCTCCTATTGATTCTGTATTAATCGCTAACATCAATAAAAGAATTAGTAATAATTGTAATTATGATAGAATTCGCTTTAGAAGCTCTACCAACGCAGAAGATATTATTGGTTTTAGTGGTGCTGGTTTATACACATCTAAAACTGGTGTTTTAAACAATTCAAAAAAAACATTTGCCAAGGCTATAAAAAAAGTTTGGGCTAGCTTATGGAACAAATCAGCATTTTTAGAACGAGAATTATTTAATATCAATCAAAAAACAGTAGCAATGGGAATTTTAGCACATCGTTCTTTCCCTAATGAAATAGCAAATGGTGTAGCAATTACAAAAAACTTATATCGAAAAGATTTTTATGGAAATGTCATCAATATCCAACTAGGTGAAGAACCAGTTGTAAATCCAAATAAAGATATTGTAAGCGAGCAAATTTTATGTTACGAAGGAGCTGATGTTGAATTATACTCTAATAAAGAAGTTATTGAAGTTATTACCTATTCAAGCTTAAGTAAAAACAAATTGATACTTTCTGAAGATGAAATTTTAAATTTATCAAAACAACTTTATACTATAAAAAAATACTTTTATAAAAAAGTTTATAAAAGACGAAAAACCTTTCTTAATTTTGGCTTAGACATCGAGTTTAAAATTGATGGCAATAATAGAAATTTATACATTAAACA
Organism: Tenacibaculum aiptasiae; assembly: GCF_008806755.1. Taxonomy (GTDB): domain Bacteria; phylum Bacteroidota; class Bacteroidia; order Flavobacteriales; family Flavobacteriaceae; genus Polaribacter; species Polaribacter aiptasiae. The sequence continues at coordinate 282,710 of NZ_WAAU01000008.1, forward strand.
AGCTAGATACTTTAACGATTAGGAAATGAAATACTTTAAACTTTTTATCTTATTATTCATCATAAGTTCTTGTACTAAAAAAGAAACTGTTACAACAACTTACTATTTAATTCGTCATGCCGAAAAAGACAGAACTGATGCTACTAATAAAGATCCTAATCTGAATGAAAAAGGATTAGCTCGAGCAAAAAAATGGGCTGAAGTTCTTAAAGATGTTGATTTCGATATGGTTTATGCTACTAACTACAAAAGAACACAACAGACTGCTGCTCCGACGGCAAAAAATCAAAATTTAGAAGTACTTTCATACAACCCAAAGAATTTATTTGATTCAGAATTTGAAAAAGCAACTAAAGGAAAAACAGTTTTAGTGGTTGGTCATAGCAATACAACTCCGACTTTAGCTAATAAAATTTTAGATGAAGAAAAATATGAATTTATCAATGATCGTAATAATGCAAATTTGTACATCATTACAACCATTGATAATGTGAAGTCTCCTACTTTATTAAAAGTAGATTAACTTCTATTTGTTTAATTTAATTTGAACATTTTCTAAAATAATTTCAGAAACTTTTTTAAGCTTTCCCTCATCGTATAATTTATCGATGTTATAAAAATCAATGTCTTTATTTAAAGGTTTGTAGTTATTATAATCTACAATACGAATTCCATCGACCAAAGTTTCTTTTTTTACATCTCTAAAACGTATTCCTCCACCATTTGTGTGGTATTTATAAGCTAAATAATCTAACTGAAAGTTATCTTTAGAAAACCAATAAATAAACACATCGTCAAAATCGGTTCCGCCACCTTCTTCACTAAAAGTTACTTCTATTTTGTAATAGTCTTTTCCTTTTATGGTAGTTTCCTCTAATATTTTCTTAAAAACAGCTTTATCATTTAATCCTAAAGGTAAAATTGAGAAATAATGTACTGAGTTTACCGAATTTCCATACCCCTTTTGCTTTTTCTCTGATAATTCAACCAAACTATCATTTACATATCGTTTAAAACTATCATTTGATAATATATCTTTAATAGTTAAAGAATCTTTTTTTTCTTCTTTGATAAATTCAAAAAGACCATTATTCCTGTTAGCTTGATAAAATTTCTTTCTAAAATTAAAAGAAATTGTAGCATTTTTTAACGCACTCAAATTAGAGTTTTCTATTGATTTGTCTACTATCTCTTGTGCTGTAAACTGAGGTTTACAAGAAACTAGGAATAGTATACAAATTGCATACATATAACGCATAAGTTTTATTTTACTGTTTGTTTTAACAAAACTACAAGAATATTATACGATAAAATTTAAAGTTATGTTAATAAAAAAAGCAACCCAAAAAGGTTGCTTTTTCATTAATATCAAATAGTAATTAAAACCTTATACCAATACCAAAACCAATTAATAATGGATTAATATCTACATCAGCAGGAACAGTAGCAGCTCCAGCATTTACAGTAACATCTGTACTTAAACCTATGTATTTAGCATCTACATTTAAAAACCATGTGTCATCTAAATCATAATCAAATCCAGCTTGAAATGCATAACCAAAAGAGTTTTTGTAAGATACATCAACAACAGCACCTGGATTAGCACTATAAAAAATAGTATAGTTACCACCAGCACCTACATAAGGTCTAAATTTATTTAAATTAAAGTGGTATTGTACCGTTAAAGTTGGAGGTAACAACCATACATGTCCTAAATCTACATTACCTAAAGCTGTTCCTACAGCATTTACATTATGTTTCGTAGTTCCTAAAATTAATTCAGCAGCAATGTTTTCAGTAAAAAAGTAGGTGAAATCAAGTTCAGGGATAAAACTGTTACTAATTTCAACATCTCCTCCAATAGTTCCTATTGTAGCAGATTCATTAGGCATTACAGACACCCATCTAAATCTAGCTTGCCATTTTTTCTCATCTTTTGTTTTTTCTTGAGCATTTATATTCCCTACTAATAATGCCCCGAAAATTAAGCCCAACACTAATTTTTTCATAATTTTTAAATTTAATTATTCACTTATTTCTAAGACAAAATTACTTTGAAGGTTTATCTAAAATCATGACTAAAATCATAGTTTATTATTTTTATAAATAAGCTTAACAATTATATTTATATTTGCTATTACTTATGCAAAAAAACATCAACATACAGAATAAAAAAGCTCGTTTTGAATACGAGATACTTGATAAATATACAGCTGGAATTCAACTTACAGGTACTGAGATAAAATCAATAAGACTTAGTAAGGCTCGTATTACCGAAAGTTTTTGTGAATTTAATGATCGAGGAGAGCTTTTTGTTATTAATATGTATATTGAAGAATACGCTTTTGGAAATAGCTATAATCATAAACCTAAAAGTGAACGCCGTTTATTATTAAACAAGCGTGAATTAAAAAAACTTGAAAGAGAAGTTGAAGCTAAAGGAAACACTATAGTCCCTTTAAAGCTTTTTATCAATGAAAACGGTTGGGCAAAACTTGAAATAGCATTAGCTAAAGGAAAAAAGACTCACGATAAACGCCAAACTATAAAAGATAGGGACAACAAAAAGAATTTGGCAAGGATTAAAAAAGCATTTAATTAATGCTTTCTGTTTTTTTTAATATAATTCGTTGGAAAGAACTACTCTATTTTACCTTTATCCTCTTTCTCTTTAAATACTGCTTCTTATATGGTTGTGGTTTTAAAACAACACTGTCTTTTTTAGATTTAAGCATTTTAGCATTAGCTACTTCTTTTATAATAGCAACAGGTTATTTATCTAGTTATTACAGACGAAAGAAAGGTAAAAAAAATGTTTTCCCTCTTTATAAGATAAAGAAGTTTGTTATTCTTTTTTCATTTTTAGGTATTTCCCTAGGAACTTTATTGTCTTTTAAAATAAGTAAACCTTATTATAGTTTTATTTTCATCTGCTGCTTAATTGCTACTATTATTTATGCTGCTAATACTATGAATAAAACCTTTATTAATAGTATTGGTAGGTCGTTTTTAAAACCTTTTATAATTCTGATTGTTTTATGGTTTGATGCTCCAATCAACTTAACCCCAGATCAATGGGATTTATTCTTTAAATTACAGTCTATTGCTATTCTATTTGCCATACTTTCTTTTTTAAGTAACCTTCTTAGAGATACTGTAATTGACATTAATAGAATAGATTATGATTACTCTAGAAAAAACACAACATTACCCGTAATTTTAGGAAGAAAAAGAACTAAGAATATCGCTTTAATTTTAGTTATAGTAATATGTATTATTGTATTATATTTTTCTGTAACCTATATTAAAGACAGAACCTTTTTATTAGCAGTTTTTCTACTTTGCACTATTCCTGAATTAATTATTATGTATTTTTTAATTAATGCAAATGGTCCAAAAGGATATAAACTCGCTTCCAAAGCTATTAACATAGCCTATTTATTAGGTATTTTTAGTATTCCTGTTGTTACTTATTATTTTAAATATGTTATCAAATAAACTATCCAATTACAATATTATTCTAGCTTCTAATTCACCTAGAAGACAACAACTTCTTAAAGATTTAGATATCGATTTTGAAATAAGAACAAAAGAAATTGAAGAAATTTATCCTTCTGAATTATTAGGTACTGAAATAACTGATTTTTTAGCAGACTTAAAATCGAAACCTTTTATAGATGAACTAAATGAAAATGATTTATTAATTACATCAGATACTATTGTTTGGTTTAATAACAAAGCGCTTGGTAAGCCTAAAAATTATGATGAGGCCTTTCACATGCTTAAAGAGTTATCAAACAATACACATCAGGTAATAACTTCTATCTGTTTATCAGGAAAAGAACATAAGCATATATTAAATGATACAACAATAGTAACGTTCAAAGAACTTACCGATGATGAAATTAACTATTATATAAATACCTATAAACCCTTTGATAAAGCTGGTGCTTATGGTATTCAAGAATGGATTGGTAAAATAGGAATTACGAAGTTAGAAGGTAGTTATTTTAATGTTATGGGCTTTCCTGTTCATAAACTTTACAAAGAATTGATAAATTTGTAGCATACATTTTTATAAAAGATTATTTTTGACCCGTATTTCACACAACATAACTGATGAAAAAATATACTTATACTGAAAAAAAAGATACCAGATCTGGATTTGGTGATGGTTTAACTGAATTAGGAAAAACAAACGAAAATGTTGTTGCATTATGTGCAGACTTAACTGGATCGTTAAAAATGGGAGATTTTCAAAAAAATCATCCTGAACGTTTTTTCCAAATTGGTATTGCAGAAGCAAACATGATGGGAATTGCAGCTGGATTAACTATAGGAGGTAAAATTCCTTTTACAGGAACTTTCGCAAACTTTTCTACTGGTCGTGTTTACGATCAAATCCGTCAATCAATTGCTTATTCAGATAAAAATGTAAAAATTTGTGCTTCTCACGCCGGATTAACTTTAGGTGAAGATGGAGCAACACACCAAATTTTAGAAGACATAGGTTTGATGAAAATGTTACCTGGTATGACAGTTATTAATACTTGTGATTACAGTCAAACAAAAGCAGCTACTATTGCTATTGCTGATTTTGACGGACCAGTTTACTTACGTTTCGGTAGACCAAAAGTACCAGTATTTATGACTGACGAACCTTTTGAAATTGGTAAAGGAATTAAATTAACTGAAGGAAATGATGTTACTATTGTAGCTACTGGACACTTAGTTTGGGAAGCTTTACAAGCAGCTGAGCAATTAGAAGAAAAAGGAATCTCTGCTGAAGTAATTAACATACATACAATTAAGCCTTTAGATGAAGAGATTATTTTAAAATCTGTTGCTAAAACGGGTTGTATTGTTACTGCTGAAGAACATAATAAATATGGAGGTCTAGGAGAAAGCGTTGCTCGTTGTTTAGCTACTAACACCCCTACTCCACAAGAATTTGTTGCTGTAAATGATACTTTTGGTGAATCTGCTACTCCAGCTGAATTGATGGATAAATATGAAATAAACGATAAAGCAATTATTAAAGCTGTTGAAAAAGTAATTTCTAGAAAATAAACTTTCAAAGCATAAAATTAAAAGCATCATTTTAGTCTTAAAATGATGCTTCTTTATTTATACATATCCAATATATTAATTAAAAGTAAGTTTTATATATACACTCAAATCAAAAAAAGATGAAAAAAGTAATTTTAATCGCGCTTCTTTTTATAGGAAGTATTCAGTTTGCACAAAGTCAAATACATTTTGGTATTAAAGGTGGAGTTAACTACAATTCTAAATCTATTTCAAATGTAAGTAGTGATATTCTTAGTGGAGCAAAAAGTAAAACAGGATTTCATGCTGGTATTTGGTTACGTGGAAAAATTCCTATTTTAGGTTTATTTATTCAACCAGAATTAGTGTACACACAATTAAGTAATGAAGTGGTTTATTTACCTAAATCGGCAAATCCAAGTACTACTAGTTATGAGTTTAGAAAAATTGATATCCCTGTATTATTAGGAAAAAAGGTTTTTGGTATTGGACGTATTTTTGCAGGGCCTTCATTCCAATATGTTTTAGATGGAGATTTTAGTATAAGCGATATAACCAATGTAAAAGCTGATGGTTTTTCTGTTGGAATGCAATTAGGAGCTGGTGTTGATTTAGGAAAGTTAGGTTTAGATCTACGTTGGGAAAGAGCTTTTTCTGATACGGAAAGTAGTTTATTAAATACAAGTACTGTTAATTTTGATACAAGAGTAAATCAAATTATTGTAGGTTTATCATATAGATTCTAAAAAAATATAAATCTAGATATAAAAAAACCGAAGTTTTAACTTCGGTTTTTTTATATCTATTTAATATCTCTATTTAAATAATCTGGTACAGTAGGTTTGTTCGGATCACTAAAATCATTTCTTGGATCCCCATCGCCATTTGCATCTTCATCTTTTGTTAATTTACCATCACCATCATCATCAAGGTCAGTAAAATTTGGTCTGTTATCTCCATCCGTATCGTCATTTCTTGGATCTCCATCTCCGTCTAAATCTTCAAAAATAGAAGGAATACCATCTCTATCTTCATCTGTATTTTCAACTAAATCCCTTAATTCAAAATAAAAAAGTAAGTTTTCATTAGCTAAAATAGGTGCTCTACCTACTTCTCTATACCCCAAACCTGAAGGTATAAATAAAATTCCTTTACCTCCGTTTACATATGTTATAGGCCCATTATTAGTAATATTCTCACCACCTTTAAAATGAATAAAACTATATGTCCATCCTCTAATTACTCTACTAAGCATAAACCATGTAGTACTATTATCAAAATCAGGACTCAAACTATCTCTTCTCATTATTCTTTGCCCTCTATACTTGGCATAAATAGAATCTACTACTGTAGGAAATCCTTGAGGTGTTGGTAATACAGGTGTACCAACTCTATTTACATAATAATACAGTTTATAATCTACATCACCTTCTTTTACTTCTTTAGTTTTCAAATTAGGATCATCAAATAATGATGTTTGCCCATTATCAATCACTTTAACTGAATCTAAAGTCGCATTGTAATAATTATTCTTCAAAAAAGCGATTAATGAATCATTATCAATCAAAGCCTGAGCTGCATGATCAAAATTTGCAACAGAACTAGATCCTCCACAAGAATATAAAATAATACTAACTATAGCTGCGTAAAAAAAATGTTTGAATTTTATCATTTACTTTTGAAATTTTAACGCGCAATTTACCATTTTTATACCTTTGTAAAAAATGTATTTTTAAATTTTAACCTTTTTATATGAGAATTGATAAATATCTGTGGTGTATTCGTTTATTTAAAACACGTAGCATAGCTACAGAAGCTTGTAAAAAAGGACATGTTAAAATTGATGGTACCAACTTAAAACCATCAAAAGACATCTTTGGAAACGAAGAAATTACCATCAGAAAAAATCAAATCAACTATAAAATTAAAGTTTTAGACATCCCTCCAAATAGAGTTGGTGCTAAATTGGTTGATTTATATAGAAAAGATTTGACTCCTAAAGAGGAATTTGATAAAACTGAATTATTAAAATATTCGAAAGATTATTATAGAAAAAAAGGTACAGGAAGACCAACTAAAAAAGATCGACGTGATATTGACGATTATTATGAAGATTCTAGTGAAAAAGACTTTAATTTATAATAACTTTACACAAAATTAGAACAACATGACATCTGCTGAGACTATTATTTTAACAAATACTCAAATAGAACAAAAAATTCGTAGAATTGCTTTTCAAATTTATGAAAGTAATAGTAGTGAAAATGAGATTATTATAGCTGGAATTGCGAATAATGGTTATTTGTTTGCTGAAAAAATTGTGGAAGTATTATCTAAGATTTCTACTTTGAACCCTGTGTTATGTAAAGTTTCTATTGATAAGAAAAATCCTATTACACCTATTACAACTTCTTTAAAAGTAAATGAGTACGAAAACAAATCCTTAGTTTTAGTTGATGATGTTTTAAACTCAGGTACGACTCTTATATATGGTGTAAAGCATTTTTTAGACGTACCTTTAAAACGTTTTAAAACAGCTGTTTTAGTGAATAGAAATCATAAAAAATATCCTGTAAAAGCTGATTTTAAAGGGATTTCTCTTTCTACTTCTATTAAAGAGCATGTAACTGTTGAGTTTAAAGAAAACGAAACTATTGCTTATTTGGATTAAAGTATTCCTCTAATTCTGTAAGAATTTCTTCCTCGTTTTTATTATCTATTTTAAGTTTTATAGTTGCTTTATTATAAAAGTAACTTCTTTCAAATAAATGCTTGGCTATATATTCTGGCAATTCTTCTTCGCTAAGTCTTGCTACTAAAGGACGTTTGTTTCTTTCATTTTTTAGCCTTTCTACTATTGCAGTAATACTTGTTTGCATATATACTGTTTTTACATTTGTATCTGCTAACAACAATTCCATATTACCAGCATAACAAGGAGTTCCTCCTCCTAAAGCTAAAATAAAACTTGCATCAAGGGCTAACAATTCTTTTAAATAGAAATGTTCTTGCTTTCTAAAATATATTTCTCCTTTTGTTTCAAAAATTTCTGAAATAGATTTTTGTTCTTTTTCTTCAATATAATCGTCCAAATCAATAAAAGAAATTCCCATTTTTTTGGCATATAACCTACCAATTGTAGATTTTCCACTCGCCATGTACCCTAATAAAACAATTTTCATAAACTAATAATTAAGCAGTTACAAATATGAGTAAAAATTATTACAAAAAAGCTTTTTTAGGTTAAAGAACAGTTGTATATTTGCAACCGCTTTTGCAAGGAAGCAATGACCGGGTAGCTCAGTTGGTAGAGCATCTCCCTTTTAAGGAGAGGGTCCTGGGTTCGAGCCCCAGCCCGGTCACCAAAAAGTTAAGCATTTGCTTAACTTTTTTAGTTTATGCACGTATGGCGGAATTGGTAGACGCGCAGGCTTGAGGGGCTTGTGTTCGTAAGGACGTGCGGGTTCGACTCCCGCTATGTGCACAGATAATAAAACTTTAATTATCAAACACTTATGAACATATTTATAAGTGTTTTTTTATACTTCACTCCTAGCCTTTCAAGAAAAAAAGCATAAAAGTACCTGTAACAGTACCTATATCCTTATGTAAAAAAGCTTTATCCACCTATAAATCAAATAAATAAGTACAAACAACAAGCCCTTTTTACTTAAATTTTTGATAAAAAAACACCTTAACAAAAGGAGGCTTTTAGTAAATAATTATTTCACCTCCAGATAATAGTTTTATAAACTTAATAAAGAAATTATAAATCCAATAGAATAATTCTAAATATTACAAGACTTAATAAAAATCTTAAACCATTATTACTTATATACTTTTTGAAGCTTTCTTCATACTGCAAAACTTACCTTTAATTACTTAAAATCAACATCTTATTACATTTTCTAAAAATTCTATTTTTTATTTCTTCAATTTTGAATTGTTAAGAAAAAATTATTTGAATAATTAGTTCTTAATTACAAAGGCGGTATCTGAAAAGCCATTATAAAAGAGTAAGAAATTTTTAAAACTTATTATTATGAACAACTTAGAATTAATTCCAGAAGTTTCTGCATCAATTAAAGAACAATTAACACAAGATTTTTTAGATAATTGTATTAAATCCGATAGAGGAGCTGCCTTAGCTGATTTAGTATACAATAAAGCAATTAATAATCCTTTGGTTCGTACACCTCAAAAGATCTCGTTTGGTCAACTTAGTACTTTTTGGGTTGTGTTAACTCAAATAGGAGAAAAAGTTAATTTAGGAGGTCATTGGATTACAGGTGGAGCAGTTAAAGCAGATGCATTAGGTATTAAATCTGTTATTGATGGACAATACGAAGGAACTCCTCAGATTACAGTTGGAGAAGTAACTGAGCAGGCTATTTGGATACCATAATCTTCATCGAATAATCAAAAATTTATGATTTAGCTTATTAAAAGGGATACTATTTATCCCTTTATTTGTTATATCTAATATGATTAACATGTATAACCTGTTTATATATAATTGTAAAACATATTAATATCTTTCTAACTGAATTAGAGGAACTATTATTTACTACTATTTATGTCAATGAACTTTTAAGTTTTTAGGATCTGAGAACCTACAGATTGTTAATATTTTGTTTAAATGAACTGGATATCTATCTTGTCTATAATCCCTCTTAATTTATTTAATAATTCTAATCACTTTATTATAATTATATTGGCAACCATTTAAGAGATTGTGCTTTGTTATTAACCATCATTACAGAAGTTTTAATATCACTTATTTTTAACATTGATTATCTAAAATATTGATTATAATTTCATTAATATATTAATTAAATTAAAAAAAGTACCTTTAAAAGCACCTATAATTACTACAAAAAACATAAGTAGTAAAAACATAACAACCTGATAACTAACACTAAAGAAGTTGAAAAAATATATCACCTAAATTGAGGGGCTTGTGTTCGTAAGGACGTGCGGGTTCGACTCCCGCTATGCGCACAGAAAAAAAATCTTTATTTATTCTTTTTATAAATCACTCTCAATATTCTACTTATTTGTGAAAGAATACTATTCAACGATACTTTAACTCTTTTTATCTAAAAAGACAAAATCCAACCCCACTCCTATTCTATCTTTGAAGTATAAATTAAGATTTTGTTTTTCATTTTATAGTTTAATTAGTTAAAAAGAAGTTATCCGGGGGGACGCTTCTTTTTTATTACATTTTATTCCTAAAATAATCGTATTACATTTTTAATTTTTTTCTCCAAATATTACGGATTTCCCTTACTTTTTTTCCGGCTTTTTTTCATATAAATAATTTACATGCATATATTTTTGCTGCCTCATATTTTATTTGAAAAAATTACAACGGAGAAATCTTAGATTTATACAATTTAATTCCCTTTTTTCTTAGCTCCTTCGGGAGCTTTTTTATTAATTCTAAATTTCTATTAATCGAACCAGTGTTTTTCCTGTTCATTTATCAGGAAATTAACTATTTGAACCTTAACCTAAACATTATAAATTAGTTATAAAAAATAATTTAATTAACTAATACAAAATAATTAACTAAAATTATTTTATCTATTATTTTTCTTCTTTTTATCGAAAGTAAATTGCGTTTTACCGAAAGAAACATGCTTATTAGATATCTATAGTTGATATTTACATATACAAACACTAAAAATTACAACCATGGCTTTACAAATCTCAGAAAAAAAAGGAATTTTCTATTTAAAAGGTAAAATTAACTGTACAACTGTTAAATCTTTCATTACTTATTTTGAGCACTATATTTCACAAAATAAGAAAACAGTAATTAATTTAGATAAAATAAAAGAGATTGATTCTGATGGATTAAAGGCTATTAAAAAATTAAGGGCTTTGGCTATTAAGAATCAAAAAATATTTTCTACCATAGGTAATGGTGCTAAAGATATATTTAATCGTTTAAATCCAGCTTCTTAAAACTATTTATTGCATGAGTTAAATTTTAAATTTTTACTCTATGATTAATTTATTCCCCCTACTAAGTTTATCTAAAAATAAATCTGAGAAACTAAACGTTAATGAAACTAGTTTTACTCAAAAAATATGTAATGTTTTAGATATATTACTTTGCATTATAATTGCCATAGGTTATACAATTTTATTAATCAACACAGCTACATATTTTCATAATATAATATTTTATTTCTCAATATTGTTGATGTTCATTTCTACGGGGCTACGTATAATGTATTACGATAAGAAAAATATTCTTTTATCTTTTAATACTTACGTTTACTATACATTTGTATTTACTTTTATTATTAGAACACTTGTATTAATTTTTATTGGTATTTGATACTATTAAAAGGTTCTGTAAAATAAATATAGTTTCAAGGATAGTTTTTAAATTGATCTAAAATTTAAAAACGAAACAACTTCTTCTTAATCTACTTGTAGTGCTAACTGGTATAAGCATGGAAACTTAAATAAAGCTCGATCATATATGCTATGTTAACTAGTAACTCAGTATTAGGTAATAGAAACAACTAATAAAAATTCAACTGAATGGAAAAGTTGAATATCTCAAAAAACTGATTATGAAACAGCCTATTGATTAATATTCTTTAAAGGTATTGAATCTAACTGTAAATAATCATTTCAATAAATAAAAAACCCACTCAAAAAATTGAGTGGGAAAATTGCTATGAAAAAGAAATCTTATTGACGTCTCAATAAGATAAGTACAATATAACATTAAAAATTTAAAAAAACAATTTTTTCTCAGTTTACTTTCTTCTTGATTTTATCACTAATAGACAAAAATTCAATTAGCTTATAAAAAAAGGTAACTCATCGATACTTTATTTCTCTTCATCTAATTTTTTAAAAAATAAGTACTTCTCTAAATTATCTTTGAAGTATAATTTAAAAATTTGATTTTTTCATTTTACAGTTTGATAGATTAGTTAGTTTTAAAAGAAGAAGTGTCTGGAGGTGATAACTTCTTCTTTTTTATTATTCATGATTCTCTTTTTCTTTTTAAGCAGGGAATCAAAATACTTCTTAAAAAACTAAATAACAACAAATTAAAAGGTAATACCTTACTTATTTTATGGTTTTTCTTAAAGTTTATTCTCTTTCAATATTTAAATTTGAAACAAATCAAAATTTATTACTATGATTAGAAGTGTATCAAACTTAGGTTCTATTTTAAATAGAAAAGAACAAAAATTTATTAATGGAGGAAGTCTTTCATGTAACACTAACAAACAGTGTGTTTTAGCTTGGAACGATCCTTATGCTATTTGTCACAGAGGAAGATGTCTTCCAGGATAAAATTTAAGCGAACTTCGGTTCGTTTTTTTATGGGTTCTTATAAAATTTCTTAATAAATTAGGTAGGGTTTTCTGCTATTCAACCGTTATTATTTAAAATGAATACCTTTATGAGAAAAATTAAATCCTTTTTATTATTCCTTATTTTATTATTCACTTTTACTTGTTTAATACTTATTTCTTAAATTAAAGCTTATCCTTAAAAGGCTTAAAAAAAAGTAAATTATACTAACGTGTAGCAATAAACTTAATAGAAGTTTTATGCTACATTTTTTTATGAATTACTTAGATATTATTTTGCTAGAAATAGGCAAAAAAAAAGGAACACTTTCAGTTCCTTTTCGAAGTTAGTCTTAACAAAAGCCCCCCGGCTTTAAATTTTGACATTTCGAGAACGAAAATAACAAGTTTATTTCGATAGACAAAATTAATAGAACAAAAAAATCACTGTATAAAAAAGAGTGATTTCCCTTAAAAAATCACTCTTCTACAAATAAAATATTTCCAATTATTTTTTACTATTTCTTATACCTCAACTTTCCAGTTTCTATACCAATTGCTGTTTTAGCTAAAACTGTAAAAATTAAAGCTCCCATTGCCCAAATACCTAGTGTAACACCTATTTCTATTGCTGTTGGCGTATACTCTGCTATTTTACCATAAGGTCCTGGAATAAAACCTGGTACTATTAAGCCAAAACCTTTTTCTATCCAAATTGCTATAAAAAGAATAAAACAAGCAAAGTATAATACTTTTAAATTGTTACGTAGCTTATGAAACGTTAATATAACCGTTGCTAATACATTTAAAGAAATTGCTGTCCATATCCAAGGTAACAAAGCCGTTTTTCCATCTAAACCAAAAAACAGATAATAAGCACTTTCACTGTGATGCGTAGGGGCATAAAACTCTTTAAATAATTCAGAAATTAACATAATAATATTAATCTGAGCAGCAACAGTAACTACCATTGCTAACTTCTTCAAAGTTTTGTCTTCTATTTTAAATGCTGTAAATGATCTTATAATAGCTAATACTATAATAATTAAAGCTGGTCCAGCTGCAAATGCAGAAGCTAAAAAGCGAGGTCCTAACAAGGCATTATTCCAAAACGGTCGTGCTTGTAATCCTTGATATAAAAATGCTGTTACTAAGTGTATTCCTACTGCCCAAAAAACCGATAATATTGCTCCTGGTACATAAACACTCTTTTTAGATTCTTTTCCTTGATAGTGCCTAAATAATATATAAAATGGAATTGTAATATTTAAAAATAAGTATCCATTTAAAACAATTACATCCCAAGTTAACATTGAATTTGGAAAATTAAAAACCCCAATACCTGGTATCATATGCCATAATACAGAAGGCCCTCCCATGTCTGCTACAACAAAAGCTAAACACATAATAAGAGCTGCTACTGCGAGGCCTTCTCCTATTAATACTGCTTGTTTAAAATCAATATCCTTTAATACATAGGTTGGCATTACCAGCATAACTGCCGCAGCCGCTACTCCTACTAAGAATGTAAAGTTAGAAATATACAATCCCCAACTAACTCTATCTGTCATTCCAGTTACACTAAGTCCATGTTCTAGTTGAATTGAATAACAATACATTCCAACAAGCATTACTAAAGTTAAAAAAGCCATCCATAAGTGGTACTTTTTAGAACCTTGTGTAATTATATTTAAACTGTCTTTTACTAAACTTGTAAAAACTTTAAGTCTTCTCATACTATATATTTTAGTCCATGAAGTACCAGAACTTTGGTTCTGTACCTAAATCTTCTTTTAATCTGAATACTTTTTTATTTTCTAGCACCCAACGTATAGAACTATTTGGATCTAGTAGGTTTCCAAAAATTCTAGCTCCCGTAGGACATGCCTCTACACAAGCTGGATTTTTACCAGCTCTGGAACGCTGTACACAGAAAGTACATTTTTCCATGACTCCTTTTTTACGCATTCTATTTCCTAAGTAATGTTGATTTTTATTAATCTCTTCTTCAGGAACTTCAGGCTTACTCCAATTGAATCTACGTCCGTCATATGGACAAGCTGCCATACAGTATCTACATCCTACACACCAATCATAATCGACCACTACCAAACCATCTTTTTCTCTCCAAGTTGCTTGTACTGGGCAAACCTCAACACATGGTGGGTTATCACAATGAAAACACTGAGTTCCCATATAGAAATGTCCTTCTGCTGGTACTTCATGATAATAATTATCATCAGCTTCATTAAAATTAAAGCCTTTTCCATCCTTCATTTCATGAATTCGGATGTACTGCATTTGAGAATTTCTATCTTGATTATTTTCTTCAACACAGGCGCTAACACAATCCATATATCCCTGACATTTTGATATATTAAATGCATATCCAAATAACACATCTTCTTCTGCATTTTTAGAAGACATATTGATTGTTTTTCCTGTACGTAATTGATATGAACGAACCAATCTATTCACTGTTGCTTCCTTCTCTTCATCCGTCATCAATTTATAGTTTCCTTTAAATTGCTCTTCCCAGTCTATTTGAGCTTTCTCTTTAGTATCACTACTTGTTGTTACACTACAAGAAGTTGTTACCGCTCCAGCTCCTATTAATAAACTTGCTGTTAGCTTTTTAAAAGCACTACGCCTATCCATTTTCACATCAAAAACTTGTTCAAAACCATCTCTATGACGTTCTTCACCAATAGATGCATCTACAGCAGCTTCAAAGAATTCTTCTTTGCTAAGTTCTTTCTTTGAAGAATTAGAATTACATCCTCCTTCTGTCTTACCACATCCGCAAGAATTTGATTTTTGTTTATGTCTGCTATTTAGGTTTAGAGTAAACCATTTTTTATTGTTATTGCTCATGCCTAAATTATTTACGTTCTTTAACTTTTTGTGTATTAAATCGTGCTGGCCACTTAGTATGAAAACTTGGCGAGTGCGGATTATGACAGTTTACACATGTCATTGATGCTCTAGGTGGTGCCCAACTATTAATTATTTTTCCATGTGCTCCGCCAGTCCAATCTTTATATTGTTTTTGATGGCATTGACTACATAGTTTGTAACTTTTATTAAAATCTATTCCATGTCCAGTAATACTTCTTAACTCATCCATATTATCGCTATTATGACATGTAATGCAATTCATTGTATTAGAGTTTGCATGATTTAGTTTAATATTCCAATGCGCCTTTTTGATATCTCCAGATTTCATCTTAGCCAAAGGCTGTGTATGGCATTCTGTGCATTTAAAAGATTTAATTTTATCTTTTCTTGTAGGTATTTTAAACGTGATTTCGTTTTCTGTTACTTCAATCATGTTTAAACCATCAATAAAATTTTCTGATGAAACCGACACTCCTTTATAATGCTTACTCTCTGCCTCTATCTTATCTGTAATACTATGATATTCGTGTTCTTTGTGTTTACATGAAATCATTAAAAAAGCAATGACAAACAAGTAACTAACTAATTTTATGTATTTATTTTTCTTCATTAGTTTTCCATTTTTCTGATAAAGTTTCCTATATCTTCTGTTACTTTATTATTGGGTACGTGACACTGACGACAATTAATTCTTTCTGGGTGCGATACTCTAATTTCTTTAGGTGCACTAGGTCCTGCATGACACGCTAAACAATTTTCTCTTAATTGTAATTGATGTGGAATTGCTGGTGGACTACCCAACAAAGCATTATTATTACCTACTGTAGGAATAGTGCCTTTTTTAAAGTTATTTGCTACAAATAATGAATTACTTTTCTGCGGAACATGACATTGACGACAATTTACCAGTTCGGGATGAGGAGTAACAGGCGTGTATGCTTTAAATTTCTCTACATATCCTCCATTTTCGTGACACTTTAAACAACTATTGTCTCCCATGTTTCTCTCACTATTTATATCATGAGGAATACTTGGTGGCGCACCATAGAAGGCTCTATTATTATAATAGTTTTTCATGCTTCGTTGATGCGTTTCATCTACAGGCATTTCAACATAATCTAAAGCATGCTCTGAACGTTTAAAAACACCTTTTTCTAATGGGATAATTGGTGTTATCCCGTTTTCTTTTATGAGGACATATGTATCCTCTCTTCCAGTCTGATAGCTATAATTCCATATTGCAATAAAAGCAATAAAAAGAATTACAAATAAAGATATAATACCTAATCGTTTTCTCATGACCTTATACTTTTTCTACTTTAACTGCACACTTTTTATAATCTGGCTCTTTAGAAATAGGACAAAAAGCATCTAAAGTAACGTCGTTGATTAACATGTTTTCATCAAAGAAGGGAACAAAAACCTGACCTTTAGTTGGTAAACCTCTTTCGTTTATTGATGCAGGTAATACACAAGATCCTCTACGAGAAGAAACCTTAACTTTTTCTCCATTTCTAATTCCTAAGGCATTTGCATCTTCTGGATGAAACTCAACATAGGCATTTGGCATTGCTTTATGCAAAACAGGGATTCTACGTGTCATAGAGCCTGTATGCCAATGTTCAATTACACGTCCTGTATTTAACCAAAATGGATATTCATTATCTGGTACTTCTGGCGCTGGTTCGTATGGACGTTGCCATATTACAGCTTTACCATCTGGCTTTCCATAAAAATGGAACTCTTCTCCATTGCTACAAGCAGGATCATATTTAGAATTAAAACGCCATTGTGTCGATTTTCCATTTACATAAGGCCATATTGCTCCCGATTCTTTTTTAAGAACTTCAATTGGAGCCATATTGTGCTTTTTACCTTCATGAAATTGACGGTATTCATTATAAATTTCTTCAACATGATTTTCTCTTGAGTAAGGGAACAAATCACCATACCCCATACGTTTCGCTACTTCTATAAACATCCAAGCATCTGGGGTTGTTTCTCCGGGTCCTTCTACCATTTTATCCCAGTGTTGAGTTCTTCGTTCTGAATTTCCATATAATCCAGATTTTTCTATATGCCAAGATGCTGGTAAAATAACATCTGCAACATCAGAAGTTGGAGTTGGAAATACATCTGATACAACTACGAAACAAGACTTTTTCTCCATCCCTGGACGGAATCTACTTGTTCTTGGTAAAGACACTAGTGGGTTTACTGCTTGTGTCCATATAAACTTAATATCACCTCTATCTACTGCTCTAAACATCTCTGTAGCATGATATGTCGGTTTAGCAGGGATTTTTTCCACTGGAACTTTCCATATTTTAGCTGCTTTAGCTCTATGCTTAGGATTCATTACAACTCCTTTAGGTAACTTGTGCGTAAATGTTCCCACCTCACGTGCAGTACCACAAGCTGAAGGCTGACCTGTTAAAGAGAAAGGACCATTACCTGGTTGTGAAATTTTACCAGTTAATAAATGAATGTTATAAATAATATTATTCATCCATGTACCTCTGGTATGTTGATTAACTCCCATACACCATAATGACATTACTTTTTTGTTTGGATCACCATATATTGAAGCTAAATACTTAATATCTTTTACAGAAACTTTCGTTAGTTTTGATACTTTCTCTGGAGAATAGTCTTCTAAAAAAGCCTTGTACTCTTCGAAGTTTATTTTTGTAGGTTTGTCTTTAAACTTATATTTATCTTCTAATCCATACCCCATCTTAGTAAGTCCTTTACTAAAATTACAGTACTTCTCTACAAAGGATTTATTTACCCAACCATTATTTATAATCTCATAACAAATAGCATTACCAACTGCTAAATCTGTTTGAGGTTGAAACAATATAGATCTATCCGCTGCCATACTAGAACGTGTTGTTCTAGTAGCAAAATCGATGATCTTAGCACCTCTAATATTTTTTTGCTCTAACATTCTAGAAAATAAAACTGGATGCATTTCAGCCATATTATTACCCCAAGTTATGTAGTAATCTGCGTAATCGAAATCTTCATAACATCCCATAGGCTCATCTGCACCAAACGTGGTTAAGAAACCAGCAACAGCACTTGCCATACATAAACGAGCATTACAATCTAAATTATTAGTACCAATAGCTCCTTTCATGAATTTAGAAGCTACATAGCCTTCGGGTATTGTAGATTGCCCAGAAGTATACATTGCAACAGAATCTTTACCATGTTTTTCAATGGTTTCTTTCATCTTATTTGCTACTATATCTAAAGCTTCATTAAGTGGTGTTTTTACATAGGTTCCATTCTTCTTAACTAAAGCATGCTCTAATCTATCTTTTGCTTGAATACACATTATTTGATGGTATCCTTTTACACATAGTAATCCTTTATTTACTGTAGAATTTGGATCACCTTTAACGGCAACTGCTTTTCCATTTTCTACTCCGACTAGAATTCCACAACCTACACCGCAAAAACGACATGGTCCTTTTTTCCAATCTAAACTTCTTCCCTCTACTCCTTCTAATTGCTCGTTAGCAAAAATAATCCCAGGGAACATAGCTGCTGCAGCTGTCATTGCTGCAGTAGCAGCCATTTTTTTTATAAAACTTCGTCTACTTGATAATGAGGCGCTCATATGGTATCTATTTTATTGGTGTATTAAATCCTGAAACCAAGGCTAGTAATTTTAAACTCTTTATGGTTTCTATAACTTCTTTTAACTTTTTATCTTCTGCATCGTCTTTAGTCTCTGTAACAACTACAAGAACATTTTGATTTTCAGCAGGTATAATTTCACAGCCATTTAAAACAGAAATTGCTTGTTGAAGCTCTTCTTTTTTTCCTTCGTGTGGATGTGCTAAATAACTTTTAATAGGCATAGAAAATTGATATTTAATTGTTTAACAAATTACAGAAATACTCAATAGGAATCATATGACATTTATCATAACTAACAGTTTATCAAAACGTTATATCTCCATAAATATAACGAAACCCTTACAGAATCTTAGATTTCAATCACTTAGTAAAGCGTAAAACCTTTAATATTTTTTTAATTTATTTTTAGTATAAATAAGAATAAGCAAGAGTGATATATATCATAGTTAGCTTTTACTATTTAAAATAGTTTTGAGCTATTAAACATTTGATTATGATATATAAAATAAAAAGTAGGATATGGATTGAGGCTGAAAACAAGATGTTTTTAGGGGAAGGAAGAATAAAATTATTAAAATCTATTCATAGGACTAACTCTATATCAAAATCGGCTAAAGAACTTGGAATGTCTTATAAAAAGGCTTGGAATTTAATAGACTCTGTTAATAAATCAAACCACAAGCCTATTGTTATAAAAAGTACTGGAGGCTCAAAAGGTGGTGGAACTAAACTTACCCCCTATGGAAAAAAGATGATTGATATTTTCGATACAATTAATATGAATTGTTGGAAGTATTTAGACAAACAGTTAAAAAAATTACACGAAATAGATTAATTACAAATTAATAAAAGATAAAAAAGTCTTTTAATATGATATTAATCATATTTTAACTTAAAACTGCTCTATAAATTTGTACATGAATTATAAATCTTACACAGATGAAAATAAAAATTCCCTTACTATCATTTATACTTTTGGTCTTTTTTATCTCATGTAAAGAGACTAAAAATGAAGCTTCTAATAATGATACAAAAGCTACTACAACAGTACATAAAGGACAAGCAGCAGTAGTTGATAAAGATTCTGAAGCTAATGCTTTACAAGTAGCAAAATCCTTAGATGATTTTAAAACATTGGTCGTAGCTGTAAAAGCCGCAGGTGTAGAAGATGCACTTGTAAATGCTGGTCCATTAACTGTATTCGCTCCCATCAATACAGCTTTCGATAAACTTTCAGAAGGAACCGTAGAAACATTATTAAAACCAGAAAACAAATCACAGTTAGCTTTTGTACTCAAAAACCATGTAGCTCCTGCTAATTACCCAATAAAAACTTTGGAGAAAAATGTTAGAAAAAACAGAAAACTATATATGGCATCTGGTAAATATTTAGATGTTACAAAACAAGGTAACGATTTGTATGTGGGAAATACAAAAATTTTAAAATCGGTAAAAGTAAGTAACGGATGGGTCCATGTTATTGGAGATGTCTTGGTACCTAAAGATAACTAACCCTAAAATCAATTTAGCATATGAAATTACAAAACCTACTAACAACGCTTCTAATCATAGTTTTCATAAGCTGTGGTGGTAATGATAAAAAAAGACCTTCTTATAATTCTTCAACAGTATCTAAAGAAGCAGTAAAAAAGACGCCTGCTAAAAAAGTAGTAAAAAAAGCTACTGAAAGCGGAACAATTGATTTAAACAACAAAGGAATAGGTCCTGTTAAATCTTTAAAATTAGATCCTACAATTAATACAGCAATGGCTGAAGAAGGTAAACTATTATTTAAAAATAAGTGTTCATCATGTCATAGAGTAAATAGAAAATTTATAGGACCAAACCCTACAGGTATCCTAGAAAGACGTTCTCCAGAATGGGTTATGAATATGATTTTAAACCCAGAAGAAATGGTAAAAAAAGATCCTATAGCTAAAGAATTACTAATCAAGTTCAATGGTTCTCCAATGGCAAATCAGAATTTAACTGAAAAAGAATCAAGAGCTGTATTAGAATATTTCAGAACCTTATAACAACCAAAAACAAGAATTTATGAAAACTACAATTAAAATATTTCTTGCAATAATCTCATCATCACTGTTTTTGATTAGCTGCGGGAACAATAATAAAAAAGGAACCAGCAACGGTGTATTATCAGGAAATAATGCCGATAAAGTATACGTAGCTCCTGGAGAACACGATGAATTCTATGCCTTTGTATCTGGTGGATTCAGTGGACAATTATCTGTATATGGATTACCATCTGGAAGATTATTTAAAGTTATTCCTGTATTTTCAGTAGATGCTGAAAAAGCTTGGGGATTTAACGAAGAAACCAAACCAATGCTAAATACTTCTCATGGTTTTATTCCTTGGGATGATGCCCATCACCCTGATATCTCTCAAACCAATGGTGTTTTAGATGGTCGATTTGTATTTATCAATGGTAACAATACACCTCGTATTGCTAAAATAGACTTGTCTACTTTTGAAACTACTGAAATCATTGAGATTCCTAATACAGCAGGGAACCACAGTTCGTCATATGTAACAGAAAATACAGAATATGTAGTAGCAGGAACTCGTTTTGCTATACCAGTCCCTCAAAGAGATATGCCTATTAAAGAATACAAAGGTAATTTTAAAGGAGCCTTATCATTTATTAAAGTAGATCCAGAAGATGGAGGAATGGATTTAGAGTTTCAAATTTTAATGCCTGGATTCGATTATGACAAAGCACATCCCGGACGAGGGGATTCTAAAGATTGGTTTTTCTTTACCACTTACAATACTGAAGAAGCAAATACATTATTAGAAGTAAATGCTTCACAAAATGATAAAGACTTTATTACGGCTATTAACTGGAAAAAAGTAGCTGATTATGTAAAAAACGGAGGAGGAAAAAAGATGCCTGCTAACTATGCCCATAATGTATATGATGAGCATACACATTCAGCAACATCTACCATGAAAAAAGAAGTTTTAGTAATTGATCCTTCTGAAGTACCTGGAGCAATCTACTTCTTACCTACCCCTAAATCTCCTCACGGTTGTGATGTGAGTCCTGATGGTGAATACATTGTAGGTAGTGGAAAATTATCAGCAGATTTAACGGTACACTCTTACAGTAAGATGATGAAAGCTATTGAAGATAAATCTTTTGATGGTGACGCATACGGAATTCCTATTTTGAATTTTGAAGCTATTAATGCTGGTAGTGTAAAGCAAGCAGGTTTAGGACCTTTACATACAGAATTTGATAATGAAGGAAATGCTTATACTACGTTCTTTATTTCTTCCGAAGTTGTAAAATGGAAATTAGGTTCATGGGAAGTAATCGATAGAAAGCCTACTTATTATTCACCTGGACACTTAATGGTTCCTGGAGGAAACTCTCGTAAACCATTTGGTAAATACGTATTGGTTATGAATAAAATAACAAAAGACCGTTATTTACCTACAGGTCCAGAAGTAACACAGTCGGCACAGTTATATGATATTTCTGGAGAAAAAATGGAGCTATTACTAGATTTCCCTACTGTTGGAGAGCCTCATTATGCTGCTGGTATTCCTGCTGATTTAGTAAAACCTCGTTCTAAAAAGTTTTTCAAATTAGAAGATAATAAACATCCTTTTGTAACTAAAAGTGAAGCAGATGCAAAAGTAGTTAGAGATGGTAATACTGTACATGTATACATGACCATGATTCGTAGTCACTTTGCCCCTGACAACATTGAAGGAATTAAAGTAGGCGATAAAGTATACTTCCATATTACCAACTTAGAACAAGATTACGATGTTCCCCATGGAGTAAGCATGATTGGTGCAAATACTTCTGAATTATTAATTATGCCTGGACAAACTGAAACATTTTTATGGGAACCAAAACAAGTAGGTGTTTGGCCATTCTATTGTACTGATTTTTGTTCGGCGCTGCATCAAGAGATGCAAGGATATGTTAGAGTATCCCCTAAAAGCTCTAACATAGAACTATCCTGGTCTTTAGATGGTGAGTAATTAATTTTTTTTGATTGACTGGCTGCTTGAGTTTTGAGATTGAATATGTTTTCAAGCAGCCTTTCATCAAAAATTAAATCAACAAAAGATGAAACAGCCTAAAATTACAATGATAGCCGGTGCTTTATTATTATTAGGTCTCTTTATATTCCCTTTATGGAATATTACCTTAGAAGCTCCACAATACCCTACTCCGCTTGGAATGGATATTTATATCAATAAGTTTTCTGATACTAATGAGTTTGATATTAAAAATATCAATTTAATGAATCATTATGTAGGAATGCAATACATACCTAAAACTATTCCTGAATTTAAAGTTTTTCCTGTAGTAATTGGAATTATGGTAGCTTTAGGAGTACTTATAGGATTAAAAGCAAACTACAAATGGTATTTAGGTTGGTTTATAGTGATGACTATTTTAGGTATTGCGGGTATGTACGATTTCTACTTATGGGAATATGACTACGGACATAATTTAGATCCAAAAGCAATTATGAAGTTTACCAACCCTGATGGCTCTGTTATGGGATTTCAACCTCCTTTATTGGGAACTAAAGAAATCTTAAACTTTACAGCACATTCTTATCCTAGATTAGGAGCTTACTTTATGTTTATAGGTATGTTATTAACACTTTCTTCTTATTTCATAGGAAAAAAACAAACCAAAAAGAATTAGTATGAATTATATAAAGCCTTTTATCTTTTTATTTGCCTTACTCCTATTAGCTAGCTGTACAGTGGAACCTCAAAAAATTGATTATGGTACCGACGCTTGTAGCTTTTGTAAGATGACAATTGTAGAGAAGAAATTCGCTGCACAAATTGTTTCTAAAAAAGGAAGAGCATCTAAATACGATGCTACGGAATGTATGCTAAACGATATTAAAAACAAGGAAGAAAACTCTTTAGCACATATCTTAGTAACAGACTATACTAAGCCTGAAAAATTAATTAATGCTACTGAGGCTACTTATCTAATAAATAAACAAATTAAAAGCCCTATGGGCGCATATTTATCAGCTTACGCTACTGAAAGCGAGGCTAAACTTAATGGAAATAACATATTTAATTGGGAAGCTATCAAAGAGCACTTCAATTAAGACAATATAACTAGAATTCAACAATAAAATCAATCAAAAAAATGAAAGCAAAATATTATTTGTTTTGCCTAATTGTTGTTCTATTTCTAAATAAAACAGCTATTTCTCAAAACCAAGATTCTTATAATCAGTGTATTCAATGTAATATGCTTATTAAAGATAAATTACATAATGCTCAAGCAACAACAAACACTAATAAAGTTCTAAACTTTGATGCTATTGAATGCCTTGCTAATTATTTAAAAGAGCAAAAAACAACTTCTATTTCTAACCTAACAGTTGCCGATTATAACAGTGGTAAACAAATTAATGCTATAACAGCTACTTATCTAATCAGTAATGCTATTAAAAGTCCTATGGGCGCTAACTTATCTGCTTTTAAAACTAAAAAAGAAGCTGAGTTAATCCTAAAAACTAAGAAAGGAAAACTATATACATGGCAAGAAATTAGAAATGCTTTTAATACTAATAAAATTGGAGATACAGAACATCATCATGAGCACCATAATAGACCTGATGCACATGCACCAATTGGTGTAATGGGAGATCATTTACACTCAAAAAATGGGTTTATGGTTTCGTTTCGTTATATGAATATGGAAATGGACGGGAATCGTTCTGGAACTTCTACTATAAATAACACTTCTATTTTTAATTCATACATGGTTGCTCCACAAAATATGACTATGGATATGTATATGTTAGGAGTAATGTATGCTCCTTCTGATAAGCTAACTCTTATGCTAATGCAAAATTTTGTTAGAAATAAGATGAATTTAAAAGCTCGTATGGTGATGGGCGGTAATACCATGTTTAGAGATTTTTCTACAAGTTCTTCTGGATTTGGGGATTTAAAATTAGGTGCATTGTATAGCATTTATAATAAAATGAATACTTCTATCCACTTAAATGGTACATTAAACATCCCAATTGGTAACATTAAACAGAAAGATGATACTCCTATGATGCAAAATGCCAAACTTCCTTATGCTATGCAGCTAGGTTCTGGTACTTTTGATATTACCCTGGGTGCAACTTATAAAGGAAATACCGAATACATTTCTTGGGGAGTACAACCTTTATTTACCTTCAGAACAGGAACCAATAGTCAAGATTACAGATTAGGAAACACACAACAGATTAATATTTGGGGAGCTTACAAAGTTGCCAATTGGATTAGCATTTCCGGAAGAGTTTTAGGTATTTCTCAAAGTAAAATATCAGGAAGAGATACTGAGCTTAATCCTATGATGGTTCCTACTGCAAACACCAATAACTATGGTGGCGAAAAAATAAAAACATTTCTAGGTTTTAATCTTATGTTTAATCAAAACTCGAGCCTTAAAAATTTTAGAATTGGTATTGAAACTGGTGCTCCTATTTATGAAAACTACAATGGTATTCAAATGGACGAAGATTTATCTTTTCAGTTAGGTATTAAATACGCTATTTAACACATTAAAAATGTATTCACTATTAATTTTAGTACATATTATTGCTGCCTCAATTTGGGTTGGAGGCCATTTAATTCTGGCTATTCGTTTTCTCCCAAAAGCCTTAAAAAAGAATGATTTTTCAATAGTTGAAAATTTTGAAAAGGCATATGAACCTGTGGGGTTACCTGCTTTATTAGTACTGGTTATTAGTGGTATATCATTGGCTTTAATTCGAGTACCTGAGCTAGCTAGTTGGTTTACATTAGAGTCTTATTTTTCTAAACATATAATACTAAAACTAGTTTTATTAGCAATCACACTAGCATTAGCCATTCATGCACGTTTTTTTCTAATCCCAAAAAGAAAACTAAAACCATTAGCTGCTCATATTATTCTAGTTACCCTTGTAAGTATTCTATTTGTATTGGTTGGAGTTAGTTTTAGAACTGGTTTACTATTTTAAATGAAACTAAAAGTTACATATCATATAATCACTTGTATCTTCCTTTTTACTGGAATGTTTGTGAATGCGCAACAGCTACGTGTTTGTTCTAATTGTAAAATTAAAACAATACAAGAAGCGGTTAAAGTAGCTTCTAAACATGATTCTATTTATTTAGGAAAAGGTGTATATAACGAACATGATATATTTATAAATAAACCTTTAACTATTATAGGCAATAAAGAAGCCATTATTAATGGAAATAAAAAAGGATACATTCTTAAAATAGCTTCAGATAGTGTTGCTATTAATGGAATTACTTTAGAAAATGTAGGTAAAAGTTACACCAAAGATTTTGCTGCTATCTATATTTCTAAAAGCAAGCATTTTAAGATTGAAAATGTTCGTTTAAAAACTGTGTTTTTCGGGATTTTAATTGAAAAATCTCACCATGGACTTATCAAAAACAACCATATTTCTAGTGAAGCTAAAGATGAAGCAGGATCGGGAAATGGTATTCACTTATGGCATAGTTCTAATGTTCTCATAGAAGAGAATAAAGTTCATAATTTAAGAGACGGTATCTATTTTGAATTTGTAACCCATAGTAAGGTTCTTAATAACTCAAGTTTTAAAAACTTACGATATGGGTTACATTTTATGTTCTCTAACAACGATGAATATCATCATAATACTTTTGAAAATAACGGTTCAGGTGTAGCAGTAATGTTTTCAAAGTTTATAACAATGACCAACAATACCTTTTTAAAAAATTGGGGAACAGCTTCCTATGGATTGTTATTAAAAGAAATTTATGATGCTGAAATCAATAACAATACCTTTCAAGAAAACACTACAGCAATTAATATTGAAGGATCTACAAGAATTAACTATTCTAAAAATACTTTTACTAGTAACGGATGGGCTTTAAAAATAGCCGGAGCTTGCTATGCTAATAAATTTTATAGAAACAATTTTTTAAACAATTCTTTCGATTTATCATACAATAGTAAACTAAATGACAATAGTTTTAATAACAATTACTGGAGCTCTTATACAGGTTATGATTTAGATAAAAACGGAATTGGAGATGTACCATACAGACCTGTAAAACTCTTTTCTTATGTAGTAAATAAGACTCCAGAAGCAATAGTATTATTAAGAAGTTTGTTTGTAGATATTATCAATTTTTCTGAAAAGATATCACCAGCATTTACTCCAGATAATTTAGTAGATAAAGAACCATCAATGAACAAGATACAATGATACACATTAAAAACTTACATAAAACTTTTGGTAAAATTACTGTATTGAAAGAATTGGATTTAGATATTCAGTCTAAAGGAATTTTTGCAATACTAGGTCCAAATGGTTCTGGAAAAACTACGCTTATAAAAAGTATCTTAGGAATGGTAATTCCTGATAAGGGAACTATTAAAATAAACGACAAGGATATTTTAAAAAAGCACACCTATCGTAATAACATAAATTACCTACCACAAATTGCTAATTTCCCTGAGAACCTTACTGTATCAGAGTTAATTCAAATGATTAAAGATGTTCGTACAAAAGAAGCTGTAAATTTTGGTTTAATAGAACTCTTTGGGTTGCAACCTTTTTTAAAACAAAAACTTGGGAATTTATCTGGAGGTACCAAACAAAAAGTCAACTTGGTGTTAACCTTTATGTTTAATAGCGATTTAATAATACTAGATGAACCTACAACTGGTTTAGACCCTATTTCATTACTGCACTTAAAAGAATTGATTAAATGGGAAAAAGAAAAAGGAAAAACCATTTTAATTACTTCTCATATCATGAGTTTTGTTGAAGAAATGTCTGATGAAATTGTGTTTCTTTTAGATGGAAAAATTCACTTTAAAGGAAAAATTGAGCAACTGAAAGAGCAAACCAATCAAACTGATTTAGAACATGCAATTGCTAACATTTTAACTAAGGAACATGCTTAAAATATTAAAATATAGTTTTTCGGATTTACTACGAAGTAGATGGAGTTATGTATATTTCTTCTTTTATTTAGTTATTGGTTTTGTTTTATTATTTCTAAATAATGATACCTCTAAAGCTGTGATTACCTTAATGAATATTATAGTGGTACTAACTCCTTTAATAGGAACCATTTTCGGAATTATGTACTATTATAATTCAAGGGAATTTACAGAACTTTTATTAGCACAACCTTTAAAAAGAAGTACCATATTTTTAGGACAATATATTGGAGTTTCTCTATCTCTTTCTCTAAGTTTAGTATTAGGTTTAGGCATACCTTTTTTAGCCTATGGAGTAATACAATCTTCTGCTATTTTTAACTTTATTTCTTTATTAGCTATTGGTGCTTTTTTAACCTTTATTTTCGTGGCTTTAGCATTTAATATTGGTTTAGCTAATGAAAACAAAATAAAAGGATTTGGTTATGCTATTTTATTATGGTTGTTTTTAGCAGTTATTTATGATGGCTTATTTCTAATTTCTTTAATTGTTTTTCAAGAGTATCCTTTAGACCAATTTTCTCTATTCTCTACACTTTTTAATCCTGTAGACCTATCGAGAATATTAATTCTATTAAAACTAGATATTTCAGCCTTATTAGGCTATACAGGAGCTGTGTTTCAAAAGTTCTTTGGAACTAACTTTGGTATGTTACTCTCAAGTATTGTTTTAATATTATGGGTAGTTTTACCTACTTGGAAAATTGTTTTAAAATCAAAAAAGAAAGACTTTTAACTTGAATTAGTTTACATCTAATTGTTTTAAAGAAATATGTCTTCCTTTAATTTTTATCTCTTTTGTAAACTCTCTAATGGTTTTGTCTTTAAAATCGTCCATTAATTTCTTTTTAAATGGAGCAACTGTAAAATGAACGGGACAAGGATTTTTATCGTCACAAGAAGACAATCCCATAAAGCATTGATCAAACTTATCGGTTCCGTCTATACTTTTTATAATATCCCAAACAGTATTCTTAAAGTTGAGTTCATTCAAATAAAAACCTCCTGTTGGACCTTTTGAAGAAGAAACTAATTTACTTTTTGTAAGCTGTTGTAATAATTTTGCTAAGAAAGGTTGAGGTACACTTAACTCTTCAGCAATTTTTTTAACTCCTACTCTACTATTTTCTTCATTATGAATAGCTAAATAAAGTACTGATCGAATAGCGTATTTACAAGCATTTGATAACATTCACGTTTTTTATATAAAAGTAATAAAAAAGATGTTTTAGTCTTTATTATTTTCGTTTAAACTGACTCATAAAAATGTAAGTTATCGCTATAAAAAATATAAAACTAACAATAACTAAAGCTTCGAAATAAAAATCAATTAGTAATAGATTAAACCAAGAAGTTAGCGCCTTATAAAAAATTAGCACTTCGGTTAAAAGAAATCCAGTTACATAAAAAGCAATACTTCTTTTTGACAATGTTACAAGCTTAAAACTATACAAAAACAGTAGCAAACAAATACTAACTACTCCTAAAAAAATCCAATGCAAATAGCCTATAACTAAATCTATATTCGAAGCAGTTCTATTTGCTATTTCTGGAATTGTTCCTAATAATTGAAACACTAATTTTAAGAAAAATAAAAGAACTACTACTTTTAATGTTTTAAGGAAAAAACCTGAATATGACTTTTTAATTTTTTCTTTAAAATCTCTTAATTTATATATTAAATAAACGAATGATATTAATTGAAATACAGCACCTAACCCTGAAACTAAATAAACCCCAAGATGAGGTTTCATCCATAATAATGAAATACCAAAAGTTAAAATAACTCCAAGATTCATTAACCAAAAGAATATATTAAAAACGCTCTTAGAAATTCGAATATTTTGTTTTTCTAAAATATAGAATCCAATACCAAACAATGCTAAAATAAACCATCCATTGTATTGAAAATGAAGGTAAAAATAAATTGCGTTCTTATATAAATCGGAACTACTTCCCGCTGTTTTCATAATTACTCCCAAAGCCCATGGACCAATACTAGAGATAATCATATACCATAAAGCTATACGAACACATTGATAAGAATGTGTTTTTTTCTGTTCTACAGGAGTATACTTAAACAGTATGTATGCATATACATATGAAACAATTAAAAATAGTGTAGAAAAAATAATAGAAAATAAAGCATATCCGGTAAATGGAAATGTAACTAACATTCCTATGATGGTTACTTGAGTTGCCCAAAATATTTTCTGATATTTACTTTTTATATTTAATTCACTCAAATACATCTTAAAAATGAGTGTTGTTATAGCTGTATATACCCATCCTAATAAGGCAATATGTGAGTGTGTATGCACTACAAACCGATAAGTAAACGATAAATCATAAACAGAAAACAAACGCAATAAAACGCCTAAAAAAGCTATAATAAAAAAATAACCTAAAGCTATTTTACTATGTTTTTGCAAGAAATTATTTGATGATAGCATACTTGTAAAAATACGGAATATGAGGTGAAAATAATCTTAAAACTAATATGATTTTTATCATTTTATACCATCAGCTTTCGGCGGAACTTTGCAATAAATAAAACAAAATGATGAGTAGAGATATGATGAAAATTGTAACCGCTGAAGAAGCAGTTTCAATTGTAAAATCTAACGATAAAATATTTTTTCAAGGAGCAGCAATGACTCCTAATGTATTAATAGATAATTTATGTGAGCGTTATAAAGAGCTATCTAATGTAGAAATTATTCAAATTCATACACATGGTGAAGCTAAATACTTAGAAGAACCATATTCTAATTCTTTTAAGTTGATTAGTTGTTTTGTAGGAAACAATGTTAGAAAAGGAGTTAACACAAATAATGGTGATTATGTGCCTATTTTCTTGAGTGAAATTCACTGGTTATTTAGAAGAGGAATTTATCCTTTAGATGTAGCTTTTATTCAAGTTTCTCCTCCAGATAAGCATGGATATTGTTCTTTAGGAGTATCTGTAGATATTACCTTACCAGCTATTCAAACGGCCAAAGTAGTTATTGCTCAAATAAATCCAAATGTACCTAGAACACATGGTGATGGAATAATCCATATTAAAAACATTGATTATGCTGTTGAAGTAAATTCACCAATACACGAATCTATTACAGGAAGTCCTTCTGAAATTGAATCTCAAATAGGAAAACACGTTGCTGAATTAATTGATGATGGTGCTACTTTACAAATGGGTATTGGAAATATTCCAAATGCTGTGCTTCATAACCTAACCAATCATAAACGATTAGGAATTCATACCGAAATGTTTTCTGATGGTATTCTTCCCTTAGTAGAAAAAGGGATTATTACTGGTGAAGAGAAAGAAATTAAAACAGGTAAAATTGTTACTTGTTTTGCTGTAGGTTCTCAAAAACTATATGATTTTATTGACGATAATCCTTTAGTACACTTTAAAGAAGCTGGTTATACAAACGATACCTCACTTATTAAATTAAATCCAAAAGTAACGGCTATTAATAGTGCTATTGAAATTGATTTAACTGGGCAAGTTTGTGCCGATACTATTGGTAAATACCAGTATTCTGGTGTAGGTGGTCAAATGGATTTTATCCGTGGAGCATCTTTATCTAAAGAAGGAAAAGCTATTATTGCTATGCCATCAATGACACCTAAAGGAATTTCAAAAATTACACCTTTCTTAAAAGAAGGAGCTGGTGTTACTACAACAAGAGCCCATGTTCATTATGTAGCAACAGAATATGGAGTAGTTAATTTATTTGGTAAAAGTTTAAAGCAACGAGCAAAAGCTTTAATTTCTATTGCTCATCCAAATTTTAGAGAAGAATTAGAACGAGAAGCTGCCAAAAGATTTTCGTTATAAAACTTTTCATTTTTCCCCTCCCCTTATAATTAAAAACTCCATAATCTTTATTGACTATGGAGTTTTCTATTATATTTTCTAACAAAATTCGAAATTCATAATGTTATTTTATCGATTGTTTTCGTTTGTATACTACTAAAACAGTTAATAAAATCATACTAAATAGAATTACATACACAAAACTTGGTATTGGTACAGGATCTCCTGAAGCATAACTGTGTAAACCTGATAAATAATAATTTACACCAAAAGAAGTCATAATAATTGACCAAAAAGCAAACATACTTGCTGTATTGATAACAAAGAAATTATTCAACTTTGGTACAAAACGTAAGTGTAAAACAATTGCATAAACTATTATACTAATTAATGCCCAGGTTTCTTTTGGATCCCATGCCCAATAGCGTCCCCAACTTTCATTTGCCCATACTCCTCCTAAAAACGTTCCTATAGATAAAGTAAACAATCCTATAGTCATAGAAAGTTCATTTATATAGCTAAGTTCTTTAATTTTTAACTCTATAATAGTTTTGTTCTTTTTTGTTTTAAATAACATTAAAAACAAAGCCATAATTCCTAAAACTGCCGATAAAGCTAATGGTGCGTAACTACTTACAATTGTAGCTACATGTATTTTTAACCAATATGATTTTAATACAGGCATTAAGTTGGTTATCTCTGGATTTAACCAATCCAAATAACTTACAAATAATAAAGCTCCCGTAAACAAAGTAGCTAATGGCAATGAAAAATCTGATTTTCTAAAAGTTATCAAACCACTTAAAAGTAAGCACCAAGCTACAAAAATGAGCATTTCATATCCATTACTCCATGGTGCGTGTTGAGCTATATACCATCTTAAAATGATATTAAATGTAAAGAATAAAAAAGATACTAATGTGATTAAAATTAATCCATTCCATAAAAAATTAATCCATCTCTTTTCAGTAAACATCTTTACTACGGCTAAGATTAAAAGTAAAAATCCTACAGTGAAAAATACTTGGAACAACCAAAAATTTATATTCGCTTTGTTATACCATAGCTCTGCTTCTACTCTCTCTTCTGTTGGAATAATATCAGCACTTAACACTTCCTGATACTTTTTAATATAAAGCATTTTTTGATAAGCTTCTTTATATTTTCCTTGCTCTAAATCTTTAAAATAGCTTGGTAAAATTGTTTTAGTAAAACGTGCATCTTCTTCAGTAAAATCATTAAAATGATGATTATAACTATACCATGTATTATTCTCATCTCCTTTTTTAGGAAATATTTTTAAATAGTTCCCTGTAAATAAGTTATACAAAATATTAAAACGCTCATCAATCTTTAAAACCTCTTTATCAAACTCATTACGTTCGGCAGGTTTCTTTTTATTGGCTTCTTCTACTTCATTTGACAATAAGTAATTTCCTTCTTTATCTAAAAAACTAATAAATGAGTATAAACCATTCTTACCTTGAATTACATCTTTTAATAAATCTCCTGTTTTATCAACATCTGCTTTAATAATTGGAATTCTTTGCCATAATTGTGGCACCATGTGCATTCCTAAAAAAACTTGATTTACATCCAATTTTATTGTTCCAGTAGCAATTGGGTATTTAAAATTTGATTTTCGAGAAATTTTTCGAATACATTCAGATGCCAATGTATTAATTGGTTTAATACGACCATCTAAATCTTGAACTAACAAACGTCCAAATATTTCTGATTGTTGTTTATCTATTTCTAAGGAAGAAACTAATCTTTCAATAGCTATTTCTTTAGGAATAGAATCTTGTTTAGTTATAGCAAATGTTGAACTAAATGTAATTAAAAGAAGCGCTATAATAGTAGCTTTAGTTTTCAATTTCTTTAATTTTTTATTTATAAGTTGGAAACGTGAAGCCTTTCCAAAAAAAGTAAAAAACATCCCTATTCCCATTAATAAATAGCCCAAATAAGTTACCCAAGTACCTAAAAAATCGTGATTAACAGAAAGTACCGTTCCTTTTTCGTCTGTATCATAACTTGCTTGAAAAAAACGAAATCCTTTATAATCTAAAACGTTATTCATAAAAATACGATAATCAAAGTTTTCTTTTTGATCTATTACGGTTACTTCACTTGCATAAGCAGATGGACTAGACGATCCTGGATATCTTTCTAGTTGAAAATCATTTAACTTTATAGAAAATGGTGTCTGAATTGCTCCAGCTCCGTAAGACAAAATAACTTGCGTTCCATCTTTAAAATCTACTTGATGTTTTATTGGTAAAAAACCTTCTCTGTATAATAAGTTTACTTCTTGTGTTTCTTTTCCTACAGTTAGATTTACAATAAGAGCATCGTCTAAAGAAACATCGTTATCTGTTTTGCTTTTTGCTGAACTTATTAACTTAAACTTTCCTTTTGGATGGTATGAAGTAGGTACAAATGAAAAATCGCTCGATCTAAATAAAGTTCTTAAATTAATTTCTTGTAAGCTATCATGTTTAATTCTACCAGCTTGCTGATTTGACATCATAAAGAAATCTATTGGATGTGGAGTAATCATTTTAAACTTACCATCTTCCTCTATAATATTAATAATTCCTTCTTTATTAGCTTCAAATCCAACTTCATGCTGATGTTTTCCTATTTTTTCTATTTCTCCTTTTTGTAAATAAATTGTATTCCTTCCATTACCTGTCGTTGTAACCATTTTAAGTAAAGGAACTCCTATAATGCTATCTGTAATTACTTCAGGAGATGCATCTGCTACATACTCTTTAAATGAAATTGAAATAGGTGTATTCTTTATACTTTCATGAAAATGAAAACTATTATCTCTTAAAGGAGAGAATTGTAATTTTTCTTGAATCGTTTTACGTTGATTGTCCTTTATAAATGTAGCTGATAATAGTTTGGTATCTGAAATAATTACATTTGAAGTTGCTCCTTCTCTAATACGCATAATCCCGCTATAAGAAGTATAACGCGTTATTCCAGCACCTAACAAAACAATAACAAAGGCTAAATGAAAAAGAAAAATAGCCCACTTACGCTTACTTAACAAATTGTATTTAAAAATATGCAAAAAGAAACTAATTGCTAGTCCTAACATTACTATTTCAAACCACCAAGCATCATAAATACTAGCCCAAGCAACAGCTGTTCCGTAATCGTTTTCAACAAAGGTAGCTACTCCCATAGCAATTGCAAATACTAGCAATAATAGTAATGCTAATGAAGATGATGATAAAATTTTATATAGTTTTTGCATATTTTACTTATTTAAAAAAGATAATTTTTAAAGTTTAACCTCTAAAAATTATCTTTTAACATCTAAACACTGAAGTTTTAATTAATTCAAAGAAACTTTTTTACTTCCGTAAGTCTTTTCTCTTTCTTTTGCTTCCTCTAACCATTTTGGAAGTAAGTTTTGTTTAAACTCTTCCTTTTCTTTATGAAGTTTTTCCATGTCTAAGCCTATGTATGCTTGTGCTTTCTCTTTAGTAGAAATATCTGGCATTTCTACAGGCTTATTGTATCCTAATTCTGCTAACAAACGAGCTAATTTTACACGTCCTTCTGTAGCTTTGTCCAAACCACTTGCTATAACTCTACCCGTTTCTACTGGTGAATGAAAAGAAGCCCCGTGTGAAGCTGCTGCATAATCCCAACGCCATTGAGCATGACGGATATCCATCAAAATATCTTTCATTTGTTCTTCTGTAGCTCCTAAATCCCAACATTTTTTTGCTTCTACATGCATTCTTACTAAAGCATCTTCTAATTTTAACCTTGCTTCTGTAGATTTTTGTTGACGCTCATATACATTTGCTTTTAATTTATCTGCTTCTTCTCTATGACAAACTTGACATGAGTTTGCTACATTATTCATTGGAGATTGTATATGGTGATCGGTAAACTTCTGTCCTCCTTCACTTTTATAAGGCATATGGCAATCGGCACAAGAAACCCCTCTATCTGCGTGTACTCCTGTTAAATAAGTTTCATACCCTGGATGTTGTGCTTTTAACATTGGAGCTTTACTTAATTTGTGCGTCCAATCTTTAAAATTCATATCATCATAATACTTTTCCATTGCCTCAACCGACATTCCGTTTTTCCATGGAAATGTTAAATATGGAACTCCTTCTTTACCTGGTTTTTTCTTATCAAAATAATACTCAACATGGCACTGTGCACATACTAACGAACGCATTTCTTGGTGAGTTGCTTTGTTAATGTCTTTACCCATTGCTTCAAAAGCTTCTACCAATGCTGGTCTGGTAATTGTAAGTTTCATTGTTTTTGAATCGTGACAATCTGCACAACCTATTGGATTGATTACTTCATGTCCTTTATCGGCCCATTTTCCTTTATAAAACTCTGTAATTCCAACTTCATTCATCAACCTAGGTACATCAGGACTTTTACATGTCCAACAAGTAGCTGGCATTGGTCCATCTCCTTTTCCTTTAGGCCCTCCAGTTCTTAAACTGTTTTGTAAATCGACCACTGCATTTTGGTGACCACGACCTTGACTATAATCTTTTGAAAAACCATAACCAGCCCAAAGTACTACTAAACGAGTGTCTTCTTCTAACATATCTCTCATTTTTGAACCTCCTTGAAAAGATTCAAAATCACTTTTTTCAGTTTGTAAGAAAGATTGATACTCTGCCGGAAAATTTTTACCCCATTCTTCATTTCTAGGCTCATTTTCGCTAATTTCTACCTGAGGTACGTATTTATACTTTGCTTCATTTTTTCTATTTACAATGCTTGAAGCTAGTAGCCCTAGTAGAAAAACGACTACTACAGTTACTAAGAATAATAATTTGTTTTTCATTGTTTTGTTACTTTTTTATTTGTTGATTAAGCCATTCTGGAATTACCGTTTCTACATTATCTGTGGGGATTGGAGCAATGTTATTTCTTATAGTAGAAATTCCATGCACCGTACCATGGGGAAGTTCTTGATGACAAGACCAACATTTACGTTCTGTTCTATTTTCTTGATGATTTTCAAGCCAACCGTCGTATTTTACTTGTGTTACTTGTTGTATATGACATCTTATACAATTGTTTTGTACTACTTCTTGTGAAGCTTCTCTCATAAACATTACCTCTGGCTCTGCTCTTGCTGTAAAAACCGAAGCATGAAATAAACCATCCTTAGCTTTGAAATAATATTTGTTAAAAACATTATCATGTGGTACATGACAATCATTACAAGAAGCTTGCTCTCTATGCGAACTATGCATCCAACTATTGTACATAGGCGTCATTACATGACAGTTTACACATGCCAAGGGATCATCTGACATATAAGAAACTAAAGAAGCCTCTTTTGCCATAAAAAAACCTAATCCTGTAACTATTCCTATTAAAACAATAGCTACTTTTCTCCATTTAGATTTTTTATTTGGTAATATTTCGCGATTAAAATTCAAGTCTTTTGTTTTTATTCTTTAAGAGGCTGTTAACTCTTTTTCTAACTTAATAGCCTTTGGGTGTAAAATGTTATTTTCTAAATGTATATGCTGATGTAAATCCTGTTCAAACTCTTCTAGTTTAGCATATAAAGCTTTAAACGTATTACATGCTCCTTCTGGTGGTGTATAATTGTTTGTTAACCTAGCTATTTCCTTTAAAACACCTCCTGCATTTTCATGCTCATGTTCCATCATTTTAATTGGATTATTTACGGTGCCAAATGGAGGTCGTTTATACACTTCCTTTTTCTTTTTGGCATCTACCAACTGATTTATAAAAGGAAATAGAATTTGCTCTTCTTTTTGCATGTGAGAAATTAACTCGTTTGCTACTTCATGAAAGAGCTTATTTACTATAACTACTTCTTCATAATGATGTCCATGAACTTTTGCCACTTTATTAGCATATTGAGACAATAAAGGAAGACTTTCTCTTACATATGTATGGTGAAGATTTTCAATATAAACTATTAAAAAATCTAAGCTCCAACTATCAAAATCTTGTAACTTATCTACCACTTTATCTACTTCAGAAAGCTCTTTTTCTAAAATTGCTTGATCAACATTGTTTTTTTTACAAGCTTTTTCTACTGTAATAGCTCCTCCACAACAAAAATCTATTCCATGCTTCTTGAAAATATGTGCAGTTTTAATATTTTCGGTAACATATGCTGCTACTGTTTTTTCTCTTGACACTACCATAACTATTTATTTTTCGTTTTAAATAATACAGGGTTAATAGTTACCATTACCCATCCCCAGTTATTGGTATTTTCAAAGTTCCCTTTTAGTGCTCTCATTCCTTCTGAAGCAAATAAGTGAGAATACCCAGCTTTAACTCCAATTTCTTTAGTAAATCTGTATCCATAAACAAGATCCACTTCTGTTCCTAGCTGTTTTGAAACTGTGCTATTGATATCGGCTGCAGCAGAAAAATTATGAACAAATGCTGTTAAATTAGATTTTGGATTTAATTTAAAATTAGCTTTAGCATAAATATCTAATAACCCTACACTATTTATGTGATTTCCAACATAGAAATAATCCATAAACCCATTAAACTTGTGGTTTGTTCCATAAAAAGGGTTAAAAGCATTGTTCTTTCCACTTGCAATATTGTAATCGTTACCGCTTTGTAACTCAACACCTAAACCTACCGTTGTTTTATTTGTTACCTTGTAGTTTGATTCCAAACCAAATAAATAAGCGCTTAAATCATTGTTATTAACATCGTTTCCAAACTGATAAAAGATATTAGCCGCTATATTTAATTTATTTCTTTTAGTTTTTAAATGTGTACCAACAGTTTGGCTATATTTTATTCCAGAAGTAGATTGTAGTCCATTATTCAAGAATAAAAAACTACCTGAGAAATTCTCAAAATCTTTATGAATCCATGCATACTGTAATGCTTTATATGTGTTGGGTGTTATTAGGTTTGTACCAATAATATTTTCTCTAGACTGATTGAACGCTAAACCAACATCTAACTTAAAAGTATTCTTTCTATATTTTAATAGCGCCAAATCATGACTTCTAGCTTGTTGTGCCCAAGCTACATTACCAAACATTCTACTATCATCGTAAACAATTTCTTGACGCCCTAGTTTTAAAGAAAAATTAGAGTCTAACATAATTTCTCCCCATGCTTGGTGTATACTTAATCCATTTGAATCGCTTGAATTTAATTGAGGTACATCTCCCCAAACTCTAACATCTTGAACACTTACATAAAAGTTCAATTTCTCAATTCTATAATCAATATTTACACGTGTTCTTTGCGATGTAAATAAAGCTGCTTTTTCGTTATCTGGAAATAACGTTTTAAAACCATGTCTGTATTCTGCACGAGGACGTATTTCAGCATCAATTTGTAATTGTTGTGCATAACCTGTTAATGAGAATAACAGTAAAAATGCTGAGAGAAATTTAAATACTTTCATAATAATTCGATTTTACATTATCTATAAGCACAAATTTCAGTAGAAACAATTCTTTATTCTATGATAAAAATCATAGATGCATTTTTTAAGTAGGGTAGATTTTGTTATTGCTGTTTAACTTATATAGCCGCGCGGATTTAGTTACTAATTAAAATTTAAACATTATGAAGAAAATCAAAAGATTAATTATACCTCTTTTCATTGTTTTATCAATTTTAGTGATAAACTCGTGTAGCAATGATGATACTATTGTAATCCCTTCTAATGGCACTGGTAACTCTAACGGTTCAAATTCAGGAAACACTGGTACTGGTAGTCAAGAACAAGGTAGTGATGGTGAAATTACTTTATATAAAATTGATGGCGATAATATTTCAAAAATCAAAGATTATAAAGTTACTGGGCAAGATTTAGAATATCAGAAAGATGTTGCTAAACATAATCAGATATGGGATTTAGTAAAAAAGATAGTACCATTAAATCAACGAAAAAAAATGGGCGAATTTTTAATTTACAATGGCTCAGTTTCTGGAAGTGCTGGTTTTGTAGTACAATTAAAAAAAGATTTATCTAGTTGGAAAATGGGTATTGCTATTAATTATGCTTATCAAGGTGGTTTTAATGCTGGTGGAGAAGTTTCTTATACTATTATTCATGAATTTGGGCATGTTTTAACTTTAAACGACACTCAATTGAATGCTGCCATTACAGCAGAAAATTGTAAAAACTATTTTCCAGGAGAAGGTTGTGCTAAAGACAATTCTTATATAAATGAATTACATGGAAAATATTGGAAAGATATTTGGGAAGAATATCAAATAGCTAAAAAAGATCAAGAGTCTCAACAAAAATTCTATAATAAACATAAAGAAAAGTTTGTAACCCAATACGCCTCAACAAACCCTCCTGAGGATATTGCCGAAGTATTTGCAACTTTCATTACTAGAAAAGATAAACCAGCAGGAAACTCAATTGCAGAAAAGAAAATTCTACTAATGTATGAAAAGAGCGAGTTATTAGAATTTAGAAATCATATTAGAAAAAATTTACAGCTCAGAGGAAAAGGTAAAGCTTATGCATTTGAATTGCCTGAACCTGGTAAATGGAAACAAGCTAATACTTTTGGAAATCCTTATAAAACTAAATGTAGACATTAATAATTAATATACGTTAAAAGGCGCTGTTGAGAGTAAATACCCTTCTATACTACCCTTCAATCATTTATCTCTTGATGGCGTCATTTTTAAACTATTAAATATGAAACAATCGTTATTATACATATTATTTTTTACTGTTCTTAGTAGCTGTTCTTTATCTAAAAATATGAAAGAGACTCCGTTATTATATTATGGTAAAACTCCATGTATGGGTAAATGCCCCGTTTTTGACATGTATGTTTATAATGATGGTAAAGTAATTTATAAGGGATTACAAAATGTAACTTTAGAAGGTGAACATAAATTCTCTCTTTCTAAAAATCAATTACAGGAAATTGAAGATGAACTTAAAAAAGTTGATTTCAATATAAAAAATGAAACTATAAGAGACTTACCTTCTACAATATTAAAGTATAATGGTAAAAAGCTTTCGGTAAGAAATAAAGAAAAAATAAAAGACTTAGTTAGGTTATTGGAAAAAATTATTGAGTAGTTTTTTTCTATTTGTTTGTTTTAAAAAGACCATTGTATAAAAATGGTCTTTTTTTGGTTATAAATGGTTATACTGAAGATAAACGCAGTATTTTTGCCGAATGCAAAAACAAGAAAACAATTCTAAATTAGAATTCATAGCTTTAATGGCCTCATTAATGTCGCTAGTAGCTTTATCAATAGATGCTTTATTACCTGCTTTAGAACAAATAGGATTATCTCTTAATATTCAACAAGCATCAAGTGATAATCAATTACTTGTAACAATGATTTTCTTAGGTTTAGGTTTTGGTCAATTAATATCTGGTCCTATTTCCGATAGCTTAGGTAGAAAACCCATAATTTATGGTGGTTTTATACTTTTTGTCATTGCTAGTTTTATTTGTGTAAGTGCCTCTTCTATTGAAATGATGGTTTTTGGTAGAATACTTCAAGGAATTGGATTATCAGCTCCTAGAACAATAAGCATAGCAATGGTTAGAGACTCTTTTAGTGGCGATTATATGGCTAAAATAATGTCGTTTATTGTTGTTATTTTTATCATGGTTCCAGTTGTAGCACCAGCAATAGGCAAGTTAATGTTAGATATTTATGGATGGAAATCTATCTTTTATAGTCAGTTAATTTTTGGAGTTATTGTCATGATTTGGCTATGGAAACGTCAACCAGAAACTTTAAAGGAAGAGAATAAAATTAAATTTTCTTTCCAATTATTTATTACTGGTACTAAAGAATTCATAAAGCATAAACAAGCCATTGTTTTTACTTTAATATCTGGATTTATCACTGGGTCCTTTATGGTTTATTTAAGTGCTTCTCAACAAATATTTCAAGAACAATATCATTTAGTAGATGAGTTTCCATACATCTTTGCAGGTCTTGCAATAGCTGTAGGTTTTGCTACTTTTTTAAACGGAACTTTCGTTATGAAATTTGGTATGTATAAATTGGTTTCTGTCTTTTTGGTTGTATTTACATTGATTCCAATTTTATATATCTTTTTATTTTATCAAAAAGAAAACCCAAGTATTGTAATTTTATTAACCTTTTTTGCTTTACAATTTTTTGCAATTGGTTTTCTATTTGGAAACTTAAGAGCACTTGCTATGCAACCTGTAGGGCATATTGCTGGTATTGGAGCGGCTATTAATGGATTTGTTTCTACAATAATGGCTGTACCTATTGCTACTTTTATAGGTAAATTTGTTATTACCACTACCCTTCCACTATTCATTGGATTTCTAGTTTGTGGTACCTTATCAATAGTTTTATTGAAAATAACTAAACTTAAAGCAGTAAAAAGCTAATTATGACATTAGACATACTTTTTGAAGACGAATATATTATTTGCGTATCTAAACCTAATAATGTTGTTGTACATCACGCACATCATTCTAGAAATGTTTCTGATGAAGACTCTTTATTACAACTGTTATTTAATCAATTTGGAAAGAAATTTTACCCTATTCATAGATTAGACAGAAAAACTTCTGGTATCATTTTATTAGCAAAAGAAACTTCTTTTGTTTCTAAGTTCCAAGAATTGTTTACCAATAATGAAATTCAAAAAACATATTATGGAATTGTTCGTGGACATGCGCCTGAAAGAAAAATAATTGATTCTCCTGTAAAAGGTAGAGATGCAAATGTGCATAAAGAAGCTGAAACTTTACTTGAATTAGTCGATAAGATAACTCTTGATATTCCTGTAAAACCTTATGATACTTCACGATATAGCTTAGTTAAATTATCTCCCAAAACAGGACGCTTACATCAATTGCGTATTCATATGAATAAGATAAGTCACCCCTTAATTGGTGATCCTAAATATGGTGATAAGAATCATAATACTATGTTTATAGAAAACTTTAATTGTGAGAATCTTTTTCTACATGCATATTCTTTGACATTTAAGCACCCAATATCTAACAAGGAAATGATATTAAAAGCTAAGCTTCCTAATGATTGGAATATTCTTTTCGAGAAATTTAATTGGAATATTTAAAAACTAATAATATTAAAAAAGGGTTACATAAAAATGTAACCCTTTTTTAATTAATTATTCTAAAATTAAATTTCTTTAAAAATAGCGTGCATTAAACGCTTTTTATCATTGATACTTTCTTCTAAAGAAATCATCGTTTCTGTACGATTTACACCATGAATATCGTCAATTCTATAAATAATATCTTTAGCATCGTTTGTGCTTTTAGCCCTTACTTTACAGAATATATTATACTTACCAGCTGTAACATATGCTACTGTCACATTTGGTATTAAGCGTAAATTATCTAAAACATGTTGTGTCATAGATGTTTTTTCTAAAAATACACCTACATGGGCTATAAACGAATATCCCATTTTTTCATAGTTCAAGGTTAATGTAGATCCTTGAATAATTCCTTCATCTTCCATTTTTTTAACACGAACATGAATAGTACCAGCCGATACTAATAATTTCTTTGCTATGTCAGTAAAAGGAGTACGAGCATTTTCAATTAAAATGTCTAAAATTTGGTGATCGATTTCATCTAGTACGAACTTCTTCATTTTTTTTGTTTTCTTCAAGTAATACTGCTAAAATATGTTTTTTTTACAAATAAAAACAACTTAGTTTAACAAAAGTTTAATTTTTAGTTATTTTTATTGAATTCTTTATGACCTAGAAAGGTTGATAAATTTCCTTCCTTTTCTTTAGTTAAG
This sequence comes from Tenacibaculum aiptasiae, assembly GCF_008806755.1. Classification (GTDB taxonomy): domain Bacteria; phylum Bacteroidota; class Bacteroidia; order Flavobacteriales; family Flavobacteriaceae; genus Polaribacter; species Polaribacter aiptasiae. The sequence continues at coordinate 326,262 of NZ_WAAU01000008.1, forward strand.
GTGAGTGCAAATTTACCATTTTCTACTTTCTCGACATACTGATATGCTACATCTTTTTCATTATTTTTTGTTCTATAAATTACATCATAGAAGTTCTTGATATTGTTTGGAATAGAAAAATAATCGGTATAATTTTCAAAGTTTTTTGCTGTAGAAATGTGATAAATTCCCTGTAATAGCGCGAAAAAATTAAATTTTCTCGCCATTTCTCGGTTATAATCTTCTTGATAATGTCCTGCTTCAATTAAAATTGTATTGTGCCCTAACTTTTGAAAATTATCTCCTGTTGCTGTTGGGTAAAATTCATCTGTGTAACGTCCAATATGATTTGGAATAAATTCTTGTAATAATGAATTCATAGCTACAATTACATTCATGGTCTCTTTTCTACCACTTGTAACTTTTCTTGAAACATCTTCCGATGGTGCTAAAAATGAAATTGTTGCTGGATTTTTAGTTCCTTCTACACCAAAAATGGTTCTTTGATCGTGTAAATTAAAACAAAACTCTGGATTAAATGCGTTCAATACTTTTCTTAATAACTTACTTTCTTTAGCTTCCAATGCTACAGCATCTCTATTTAAATCAATGTTATTAGCATTAACTCGAGTGTATACCTCTGCTCCATCTGGATTTAACATTGGTATCATAACTATCTCACAATTTTCTTCAATAGCTTTTACTATTTCAGAATCTGAAAAATCTTTTATAAAGTTTAAGAAATCAAATAATGCTTTGGTCCCTGTACTTTCATTACCATGCATTTGGCTCCAAATAAAAATTTTTCTTTTTCCTGAACCAAATTTTAATTGATAAATATCTCTTCCTTCTTCTGATACTCCTATTACTTTCTTTTGAATAGAAGTAGTTAATTTTTCATATAGTGGTTCAATATCTTTTAAGGTAATCCATCTACCAGATATTTCACTTTCTTTAATTGTTGAATAATTATTTTCTAAAAAAGAAGATGCTATTTGTTTCATATATTGTTATAAAGAAAACCAGTTTGCCACTAGCTCTTTTTCTATAGGTATGGCTGATATATGAATATAATCGTTTTTTTGCATATCATATGTATAATCTTTCGACCACTCTTCTATATTATCAGCTAATGTATTTAATGAATTACAGATGTAATTAACCTCTTCATTTGTAATGGTTGGGTGTACTGATAAACGTACCCATCCTGGTTTTTCGGTATTACATCCTTCTAATATTTGATCTTTTATTTTATGTGAAGTATTTTGATCTACATTCAATAAAAAGTGCCCATAAGTACCAGCACAGGAACAACCTCCTCTTGTTTGAATTCCAAATCGATCATTTAATAATTTTACTACTAAATTAAAGTGATACTTTTCAAAGTAAAACGAGAAGATACTTAATCGATCTTTATGGTTTGGTGCTAATATCTGAACGCCATCTAAGTTCTCTAAACAATCAAAAATGATTGGATTTATTTCATCCTCACGTTTTTTCATGTTTTCAGTTCCCATTTGGTCTTTTACCTGAATTGATAAAGCTATTTTAATTGTTTGTAAAAAAGCTGGAGTACCTCCATCTTCACGTGTTTCAACATCATCAAAATAGTCATGTTCTCCCCAAGGATTTGTATAACTTACTGTACCTCCTCCTGGGTTATCTGGCACCATATTTTTGTATAATTTCTTATTAAAAATAAGTACTCCTGAACTTCCAGGCCCACCTAAAAACTTATGTGGAGAAAAGAAAATAGCATCTAAATACTCATCTTCTTTTTCTGGGTGCATGTTGATATCAACATAGGGTGCTGAGCAAGCAAAATCGACAAAACAAAGTCCACCATATTTATGTATCAATGCAGCTACTTTATGGTACTGAGTTTTAATTCCTGTTACATTTGAACCTGCTACTATTGAAGCTATTTTAATTGGTCTGTCTTTGTATTTCTGGATTGTTTCCTCAAACTTTTTTAAGCATACCAAACCAGCATCATTACATGGTACTACTACAACATCGGCAATTGTTTCTATCCATGATGTTTGGTTTGAATGATGCTCCATATGAGACACAAATACAATCGGTTTTAATTCCTCAGGAACTTGTGTATGATCTTTTAAACTTTCAGTTACTTTTAAACCTAAAATTCGTTGAAACTTATTTACAACACCAGTCATTCCAGAACCTTCTGTAATTAAAACATCATCTTTTGATGCATTTACATGACGTTTTATAATATTTCTTGCCTCATGGTATGCTAAGGTCATAGCTGCACCAGAAGTTGATGTTTCTGTATGTGTATTGGCTACAAAAGGTCCAAATTTGTATAATAACTGTTCCTCAATAGGTCTATACAATCTACCACTAGCAGTCCAATCTGTATATACCATTTTTTGTTCACCATAAGGCGACTGGTAGGTTTGATCGATTCCTACAATGTTTTTTCTAAATTTATCAAAATATTGCTCTAAATTCATAATTAGATTGTATTACAGTTAAAATTAAGATTAATAAACTATCTAGTCTAATAGATTTATAATATTAACCAATTAATATTTTTTGTTTAATTATAGTCTAAACTTACCTCCTATTAATATAGTGTTTTCAAAAAAGTAAAAACTTTGAGAAGCACTATCTGCTGGATTCATTGTTGTTCTTATGTCAGACATATTGATGTATCCACCTTTTAAATCAGCTTGTATAAAGAAGTGTTTTAAGAAAGCGATATTTAAACCTGCCCCTATAGACATTCCGTAACCCGATAAATGAAATTCATCGTATCTTTCTTTTTCTAATAACTTTGTGTTACTTCTTGGAAATAAAATACCTGCACCTACTCCTTCTGTTAAGTTAATTTGTAAGTTCTCCATATTTAATCCAAACCAGTGACTTACATCGTCAAATCTTTTTACTTCTACATTTACATAGTTTAAACCATCAGTATGCTCAAAACGCAAGAAGTCGTCTGTTAACTTAATTGTCTGATTGTTATAAGTACCATCGTACTTTGCATTTCCTATATTTATATTTCCGTTTATGGTTACATCCTGATCATTTACCATTACATATTTCATATGATCAACTCCAATAGAAATTGTATAATTCTCTTTAAAGAAATATCCTATTCTATAATTTGTTTGTGGAATGGTAATTCTCCCTGGGTGAAAATAATCTCTAAAAGAAAACTTAGTAGGTCTGTCTTTTGCTCTTACATTAGATAATGTAAAATCGTAGTTTTCACCTTTAAATCGGATATCAGAATCAGAATAATCTGCCCAGTTCCAACCCCAGTAAACAAAGAACTTTCCTTTATTTGTAACTTTCTTTTTCTCTCTTACTTTTTCTTCTTTCTCTTGCCCTACTATTAATGATGTTGTTAACAACATCATTAATAAACTCACTATTCTTAATTTCAACGCGTTGTTATTTTCTTATTTTATTATTGCTTTGATTTCTTCTATCACTCTTTCAGCCAGTGAATCTGCTTTTTCTTGTGATTTTGCTTCTGTATAAATTCGAATAATAGGCTCTGTATTCGATTTACGTAAGTGTACCCACTCTTCAGCAAAATCTATTTTTACTCCATCTATGGTATTTACTTCTTCATTTTTATACTTTTCAGCCATTGTTTCTAAAATCTTATCAACATCAATTTGTGGTGTTAACTGGATTTTATTTTTACTCATAAAGTAACTTGGATATGAATCTCTTAATTCTTTACAAGACATTTTTTTATGTGCTAAATGCGATAAGAATAAAGCAACTCCTACTAATGAATCTCTTCCGTAGTGAGAAGCTGGATAAATAATTCCTCCATTTCCTTCTCCACCAATTACTGTATCGGTATCCTTCATCATTTGCACCACGTTTACTTCTCCTACTGCAGAAGCTGTATATGTTCCTCCGTGCTTTTCTGTAACATCTCTTAATGCTCTTGATGATGATAAGTTTGATACTGTGTTTCCTCCACCTAATCTTCCTAATACATAATCGGCACAAGCAACTAATGTATATTCTTCACCAAACATTGATCCGTCTTCAGAAATTAATGCTAAACGATCTACATCTGGATCCACAACAATTCCTAAATCGGCTTTCTTTTTTACTACTAATTCTGAGATATCAGTTAAGTGCTCTTTTAATGGCTCTGGATTGTGTGGGAACTGTCCATTTGGCTCACAATATAATTCGATACATTTTACACCTAATTCTTTCAATAAAGCTGGAATAAATACACCTCCTGTAGAATTAACTCCATCTACTACCACTTTAAACTTAGCTTTTTTAATAGCTTTTACGTCTACTAAATCTAACTTTAAAACTTCTTTGATATGCTTTTTTAGATACTTCTTATTCTTTTTGTATGAACCTAAATCATCAACTTCAGCAAAAGAAAAATCTTCACTTTCAGCTAACTTTAAAATTTCTTCACCATCTGCTCCATTTAAAAATTCCCCTTTTTCGTTCAATAATTTTAAAGCATTCCATTGTTTTGGATTATGAGAAGCAGTTAAAATAATACCTCCCTGTGCTTTTTCTAACGGTACAGCTACTTCTACCGTTGGTGTTGTAGACAATCCTAAATCGACTACATTAATTCCTAAACCAACTAAAGTATTGGCTACTAGGTTACTTATCATTTTACCAGAAATACGTGCATCTCTTCCTATAACTACTTTAATTTTTTCAGCTTCTGGATTTCTTTTTTTTATGAATGCTCCATATGCTGAAGCAAATTTGACAGCATCAATCGGTGTAAGGTTATCTCCTGTAGCTCCCCCTATTGTACCTCTGATTCCTGATATTGATTTTATAAGTGTCATATTAATTTTTATTAGGGTACAAATATAATGGTATTTAAGAAATTAACTTAAAAACTAAGCGTCTTTAACTGTAACAAATGTTACAATTAAGAGCATAAAAAAACCGCTACAATTGTAGCGGTTTTATAGGTATAAATGTTTAGAAAATTATTTTCCTTCCATTTTCTTCTTTAACTCAGCTAATCCACCGATATCACCTAATGTAGTTTTCTCTACATCAGCAGCTTTCTTAGCAGCAGCCTTGATGTTTTTCTTTTCTTCTTCTCTAAAGATAGAAGTATGAGAAACAACAATTCTACGGTATTCTTTACTAAATTCAGTTACGATAAACTGTACAGTATCTCCTTTAGCTAATTTCGATCCGTCTTCTTTTTCTAAGAAACGAGTTGGAGCAAATGCTTCAATTCCATCAGCGAATACTACTGTAGCACCTTTATCATTCTTTTCTTTAATAGTACCTTCGTGAGTTGATCCGATTGCATACGTAGCTTCGTGAGCATCCCAAGGGTTATCTTGAGTTTGCTTGTGACCTAAGTTTAACTTACGGTTTTCAACGTCTAATTCTAATACTTGAACATCTAACTTATCACCAACAGTTACGAAATCTGATGGGTGCTTAATTTTCTTAGTCCAAGATAAATCAGATATATATACTAATCCGTCAATACCTTCTTCTAATTCTACGAATACACCGAAGTTAGTATAGTTACGTACAGTACCAGTGTGAGTAGAACCTACAGGGTACTTAGTAGTAATATCTGTCCATGGATCTGGGTGTAATTGCTTCATACCTAAAGACATCTTACGATCTTCACGATCTAATGTTAAGATTTGAGCTTCTACTTCGTCACCAACTTTTACGAAATCTTGAGCAGAACGTAAGTGAGTAGACCAAGACATTTCAGATACGTGAATTAATCCTTCAACTCCTTCTTCAACCTCTACAAATGCACCGTAATCAGCTAAAACAACAACTTTACCTTTTACTTTATCTCCAACTTTTAAGTCAGCATTTAAAGCTTCCCATGGGTGAGCTGATAATTGTTTTAATCCTAATTGGATTCTAGACTTGTTATCGTCAAAGTCTAAGATTACAACATTTAATTTTTGATCTAATTCAACAACCTCGTTAGGGTGGTTGATACGAGACCAAGATAAATCAGTAATATGTACTAATCCGTCAACACCACCTAAGTCAACAAACACACCATAAGAAGTAATGTTTTTAACAACACCTTCTAATACTTGTCCTTTTTCTAATTGACCGATGATTTCACGTTTTTGATCTTCTAAATCAGCTTCGATTAATGCTTTATGAGATACTACTACGTTTTTAAATTCGTGGTTGATTTTTACAACTTTGAATTCCATAGTTTTCTCTACATACTGATCGTAATCACGGATAGGCTTCACATCAATTTGAGAACCTGGTAAGAATGCTTCAATACCAAATACATCAACGATCATACCTCCACGAGTTCTACACTTAACAAAACCGTTAACGATTTCTCCAGTTTCGTGTGCATTGTTAACACGATCCCAAGCTTTAATTACACGTGCTTTTTTGTGAGATAATACTAATTGACCAGAAGAATCTTCTCTTTTATCAACTAATACTTCAACTCTATCACCAACAGCTAAATTTGGGTTGTAACGGAATTCGTTTAAAGAAATAACTCCTTCAGACTTAGAATTGATATCGATAATTGCATCTCTATCAGTAATTCTTGTTACTTCACCTTCGATTACATCACGCTCGTTTACGAAACCTACTGTACCTTCTAAGGCTTTTTCAAATTCTTTTAATTTAGACTCATCAACTTCATCAATACCTTCTTCGTATTTGTGCCAGTTAAAGTTAGCTAAAAATTCTGCTGGGTTTACTGCTTCTGCAGCTTTTTTTGTTTCTTCAGACATGTCTGAAATAAATTTTGTATCTTCTTGTTAGCCAGATTTTTAACAATACTAACTCAAAGAGAAATTAAACTTTTATAAATATATTTTACACCTTTTATAAATCTGTTCTTGTAAAAAGGCGTGCAAATTTACGAAGTTTTATTGAAATAACCTACAAAGCTTTTGATTTTAAAAGATTTAATCTCACTACTGGTTATATAACCACAAACATTTTTTCTTATTTACGCTTATTTTGCTTTTTAAGCATCAATTTAAAATATATATTTTTTACACAATCTAGATTTCACCGCTTCTAACAGAACTTAATACCGTAACTTAACGAAAATGCTACTCGAATTGAACAGTACATAATATATAAAAAACTGTAAATTAGTTATTAATCTCAACCATTTTGAATAATTACTCAATTAGGATGTTACTAATTTTATAATTAAAAAAGATAATAGGAATTTTTCATATCAATTTGTAGATTATAAGAAAGAAGTCTTCAAATATTGTCTTTTGAAAGACTTCTCTTGTTTTAAATTAATCAACTTCAAGTACAATACAATATCCAGGACTATATTGTGGTGCTCCTGCCAAATCAGGATTATTATATTTATCTACACACCTGTAACCGGAAGGACAATCAGAATGATTTAAACACTGAGCATAATTAATTCCAGTTCCTCCGTTAATTAATTTTTGTTCAGCTTTATTCAAAGCTTTTCCGATGTTTAAAATTGATTTTTTCATCTCTAAAATTTTAAGTTATTTTACAGCGAACATTTAGAGACACTCACCGTTTGTGTCTATTTTCATTAGAAAATATTATTCAAAAGCTCACAATGTTTTTTTTATTAAAGAATAGCTTTTATAATCTAACATGTAATAATCCCTCCAGTACTTAAAGTCCAATTCATTCCCACATTAGAAGACGACTCTGTTACTTTTACTCCTTCGGAGTGATAAGAAAGAGAAACATCAACCTCTAATCTTCTATTTTTTACTGAAGTTATTGGAATATTTATATTGGGAGTTCCATATTGATATCCTATGGGTATTTCTCCATACTTTCCCAAAGAAGCAACATCTGGTGAGGGTGGTACAATTTTAGGCAACTCTTGTACACTTATAAGTAGCACATTTAAAAACATTATAATAATGTTTACTATAAACTTTTTCATAAGAATTTTATTGAAATTAGCAATTCGCGTTTTTTATCGAAACTAAGTTAAAACCCTCATTACTAACTCACAAAAACCTATAGTTTTAAATAATCGCTATTAGTTTTAAATTATTCCTAATAGTTTTAATTTGCATAAAATTGCTTTTTTCTTGTCATCTTCATTTAAAAAAATTAGCTATTTTTTTCACATAAAAAAACTACCTTAATTTACATTAAAGTAGTTTTTCGATTTTAGAAGTTCACCTAAACTAAATCTCCAGACATATGATAAGGAAAAAAAGTTCTTATCGGTGTCCCATTAATTTCTCTTAATTCTCCATTCCAAACTTTATTATAAAGAAGCTTTAAATCAGCTATATCATTTTCGGTCATTATTGACTTACTTCCGTAATTCATTATACTAAAAGGTTTATGCTTTCCAAATTTTACAGAAGGCCAATCCTGCTCTCTAATTTCTGCAAAGAAATGTCTAAGTCCAAATACATGTCCTAATTCATGAGCTATTGTTTCTATTTGTTCTTGCTTACTTTGTGTAAACATTTTAGGATAAATTACTAATTGATGCCTTCCACTATCAGGAAAGAAAGCACTTGCAAGAGTACATCCCATATAATCACAATTATCTTTTTTTATAATTATTTCAAAATCCCAAGCATCATATCTTTCACTAAACTTTACTGGAACTGCATCTTTCCATTCCATAACACCCAGTGAAAATATTTCTCTTATACCATTCATAGCCTCTTCTGGGCTCTCAAAATAATTATATAAACTAGGATTAAATCTCCATCTAAGAATTACATCTTTTTTCCATAAGGGAATAAAACCTTCAGAAGCATCTAATACAATTTCTGTAGGTTTTTTATTCCTAGGTGTAGGATAACCTTTAGAGTCTGTATTACATTTTACATCATTTTTTCCATAAATATGTACTTCAGCACCAGAAGGTTTAAATGGATTACTTTTTTTCTTTCCAAATAAATATTTTTAGCTTTCATTGTTAGTATACTTTTAGTTAAAAACCAAACTTATACATGATTACAATAAATTAAAATACCTAACCATAGGTATTATATATTCAAAAAGAACCTAAAAGTCAAATAAAGAATAAAACACTAAATCTATTCTAACTCTTCAATCTCCACCTTAAACAGCGTATCAAAAATTTCAAATATGGTTTGTGATTCTTTTTTACGGACAGAAATAATATACTCGCAATTCATTTCTAATTTTTGAACTACAATAGTTAAATTTCTTTCTTTTATAATACGTTGAACTTTATTCATCATATCGTATTCAAAAGTCAATTTATATCGAATATCTATTGTTTTCTCAATAATTTCTGATGCTTCTAAAGCAAATTGAGCTGAAGTTCGATAAGCGTTTATTAAACCTCCTACTCCTAGTTTAGTTCCTCCAAAATAACGAACAGATACTATTAATACATTAGTTACTTCAAAGGCTTGAATTTGCCCATAAATTGGTTGTCCTGCCGAATTACTTGGCTCACCGTCGTCATTAGCTCTAAATCTAATCTTTTCAGTACCAAGTTGCCAAGCATAACAAAAATGGCGTGCAGAATGATGTTTCTTTCTTAAACCTTCTAAAGCTTCTTTAATATCTTCTTCAGAAAATACAGGAAATGCATAACCAAAAAACTTACTGTTTCTATCTTTAAATAAGGTTTCCTCTGAAGGAACATCAATTGTTTTATATGTGTCTTTAATCTCTTCCATTATGCCGAAGCTACTAATAAAATACTAATTATCGCTAATCCTATACCCACCCAATTCTTTTTAATCAATCTCTCCTTAAAAAATAACAAAGCAAAAACTGTAGTCAATATTACAATTGACACATTGTTGATAGTAAATATAGTAGAACTCTCCAATCCTTTTGTTTGCAATGCTTTAATTAAAAACTCCATTGAATAATAATTTGGAATACCCAAAGCTATCCCTCCTATCAAATTTTTCCAATGAAACTGAAACTTACCGTTAATCATTTGGATAATTACAAAGAAGGTACCTAATATAAATGCACAACCGAATATTGTTCCTAAAAACATAGGTACTGTTCCGTCTGGTACAGATGTACTTTCTACATATTTCAATCCTGCATCAATACATCCAGAACCAACAAATAACAATAATGGAAATACTAAATTTTTAAACTTTACGGGAGAAGTATCACTTTTTGCTGATGATAAATAAACTGCTACCAAAGCCATCAAAATCCCTACAACCTTTACAAAACCAACACTTTCTTTATAAACAACAATTCCTACAATTATAGGAATAACTACCGACATTTTCCCTGCAACTGAAGCTACCGAAAGTCCGTTTTTCTGTGCTGTAAGCCCCATAACATTGAATACTGTTATGAATAAAAACCCTAAACAAAATGCTCCAAAAAACCACGGCTGATCTGGTATTTCTACTACAGACATTGATATATCGGAAGTAAATAAACCAAAAGATAAAGCTATAGCATAATTTACTACGATAGCTTGTAATGTATTAATCTTAAAAACATCAAATAGCTTAAAGATTACAAACAATAAACTAGAGACTAAAACACTTAATATTAAATAATCCACTTTAAAATTCTTTCCTCTTTAATAAATCAACTACATCTTCTTTTCCAGGAGCTAAATTCCAAACGTGTATTCCTAATTCTTTTGCTGTATTTGTATTTTCATCTGTATCATCAATAAAGATTGTTTCAGATGGATTCAAATTATTTTCATTCAACACAAATTCATAAATATTCGCATTCGGCTTTCTAAAGTTTATCTCATGCGATAAATAAAATTGCTCAAAACAACTTTTAAATTCATTATATAATGCTGCTCCCCAATCATTTTGAATCCACGAAATATGCAAATCGTTCGTATTACTTAATAAAAATATTCGGTATTTTTTTGAAGCAACAAGTTCTTTAAGAAACTCTAGCCTATGCAATGGAAAATCTAACAAAATAGCATTCCATGCATTTACTAAATCTTCTCTATTTAATTGCGAAAATTTTACTTGATAAAAATCAACAAATTCATCAGTAGAAATTAGCCCCATCTCGTATTTATAATAGGTTTCTATCATATCTTGAGAAATATCAGTTACTCCTAATTTTGCTAATTCTCTATAGGTTGCTTCCTTATCTAAATTGATGAATATATCACCAAAATCAAAAATGATGTTTTTAATCATTTAAATATATCTTTAACACATCGTTATCGATGTTTTCTTTATTTATTATTTTTCCTTTTATCTCTGGCCCCTTAACTCCATTTCTAAATTCTATATTCCCTACAAAAACTCTAGCTTCATCCCATAATTCAGCATCTATAAATGTTTGCAATGTTTTTGTACCTCCTTCTACAATTACCGATTGAATATGGTGCTTTTGTAAAACTTCACATACCTGCTGAGCAATGTTTGTTTTGAAATCTATTTCTTCATAAATAACATTTTCTTTTTCTTTTGAAATCTGCCTCTCCTCTTCTCTAGTTTCTGTTACAAGAATAGTTTTCACGTTAACATCAAACACATTTGCTTCTTGTGATATTCTCAAGTTTTTATCTAATACTATTCTTATAGGATTACGCCCCGTCCAACTGCGTACAGTTAACGAAGGATTGTCTGCTATTACCGTATTAGTTCCAATCAAAATGGCATGTTCTTCACTTCTCCATTTATGAACTAACTGTTGTGAATATTGATTCGAAATCCAAACTGGTTTTTGTTCATCTTTAGTTATAGGAGCTACAAAACCATCATTAGTTTCCGCCCATTTTAATATGATATACGGACGCTTTTTGTTTTGTACTGTAAAAAACCGTTTATGCTGCTCTTTACACTCTTTTTCTAATACTCCTACTGTTACAGAGCATCCTGCTTTTCTTAATCGCTCTACACCTTTTCCTGCTACCAAACTATTCGTATCAATACAACCAATTACCACATTAGGTATTTGACTTCTAACAATTAAATCTGCACAAGGTGGTGTTTTACCATAATGCGAACATGGCTCTAGCGTTACATATATAGTAGCTTCCTTTAACTGTTCTTTATTCTTAACTGCATGAATTGCATTTACTTCTGCATGATTTCCCCCATAGTCGCTTGTATACCCTTCACCTATAATACGATCTTGATAAACAACCACTGCCCCAACAGATGGATTAGGACGTGCAGTACCTATGCCTTTCTCTGCTAATTCTAAACAGCGTTTTATGTATTTTTCGTGATTCAAAAAAAGCTATAGTTTTATTTTAATATCTTCAGTTTTATCAATGGAATAAATATGTGAAAATCCTAAAACTTTATATTTTATATCTCCTTTAAACTGAACTTTTACACTTTTACTTTTGCTTAGTAATGAATTAATCAACCCTCCTAAAATTCCACCGTCTTCACTAGAAAATACTTTCTTAGTAGGAATCACAACTTTTAATGGAATTGCAAACTCCTTTCTTGCTGGAACTTTAAACACTTCTGAAGACACCTTGGCCATTTCATCTCCATTAACCAAAACTTTTATTTCATCTGTAGATATTTTCCCTCCAATATCGTTAGGATTTTTAAAAAAAGCATTTGCATTTAAATGTATTGTATCTGGTGTTATAGACATAATCTTTACATCATCAACCTTAATAAATACTGGTTTTTCTTTTACAGAACAACCAATAACAAGTAATACCACTACAAAAAACACCAATTTCTTCATACGAATTCTCATTTTTTAGCTAATTTGCAGTGCAAAAATAAGGTATTCCTATGACACCCTCTGATTTTATTATTCGAGAAATACAACCTAATGACAATCAACAAGTAGCACAAATAATCCGTGAAGTATTAATTGAACTTGGAGCTCCTAAAGTAGGCACAGCTTATGAAGACAAAGCTACGGATCAAATGTTTGAAACTTACGAAAAAGAAAATGCTTCTTATTTTGTAATTGAACATAACAATAAAATTGTTGGAGGCGCAGGTTTTGCAAAATTAGAAGGTACTGAAGAGGCTATTTGTGAATTTCAAAAAATGTATTTCTTACCTATTACTAGAGGAAAAGGATTAGGAAGTAAACTAATAGATCATTGTTTAACCGAAGCTAAAAAACAAGGTTATACCCAGTGTTATTTAGAAACCATGCCTTACATGGAAGCTGCTAGAGCTTTGTATAAAAAAAATGGTTTTACAAATCTAGACAAGCCAATGGGAAATACAGGACATTACTCTTGTAATGTTTGGATGATTAAAAAGTTATGAAAACATTAATATTATTGATTTTATCTCCAAATAATGGAGCCATTAACTTTCAAAATAGATTTAGAGACGACCTTTATAAGGAAGGTATATTTTTAGCTTTCTTATACGGTATAATATATAGTTTCAACAGTGAATCAGTAGTACCGGATGATAAAACTCTCTTAATTTATTTTAAGCTTTTTGAAAAAATTATTCAGGTTTGTTTATGGTTATTAATTTCTACAACACTAAGTTTTGTTATCTATAAATTAGGATTGTTTTTAAAAGGAAATTCATACTACAAAGAAACATTTGCTCTATTAATGTATTCTTACTTTCCTATATTTTGCTATGTATTTATTTTGAATTTGTTAAATCACCCACATTTATATAATTCTGAATTCTCCACATATTATTTTAAAACTCTTCTCTTTATTATAAGTTGGTTTATTTCCTTAAGGACTTTATTGATAGGATTTAAAGAAATCTATAATATTAGTTTGAAAAAAGCAATTATCGTAATACTTCCAATACTAATTCCATTTTTTAGCTTAATAGTATTCCAATTATATTTACGCAACTTTTACCTTTAAGAAATTACACTTTGAATACATTAAAAACATATAAAACCTATTTTTCAAAACAACTTTCATTTATATATCCTAAAACAGAAATTGACACCTTTTTTACTTATTTGGTTGAAGAGTATTTGGAACTACAGAAAATTGATATAATCATGAAACCAGATTTTGAAATTCCTACAGAAAAAGAAGCAGTTTTAAATAATGCCTTAGAAAGACTTTTAAATGAAGAACCTATTCAATACATTATTGGGCATACTGAGTTTTTTGGATTACCATTTAAAGTAAACAATCACACACTAATTCCTCGCCCTGAAACCGAAGAACTTGTAGAATGGATTATTCAAGAGGTCAATTCTATGAGAAAAGAATTCGATTCTGATAAAAAGCTATCAATCTTAGACATTGGAACCGGTTCAGGATGCATTCCTATTAGTTTAAAAAAGAACTTATCTAATGTTGATGTTACAAGCATAGATATTTCTGAAAAAGCATTAGAAACAGCCAAACAAAATGCTAAACTTAATCAGGTAGATGTTGAGTTTATTGAAAAAGACATTCTTAACACCAATTCTTTACCTAAACAATACGACATTATTGTTTCTAACCCTCCTTATGTTAGAAACTTAGAAAAAGTAGAAATTAAAAATAACGTTTTACAAAACGAACCTCATTTGGCTTTATTTGTTGATGATGATAACCCTTTAGTTTTTTATGAAAAGATAGCTGATTTAGCTAAAATCCATTTAACTGATAATGGGCTTTTATTCTTTGAAATAAATCAATATTTAGGTCAAGAAACTTTAAAAATGTTAGAGGATAAAAAGTTCACAACTAATGAGCTTAGAAAGGATATTTTTAACAATGATAGAATGATTAAAATATCCAAAAAAAACGACTTATAAAAGCGAATTTCATTTTTTTTATAATCTTAATTTTCTGTATATTAGCTAATAAGACAAAAGATTAAGAAAAATTGGATTTACAAAAACTACTTACGGATACAAACAGCAAAGCTATTTTTTTAATAGATAATGAAGGGCAAATAGTTGACTTTTTTCCTAAGGAAAATGAACTTGTAGACCTTAAAGAAAAAATAGCAGCTTTTGATGCTGTTATCTTTAATATGTCCGAAAACTTTTTTAATCTGTTCTTCAATACAGAATTAAACGAAATAATTTTAAAATCTACTAATGAAACGCTCTTACTTTTTAAACACGAAGAGTATGTTTTATGTTTTTTGACAGACAAAGCCACCAACATTGGATTACTAAGTTTAATGTTAAAAAAACAAATGAAAAACACTCAAAAATTAATTATTTAAAAACACTTAAGTCCCCCAGACCATGGAACAAATTTTAAAAGATTTAATCAAAAACGTAAAAGAAAACATCCCAGGATTTATTGCAATTAGTGTTGCAGAAATGTCAACAGGAGAATCATTAATGTCAGATTCAGTTGATCCAGATTTTGACCCAGCATTAGCATCTGCTTTTAACGTATCTATCATTAATTCCAAAAGAGAAGCTATTAAAACTCTTGGTTTAGACGAAAACCTAAGAGATATCCATTTTAAATTAGACAACCACATTCACGTTATTAATATGTCACCTGGAGGTGATTACTTTATTTACCTAGCAGTAGATAGCAAAAAAGCAAATTTAGCTTTAACTAGAACTATGCTAAACAAATATAAAATCGAGTTAAATGCAGTCTTATAAAGCTATCAATATTCAGCAAACCAATACTGATGATGAATTCAAAAGCTTTATTAAATCATTTCAACAAGAGTATCAACTAAAAGTTTTAAATAACAGTACAGCTTCTAGTGAACAGCAAAAAAAATCAGAAGAAAATTCTACGAGTTTATTAAGCTTGTTATTTAAAGAATATGATAGTATTAATGATTTAATGAAGGATTTTTCACATCAACTTAAAAATGCCATTTAAAACTTAAATTAAGTTTCTTTACAAAGTATTAAAATATAATTATATCAAAACCACAATAAAAGCACAATAAATAACATTATTGTGCTTTTAACTTTTTAAAAACCAAAACTAATTTATTTATCAAGTCATATATTTCTTTTTCATTATAACTCGCAAACCCCATCCTTATAGCATTATGTCCTGTTTTTGCTATATCATACCGATACCACTCTCCTATCTCTAACTGATGTTTATATCCTTCTTCATAAACCTGTTTCCATGAATATTTTTTATTCAAGCGAATCCACACAGCCATACCTCCTTTTGGTATTTCAAATTGAAAACAGTCTGATAACTTCTCCTTTAACAAAGCACAAAATAAATCTCGACGTGCTTTATAAATCTTCAATACTTTTCTAATATGTCTATCCAAATCTCCCGACTTAATAAAATCGGCAAAAGTAAGTTCCAATAACGCATCACCTTGCCTATCTACAAAACCACGTAATTTAGAAGCTTCATCTACAAACTCTTTTGAAGCAATTAAATAACCTATTCTAAACACCGGAGCTACAGTTTTACAAACAGAACCTATATAAATTACATTTCCATTAACATCATGGCTCGCTAAAGGTAAAATTGGCGCATGATTATAATTAAAATCGTAATCATAATCATCTTCAATAATCGCAAACTTATATTTTTTAGCTAGGTTTAATAAATGAATCCTCCTTTCAGCCGATAACGTAACCGTTGTTGGATGGTGATGATGTGATGTTACATACACAGCTTTAATCTGCTGTTTTTTACACTGCTTTTCAATTTCTTCAGTTACAATACCATTTTCATCTACCAATACACGTAATAAGTTTGCTTTTTGATGTAAAAAAGTTACATCAGCTGAAGCATAATTAGTTTCACCAACTATAATATTATCTCCTTCTTTTAATAATAGTTTCGACGATAACCAAATTCCCATTTGGCTACCACGAGTAATTAAAATATTCTCTTTTGAAATCTGCAACCCTCTTGTCTCATTCAAATAACCAACCAATGTTTCTCTTAGCTTAGTATTCCCAAAAGTTGAACCATAGCCAAACTCTTTATAAACACTTTGTTTTGACGCTATTCTTCTATAAGTTCTAACTATTTCTTCTATCGGAGTTAATCTTTCATCAGAAGTCCCATCATTTATATAAATCATATCAGATGATTTTTTTTCTCCTTTAGACAACAACTCATTGTTTTCATAAAAAGAAAAGCCTGTCTTCAACTTTTCTTTCTTAACACTCTCTTTTACAATACTAGTTGTATTTAACAAAGGGAGATTACCATGTACAAATGTTCCTTTTTTCGGAATGCTTTCAACCCAACCTTGCAATGCCAATTCTTCATAACAAGCTACAATTGTTTTTCGATGCACATTCAGTAATTCAGCAAAACTTCTTGTTCCCAATAATTTTGTGCCAGATGAAAGATTTCCTTCCTTTATAAAAACGATAAATTGATTTGCTAATTGTAAATACAAGGGCTCTTTTATATCTCTATTAATTTTAAAACTAGTTTTATATGGAAACATCTGGACTACAAACTCTTTTTATTCTGGGCTAATAAAATAGTCCATAAAAATAGTATTTTTGGATAACAAAACAACAAAACATGCTTAAACAAGATTTAAAAATTACTGAATACAACGAATACTTTTCTAGATACATCAATAAGGTTGCTAATAATACAAGTCTTTCAAAAGGCTTTGAAGAAGATAAAAACATGGTAATTAACTTCTTTTCTTCCATACCTAAAGATAAATTAGAGTATCGTTATCAACCAGAAAAATGGAGTATTAAAGAAGTATTACAACATATTATAGATACTGAACGAATTTTTATGTATCGATTCTTACGAATTGCCAGAAACGATAAAACAGCTTTAGCTGGCTTTGATCAAAACATATACATTTCTCCGTCGCAAGCTAACAGCAAATCGTTAGAAGAATTAATTCATGAATTTACTACAACTCGTTTGTATTCAATAAACCTGATAAATAGTATTTCAGAAAATAACTTACAAAACATAGGAACTGCCAGTGAATCTCAAATATCAGCTAGAGCTTGTGCATTTGTTTTATTAGGGCATAGCATTTGGCATATAGAGATTATTAAAGAACGCTATTTATAATGTTAGAAATTAGACCAAATTGCGAACACTGCAATAAAGATTTGCCTAATACATCAACCGAGGCTATGATTTGCTCTTTTGAATGTACTTATTGTAAAACTTGTGCTTTAGAAATTTTTGAAAATGTTTGCCCAAGTTGCTCGGGAAATTTTGTGGAAAGACCTATTCGACCTTTAAAAATGATTGAAAAATATCCTGCTTCATCTAATCGCATTTTCAAGCCAAAAGAACTCTCAAAAACAAAAATAAACTCAGAAAAATTTAAAGATGTTAAACCAGAAAGAAGATAAAACAATACATATTAGAAAAGCAACAGAAACCGATGTTGAAGTTTTAGCTTTACTTGGAAGAATAACTTACAGTGAATCTCACGGTCATTTTATTAATGATAAAAATGACCTATTAGCCTACAATAATAAAGCATTTTCTATCGCAAAAATTAAAGAAGACATAGATAACGATAACAATTTATTCTACATCTTATATGTAAACAACCTACCAGCCGGATACGCAAAATTAGTACTTAATGCAACACATGAAAGTATAACGTCTACCAATAATTGTAGATTAGAAAGAATATACATTTTAAATGATTTTATTCCTTTAAAAATTGGACAACAACTTTTAACCTTCATCGAATCGAAAGCTAAAGAATTACAATTAGATACTATATGGCTATCTGTTTACATCAAAAACGAAAGAGCCATACGCTTTTATAAAAGAAATGAATTTAAAGACACAGGAAAATTAGATTTCTTAGTTAATGGAAATTCTTATGAAAACTTCGTTTTATCTAAAAAAATTAAATCATGAAAGAATATTCTAAATCAAAACTAAACAGAGTAAAAAGGGGGCAAAATAGAGCTACTTACGATATTGAAAAAATTAACACCATTTTAGATGCTGGTTTTATTGGTTATGTAAGCTATGTTTATCAAGGAGGAGCTATTACACTCCCAATGGCTTACGGAAGAAAAGATAACAAAATATACCTACATGGTTCACAAGCCAATAGAATGCTATTAGCTCTTCTAGAAGCTAAAGAAATGAGCATGACCGTGATGCATTTAGACGCCTTAGTCTTGGCGCGTTCTGGATTACATCATTCAGTAAATTATAGATCAGCAACTCTATTTGGGTCGGTTAAAAAAATTACAAATCCTGAAGAAAAAGATGCTGCTTTATTTTGTTTTATGGAACATATGATGAAAGGTCGATGGGATGGAATACGCACAATGCATCAAGAAGAATTAGACAGAACCATGGTTGTAGAAATGACTATTGAAACAGCTTCTGCTAAAATTAGAGATGTTGGAGTAGCTGATGAACCAGAAGATTACAATTTAGATTTTTGGGCTGGTTTGGTGCCAATTAAACAAATAGCCCTACCTCCTATTTCTGATGAAAATTTAAAAGAAGGAATTGAAATTCCTCAGCACGTTACAAATTATTATAATCAAAATAAATAGTACATTAGCCGACTTTATTAACCCCCTTAAAATTTAACTATGTTGTTAAAAAAATCCCTAATAGCCCTATTTGTAACTTTATTTTTTATTTCTTGTAGCGACAACAACTCTGAAAACTTAATCTCTGGAGAAAACGCCACGATTACACAACAAATTCATAAACTTGTTAATCAACATAGAGTTAGTATAGGTAAATCTGAACTTACTCTTAATAACGAAGTTTCAGTAATAGCTTTGAAACACACAAAATATATGATTGGGATTAGTAAAATTAACCATGATATGTTTGATGACCGATTCAAAGAATTGCAAAATTTAGACAATGCAAAAAGTGCAGCAGAAAACGTAGCTTCTCATCAAAAAACTGCAGAAGAAGTTGTTAATGCTTGGCTAAATAGTAGTGGACACAGAAAAAACATTGAAGGTAACTATACTCATACTGGAATAGGTGTTGAAAAAAATAGTGCCGGACATTACTATTTCACACAATTATTCTATTCTAAATAATTTTATAAAATCATTTAATATTATGAAAACTTACGATGTTGTTATTCTTACAGACAATGAACACTTAAAACTTGTTGAGAATAACAACATCGTAAAAAATGTACTTGACGAAGACAACTATATTAAAGTTGCTTTAGAAAAACTTAATTTAAAAGTACTTCGATTATCTTGGAATGATAAAAACTTTGATTGGTCTCAAACTAAATATATACTGTTTAGATCTACTTGGGATTACCATAAACACTTTCAAGAATTTTCAAGTTGGTTAAATAAAGTTAGTAAACAAACTACCTTATTAAACTCTGAAAACATCATTAGATGGAATATCGACAAGCATTACTTGCTAGATTTACAAAAGCAAGGAGTTCATATATGCGAATCTTATTTTATAGAAATAGGTGAAACTAAAAACCTAAAAAGTCTAGCTACTCAATTTAACTTATCGGAATTTGTTTTAAAACCATGTGTTTCAGGTGGTGGAAGACACACTTATAAAATTAATTCAAAAAACTTAGAACAATACGAAGAAACATTCTCTCAACTAATAAAAGAAGAAGCAATGATTCTTCAACCTTTCCAACAAAATATTATTGATAAAGGAGAAATTTCCCTTGTAGTAATTAATGGAAAATTTACACATGCTATTTTAAAGACAGCAAAAAAAGGAGATTTTCGAGTACAAGACGACTTTGGAGGTACTATTGAAAACTACACACCAACTCAGGAAGAAATCAATTTTGCTGAAAAAGCTATAAAAGCCTGCAAAGAAGAACCTATTTATGCTAGAGTAGATATTTTTACAGATAATAATGGTAAATTAGCTATCGCTGAATTAGAGCTTGTAGAACCAGAATTATGGTTTAGAAAACAACCAAAAGCAGCAAACAAACTAGCAGAAGGAATTAAACAACTACTAAGTTAAACATGAAGAAGTTTTTAAAAATTTTCGGAGCAATAATTTTACTTTTAATTATTGGACTTACTATTTTTTACTACGTAAACAATGAAGGTTTACCTGAAGGAAAAAGCAACAAAGAAGCTGATGTTTTAGCTAATAAAATGCTAAAATCATTAAACTATGAAGCATATAAAAATACTCGTTTTTTAGAATGGAGCTTTAGAGGTAAACATTTTTATAAATGGGACAAGCAAAACAATATTGTTGAAGTTTCTTGGGATAACAACAGAGTGGTTTTACACACAAAAAACCAAGCAAACAGTAGTGTATTTATCGACAACAAACAAGTTGACGCTCCAAAAACATTAAAAAAGGCTATCGATTATTTTAATAATGATAGTTTTTGGTTAGTTGCACCTTATAAAGTTTTTGAAGATGGTATAGAGCGTAAAATAGTACAACACGAAAATAAGGATGCTCTTATGATTACATATACAACTGGAGGATCAACTCCTGGTGATTCTTATTTATGGATTTTAGACGATAACCACAAACCCATTGCATATAAAATGTGGGTATCTATTATACCTACAGGGGGTATGGAAGCCTCATGGAATGATTGGATAACCACACAATCTGGAGCTATTTTACCTACTAAACATGAACTTTCAATTGGAACATTAGACATGGGAGATGTAAAAGGATATAACTAACCTTTTTTATCATTATGGAGCTTCAAAAATATTAGTAATACTATAAGATTCTTATTTTACAGTGAACAAAGCTATTTTACAACCAGATGTTCAATTATACATCCAACAGAATTTAAAAGCTGATATTAATAAACTGATTTTAAAAGGAAGTCCTTTTAATAATATTACTATCCAAGAATTAGCTAATCAGATTGTAGCCAAACAAAAATCTGAAAAGAAATTACCTACTTGGTTTAATACTCAGAATATCTATTACCCAGAAAAATTAAGTATAGAACAAACATCATCTGAAATAACTGCCGAGTATAAATCGAAACTGGTCTCTGGAGATACTATCATTGATCTTACTGGTGGTTTTGGAGTCGATTGCTTAGCTTTTTCTAAAAATTTTAAAAAGGTTGTTCATTGCGAAATTAATGAACAATTATCTGCAATTGTAAAATACAATTATGAAAAACTAGGTATTACAAATATTCAAACTATAGCTCAAAATGGAATTGATTTTTTAAAACAGTTTAATGAAAAACTAGACTGTATTTATATTGATCCTTCTAGAAGACACGACATAAAAGGAAAAGTGTTTTTACTTAAAGATTGCCTTCCTAATGTCCCAGAAAACATTGATTTCTTATTTACAAAAGCCAATAAAATACTCATTAAAAATTCACCAATATTAGACATTACATCTACTATTAATGAATTAAAATTTGTAAAAGAAATTCATATTATTTCACTAAAAAATGAAGTAAAAGAATTATTATTCCTATTAGAAAAAAACCATAAAGAATCAATTCAAATAAAAACACATAACATACTGAATTACAGTGTTCAATGTTTTGACTTTATTCTTAAAAACCAATCTACAGAAACCTATTCTTTACCACAGAATTACCTATATGAGCCAAACGCTTCAATTTTGAAATCTGGAGGATTTACAGAGGTTTCTTATCAATTAAAAATTAATAAACTACAGCAACATTCTCACCTATATACTTCTGAAGAATTAGTAGAAAATTTCCCTGGTAGAATATTTAAAATAAATAATATTTACCCATACAATAAAAAGAAAGTCAAAAAATTTATAAAAACAGAAAAAGCTAATATCACCACTCGAAATTTCCCTAAAACAGTAGCTCAAATACGATTAGAAACTAAAATTAAAGATGGTGGTGACACCTATCTATTTTTCACAAAAAACCTTAACAACGAACTAATTATAGTAGATTGTAGCAAGGAGTAATCAAACTATTACAATATATTTTTCTTTTTTTCGTTGTGCATTAAAGAAGGTTACCCTATCTGGGTGTGTTTTGTTTATTAAGGGGTGATAAAACATACCGAAAGGCCTTGGCCTCAAACAAGGCTTTTCAATTCACTTACTTTTAAGTACATTTGTTTACAGCATGAAACAAGCAAGTACCTATCAATCCATAAAATTATCCAACAATCAAGTATCTGAAATTGAAGATAGTCTTGTTATTGAAGCTCCTCTTCAGATAAATATTAATTCAGAATCTTACACTGTTGTTATGAGAACTCCTGGAGATGATAAAGAACTTATTAGAGGTTTATTATATGCTGAAGATATTTACAAAAAAACTTCAGATTTAAAAATAGAAACGATTGAAGAAAACAAAGATTATTCATCAATTTTAAATGTTTTTATCCCAAAAGAAAAGCTAGGCAAAGGGTACTTAAACAAACGTACTTTGCTTTCTGTTTCATCCTGTGGAATTTGCGGAAAAAAAGAAATAAAAGATTTAAAAACAGAAGATAAACCACTTATCAATAAACATAAAGAATCACTTCATATAAAAGACTCAATGTATTTGAAAATGAATAATATGCAAAAATTATTTTCAATTACAGGTGGTAGTCATGCCTGTGCACTTTTTGACAGAAAACAAAACCTTTTAACCATAAAGGAAGACATAGGTAGACATAATGCAGTAGATAAATGTATTGGTGATTTATTAAATAAAAATCTTTTAAAATCGACCAATTACATGCTAGTAAGCGGACGTGTTTCTTACGAAATAGTTTCCAAAGCTTTTCTAGCAAAAATACCTATAATAATTGCTGTTTCAGCTTGCTCATCTTTGGCTGTAGATTTTGCTAAGGAATTTGGTATTTGCTTAATCGGTTTTAGCCGAAACAACAAAATGACAATATATTCTAATCCTCAATATATAAATTATGAGTGATAAAAAAATACACGCTCAACCACCAGAAGAGCTAACAGGAATTAAATTAATTGATATTCCTAAAAAAGCAGTTGGAACCAAAGCTATAAAATCTGCTTTAAACCATGTTTTTTCAGAAACTGGAGTTAGTAAGGGAATTAGCCTGCTTCAAAATCTTAACCAAATAAATGGTTTTGATTGTCCAGGTTGCGCATGGCCAGACCCAGATGAAAAGAGAGCTTTTCTTGCAGAATACTGTGAAAATGGAGCAAAAGCAGTTGCTGAAGAAGCTACAAAAAATAGGGTATCTCCCCTATTCTTTGCAACACATTCAGTTCAAGAAATGTCTGAATGGTCTGATTATAAAATTGGAAAAAATGGTCGTATTACGCACCCTATGATTTTACGAGAAGGATCAAATAATTATGAAGAAATATCTTGGAAAGAAGCTTTCAACCTTATAGGTAAAGAATTAAATAGCTTGAGCTCTCCAGATGAAGCTATATTTTACACTTCTGGAAGAACTAGCAATGAAGCTGCTTACTTATACCAATTATTTGTTCGTCAATTTGGTACAAATAACCTACCAGACTGCTCTAATATGTGTCACGAAAGTAGTGGTAGCGCCTTATCTGAAACACTTGGAATTGGTAAAGGTTCTGTAACTTTAGACGATTTTAATCATGCTGATTTAGTCATTGTAATGGGGCAAAACCCAGGAACCAATCACCCAAGAATGCTTACAGCATTAAGAGATACTAAAAAAAACGGTGGAAAAATAATGACTATTAATCCATTACCTGAAGTTGGATTAATGAATTATGTTGATCCTCAAAACCCTTTGAAATGGTTAGGCTCTGGTGACAAATTAACCGATTTGTTTCTTCAAGTAAAAATAAATGGAGATGTAGCTTTATTGAAAATCATCTTAAAATTGATGAAAGAAAAGGAAAACAAAGAACCAAACACTGTTTTCAATCATCAATTTATAAAAGAAAAAACGCATGGTGTAGATGAATTTTTAAATGATTTAGACAACTATACCATAGAAGAGTTACTACCTCAAACTGGCTTATCTATTGAAACCATTAAAGAAGCTACAGAGTTAATTATAAACAACGACAAGATTATAATCTGTTGGGCAATGGGATTAACTCAACATAAAAATGCTGTAGACAATATTAGAGAATTAGTCAATCTACTTCTTTTAAAAGGTAGTATTGGTAAAAAAGGAGCTGGTACCTGTCCTGTTCGTGGGCATTCCAATGTACAAGGAGATAGAACCATGGGAATTTGGGAAAAGCCAAAAGATTCATTTTTAGATAATCTAGAAAAAGAATTTAATTTCAAAGCTCCTCGCAAACATGGTTACGATGTAGTTGCAGCTATTGAAGCTATGCATAAAAAAGAAGCTAAGGTATTCATTGGTATGGGGGGTAACTTTATTTCAGCTACACCAGATACTGAATATACTGCTGAAGCGTTGAGAAACTGTAATTTAACCGTTCAAGTTTCAACAAAACTAAATAGAAGTCACTTAGTCCATGGAAAACAAGCTTTAATACTTCCTTGTTTAGGACGATCTGAAAAGGATATTCAAGCTAGTGGAGAGCAATTTGTTTCTGTAGAAAATTCTATGGGAGTTGTACATCAATCTAATGGTCATTTATCACCATCGTCTTCAGAATTACTTAGCGAACCAGCTATTGTAGCAGGAATTGCCGAAGCTACTTTAAAAAATTCTACTACTGAATGGAAATCATTAGTTACTAACTATGATTTAATTCGAAATAAAATTGAAGCTACCATCCCTGGTTTTGACAATTATAATAAACGAGTTAGAAATAAAGGTGGGTTTTACCTTCCAAACAACGCAAGAGATAATAACTACACTCCTACAGCAACAGGGAAAGCTAACTTTACTTTAAACTTACCATCAGATGTAGCTTTAGACAACAATCAATTTATGTTAATGACTATTCGTACTCATGACCAATACAATACCACTATTTATGGATTAAACGACCGCTATAGAGGTGTTTTAAATGAGCGTAGAGTTATTTTTATGAATCCAGATGATATGAAAAACCAAGGTTTATCTAAACTTGACAAAGTAAACTTAGTAAGTCATTTTAAAGGAGAAAGAAGAATTGCAAATGGATTTTTAGTTATACCATATAGCATACCAAGACAGTGTACAGCTACGTATTTTCCTGAAGCAAATGTTTTAGTTCCAATACAAAGTAAAGCTAGAATTAGTCATACTCCAGCCTCTAAAACAGTAATAATAACTGTTGAAAAAGGCTAATTAAAAAAGATTTGTATTTTAGTAAAATAATTTAACATTAATTAACCACCAATTATGCCTTTTATAGAAGAAGAAAAGTTTAAGTTAATGCAAGAAGACTTAGACAATTCAAAGTTAAAAAGAGAAGAAGCTGAAAATGAATTAAGCCAAATTCAAGAAGAATATGACTCTTTTAAAAAGAAGTCTAAAATTATTCCTATCGTCTTAGGCCTTTTATTAGGAGCTTCTTTAGCAGCCACTTATTACTTTTACACTAACAATGGTGGTAGCTCTTTTTCTTCTACTGACGAAATAGCTACTATAAAGAAAAATGAAGCTCTTAGAGTATTAGACAGTGTTAAAAGAGCACAAGCTAGAGCTAAAAGAAAAGCTAGAGCTCAAGCTAAATCTGGAGATGCAGTTAATACCAATAACGATGAATCTACTAGTAACAGTTCTTTAGACATTAGTAAAGCCGCTTCTGATGTATCAAAAAAGACTTCTGGAAAAACTATATATTCAGTACAAATAGGTGTTTTTTCTAAAAGAAATCACCCGCTATTATCTTCAAAAACAATTCCTTCTACAGTAACAAGTTCTGATGGATATTTTAAATATTCTATAGGTTTATTTTCTACTTTAAAAGAAGCTAAAAAACTACAAAGAGAATTAGTAAAAGTTGGATTTGATGATGCATTTGTAGCTTCATACATAAATGGGAAACGTCAAAAAATACACAATTAAAACAAAACATATTTAATGCTAAATAAAATTAGTAAAAGAGCACTCATATTAGGTTTAATAATGAGTGTTCATTTTTTTTATGCCCAAACTAACATACCAACTAAAGAAACCCAAAAAGGTTTTGGACAATTAGATTTTTTATCTATAAAAATGCCTGGAAATGAAGAAAATATGGATTTTACAGGGCTTCATTATAATTTAAAATTTAATGATTGGAGTTATGCAGGACTTGGATTCTATGGAGCTGTTGGCGGAATTAGAGGCGGTTTTTTCACATTAGGAATCAATGCTGGTATTCAACAAAAAATAACAAAAAAATTATTTTTAGATACTGGTTTCCATTTCGGTGGCGGTGGTGGTGCTGCTGCTCCTGATGGTGGTGGAGCTTTTATTTTACCTCACTTTAACTTAGGTTATGATTTCAAATATTTTTCTGCTACCGCTGGTTATAGTTATATCAACTTTTTTGATAAAGGTGACATCAATAGTAGTCAGTTTAATGTTGCTATACAAATTCCTTTATCTTTTGATTTTACTAGTTTTAAAGAAAGAGAGCAATCTTTTTCAATAGAAAACTTAACCAATACTTCATGGGATCAAAAAAGAAACCGAGCTTCTTTATTAATCCATCTTAACAATCTTTCTGTTACCAAAGGAAATCTTAAAGGAAAAACCATACGCTTAGCTGGTTTTGAATTTAATTCTTATTTAAATGATAATATTTTCTTTTTTGTAAAGGCTGATGGAGCTTATCATGGAATCAAAGCAGGTTATATGGACATCTTATTAGGAGGTGGTTATCATTTATCTATGAATAAAAATAGAACTAATATTTTAGCTAAATTCGGTGTTGGAGCCGGAGGTGGCGGTGGTGTAGATACCAAAGGAGGCTTTTTAATTTATCCTGACATTTCTATTGAACAAAAATTATTTAACAATGTTTATGGATCAATAAATAAAGGGTATTTAATGAGTCCTGACGGACACTTTACTTCCTCTACTCTAGGTTTTGGACTTAAGTATTATATTGACAAAGACGGTATAAAATCTGAAGAAAATAGTTTTTCTACAGCAAAACTTAAAGGATTGGAAACAATTGTAAAGCATGATTTATATTTCAATGCAGCTAGAGATACAGGTATAAATCAAGATATGCACCAAATATCTTTACAAGTTAACTTTTTCTTTAATAAATATATTTATGGTGCTGGTCAAACTTCTTTTGCTAATTTTGGTGATGCTGGAGCGTATGCCGAAGGAATTGTTGGTTTAGGAGTACAATCAAACACTTTCTTTAATAATACCACTTCTGTATTTTTACAAGCATTAGCAGGAGCTGCTGGTGGAGGCGGAATTAGTACAGGACAAGGGTTAATAGTAAAACCAAGTGCTGGTGTTAATTACAAACTAACAGACAAACTTAATTTACGAGCAGGATTAGGATATGTTAAAGCTCGTGGAGGAAGTTTAAGTAGTTCTTATCTAAATTTCGGAATCAGCTACAACTTCTCTTATTTAAGTGCTAAATAAACATTTAAAAAGATTAATTTTTCTCAACAAAACACTCAAAAAAACAATCATATATCTAAAAAAACCCGATTATATTTTGATTTAAATCAAAATATAATCGGGTTTAATATTTCATTTTTGATGTATAGAAATTTCTATCAATTAATTATTAATCAAACTAATTAAAAAAATGAAAAAAATCACCCTTCAAACTTTATCATTATTGGCTATAATGACTTTAACAACAAGCTGTAGCGATAATGAAACTTCTTTAAATCAAAACACAAAAATACCAAAACAAATCCTAACTAAGCTAGAGGACTTTAACATTAACACAGATAATATTACTCTATCAAAACAACATTTACCTGATGGTACTTCGAGAGATAGGTATCTTGTAGAAGGCGACATTTATTTAAGTCACGAACAAATCATGAACTTTGAAAAAGTCGGTCAATATTTAGGGAAAAACTACAGAACTAGTAATTTAGTAGATAGAGGAACTACTATTAACATAATGGGGTATAATGCTAGTGATGGTTATGGTTTATCTTCAAGAGAACAAACGGCGTTAAGAATGGCTGTAGAAAATTACAACGAACTTAACTTAGATATTCAATTTAATTTAACTTTTGGTACAAATTATTCTCCTCAAGACATGCTTGTTTACGTAGATGCAAACGCTGTTGGAGCTGGAGGATCTGCTGGCTTTCCTTCTAATGGAAAACCTTATAAATGGGTAGAGATTCACGGTTTAGGAAACTTCAGCCTTGATGTAATTGAGCATGTAATTACACATGAAATTGGACACTCTGTTGGATTTAGACATACCGATTGGCAAACTAGACGAAGTTGTGGACAAAATGTAAATGAAGGGCAAGCTGGGGTTGGCGCTCTACCTATACCAGGTACAACTGCTGGTTATGACCCAACCTCTTTAATGCTAGCATGTTTCAGCAGTAATTCTTCTGGAGAATTTAACCAAAATGACAGAATTGCCTTAAACTACTTGTATTAATTATAATTTCTATATAAGTTTTATCTTTATAAAAGAGACTTTGTTTTAAACTAGTCTCTTTTTTTTATATTTTGCAGTAAATAATCAATTGTCCCTCAGCACATATGCTAAAATATATCTGTTCTCTATTCTTAGTATTCTTCTCATCTATTCTTTTGTTTTCTCAAACCAACATAACTTTAAATGAAAATGAATTAATAGATTTAAAAAAGAAATTTTATTTAAATAGAAAAATTGGAATAGACAGCACTTTATTTTACATGAATAAACTTGTCAAAACCAACAATATACCTTATAAAACTTTTGCATATTCCGCAATTGAATATATAAAAACAAGAGAAAAACAAATTGTAGATATTAGTTTTTTTAAAGATAGTATCTCTAAATATTT
The DNA here is from genome assembly GCF_008806755.1 of Tenacibaculum aiptasiae. Lineage (GTDB taxonomy): Bacteria > Bacteroidota > Bacteroidia > Flavobacteriales > Flavobacteriaceae > Polaribacter > Polaribacter aiptasiae. The sequence continues at coordinate 355,805 of NZ_WAAU01000008.1, forward strand.
ACCCAAAATTTCTTTAAAAAAAGAGAATTACAATATCTTATTTGATATTCACATACTTCTAGGAAATACTAAAAAACGAAGAGGCCTTACTAAACAGGCCCTTAAGAATTACACAAAAGCAGAAGCTTACGCCATTGAAACAAAAGATATAGAGCGAATTATTAAAATAAAAGGAAACATAGCTCTTATATATCAAGACATGGAAGAGCTTAATGAAGCCTTATTAAAAATTAAAGAAAAACACTTCTTATTAGAAAGAAACAAAGAAAAATTAGGTAGTAAATTTCGAATCAACAAACTTAAAACTTCTCTTAATATTGGGGCTATTTATGCTAATATGTATAAAAATAACACTTTAAAAAAACAGTATGCAGACTCTTCTTTATACTATTACAATTCTTCACTCAAAAATAATAAAATTAAAGAAAATTCTTATTATCAAGGAAGAATTTATTATGGCTTAGGAACTATTTACACTTTAAAAAAAGAATACACAAAAGCGAATCTTTATCTTGAAAAGAGTTTAGAAATTTTTCACAAATATAAATCATACTCTTATCTATATAAAGGCCATTACAATATTGGTGTTAATTATTATATGGCCAAGGATTTTAACAGAGGTAAATACAATTTTTTAAAAGCTCTTCATATAAAAAATGATACACTATTAGATTATAATTATATGCATGCAAATAACTATCTCTCTAAAATATACTTAAATCAAAAGAAAGTAGATTCTGCCAATTATTACTTAAATACCTTTTTAAATGCATACAATAAAATATCTACAAGAGAAAAACACCAATTTAAAGAGGCTTATAAAACTGCCAAGGAAATTAATTTTACAAAAAAAATTAATGCTATAAACAAAGACAACAATGAAAGAACTTTTTATTACAATATTATCATTATTAGCTTAATTTTAATATCTGGATTTACAAGTTTTTTTGTTTTTAAAAACAATAGAGAAAAAAGAAAAGCTAAAGAAAGATTAGATAACTTAATCGTTAGAGTCTCTCAAAAAGAAAAAATAACTCCTCCAACTAGTGACTTAAAAATAAAAGATGAGCAACACCAACAAATTATTAAAGGCTTATCTATAATTGAAGAAAAAATGTATTTTTTAAAAGATGATTTTAACTTGTATAATGCCGCAAAAAGAATTGGAACCAACACTACTTATCTTTCTAAAGTTATAAAAGTATATAAACAAATGAGTTTTAGTGAATATACTAATGAACTTAGAATTAATTATATTACTAAAAAACTAAGTGAAGAAAAAAAAATTAGAGCCTATACTACCCAAGCTATTGGTGAAATAGGAGGATATAAAAATGCAAAATCTTTTACTAGAATTTTTAAAAAACACACAGGAATAACTCCTTATCAATTCATTGAAAAAATCAATAAGGAAGTTTTTTTTTAACAAATTGAGGTTTTAAATAAAATCAAAACAATAATTCTTCTTTTTATCTAAAACATCACCAGGAGGTGGTGGTGGAAAACAATCTTCCTCTCCATCTGTATCTGGCCCTCCGCTTAATTTAGTTCCTTTTGCTATAATACATCTTTGTTCAATTCTTGTCAGACTGAATGCTTTTAAAGTGTTAATTGATAATAATTTCATGACTAATTAATTTAAGTTAGTTCAATTTATATTTTTTTACCTCTAATATTACCTATTCTTAAACCTTAACCTTAAAAAAAAATCAAACAACTGAAAAACAACAACTTAACAACTGTTTTATTTTACCATAATTTTTAAATAGTACCTACCTTTTTTATAAATCACAACCTACTTTTCTTCTTTAATCTTATTTAACATTCAATATTTGTAATTCAATGAGGAACCTGAAAAGCATTAAAAAATAGAGTAAGGAGTAACTAAATTAATTAACTAATCATGATAAAATCAATTTCAAATCTTGGTATTATTTTAAATAAAGTAACTCAAAAGTCTATTAACGGAGGTGGACCAGGATCTCCTTTTTGGTGTAAGAATAGAAATAATTGGGAGCCTAACCCTGTTGCTTGCACACAAAACGAAATAGCCACATACAATTTCTCTTTAGGCTACTGTGTGTGCATGCCTACAAAAGTAGATATGTAAACGAGAATTACTGAAACATATTTTCATAATATCTATCCTACAAAATAATAAACACAAGTAACTTATAAATATCTATAGGAAGCTGAAAATATAGATATTCAATTAACAAACAACCTTAGAGTAAGCATACTAACTAAATTTTAATACAATGAAAAAAACATTTTTTTTATCTAAAGGAATTGAAAAATTTTCAAACTTAGAAGTTAATGATTTATCTTCCGTTAAAGGAGGGTTAGCTGGAGAATCAACTCAAGTAATTATTTATTACCCTACAAGCGGTGGTGGAAAAAACTGTCCTCCTGGATTAGTTTGGAGTAACAGATTAGGTAAATGCGTTAAGGTACTAGAAGCTGAACCAGCTCATGATATTATAAGAAATTAATCATTATTTCTCAAGGAGGTACTAACACCATAACCTCCTTGTTTTCTTTTAACTAACAAATAAATCATGGATTTTAATTCTTTAGCTATAAAAGTTGCTAGTAGATGCAACCTTAATTGTTCCTATTGTTTTATGTATAATTTAGGTGATACAACTTATAAAAAACAACCTAAATTTATGTCTACTGAAGTTGTTGACAATATCATAGACAAAACCAAAAAACATATACAAGAGCATAATAAAAAAGAGTTCTCTTTTCTTTTTCATGGAGGAGAACCCCTACTTGCTCCAAAACAATTTTTTATAGACTTTACATCTAAAGTAAAAGAAATTCAGAATGAACTCGATGATGTAGTTTTTTCTTTTGATTTACAAACTAATGGTGTTTTATTGGATGAAAGCTGGGTTCGTTTATTTAAAGAATTAAATATTTCTCCTAGTGTTAGTGTGGATGGTACACAAAAAGCACATGATATGTTTAGAGTAGATCACAAAGGAAATGGAAGTTATAACGATGTCTTTAAAGGTGTAACTCTCTTAAAAAAAGAAATGAGTTTTGCAGATATAGCATGTGTAATTAATGTAAAAGAAACTCCTCTAGAAGTATACAATAGCTTCAAAAAAATGAGAGTTAGCTATGTGAATTTCCTTATTCCAGATTATACTCATAATAGCTACCCTTTTAATAAAGAAAAAACTGTTATGGGAGACTGGTTAATCGAGCTATTTAATATATGGATCAGCGATCAAAAACGATATAAAATACCAATGTTTTTAGGACTACTAAACTCTCTAACAATGCTTAATGAAAGTTCTAAAAATGAATCTACTGTATTAGTTATAGAAACTAATGGAGAAATTGAGGCTATTGATTCTTTAAAAGCTTGCGGTCATGGTTTTACAAAAACTGGTTTTAATATTAAAGAAAATAGTTTTCAGGATATTGAAAAAACCTCTCTAGGAAAGTTATATTTTAATAATATCAACTCTAAACTATGCAAGCAATGTCAAGAATGCCCTTTAAATGTAATTTGTAAAGGAGGTAGATTGGTACATAGGTATAGTAAAGAAAATGGCTTCAATAATCCATCTGTTTATTGTAATGACTTAATTAAACTTATAGCACATATACAAGGATACTTTATTTCTTGTTTTCCTGATTTACACGAGAAAGAAAACGTAGAAAAAATTAATCCTATAGAAATTATTAATTACCTAAACTCAACTGATTTTAACAAAAACTTCTATTACAAAAAAGAATTAGAATCTTTTTCAGAAAAAAATATGATAATCGCATAAACCTACTAAAAAATCTTCTTTAAAAAGTTCTAATAAAATGCGGAACCTGAAAAGCATAATATAGAGTAAGGACAAATAAAAACGATTAACCATGTTAAAATCAATTTCAAATTTAGGTACTATCCTAAAAAAAGATGAACAACGAACTATTAACGGAGGACAAAAACAATGTCCTCGCGGCTGGATTTTAGATTGTGACTATTACGGTTGCTGGTGTATTATGCCAATTGAAAAAGATGATGACCATTTAGGACCAAGTGTATAAAACAATAGGACTTAAACTTTAATAGTTTAAGTCCTATTTTATTGTTATTCAGATATATTTCTATATCTTTTTAGCGTTCTTTACTTTTTGTTTTGTAAGAGCAATATTAATTACTTCACTCATTTCGGTTACATAATGGAAAGTTAAGCCTTTTAAATAACTAGTTTTAATTTCATCAATGTCTTTTTTGTTGTCAGCACAAAGAATTATTTCTTTAATATTTGCTCTTTTAGCAGCCAATATTTTTTCTTTAATCCCTCCAACAGGCAATACCTTACCACGTAAAGTAATTTCTCCAGTCATTGCTATTTTATTTTTCACTTTTCTCTGTGTAAATACAGATACTAATGAAGTTAACATAGTAATACCAGCACTTGGTCCATCTTTAGGAGTTGCTCCTTCTGGTACATGAATATGAACATCGTATTTATCTAAAACCTCAGGTTTAATTCCAAACTCTTCAGCATTAGCTTTAATATACTTCATCGCTATTGTTGAAGACTCTTTCATTACAGTACCTAAATTACCCGTAATAGATAAGTTTCCTTTTCCTTTCGATAAAATAGACTCAATAAATAAAATATCTCCACCAACACTAGTCCATGCTAAACCAGTAACTACACCAGCTACATCATTATTTTCATACTTGTCGCGTTCTAAACGAGCAGGTCCTAAAATTGTTTCAATATCTTCATCTGTTAGAGAAACGTTATACTCCTCCTCCATCGCTATTGATTTTGCTGCAAAACGCACTACTTTCGCTACTTGCTTTTCAAGACCACGAACACCAGACTCTCTTGTATACCCTTCTACAATTTTTTCTATTTGCTTTTTACCAACCGTTAAATGCTCTGTTGATAATCCATGCTCTTTTAATTGCTTAGGAAATAAATACTTTTTCGCGATTTCAACTTTCTCTTCAATAGTATACCCTGTTACATTGATAAGCTCCATACGATCGCGTAATGCCCAAGGTATTTGTCCTAAATTATTAGCAGTAGCTATAAATAACACTTTAGAAAGATCATAACCAACCTCTAAATAATTATCATAAAACTCAGTATTTTGTTCAGGATCTAACACTTCTAACATAGCAGAAGATGGGTCTCCTTGATGACTTTGACTTAATTTATCTATTTCATCTAATACAAATACAGGATTTGAAGTACCAGCTTTTTTAAGGTTTTGAATTAAACGACCTGGCATAGCTCCAATATAAGTTTTACGATGTCCTCTAATTTCAGCTTCATCACGTAAACCACCTAATGACATACGTACATACTTACGACCTAAAGCTTCAGCAACTGATTTACCTAACGAAGTTTTTCCAACACCTGGAGGACCGTATAAACAAATTATTGGTGACTTCATGTCTCCACGTAATTTTAATACAGCTAAATGCTCTATAATACGTTCTTTAACTTTTTCAAGTCCAAAATGATCTCTATCTAATATTTTTTGAGCTTTTTTCAAGTCAAACTTATCCTCAGAATATTCTCCCCAAGGTAACTCTAACATTAACTCTAAATAATTACGTTGTACACCATATTCAGCCATTTGAGGGTTCATTCTTCTTAAACGATTTATTTCCTTCTCAAATGTTTCAGCAACATTTTTATTCCATTTCTTAGACTTTGCCTTTGTTTTCATTTCTTCCAACTCTTGGTCATGAGAAACTCCACCTAACTCGTCTTGAATTGTTTTTAATTGCTGATGTAAATAATATTCACGTTGTTGCTGATCTAAATCTGATCTTGTTTTTGACTGAATATCATTACGTAATTGTAACTTTTGAAGCTCTTTATCTAAGTTTTTTAAAGTTAAAAGCGCTCTTTCTTTTAAGTTATCCTTTTCAAGTAAAACTTGTTTATTTGAAACACTCAATTCCATATTAGATGAAATAAAGTTCACTAAAAATGAATTTGATTGAATGTTCTTAATTGCAAAAGAAGCTTCTGAAGGTAACATTGGATTTTCTTTAATAACCTCTAATGCTAAATCTTTGATAGAATCAATTATTGCATTAAACTCTTTTTCATCATCAATATCTCTTTCCTCTTTTGCCTCTCTAACTTTAGCTTTTAAATATGGAGTATCTTGTGTAATCTCATCAATTTCAAAGCGTTTTTTTCCTTGTATAATAACAGTTGTGTTACCATCAGGCATTTTAAGAACTCTTAAAATTTGCGCAACTACACCCGTTTTATGAATATCATCTATACCTGGATTCTCTACATCACTATTTTTTTGTGCTACTACACCTACAATTTTATCTCCTTCATTAGCGTCTTTAATTAATTGAATAGACTTATCTCTTCCAGCAGTTATAGGAATCACCACACCTGGAAATAACACTGTATTCCTTAAAGGTAAAATTGGTAACTCAGAAGGTACTTCTTCTTTATTTATTATTTCTTCATCCTCTGGAGTTAACAAAGGAATTAATTCAGAATTTTCATTAAAAGCATCCTGAAGCGACAAGTTGTCTAAATGTATTATTTTGGGTTTACTCATAATCTTTTATATCTGTCATAGTGGCATTTTTCTATTAGTACACTTAATACAAAAAGCACTACAAAAACCTTAATCTTCTAATAAACAACACTATACGTATTGTTTTTTTGTTTTCTTTCCTTATATAGGTCAATTCTTATGCCAACTAATTCTTTATAAGAAACTTGTAACTATTTTTACAATCAGTCGTCATATTATTATATTTTTACAAAAAGCTATACCAAACAATGAAAACTAAACTATTTTTTATTTCCTTATTACTACTCCTAACCAACTGTACCTCAAATAAAAACTCTGAAGAGTTTATTAAGAATGCCTCTGGTCGTTATTTTTTTAATGCTGATGAAACTATAGAAGTAAAATTTAACGAAGGAAAGTTATTTTTAACATGGCGTGGTCAAAATTTAGAACCTCTAAAAGTTAATGATAGTACTTTTTATGCTCGTGAATTAAACGAAAAACTAATATTTAACACAGCACAAAATAAAATTGAATTAGCAAAAAAACGTGAACATCATAATAAGGTTTACATTTTCAACAAACTTAAAGAAGGTGAAAAAACCCCTAGTGAATACTTAGCTGAAAATAATTTTGAAGCCGCTTTAAAAGGATATAAAGCCATTAAACAAAAAGATAGTTTAAACCCTGTTATTAGAGAAAGAAGTTTAAATCGTTTAGGTTATCGCTATTTATCAAATAAAGAATTTGAAAAAGCTCTTAATGTTTTTAAAATCAATATTGAATTATACCCTAAAAGTTCTAATACTTACGACAGTACTGGTGATGCTTATTTAAAAATGAAAGATACGGTAAAAGCTACGGAATACTACAAAAAATCGTTAACTATCAATCCAGAAAATAGAAGTTCTAGAAGAGCTTTAAAAAGACTTACTAAAAAGGAAGAAGATTAATTTATAGCAAAATTAAAACTGCAATTCCAACAAAAACAACTATTTGTGCCCATTTTAGGTAAACTCCTATTTGGGCATTCTTTTTTATAGATTCTGAAATAGTACCTGCTAAAATAGCTATTGTAGAAAATATTACGAACGATGTTAGTATAAATAAACCTCCTAAAACATAAAACTGTAATACATTTGAAAGACTATCCGAAAACAGAAATTGCGGAAAAAAAGCCAAAAAGAAAATAGTCACTTTCGGATTTAAAACATTCATCCAGAATCCTTTTTTAAACAATTCAAAAGTTGTCTTTTTTTCTACATTCTCTGTTGAAAATGCAATTTTAGCATCGCTTCTAAATACTTGATAAGCTAAATACAAAAGATACCCTGCTCCCAATAGTTTTATAATAAAGAACAATTTAGGGTTTTGATTTATAATTTCTGAAACTCCAAAGGCTACTAAGGTAGTATGAATAATACAACCAGTCATTAATCCAGCTACAGTTGCTAATCCATATTTTTTTCCGTTTACGATACTTTGTGTTAAAACAAATATATTGTCTGGTCCTGGTGAAAAAGCTAGTGTTCCTGTAGCTAAAACAAAAGAGATTAGGGTTTCAATCATTTATTAACTTTTTGCTAAAATAGCTTTATTGATTCTCTTTACCAAGCTTGGTCCTTCATAAATAAAACCTGTATAAATCTGAACTAAATCTGCACCAGCATCAAGTTTTTCTAAAGCATCTTTTTCTGAATGAATACCTCCTACTCCAATGATTGGAAATGCCTTATTTGAATTGTCTGCTAAATATTTTATAACTTTTGTACTTCTTTCTTTTACTGGCTGTCCACTCAAACCTCCATTACCAATTTCTTCCAATCGCTCTTTTGAGGCTTTTAGTCCTTCTCTATTTACAGAAGTATTTGAAGCTATAACTCCATCTATTTTAGTTTCAGCAACTAACTCTATAATTTCATCTAACTGTTGATTGTTCAAATCTGGAGCTATTTTTAATAATATAGGTCTTTGAACAGATTCTTGGTTGTTTAACTTTTGAACCTCCGTAATTAATTCTTTTAAATAATCTACATCATCTAATTTTGCATGACTTCCAACATTTGGACAACTCACATTTAACACAAAGTAATCTACGTAAGGATGCAATCCTTTAAAGCACTCCACATAATCCTCTGTATAATCTTCTGGAGCTGTATTGGTATTTTTACCAATATTACCTCCAAGAATAATTTTCCCTTTGTTCTTTTTTAATTGCTCTATTGCAGTAGCTAATCCTTCATTATTAAACCCCATGCGATTAATAATTCCTTGGTCGTCTTTTAAACGAAACAATCGCTTTTTCGGATTCCCAGCCTGTCCTTTAGGAGTTACAGTTCCTATTTCTACAAATCCAAAACCAAAATCGGCTAACTCATTATACAACACTGCATTTTTATCAAAACCAGCAGCAAGTCCTACAGGGTTTTTAAAAGTTAATCCAAATAGATTCCTTTCCAATTTTTTATCATTTACCTGATATAATCCTCTAAATAAAGAAGGAATAAATGGTATTTTAGATAAAAACTTTACCAATGAAAAAGTAAAATGATGAATCTTTTCTGGATCGAAAATAAAAAATATAGGACGTATGATTAATTTATACATAAATGTTTATTTTGACCATTTTATAATTTCTTCCTTTTTTTGAAACTCTGGATAATTCTCTCCAAGAGTTTTAAATAATATATCTTTTGGTAACTCAAAATCATTTACCATAATATTTAAAATCTCAATAGCTTTTTTGACATTATTCGATTTAATATATAAAGATAGTAAACTATCATAAGCATCTAAAAAGTTCGGATATTCTTTGACTACTTCTTTAAATTTATCTTCTGATTTTTTATCTTCTGATTTTAAAAAATAAATATTACCTCTGATGAAATTTAGAAAACTATCACCTCCTATTGCTTTATCTAAATTATCTACAGCTTGTAAAGCTTCATCATATTTTTCTCCTAATATATAACCATCAATAGAAACTAAATATAAGCTTACATCATTTGGAAATTGTTTTTCATAAGTCTCTATTGCTTTAGCGTATTTAACTTCATCTAAATCAGCTAGAGTTAACAAATTAGATAATTGAAAAATCTTTTTCTTTTTACCTTCTTCACTTAAAGTATTATATAAATCATGAGCTTCTTGTAACTTACCTTCTGATCTAAGATTTCTAATTTTTTGAATTTTCAATAAATCAGACATTGAATCATTATTGTTTCCTTTAGATAAACTTTTCAATAAGCCTCCTTTATACAAAACACCTTTATAGATAGATCCAAAAGTATCACTTAAATATTCACCAGTTAACGATATATACGTATCAACTATCCTAATTTCTCCATCTATTTCTTTAATCAAATGTTTATGATAATTTAACCCGTTACCATATAGCCTAAATAATAAATAATACTCTCCTTCTTTATCTTTAACTATATTTAAATAATCATACGATGCATCTTTTTCAATCTCTTTTAAAACAATATTACCAAAATCAAAACTAGCAGTAAAACCTTCATAAAAACTTTTATTAAAGTTTTTAACTTTTTTATTGTTTGATTCTATCAAAAACCTATCACATAGACTTTTTTTACTGTAAATCTTATTAAGATATTCTTTATTTGAATTTGTTAAAGTTTTATCTATTTTCATACCAATAGAATCTAACCTAACTTCAAATGATTCTTTTTCTTGAGCTTTTAGGAAAAAGCTAATTGTTATAAATAGGATGAATAAAATTTTCTTCTTTTGCATAATATATTTTTATAAAAAAAGCCCCAATACAATTGGAGCTTCTGAATTATCTCAAAACAGCTTCTAAATTCTTTTCAAATGTTTGCTGTAATTTTTTCATGATTTTATCAATTTGCTTGTCAGCCAACGTTTTATTTTCGTCTTGTAAAACAAAACTTACTGCATATGATTTTTTACCTTCTGGTAATTTATCTCCTTCATATACATCAAATAAATCAACTTCTTTTAATAATTTCTTCTCTGATTGAAAAGCCAAATTATATAATTCTTTAAATTCTACTTTAGAGTCTAATAATAAAGCTAAATCACGTTTAACAGCTGGGAATTTTGGTAAATCAGTTACTTTGATTTTCTTTTTCCCTACAAAAGTTAAAATGTTTTGCCAGTTAAAATCTGCAAATAACACTTCTTGTTTTATAGAAAATTCTTTCAAAATCCCTCTCTTAACAACTCCAAACTCTACTAGTTTAGTTTTCCCTAAACTTAATACGATACCTTCTGAGAATATATCAGTTTTTACTGGAGTTGTTTTTAATTTATCTAATCCTAAGCGACTTAAAATATTTGTTACAATTCCTTTTAAGTAAAAGAAATCTGAAGTTTGTGTTGCTGTTTTCCAGCTCTCTTTTGTTCTATTACCTGTAACAAATAATGTTAAATGCTTATCTTCTTGATATCCGCTTTCAAATTTATGATACGTTTTACCGAACTCATAAAATTTCAACGCGTTATTTTTTCTGTTAATATTGTAAGCAACAGATTCTAAACCACTAAATAATAATGATTGGCGCATTACCTTTAAATCATTACTCAATGGATTTAACATCTCTACATTATATGCAGGATTTAAATTCTCTGATAAATCAACATAATCAGCTTTAGTCAAAGAATTTGCCATTGTTTCATTAAATCCTAATGACGTTAATTGGTTTGCAACAATATTTTCAATTTTTACCTCTTTATCACTATCAAAAGAAATAGAAGTATTTAATTTATGTGAAAACTCAACATTATTATATCCGTAAACTCTTAAAATTTCTTCAATAATATCTGCTTCACGCTGAACATCTACTCGATAAGATGGAATTGTTAATCCTAAACCTCCAGCAGTTTCACTGTTAATTTTTATCTCTAAAGATGCTAAGATATTTTTAATTGTTTCTTTTGGAATTTCCTGCCCTATTAATCTATAAGCATTTTCATACGATAAGAATACCTGAAAATCTTCAATCTTTTCTGGATAAAAATCTAAAACATCTGATGACATTTTTCCACCAGCATATTCTTCAATTAATAAAGCTGCGCGTTTTAATGCATATTTTGTTAAATTAATATCTATTCCTCTTTCAAAACGGAAAGAAGCATCAGTATTTAATGCATGTCTCTTAGCTGTTTTACGAACAGAAACTGGGTTAAAATAAGCACTCTCTAAAAAAATAGTAGTAGTGTGCTCAGTTACTCCTGATTTGATTCCTCCAAAAACTCCACCAATACATAACGGATTGTCGTCAGCATCACAAATCATAATATCTTCAGAAGACAATTCTCTTTCAACTTCATCTAAAGTAGTAAACTTTGTACCTTGTTCTAAAGTTTTAACAACTACTTTACTACCTTTAATTTTATTCGCATCAAAAGCATGCAATGGCTGTCCTAATTCATGTAAAACATAGTTTGTAATATCTACTACATTATTCTTAGGAGCAATTCCTATTGCTTTTAATCTATTTTGAATCCATTCTGGAGATTCTTTTACTTCTATATCTGTAATTGTAATTCCACAATAACGAGGAACTAAATTTTTATCTTCTATTTCAATATCGATTTTTTGAGTACGCTCATCAACGTGGAAATCTGATACTGAAGGTGAAATTAACTCTAAGTTTGTTCCTTGTTGAATTAATCCTGCGCGTAAATCACGAGCAACACCAAAATGGCTCATTGCATCAGCACGATTTGGGGTTAATCCAATTTCAAAAACATAATCAGTTTCAATATTAAAAACCTCAGAACAAGGAGTTCCAGGAACTAAAGCTTCATCTAAAACCATAATTCCATCATGACCTTTACCTAAACCTAACTCGTCTTCGGCACAAATCATTCCATGACTCTCTTCTCCTCTAATTTTTCCTTTCTTTATTTTAAAGCCTTCACCTTTTTCATCATACAAGGTTGTTCCAACAGTAGCTACTGGTACTTTTTGTCCTGCATCTACATTTGGTGCTCCACAAACTATTTGTACTGGATTACCATCTCCTAAATCAACAGTAGTAACTTTTAACTTATCTGCATTAGGATGTTTAATACATGTTTTAACTTCGCCTACAACAACTCCTTTTAAACTTCCTTTTATGCTTTCAACAGTTTCAATTCCTTCTACTTCAAGACCTAAATCTGTTAATAATTCTCCTGTTTTTTCTGCTTCCCAGTCAGTTTGTAAAAATTGTCGTAACCAATTGTATGATATCTTCATAATCAATCTCTAATTTAAGCCCGCAAATTTACATAAATTTAAGGAATAAATCGAATTCCTTTTTCATAGCATTTACTTTACTGACTGTTAACATTTTGGTAACATTGGAGCTTTTTAATTATTGTTTTTTTGCATCCCCCTCTTAAATTAAATAATCATAACTTTTTTAAATGAAAAAATTATTACCCTTCATTTTGCTGATAGCTTCTATATCAGTATTTTCTCAAGTGCCTTCTTATTACAACGACGTTAATCTGAATCAATCAGGCACCTCTTTAAAAAATGCATTATCAACTAAAATAATTAGTACACATACAACAAATTTATCATACACTCCAGGTATTTGGAACGCTTTAAAACAATCTGATTTAGATCCAAATAACAACTCTAAAGTAGTTTTAATATATGGTTACAGTGATACTGATGGAAATTATGTAACAGACAAAACTCGTAGTAAAGATGCAAATGGTGGTTCAGCTGGAACTCAATGGAACAGAGAGCATGTTTATCCTAAATCGCTAGGAAATCCTAATTTAGGAACTTCTGGTGCTGGTGCAGATGCACATCATGTTAGACCAGCAGATATTTCTTTTAACTCTCAGAGAAGTAGTAAAAAATTTGTTGCTGGCTCAGGAAATGCTGGTGATGCATCTGGTGGATGGTATCCTGGTGACGAATGGAAAGGTGATGTAGCTCGTATGATGATGTATATGTATTTACGCTACGGAAACCAATGTTTACCAAGTAACGTAGCTATTGGTACAGCAAACTCTTCAGATAGTAATATGATTAACCTATTATTACAATGGAATGCTGAAGACCCAGTATCTGACTTTGAAAAGCAACGTAACCCTATTATACAAGGGTTACAAGGAAATCGTAATCCTTTTATAGATAACCCTGCTTTTGCTACTAAAATCTGGGGAGGTCCTCAAGCTGAAGATTTATTTGGAAATGGTGGTGGATCATCAGACACACAAGCTCCAACTGCTCCTTCTAACTTAACTACTTCTAATGTCACTGAAAACTCTGTGAATTTATCGTGGAATGCTGCTACTGATAATGTTGGTGTAGTTGGTTATGATATTTATAATGGATCAGCAAAAATAAGTACAACAACAAATACTACTTATTCAGTTACTGGTTTAACTGCTGCAACAGCGTATTCTTTTTCTGTAAAAGCTAAAGATGCTGCAAATAATATTTCTACGGCTAGTAATAAAGTAAACATAACTACTTCTTCTACTCCATCTTCAGGAAATGCTTCTGATTTATTAATTTCTGAGTATGTTGAAGGTTCATCTAATAACAAAGCTTTAGAATTAGCTAACTATACTGGAACTACGATAAACTTATCTGGATATTCTTTAAAGAAAGCTTCTAACGGAGGCGGATGGACTAGTACTTTAAATTTAACTGGTCAGTTAACCAATGGAAAAGTATATGTAATTGCTCATAGTAGTGCAACAACTTCTATTAAAAATAAAGCTCAATTAACCAATACTAGTGTTTTATCTTTTAATGGTAATGATGCTATCGGACTATTTAAAGGTAATACTTTAATAGATTTAATTGGTAATCCAACTAGCTCATCTATTTTTGCTCAAGACAAAACTTTACAAAGAAAATCTACCATTACATCTCCTAACTCAAGTTATACCCCTTCTGAGTGGAATACTTTATCTAAAGATACTTTTAGTGGTTTAGGAAACCATACTATTGAAGGAGGAACTCCTCCTGATACTCAAGCTCCAACGGCTCCATCTAATTTAGCTGTATCATCAGTAACACAAACTTCTGCAAACTTATCTTGGACTGCTGCTACTGATAATACTGCTGTAACTGGGTATGATATTTATAGAGGAACAACCAAAATAGGAACAACTACAAATACTAGTTATCCAGTTACTGGACTAACAGCTGCAACTAATTACACATTTTCTGTAAAGGCTAAAGATGCTGCTGGTAATATTTCTGCTTCTAGTAATGTAGTTGGTATTACTACCAAGTCTGTTACAGTTACTTACTGCGATTCTAAAGGAAATAATTCTAGTTACGAATACATAGATAATGTTGCCATTGGTGGTATCTCAAATGCTACTTCTTCAAATTCAGGTTATGGAAACTTTACTTCTCAAACTGCTAATTTAAGCTACGGTAGCAATACAATTATTGTTAGTGCTGGTTTTGCAAGTACCTCTTATACTGAGTTTTGGAAAGTATGGATTGACTTTAACAAAAACGGAACTTTTGAAAGCAATGAAGAAGTTGTAAGTGGTTCTTCTTCTAGTGCAGGAAATTTATCTTATAGTTTTACAGTTCCTTCTTCTGCATTATCAGGAAAAACAAGAATGCGTGTTTCTATGAAATGGAACTCTGCTCCTACTCCTTGTGAAACAATCCCTTATGGAGAAGTTGAAGATTATTCCGTTAATATTGGTGTAAGTGCTAAAAACATTAATCAATCTATTATAGCTGACGGAAAATTAGGTAATGAAGCTCCTATTTTTAGTGCCAATATATCACCAAACCCAGCTGTAAACTTTATAAAATTACAATTGGGTGATGATAGAAATGCCAACTACAAAATAACCAATACTATAGGTCAAAAAGTATTATCTGGAAAAGTTAGTCATGCTACTATCAATATAGCTAATTTACAGAATGGATTATATATTATTGAAGTAAATGATGGGCAACGTTCATTCACTAAAAAATTCATTAAAAAATAACTTTTCACCACTCAAAAAAATTAAAGTCTTGTCATGAAAATGACAAGACTTTTAACTATAAAATACGTTATTCTCAATAAAAACTGTTGATAACTTATTAATCTTTAACATTTAGGTAACATAGAAACATGTTAAAAAAGTGTTAATTTTGCCAAACCTAACATAACGTTAAATCCCAAACAATGAAAAAACTATTACCCTTCGTTTTTCTGATAGCGTCGTTATCAGTTTTCTCCCAACAAATACCTTCTTATTATAATGATGTTAACTTAAACCAAACAGGTACTGCATTAAAAGATGCTTTAGCTGTTAAAATTATTGGTTCGCATACATCTATTTTAAGTTACACACCAGGTGTTTGGAACGCATTAAAACAAACAGATCTAGATCCAACAGACAATACTAAAGTGGTATTGATTTATGGTTGGAATGATTCTGATTCTGATATTACTAACGATCGTACTCGTGGAAAAGATAACCACGGTGGAGGATCAGGAGTATGGAATCGTGAGCATGTATATTCAAAATCTTTAGCTAACCCTAACTTAGGAACAAGTGGTCCTGGTGCTGATGCACATAACTTAAGACCATGTGATGCTCAAAGAAACTCTTCACGTAGTAACCGTAAGTTTGCTGCTGGTTCAGGAAATTCTGGTGCTACCCCACAAGGTAACTGGTATCCAGGTGATGAATGGAAAGGTGATGTAGCTCGTATGATGATGTACATGTACTTGCGTTACGGTAACCAATCTTTGCCAACTGGTGTTGGTGTTGGTAACACTGTGGCTACAGATCCAAACATGATCGATTTATTCTTACAATGGAATGCTGAAGATCCAGTATCGGATTTAGAAAAACAACGTAACCCAGTATTAGAACAATTACAAGGAAATCGTAATCCTTTTATAGATAATCCAGCTTTAGCAACTCAAATTTGGGGTGGTCCACAAGCGGAAGATTTATTTGGAAATGGTGGAAACACAGACACACAAGCACCAACGACTCCTTCTGGATTAGTAGCTTCGAATATTACACAGACAACTGTTGATTTAGCTTGGACTGCATCTACAGATAATACAGCTGTAACTGGTTATAATATCTATAACGGAAGTACACAAGTAGCTACATCAACAAGTACAAGTACAACAGTTACTGGATTAACAGCTGGTACTTCATACAATTTTACTGTAAAAGCTTACGATGCAGCAGCTAATGTTTCTGCAGCAAGTAATGCTGTTAGTGTAACCACAACAAGCGGTGGTTCAGGTGGAAATGGAACTGCAACTGAATTATTATTCTCTGAGTATGTTGAAGGATCTTCTTATAACAAAGCTATTGAAATAGCAAACTTTACTGGAGCAACAGTAGATTTAAGTGGATACTCTATTAAAAAAGCAACTAACGGTGGTGGTACATGGTCTAACACCTTAACATTAACTGGTCAATTAAATAATGGTGATGTTTTTGTTATTGCACACAGTAGTGCTTCAACTACAGTAAAAAACAAAGCTCAATTAACTAATAGTTCAGTTATGAACTTTAATGGTAATGATGCTGTAGCTTTATTTAAAGGAAGTACTCTAATTGATATCATTGGAGATCAAAACAATAGTGCTAACTTTGGAAAAGACCAAACATTCCAAAGAAAATCATCTGTAAAATCACCAAATACAACTTATACAACAGCTGAATGGAATACTTTAGCTAAAGATACATTTAGTGGATTAGGTAGTCATACTATCGATGGTGGTTCTTCTGCTGACACTACAGCTCCAAGTACACCTTCTAACTTAGTTACTTCAAACTTAACACAAACTACTGTAAATTTAGCATGGACAGCTTCTACAGATAATGTTGGTGTTACTGGGTACGAGGTATATCAAAACGATTCAAAAATAGCAACTGTAACAACTGTATCTTATGCTGTAACTGGTTTATCTGCCGATACCGCATATAACTATTCTATTAAAGCAATAGATGCTGCTGGTAATATTTCTACACTAAGTAACAAAGTATTTATTACAACATTATCAATTCCAGACACTACAGCTCCATCTGCTCCAAGTAGTTTAACAGCTTCAAACGTAACACAAACTTCTGTAAACTTAGCATGGACTGCCTCTACTGATAATGTGGGTGTAAGTGGTTATGATGTATTCAGAGGAAGTACTAAAATAACAACTGTAACTAGTACAAACTATACTGTTACAAACTTAACAGCAGCTACAAACTATATTTTTTCTGTAAAAGCAAAAGATCAAGCTGGTAATATTTCTACTGCAAGTAATGTAATTGGAGTTACTACTAAATCTCCTACAATTACTTATTGTGATTCTAAAGGAAGTAATGTAAACTATGAATATATAGACAATGTAGCTATCGGTGGAGTTTCAAATGTAACATCTGCTAATGGAGGTTATGGTGACTTTACTTCACAAACTGCTAACATTGCAGTAGGAAGTAATACAATTGTTGTAAGTGCTGGTTTTGCAAGTTCTTCTTATACTGAATATTGGAAGGTATGGATTGATTTTAACCAAAATGGAACTTTTGAAACTTCTGAAGAAGTAGTTTCTGGTTCTTCTTCTAGTGCAGGAAACTTATCTTATAACTTTACTGTTCCTTCATCTGCTGCATTAGGTACAACAAGAATGCGTGTTTCTATGAAATGGAATTCAGCACCTACTCCTTGTGAAACAATCCCTTATGGAGAAGTAGAAGACTATACAGTTAACATTAGTAACTTTTCTAAATCTATGACCACTGTTCAAATTGATGGACAATTAGGTAATGAAGAGCCTATCTTTGATGCTAAGGTATACCCTAATCCATCTACAGATTATATCGTATTAAAATTAGCTGATGGTAGAGATGCTAATTATAAAATTACAAATTATGTAGGTCAAACTGTAATGCAGGGTAAAATTGACAGACAAATAGACATACGTGACTTAAATACAGGAATGTATATTATAGAAGTAAATGATAACCAAAGATCATTTACCAAGAAGTTTATGAAAAAGTAATTTGTTTAATTATTTAATTTCGAAAAAGGCAGCTCTTCTATAGGCTGCCTTTTTATTTTTATTATACTTCTATTGTTTTTTTAGGTTCTTTTGAAGATTTAAACACATAGGTATACAACCACATAAGTGTAAACGTTGGTATAATATCTAAACCTGGCATAGCCTCTTCTATAAAAGTAACCGCAGCTGCAATCTTTCCTTTATTTCCTTTATACATTTTTGTCATTAAATAGGCAGAAGCTGGTGCCCAAACGACGTCAAACAATTCCCCTAAACCAGGTATTGCATACGATAAAAGTCCCATAGCATCAAAAATTAAACTCAGTACTAATTTTTGATATTTATTTTTTCTATTCATTCTTATAATTTTATTCTAATTGGTTTTAAATCAAAATTCAAGCCAAATTATTTACGTTTCACCTTGTAAATTAATATGTTTGCTCTAAAAATACTAAAAGCGAATGGTTTTTTCTGATTTTATAAATCAAATAGAAGAGTTACAAAACAAACCTTTAGGCGGATTAACTTCACAATTTAAACTCGCTCCTAAACTGAGAACTCAATTTTCTCAAGAGTTAATAGACAGTAAAAATCCAAGAAAAGCAGCTGTTTTAGCTTTGTTTTACCCAGATGATAACAATCAAACTCGTTTTTTGTTAACGGAAAGAGCTAGTTATAACGGTACTCATTCTGCACAAGTTAGTTTTCCTGGGGGAAAAATTGAAAAAAATGATAAGAACCTTCAAGAAACTGCTTTAAGAGAAACCTTTGAAGAGGTAGGAATTGCTTCTAACACAATTAGAGTAATTCGTCAACTTTCAGACTCTTACATCCCTCCTAGTAACTTTTTAGTAACTCCTTTTTTAGGCTTACTTTCTGAAAAACCGAAGTTTACTCCTAACAATGAAGTTGCAAATCTTATAGAAGTTTTGACTAGCGATTTATTAAACGATGACAATTTGACCTCAAAAGAAATGGAAACTTCTTACATGAAAAATATAGACGTACCATGCTTTAAATTAAACGATTACATTGTTTGGGGAGCTACTGCAATGATGTTATCAGAAATTAAAGATTTATTAAAACAGTAAATATTTTCTTTTTCTTTTGTAATTTAGCTTTTACACTAATAAAATCAACTATAAATGCCTTTATTTAAAAGGAATCCTTTTGGACATATATTATTCATTAAAAGGTTTCTTATACAAACACTTGGTGTAATATCACACAGTAGATATCGAAAATTTAATCAATTACAAATTGAAGGATCTGAAATATTAAGAAACCTTCCTGATAAGAACGTTCTTTTTATTTCAAATCATCAAACATATTTTGCAGACGTAGCAGCCATGTTCCATGTATTCAATGCAGCCTTAAAAGGACGTGATGACAATATTAGGAATGTAGGTTATTTATGGAACCCTAAACTAAATATTTATTATGTAGCCGCAGGAGAAACTATGCGTGCTGGTTTGTTACCAAAAATATTTGCTTATGTAGGTTCGGTTTCTGTAGAAAGAACATGGAGAAGTTCTGGTAAAGATATTAAACGACAAGTAAAAATGTCTGACATCTCTAACATAGGTAAGGCATTAGATGATGGTTGGGTAATTACTTTTCCACAAGGTACCACTACTCCATTTAAACCAATTCGAAGAGGTACAGCTCATATTATAAAAACCTTTAAACCAACAGTAGTTCCTATTGTTATTGATGGTTTTAGACGTTCTTTTGATAAAAAAGGACTGATGATTAAAAAACGTAATGTTTTACAATCTATGGTAATAAAAGAGCCTTTAGAAATAGATTATGAAAATGAAGAAGTAGCTAGTATTGTAGAAAAAATTGAATATGCAATAGAACAGCATCCTTCATTTTTAAAAGTATTAACTCCAAAACAGTTACAAGAACAAGAAGAGTTTATTGAAAGTCGCCGTTTTTGGGGATCAGATGTTAAAAAAGAAGAATAAAAATCATAATTTCAAGATATTATGTCAGAAAATAAATCAATTTTAAATGAGAAATCAATTGATTTCTTAGAAAAATACTTAAACAATGCTGCTCCAACTGGATATGAATGGGAAGGGCAAAAAATTTGGATGGATTACTTAAAACCATATGTAGATGAGTTTATTACTGACACTTATGGTACTGCGGTTGGAGTTATAAATCCAGATGCAAAATATAAAGTTGTTATTGAAGGGCATGCTGATGAAATTTCATGGTATGTTAATTATATTTCTGACAACGGATTAATTTATGTAATACGCAACGGAGGAAGTGATCACCAAATAGCTCCAAGTAAAATAGTAAACATTCATACCAAAAACGGTATTGTAAAAGGAGTTTTTGGATGGCCAGCTATTCATACACGTAATAGAGCTAAAGAAGAAGCTCCAAAGCCAGATAATATCTTTATTGATACAGGTTGTGCAACTAAAGAGGAAGTTGAAAAATTAGGTATCCATGTAGGTTGTGTAATTACCTATCCAGACGAATTCCATGTTTTAAACGGAAATAAATTTGTTTGCCGTGCTTTAGACAATCGTATGGGAGGATTTATGATTGCTGAAGTTGCTCGTTTACTTCACGAAAACAAAAAGAAATTACCTTTCGGTTTATACGTAACAAACTCTGTACAGGAAGAAATTGGTTTACGTGGTGCAGAAATGATTACCCAAACAATTAAACCAAATGTAGCTATTGTAACAGATGTTACTCATGATACTACTACCCCAATGATTGACAAGAAAAAAGAAGGTCATTTAGAAATGGGGAAAGGACCTGTAGTAGCTTATGCTCCTGCTGTACAACAAAAACTACGTGATTTAATTACAGAAACAGCTGAAGAAAAAGAAATTCCTTTCCAACGTTCAGCATTATCGAGAGCAACTGGTACAGATACCGATGCTTTTGCATATAGTAACGGAGGAGTTGCTTCTGCATTAATTTCATTACCATTACGTTATATGCATACTACTGTAGAAATGGTACACAGAGAAGATGTAGAAAATGTAATTAAAATGATTTACGAAACATTATTAAAAATAGAAAACGGAGAAGATTTTTCTTATTTCAAATAAAATTATAATCCCGCTTTACGCGGGATTTTTTACTTCTATGGATGAATTAATTGATATTGTTGACGAATTTGGAAACTATACCGGTAAAACTTGTTTAAAATCCGAAGCTCACAAATTTGGCTACTTCCACCCTACTGTTCATATTTGGATATATACTTCAGATCAACAAATACTATTACAAAAGCGTGCTTTAACAAAAAAGGTTTTTCCTGGACTCTGGGATATTTCTGTAGCAGGTCATGTTGCTGCTGGAGAAAATATAGAAGAAGCTGCTCTTAGAGAGGTTTACGAAGAAATTGGTTTTTCAATTGCTCCAGAAAATTTATATAAAATAGGCACAAGAAAACACATGGTAAATCATGCTAACGGTATTATAGATAATGAATTTCATCATGTATATATAACTAAACTTACAGTGCCTATCCATCAATTAAAAATTCAGGAAGAAGAAGTTGATGAGCTTAAACTATTTGAATTAAAAACTTTACTCAAAACAAAAGAACTTAGCAATACATTACTCCCTCAGTATCACGATTATTATAGTTTTGTTTACGATGAAATCTTAAAAAATATTTAGTATATTAAAAAGGTATAAAACCATACTAATGAAACGATTAGCACTTTACTTACTTATTATACTATTATTACCTTCATGTGTTTCTAAGAAATACTTAAAAAAACACGGTTACTCTAGTGATATAATCAGTATGGTTGAAAAAACGTATACTGTAGAAAATGGGAAAGAAAATTTAATCTCTACCAAAACACTTCATTTTACTAAAAATGGTCGAGTAAAAACATCAAAAACAATAAATAATAAAGGAAATACACTCGAAGAAACTGAAAAAAAGTTATGGTTTGAAAAACGAAGTTATCCCAACAAAGAACCTTACTATTGTAAAATGCGTTGGAAAACAAAACAACGAGAACGAATTAGTTGCTATACCCAAAAACAATACAAAAAAAACGAAATCATTGTTTACCATAATGATAATGGCCTTATTAATAAAATAGAAGATCGTTTTACAACTTTTTATATACATCAATATAAATACACTAATAATGAGCTTTCAAAAATTATTATAACCGATAAAGATGGTAAACCAGTAGATATTATTCGTGTTAGTTGTAAAACTAAAGATTCTAGAGGCAATTGTATTAAACAAACAAAGGAATCAACGAAAACGGGAAAAATCTGGGTAAAAACAATCTCTCCAGTTTACAAGTAAAAAACTCAATACACCATACACATTAACACCCTGTTTATAAGACACTTTTAAACTTATTTAATTATATTTAAGACAAAAAGTCTTATATGCTAACCAAACAAGAAAAAACCATTCTAAGAAGTCAATTGTTTAGACATTTAGATGGTATAGTTACATGTCCATCAGCTTATGTGTTATTTGAAAAAGGAATTACTGATTATATCTTAAAAAACAAATCGGTTACACTATCAGAAATAACTACAGAATTTAAAGCTAATGAAGGATATTTAAATGTAGCTTTAAGAACTCTATGCTCTCAAGGTTGGCTTATTCAAACTGTAGACAATACTCAAAACAACGTTCATTTTGAAACAAATGAAAACTCCAAAATAGCATTTTCACTTTTTCATTTATATAAAGAAGCTTTTAAATTATTACAGTTTTCGGAAGCTTATAGTGCTAGAAAATTTGAAAAAGAACCTTTTTTAAAACTAGAAGAGTTATATAAAAACTTTAAAATTAAGTTTGGAATAAACAATATAGATAACAATAAAATTCTAGAACAAATCTTAACACATATAGAAGGAATTATTGTAGGTCCAACTATAGTTTTGTTAGGGATGAGCGGGATGTTTCATAAATACTTTATGCAAACAAAATTCACGGCAGAAGAGTTTCATAGCGATGCTGAAAACTTTGGTCGCTTATTAAATATTCTTTCAGAATTAGGCTGGTTTAAAAAAAGTAACGGTTCTTATGAATTTACCCATAAAGGACTATTTTTTGCTAGAAGAGCTAGTGCTTATGGAGTAACGGTTTCTTATATCCCTACACTTAGAAAACTAGATAAACTTATTTTTGGAGATCCAAAAATGTTTGATACTCCAAGTATTCACAATGATGAAATTCATGTAGATAGAGAGATGAATGTTTGGGGAAGCGGTGGAGCTCATGCGGCATATTTTAGAGTTATTGATGAAATTGTGATTGATTTATTCAACAAACCAATTCATGAACAACCTAAAGGTATTTTAGATGTAGGCTGTGGAAACGGTGCATTCTTAAAACACTTATTCAATGTAATAGAAAATCAAACCAATCGAGGAAAAGTTTTAGAAGACTATCCCCTATTGCTTATTGGTGTAGATTATAACGAAGCTGCATTAAAAATAACTAGAAAAAACTTGGTACAAGCCGATATTTGGGCAAAAGTAATTTGGGGTGATATTGGAAACCCTAAAGCTATGTCGGAAGACTTGCAAAACAAATACGGTATTAATCTCTCCGATTTATTAAATGTTCGTACGTTTTTAGATCATAATAGAATTTGGGAAACACCAAAACCGAATTCAAATCTTACTGTTACTTCTTCTACTGGTTCCTATGCGTACAAAGGAGAACGTTTAAACAATAACTATGTTATAGAATCATTAAAACAACATTTTAATAAATGGACACCTTTTATTAGTAAGTTCGGATTGCTATTAATAGAACTCCACACATCTAAACCAGAATTAGTAGCTAAAAACATTGGGAAAACTGCGGCTACTGCCTATGATGCTACACATGGATATTCAGATCAGTATATTATAGAATTAAACGAATACATGAAAACTATGGAAGATATTGGGTTAGTTTCTGATAAAAATACCTTTAGAAAGTTTCCTAATTCAGATTTAGCAACGGTTTCAGTAAATCTGTTTAAACCTAAATAACTCAATAAACATTTTTAGCTTAGAATTTATTTTTTTAGTAGGTTTGTTTTGATGAAAAAGATTCTTACCATTTTATGTTTTTTATACTATGTAATTCCTTGTCTTAGTCAAAAGCAAAGACCTGAAAATGAATTTATGACTTGTCTTTATAAAAGTTATAAAGACAATGGAATTAAATTGAAGAAAGTTATTTCAAATTTTGAACAACTTTTAATTAAAGAAAAAATACTTGAAGATAATACTGGTAGAAGTTATAAAACTCTATTTGAAAAAATTATAATTAACAATGACTTTAATTATAATATTTCTGAATCTTTTTCAGAAAAACTAAAAAAAGTTAAACAAGCAAAAAAGAAACCTCACAAAAATTGTCAATTAAATCTAAAAAATAAATTATCAAAAACATACAAACTACAATTTGTTCTTGATTCTATTGTTAAAAATTCTACAGACTTATCTCCTTCTATAATAGCTAAAGGAATATTGAATGTTCTTAATGAAAAAGATTTTGAATTAGATTATTATAAAATGAACACTCTTTTGTTGTTTGATACTTTAAAGTATATAAATAATCAAGGAATTCCTGAAAAATTACCCAATAATAAAACTGAAAATATAGAATATGATTTAAATAGTGCTATTAATGTTTACATCAATGGAGATAATCAAATTTTTATAGACAATGAAAAAGTTAGCCTTAAACAATTAAAAAAAAGAATCAGAGATTATCAATTAAAAAATAAATCCAAATCAATTATCTCTATAAAAGCTGATAGAGCAACTATGTACAGT
Organism: Tenacibaculum aiptasiae; assembly: GCF_008806755.1. Classification (GTDB taxonomy): domain Bacteria; phylum Bacteroidota; class Bacteroidia; order Flavobacteriales; family Flavobacteriaceae; genus Polaribacter; species Polaribacter aiptasiae. The sequence continues at coordinate 381,118 of NZ_WAAU01000008.1, forward strand.
ACTTATGTAGATGTACAAAAAACAATAATTCAAGAAATTAAAAAATTGAGAGAACTTCTCGCCAAAGAAAAATACAAAACAACTTTTGATAAACTTAATAAAAAACAATTAATACAGATTAAGAAAACTTACCCTCAAAAAATAATTTCAATAGAATAAAATTATAGTTCTTTTATCTATTCTAATAATTAGGTTATTTCTTGTTATAGTAAAAAATAATATCAACTTAAAGTTAAAAAAAGGTATAAAATAACATACTTAAACTTAACATTTAGTCTCTATTCATAAATTAACTATAAGAATCCAAAAGCTCTTCATTGTTAACAGTATTATATAAATACTAGAAATAAAAACCTTTTTATAAGCAAGTTAGATAGTATTAAAAATATTTAAACCCTATACTAATCAATGATTGAAAAAAAATATTTTATATATTTTGAATATTAATTAGATAATCCTGGAAAAGAAGTTACTGGTTGAATTTTAATATCAGGAAAGTTTTCAGTGATATATACCTTTAAATCTTCATTGTTTTCTACTATTTGCCATTCACCACATTTGTTTGCAAAATTTTCTACAAATTGAACTCTTAAATCGGGAAAAGCATTTACAATTTTTACTTTAACATCTGCATCAATAGCATTTTCTACTAACTTAATTTTTCCATATAATTTTTTATCCTCAAAAGTACATGAATCTACTTGCATGCTATCTTTTCCTCTTGTCTCTTTTTTTGATGTTCTTTCAGAAGAAATCGTAAAAAAAGATATACTTAATACTATAAGTAGATTCAATGTTTTCATTTTAATGGGATTTAATGCTTTTTTATTTTTAGTTTATTCCTCTAAATACTCAAATTCTACAGGAAATGGAGATATCTTAAAACCTGTTAGCTTGGCTTCTTCTAGTGCATTTTTTAAACGCTCGCTAATTAAAATACCGTAAGGGTACGCTAATTTAGCAGCATCAATATTTTTATATTTCTCCTTCATTACAGCACGTTTAAAACCCCAACTCCACCATTCATTATCATCTTCATAATCTAATAACTCATCTATATTGGATACATTTATAATCTCTTCTCCAATCTTTTCTCCTCTTTTCCATTCACAAAAGGTACTGTTCTTTAAATCAACGAATTTATCAAAACCATCTAGAAAAAATTGCC
>NZ_WAAU01000008.1:382407-382814 GCF_008806755.1 Tenacibaculum aiptasiae
TGGAACATCAAAAAACTCCTCTCTCTCTTTTACATGCTCAGCATCTAAACCAGGAATAATTATTTGTTCATCATCAATATCAATAAATGTTTTAAAATCTAATATATACCTTTGCTCTTTCATTACAAATATTCAAATTCTACAGGAAATGGAGTTATCTTAAAACCTATTAACCTAGCCTTTTCCAATGCATTCTTTAATCTTTCACTTATTAATGTACCATAAGGATACGAAATTGCCATGCAATCTATATTTTTGAATTCAGATTTCATAACAGCTCGTTCAAAACCCCAATCCCACCATTTTTTTTCTTTAATAATCTTACGCAGCTCTTTTTCATTATTAACTTTAAAAATATCTGATCCTGTTTTCACTAACTCATCCCATTCACAAAAAGTACTATTCTC
>NZ_WAAU01000008.1:382869-384868 GCF_008806755.1 Tenacibaculum aiptasiae
CTTTAGAAACAGGATATCCGTAAAAAAAATCTGGTTCTTCACCTACCCAACTATGCAAATCACATAAAAAACCAACTCTTTTATATTCATCAGAATATCTAGGTATTAAATAATCAAACTCAAAATCATTTTCATAAACTGAATTTACATCTTTAGGTAAATCAAAAAAAAGTTCTTTCTGTTTAACATTTTCTCCATCCAAACTTGGCGTAATTTCTATTTCTTTGTCTAACTTTAATGTGGTTGCCACATCTAATAAATATCTTTTCTCTTTCATTACAAATACTCAAATTCCACTGGAAATGGAGTTATCTTAAAACCTGTTAACTCGGCTTCTTCTAGTGCATTTTTTAAACGCTCGCTAATTAAAATACCATAAGGGTATGCTAATTTAGCAGCATCAATATTTTTATATTTCTCCTTCATTACAGCACGTTTAAAACCCCAACTCCACCATTCATTATCATCTTCATAATCCATTAACTCTTCTATATTTTCTACTTTTACTTCGACATCTCCAACTTTTACTCCTCTTTTCCATTCACAAAATGTACTATTATCCAAATCCACAAATTCATCAAAGCCATTTAAAAAAAACTGCCAGACAAAATACTCTAAATACTCACCTTTAAACAATACTTTTGCCGGATAAAACTTATTGGGATATAAGTTAAATTTCTCTATAATTCTCTTCATTTCATTTGAAATTATTACTCCTGAAAAATAACTTGGTTTATCCCCTATCCAATCATGGAAATCGCATATAAAATTTACTACTTCGTATTCGTATGAGTGTCTCGGAACTAAATAATCAAAATTCCAATCTTCTCCATATATTATATTCGCGTCTAACGAAGCGTTATAAAAATCTTCTTTGTTTTTCACATAGCTTCCATCTAAATCTGGAATAACTTCATTTATTCCATTAATATTTAAAGTACTAGAAAAACTTAATATATACCTTTGCTCTTTCATTACAAATATTCAAATTCTACAGGAAATGGAGTTACCTTAAAACCTATTAACCTAGCCTTTTCCAGTGCATTCTTTAATCTTTCACTTATTAATGTACCATAAGGATATGGCATTGCCATGCAATCTATATTTTTAAATTCAGATTTCATAACAGCTCGTTCAAAACCCCAATCCCACCATTTTTTTTCTTTAATAATCTTACGCAGCTCTTTTTCATTATTAACTTTAAAAATATCTGATCCCGTTTTCACTAACTCATCCCATTCACAAAAAGTACTATTCTCAAAATCAACAAATTTATCAAAACCGTTTAGGAATAATTGCCAAACATAATATTCATGATACTCTTCATTAAACAAAACTTTAGCATTATAAAATTTATTGGGATATAAATTAAATTTTTCTAAAACCTCTTTCATAATTTTAGAAATAGGATATCCGTAAAAATAATTTGGTTTGTCTCCAATCCATCCATGTACATCACAAATGAAATTGGCTTTTTTATACTCTTCTGAATGTCTAGGTATCAAATAATCAAATTTCCAATTGTTATCATATACCTTATTTGCATCTACAGATAAATTAAAGAATTCTTCTTTATCTTTAACATTAATTGGATCTAACCTCGGAATTACCTCAAATTTTCCTTCTGTCTTTATAGTTACAACTTCTTCAATTAAATATCTTTTTTCTTTCATTTATAAATACTCAAATTCTACAGGAAATGGAGTTATCTTAAAACCTGTTAGCTTGGCTTCTTCTAGTGCATTTTTTAAACGCTCGCTGATTAAAACACCGTAAGGGTACGCTAATTTAGCAGCATCAATATTTTTATATTCCTTCTTCATTACAGCACGTTCAAAACCCCAATCCCTCCATTCATTTTTCATAACAAATCTTTGTAATTCTCTTTCATTTTTAAAACTAAAAAAATCTACTCCAACTTTATTTAAATTATCCCACTCACAAAATTTACTATGATCTAAATCAACGAATTTATCAAAACCATCTAGAAAAAATTGCC
>NZ_WAAU01000008.1:384963-851138 GCF_008806755.1 Tenacibaculum aiptasiae
CGGAACATCAAAAAACTCCTCTCTCTTTTTTACATGCTCAGCATCTAAACCAGGAATAATTATTTGTTCATCATCAATATCAATAAATGTTTTAAAATCTAACATATACCTTTGCTCTTTCATAATAATTTTATTAATTTATACTACACAAATTCTTTCTGTGTACTTCTTTAAACATTACTCATTCTTCTTTTTCAGGATACTCTTTAATCTATAAAAACCAGTTAAAAGTTTTCCCTTAATAACATTTTTAACTCTAAAAAATGAATCAATTATGATATAAAAATCTCTACTTAATAAGCATCTACATCAATAATAAAACGAATAGGTCTAAAATCTTTTACTGCTTCAAAAGTATTTTTAACTTTCATCAACTGCTCTTTTGTTTTTCCTAGTGATTGTTTAGGTGGAATTTTTATCACTAAATTTTTAATATACTGATTTCGAATACGAGAAACTGCTGGCGCTGTTGGTCCTAAAACATTTTCTTGAAATATATTTTGTAATGACTTTGCTAACCAGTTTATACCACTATCAACTCTGGTATAATCTTTATGTTTCAAGGTAATTTTAATCAATCTGTAATAAGGAGGATAATGAAACTGCCACCTATCTTGTAATTGTTCCTTATACATTTCTGCATAGTTGGTTGTAGAAACTTGTTGTAATATTTGATGATATGGATTGTAGGTTTGTATAGCTACATTACCTTGTTTCTTTGTTCGTCCTGCCCTACCCGACACCTGTACCATTAACTGATATGCGCGTTCGTGTGCTCTAAAATCAGGGAAATTCAACATAGAATCGGCATTTAAAATACCAACCAATGATACGTTTTCAAAATCTAACCCTTTTGAAAGCATTTGAGTTCCTACCAAAATATCAATTTCTTGAGCCTCAAAAGCACCAATTATTTTTTGATATCCATACTTACCCCGAGTCGTGTCTAAATCCATTCTCCCAATATTATGATTTGGGAATAGTTCTTTTAACTCCAACTCTATTTGTTCTGTTCCAAAACCTTTAGTATCTAAAGTATTACTACCACAAGCTCCACAACTATGAGGCATTGCTCTTTGATAATGGCAATAATGACATTTTAATTCTTTTCGGAATTTATGATAAGTTAAACTTACATCACAATTAGGGCACTGAGGAGATACTCCACAAGTAGTACACTCTACTACAGGCGAGAAACCTCTCCTATTTTGAAATAATATAACTTGCTCTTTTTCCTCTAAAGCTTCGTTCATCATTTTTAATAAACGATCGGAAAAGTGTCCATTCATTTCCTTTTTTCGATGCTTCTCTTTGACATCAATCAGTTCAATTTTTGGCAACTGAATATTACCAAAACGTCTTGTTAACTCAACAAAACCATACTTATTTTGAGTTGCATTATAGTAACTTTCTAAAGATGGTGTTGCCGATCCTAATAATACTTTTGCTTTGTGCAAATGTCCTAAAACTACGGCTGCATCTCGTGCATTATATCTTGGTGAAGGTTCAAACTGTTTGTAAGAAGATTCATGCTCTTCATCAACTACAATTAATCCTAAATTTGAAAAAGGTAAAAAACCTGAAGAACGTGCTCCTAAAATTATTTGTGCTTTGGGTTTATTATCTAACACATTATTCCACACTTCTACACGTTCATTCATTGAATACTTTGAATGAAATACCGATATAAAGTTTCCAAAGTAATTTTGTAAACGAGTTATTATTTGGGTAGTCAAAGCTATTTCTGGCAGCAAAAACAATACTTGTTTTCCAGAAGCGATAACTTCCTTAATCAACTTTACATAAATCTCTGTCTTTCCCGAGCCTGTTACCCCGTGCAATAAAGTAACATTTTGATTTTCAAAAGAAGTTTTTACTTCGTTAAACGCTTGTTCTTGAAACTCATTTAATGCTTTGGTTTCATTCGTTTCTCCTTGATAATTGATTCTATCTGTTTGTATTTGATAGAATTCTAAAATATCTTTTTCTACTAAAGCTTTTAAAACAGCAGAAGAAACTCCTGATTTTTCTTCTAATTCTTTTGCTTTTATTGGCTTTTTAGAAGCTGCTAATTGAAAATATGTAAGAACAGCTTCTCGTTGTTTTTTAGCTCTTGAAAGTTCTTCTAATAAACTTTGAAGTGCCTCATTAGAATTATATAAAGCATTTAATCGAACATATTTAACCAGCTTAGGTTTATATGTTTCGTAAATTTCTTCTTTAATGTAAACGGCACTTTTTTCAATCAGTCCATTAATAATGGGTAAAACTGTTTTCTTTCCTAGTATATCAGCAACTTGATGAATAGTTAATTGAGAATGATGTTGTAAAGCTTCAAAAATTAAAAACTCTTCATCTGTTAAAATATCTTCTTCAGTAAAAGATTCATTTTTATAAATAATAGTCTCACTTTCTAATAAAAATGCAGAGGGTAATGCTGCTCTATATACATCACCTAAAGAACACAAATAATAATTAGAAATCCACTGCCAATGTTTTAATTGTAGTTCATTTACAATAGGCTTATCATCTAATATTTGATGAATATCTTTTGCTTCGTACAGTTCTGGCGCTTTCTGATGTATATCAAATACCAAGGCTGTATAAATTTTACTTTTTCCAAAAGATACTGCTACCCGCATTCCTTTTTTAAGGAATGAAAACTCAGCTTCTGTTACCAAGTAAGTAAAGGTTTTTTGTAGAGGTATGGGTAATATGACGTCGATGAAATATGACATTATTCTATTATTTCTAAAGGTGTTGGAGGCGGTGGTGGATTGTAAAAATTTGTAGAATTTCCTTTATCATCAACAAATGGAATACCTTCGTTCAATATAACTTTTAATGGATATAGTTTTTTAAGAGAATCTATATTCTGCTTATTAAAACTTATTATAAAATTATAATATGATTTTGAAATAGTATCTATCTTGTTATTTAAACTTGTTTTAGAATTATTAAGCTCCCCTAAAAATTCTAAAAATACTAAACTTGTATATGGTGTATCAGCAAATTCAGGATTATTTCTATTATTAAAAAATTGCCTCCTTAACATTTTTTCAAAATTAACCTTATTAAAACTATACTTTATTCTATTATGATAAAATAAACTATCCGTAAAATAATCGATAAATAATATATTTTTAAATTTTATGAACCCACAAACTGCCTTACCACAAACTATAATTTGCCTTATTGAAAAAGGAATATCATTTTTTGATGTTTTTATAAAATATCTCGTTTTTGTACTATGATAATTACTACAAAAAACAGAAGTTAATGATTCAAAACTCTTTACCGTATCTAAATCAAAAACAAAAGTAGAATCTGTATTTTTTTGAGCAGGAAAAACATCTTCCATTGTTAAAACTCTTTCTTTTGGAGTTTTTGAACAGGAAAGTATCACTACTAATAAAACAGGTATTATAAATACTTGAAGCTTTTTCATCTAATATCAAAACTACACAAAAATCACTACATTGTAAACAGAAAAATCAGTGTATTTATGACTTCATTAGAATGGAAAAACAAAGGAAAATTCTTAACAGTTAATAATCAACAAGTTTTTGTGATAGATGAAGGCACATCTGATAATACTCTTGTTATACTACATGGATATCCTACCTCCTCTTTTGATTACTACAAAGCACTCCACTATTTAACTAAACATTATAGAGTAATTATTCATGATCATCTAGGTTTTGGTTTTTCTGACAAGCCTTTAAATTACTCTTATTCTTTAATTGAACAAGCGGATATAGCTCTTTTGCTATGGGAAAAATTAAATCTGGAAAATGTAACTCTCTTAGCACATGATTATGGAACTAGTGTAGCTACAGAAATTATTGCTCGAAGTAATCAACATCAATTAAAAATTACAATTGATAAACTTATTTTATGCAATGGTAGCATGCATATTGAATTAGCTAAACTAAGAACTATTCAGAAATTACTAAAGAACAAACTAACTGGTAAATGGGTTGCTAAATTAGCCAATCAAGCTATTTTCAATAGAAATATTCGAAACATTTATTTTGATAAATCTAAAGTAACCCAACAAGAGCTAAATGAAATGTGGTTACAAATTAATTATAACAATGGTAGAAATATAATCCACTTATTAAGCAATTATATAAACGAACGTTATTTCTTTTGGAATCGTTGGATTGGTGCATTAATTAAGACTGAAATTCCTACCAAAATAGTTTGGGCTACACACGATCCTATTGCTGTTAAAGCTATTGGTGAACAACTGCATAAAGAAATTCCTAATAACAAATTAGTATGGTTAGAAAACACAGGACATTTCCCTATGCTTGAAAATCCAAAAGAATGGAGTGAACTGGTTTTAAGCTAATAAAGTTTTAGCTAATCATTTTTAAATATAATTTTTCAACTTTTGCTCTTGCCCAAGGAGTTGTTCTTAAAAACTTTAAACTCGATTTATACGTTGGATTCTTTTTAAAAACATTAATGTTTAACATCTCTCCCATTTCCTCCCAACCATATTCTAAATATAGTTCTTCTAGCATTGTTGCTAATTTTATTCCGTGTAATGGGTTATTTGGTTGCTCTTGACTCATATTTGATTTAAAGATTGCAAAAATAATAGTTTTACTCAGTCAATCTATCTAATAATTCTCTAACTTTTGTACTATTCCAATCTGCTGGTCCTTTTTTCATCATGGCTATAGCTCCATTTTTATCTACTATAAATGTTGCTGGTATTGTTTGACTATTAAACTCTACTGGCCTTTTACTTAAAGGATTATATGTAGGTAATTTGTAATTGTTTTTCTTATAAAAATCAGAGATAGTACTCCAATCTTCGCTACTCACAAAAATAAATTCAACCTTATCTTTATAATCATTGTATAATTTCTGAATACTTGGCATTTCTGCTCTACAAGGAGGACACCAAGTAGCCCAAAAACTAACAAAAACTACTTTGTTTTTTACCTTATTAAAATCTATACTTTCAGTATTTAAGCCTTTTAAATTCCAATTGTATGTTTTTAAATGTTCTCTTTTTTCTACTTTGATGGTAGATGGAGAAAAAGATATTAATCTAATAAAATACACCTTAGTAGGTGGATATATTAGTAATCCTATAATGATAACAAATACAATATTTGAAATTGATTTTTTTGTAAATTTCATTAATCTAAATTTGGCAATACAAAATCGTTTAACACACTTTTCTTTGCCATCATTTTTTCAATTGCTTTTACAGTTCTCGGTGCTTCTTCTGATAAGTTTACAGGACCATTTTTAGTTATTAAAATATCATCCTCAATACGAACAGCAATTCCCCACCATTTCTTATCACACTTACTCCCTTCTGGTATATAAATACCTGGTTCTACAGTAATAACCATATTTTCTTGAAACTTTCCATAAGTTCCTGGGTCATGTACATCTAATCCAATATGATGCGATGTACCATGAGGAAAATACATATGTTTCTCATCTAATGATTTGATAATTCCTAAATCTAATAAACCTTGATTAATAACTTGTTTTGCTTCTTGACCTGGTTGCCAAAATTGGTTTCCAACTTTAGAAACTGCTATACCAGCATCTTGAGCTTTTAAAACAATATTATAAATTGCTTTTTGCTCTGGAGAAAATTTACCATTAGCAGGAATAGTTCTAGTTACATCGGCGGTATAACCTCTATATTCAGCTCCTAAATCCATTAATACTAACTCGTCGTTTACTCTAGTTTTATTATTTTCTATATAATGTAAAATACATCCATTATTTCCTGCTCCAACTATTGATGGATATCCTTCATATTCTGCTCCGTACTTTTTATATACAAACTCATGAATTCCTTGAATTTCTGTTTCAGACATTTCAGGTTTCATAGCTTTCATCATTTCAATTTGTCCTATTGCCGAAATACGAATTGCTTTGATTAACAACTTCATTTCTTCTTGTGTTTTTACTTCTCTCATTTCTGCAAATCGAGTTGGTAAAAACTGAAGATCAATATTAGATTTCAAATTAAGCTTTACAGCTGCTTTCTCTTGAAACTCTTTTTTAAGCTTGTTGTTTGTAGCATTTTTATACCCCATTAATAATTCATCATTCTTAAAACTTGGGTAGTATGTAATTGCTTTTCCTATTACTTGAGCAACATTAGCACTATTTTCTATAGGTGTAGATTTTATTAACTCATACACATACCTTTTTTCTTTTGATAAAAGTGATGATGCACTATATCCCGATTTATTTTTAAAATCATTAACAAGGTCATATATTTCAGCTTTATTTCTTTCTGAGTTTCTATAATCGTCTTTAAATTTTTCTATAAAAACCTTATCAAACTTTTTAAAATTTAATTTATCAGAAATAAAATCTTCTGCATTTTTAGCAATCTTAAAACCTAATTCTTTTTTTGCTCCTTCTATTCCTAATCGTTTACCATTCCACATTTCTGCTCTAGGATCATTCTTTTGTACGTATAAAACTTCATTATAAGTATTTCCGCTAGCATCTGTTTGATTTTCTGAAAACAATACTAAAACTGCATTGGGCTCACGATATCCTGTTAAATAATAAAAATTTGGATCTTGATGAAAAACATAATCAACATCATTTGCTCTATTTCTAATTGGATTAGCAAAGACCACTGCTACAGAGTTTTTAGGCATTTTAGAGCGTAATATCTCTCTTCTATTTTTATGAAATTCTGCTGATAAATAATCAGTCGGAGTTTGAGCTATTAAAGCATTAAGAGTTCCTAATAAACAAACAAATAGTATTTTCTTTAACATTTTTTAAGTTTTATTACACTCAAATGTAAGATTCTTTCACTGATAACAAGGAAATATTAACATATTTTTAGGTAATAATTCATTAAAATATTAAACAGAATCTGACTATTTGTTTCTCAATTTTTCAATATTTTAGCGATACTTTAAAACAAACAATTTTAAAATGAAAAATACTGCTTTAACACATATTCATGAAGGCTTAGGAGCAAAACTAGTTCCTTTTGCTGGTTATAACATGCCTGTACAATATGAAGGTGTAAATATTGAACACGAAACTGTAAGAAAAGGTGTTGGTGTTTTTGATGTAAGTCACATGGGTGAATTTTTCTTAAAAGGAGAAAATGCTTTGGCTTTAATTCAAAAAATATCATCTAATGATGCTTCAAAATTAGTGCCTGGTAAAGCGCAGTATAGTTGTATGCCAAACGCTGATGGTGGAATTGTTGATGATTTGATTATTTACATGATTAGCGAAAACGAATATATGCTAGTTGTAAATGCTTCTAATATTGAAAAAGATTGGAATTGGATTTCTCAACATAACGATTTAAATGTTGAAATGGAAGATCGTTCTGACGATTGGTCTTTATTAGCAATTCAAGGTCCTAAAGCTGCTGTGGCGATGCAATCGTTAACTTCTGTAGATTTATCTGCTATTAAGTTTTATACTTTTGAAATTACTGATTTTGCTGGTTTACCAAATGTTATTGTTTCTGCTACTGGATATACAGGTTCTGGTGGATTTGAAATTTATGTTAAGAACGAAGATGTAGAAGCTGTATGGAATAAAGTCTTTGAAGCTGGTGCCGACTGGGGAATTAAGCCTATTGGTTTAGCTGCTCGTGACACTTTACGTTTAGAAATGGGATACTGTTTATATGGTAATGATATTGACGATACTACTTCTCCTCTTGAAGCTGGTTTAGGGTGGATTACTAAGTTTACAAAAGACTTTGTAAATGCTGAAGCTTTAAAAGCTCAAAAAGAAGCTGGAGTTACTAGAAAACTAGTTGCTTTTGAATTAACTGAACGTGGTATTCCTCGTAATGATTATGATATTGTAGATGCTGAAGGAAACAAAATAGGAAGAGTTACTTCTGGAACAATGAGTCCTTCTTTAGGTAAAGGAATTGGTTTAGGTTATGTTCCTAAGGAATTATCAAAAGTTGATTCTGAAATTTTCATTCAAGTACGTAAAAAGCAAATACCTGCTAAGGTTGTTAAATTGCCTTTTTATAAAGGATAATTTAATCCATACAATAAAAAAGCAGCTCAGTGAGCTGCTTTTTTTATGAATAGATTTTATGTGATTCTTTTTAGAAGTCATCATCATCATTATTGTTGTTCTTATCCTTTTTTGAAATTTTATTCCAAATTTTAATCTCATCTGCATCAGTTACTCCTTCTAAAATTTCAACATTTACTCCATCAGATAATCCTAATTTAAGATCTTTTCTTTCAAATTTTTGATCTCCTACCTTAATTTCTACATAAGGTTTTTCTGTTTTTCTATCAAACTGTAATAATGCTTCTTTTATAGATAAAACACTATCTTTTTTTGCTAAAACAATTTCAGCATTTGCACTATATCCTGCTCTAATAAAGTATTTATCATCTAAAGATACGTCTGCTTTAATTTTAAATTGCACTGCTCCTCCTTCATCTGTTCCTTTTGGTGCTATGAAATTTAATACTGCTGGGAACTTTTTATCCTCTATTGCTCCAATAGCAACATCAATATTAGTTCCTTTAATTAGTTTTCCTACTTCTGACTCATCTACTTTTCCTTCGAAAATCATTTTTGTCATATCAGCAATACGAGCAATTGTAGTTCCTGCGTTAAAATCGTTTGTTTGTGTAACTTGATATCCTTTTTTAACAGGAATCTCTACAATCATACCAGATGTTGTTGCTCTAATACTAGTGTTAGCTGCATTTCCTAATCCAGATGTTGTTCCTTTTCTAATAATATCCATATCAGAACGTGCATTTGATAATGCTTGTTTTGCATTGTTGTAATTCAATTCTGAATTTTCAAATGCTTGACGAGAAATTACTCCTCTATCAAATAATTTTTTATTTCTATCAAACTGAACTTTTGCATTTTCAAATGACAACTTCGCATTTTTAACACTACCATTAGCTCTATTTAAAGAAGCTACATTTGGTACTACTCTAACTGTTGCAATTAAATCACCCGTTTTTACAATAGCTCCTTCTTCTACAAGTATTTTATCTACAATACCTGTAATTTGAGGTTTTATTTCAACTTCTTCTAAAGGAATTACTTTTCCTGTAGCAACACTCTTTTTTACAATTGTAGCTTTGAATGCTTTTTCTGTTTCATATTCAATTGGGGATGCGCTATTCTTTTTCCCAAACCATATTAACACTACTACTAATGCTAACGCTATTCCGCCAAAAATGATTATTTTTTTCATTGGTATTTATTTATATTCTTGTTAATCGATTTTATTGTTACTCTTCTCTTAATGCTTCTATCGGTTGAATTATAGTGGCCATATAGGCTGGTATAAATCCAATTAATGTTCCTAGCACTATTAATACTGTATATGCTATTAAAACTATAGGAATATCAACAGTTGGATTGGTTAGTAAATCTAATTTATCTATAATCATCAATACGCCTCCTCCGGCTATAATTCCTAATGAGCCTGCTAATAATGTTAAAAATACTGACTCTAATATAATTTGCTGTCTAATTTTAGCTGGCGTTGCTCCTAAAGCTCTTCTAATTCCGATTTCTTTTGTACGTTCTTTTACTGTAATTAAAAGAATGTTACCTATGGCAAATACTCCTGCTATTAAGGTTGCTATCCCAACAAACCATGTTAAAAACTGCATTCCTGTTAAAAAACCAGTTACTTTGGCTATTTCTTTTCCTAAATTAAATCCATTAAAGGCTCTATTATCTTCAGGATGAATTTTATGAATACTTCTAAGTAATACTTTTACATCAGATTCAACTTGCTCTATATTAAACTCTGGTTTTCCTGTTACTACCATCCATTGGAATTTATTTCCTCTGTTATAAACCAATTTAAAGGTACTAAAAGGGATGTGAATATTGTTAGGACCTTCAAACCTTCCTGGTTTATATATACCTATGATTTTATATCCAATATCATTGATTTTTATATAAGTTCCTAAGGCCTCTTCTTTTCTATCGAATAATTGTTTGTATACTTCTGTACTTATAACACAAACCTTTTTATTCTCATCAATATCACTTTGATTTATAAATCTTCCTTCTGTAAGGTTTTTCTTTTGAATTTTATCTAATAATGGATAATCTCCAAAAATTGTAAGATTTGCCGTTTTTAAACCATTTACTACTAAACCTCCAGTAACATTTCTAGGAACAACAAACTCTACTCCATTAACTTCATTTCTAATTTTATCTACATCACTAGTTGTTAACGTTATTTGTCTACCTTCTTGAAATCCTTTAAATGGTTTTGATGTTCTTCCACCAGCCATAAAAACACTATTGGTAGCAAAATCACCAAACATGCTATTAAAACCATTCTCAATTCCTTTAGCAGCCCCTAATAATCCTACTAATAATAGTATTCCCCAGAATGCCCCAAAAATTGTAATTGCAGTTCTTGTTTTGTTTTTACGAATACTTCCGTAAATCTCTTGCCAAGTATCTTTGTCAAATAAAAATTTCATAATTAATCTGCTCTTAAAGCTACTATTGGTTTAATTTTTGCCGCTCTTTTTGCTGGTAAATACCCCGCTATCATTCCTGCTATAATTAATGTTATTGTGGCTCCAACAACAACAGGAGTTGAAACACCTGGATTTAATATAAAATATTGTTTTAAACTAGGCCCTACTGCTTTTAATATTCCTACACCTAATGTTAAACCTAAATATCCAGAAATTGCTGTAATTAAAATTGCTTCTAACATGATCATTAATACTATTGATCTTGGTGTAGCTCCAATTGCTTTTCTAATTCCTAGCTCTTTTGTTCTTTCTTTTACTATGTACACCATTATATTACTAATTCCTACAACTCCGGCAATTAATGTTCCGAAACCAATAATTAAAATTAGTATACCAAGTCCTACCATCATATTCGAAACTTGTTTGTTATCTGAAGCGTAATTACGTATCCTTATTCCTCTTTGATCTAATGGTGCTATTTCATGCTTCTTTTTTAATTCCCTACGCATGTCATTACTAAAAGCTATTGCTTCTTCAATACTTAGCTCAGGATTATAAGTCATTCCAAACTCATCAATATGGTCATTATTACCATAAATTTGTTGCATAGTAGTAAAAGGTATGTAGATATAACGCTCATCACTATCACCTCCTGGATCTGAAAAAACACCTATTATTTTATAAATGATTCCACCAATGTTTAATTGTTTTCCATAAGCACTGACTTGGCCAAATAAATCTTTTTCAACCATTCGACCTATTACAACTACTTTAGACTTTTCTTTTAAATCTCTAATGTTTAGAAAACGTCCTTCAGTTATTTCGGCAGATTCTAATAAATCATATTTTGGATAAACTCCTCTAATGGTATAATTATCTTCTTCTGTTTTGTAAACAACTTTTGCATTTCTCTGTAATCTAGGGCTAATCATTTGAATTTTATCCCCGTATTTTTCTTTCAGAAACTCAAAATCGTCATCTTTAAATTGAATTCTTCTCCCTACTTGATTTCCTTTATAAGCTTTAGTTGTTCTGTTTGACCAAATATAGATTGAGTTAATTGCATCTTTTGCAAACTCATTTTTAAATGTATTTTGAAGTCCATTACCTATTCCAAAAAGTAACGTAAAAAGTAAAATAGCAAAAGCTACTGTAAATCCAGATAAGGCAGAACGCAACTTATTTTTACTAATACTTTGAAATATTTCTCTCCAACGATCTAAATCAAACATAATTAAACTGCTTTAGCCTTTTTAGTTTTTGCATTAGATGTATACTCATCACTTATAATAACACCATCTTTTAGTCGAACAACTCTATTGGTTTGTTCAGCTACTTCTTCCTCATGGGTAATTACAAAAACTGTCATTCCTTCATCATTAATTTCTTTTAACAAATCCATTACAGAATCTGTTGTAGTAGAATCTAAGGCTCCTGTTGGCTCATCTGCTAATACTACTTTTGGTTTTGTTACCAAAGCTCTTGCAATAGCCACACGTTGTTTTTGTCCTCCTGAAAGCTCATTTGGTAAATGGTTTGCCCATTCTTTTAACCCAACTTTTTCTAAATACTCTAATGCTTTTTCTGAACGTTCTTTTCTTCCTACACCTTTATAATAAAGAGGCAATGCTACATTTTCTAAAGCTGTTTTGTATGAAATTAAATTAAACGATTGGAATACAAATCCTAAAAATTTATTACGTAAAACTGCTGCTTTCTTTTCATTTAAATTTTCAATTAATTGACCATTTAAATAATAATTTCCTTCATCATGTGTATCTAATAATCCTACAATATTTAATAAGGTAGATTTTCCAGATCCTGAAGATCCCATAATTGATACAAATTCTCCTTCCTTAATGTGTAAATCTAATCCCTTTAAAACGTGAAGTGAGTCTTTCCCTATAGGATAAGATTTGTGTAAGTTTTCTATTCGAATCATTGCGTTAGTTTATTTTTTTACTAAAATAAATACTGATTCATATTTTTATTGGTAATAAAATGTTAAATCCTTATTTACTTTTCTACTAGACGCTTAATTTTGATTTATGTTACAATATTTTAAAGTTATTTCTAAATTAACCTAATTTTATTTCATATAAATGATTGATTTACCAAACAATAAGAAGATAATTTTATTTGATGGCATTTGTAATTTTTGCAATAATGCTGTGCTAAAAACTATCAATTATGATAAAAAAAATCAATTTGTTTTTGCTTCATTACAATCTGAAATTGGTAAAAAAATCACAAGTTATTTAGGCATAGATACTTCAAAAATTGATTCTATAATACTTTATGAACCAAGTAATGCTTATTATATAAAATCGACCGCAGCTTTAAAAGTGATGACTGAATTTGGGGGCTTTTGGAAAATTGCTAATTTTTTAATGGTATTTCCTGAAGGTTTTCGCAATTTGGTATATGATTATATTGCTAAGAATAGATATAAATGGTTTGGTAAAAAAGAAGAATGCATGATTCCTACTAAAGAAATTCGAGAAAAGTTTTTAGAATAAAAAAGCCCACTTTAAAAGTGAGCTTTCAATTCAAATAATTTCTTTTCTATTAGAAATTAAACCCTAAACCGAATTTAAAGTTTCTTCCTCTTGTTGAGAATCCGAAAACTTCTTGATAATCTTCATTCAAGATATTAGATACGTTAAACATTAATCTAATATTATTATTTAATTTATGATTAGCTGAAAAATCTAAAAGAGAATATGATTCTAAAACTGTATTAACACTTGGCCAAGATCTAAAATCTGTATCATCTCTATCACTTACAAATTGGTAATTCAACCCTAAGTTTGTTGCTTTATAAGTATAGTTTACACCAGCATTAATTTTATGCTTTGGAATTCTAATTGCTATATCATCATTTTTAGTATAAGCATAATTAGCATTTAATTGTAAATCCTTAGTTACAGAATAATTTGCTGTAAACTCTAAACCTTTAATAGTAGTATTTCCTAAATTATCCATTTTAGAAATTGTTGAGTTATATGCTATAATATTTTTTACATCTCTGTTAAAATAAACTGCATTTAATACAAGCGAATTGTATTTATACTCTACTCCTCCTTCATAAGTAGTACTTTCTTGAGGTTTTAAATCTATATTTCCCCATGACGCATATAATTCTTGGACTGATGGAGCTAAAAATGCAGTACTATATGACCCTAAAAACTTAACATATCCGTTTTCTTGCTTTATAGTATAAGATGGGTTTGCATTGTATACAAAGTGATTTCCATATTTATTATGATTATTTAATCTAACCCCAGCATTAATGTTTAATCCAAAATCAGATACATATACTGCATTTACATATGGATCTATTAATCTAGCTATTGGTTTTTCACTATATACCGTTTTAACAATTTCAGTTTGTCCAAAAGGTTTTGCATAAGTTTCAATACTGTTATCTTGGTAGTTAATACCTCCAACTAAGTATAATTTATCAAATTTATGCTTTACATATGCATCAATGATATAGTTTTCTCCGTAGCTTCTACCTGGAGATGATGTTGCTGTTCTATCACTTTTATATTTACTATAAGCAGCGTTTAAATGAATGCTTCCATTTTCATATTTATACTCTGGAGCTATACCAACTCTATAGCTTACATCTTCTGAAAAGTTATTTGCATCAGTAAATGCACCTGCATCATAGTTATTATCAAACTCACTGTAACTACCAAAAGCGTTAATTTTAAATTTATTATTGAATCTATATCCTAATTTTAAATTAGTTCCAACTCTTTGAAAAGTATCTCCACCAAATACTTGATTAGCATTTTCTGATTTTGCTGCCGAAATTCCATTTGCTTGTAGAGATGAAAATCCAACTAAATAATTAAATTTATTAATTTTACCATTTACATTAGCATTAGTTTGAATAACGGTTCCGTCTTCTGAATCTTGTGTATTATTGGTTCCAAAAAGTAAAGCTAAATCTGTATTAACATGACCGCTTTTTGCTTCTTTTAATTTAATATTGATTACTGCTGTTGTTGCTCCAGTACCATATAATGTACTTGCTGCTCCTTTAATAATTTCTACAGATTCTACTTCGTTTAAGTCTAATAACCTTAAATCGTAACCTCCTGAAACTCCTGCTGGATTTGAAACTTGAATTCCATCAATTAATACTACAACTTCTTTTGTTTTTCCTCCTCTGATAAAAAGTCCTAAATTTTGTCCATTAGAACTTGTATTACCATTAATTTCAATACCTGCTACAGTATTAATTAAATCAACTAAATTTCTCCCTTGATTTTTCTTAATCGTTTCTGCTGTTATCTTATGAACAACTTTCCCCGAATTTTCCTTTTTTAATTTAAACCTTGAATCTGTGATTACCACTTCATCTAAAATTTCTGATTTTTCTTGCTCTTGAGCAAAAGATTTTGTGCTAGCAAAAGACAATGCTACCGCACCAACAATTAGTAATTGTTTTTTCATTGATAATGATTTAATTTTACAATTAATCAGGTTAAATTTTTGTACAAAAAAGTTTTAAGTACGCTAACTTTTATCCCGAAAGTTTTACATATTTTTCTTGGCAGGTCTCCTGGCTTGCGTCTTGTAACTTACCTTCCCGTTAATAAACAGTGGCAAAAAGATTTAGTTACAAGCTTTATAGCTTACAGTTGCGGGAACAGCTTCAGATTTTAACTGAATTCCCTTTTAATTTTCTCTATTGAAAATAGAGAAAAACCAAAAATCGGGGCAAATCTATAACTTTATTATAAATTATCTCCAATTAAATCATTATATTTTGAGAATTTTCTTTTTAGATTATCAGAAATATTGTAATATTTAGGATGTATCATTGATGCTAAACACTCTATTCCATCTACTAAAGTACCAGCTGATGATTGTGTAAACATAGCAAAGTCTGCTATATAAACTTCTCCATTTTTAACAGCTTTTAAAGTTTTCCATTCTGGTTTTTCTTCTAAAAACGTCATATCTTCTAACGTTCTTTCAATTCCATAGCCACACGGAGCTATTACCAATACTTCTGGGTCATATTTTACAATTTTATCCCATGAAATAACAATACTATCTCCAGAAGGATGTGATAATAAATCTATTCCTCCTGCATAACCTATTTGATGAGGAATCCAATGACCACAATTAAATAATGGATCAATCCATTCAAGCAACATTACACTTTTAGATTGAATTCTGTTAGCTCTTTGAACATCTACAATATTATAAATTCGCTCTCTTAGTTTATTTACATAATTAACTCCGACTTCTGCTTTATTCATAGCTCTAGCTATAGTAAGCGCATTATCAAATACATCTTCTAAAGAATTTGGTGTTATAGAAATTAACTCTGGAGTCTTTTTTAATTTATATGCTGATTTTGCTACCGATTCGGTATCTATTTGACAAACATCACATACATCTTGTGTAAAAATAATATCTGGAGCTATATTCTCTAAAACTGGTTCATCTACATAATATAAAGTACCTCCTTCAGCTTTAGTCTTTGAAAAAATAGCTGTAATTTCTTTACTTGTTAATGTTTTACCTTCTAATTTGTACCTAACTGCAACCTTCTTTTCTTGCAAAGCAATTGCTGGACATTCAAATGTGATTCCTTGTAAATAATCTTGCAACCCCATATCATAAATCATTTGAGTTACTGCTGGCATAAAAGAAGATACTTTCATAGATATTTAAATTTGGTTCGCAAAAATACATAGTTCTCATTTATAATTTTCTTTTTCTAAAAAATCTTTCCAATATTTGCTTACAATTTATTTCTTCAACATGATTTATTATATAACAGGTGGTGAGCGATCAGGGAAAAGTAGTTATGCTCAGCAATTAGCCGAATCATTATCAAATACTCCGTATTATTTAGCTACTTCTAGAATTTGGGATCATGATTTTAAAAAACGAGTAAACAGACATATTTCAGATAGAGACGAACGTTGGACTACCATTGAAGAAGAAAAACTAATCAGTACAAAAATTACTAAAGAAATGACTGTAGTTATTGATTGTGTTACTTTATGGCTTACCAACTTTTTTGTAGATACTAAATATGATATTGAAAAAGCTTTAAAATTAGCTAAGAAGGAAATTGATGCTTTGGAAGA
Source organism: Tenacibaculum aiptasiae (assembly GCF_008806755.1). Taxonomy (GTDB): domain Bacteria; phylum Bacteroidota; class Bacteroidia; order Flavobacteriales; family Flavobacteriaceae; genus Polaribacter; species Polaribacter aiptasiae. The sequence goes on from NZ_WAAU01000008.1 coordinate 401,564, forward strand.
AATAGATGCAAAAATTATTATTATTTCTAATGAAATTGGTATGGGGTTACATGCTAATTCTGAATCTGGAAGAAAATTTACAGAACTACAAGGTTGGGTAAATCAATATATAGCAAAAAAAGCAGATAAAGCCACATTCATGGTATCTGGTTTGCCTTTAACCTTAAAATAACTAACAATGTATACTACTAACATAACTCCTTTATCAGAAAACATTAAAGAACAATTACAAGAGAAAATTGATTTTAAAACAAAACCTATAGGCTCTTTAGGAGTACTAGAAAATATAGCCTTACAAATAGGATTAATTCAAAATACTGTTTCTCCTACACTATCAAAGCCTTCAATAGTTGTTTTTGCTGGTGATCATGGTATTGTAAATTCTAGTTCAGTTACTCCATATCCGCAAGAAGTTACGCAACAAATGGTACATAACTTTTTAAACAGTGGAGCTGCTATTAATACTTTTTGTAATCAAAACAACATAGAGCTAAAAATAGTAGATGCAGGTGTAAATGCTAATTTTGAGACTTCTCCTAACCTAATAGATGCTAAAATTTCAAAAGGAACTAAAGACTACAGTTTAGAAAAAGCAATGAGTACTGAAGAATGCTTGTTAGCTTTAGAAAAAGGTAAACTAATTGTCCAAGAAATATTTAAAAACGGCACCAACATTATTGGCTTTGGCGAAATGGGGATCGGTAATACTTCAGCTGCTTCTCTTTTAATGAGTTATTTCACTACTATTTCAATTGAACAGTGTGTTGGAAAAGGAACAGGATTAAATGATGAAGGTATCATTAAAAAAGCAGAGATTCTTCGTAAAGCTTTTGATTTACATATTAACAAAATACAATCTCCAATTGATGCCTTAGCTTCTTTTGGTGGTTTTGAAATTGTAATGATGTGTGGTGCTATTTTAGAAGCCGCTTCATTAAAAATGACCATTCTAATTGATGGTTTTATTGTTACTTCAGCATTACTAGCTGCACAAGCTATCAATAAAAACGTATTAGATTATTGTATCTTTTGCCATACATCAGGTGAACAAGGACATGAAAAAATGTTAAATTTTTTAAAAGTAAAACCTTTACTTAATTTAGGTTTACGTTTAGGTGAAGGGACAGGTGCTGCAATTGCTTTTCCTATTATAAAATCGGCTATTAGTTTTTTAAATGAAATGGCTACTTTTAAGAGTGCTAATGTTTCAGAAGCTTAAATTTATTATGAAAAAACAAGTTCACTATTTTTTGACTGCAGTACTATTTTTTACGAGAATCCCTTGTCCTAAATGGGTCGATCACTCACCTGAAATTTTAAATAAAAGTAGTCGTTATTTTTCTTTAGTAGGCACACTCATTGGAGCTATTTCTGCAGCTATATATTATGGCGCTTCTCATGTTTTCAATCCAGCTATTTCTATTATACTTAGTATTGTTGCTTCAATCTGGACCACAGGAGCTTTTCATGAAGACGGCTTTGCTGATGTTTGTGATGGTTTTGGTGGTGGGTGGACTAAAGAAAAAATTCTAACAATAATGAAAGATTCCAGATTAGGTACTTTTGGTGTTGTTGGCTTGGTTTCTATACTTTCATTAAAAACAGTAAGTTTATATGAACTTAGCATAAACTCAAAAAATATTCCTTTAATCATTATTACTGGGCACACTATAAGTAGATTTATAGCTACAATATTGCTATATACACATGAATATGTAAGAGATATTGACAGTTCTAAAGTGAAACCTACAACTCAGAAAATGAGTAGTAAATCAATTATCATTTCTGGTTTCTTTGGTCTTCTACCTCTTCTGTTTTTTGAAAACTTTAAAATCTTTGGTGTACTAATTCCATTAATAATTACTTATTTATATATGGGGAATTTTTTTAAAAAATGGATTGGTGGTCAAACAGGAGATTGTGCAGGTGCTTTGCAGCAAGTTTCTGAAGTTGTTTTTTATTTATCATTACTAGTTACATGGAAATTATTTTAGTTCGTCATACAACACCAGATATTGAAAAAGGAGTTTGTTATGGGCAAGCAGATATTCCTTTAACTAACACATTTCGTGAAGAAATTCAACCTATTATAAAAGAGATTAATTTTAATAATTCTGATACTCTATATTTTTCAAGCCCTTTAAAACGTTGTAAATTATTAGCTAAAGAATTAAGTAATACAATTAACTTTGACGATCGTTTAAAAGAACTTGATTTTGGTGATTGGGAATTAAAAAAATGGAACGATATTGATAAAGAAGAGCTTAATATTTGGATGAATGATTTTGTTAATATTCCTGCAACAAATGGAGAATCATATGTTGATTTACATACAAGAACAGTTAATTTCTTAAATGAAATATTATTACTCAATAAAGAACGAATTGTTATTGTAACACATGCTGGTGTTATAAGAAGTTTATCGGCTTATATAAATAAGACTCCTTTAGATAAATCTTTTAATTTAAAATTAAATTACGGTCACATTATAAAATTTACCCTATAATTAAAATGAAATATAATATTTTACTTATCGTCATTTCTTTTTTATTTCTTCAATGCAAGAAATCAGAAAATAAAGAAATTTCTAAATCAGAAACTATTAGTAGCCCTATCAAATATGCAAAAGGATTTGATATTATCACGCAAGGAGGGCAAAAAAAACTAGTATTTAAAAGAGTATTTCAAAACTCAAAAAAACAATTTGTTTATACTCTTAGTAATAGTACTAATATTTCTAAAAATGAAATAAAAACTCCTATTGAAAGGTTAGTTGTTACAAGTACTACTCATGTACCTATGTTAGAGCTGTTAAGTAGTGAGGAAAAATTAATAGGATTTCCTCACACAAAATATATTTCTTCAGAAAAAACTAGAAAGCGAATTGAAGAAGGTAAAATTGTCGAGCTAGGTTCTGAACAGAATATGAATACTGAAAAGTTAATGGATTTACATCCTGAATTAGTTATTGCTTTTTCATTACATCCTAATAATAAATTATATGAAAACATTAAAAAAACTGGAATACCTGTTATTTTTAATGGAGATTGGCTAGAAGAAACTCCTTTAGGGAGAGCTGAATGGATTAAATTTTTTGGTGCTTTACTTAATAAAGAAAAAGAAGCTGATAGTATTTTTAAAACTATAGAACAAAATTATCTGAAAGCTAAAGAAATAGCTAAAAACAATAAGGGTAAACAACCTACAGTTTTATCTGGTAGTATGTTTAAAAATGTATGGAATGTTCCTGCTGGAGAAAGTTTTATGGCAACTTATTTAAAAGATGCTAACTTAAATTATTTATGGAAAAACACTAAAGGAACTGGTAGTTTACAATTGAGTTTTGAAAGTATTTTAGATAAAGGTAAACATGCCGATTACTGGATAGGTTGTGGCTTATTTGAAACCAAAGAACAATTAGTAAGTGCAAATAATCATTACAAAGAATTTGATGCTTTAAATAATGGAAGTGTTTATACAATTGGAAGTAAAAAAGGAAAAACTGGTGGTTTTTTGTATTTTGAATTAGCTCCTGTTAGACCTGATTTAGTTTTAAAAGATTTTATAAAAATTACCAATCCAAAATTATTACCTGATTATAATTTAACCTTTTTTGATCAATTGAAATAATTATTCCTCTATAGTTCTAAAAGTCAAATTTATTCTAGGTCTATGCACCTTTTTTGTTGGTGGTAATCTATGTAACCAATATGTTTGTGTTTCATCTTTCATCACCAACAAAGAACCGTGTTCTAAGACTTTATAAACTGTTTCTTTGGTTTCTTTGTGTTTAAACCCAAACTTACGCTCTGCTCCTAAAGTTAGCGATGCTATTGCTCCATTTTTCTTTAAATCTTTTTCTCCATCCGAATGCCAAGCCATTCCTTCAGAACCATCGTGATATAAATTCAGTAAGCACGAATTATACGTTTCTTTAGTTTCTTTTTCAACCAATTCTTTTAACGCTAATAATTCTTCATTGAAAATAAGTGCTGTTTTGGTTCTATTCGAATATGAATATTCAAATGGCTTTTCTGCATACCAAGCTACTTTTCGTTTTGTAGTTATTAATTTTCCAAAAACAATAGCTTCATCATTTTTCCAAGCTATAGAGTTTAAAAGAACATCATAATATTTATCAGCCTCTTCCCTACTTAAAACTATACCATGGTAGTTTACAGTTCCGTCTTTCGGAAGTAGATTAATAGGTGAATCGGTAAATTGAGAAAATAAATCCATAGAGTATAAAAATAAAAAACTCCCACTTAATGCGAGAGCTTTATATTATTTAATTCTTGTTTTAATGTCTGAACTTATTACGTGTTACAATGGCTTTAAGTTTTTGTTTTAAATCCCTTCCTGTATCATAAACCATTTGCTCATTTGATGGAAAACGTACTGCTCTAACTTTAATTAATCCTAAAAACGTATCATCTAAAGCTCTTTTGTCTCCATCATAATCTGCATAAATATGTTCAAAAACAAATTCACTTTGAATTGGAAATCTTTCTACTAATTGATTATTTGCATTGTCTATATATTTAACAACACCACTAACTTTACTACTTTTAAATTGAGTAAATTTATATAAGTGACATCTTACTTTTCTAAATTTATCTACTTTAATTTTATTTCCTAAACTATCTTTTACAAACGCTCCTTGATCGTTTTTTAAATATTTAAAGCCGTCTTTAATTCTTCTTTCTTTTACAATCTCCTTTTCACGAATTTGTTCAGGAGAAACATCTATATTTCTTAGATTCAACTCTAAATCAAAATCATATCTTACTCTTGAATCTCTTTTTGAATGGTATACTGTCCATAAATCATTTAACCCATAAGTATCAATTGCTAATAAGTCATTTTCTAACCTTCTAGGAATAATTTGTCTTGTTTCATTATGTACCGATAAGAAAACAAAATCAGTTCCTTTCGCATGTGCTTCCTCTATTAAACTCCTCGTATTTTTATAGTTTGGATTGATTTTATCTAAGTATTGAAACTCATCAAAAGCTCTTCTATAATTCATTTTATTATAACTTCCGTTTGCTAACAAATCTTTAGCTTTTTGATATAAAAAATTTGAATAATTTTCTTTTGAAGTTATAATTTGATCGTCATAGTTTACAATTCGAAAACTCACATTATTACCTGATATAACATCTTTTAAAGGTAATAATGGTTTGATTCGTTCTTGTCTATTATTTAATCGTTGATATAAACTATAAATAGTTTCTAAATTTTCTGGATTATTCTCTTTTTCTAAAAATTCTATTTTAGATACATCTCTATCTACTGCTTTATTAAAAGCATTCTTAAGCATAATAACATAAGGCTGATTCTTTTTCTTATACTTATTTCTTGCTAAGTTTTTTATAGATAATGAAATTGCTTTTTCATAATCACCTGAATTAATTGCTTTTTCTGTAGTTTTTACACTACTACACGAAAGCATAATAAAGATTGAAGATAGTAGTAGTAAAGTAGTTTTGTTCATAAAATTTAAGTTTCGATAGGAAAGACAACTATTGTGCCAAAACTAAGGATTCTTTTTTATTTAAAAACTATTTTTTTACTCTAGTAATTTAGCCATGGCAACTCTTACAATTGCAATATTTTTTTCTTGATTACTCAACTTTTCTTTCTTTTGTTTTTGAGCTATTTGGCGTAATAAATTTACACCTACTTTATCAAAATTATATTGCTTATACTGTAATCCTTTTGCTACTATATCGTCTGCTAAATTCTGAATTGCAGCTGTTTTATTACTTTTTGCAATTTTATCGAATGCTTTTTTGTATAGTTTCTGTATTTTTTTATTCTGACTTAAAAACATACCTGACATTACATTACCAGCAATAAATGTTAATTCCTCATCATCATTCTCTTCTAAATAGATTCTTGTTAATGGAGTTGCGATAATTTTCTTTACCTCTATAGGTAATGTTTTAGATTTTTCAATAGCTAAGGCTTTGTCTATATAATACATTCCTACTAACGACTTTCCTAAAACAGAATATGATTTGCTCTTTAAACCTTTTTCGAAAACTGACTTTAATTCTGGATCTGTTAATTTCCCTAAAGTTTCAATGGCTGCTGCTTGTACTAATGTTTTAGAATCATTCATAGCTATTTGCATAATCTTATCAATAACCCTTTTTTTAGAATACTTATTGATTAAGTTTATATTTTCTAATGCTAAAATTCTTATTTTATAAAAATCATCACTCATAGCATTAGCTATTGCATTAAAAGCTTTTTTATCATCTTGCTTTTTTGCTACTTCTAATAAAGCTTCTCTTTTATGCATATAATTTTCTGCATGTTTTAGTTGATGTATATAATCACTTAAAACTTTATTTTCAACTACATCACATAATAAAACTCCATCAGCATTTACCTGAATTAAATCTGGGTGTTTTACAAAAGGAAAAGTAAACGATGCATCTTTTCCTTCTACAAATACATTATGACGCGTACGTTTATTTCCTTCAAAAATATCTATTGCAAAAGGGAATTTAAATTCATTTGCTTGATTTTGAATAATATTAACTGTTACCGTTTTTCTTAATTTATTATAATCATATGATATTTCTAACTTTGGATGTCCACTATTAAAATACCATTGATTAAAAAACCAGTTTAAATCTTTTCCTGTTACTTCTTCAAATGCTAAACGTAATTGGTGTGCCTCAGCTGCTCCGTATTTATTTGCTGTTAAATATTTATTTAAACCTGCATAAAACGCTTCATCTCCTAAGTATTTTCGTAACATATGTAAAATAGCTCCTCCTTTGTTATAACTAACAGCATCAAACATATCTTCTTTGTCATCATAGTTAAAACGTACTAAATGTTTGTCGAAATTTTGACCATTTTTATAAGCTTCTGTATCTTCAAATAAATGTGAATCTGCATCTTCTTTTCCATATTTATACTCTCTCCATAAATACTCACTGTAGTTAGCAAAGCTTTCATTTACTGTTAGGTTACTCCAACTTTCTGCTGTTACCAAATCTCCAAACCAATGATGAAATGCTTCATGTGCTATTGTATTTTCTTGTACATTATCGTCTATTAACTGACCTGGTACTTGATAAGCATTTTCTCCATGAATAACTGCTGTGGTATTCTCCATTGCTCCACTAACATAATCGCGTCCAACTATCTGAGCATACTTGTTCCAAGGATATTCTATCCCCGTTATTTTAGAGAAAAAAGCAAGCATTTCTGGTGTATTTCCAAAAATCTCTTTTGCATATGGTGCATATTTTTTTTCTACATAATAATCAACTGGAATATTTTTATAAGTATCTTTTACTATTTCATATTCACCAATTCCCATAAAGAATAAATATGGTGCATGCTTTTGAGTAAAATTCCAATAGTCAGTTCTAGTACCATTAGCATTATTAGTTTGCTTTTCTAATTTTCCATTTGAAAGTGTAACAAACTTATTAGGTACTGTGATATAAATTTCTTGTGATGTTTTTTGATTTGGTGCATCTATTGTTGGAAACCAGCAGCTACTCGCCTCTGTTTCTCCTTGTGTCCAAATTTGTGTAGGTTTATTTTCATCCAATCCTGTTGGATTTATAAAATATAATCCTTTTGCCGAAGTTATAGCTGCACTTCCTTTTTGCTTTACCTTTTCTGGGCGCGCAGTATATTTTATATAAATTGTAAACTGTTCATCTCTTTTATAAGCACGAGGTAAGTCTATAATTAACTCAAAATTATCATAATTATATTCTAGTGGTTTGTTATTCATAGATACCTTATGAATAAGCATAGCCTTTGCATCTAATGTTACTTTTGAAGTTTCATAAAAATGAGGTTTTAAAGTCACCCATTCTTCCCCGTTTAACTCTTTATTTTCAAAATTAAAATCTACTTTTAATTTGGTATGAATCAAGTCATGAACTTTATCTTTTTCTCCTCTGTATATATCACTTGTTTGTGAAAATAAGGTTATTGTAAAAAAGATAATTAATAATGTAAAGGGTTTTTGAAACTTCATAAATTCTTTTCTTTGTTTTTCAAAAATAGGAAAATCTATTGGTAGGCTTGTTAATGAGCCGTTAAAAAGAAAACTATAAAAATTTTATCATCCAATTTTTAGTTTAATACGAGACTCTGTGCTTCAATAATTTTTTATTAATAATAAAAATTATGCCACGTTCATATTTCATTTTAAGCTTTATCTAAACTTATTTTTTTATCTTGTAATTCAAATTTTACCTCTTATGAAATCAATCTTAGGAAAAACATTTTTGTTTTTATTTATTTTAACAACCTTATCCTGTAAACAAAACCCATCCGATTCTGATGAACATAAAGCATTTATTGTAGAATATAAAAGAATGCTTAAAATACATGAGGAGATGGAAAAAACACATGATCACATGAGTCATGACCATTCTCATATGATGAATTCTCATAAAGATATAGAAAATGACTCGTTGCATTTAGAAAATGAAAAAGCCCATGCCAGTATTTTAAAATCTCATGATGTATTAATTAATAATCATAAAAGGTTAATTAATGAACATAAATCTCTTGAGGAAAATCATATGACGGGGAAAATTTCTCTAGAACAAATGATGAAAGACCATAAAAAAATTCAAGATGAGCAGAAACAAATGATTGAGGATCATAAAAAAATAGTAAGAGAGCACAACACTATAAAAAAAGAAGATCATAAAATGATGTCTGAAGAAAAATCAAAGCATGACAATCATGATCATCATTAAAAAAAGTCAATAAAAAAAATCGTGTCTACTTGACACGATTTTTTTAACTCTAAATGTATTTTTGTCCTATTAAAATAGACTAATCTTCAATTCTTTCTATTTTAGCTCCAATAGATTTTAAACGAGCTTCAATATTTTCATACCCCCTATCTATTTGTTCAATATTATTAATAATACTAGTTCCTTTTGCTGATAATGCTGCTATTAATAAAGAAATACCAGCTCTAATATCAGGTGAAGTCATCTTAGTAGCTTTTAATTGCGATTCGAAGTTATGTCCAATAACTGTAGCTCTATGAGGATCACATAAAATTACTTTAGCCCCCATATCAATTAACTTATCTACAAAGAATAAGCGACTTTCAAACATTTTTTGATGTATCAAAACTGTTCCTTTTGCTTGAGTAGCTACCACTAATACTATACTTAATAAATCTGGAGTAAATCCTGGCCAAGGTGCATCAGAAACTGTTAATACAGATCCATCTATATAGTTTTGAATTTCATAACTCTCTTGCTCTGGGATGAAAATATCGTCACCTCTTTTTTCTAAATTGATTCCTAATTTTCTAAATACACTTGGTATTTGACCTAAATCTTTCCAGCTAACATCTTTAATAGTTAATTCAGATCGTGTCATTGCTGCCATACCAATCCAACTTCCTATTTCAATCATATCAGGTAATACTCTATGTTCACAACCTCCTAGAGACTCTACTCCTTCAATAGTTAATAAGTTAGACCCAACTCCTGATATTTTCGCTCCCATTGAGTTCAACATTTTTGATAATTGTTGAATATATGGCTCGCAGGCTGCATTATAAATTGTAGTAGTTCCTTTAGCTAATACTGCTGCCATAACAATATTTGCAGTTCCTGTTACTGATGCCTCATCAAGTAACATATCTGTTCCTACCAATCCAGTTTCTGTTTCTACTCCGTAAAAATATTCTTCTTTATTATAACGGAATTTTGCTCCTAAATTTATAAATCCTTCAAAGTGTGTATCTAATCTTCTACGACCTATTTTATCTCCTCCTGGACGTGGAATATATCCTTTTCCAAAACGCGCTAATAATGGTCCAACTATCATAATTGATCCTCTTAACGAACTTCCATCTCTCTTAAATTCAGCTGATTCTAAGTATCCTAAATTAATATCATCTGCTTGAAAACTGTATGAGTTTGGTCCTAATTTTTCAATTTTAACACCTAACTCTCCTAAGATAAAAATTAACTTATTTACATCAATAATATCTGGAATATTATTAATGATTACTTTTTCTGAAGTTAATAAGACTGCGCATATAATTTGTAATGCTTCATTTTTCGCTCCCTGAGGTGTAATTACTCCGTTTAATTTGTGACCTCCTTCAATTTTAAATGATGCCATTTACTTTTTTCTATATTTATTACTGTAGTTAGATTTTCCTTTTTGGCCTCCTTTATTCTGGCCTTGATTATTTCTTTTTCTTAGTAAACTTTTACTTTCTGATAATACTTCTTCCGAATCTCTCAAATCTATTTTTTTACCAGATAAATCATATAAATGCTTAAAAATAACTGCATCTTCAACCGTGTCTTTATTCCAGTTTAAATAGCATTTTTTCATATGATTTGCTATTGTAAACACTAAAGCTTCTCTTTTATCTCCCTCTTCCCATGTTAATGCAATATCAATCATCGTTTGAATGTTATTTCCGTAATAACGATATCTTGAAGCTGATTTTGGATATGCTAATTTTGCTGGCTTTTCTGTTAATTCTTCTTTTGATGGTGTTTCATAAGGCGAATCTACATCCAATTTAAAATCGGCAATAATATGAAGCTGATCCCATAATTTGTGTTTAAAATCTGGAACATCACGTAAATGAGGTTGTAAATTCCCCATTACATCTATAATAGCTTTAGCCATTGTGTTTCTTTCTTCTTTTGTTTCTAAAGCTACACAATGATCTACTAATTTCTGTATATGTCTTCCGTATTCGGGAATTATTAAATTATCCCTTTCCGAATTATATTCTAAATCAAACGTCATTTTCTCTTTATTTATATACGCAAAATAGGTAATTATTATGAATTAACTATCCGATTACTTTTAATTTTGCGAATTGTAGTAATAATTTCTTCTTCCCTACTGTACCAAATTTAATTTCTGCTTTTTTGTTTGGTCCTTTACCTTCTAAAGCAATTACTTCTCCTGTACCAAATCGATTGTGTTCTACAAAATTTCCTACCACTATTTCTCCATCAAATAAATTCATTTTTGAATTTACTTCCGACACCTTCTTCATTTTACTTTTTGGTGGTACTAAATTTGGTTTTTCTTTTTTCGATAAGAACTCTTTTCTTTTTTTCTGAATTGGTTTTTGAAAACGAATTTTATTTGGTGTATCATCAAATAAACTAGCATCTATAAACCTGTTTGCCGATGGTTCTGGCGCTTTTGGTGCTAAATGCTCTACAAATTTATCATCTATTTCTTCTAAGAAACGACTTGGTTCTCCATCAGTAAGTTTTCCCCAACGATAACGTGTTTGTGCATAAGTTAAATATGCTACTTTTTCCGCTCTTGTTAAGGCCACATAGAATAAACGTCGTTCTTCTTCTAATTCACTTCGTGTATTCATACTCATTGCCGAAGGAAATAAGCTTTCTTCTAAACCAACTATGTACACATATGGATACTCAAGTCCTTTTGATAAGTGAATAGTCATTAAAGATACACAAGGTGTATCGTCTTTTTCGCTATCAAAATCGGTTGCAAGCGCTACATCTTCTAAGAATGATGTTAAAGACGCATCCTCTCCCGTTTCTATTTTATCGGTAATAAAGTCTTTTACTCCATTCAATAATTCTTGAACGTTTTCTACTTTATTTACCCCTTCTGGTGTACCGTCTTTTTGTAAATCTTTTACTAACTGCGTTTGTTTTACAACCAAATCTGCAACTTCAAAAGCATTCATCTTTTGAGCCTCAATTTGAAAACGCTGTATCATTCTAACAAAATTCTCAAGTTTGTTTTTTGTTCCTGAATTTATCTTAATATCTACCTTATCTAAATTCAGTAAGATTTCAAAAATTGATTTTTTATAATGATTTGCAGCAATTGCTAATTTATCTACCGTTGTTGCTCCAATTCCACGAGCTGGATAATTGATAATCCTTTTTAAAGCTTCCTCATCATTTGGATTTATTAGCATACGTAAGTATGATAACAAATCTTTGATTTCCTTTCTTTGATAAAACGATATTCCTCCGTAGATTTTATACTTTATATCTTTCTTTCGTAATGCATCTTCTATTGCTCTTGATTGTGCATTAGTACGATATAATATAGCAAATGAATCACTTGTTAGCTGATTATTTATTTGGTTTTCCCATATTGATTGTGCTACAAAACGTCCTTCTTCTCCATCGGAAATTGTTCGCATTATTTTAATGCTTTCTCCTGCATCATTTGCTGTCCAAACTTCCTTATCTAACTTCGTTTTATTCTTGTCTATTACGCTATTTGCAGCTTCTACTATGTTTCCTGTTGATCGATAATTTTGCTCTAACTTGAAAGTTTTAACATCTGGATAATCTTTCTGGAAATTTAAAATATTATTAATATTTGCCCCACGGAAGCTATAAATACTCTGTGAATCATCCCCTACTACACAAATGTTTTGAAAACGATCTGCTAATGCTCTTACAATTAAATATTGTGAGTGGTTTGTATCTTGGTACTCATCTACCATTATATATCTAAAACGATCTTGATATTTTGCTAAAACTTCTGGGAAACGTGTCAATAATTCATTCGTTCTCAATAGTAAATCATCAAAATCCATAGCCCCAGACTTAAAGCATCTATCTACATATGCCTTATAAATATCTCCTACTCTAGGTCTACTAGCTTCTAAATCTGCCTGCTGTAAATCTGAATTATTGAAATATGCTCTTACCGTTATCAAGCTATTTTTAAACGAAGATATTCTACTTAAAATTTGCTTTGGTTTGTAACGGTCTTTATCCAATTTCATTTCTCTGATTATTGTTGTAATCAATCGAACTGAATCTTGTGAATCGTATATGGTAAAATTAGATGGATATCCTAAACGATCTGCTTCTGAACGTAATATTCTTGCAAAAACCGAGTGGAATGTTCCCATCCATAAATTTTTTGCTTCACTATGTCCCACAACTCCTGCAATACGTTCTTTCATTTCACGTGCCGCCTTATTTGTAAAGGTTAACGATAAAATATTGAAAGAATCTACTCCTTGTTGCATCATATGTGCAATACGGTAGGTTAAAACTCTTGTTTTTCCTGATCCTGCACCTGCAATAATTATCATTGGGCCATCTTTTTGTAAAACGGCTGCTCTTTGTGGTTCGTTAAGTTGTTCTAAATAAGTATTCAATAGAAAAAAGTTGAAAGAATTTTGAAAACGGAAAATTAACCATTCTTTTAGGTTTTATAAAGAATGTACGCCTTTTTTTATTCACAAATATAATTCTATTTTTTATATCGCTTCTACATCTTCTTTTTAAAGAAGACTTGTATCTTAGCCTTTCGAATAATTACATAAAAAATGGAAGATCAAATTTTAGAAGGATTAGCTTATGCCTTACCTGCTTTAATTACTGGAGGTGTTGCTTATTTAATTTTAAGCCGATTTATTGAACAAGATAATAGTGAAAAAAAATTTCAGGCTTTAGTTGAGAAAAAACGTGAAAGTTTACCTATTAAGCTTCAAGCTTATGAGCGTTTATTATTGTTTTGCGAACGTATTAATCCTACAAAATTATTAACTCGTGTTAAACCTATTGGTGATGATACCAATAATTATTTACAATTATTAATTGCTAATATTGAACAAGAATTTGAACATAACTTAGTACAACAATTATATGTTTCTGAAGATAGTTGGAAAGCTATTTTAGCTGCAAAACTTGGTATTATTGCTAAATTTAGAAAATCTGCTGAAACTGCTGAAACTGCCAAAGATTTTCGTGAAAATATTTTGATTGATTATTCCCAAAGTGAAAATCCTACACAAACATCAATAACATTTTTAAAGCAAGAAGTAAAAAAGCTGATATAACAGCTTTTTACTTCCTTATTTTAAGTTTTTTAAAATAAAATCTATGGTTGTATTCTTATTCAAGTTTTGAGAATATGCTTTTGTTACGTGCTTCGCTTTTACAGCATAATTATTCTTCATCAAATATTCTATATCTTCAATAAAATCTAACGAAACTTTTCCTGTTAACAGCAAACTCAAATCTTTTCCCGACTGATAATAATCGTAAATCTTCTTTAAACCAGTTAAATACAAATAATCTTTTGTAAATCCTCCTCCTCTATAAGCTCTTACTGTTATATAAAAAGCATGTTCTCTATCTAAATCATACGTATTATGCAATGATCTAAAAGTTTTTGAAAAAGAATAACCTTTTGCCAGTCCGTTTACCGCCAACACTCTATATGCCAATTCTTTTAATCTTTTAAGAGTTAAGTTTCCAGACATATACTCACTAAAAACTGCTAAACCTTCTTGGGTTTCTACATTATTAGGAAATCCGTGTGAAAAAATCTTTAGTGAATGCTCTAAGCCATTCATTGTAGTAACCATATGTACTCCTATCTCGTGGTGAGTTAAAATAGCCATTTCGTTTTCTGAAAACGTATGATTTCCATTTATAACTAAGGTTTTAATATTGTTTAAAACCATAGCTATAGCACTCATAGTTGTTGATTGTTTAATATTGTAATCAAACTCATAATTAGTACTATATTCCCTAAATATCTCTTCTGCTTCTTCTGGGCTATATTTCGGAGCAAAAATATTATCTACATCCACCTCATCTTCAAAATGTAAAATAAACTTCGCATTTTCTACATCATCTTCTGTTGGTGTTCCAAATGATCGTAAGCTGTTATAATAAAACTTTTTACCCTCTCCTATTGTTTCTATACATTGGATTAAACCTGAATAAGAATAAATTATTTCTTCATATAAATTACGAATTGTCTCATCTTCTATCGACTCTAACGGTAAGGTAAAAAACTTACGATGTAATTTAAACTTATCGAAATCTCTTTTAGGATACTTAAACTGTGGATCTGTTAAATATTTTGATGCAAAAAACTTTTGTTTTTCTTCTTCTATATTAACTGGATTTACATAGCTCAATAGCTCTATTTTTTTTACTAAAGTATCTATGTAATTATCTATTTCAATAAGTGACTTCTTATCTACTTGAGTCTCATTCATCATTATTCGTTTTCAAAAAGTGGTACAAATTTACAACTTGTGTACTTTATAAAAAGCTTCAGCATGCTTTTTTAACGTTGTTTTTAAGTAATCTTCTACTGCAATTACAACTTCTGGGTACATAACCTGTGTTAATTCATCACAATATACTTTTGCAATCTCTGTTGCTAGAACTAATGTATTCGTAAAATTACTAGTTATGTGTTTTAAAAAATAGCCATTTCCTTGAAAGGTATCGTTAATTTTAGAAGTAGATTGAATCCCTTTAGGCATTGGTGTTTTTTCTAGAATTTCTCTCCACGACTCTATAAAATCACCATATTTTTCATTGTTTACGTTTTTAGTACCTAAGTTCCATGTAGGCACTTCTCTATCCCAACGTTGCCAATTATAAGAATGCATATCGTATACTATACAACAGCCAAATTTTTCTTCTATTTTAGAAATAAGGCTCGATACTACTTTGTAAAAATTAGTATGCTTTGCTAGGCTTATATTTCTATTTTTTTCTGAAAGAGGTTCTTTCCATAATTGTTTTCCCCAAGCATCGTTATAAATCGCCGTTTCTGGTGCTCTATTCAAATCGTATTCAAAACGAGAATCTAAACCTGCAATTACTATTGGATGTGATTGAACCATAGCTTTGGTTGCTGGATCTTCTTCATACCATCTTTCATATTCTGTATGAATACAGTTTTCCCACAATTCCTTTCTGAATTGATGTCCATCATGAACTGCTCCACACACATAAGGTACATACTCCTCTATTTTTAGAGTAAAAGAATAATCGCTTGATACTGCTTCAAAAATTTCTTCATTTTGAATTTTTTGAATAATCTCTTCAATAGTAAGTTTTACCATACTAACTTAAAATTTTCTGCAACAATGAAAATACTTTCTTTTCAACTGCATCCACAGTTCCATCAGCAAAAAAAACTTCTTTTATATCTTGAATTAATTCTCTTTTATCTTGAATAGAATATGAGTTTTCATTCAAATAAGTTTGTATTTTTTCTAAATTTTGATGCTCTGTTTCTACCACAATCTCAGTATGCATTTTATTAAAAGTAGCTTCATCTACTTTCGATAATATATATGCTCGTTCTTCTTTTGTTTCAATATGATTACAGTGTGCTGCGTATAATAAAACATATACTTCAAACTCTCTTTTCGTCCAATCTAAACTCATCTATTTCTCTATTGGTAATTCTATTTTACTAGCCCATTCTGTCCATGAACCATCGTATACTTTATAATTTTTATTTCCTGATATTTCGCTTCCTAATGCCAAAATACAAGCCGTTATTCCTGATCCGCATGAAAAAATAGCTTCTTCATTTTTAGGATTTAACTTTTGAAATATTTCTTGGAGTTCTTCTTTTGATTTCATCATTCCTTCTCTTTGTAATTCAGAATATGGTAAACTTTTAGAATTTGGAATATGACCTCCTCTTAAATCTGTTCTAGGTTCTGCTACTGTGGCATGAAATCTTCCTTTTGAACGAGCATCTAATATTAATTCTTCTTTATTTGATGCTTCTAATACATCTTTTACAAAACCTATTTTTTCACTCTTATAATTTGCAGTAAAATCACCTTTAACGATTTCTTTAAATTTTGGAACCTCAACTGAATAATCATGTTTTAACCAGTTTGGTAGTCCTCCATTCAATACTGCTATGTTAGCAAAACCAAAAGTTTTAAACAACCACCACACTCTAGGAGCTGAATACACTCCTAAATCGTCATAAACAACAATACAACTATCCTTGTTTATTCCTAACCTCTGTACTTCTTCTTGGAAATATTTTTCTGAAGGGATGGTATTAGGAAACTCTCCATTTTTATCTAAAAAAACATTTTTTAAATCGAAAAAAACAGCATTGGGTATTTGTTGTTTTACTTGTCCTTTATTTCCTGTAGTTCCTACTTTAGTTATAGTAGCATCTAATATTATTAAGTTTTCTGCTTTTAAATTTTGATATAACCATTCTACAGTAACAATCGCTTCATTTACATTAAGCTTCATCTACTGTTCTTTTTAAATTAGTCATTCTAATAAAAGCAGCATTCTTTTCTAGTACTTTACTTTCTAAAAAGTCTATTACTTTTTCTTGAAGCTTTACTTTAGAAACTTTATTAATATAAGTTATTCCTCCTGGGCTCATTACATTTACCTCAACTAGTTTACCTCCAATAACATCTATTCCTACGAAATACAATCCATCTTTCACTAATTTTGGTCCTATTTTTTCACAAAGTATTTTTTCTGCCTTGGTAAGTTTATGTTTTTCCACTCTTCCTCCAGCCGTAACATTAGAACGATGATCCTTTTCTCCAGGTATACGTTTCATAGCACCAATTGGTAAACCATTCAGTAATAAAATACGTACATCTCCTTTTTCTGCTCCTTCAATATACTCTTGAAGAATTACATAATCTGATGAACCATCACTTTTACTAATGTAAAAATCCAATAATGAATTAATATTACCCATTGCCGATTTTTCTATTAGAATTACTCCTGATCCTCCATAACCATTTAATGGTTTTAGAATCATTTTATCAGCTTCTGATTCTTCAATTGTTTTAATTAAATATCCTTTATTCTTTGAAACGTGTGTAACTGGAATAATTTCATTGTTAGGGTCTTCAAAAACCGCTGTATATAACTTATTATTCGCTTCTCGCATTCCTTGAACAGAATTTATTACAAATACATCATCCTTTACAGAATCTAAGAAGTTTAACATTAATGGATCTAATGGTGGATTTGCTCTCATAAAAATAGCGTCAAAACCTGCTAATGGCAACATTTCTTCTCGTGTGGTTGCTTTTTTATAATAAGACTTTATACTTGAAGGAACTTTATCCATTCTTTCTATAATTGTACAAAATGCATTTGTTATACTATTACGTATTGTTAAATTAGAAGGCGTACAAATGGCAACACCATGTCCTCTTTTAGCACACTCATGAATAAGTGTTAATGTTGAATCATTCTCAGGGTTTATTTCCTCCCAAGGATACATTAAAAAACAAATGTTCATTCAATAAAATTGTATTAAGTTAATTTAGTTAGTTTTTATCAGTCTTTTTAGACAAATAAACACCAATGTAAAAGCTACAGTGGTGTTTATAAAAGTAATATTTTTTTTTATATGGAATAAAGGTTAAAAATTATTTTACCTCATCATAATTATCATCCCAGTTTTTTGGATTTGGTTTTCCTAATTTACCAACTGATTTTGCTACTAATGAAGCAACTGTAGCGTCTCCTGTTACATTGATAACTGTTCTACACATATCTAAAGGTCTATCAACAGCAAAAATTAACGCTAAACCTATTGCTAATTTATCTGCTGGAAAACCTACAGCTTCTAATACGATTACTAACATTACCATTCCAGCACCTGGCACAGCTGCTGAACCTATTGATGCTAATAATGCTGTTAAAATAATAGTTAACTGATCTCCAAAGGATAAATCAAAACTTAATGCTTGTGCTATAAATACTGCTGCTACTGCTTGATATAAACTTGTTCCATCCATATTAATAGTAGCTCCAACAGGTAATACAAAACTAGATACTTCTTTATCTACACCTACATGTTCTTCTACTCGTTCCATAGTTACTGGTAAAGTTGCTGCACTTGAACTTGTTGAAAACGCTAATAATTGCGCTGGACTTATTTGTTTTAAGAACCATAATGGGTTTTTCTTTGTAAATACACTAACTAAAACCATATAGAAAACTACCATCAATAATAATCCTCCAATAACTGTTAAAGCATATTTTAATAAGGCTAATAATAAATCTGGATCATTAGAAGATACCACTACATTTGCCAATAATGCAAATACCGCATAGGGTGCAGATAACATGATTAAATCTACCATTTTTAACACCACCTCATTTAGTGAGTCAAAAAACTTTTTTAATGGTTTAGATTTCTTTTCTCCTACTAATAGCATTGAAATTCCTAAGAAAATAGTAAAGAAAATAACTTGCAACATCGATTTGTTATTCCCCATTGCTTTTAAAGCATTGTCTGGTACCATATCTACTAAAAACTGTAAAGGTCCACTCGCTTTTTGCTTACTTGCCTCTGCTATTTTAGCTTGTACACTACCACTATTTGCATAGGTTTCGGTAAGTTTAGTTATTGTTTCTTCTGAAATTCCATTACCAGGCTGCACAACATTTACTAAAATTAACCCTATAGTTATAGCTATTACCGTAGTTCCTACATAAATTACAATAGTTCGAAGCCCGATGTTCTTAAACTTAGAAATATCCTTCAAATCAGATATTCCTTTAATTAAAGATGCTATAATCAATGGTACTGCAATTAACTTTAATAGTTTTACGAATATGGTTCCTAAAGGTTTTATCCAATCTCCTACAAATGTACTTCCTCCGTCTACAAAAGTCATCGCTAATCCAAAAAGGATACCTAGAACCATTCCTATTAAAATTTGCCAGTGTAAAGCCAGTTTTTTCATGTAATCTATTTAGTTTTTTAACGGCTGTAAGGTAAAAATAAATATTTAAAAAAAATGTGACCTTAAATATGTAACTTGTGTCTCAATTATTGAAAACTATTTACTAATCTTATTATAATAAAAAATGGCAGGAATTTTAGATTTATTAAACAGCGACTTAGGGAAAACAATTATATCTGGTGTAGCAGGTTCAACAGGTCAAGATACTAACAAAACTAGTAGTGTATTAACAATGGCTTTACCTGTATTGATGAAAGCAATGCAACGTAATTCAGCTACCTCTCAAGGAGCAGAGGGATTAATGGGAGCTTTAAATAAACACGATGGTGGTATTTTAGATAATTTAGGTGACTTATTCAAAGGAGGAGTTAATGCTGATGTTTTACAAGATGGTAGTAAAATTTTAGGACACGTGTTAGGAAGCAAGCAACAAGGTGTTGAACAGGTTATTGGGCAAAAATCTGGAATGGATGCTGGCGCTGTTGGTGATATTTTAAAAACAGCTGCTCCTATCTTAATGGGAGTTTTAGGAAAACAATCTAGACAAAACAATGTAAGTAACTCTGGTGACCTTGGTGGTTTATTAGGAGGGTTACTTGGTGGAAGTTCTGCTCAAAAAGAACAAAGCTTTTTAGAACAAATTTTAGACGCTGATGGAGATGGAAGTATTGTAGATGATGTTGCTGGAATGGTTTTAGGAGGCGGTAATAGTCAACAAAAATCTGGTGGTTTACTTGGTGGACTATTAGGTGGTATTTTCGGAAAAAAATAAATTTATTCCTCAATAATAACAAAAAGCGCAAAATATTAGTTTTGCGCTTTTTTTATATCTAATATACTTCTATTAATATAGCGATGACTCCTAAAAATAAACACAAAGGAGAAAAATATTTAGAATCGTTTTTTGCAAATTTTGTTTCTGTTACTTTCTTAAAAAAACCAACATACTTAAACTCTCCTACAGCACGTAGTATAAAAACACCAGAAACTATATATAATCCATACTTCAAAAACCATTCAGGTATCATTTCTATTTGAAAAAGATTTACCTTAGTAGCAAAGAGCATAGCAATAATTAATAAAAATACTCCAACAAATAAGCTATCAATCCATTTTGGTTTTAATACTACCTCCCCATTTAATTTTGTTGGTATTACTTGATTAAATCCCCATTTTCCTCCTGCAAACCAATACAAATGAATTAGTGAAATAAATGTGAGTATTAAAAAGCTAATCAATCCTAAAAAATAAACCATAATTAATCGTTTTTAATGTAAATTTGTTTTAGCCAAATTTAAGAACAACATATGACAACATTATTGATAAATATCAAGGAATTAATTCAGGTGAGAGATCACTCTATAAAAAAAGTAAGTGGTAATGAAATGAAGATTTTACCCACTATAAAAAATGCTTTTTTACTTTTAAAAGATGATAGAATTGTTGACTTTGGTCCTATGAATGAGTTATCTGTTTCTGCTGATGAAACTGTTGATTGTACTGGTAAAATGATACTTCCTGCTTGGTGCGATTCTCATACGCACATTGTATATGCAGGAAATAGAGAACAAGAATTTGTTGATCGTATTAATGGTTTATCTTATGAAGAGATAGCTAATAACGGTGGAGGTATTTTAAATTCAGCAAAAAAGCTGCAAGAAACTTCTGAAGAAGAACTATATAAACAATCTTCTGTTCGTTTAGAAGAAGTTATGAAACAAGGTACAGGTGCAGTTGAAATTAAATCTGGATATGGTTTAACTGTTGATGCTGAACTAAAAATGTTACGTGTTATAAAAAAATTAAGAGAAAATTATAACTTACCTATCAAAGCAACATTCTTAGGTGCTCATGCTTTCCCATCTGAATATAAAAATAATAAAGAAGGATACATTAATTTAATTATTAATGAAATGCTTCCTAAAATAGCATCAGAAAATTTAGCTGAATTTATAGATGCTTTTTGTGAAACTGGTTATTTCTCTGTTGAAGATACTGACAGAATTTTATCAGCTGGAAAACAATATGGTTTAACTCCAAAAGTACATGTAAATCAATTTACTACTATAGGTGGAGTTCAAGTAAGTGTTAAACACGACGCTTTATCTGTTGATCATTTAGAAGTTATGAATGCCGATGATATTGAAACATTAAAAGGTTCGGAAACAATGCCTGTTGCTTTACCTTCTTGTTCTTATTTTCTAAGTATTCCTTACACACCTGCTCGCGATATTATAAACGCTGGTTTACCATTAGCATTAGCTACAGACTTTAATCCTGGTTCTACTCCTTCTGGTAATATGAATTTTGTTGTAGCTACTGCATGTATTAAGATGAAGATGACTCCGGAAGAAGCTATTAATGCCGCAACCATTAATGGTGCGTATGCCATGAACCTTTCTGATGAAGTTGGGAGTATTACTAAAGGAAAAAAAGCAAACTTTATTATTACAAAAGAAATTTTAAGTTATGGGGCTATTCCTTATAATTTTGGATCAATATTAATTGATTCCGTTTTTATTAATGGAAAAGCTATTTAATATGTTACGTACATTTTCAGAACACGACATCAAAAATTTTGTTAGTCTTAGAAAAGGAGAAACTAAAATTGGTGAGTTAATACAAACCATATCTGATAGTTCTAACATTATTGAAGAACTAAATAATTCATCTGCTAAATTTGTAATTCTTGGAGTACCTGAAGATATTGGTGTAAAAATGAATTATGGAAATGGTGGTGCTCATACAGCTTTTACTCCTGCTTTAAAAGCATTCTTAAGTACACAAGAAAATCAATTTATCAACGGAGAAAATATTTTTGTTTTAGGATACTTAGACTATTTAGAAGATGTTTCTTATTTTGATAAAAGCGATCGAAATAAAGGTGATTTACTTGTAAAAGCTATTGATCAAAAACTTTCAGAAGTTATTAAATTGATTGTTGAAGCTGATAAAATTCCAATTGTAATTGGCGGTGGACATAATAACTCTTACGGAAATTTAAAAGGTTTTTCTGAAGCGAAACAACAAGCTATTAATGTTATCAATTTAGATGCGCATACCGATTTACGTCAATTAGAAGAACGTCATAGTGGAAATGGATTTTCTTATGCTATAGAACGTAATTATCTAGATAAGTACTTTATGTTTGGTTTACATGAAAATTATACTCCTCAGTATATTTTTGATTACATGCAAGACAAATCCAATATTGATTATAATACTTACGAAGAATTAGAAGTTTATAAAAGTCTTTCTTTTGAGAGTGAACTTGAACGTGCTTCAAATTTTATTCAAGACAAACCTTTTGGTATTGAAATAGACTTAGATTGTATTCAAAACTTTCCTAGTAGTGCTATGACTCCTAGTGGTTTTACTTCTTTACAAGCTAGACAGTTTGTACATTTCTTTGCTAAAAACCCAAATGCTTCTTATATACATATTTGTGAAGGAGCTCCTGCAGTAATGAATAATGAAACAGCTGCAGGACAAGTAGGTAAATTTATAAGTTATTTAATTTCCGACTTTATTAAAGCTAAAGGAAAATAACTCATCTTAAATTAAACTTAGTATTAGTCTATTTTACTAGTACTAAGTTTAAATTTAATCTATCCAATTTTTAAAATCTTTTACTCGTTCTCTACTAACAATTATTTCTGCTTCATTAAATGAATGTAATACTAATTTTAAGCGTGAATTAGTATACGAAATAATATCTTTTATGGCATTTATATGAATAATATAGGTTCTATTTACTCGAAAGAATTGCTCTGGATCTAGTTGTTCTTGCCAATGTTCTAGTGAATGGTCTATCAAGTAATTTCTATTTGAATTAGTATGAATATAAGTTGATTTATTTTCTGAATAAAAGCACTCTATTTCATCTACATGTATAATTTTTATGTGTTGCCCTACTTTTATAGTAAAACGCTTTTTGAATTTCCTATCAACTGGATTAATTAATAACTTTCTAATATCATCAATATTAACTTGAACATCCGATTGTTTAGGCTGGTTTTCTTTAAATTTATCAACAGCAATTTTTAATTCGTCCTCATCAATTGGTTTTAATAAATAATCTATGGAGTTTAATTTAAATGCTTTTAACGCATACTCATCATAAGCTGTAGTAAAAATTATTGCCGATTTTACCTCTACTTCTTCAAAAATTTCGAATGATAAACCATCAGATAGTTGAATGTCTAAAAAAATTAAATCAGGATGCTCATTCTTTTGAAACCAATTAATAGATTCTTCTACAGAATGTAACATTGTTTCTACTTCAATTCCTAATTCAGCTAACATTCTATTTAACCTCCTAGCTGCTGGTTTTTCATCTTCAATTATTAATACTTTCATTATCAATTTTTAATTTTTATCCATGTATTCTTTAACCTTTCTTTCTTCCCACTCTTTATTAAAAAGTAAATCCTTTCCAAAAACACTAACTCCATGTAGTATTAAAATCACGCCCCACCAAAAAAAGATTTTATAATTGCTAATATCTGTAAAAGCTTCTACAAAAGTACTACCATAATCAATATCTTTAAAAATTCTATATCCTATGAAAACTAAATTTATTAAAATATAGAATGTTAAATGCTTATAAAACTTTTTTATATCTTCTACTCTTTTTCTAGCTTTTATATATTTATCTGATTGTTGTTTTGAGTCCATAGTTAGTTAATTTTCATTCATTATATCTTCTATCTTTCTCTTTTCCCAGTTTTCTATAATAGAAATCTTGTTTTTAAATGCATAGATACCATGAATTAGAAGGCCAAATGCCCATAACAATGAATTTATCCAAATATTAGTTCTTATCCATTTTAAAGTATTTTGATTAGAAATATGCTCTTCAAAAAAATTGAATATTGTATCTGAAAAAACAATGATTACAATCATCATTATGACAAACACCTGTAGGTGATTATAAAAATTCTTTTGCTTAGCTACTTTCTTCTGAGCCTGTAAGTATTTATCTTCTTTTTTCATCAAACTCCTTTATATATTCTTCAATCTTCCTATTTTCCCAATCTTTATTAAAAAAGATATTTGTTCCGAATGTTCCTAGCCAATGAAAAAATAAACCTATTCCCCAAAAAAGCCAGGTTGCATACACTCCAAAATGAGTTATAGCCTCTACAAAAGATTTATCTTCTTCTGTTGTTAAACCTATAACGATAACTGTTGATATAAAAATATTTACCGCTATATATGCTGCTAAGTGCCAATAGAAACCTTTTATCTTTTCTACTTTCTTCTTAGCTAACATGTATTTATGTTCTTGTGTATAATCTCTTTCCATTTTATTTCTTTTTTTCTAAATACTCTTTGATTTTCTTATCCTCCCAATCTTTTCCAAATCCAAAAATTTCTTTTCCAAAAACAAGCATCCAATGGATAAATGTAGCAATACATATTCCTGCTACAGCAAACCAAAACCAGTGATAATAGGGAGAGAATATTAAATTTACTGCTACTATTATTATAATTGATAAAACATTCACAAAAAGATGAGCATAAAACCCTTTAATTTCTTTAAGCCTTTTCTTAGCTGCTAAGTATTGTTTTTCTTCTGTATATCTAGTATCCATGATTACTTTTCTTCTTTTAAAAATTCTTTAATTTTTTGTTCTTCCCAATCTTTTCCAAATCCTATTCTTTCAAATCCAAAGACTCCCATCCAGTGAAAAAACAATCCTGCTGACATCCCAATTATTGGGTAATAAAACCAGTAATGATCAGGTACAAACTTTAAGTTGATAAAAATTAAGACTGGAATTATTAAAACTGTTACTATTAAATGAATATATAAACCTTTTATCTTTTCTACCTTCTTTTTTGCTCTGGCGTACCTATACTCTTCTGTGTATTCTCTTTCCATCTTATCTATATTTTTCTTCATCTTTTAAAATCTCGTTGATCTTACGCTCCTCCCAATTTTTACCTAAGAATAAATTGTAATTATTCACTTCTAAATAATGGAAAACTAAACCTATTCCCCAACCTATCATTGGAAACCAAAACCACTGGAAACCTGAGTACGTCTTTAAATTGATGAACACTAAAAAAGGTATTACTAAACAGTATGATATTAAGTTTTGATAGAACTCTTTTAACTTCTCTACTCTTTCAACTGCTTTTACATACTTACTATTCTCTAAATCGTTTGTATTATAATTCATTGTATTTGATTTTGTTAACAGTGGTAAACTCACTGTAAATGTTTTATTATTATTTTTTATTTCAACAGCTCTGTTAGTTATTAAACCATAACGATCTGCTATATTCCTTAACCCTACTTTAGTACTCTTGCCTATTGCTTCTTTAGGGTTTATATTATTTTGAATTTGTAAAAATCCATTCTCTTCAAAAATCTTTATTTCCAAAGGTTTTGCTGAAGAAACCACATTATGCTTTACTGCATTCTCTAGTAACAATTGTAACGATAATGGAACTATTTTTAACTCTGGATTACTTATCTCACTTGGTATTGTAAATTTGACTGCATCTTCAAATCGCATTTGTAACAATTCCATATATGTCCTAGCAAATTGTAACTCTTCTTTTATTGGTACTAACTCTTTATTCCTTTGCTCTAAAACATAACGGTAAACTTTTGATAATTTAGTTGTAAACCTTTCTGCTTGTCTAGTATTTTCTCCTATTAGAGAGGTTAATACATTTAAACTATTGAATAAAAAGTGAGGATCTAATTGACTTTTTAATGTTTCAAACTTCGCTGTTTCAGTCTTTGCTACTATTTCATGCTGTGTAGTTTCTTTATTTGCCGCTCTTTTCCACTCTAACATGAAACCTCTTGCATGTAAAAAAGCAGAAACTCCAAAAGAAAATTGTATCCAAAATAAGTGAATCCATAATAAAGGAGACTTAAAAAACAGTGCTATATCTCGACCTTGTATTATTATAAACAATATATAATCTATTATTAAAATAGCTGGCACTGTATATAATATAGTAGCTATTATACCTACCCAAACACGAGTATTTGTTTTAGTTACCCAATCCCACTTAGTACTTAAATAATCGTTTAAAAGCCCTTGTCCAAAACCTAGTCCAAAAGAATATAAAGCAGATATACCTAACGACATTAGAAAACCTTTAATCGTATAACTCCCTCCTCCTATTAAGAAAAAGAATACTCCAAATATTAATGTAATTTTTAAAGCTAATAATATGCCTTTTTTTAATTCCTTTGGAGAGAATATTTCTGCTCTTGTTTTCATCTTTTGTACTCTAAATATTGTGATTAAAATCTAATTTCTAAAGATACATTTTTATCATCAACTAAAAATTTGATTTGATCGTATTGTGGAGGTCCAAACCTATTTATATTATTAGTAGATACTCCATAATCTTCCATTGGCATACCATTTGGTTCAAAGTCCATTTTATTGTTGTTATTCTTATCGTGGAAACAAATAAGTGCATACTCTCCTTCAGGTACATTTTCAAAAACTACGGTACTTTTTCCTTTAGTAATTTTTGACGTTTTTGCTAAAACTGGTTCTTTTCTAAAATTATCTTTAGTAAACAATGCATAACTTATTTTACCTTCATCAGTAGTGGCATTTGTTACCGTTGCTGTTACCGTTCTATTTTGGGCTGATATTTTTCCTACAATAAAAAATAAGCTCACTAAAAAAAGTGTTGTAAAAAATTTCATCTCTTTTAATTTGTTAGTTAATACACTACAAATATCTAGAGGTGATGATGTTTTTGAAATTAAAAAAAACTCAATTGTAATTTTTTTAGGATGAACTGTAACAATTTGTATTTTTGAGCTACTTATAATTTATCAACTAGACTAAACTTAGTGGAAAAGAAACTAGAAAATAAATTTTTATCTGATTTTGAAGCAAATCAAAACATTGTACATAAGGTATGTAGAATATACACTACCAATCAAGATGCACACAATGATTTATTTCAAGAGATAACAATTCAGCTATGGAAAAACTATAATAAGTTTAGAGGTGATGCTAAATTTAGTACTTGGATGTATCGAGTAGCTTTAAATACTGCTATTTCTTTGTACAGAAAATCTACCAGAACTGTAAAAACTCAAGACATTACCGACTACACTTTTAAAATTAAGGCTGAAGATTATGATGAGACTGAAGAATTACAACTGAAAGCATTATATAATGCTATTAGAAAACTAAACGATATTGATAAAGCTCTTATCTTTTTGTATTTAGAAGACAAACCTTACAAAGAAATATCAGAAACATTAGGTATTAGTGAAGTAAATGCAAGAGTAAAAATGAACAGAGCTAAAGAAAAATTAAAAAAAACATTAAACCCATAGTAATAAATGGATTTAGATAAGTATAAAAAAGCATGGGATAATCAACCAGAAGAAACCGATAGAGTTTCTAAAGTTGATATTTACAAGATGGCACACTCCAAGTCGTCATCTATTGTTAAGTGGATTTTTATTATTGGAATATTAGAGCTTTTATTTTGGTCAGGATTGAACATATTTTTTATTGAATCATCCTACACAGAAGTATATGAGCAATTACATTTAAAAAGCTTTGTAAAAGTAAGTATATATCTTCATTACTTTGTTATTGTTGTTTTCCTATACTTCTTTTATAAGAATTACAAATCAATTTCTATTTCTGATACAACAAAAGTCTTACTTCAGAAAATATTAAAAACCCGAAAAACAGTAAAATACTATGTATACTTTAATCTTTTGTATGTAGTTTTTGCAAATATTTTTCTACTATGCTTCGTATTCTCAGATTTAGATTTATTAATAGATTATTATAACAGTCAAGGAATTGCAACCCCTGATAATAAACAACACTTATTAATTTCATTAATCATAGCTACTGTTTTCTTATTAGGATTTATGGTACTTATTCTCTGGTTATTCTATAGAATAATCTATGGAGTTCTATTAAGAAAGTTAAATAAAAACTATAAAGAGTTATCTAAACTAGAAGATTTAAACTAATAAAAAAGAGGAAGTTTTTAACTTCCTCTTTTTTATTAAAATGATTTTAATTCACTTAGTAAAATGGTTAACATCTCATCTGTAAAATCAAGATGAGTAACAATTCGTAATTTGCCTTCTCCCATAGAAATTAACAAAATACCTTTTTGCTTCATTTTCTCAATAAAGTCTATTGAATCAATAGTATCATTTACGTAAAAAATAACAATATTGGTTTCAATTGGTTCTACTTTTTTTACATATGAACAACTTTCTAAAACCTCACCAATTGCTTTTGCTCTTGAATGATCATCGGCTAAACGGTTTACTAAGTTATCCAACGCATAAATTCCTGCTGCAGCTAAAAAACCTGCTTGTCTCATACCTCCTCCAAATAGCTTACGTACACGTAATGCTTTTTCTATATGCTCTTTACTTCCTACTAAAACTGATCCAACTGGAGCTCCTAATCCTTTTGATAAACAAATAGAAATTGTATCAAACAATTCACCATATTGTTGAGGAGTTTCATTTTGAGCAACTAATGCATTAAACAAACGAGCACCATCCAAATGATATGCTAAATTATAATCTCTGGTTACTTTACCTATTTTCACTAATTCTTCAAAATCCCAGCATGCACCTCCTCCTTTATTAGTTGTATTTTCAATACATACTAATCGATTAAAAGGAACATGAATATCTGCTCTACCAGATACAGCATTTTCTAATTGTTCAGCTGTAAACATTCCTCTATCACCATCAATTAAATATGAAGTTACTCCTGAATTAAAAGCTGCTCCACCACCTTCGTAATTATACACATGTGCCCATTTATCGCAAAACATTCTATCACCTGGTTGGGTATGTATCTTTATAGCCGCTTGATTTGCCATGGTTCCTGATGGGAAAAATAAAGCTGCTTCCATTCCAAATAATTTAGCAACTTTATCCTGTAATAAATTTACAGTAGGATCAGCACCAAACACATCATCACCAACTTCTGCATTCGTCATTGCTTTTAACATTCCTTCGGTTGGTTTTGTTACTGTATCGCTTATTAAGTTTATTTCCATTTTTAACTACGATTTTTAAATGTATTTTTGCATTATGATTACACACGAACAGTTAAAAAATGTTACTGAACGAATCGGCAAGTTAAAAGGTTATTTAGAAATTGACAAGAAGTTAATTGAAATTAACAATGAAGAAGAAAAAACTGCGGATCCTGACTTTTGGAACAATCCAAAAGAAGCTGAGATATTAATGAAATCACTTCGTTTTAAAAAGAAATGGGTAAATGATTATAATTCAATTGTTACAATGAATGAAGATCTTACTGTTTTATACGATTTTTATAAAGAAGGAGATGTTGAAGAGGCTGAAGTTGTTGAGCAATTTGAAAAAACCGCTACTTATTTAGAAGATATTGAATTTAAAAATATGTTATCTGATGAAGGAGATAGTTTAAGTGCTACCATACAAATAACAGCAGGTGCTGGAGGAACTGAAAGTTGTGATTGGACTGAGATGTTATTTCGTATGTATACTATGTGGGCAGAAAAACAAGGTTTTAAATTAAAAACTTTAAACTACCAAGCTGGAGATACCGCTGGTATTAAAACAGTAACAATTGAAGTTGAGGGTGATTATGCTTTCGGATGGTTAAAAGGTGAAAACGGTGTACATCGTTTAGTTAGAATTTCTCCTTTTGATAGCAATGCCAAGCGTCATACATCTTTTGCTTCTGTATATGTGTATCCTGTTGCTGATGATTCTATAGAAATTGAAATAAACCCTGCTGACATTGAAATTACAACTGCACGTTCAAGTGGTGCTGGTGGACAAAATGTAAACAAAGTAGAAACTAAAGTTCAACTACACCATAAGCCAACTGGAATTCAAATTCAATGTTCTAATTCTCGCTCTCAGCATGATAATAGAGCTACTGCTTTACAAATGCTTAAATCACAATTATATGAAATTGAGTTACAAAAACGTTTAGCAGCTCGTGCCGATATTGAAGCCAATAAGATGAAAAATGAATGGGGTAGCCAAATACGTAACTATGTAATGCATCCATACAAACTTGTAAAAGATGTACGTACAGCTCACGAAACTGGAAATGTAGACGCTGTAATGGATGGAAATATCAATCCTTTTTTAAAGGCTTATTTAATGTTAAACGGACAAAAAGAAAAATAATGATAAAAATATACCATAACAACAGATGTAGTAAATCTCGAAACGGTTTACAAATTTTGGAAGAATCTGGGAAAGAATTTGAGATAGTAAAATACTTAGATAATATTCCTAGTAAAGAAGAATTAACAGAAGTGATTAACTTGCTTAACATATCTCCTATTGAATTAGTTCGAAAAAACGAAAAAATTTGGAAAGAAGGATTTAAAGGAAAAGATTTATCTGATGCAGAAATTATAGATGCAATGATAACTAATCCTAAACTTATAGAACGACCAATTGTTATTAATGGAAACAAAGCAGTTATTGGACGTCCACCAGAAAATATTTTAGATATTATTTAAGGAAAGGCTCTCAAAAACTGAGAGCCTTTTTTAACACTAATTAACAACTAAACTTTTAGTTATTAACTTTATCATAGTATATTAGCTATTCAATCAATTTATAGATAATACTATGAGAAAAATTTTATGGGGGTTATCCCTCGCTTTGATAGCCACATCTGGCTATAGTCAAATTGCCAAAGAAAGAAAGCAGCAGCTTTCTAAAAAGGAAAAAATTCGTTCTATGAAAATTCCAACTGATCCTTCAGTTAAGATAGGTAAGCTATCTAATGGAATTACATATTACATTAAACAAAACCCTAAACCAGCTAACAAAGTTGAATTACGTTTAGCTGTTAATGCCGGATCTATTCTAGAAGATAATGATCAATTAGGTTTAGCTCACTTCATGGAGCACATGAACTTTAATGGTACTAAAAACTTTAAGAAAAATGAATTAGTAGATTATTTACAATCTATTGGTGTAAAATTTGGTGCACATTTAAATGCTTATACTGGTTTTGATGAAACAGTATATATTTTACCTATTCCTAGTGATGATGAGACTAAATTAGAAAAAGGTTTTCAAATTCTTGAAGACTGGGCACATGGAGCATTATTAGAAGGAAAAGACATTGATGAAGAACGTGGTGTTGTTTTAGAAGAATACCGTTCTCGTAGAGGTGCAGACAGTCGTATGTTAGAAAAATACTTACCTAAGGTAATGCATGGTTCTAAATATGCTCAAAGATTACCTATTGGAACCAAAGAAAGCATCGAAAACTTTAAACATGAAAGTATTCGTCGTTTTCATAAAGATTGGTACCGTCCAGATTTAATGGCTGTTGTTGCTGTTGGAGATGTTGACGTAAAAACCTTAGAAGAAAAAATTAAATCACACTTCGGTAAAATTCCTGTAGCTAAAAACCCAAGAAAAAGAGAGGTTGCTCCTTTAAAGAATCATAAAGAAACTTTTATCGCTATTGAAGCTGATAAAGAAGCTCCTTTTTCTAGAGTACAATTAATGTACAAAGATTATGACGAAGCTAAACCAGAAGTAACTGTTGGTGACTATATAAACTCTTTAGTGAAGTCTTTATTCGCTCAAATGTTAAACAATCGTTTAGACGAATTACGTAACAGCGAAAAACCACCTTTTGTTTACGGATTTAGTTACCATGGAGGTACTTGGGCTAGAGGTAAAAACGCTTACCAATCTATGGCTGGAACTAGTGCTGATGGTCAATTAAAAGGATTACAAGCTTTATTAGACGAAAGCGAGCGTGTAAAGAGATATGGATTTAAACAAGGTGAATTAGATAGAGCTAAGAAAAATGTAGTTGCTCGTATTGAAAAAGCTTTTAAAGACAAAGATAAAAGAGAATCTAACAGAATTGTTGGTGAATACGTAAGTAACTATTTAGACAAAGAGCCAATCCCTAGTATTGATTGGGAATACAAAGCTCACCAAATGTTATTACCTTCAGTTCAACTTGATGAAGTTAACAACATTATTAAAAACTTTTTACATGATGATAACCGTGTAGTTGTTATTACTGGACCTAAAAAAGTAGTAACTGAACAACAAGTTTTAGATGCTTTAAACAATGTAAAAACAAAAGATTTAAAGCCTTATGAAGATAAAGCTGTAGCTACTTCTTTAATTACTAAAGCTCCAACTGCTGGAACAATTGTTAAAACAACTGAAAACAAAAAATTAGGTACTAAAACATTTGTATTAAGCAACGGTGCTAAAGTTACTTTCAAAAAGACTGATTTTAAAAATGATGAAATTTTATTTGATGCATTCAGTTTTGGAGGTACTTCTTTATACTCGGATGAAGAGTTAAAAGCTACTTCTTTTGCTAATGGAGCACTATCACAAGCTGGAATTAACAACTACTCTAAAAATGACTTATCTAAGATGATGTCTGGTAAAATTGTACGTGTTAATCCATATATTGGTGGATTAAGTGAAGGATTTAGAGGTTCTGCTTCTCCTAAAAACTTAGAAGAGCTTTTCCAAATGGTTCATTTATATTTTACTTCTTTAAATAAAGATGAAAAAGCGTTTAAATCATATGTTAACAAGCAAAAAGGATTCTTAGGAAACTTATTAGCTAGTCCAAACTTCTTCTTTCAAAAAGAAATGTCTGAATTTATGAACGAAGGAAATACTCGTTACACTGGCTTTCCAACACCTGAAAAATATGAAAAAGCTGATTATAATTTAGCTTATAAGAAGTACCAAGAGCGTTTTGCTGATGCTGGTGATTTTAACTTCTATTTTGTTGGTAACGTCGATGAGAATAAACTTGCAGAGTTTTCTAAGAAATACATAGCTAGTTTACCTGGTAAAAATTCTAATGAATCATACAAAGTAAGTTCTTTCAGACCTTTATCAGGATCACACTCGAAAACTGTATTGAAAGGTAAAGATCCAAAAAGTAACGTAAGTATTACTTACCAAGGTAAAGCTAAATACAATAAGAAAGACGCTTTAGCTTTTACTAGTTTAGGAGAAATTGTAGGTATTAAATTAACTGAAAAATTACGTGAAAAAGAAGGAGGAGTTTATTCTTCTAGAACTAGAGGACGTATTTCAAAAATGCCATACGGATGGTATCGTTTTAATATTTCATTCCCTTGTGCTCCAGAAAATGTTGAGAAATTAAAAACAATTTCTGTTGATCAAGTTGCTGACATTGTTAAAAATGGTCCTACTGAAGAAGATTTAATGAAAACTAAAAAAGCAATGATTGCTGATCATAAAGAAGATCTTAAGAAAAATCGTTTTTGGTTAAGAGCAATTAAAAATGTTGACTACCAAAAAAATGATGATTCTGATGCTACATCTTTTGAAGATCGCGTAAATGCTTTGACTAAAAAAGATATTCAGAAAGTTGCTAAAAAATATTTAACTAATGGTTATATTCTAGGAGTATTAAATCCTGAAAAATAATATTGATTAGTAAATAAATAAAAAAAGCTCTCAAGAAATTGGGAGCTTTTATTTTTTTATAAATTGAGATTGAAGAAATCCCAAACCATATCCATAAAACTGTGTAAGTGTAGTTATAATACTAAAAAAAGCTACTTTAAGGCTTTTATTTTGAAATAATGAATCGATGAATAGAAAAGTAAAATAAACTCCATAAAAAGCTAAAAACTGCCATATTCCAAATAAGGCTGCTATAATAGCAATATCTAATCCAATAATGAATAAACTTGGAAACCAAAAAGTGATTTTAGCTGTTTCTGGGTATTTTTTATTTAAGATAGGCCTTGCTGTTCCAAAAGAAAAAGTTTGCTTAAAAAATTGTTTTATAGTACTTCTTCTCTTATGATACACATAGGCTGTTTCTATCAATTGAGTTTCAAAATCTTCTTCCCATAATCGAAAACTTAAATCGATATCTTCTCCAGTTTTCATTTTAGAAAAACCTTTGGTTGCTAGAAAAGCTTTTTTTGACAATCCAAAATTAAAACTCCTTGGTTGAAATTTTCCAACTCCTTTTTTCTTACCTCTAATTCCTCCTGTTGTTAAAATAGAAGTCATCGAGTAGTTTATTGCTTTTTGAAGTGTTGTAAAACTTTCATGTGCAGCATCTGGTCCTCCAAAAGCATCAGTGTATTTTTCTTCTAATCTTTGGTAAACTTCAGATAAATACTGTTGAGGAACAATCACATCAGAATCAAGTATAATAAAATAGTTTCCAGAAGCTTTTTCCATTCCATAATTTCTACTAGCTCCTGCCCCACTATTCTCTTTAAAAAAATAATGAAGATTTAATTTCTCTTTATAGCTATCAACTATTTCCTCAGAAGAATTATCAGATCCATCTTCTATAATAAGTACTTCAAAATTATGCTGAAAATCTTGTTTAATAAGACTTTCTAATAATTCATCAATTTCTTTTGGCCGATTATATACCGGAACTATTATAGAAAAATTTAATTCCATTATACTAAAACACTTTCATTTATTTGTTTAGTAATACCTTTCCAAAGATTAATTCTTTTTGCTAAAGATTCTTTTGCATAGTACAATACATCATCCCACTTTTGTTGATCTGTACCACATAATTCTTCAATCATTTTTAATGATAAAGGCCCATGTTCATCTCCATCTAATTCAATATGTCTATTCAAATAATAAGTAAGTTTACTATAGTTTGAACTTTCCTTTTCTTCAGTATTTTTTACTATTTCTAAAAACATATCTGGTATTACATCTTCTCTACCAAATGTAAAACTTGAAGCTATAATATGAGGTTGAGAAGTTGCTATTACTTCAAAAGTAAAGTTTATAAACTCTTTTACTTCATCAATAGCGTTTACACTTTGTAAGGCTTCTTGAATATTTTCACCATCAATAAGTTTTGATATAAATTTAGCTATTTGAGAAGTATCTGCCCCTGCTTGCCTCATAGCATCGATATACATCTCGAAATGACTCTTAGGCTCTCCCAACTCATTTACATCTGTCTCTTCTCCTAATACAATTTCATTTATAAATTGAGCTGTAGTTGAGTTTGCTACTGGAAGCCACGGTAAATTAACACAAGTTAAATTTTGTTGCAATGCTTTTAACAACGACATAAAATCCCAAACTGCAAATACGTGAGATTCCATAAATGTTTTTACATCTTCAATATCTTTTAACGATGTATATAAATCATGTGTTTTTAACTCTTGTCTTAATGATTCAAGCTCCTTCTCAATGTGTAAAATTGTGTTCATAACTGTATATATCAATAAAAAATGCAAATCTAACGATTTGCATTTTATTTTTTTCTTTATCTAAAAATTACTCTTCAGTAAATTTTTCCATTACTGCATCACTCACTCCCATATTAGAGAATCCTCCATCATGAAATAAGTTTTGTAACGTTACTTTCTTTGTTAAATCTGAGAATAATGAAATTGTATAATCAGCACACTCTAAAGCAGTAGCATTTCCTAATGGAGACATTTTTTCTGCATAAGAAATAAATCCATCAAAACCTTTAACTCCTTGTCCAGCTGTTGTTGGGGTTGGTGACTGTGAAATTGTATTTA
The DNA here is from genome assembly GCF_008806755.1 of Tenacibaculum aiptasiae. Lineage (GTDB taxonomy): Bacteria > Bacteroidota > Bacteroidia > Flavobacteriales > Flavobacteriaceae > Polaribacter > Polaribacter aiptasiae. The sequence continues at coordinate 437,646 of NZ_WAAU01000008.1, forward strand.
CACGTACTTTGTGATCTCTTCCAAAGAAGTAACCAAAACTACGAGCAATAGACTCTAAATAAGCTTTATTATCAGCCATATCATTATAGTCAGGAAATACTCTCTGTGCAGCCATATAAGTTAATGCAACAATACTTCCCCATTCATTCATAGCTTGCTTGTTGTATAAAACGTTCATTACTTTGTGAAATGACACAGCTGAAACGTCCCATCCTTTTGTTGTAAAATCATATTTAGAATCAGTATAATGACGTCCTTTACGTACATTTACCGACATTCCTATAGAGTGTAATACAAAATCTATTTTTCCACCTAAAATTTCCATAGACTTTTCAACTAAGTTTGTTAAATCTTCCATAGAAGTAGCATCTGCAGGAATAATTTCAGATCCAGTTTTTGCTGCTAACTCTTTAATTTGCCCCATACGCATTGCTATAGGTGCATTGGTTAAAACAAATTCCGCTCCTTCTTCATGAGCTCGCTCCGCAACTTTCCAAGCAATAGAATTTTCATCTAATGCTCCAAAAATAATTCCTTTTTTACCTTTTAATAAGTTATACATATTATTTTATATTTTTAAATATAGTTGTTCGTTTGTTCAGCAAATATACCTTAATTTAATAATTCTTTTGCGTGGGTTAAGGCGCTTTCTGAAATATCTTTTCCGCTTAACATCTCTGCTATTTCCACAATACGCTCTTCTTCAGACAGTACTTTTAAATTAGAAGTGGTAACTCCTTTTTCTTCTCCTTTAAATACTTTGTAATGTCTTGCTCCTTTTGCTGCTATTTGTGGTAAGTGTGTTATCGTAATTACCTGCATGTTAGCTCCCATATCCTCCATAATCTTTGCAATTTTGTTAGATACTTCACCGGATACTCCTGTATCAATTTCATCAAAAATAATGGTTGGTAATTGTATATTTTTTGATAATATTTTTTTAATCGATAGCATAATTCTAGAAAGTTCACCTCCAGATGCTACTTTTTTAAGCTCTCCAAAATTTCCTCCTTTGTTTGCCGAAAATAAGAATGCTAAATTATCTTTTCCGTTTGATAAATAAGCTTCAGAATCGGTTAACTCTATTGAAAAACGAGCATTTGGCATTCCTAACTCTGCTAATAAAAACTCTAACTCCTTTTGTAATTTAGGAATCGCTTTATTTCTAGATTTTGTAATCATGGCTGCTACTTCATCGAGCTTTTTAGCAACCTCATTAATTTCTGATTTTTTTGCTTCTAGTAAACCTCCTGCATCTTCAACTTGAGCTACTTTTTCTGACAACGATTCATAAATAGCTAATAATTCTTTTATAGAATCTACCGAATGCTTTTTTTGTAAATTATAAATTAATTGCAATCTATCATTTAATTCCTCTATCTCATTAGGATTAAACTCAACATCTTCATTCGCTGTTTCTAATTCAGAAATAACATCGTCCAATTCTATCTTTACACTAGAGATTCTATTAGATAGTTCTTCATAATTTTTAGAAAAAGAGCTAATTTTCTGTAAGTTATTTTCTAATGAATGAAGCAAACTCTGAATTCCTATTTCTTCGTTGATAGAAGTTTGTAAAGCTTCTGATAAATTTAATTTTATCTCTTCAATATTATTTAATTTATCAAGCTTTTCTTCTAAAACTTCCTGCTCCCCTTCTTTTAAGTCAGCCTCTTCAAGTTCTTTAAATAAGTGTAAATTATATTCGTATTGTTCTTTAGATTTTTCAGTTTCTTCTTGAAGTGTTTTTAATTCTTTTTTAAGAGAATTATACTTCACCATTCCTCTTTGGTACGATGCTACTTTTGCTTGATTTTTAGCCAAAGCATCAATTACAGAGAACTGAAAACCTACATCAGATAATTCCATAGTCTGATGCTGTGAATGAATATCTATCAATCTTCCTTTTAAGGAAGTTAATACTGATAAAGTAACTGGCGTATCATTTACAAATGCTCTTGATTTTCCTGAAGGTAAAATCTCTCTTCTTATAATAGTCTCCGCTTCATAATCAAGATCTAACTTCTTAAATAAGTTTTGCAAAGAATAACCTTCTACATCAAACTGTGCTTCTATTACACATTTCTTTTCTGTATTCTTTAAAGATGATAAATCGGCACGATTTCCCATTACCAAGCCTAAAGCTCCTAATAAAATGGATTTTCCGGCTCCTGTTTCACCTGTTATTATTGATAAACCTTTTGTGTAATCAATCGATAATTGATTGATTAACGCATAATTATGTATAGATAAATGTGTTAACAAATCTTACTTTTTAGAAAAAATAAAAGTAAGGATTTTGAGGGAATTAAAAATTCATTTTTATAGAAAGAATAATAAAGTGATTCTAATATAAAATTAGAAAAATACTAGGAAGTTCATTGAACAATAAGAATCTTCTTATTTAAGTTTTAACCTCTTTAATAATTAGATAATTATTTCTAACAATTGTAATTTTATAAAAAGGTATTAACACAAAACCTATAGCCAAAATTCCAAAAAAATTTATTCTTAAAATAAAAAATAAAAGCATCGAAAATATGATTCCTACAACTATTAAATTCCAAAGTTTATTAGAAATTGAGCTACTTATTTCAAATTCTTTTTGATTTTCATTATCTCTAAATTTAATTTCATGCTTTTTAGATTTACACCAATCTATTTTAAGAACTAAATTGACTATATCTGAATTTATAATAATAATTTTTTCCTCATTTATATTAATATCTTCAAAATATTCGTCATTTATAAATAATTTATAACCCCTATTTCTGTTGTTCAATTCTCCATTTCTTTTTAGAATTAGTTTTTTATTTTTTATCATTCTTATATTTATTATATTCTAAATATTAGGTAGTAATTATATTTATACTGCCTAATTTTAAAACAATTAAACGTTAGCACAAGGATCTCCCCAACTTGAAGCTACAAGTCCAACTAAACCAACAGCTAAAAGTCCCCAACCTAAAGGTCCACTAGCAACACCTACAATTAAGCCTACAGTGTCAAAGACTACACCAACACCTGAAGCAACTGCTCCTACACATGCTGCATTTCCTCCAAAAAAAATTTCCATTTCATTTAATTCTAATGTTTTCATATTAAAAATGTTTTTAAAATAAACGTTACTAAAACAAATACAATTTTTATCATACATAAATAGCGTTTATAATTATTATTTTCTACGATTTCTTTTATGTCACTCATAGCTTTATGACATGTCATTGCAATAACTAGGATAAATTTCAAACATTATTTTATTTTACACAAAACACTCAGGTTTTAAATAATAGCCTGTAGTTTTAGTTCATAACTATTAGTTTTAAATAATTCAACTTGTTGACTATAATGAACTTTTATTTAATCAATTTACGAAGTAGAGTTCTTCAACTTTTACTAATATTTCTTATCTACTTAAAAGTTGAGTTTATAGATATAAATTAAGGCTATTATATTAATGTGTTAACCCTCTCCAATAATCACTATAAAAATTAGATGTTTCTATTAGTTTATTGTGATTCTCTTTAACTACAATCTTCCTTTTTTCTGTGATAATACATCCAAAAGAAACCAAAAGCTAAAATTAAATATCCTATTATTGGTATTAATGGATAATTCCATTTAGAGAATAATTCTATTATAATTAAAGTTAATGCTACTATTTGTAGAATTATGATTATTTTTATTTTAATGTTTTTCATTTTAAAATAAATACCACTATTAGTTATTTTCTACGATTTCTTTTAAGTCACACATAGCTTTATGACTTGTCATTGCAATAACTAGGATAAATTTCAAACTTTATTTTATTTTACACAAAACACTCTGGTTTTAAATAATAGCCTGTAGTTTTAAAATACAACTATTGGTTTTAAACTATTCAATTTGTTGATTATGATTAACTTTTATTTAATCAATTTACGAAGTAAAGTTCTTCAACTTTTGCTAATATTTTTTATTTACTTAAAAAACTATTATTGTGTTAATTCTCTCCAATAATCGCTATAAAAATTAGACGTTTCTATTAGTTTATTATGATTTCCTTTAGCTACAATTTTCCCTTTTTCTAACACATAAATTACATCAGCATATTTTTTTAAAACATCTAATCGATGAGAAATAAATAATACTCCCATTTTATCCTTCAATTTTGAAATAAGATTAATACTAAATTTTTCTGTTTTTCTATCCATAGCAGCCGTTGCTTCATCTAAAATTAATAGTTGTGGGTTCTTATACAGTACTCTAGCCAAAGCTATTATTTGTTTTTGGCCTCCTGATAAGTTTATTCCTTCTTCTCCTAAAATAGTTCCATATCCTTGAGGGAGATTATTAATAAACTCATCAAAACCGTAATCTTTACAGAAATTTAATACATTCTCAGGTTTATCTTCTTTTCCTAATAAAATATTATCTAATACATTACCATTAAAAATGGTAATTTCTTGTGGTACTACTCCAACTATACTTCTCCAATTATCCAGCTTTATGTTTCTTAAACTATTCCTACTATTTACTAAAATTTCTCCACTTTCAAAATCATAAAATTTTTGAAGTATTTGTCCTAAAGTACTTTTACCACTTCCACTTTCTCCTACAATGGCAGATAATTCTCCTTTCTTAATTAAAAGATTTACATTTTTTAATAATTGACTCCTTCCTGCAAAACGAAATGATAAATTTTGTAGTTCTAATGATTCAAAATCCTGAAACTCAAGAATACCTTTATTTTCTTTTTCAATAGATGTAAATTCAAACATACGATTAAAAGCGATTTTTGCTTCGTTAATAGGAATAGCTACCAATGCTAAACTTGTAATGGAAGGTAATAAAGAACCTGCTATACCTAAAATAGCCATTAACTCACCCAATTGCATTTGTTTGTCATACACCTGAAAAGATGTGTAAGATAAAATAGCCATTAAAAAAACAACTCCTGCTATTCCTGATAATAATGATAAACGAACATTAATTTTTCCTAAATCAACAATTTTATTCTGCAAATTACCAAATACTAATTGGTTTAACTTTTGAAAGAATGATTGGCGATTAAAATTTTTAACCGTTGCTATACCTTGCATAGAACTAATATAATTACTCTCACTGAGTGCGTAACTTTGCATTACTTCTTTTTGTGATTTTATAATTCTAGCATTAAAACCATACACAATAAAAAAGTAAATAGGTAAACTTATTAAAGCTATCATTCCTACTTTCCAAGAGTAAAAGAATAAGAAACCAAAAGAAACCAATACTACTAAAACATCAATAATAAAGTTACTCGCTATGAATTTAATTACTTTTTGTACCCTATTAGTATCATTTAACCTTGCTACAAGCTCACCTATTTTTCTGGTGTCAAAAAAAGCTTTGGGTAAGTGTAGCAACGATGAATAAAAAGAATCAATAATTCGGTTATTAAAATGTTTAGATTGCCGTATAAGCAACAATTCTTTTAAAGCAGTAAAGCCAACCCTTACTAACAATAAGAAAGTTAATAGCCCAATACCAAAAATTAATTTTTTTGTGTTTTGAGAAGGTAAAATGTCATCAATTAATTTTTGAGAAAACACTGACATAGCCATACTTAATAAGGCAATACCAATTCCTAGAACAATACTTATTATTAATAATTTTTTATCTTCTTTGAGAAGTTTTATAAACCACTCTTTTTTTGATTTTCTTTTTATTGTTGCTTTTAAAAAACTGTCATTAGGAGTTAAGGTTAAACAAGTTTTAGACACCCATAGTTTTTCTAATTCTTCTTTTGAATACTGGACAATTCCTTTTGCTGGGTCACCAACAACAAACTGATTATTTTTATAACCATAGCACACAACATAATGCTGTAATTTATCATCAATTATTACATGTAAAATAACTGGCTCACCATGGTCAATTAGGGCTTGTATATCCGCTTCATTACCTTCTGCTGTAAAACCTATTTTATTTGCTGTTTGATATAACCCTAAAAGCGTAGTACCTTGTCTTGTAGTACCACTTAACTCTCTTAACTTTTCTATAGAGTTCACCCCTCCATAATATTGTATTAAAGAAAGTAAGCACGCTACTCCACAATCAGACTGATCATGTTGTAAAACATGTGATTTTATTATTAATTTCTGATTCATATAAATTATTATACCTGCTATTAGCAGGTATTTATTTTAATTATTAATGATATATTTTTATTCTAAGTACTTCAAAATATCATCAATTCTAGTTATTCCTTTAAATTTTTTGAGAAGTTTATGATTCTTATCATAAACAACAATGTATGGTATTGAATGTACATCGAAAAGCTTAGAAAACTCACCTTTTCTATCCTCTAAAAACACAATGTTTTTATAAACATTAAACCCATACTTATCTTCAAACAGCTTAATCTTTTCTTTAGCTTCTATAGAAATGAAAATTAACTGGCAGTTTTTAAATTCATTTAATCTTTCCTTAATTTTAGTAGCTTCTGAATGACAATAATCACAATCTGAATTAAAATATACAAAAACAACTGGTTTTAGTAGTAAATCTTTATCTGTGTAATTATCACCAACCATATTCTCGAATGTGAAAGTAGGTATGGTTTTAGTATTCTCTACAATTTGTTTTTTATAGTTTATTTTATTACTAATTTTATAACTTAAAAAAAACAAAATACTACTAATCAAAAGAATTAAAGCTAATTTAATTTTCCATTTCATTTGCTAAGTAATATTCAGTATTAAAAACATAACTAACCCTAACCATATAGCCAAACCAGTACCATAACTTACTGCTACTATTTCAAAACTTTTCCAATATTTATTTTTTAACAACTTGTGTAAACCATATACCAAAACAAAAAAATAAACTACTTCAAATAAGTTTATTGTTTGCAAAGGATATATAAGCCATGGAGTTAAACTTCCAATATCAAGAAAATTAATGTAGCTTAATGGATAATATTCTTCCACATCTCTTAATACAAAATCATTTTTAACAAAAGCAAAATAAAATAATTTAAAATATACTACTAAAACTAAAACAAACTCTCCTTGTAAAGTAATATTAAGAAACAATTTAAATTTCAAATCTTTATCAAGGTCATAAAAAAATGCTCCAACACTTAAACAAATGGCTACTAAACTGGATCTAGTAATAATTATTAAAGGAATAATTACAAAACCTAACCATTCCCATTTTTTTTGATTTGCTATAATAGCATCGACTTGATCTTGAGTAAAACTTTCAATTAAATCATTATAAACCAACCTATCCATTCCTAAGAAATAATTATTAATAAAAACAGAAAGTATATACAATGAAAATAAAATTAAAAAAAATTTAAAGTTATTTATTCTCTTTTCCAATCTCTAAATATTAAATAAATTATAGTAATAAATAATAATATGTAATCCCATTTATTTACTTTGTTTGAAAAAAAAATCATTCTTAAAACATAATAAATAAAAGGTATAGAGAAAATTATATCAAAAGTTTTTATTTTTTTCATATTGAACATATAATTTTAAATACAGGTAACCCCTATTTTAAGAAGAAGTTACCTATATTATTAAAAATATTAATTTTATGATGCATTTGCTACACCATAACTAAGTAAATAAACATAACATCCATAAGATAATCCCTTTAAAACTGGATGAGCATTACTAATAACCTTAAAAAGTACTAATCCTGTATAAGCTGAACATCCACCTGCTATCGTCTCCCATATATCTCCTCCTTGAAGATTTTCCATTTTATTAATTTCTAATTTTTTCATATTATATTCTTAATTAATGTTGACTAACTTTTGCTCCAACTGTAGCGATACAACCTCCTCCTCCTATAGAGCTGATTAACAAAGGTGCAACAGCAATTGCTCCACCACCACTAGCAATCATAAATGCAGCAAAACCTCCAATTGCTGCTACACAAGTTAAGCCCATAATAAAATCATTACTTCCCTGAAATTTTTCCATTTCATTTAATTCTAATTTTTTCATACTTAAATAGTTTTTAATAAAACACTATTAATTATCATTTTATAGTATTTTAAATTCATAACATTCTACGATTTCTTTTATGTCACTCATAGCTTTATGACTTGTCATTGCAATAACTAGGATAAATTTCAAACTTTATTTTATTTTACACAAACCACTCAGGTTTTAAATAATAGCCTGTAGTTTTAAAATACAACCTTAGGTTTTGATTTTCTTAAAATTCACTTTTTAAACTGTTTTTATAAACTTTAATTTAATAAATTTGTTAGGCTATATTCTCCCAACTTATACAAACTAATTATTTATTGTCTTGATATATAAGACATATTGAAAAGTATGGATGAGAATATTAAAATTATTACAGAAAATATACGCTTAGAACGTTTAAGGAAAGGACTCTCTCAAGATAAGATGGCTAATCTACTTCAAATTAGTCAAAATGCTTACAGTAAGATAGAAAGTGGTAAAACTACCTTAACTATTATTCGCTTGCATCAAATAGCTAAAGTATTAGAAATACCATTTGAAAAACTATTTTTAGGATAATTAACATCACAAAAAAAGCTACAATGATTATTATTCATTATAGCTTATATAGTATTCTTAGTTTGTACTAAATTTTTATTCTATTTTTCTCCACTTATCTTTATAAGTTGGTGCTACTTTTTCTAGTACGCTTCTCATTTCTTGAACTTTTCTAGTTGGTTTACCATCAGAAAATATTCTTGCTATTTCATCTCCTTTAGCATCTAAGAAAACACGAATCATATAATTTCCGATAGCTACATTATGTAACTTATCTAAGTTTATAACACTCGATTCTATAACTTCTTTTGCTCCATCAGGGCTATCAGCAAAATTATCAAAACCTTTTCTATGGTAATCGTAATAAATAGTACGCAAAGGAGTAAAATTTGACGATAATAAATTATCTATCAACGCAAACCTATTTTGTTTTCCTACTTGGTTTTGCCAACCTGTTTCTCCATTTGATTGAGCTTGTAACATTACATTTTCGGCTTGTTGCAAATAATTGGTCCCTCCTTTTAAAGCAAAGGTATCTGCATCAACTCCTAAAATAACATATACATAAAATGCAATTGTAGATATTAAATTTGATTCATAAACATTAGGATTAAAGTTTAACGGATCAAATTCATTATAACGAAAATTAAAATTAGTATCGTTAATATTTAAAATTGGCGATGCATATGTTGAATTATAAACTGGTCGTGTAGATTGTATTTGTAAGCTAGCTTTAAAATTATTTCCGCTTTGCTCGTCTACTATAATTGTAAATGCACAATTAATACGTTCCTGTTGTTTAAATTTTTTATTTGTCCATTGCTTATCATTAATAAATTCTGTTAATGCTTTTTGCAATGTTTCATAAACTTGTTTATTACTACTCTGAACTTTATCTGCATTAATAGTTACTAAAGCATTTAATTCTTGTGATTGAATTGTAAAAACTGATGATAAAATAAAAATTAAAAAAAGAAACTTACGCATTTAGTTTATGTATTATTTCGTTAATTATATCTTTTGATACTTCTTTCTTCGATTTTAAATCGAATGATTTTTCGTTGAAATTGGCATCAATTATAGTTATCTTATTAGTATCGGTAGCAAAACCAGCACCTTTATCTTGTAACGAATTTAATACAATTAAATCTAAATTTTTACGTGCAATTTTACTTTTTGCATTTTCTACTTCATTATTTGTTTCTAATGCAAATCCTACCAACAATTGATTTTCTTTTATCTCACCAAGTGATTTTAAAATATCCTTTGTTGGTTCTAACTCAATTGTTAACGCTGTTTCTTTCTTTTTTATTTTCTGAGTAGCTATATTTTTTGGTCTATAATCAGCAACAGCCGCAGATAAAATTGCAATATCTACATCTTTATAGTATTTATGACAAGCCTCATACATGTCTTGTGCCGACTTTACATCTATTCTATGAATAAATGAATGGCTAACCTTTTGATGTGAAGGTCCTGCTACTAAATAAACTTCAGCACCTAAGTTAGCTGCTGTTTTGGCTACTTCAAACCCCATTTTTCCTGAGGAATGATTTCCAATAAAACGAACAGGATCTATAGCTTCATAGGTAGGTCCTGCTGTTAACAATACTTTTTTTCCTCGGAGTGGTAATTTTGAAACAATATCATTTTCAATAAACGATACTATATCCTCTGGTTCAGCCATACGACCTTCTCCTACAAGTCCACTAGCCAATTCACCTGAAGCTGCTGGTATTAATATATTACCAAAGCTTTCCAAGCTATTTATACTGCCTTTTGTTGATGGATGTTGATACATATCTAAATCCATTGCAGGAGCAAAATATACTGGACATTTTGCAGATAAATAAGTTGCTAACAACAGATTATCGCAAGTACCATTAGTCATTTTAGACAAGGTATTTGCAGTTGCTGGGGCAATTATCATTAAATCTGCCCACAATCCTAAATCGACGTGATTATTCCAAAGTTCATTTTCATCTTCTTTTTCATAAAAAGTTGAATGAACTGGATTTTTAGATAATGTAGATAATGTAAGAGGAGTAATAAAATCTTTAGACGCAGGAGTCATTACTACTTTAACTTCTGCGCCTGATTTTATAAATAAACGAACTAAGTTCGCTGTTTTGTATGCAGCTATACCAGCGGTAACGCCAAGTAAAACTTTTTTACCGCTTAATACAGACATATTATTCTGAGTCTGGAGTTCTGTGATATACTCTATCATTTAACCATTCTTCCACTGCAATTGCGTGTGGCTTTGGTAAACGCTCGTAAAACTTAGAAACTTCAATTTGTTCTTTATTCTCAAAGATTTCTTCTAAACTGTCATTATAAGTAGCAAATTCGTCTAACTTATCTACCAATTCTTTCTTTAAATCAGAATTGATTTGTGCAGCTCTTTTAGCTATAATTGAAATAGCTTCATAGATATTATCAGTTGGAGCTTCGATAGCTTCTTTGTCATAAGTTATAGTACTTAATGCTGCTTTCGTTTCTTTATAATCCATTTTCTAACTTTTAACTAATTGTTCTTGTTCTTTATTTAATGTAGATAACATTATATCAGATTCTTTCATGAATTTAGATTCAGGAAAGCTCTTCTTTAATTTTTCGTAAGCTTTAATAGCCGCTTTAATTCTTTCTGCTTTTCTACGTTCTGTACTTTTTAAAACAAAATCATGAGCTGCTTTTAAACGATAGAATAAAGCTTCTTCTTTATATTTTGTTCCTAAATAATCTGACAACAAATTATCGAAAGCAACTATTGCTGCTCTATAATTTCTTGAGTCATAATCTGCCGTACGATAATATGTTTTTGCTATTTCAAAAGCTTTCTTTTCTAATTTACCACGCAACTCTGCATAATATTTATTAGCCTCTACTAATTTTTCTGAATTAGGATAATTATCTATAAAATCTTGAAAAGATTGTAAAGCTTTTTTAGTGTCTGAAGGATCTAAACTAAAACGAGGAGATGCTTTATAATAACTTAATGCCGATAAAAAAGCAGATTCTTCCTTTTTTGAGCTTTTAGGATAATTTCTTGTAAATCTCTTGAAATAATATCCTGCTGATGTATAATCTTTTACATTAAAACTTGATTGAGCAATCATAAACTGTATACGTTCCATTTGTGGTTTTCCTCGATAAGAAGGTGTTATCTTTTCAAATAAACGTAAGGCCTTACTGTACTTTTGCGCTTCGTACATTCTCACAGCCATTTTATATTGTTCTTCTACAGTTCCTCTATTCAATACTTTTTGATATTCCCCGCAAGAAGATAATACTAAAAGCATGACAAATAAGTACGCTAAATTTTTAATTTTTTGCATCTGGCAAAATTAGTGATTATTTATGGATTATTAAAACGATTTTTTACTCTAAATAGAGCATTGCAATAAACTATAAAATCTGTTATAAAAAATCCAAAGATTTCCTAAATGTTTGTTAATCTTACTCTGCCGTATTATCAGCTCCTTGAACAACTATTTGCTTTACATCATTATCAAACAAATATAACCCTCCTTTATCATCTCCAATTAAATTGATTTTATCTAAAATAGTTCTTGCTAATGCTTCTTCTTCTATTTGCTCAGAAACATACCACTGTAAGAAATTATGTGTTGCATAGTCTCTTTCTTCCAATGTAATATGCACTAAATCGTTTATTGATTTTGACACCATTACTTCGTGATCGAATAATGTTTGAAACATATCTTTAAATGACCCAAATTCTGTTGGTGGTGCTGCTAATTCTGATACATGAGCATGCCCTCCTCTTTCATTTACAAACTTTACCAATTTCAACATATGCATACGTTCCTCATCTGAATGAGCATACATAAATTGTGCAACTCCTTCAAATCCTTGAATTTCTGCCCAACATGCCATTGATAAGTATACTTGTGATGATTCTGCTTCTATTTTTATTTGCTCGTTTAAAGCTTTTTCGATTTTTTTTGATAACATATTTACTCTCTATTCTATTTAACTAGATCTTTCTTTATACAAAGATGCTAAAAAAAGACTACAATTAAACAATTGTAGTCTTAGTTATATTGAATTTTTCTTTAGACAAATTATAGATTATCTATAAAGTCTGAAATTTTAGTTTGTAACTCTTCTGTAGCAGTAACCAAAGGTAAACGCACTTTATCTAAACAAATTCCTTGTTTTTCTAATACTGCTTTTATTCCTGCTGGATTATTTTCTTCAAAAATATAATTTACAATATCCATTAATTTATAATGAATTTCATACCCTTCTTTATTTTTTCCTTCTAAACCTAATTGAATCATTCTAGAAAATTCTTTAGGTAACCCTTGACCTATTACAGATATTACTCCCGATCCTCCTGCTAATACTACACCTAATGCTAAATCATCATCACCAGAAATGATTAAAAAATCTTCAGGTTTATTTTTTAATAATTCTAAATATTGTTGTTGGTTATTTCCTGCTTCTTTTACCGCTATAATATTTTCAAAATCATTCGCTAAACGTAAAGTTGTTGCAGGCTCCATATTCTTTGAAGTTCTACCTGGTACATTATATAAAATAATAGGTTTCGGGCTTGCTAATGAAATTGCTTTATAATGCTCATAAAAACCTTCTTGCGTAGGTTTACTGTAGTAAGGTGCTACTGATAAAATTGCATCTATATCTGATAAATCTAACGATTTTAACTCATCTACAACTATTTGAGTGTTATTTCCACCTACCCCTAACACTAAAGGTAATCGTCCTTTGTTCTCTTCAACTATTACCTTAATAATTTCTTCCTTTTCTTGTTTTGTTATAGTACCGCTTTCTCCGGTTGTTCCATTAATAACCAAATAATTAATTCCGTTATCAATATTAAAGTTTACTAACCTTCTTAGTGCATCAAAATCTACACTTAAGTCTTCGTTAAAAGGAGTAACTAAAGCAACTCCAGTACCAACAAATTTTTGCATTATATTTTATTTAAAATCGTTAAATATTTTTTTAGTTCCTGATTTAAAATTGCTTCATTTTGACCTTCATCTGATATAACAATATCATATAATCTATCGTCAATATTTGCAAAACCTGCTTTTAAATCAGATTGTGATAACAAAGTTACCATATTCGTATATAAATTAGGAGTCTTTGTATAATTAATAAGTAAATCATACTCTTTTTTAACGAACTCTTTTAAATTGTCTGATTTTAAACTCGCATTAAAGCCAAAATCATTGTCTGAAAAAAACAGTGGAGATTCTTCATCTTTTTTAGAATACTCTCTAAATATTAGTACTGTAATATTTTCTTTTTTAAAAGGTAATTTACTTGTTAAATTAGATATCATTACATTAACCAGAGACTCATTATCTAATAAAATAGCAACCTTTTTTATTAAATTACTTTTATGGTTTTTATGTATATTCTTGTCTACAAAACCATTATAAGCCTTCTGAATCGATTTATATTTGAATTTACTTATCATTTTAAAAAATTACGAATGCTAATGTACATTATTTATCCACTATTTCTAATAATAAAAACTGATTTAGTTGTTTTCCATATACTTGAAAATTATCATCAGCAACTAAAATTAATGATTGATTACCATTAGATAATTTAGGCCCTAAAGTAATACCTTCAATATTATCTATAAATCCTTCTCCCAACTGATTCTTAACATTGTTGAAATCGAAAAGCAACTCTTTTTTTAAAGGCACATATTTTTCATTTTTTAACGATGACATACTTAGAGTGTTTGTTGATTCTTTTGTTATTCTAGCTTTGAAAATTCTAATCGTATTTCCATAACTTCCATAACCACTTTGGTATATCCTTTCAACAATAAAAAAACTATTTTCAGCATACTCTAAAATGGCAGTAGCTCCATTTAAATTTATTTTTCCTTTTGCTGGTTTATCAATTTTTTCTAGTTGATACGCAAACTGTTTAGTTGCTTTTTGAGTTACATTGTCAAAATATGTAATTCTAATAGGTGATTTAGTTTCATGAAATGTTGGTTCTTCTCCATCTGCTTCTAATGGTGCTTCCATTGCTGCCCAAAACCCTTTGTTATCAAAACTTTTAGATGAACTTTCAAAAGCTCCATTATGTTTTGGTTTTGCTTTAGAATTTGCTTCAAAGTAACTTGGTATTGTTATTTCTTCTTCAAATTCACCTTGCATATTTGTTGTAAATATCGATGGATTTTTCCCTCTTCTTATAGAACCTTCACTAACTAAATTAAACTGATTATTGTGTACTAAAACTGACTCTAAATCCAATACATTATCCTTATAAAAAGAACTTGTGGTATCTTTTATTTCAATTGTTTTTTTGAATTCTACCGATTTTATTGAATCTTTTTCAATAAGTATATCTCCAACTAAAATTCTTGGATTTCTGGCATCGTCAACTACCATATAATACTCATTATTATAATAATCTATTCCTGAAATTCCTCCAACAATTGCATTTTCAAACTGTAAAGAATCTTTAACAACAAATTCATTCAAAAAATTTAATGACATTTTTTCGGTTTTGCATCCTGTTAATACCGAAAATACTAGTAGGTAAAATATAATTTTTCTCATAAAGCAAAAATAGTACTTTATGTATATGTAAGGAATAAAAAAGAGCTCGTCTAAAACAACAAAACCAATAATAATGAAAAAATATTTACCACTTATTTTAAAACTGATAGCTGCTATTATTATGCTACAAACTTTGTTTTTTAAATTCTCTGGTGCTCAAGAAAGTATAGATTTATTTACTAAACTAGCTGGAGAAAATGAAGCTAGTATGAGAATAGGAACCGGAGTTTTAGAGTTGATAGCTTCAATTTTATTATTCATTCCTAAAAAAACATGGCTAGGAGCTATTTTAACTGTTGGTCTTATGGGTGGTGCTATTATGGGACACTTGACAAAGCTAGGAATAGAGCATAATAATGATGGAGGTGCTTTATTTATTAGTGCAGTTATAACTTTAATTGCTGGTATTATTTTATTAATTATAAATAGAAAAGATATTCCTTTTATAGGAAACAAATTATAATTTCCTTTTTTGAATTTGTTAACTGAAAAGCGAGTTTAGAACTTTCTAAACTCGCTTTTTTTAATGCAATTTCATTGCCATATCAAAAATCTGATGAATCTTTTCTATAGGAATATCTTCATTCGGATTTATTAGTAACAACTTTACAAAAGTTCTATTTCCTTGAATCAAATCTGGATGTTCTATTTTAACTCCATTTCCTATAGCTATATACGGGAACTGAGTTTTTCTATCTAACCACAAATAACAAAATATTTTATTCTTTAACATAAAACAAGGCAACCGATACTTCCATTGTTCTTTTAAATCTGAATGATAATTTTGGATAATACTTTTTAACGCCAATAAACAACCTTTAACTGGTTCTTCTTTATCGAAATAAAAGTTATCTAAATTTGTCATTTATTGAACTGCTATAAATATTTCTGCTTCTCCATTTGTTGGGTCTTGAGCTTTGCTCCCGTAGACTTCAAAATCGGATGTATAAGTTCTGTTAATATCCGAATTCCATATTTTCATCCATTCATCAACAACTGCTGTTTTTGTTAAATCACCCTTCGCTACAAATTTTTCATAACTAGAGGCTTCTATTTTTTTACCAATCATTCCTTCTGGGATGCTTTCTAAGTTTTCTACTTCGTATCCTAAAATCATTGTATAAGGCTTTGTATGATCTTTTTCATAGTCTGTATAAACAGCATAACTTTCATCTCCTACTCTATTTGAAAGCTTGTTTATAACACCCTCTTTCATAAACCGTTGCCATAATGCAGGAATATCTTGCATTGCTTTTCCGTTTTCATTTGTAGTTCTTATTGAAATTCCAACTACATAAAATGCTTCTTTTTTTAATGTGTTCATTGTTATATTTTTTAATGTTTACACAAAAATAAAAGCAGCTTATGACAAGGGTTTGTCAGGGGTATCAGAATATTTTTGAATATACATCTTAAAATAATCTTCCAAAGTCATATTATGAGACTCAAAGTGTTCTCCAGTTACAACAACTTTTTGTATACAATCTATTCGAAATGCTCTAAATTCATTACGCAACCTACAAAAAGCTATTAACAACCAATTTAAATTGGTACTATACATGGCAAATGGTTCAACAAACCTTTTGGTTGTTTTATTTTGAAGTGAATGATATTCTATTTCTAACAACTGAAAATTTGTAATTGCTGTTTGTAACTGCATCAAATAATTACTCGATTGCTCTTTTTCTTGATTGAATCGAAATACAATTCTTTTTGAAAGTAAATCTGCTTTATCTTTTTGTGAATATTTTAAAACAGCTTTTATTTTAGTAATTGCATTTGAATAGTTTTCTACAAATGAGGTATCCTTGTTTTTTATAATTAATTGTTCAGCTGTAATTAAAGCATTTGCTTCTTCTTCCGAAAACATTACTGGCGGTAACTGATACCCTTCCTGTAAAAAATATCCTTTTCCTTCCTCAGTAACAATAGGCACTCCTGAATTTTCTAAAGTTCTAATATCTCTATAAATAGTTCGGATACTTACATTGAACTTTTCTGCCAACTCTCTTGCTGTTATCAATCGTTTAGATTGTAACATAGTTACTAATTGTGTTAACCGAGAAAGTCTTGGCTTTTCCATTTTAAAATTACTGTTTTTTAGCTATCATAGCTTTTACTATTAAGTATTGAGATACCACATATAATACTATAATAGCTATTACGAATAATTTTTTAGGTGTATAGAAATTATTTAAAGCGATTAAACTATCAGAGGCAATAAATAAAATTGCTCCTAATAATAACCAGGTGTTTTCTGTTGATTTTTCTTGTTGATAATTTAATAAAGCACTTGTTCCAAAAGCTGAAATTGCCACACCATACACTATTACTGGCAACAACATCTCTCCTAAGTTATCAATAATTAAGAATAATACTCCTCCAAATAATGCAATAAAAATAATTGCTGCTTTTAGTATCTTATTTATAGATGGCTTTTTTAAAAGCTGCGATGTCATTTTGATATACATTATATGTGCTATTAAAAATGACCCTAGCCCAAACACAAAATAATTTGCTTCATCTAACAAAAACACATCTCCCCAAAATGAAAAAAACAACGCGGAAATCAGCCAAAAATTAGGCTTTTTTACTGAAACCAAGTACACTATTGCTAGTGTTGTCATTAATAATGGTTTAAAAATTATTTCTAAACTTTTAGTTTCTGTTATCACTGCATATACATCTGCTATGGCTACTAACAAAAATAATATTGATGTAATAGCGATTTTGGTTTGTTTGGTCATGTTAATTATTTAAACGTTTTTTATTATTTAAACTTTTAGATATCAGAAATAAACCTATAAAAAATAAAAGAACTCCAATCATTTGAATAACTGACCCAATAGAACTTACTTTCTTCCATTTTTCTATATTTTCTATATCAAACGCTAAGCCTCTAATCAATCCTCCTACTATAAAAGTTAATATACTACAGGCTATAAGTATTATTGCTTTTCTTTTACTCTTGTTATTCATTTTTTAATCAATCATATCAATAAAATCTTGTTCTGAAATAATCGGAATTCCTAAGTTTTCTGCTTTTGTTAGCTTGCTAGGCCCCATATTATCTCCTGCTACTATGTATGTTGTTTTTTTAGAAATTGATGAACTTACCTTACCTCCGTTGTCTTCAATTGCTTTTTTCAATTCATTTCGGCTCATCTGATGAAAAACTCCTGAAACTACAAACACTTTTCCTTGTAATTTATCGGTTTGATTTTCTAAACTTTCTGCTGAAACTTCCAATTGCACTCCATAAGCTTTTAGTCGATCTATCAACTGAATATTTCCTAAATCGTTAGAAAAATCAATAATACTTTGAGCTATTCTATCTCCTATTTCATCAACAGCAACTAACGTTTCAAAATCGGCAGCCATTAAATTATCTATAGACTTAAAATGTTTTGCTAATTTTTTTGCTACTGTTTCTCCTACAAATCGAATTCCTAGTGCAAATAATACTTTTTCAAATGGAATCTCTTTCGACTTCTCTATTCCATCTACCATATTTTGAGCTGACTTTTCAGCCATTCTCTCTAAAGGAATTACTTGCTCAACTTTTAAATCATATAAATCGGCATAATTCTGAATCAAACCTTCTTTACGTAATAAATCAACAGTTTCTCCTCCTAAACCATCAATATCCATAGCTTTTCTACTGATATAATGCTGAATTCTTCCTGTTATTTGTGGTGCACAACCAAACTCATTTGGACAATAATGTTTGGCATCACCTTCTGTTCTTATCAACTCAGTATCACATTCAGGGCAATTTGTAGCGTATTTGGTAGGTTCTGAATCTTCTGGTCTTTTTGATAAATCTACCTTAATAATTTTAGGAATAATTTCCCCTCCTTTTTCTACAAAAACGGTATCATTTATTCGAATATCTAATTTCTCTATCTGATCAGCATTATGCAATGAAGCTCTTTTAACAATTGTTCCCGCTAATTCTACTGGCTCTAAATTTGCTACTGGAGTAACAGCTCCCGTTCTTCCTACTTGATAAGTAATTTCATTTAAAACTGTAGAAACTTGTTCTGCTTTAAACTTATATGCTATTGCCCAACGTGGAGCCTTTGCTGTATATCCTAATTCTTCTTGCTGCTGTAAATTATTTACTTTGATTACAACTCCATCTGTTTCATAAGGTAAATCATGCCGCTTTTCATCCCAATGATTGACAAACTCAAAAACTTCATCTATCGATTTTGCCAATGCAATTGTTTTTGGAACTTTAAATCCCACTTTCCTTGCATTTTCTAAACTTTCAAAATGTGTTTTATATTTACGCTCATCGGTAACTACTTGGTATAATAAACAATCTAACGGGCGTTTTGCTACTTCAGCGCTATCTTGCAATTTCAAACTTCCACTTGCTGTATTTCTAGGATTCCTATAAGCTTCTTCTCCTTTTGCTAAACGCTCTTCATTCATTTTATTAAACCCATCGAGTGGTAAAATAATTTCTCCTCTCATTTCAAAATCAGAAACAAAATCACCTTTTGGTTTCAGTGGAATTGATTTTATGGTACGAATATTAGTAGTTACATTATCTCCTTGAAAACCATCTCCACGAGTTACTGCCTTTACAAACTCTCCTTTTTCAAAAGTTAAATTTATAGAAGCTCCATCATATTTTAATTCACAGGTATACTCAATATCTTCTGTTCCTAAAATCTTTTGAATTCGTTTTTCCCAGTCTAACAAATCTTCTTTTGAATAAGAATTATCTAAAGAATACATTCTGTTTTTATGAGTAACCGTTTCAAAGTTTTTAGTAATTCCTCCCCCAACTCGTTGTGTTGGTGAATTCGCATCAAAAAACTGTGGATTTTCTTCCTCTAGCTTTTCAAGTTCTTTTAATTTTATATCAAACTCATAATCAGATATTGTTGCATTATCCAACACATAATAATTATGATTATGTTCTCTTAATTCCTCTCTTAATTGTTGTATTTTTTGTTCAGTTGTCATTAATTTGGATTAAAGTTCTCCATTGAGATTAAAACACCTTTTAGTAAATCCGATTTTTTAGTCTTTTCTTTTAAAAACACTAAATCTGGCCCATAAGAATTATAAATACCTAAAACTCCATACTCTTCATTAAATAAAATTGGTTGAGTTTGGTGGCTAGCATTAATTCCTTGCCAATAAAAATTAAACTTATTTTTAGTCTCCTTAACTAAAAGCTCTCCTTCTTTTTTTGTAAAAAATTGCGAACCAAAATTTAAAGTTTTTTCTTTATTATTAAACCTAAGAATGATATTCTTTTTTCTATCATCAAGATTTTCATAGAAATAAACAGTATATTTTTCTTTGCTTTTTATTGATAAACTATAGTTCTCTATTCTTATTTTATCAAACGACGTAAAAAAATACAGAACTCTTTTTTCTTTTATTTCACTTATCTCTTGCTTATTAATACTTGATAAAACTTTATCAGTTCTATTTTCACTCTGCTCACAAGAATAAAATAAAAAAACTAATACAAAGAAAGAAACTACTTTCATTTATTTCCTAACTGTCCCTGTTAAAAAACTAGGTCCTTTTGGTAATGGATTACCAGCTGTACGTCTGAAAGAAACTACTTGTCCTACGTGCCAGATTGCATCTGCTATTGGTCCGTTTAATTGATTCCAGAATGGATATTCTTGTACTTTTCCATTTCCTCTATTTATTTTCATTACGTATTTTGAAAGATCATTAGAGGTTCTTAAAATATCGCTTGACTTTTTAAAGTTTTCTAATGTTAGTTTACGCATCTCAGCAAACGTTAACGAACCTTCTTTTGGAAACTTCATTTCTGTTTCTTCAACAGCGCTTAAAGTCATTATTGACAACACTAAAATATGATCAAGGGTATCAAACATATTTCTAGCCTCTTTACTTGGCTTGTATTGTAAATCTTTTTCTTTTAATCCTTCAGTAGCCCAATAATAACGAAACCCTAATCCATCTATCATTCTACTTGCTACAGTTCCTTCTGTGTATTCTTTAGGTGCTTGAGGAATCTCATAATAAGGTAGTTCTTGTGAATTCATAGTTTTTGTAATTAATAAAAATAATAGTGTTGTTATTAGTGTTCTCATATACGTAGTTTAATTGCTAAATTAAGGAAAAGATTTTTAGATTTTAACTCCATAAAAACATCTTATAAACAAAAAAGCCGAAGTCTAAACTTCGGCTTTTTAAATACTTTTAAGATTAATACTACTTACTCAACTTCATTGAATAAGCAACATCACCATCGGTTGCAGAAAATAAAAGTTCTGTTTCGCTTAAAACTTCAATTTTTAAATCTGTCTCTTGGCTTTCTTCTTCTAAAATTACTTTATGCTCTTTATTCAATTTCCAATGACCATTCTTTTCATGGCTACTCATAACCACTTGATAATTTCCATCGGCATGAAAAACCATCCAACTGTCTTTTTGAGAAAATTTTTGAACTTCATTACCTATTTGAACAGTTTCTACAAACCATTTACCTGAAGTTAAAAATTCTTTTTCGTTAATTTCTTGAGAGTTGGCTTCTTGAGAATAAGAAACAGAAGCGAAGCTAAGTATCAACACAAATATTGTGATTACTTTTTTCATTTTTAGGGGGTTTTAGGGGATTAATCTACCCAAAAATAAAAAAAAAGCCGAAACAAACAAATGTTTCGGCTTTTATTATTAATTTCTTAATATTCTAATAATATGTATAACGACGAACTTTAGCTATGTGTTTAGCTAAACGCATTACTTGATGAGAATACCCATATTCATTATCATACCATATATATATTACAATTGTATCTCCGTCTGCAATTGTAGCTTTACTATCAAAAATTGATGGTGCAGTTGTCCCTACAATATCAGAAGACACTAATTCATTACTTAATGAATATTGAATTTGCTCTACTAAATCTCCTTCTAATGCATACTGTTTCATAATAGCATTAACTGCTTCAACAGTTGTGTTAGAATTTAACTGTAAATTTAAAATTGCTAAAGATCCGTTTGGCACTGGTACACGAATAGCACTTGAAGTTAATTTTCCTTCTAGTGCTGGTAAAGCTTTTGCTACTGCTTTCCCTGCTCCTGTTTCTGTAATTACCATATTTAAAGCAGCTGCTCTACCTCTACGGTATTTTTTATGCATGTTATCCACTAAGTTCTGATCGTTAGTATATGCATGTATTGTTTCTAAATGCCCTTTCTTAATTCCGAAATTATCTTCTAAAACTTTTAAGATTGGTGTAATTGCATTTGTTGTACAAGATGCTGCTGAGAAAATATCTACATTATCAGGATTGTTTTCTTTATGGTTTACACCATGTACGATGTTAGGAATTCCTTTCCCTGGTGCCGTTAACAATACTTTACTTGCTCCATTAGGCACTAAGTGTCTTGCTAAAGCTTTATCGTCTCTAAAAGCACCTGTATTATCAATAATTAAAGCATCGTTAATTCCATAAGCTGTATAGTCGATATCTTCTGGTTTAGCAGCAGAAATCATATACACAGTAGTTCCGTTAATAACTAATGCGTTATTATCAGCATCAACTTGAACAGTTCCTAAGAAATCTCCGTGAACAGAATCAATACTTAATAAAGAAGCTCTTTTTTCTAATACCGCTTCGTTAATTTCACCACGAGTAACTACAGCTCTTAATCTTAACTGAGAACCTTTACCCATTTTAGTCATTAACTCACGAGCTAATAAACGTCCAATACGTCCAAAACCATATAATACTACATCTTTTGGCTGAATACTTTCTGCTCCAGTAGCATCACTTAATTGATTTTGTACAAATGAAACTTTGTCAGCACTCTCATCATCTTGTAAATGATACTCGTAAGCTAATTTACCAATATCTAATTTTGATGGTGGTAAATCGATTGACTGAATTGCCTTTGCTATTTCTAAAGCATCGCTAATAGAAATTGGCTTAGCTACGAATTCTTTTGCGTAATCAATTAAATTTAAAACTTCACTAGCTCTTTTATCTACTAATGGATTTCTAAATAAAACTAATTCGATAGACTTATCGTACCATAAATCGTTAACGATGTTAATAAACTCAACCGTAGCTCTTCGAACTTGCGCTTGACTTACTACTTCTTTTTCGTAATTTGTTATTGTTGACATAGTTGTGTGTTAACTAAAATTTTTAAATTTTGCTGCAAAAATACTTATTTCAAACGATTTCGTAAACGTTTATAAATAAAAAATCTCGTTAAAATTATTTAACGAGATTTTGTTTATTTTAATAACATATAAAGCTTAATACCTAAATCTTTCTATTTCTCCTGAAGGACTAATCATTTCGATAAGGAATCTTCTATTAGTATTACTATCTAATATTCTAACTGCTTCAGCGGCTGAAGAAATCTTTTTTCCATTAATTTTTGTTAAGATATAGCCTTTCCCTATGCCATATTCTTTAAAATCTCTGTTTTCTGTTCTTTTAATCTTTGCTCCACCATCAACACTATACTTCTTTTTATCTTTAGAATTTACATCCTCAAACTCAGTCCTTAAGTATCTACTTATAGGTAATTTAACCAACTTTGTTAGTTTTACAACTTTAGTTAACTCTTCTCCATCTCTATCCACTGTAACATTAATATAATCACCTGGTCGTTTTGCTGTTAACTGTCCTTTTAAATCTGAGAACTTAGATATTTTCACATTATTTACTCCTTTAATAACATCTCCTTTTCTTAACCCTGCTTTTAATGCTTCACTATCTTCAGTAATTTCTCCAATTTTCACTCCTTCAATATCATTAGCACTAGTATCAATATTAATTCCAATAATTGCTTGTTGCACAGAACCAAACTCTAATAAATCATCTACAATTTTCTTTGCAATATTAGATGGTACTGCAAAAGAATACCCAATAAAAGAACCTGTTTTAGAAGATATTGCAGTATTAATCCCTACTAACTCTCCTCTTGTATTTACTAAGGCTCCTCCACTATTTCCTGGATTTACTGCAGCATCAGTTTGTATAAAAGCTTCTATATTTCCATTACCTTTTAAATCTCTTCCTTTTGCACTTACAATTCCAGCTGTTACTGTTGATGTTAAATTATATGGGTTTCCAACCGCTAATACCCATTCCCCTATTTTTGCATTATCTGAATTTCCAAATGGTAAATTAGGTAAATCCTCATCTGTTTCTACTTTTAATAAAGCAATATCATTATCCTTATCTGCACCTACTAATTCAGCCTTTAATTTCTTACGGTTATTTAATGTTATTTCAATTTCACTAGCTCCCTCAATTACATGATTGTTTGTTACAATATATCCATCAGGAGAAATTATTACTCCACTTCCTGTTCCTACTTGTTGATATTTTTTAGTTCCGCTTCCACTTCCATAAAACAATTCTGCCCATGGATTTTGCTGCGTTCTAATTGCTGTATTTTTTACGTGTACTACCGCATTTACCGTTTTTTCAGCCGCTTCTGTAAAATCAGTTGGTTTAGACGATGAATTAATTACGGTTGGTGTATAACTCGCCTTTACTGTTTGTAAAGTTGGTTCTACAGTTTTTTCTACTATTACTTGAGGTTTCTCAATGGCTATTTTATATCCTGCAAGTGCAACAACTCCACCAAAAAACGCTATCCCTAAGGTTCTAAATACTTTTTTCATATTCTTACAAAATTTAATATCTCAAATATACTATTTTAACATTTTCGTCAAATCTGTTTAACTTCTTTTTAACTGATTTTAACCGCTATTTAACACTGCTGCTCAACAAAGAAAATATGTATCTTTGCCTCGTATGAAGATGACATTTTACAAATATCAAGGAACAGGAAATGACTTTATTATAGTCGATAATAGAACAAAAACCTTTCCAAAAAATAACGTTGACATTATTACTAAATTATGTGACAGACATTTTGGAATTGGTGCAGATGGTGTGATTCTTTTAGAAAATGATACTGCTACAGATTTTAGAATGATTTATTTTAATGCCGATGGTAGTGAAACAATGTGTGGTAATGGTGGAAGATGTGCCGTTGCTTTTGCTAAACAGTTAAACATTATTGATTCTAAAACAACCTTTACTGCTTTTGATGGTAAGCATTATGCTGAAATAAACAATGGATTAGTTTCTCTTCATATGATAGATGTTAATGAAATAATCGTAAAAGACACCTATACATTTGCGAACACTGGTACTCAACATCATGTAGAAATGGTAGACAACTTAGATAACTTTCCTGTTTTTGAAAAAGGGAAAGACATTCGTTATAACATATATGGTGAAACGGGCAGTAATGTTAATTTTGTTGAACAACTTACCACCGATACTTTTAGAGTTAGAACCTATGAAAAAGGTGTTGAAGACGAAACCTTAGCTTGTGGCACTGGCGTTACTGCTGTTGCTATTGCTATGCATGCCACTAAAAAAACAACTGAAACCTCAATTAACCTTCCTGTTGAAGGTGGTTTATTAAAAGTTCATTTTGAAGAAAACAATGGTAATTATTCTAATATATTTTTAGAAGGACCAGCTGTTTGTGTATTCAAAGGTGAAATAGAATTATAATGAATACTTTAAAAGGTACACATATAAACTTAAGAGCTCTTGAGCCTGAAGATTTAGAGTTTTTGTTTCAAATTGAAAACAATGAAGCTTTTTGGGAAGTGAGTCATACACAAGCACCCTTTTCTAAATACCTTTTAAAACAATATTTAGAAAATGCTCATTTAGATATTTTTGAAGCAAAACAACTACGTTTAGTTATTGAAGATCAAGCCTCACTAAAAACTATGGGAATGATTGATCTTTTTGATTTTAATCCTTTACACAAAAGAGCAGGAATAGGTATCTTAATTCACCCTGACTTTCAAAAAAACGGATTTGCTTCAGAAGCTCTTCAACTTTTAATTAATTATAGTTTTACACATTTGCAACTACATCAATTGTATGCTAATATTACTTTTGATAATACTAACAGTATAGCTCTTTTTTCGAAACATAACTTTCAGAAAATTGGTATCAAAAAAGACTGGATTTTAAACAAAGGAATTTATAAAGACGAAATTTTATTTCAATTAATCAATGAATAAAAAAATAATATACGGAGTAATCGCCATCTTATTTGTAGTTGGTGGAATTATTGGTTTTAACTTTTACCAAAAAATATTTGGAAACGCAGTAAAAAAAGATGGAGCCATTTATATTGGTTCCAACTATCATCTAATAGATGTGAAAAAACTTTTGACCGAATACATTAATAAACCTGAAAATTTTATTTGGGTGGCCGAAAAGAAAAAGTTTACCAAACCTAAAGGTGGTAAATACATTCTTAAAAAAGGAATGAGCATGAATGATGTTGTAAACTTATTAAGAAGCGGTAATCAAACTCCTGTAAAAGTCTCTTTCAATAATCAAGATACCTTAGAAAAATTAGCAGGAAGAATTGCGCAACAAATTGAAACCGATTCTATTTCTTTATTACAAGCTATGATAGATGAAACGTTCTTAGCTAAAAACGGATTCAACAAACAAACCGCTTTAGAAATCTACATTCCAAATAGCTATCAATTTTACTGGAATACTTCTGCAAATAAGTTTCGTGATAAAATGTTGCGTGAATACAAACGTTTTTGGAATCAATCAAGATTAGATAAAGCTAAAAAACTAAACTTAACTAAAAGTGAAGTTATAGCACTTGCTTCAATTGTACAAAAAGAAACAGCTCAAAAAAGTGAGCGCCCTATTGTAGCTGGATTATATCTAAATCGATTAAAAGATAATTGGCCATTACAAGCCGACCCAACTCTTATATACGCTATAAAACAATTAAAAGGTCAGGATTTTGTTGTAAAACGTGTATTGAATAAAGACAAAGAAATAAAATCTCCCTACAATACTTATATGCATACAGGGCTTCCACCGTCTTTAATTGCAATGCCTGATGTTTCTTCTATAGACGCTGTTTTAAACTATAAAAAACACAATTATTATTACATGTGTGCAAGTACAGAAAAAATTGGTTTTCACGATTTTGCAAAGTCATTAGCGCAACATAACAGAAACGCAGCTAAGTATCAAAAATGGATTAGTCAAAGAGGTATAAGACGTTAAATTTAACAAAAATTTATTTTCATAAAAAAATCTTAATTCCTGATAATAAATCAAAAAAAGAGGTTTTTCTTTATTCAATTCTCAGAAAAAAAATGATTTTATTTTTATTTTGACAATTCACAAAAACACCTAACATACTGAGTTATAAATAGTTACAAAAAATAGTTGTATATTTGCAGCGCTAAACAGAAAGTAACTAATTATCAGATATTTAATATTTGTTTTTATAGGTTTTGTATTATTTGCTAGTTTTACAACACCAGGGGAAAAAAAAGAAAAAGAGATTACTACCAATACTACACCAATAGTCGAATATCGTACTACTGGAGTTAACATACCTTTTTTATTAAAAGATTTTGTTGGTTTTAAAGAAGCATTAGCTTTTAAAGAATCTCAAGGAAGGTACCGAGTTATTAATAAACTTGGTTATTTAGGTAAATACCAATTCGGAAAAGAAACTCTAAAAAGATTTAGAATTTACAACACTAATCAGTTTTTAAAAAATCCAGAATTACAAGAAAAAGCTTTTATAGCTTACTGTAAAGTAAACAAATGGATTCTTAGAAAAGACATCAGAAGAAGTGTTGGTAAAACTATTAACGGAGTAAAAATAACCGAGTCTGGTATTTTAGCCGCAGCACATTTAAGTGGTGCAGGTAATGTTAAAAAGTATTTACGCTCAAATGGAGTGTTCCAATTCAATGATGCATTTGGTACTTCTATACAATCGTACATGAAGAAGTTTGCTGGTTATGATGTTTCAAACATTACAGCAAATAAAAAGCCCACTGTATAAACCAAAATTAATTAATGTTATAAAAAAAGACATCTTGATAAGATGTCTTTTTTTTATTTATGAATTATAAATATCGTAGGTCGTTTGTGTAAATCTGGCTTTACGCTTTTCCATTGTTTTGCCGTATGTGTTTTAATATACTCAGATGGTAATGTTATATCACAAGCCACACAAATACGAGTATCCGGCGATAAGGTAGCACGTAAATCGTCTAACATTTTTTCATTTCTATAAGGCGTTTCAATAAAAATTTGAGATTGATTTTTATCCCTAGAAAGCTTCTCTAAATCTTTAATAGCTCTCTTTCTTTCTGATTTATCTATAGGCAAATATCCATTAAAAGCAAAATTTTGTCCATTCATTCCAGACCCCATCATTGCTAATAAAATAGAAGAAGGTCCTACTAACGGTACCACTTGCACTCCTTTTTCATGTGCTAATTTTACAATTGTAGCTCCAGGATCAGCAACAGCAGGAACTCCTGCTTCAGATAACAAACCTATAGAAACTCCTTTATCACAAATATCTAAATAATTTTGTGTTTCAAAATCATCAGAATACTTATCTAATAACATTAATTGTAATGAAGATTGAGCTTTTGTAGGCGTAATTCTTTTTATAAATCTTCTTGCTGATTTTTCATTTTCAACAATAAAATAATCAAGATGCTCAATTACTTTTTTTACCGATAATGGCATTACCTCTAAAGGTTCTGTATCTCCTAATGTAGTAGGAATTAAGTATAATTTCCCTTTCATTATTTCTCTAATTTTGATGCAACAATACTACATGCTTCATCTAACATTCTATATACATTCTCGAAACCTTGATCTCCTCCGTAGTATGGATCAGGTACACTCCTATTTTCATTAGGATATAACTCGTTCAAAATCATTTTTACTTTCTGAATTTCATTATAATCATCAGTCATAGAAACGATGTTATTATAATTACTCTCATCCATAGCATAGATTAAATCAAAATCTTCAAAGTCTGATTTAACAAACTTTCTCGATTGTTGATTGGTAATATCAATACCATATTTCTTTGCTACTTCAATTGATCTTCTATCAGGTAACTCACCTACATGATATCCAGCAGTACCAGCAGAATCAACAAAAAATGATTGTGACGATAATTTAGATTGTAAAATACCTTCGGCTAAAGGGGAACGACAAATATTCCCTAAACAAACCATCAGTATTTTTTTCATAAAATCGTATTACAAAGTTAATTTCTTTCTTAAATCTTCTACGTATTTCTTAAACTGTTTATCCGTCTCAGTTAAGTTATCAACTGTTTTACAAGCATGCAATACAGTAGCATGATCTCTCTTACCTATCTGACTTCCAATACTAGCTAAAGACGACTTAGTCATACGTTTTGCAAAATACATTGCTAATTGACGTGCTTGAACTATATGTCTTTTACGTGTTTTTGACTGTAAAGTAGCAACATCCATATCAAAATATTTAGATACTACTTTTTGAATGTAATCTATAGAAAGTTCTTTCTTAGTATTCTTCACAAACTTATCTACAATTTGTTTCGCTAACTCAATTGTAAATTCTTTTCTATTAAAAGACGCTTGTGCAATCATAGAAATAATAACACCTTCTAATTCACGAACATTCGATTTAATATTCTTTGCAATATATTCAACTATTTCTTCAGGCATTTCTACTCCATCTCTATATAACTTATTTTGAAGTATAGAAATACGAGTTTCAAAATCTGGAGATTGTAGTTCAGCAGATAACCCCCATTTAAAACGAGATAATAATCGCTGCTCAATATCTTGCATGTCAACAGGCGCTTTATCAGAAGTTAAAATTACCTGTTTACCATTTTGATGTAAATGATTGAATATATGGAAAAACACATCTTGTGTACCTGCTTTTCCTGAAAGGAATTGTACATCATCAATAATTAATACATCAATCATTTGATAGAAATGAATAAAATCATTTCTAGTATTTGATTTTACCGAATCGATAAACTGTTGTGTAAATTTCTCAGAAGAAATATATAAAACTGTTTTATCTGGGTATTTATCTTTTATTTCAACACCAATAGCGTGACCTAAATGTGTTTTACCTAATCCAACTCCACCATATATTAATAATGGATTAAATGAAGTTCCTCCAGGCTTGTTAGCAACTGCCATACTGGCAGAACGAGCTAACCTATTAGAATCACCCTCTACAAAATTTGCAAAATTATAGTTTGGATTTAATTGAGATTCTATCTTAACTTTTTGTAATCCAGGAATTATAAAAGGGTTTTTTAATTCTCTTTTAGATTCCAAAGGCATTGTTACCTTTTGAGGCTTCAATGGGTTACGATTAGAACTTGGAATTTTAACTGTTTGTGGACTATTACTGCTGTATGTATTTTCCATACGAACATCATAAATCAGTTTAGCATCATTTCCTAATTCACGAACTAGAGCTACTCTTAATAACTTAATATAATGTTCCTCTAACCATTCATAAAAAAATTTACTTGGCACTTGTACCGTAAGCGCTTCCCCGGCCAATTTTATAGGCTTAATAGGTTCGAACCAAGTTTTGTATGCTTGGGGTTTAATATTATCTTTTATAAAAGATAAACATTCCATCCAAACTGAATCAGCAGTTTTTGTCATTTGAGTTAAAAACTATTTTAAAGTTGTTAAATTTTTATTCAGATCTATTGGGGACTCCAGACTCTCCGTCTGGCTGAACAAAAGTGTGAATAAAATTCAGTATAAAAAAATCAAATTGCTATTGATTTTTAATTATTTTTTCCGTAACGTTAATTATAATTAAAATACAAAAAACATTTTGAAAAAACATAAAACTTCGGTTCGAGTACGATATGCAGAAACCGATCAAATGGGCGTTGTTTACCATGGTAATTATGCGCAATTTTTTGAAATTGGCCGAACCGAGTGGCTACGCTCTTTAGGCGTTACATACAAATATATGGAAAAAACAGGTGTGATGCTTCCTGTAATTTCATTATCTTGTAAATTTAAAAAATCAGCCTTATATGATGATGAATTAACTATTAGTACATTTATCAAAAAAGCACCTTCTATAAAAATAGAATTTGACTATGAAATCACAAACCAAGAAGGAGAGTTAATATGTACAGGTAATACTATTTTGGCTTTTATTGATATGAAAACAAAAAAGCCAATTCGTTGTCCAGAATATATAATGGAGAAGTTAAATAAATACGAACACGAATATTAAAAAATAATTAATGAAAATATACACTAAAACAGGAGACAAAGGTTCTACTTCTCTTTTTGGAGGAACTCGAGTTCCTAAACATCATTTAAGAATAGAAAGTTATGGTACTGTAGACGAACTTAATTCTTATATTGGTTTAATTAGAGATCAAGATATTGATACGTTAACAAAAAGTACACTTTCCAAAATCCAAAGTGATTTATTTACTTTGGGAGCTATGTTAGCTACACCTCCAGAAAAAGAAACTTTAAAAAGTGGAAAAGAACGATTAAATATTTATAAAATCTCTGATGATTCTATCCAGTTTTTAGAAAATGAAATTGATTTAATGAATAAAACATTACCTCAAATGACTCATTTTATTTTACCTGGAGGACATCAAACTGTGTCATTTTGTCACATAGCACGATGTGTATGTCGTAGAGCCGAACGTTTATCGGTGGCTTTAAACGAAGAAGAAACCATTAATGACAGTATTTTAATGTATTTAAACAGACTTTCTGACTATCTTTTTGTACTGGCACGAAAGTTGACCCAAGATTTAAAAGCGGAAGAAGTTAAATGGATTCCGGAAAAATTATAACTAAGTTCTTTTTTTATTGATTTAACATTTTTTAAAAAAAACTTGACTTTTTACAAAAAAAAATTATTTTTGCGAAAATCTTAATAAACAGATAAAGAAATGTATTGGACACTTGAACTAGCATCATATTTAGCAGATGCACCTTGGCCTGCAACTAAAGACGAATTAATCGATTACGCTATTCGTACTGGGGCACCCTTAGAAGTGGTAGAAAATTTACAGGATATTGAAGATGAAGGTGAGGCATACGATTCTATAATTGAAATTTGGCCAGATTATCCGACTGAAGAAGATTATCTTTGGAACGAAGACGAATACTAAAAATACAACCATAAAAAGTCTCTATTAGAGGCTTTTTTTTTGCTTACTTTTAAGCACATAAATTATAAACATACAGCAGTAGATTAAAAACAACTTTAATCTACTATAAAACAATATTTTACAAATGAGCGTTTTAAATTCGATTCTAAAACTATTTGTTGGTGATAAACAACAAAAAGACTTAAAGTCTCTACAACCGATCGTTGAAAAAGTACGATCTTTTGAGAGTTCATTAAACAATTTATCTAATGATGACCTTCGGGCTAAAACAATCGAATTTAAATCTAAAATAAAGGAAGCTACTAAATCATTCAATGATTCTATAGCTACTTTAGAAGAAGAAGCTTTAAACGCAGACATAGATCGTCAAGAAGAAATTTATGCAGAAATTGACAAATTAAAAGACGAAGCTTATGAAGCTTCTGAAGCTGTATTATTAGACATTATGCCTGAAGCTTTTGCTCTTGTAAAAGAAACAGCTAGACGTTTTACCAAAAACGAAGAATTAGAAGTTACTGCAACTGCTTTTGATAGAGAATTATCTGCAACCAGAGAACACGTAAATTTAGAAGATGATAAAGCTTACTGGGCTAATTCATGGGATGCAGCAGGTAAAGAAGTTACTTGGGATATGATTCATTACGACGTGCAGTTAATTGGTGGTTCTGTTTTACACCAAGGTAAAATTGCAGAAATGATGACTGGGGAAGGAAAAACATTAGTATCTACCCTACCAGTATACTTAAACGCTTTAACAGGTAACGGAGTTCACGTAGTAACTGTAAACGATTACTTAGCTAAACGTGACCGTGCTTGGATGGCTCCTATATTTGAGTTCCATGGATTATCTACAGACTGTATCGATTTCCACCAGCCAAATTCTGAAGCTCGTAGAAAAGCATATAACGCAGATATCACTTATGGTACAAATAACGAATTTGGGTTCGATTATTTACGTGATAATATGGCTAGCTCTAAAGAAGATTTAGTTCAAAGAGCTCCTAACTATGCAATTATTGATGAAGTTGACTCGGTTTTAGTTGATGATGCTCGTACTCCTTTAATTATTTCTGGACCAGTTCCTCAAGGAGACCGTCATGAATTTAACGAATTAAAACCTTTAGTTGCCGATTTAGTTTCTCTTCAAAACAAATATTTAGTTGGTGTATTAGCAGAAGCTAAAGCCTTATTAAAAGAAGGTGATACTAAAGAAGGAGGATTCTTATTATTGAGAGTTTACAGAGGTTTACCAAAAAACAAAGCTTTAATCAAGTTTTTATCTCAAGAAGGAATCAAACAAATTCTTCAAAAGACTGAAAACTTCTACATGCAAGATAACAATAAGTTAATGCCAGAAGTAGATGCTGAGTTATGGTTTACTGTTGAAGAAAAAAATAATCAAATTGATTTAACCGATAAAGGTATTGCTCACTTATCAGAAAAAACGCAAAACAATACTTTCTTTGTTTTACCTGATATTAGTGTTAAAGTTGGAGAAATTGACAATAGTGATGTTACTCCAGAAGAAAAAGCAAACCAAAAAGAAGAATTATACAGAGATTTTAGTGTAAAGAGTGAGCGTATTCATACTATGAATCAACTTTTAAAAGCATATACTGTTTTTGAAAAAGATGTTGAGTATGTAGTTATGGACAACAAGGTAATGATTGTAGATGAGCAAACAGGTCGTATTATGGACGGTCGTCGTTACTCAGATGGATTACACCAAGCAATAGAAGCAAAAGAAAATGTAAAAATTGAAGATGCTACTCAAACTTTTGCTACTGTTACACTACAAAACTACTTCAGAATGTACCGTAAGTTATCTGGAATGACAGGTACGGCAATTACGGAAGCTGGTGAATTCTGGGAAATCTATAAATTAGATGTAGTTGAAATCCCTACTAATAAACCAATTGCTCGTGACGACAAACAAGATTTAGTTTATAAAACAACGAGAGAAAAATACAACGCTGTAATTGAAGATGTTGTTGAATTATCTAAGCAAGGGCGTCCAGTTTTAATTGGAACAACATCAGTAGAAATTTCAGAATTATTAGGTAGAATGTTACAAATGCGTAAGATTCCCCACAATATATTAAATGCAAAATTACACAAACGTGAAGCAGATGTAGTTGCTGAAGCTGGTAAACCAGGAGTTGTAACAATTGCAACCAACATGGCAGGTCGTGGTACAGATATTAAATTATCAGACGAAGTAAAAGCTGCCGGAGGTTTAGCTATTATTGGTACAGAGCGTCATGACTCTCGTCGTGTTGACCGTCAGTTACGTGGTCGTGCAGGACGTCAAGGAGACGTTGGTTCTTCACAATTCTATGTTGCCTTAGACGATAACTTAATGCGTTTATTTGGTTCTGATAGAATTGCTAAAATGATGGATAGAATGGGATTAAAAGAAGGTGAAGTAATTCAACATTCTATGATCACCAAATCTATTGAAAGAGCACAAAAGAAAGTAGAAGAAAACAATTTTGGTATTCGTAAGCGTTTATTAGAATATGACGATATTATGAATGCACAACGTGAGTTTGTTTACAAACGTCGTCGTCATGCATTAGATGGACAACGCTTACAGATTGATATTGCAAACATGATTTATGACACTTGCGATTCAATTGTAAAACAAAACAAAATGAATAGCGATTATCAAAACTTTGAGTTTGAATTAATTCGTTTTTCATCAATGACTTCTCCTTTCTCTGAAGAAGAGTTTAATAAATTATCAGAACAAGAATTAACAGATAAGTTATACGTTATTGTTTCTGATCATTATAAAAATGATACTGAAAGACACGCACACAATGCTTTCCCAGTAATTAAAAATGTTTTTGAAACTGAAGGTGATCGTTACGAGCGTATTGTAGTTCCTTTTACGGATGGTACTAAAACTTTACAAGTAGTTACTAACTTAAAAGAAGCATACGAGTCTGAAGGAAAATCATTAGTAAACGATTTTGAAAAGAACATTACTTTATCAATTATAGATGAAAACTGGAAAGATCATTTACGTAAAATGGACGAGTTAAAACAAACTGTTCAAAATGCTACGTATGAACAAAAAGACCCTTTATTAGTTTATAAGTTTGAAGCTTTTGAGTTATTCCAAGAAACTATAGATAAGGTAAATAAAGAAGTATTATCTTTCTTATTCAAAGGTCAATTACCAAGTCAAGATGCATCACAAGTATCTGAAGCTCGTGAACAAAAACGTGAGCAATTAGATACTCGTAAAGATGAAGTTCAAAACTCAACTCAACAAGCAATGAGTAGAGCTAGAAATCAGCAAACTCAAGAACAACAAGTTGTAGAAACTATTGTTCGTGAGCAACCAAAAATTGGTAGAAACGAAAGAGTTACCATCAAAAATGTAATGACTGGTGAAGAGAAAGAAGTAAAGTATAAACAAGCACTTCCTTTACTAGAACAAGGAACTTGGGTATTACATAACAGATAATACTTTTAGAACACATCATAAAAAAGCTCGGACATTCCGAGCTTTTTACTTTTACATAACTTTCCCATTACAGATTAATGATTTTCTAATTACCAACAGTTTACAATTAGTTTAACATTCAAAAACATTTGAAAAGTACATTTGTTTAAACGCAATAGTACATTTCAGAATGAAGAAAAATAAAAAACGTAAACTAGATGTTGTTGTTATTTCCGATGTCCACTTAGGTACTTATGGTTGTAGAGCTACCGAACTTCACAATTATTTAAAAACGATCAATCCAAAGATTTTAATTTTAAATGGAGATATCATAGACATTTGGCAATTTAAAAAACGTTATTTCCCTAAACCACACATGAAGATTATAAAACAAATAATGTCTTTTATAACTTCAGGTACTAAAGTGTACTACATTACAGGAAACCATGATGAAATGCTTCGAAAGTTTAAAGGCTTTAGACTTGGAAGCTTTGAAATAGTTAATAAAGTAGTTTTAGATCTTGATGGCAAAAAAGGATGGTTTTTCCATGGAGATGTATTTGATGTAACTATGCAACATTCAAAATGGTTAGCAAAATTAGGTAGCATTGGTTACGATACCTTAATCATTATAAATACTGCTGTCAATTGGTTTAGCAAACAATTAGGATACGGTAGATTGTCTTTTTCAAAAAAAATAAAAAACAGTGTTAAAAGCGCTGTAAAATTTATTAATAATTTTGAAGAAACAGCTTCAGACATAGCCATTTCTAAAGGATATGATTATGTTGTTTGTGGACATATTCACCACCCAGAAATTAAACATATTGAAAACGAAAATGGACATACAACATATTTGAACTCTGGCGACTGGATAGAAAATTTATCCGCTTTAGAATACCATAATAAATCCTGGTCATTGTATGAATATGAAAAAGATGAGCTTGTACAAAACCAACATATGAATCTACAAGTAAACGATGCTGAATTTATTGCTTCAGAAAGCAGCAACAGCATGCTATTTGAAGAACTTTTAAAAGAATTCAATATTGAAAAACACTAAGAGGTAATTATGAAGATTTTATACGCTTTTCAAGGAACAGGTAACGGACATGCTAGTAGAGCAATAGAAATAATTCCATATTTACAACAAAAAGCAGATGTAGATATCCTAATTAGTGGCTACCAATGTGAACTTCAACTTCCTTTTGAAGTAAAATATAAATACTACGGATTGAGCTTTATATTTGGTAAAAAAGGTGGTATTGATTTTTGGAATACTTTAAAAAAAGCTAAGCTTAAAAATCTATATTCAGAAGTTAAATCTGTCCCTTTAGAGAACTATGATTTAGTAATCAATGATTTTGAACCTGTTACAGCTTGGTCCGCAATATTTAAAAACATTCCAATCATATCCTTAAGTCATCAAAATGCAGTATTAGACAAAAACGCACCTAAATACGGAACATATAGATTTGAACGATTAATTTTAAAATACTATGCCCCAGCTAAAGTAAAATTTGGTTTTCATTTTAGCACATACTCGTCAGCTACCTTCCCTCCTATAATTCGAAAAAAGATAAGATATAGCAACGTAACTAAAAAAGGTCATTATACAGTTTATCTTCCAGCATATGGAGATAAAAAAATTATAAAAGTATTATCTCAAATAGAAGACGTTAAATGGGAAGTATTTTCTAAACACACTAAAAAACACATTTTTAAAAATAATATTATTATAAAACCCATTAACGGAAACGATTTTATAAAAAGTATTAGCTCTTCTAAAGGGGTTATCTGTGGCGCGGGATTTGAAACTCCAGCAGAGGCTTTATTTTTAAGAAAAAAACTACTTGTTATCCCAATGAAAAACCAATACGAACAACAATGTAATGCCTTAGCGTTAAAACAAATTGGAGTACCTGTATTGAAAAAATTCAATAAAAAACAATTACCTAAAATATCTAAATGGGTAAATTCTAAAAAAATTGTAGAGGTAAATTATCCAGATGTTACAGAAGATATTCTTGAAGCCTTAATTTTACCTTATTACAATCAAACAATTTTACCACAAATTACCATTGTATAGTAGCTAAATTTAAATCTTTTAAAATGGCATTCGTTTTAGAAAAATGTTTATTTCCAAACCAATAACCTCTATTTGCACTTAAAGGAGAAGGATGTCCAGATGTTAATACATGATGTTTTTTAGTATCAATTAACTTCACCTTCTTTTTAGCAAAACCTCCCCAAAGTAAAAAAACCACATCTTTTTTCTCGTCAGAAACTTTTCTAATTACTGCATCTGTAAACTCTTCCCACCCTTGTTTTTGATGACTTCCTGCTTCTGATTCTCTTACTGTTAAAGTAGCATTCAACAATAAAACACCTTGCTTGGCCCAACGAGATAAATCACCTGATTTAGGATAAGAAATACCTAAATCAGTTTCAATTTCTTTAAAAATATTAATTAATGATGGTGGATGCTGAATTTGATCATGTACCGAAAAACACAAACCATTTGCTTGTCCTTTTCCATGATAAGGATCTTGTCCTAAGATAACAACTTTCAAATCATCCAATGAACAAGCATCAAATGCTGCAAAAACTTCTGAACCTTTAGGATAACATACTCTTGTACTGTATTCGTTCTTAACAAACGATGTTAAGTTTTTGAAATAATCTTTTTCAAATTCAGACTGTAAAATATTTTTCCAACTATCTGCTATTTTTACTTGCATTCTTTCCTATTTTTGCTTTGGTTTCAAATATACTATTTTGGCTAAAAACATTTCAGAAAAGACACTTCAAGATTTAGAATTTACAACAGTTTTAGAACAAGTTGCGGAATACAGTATTTCAAATTTAGGTAAGGAAAAAACCTTACAAATACAGCCTATTTCCAATAAAAGAAAATTATTTTTCGAACTAAACCTTGTAAATGAATATCTTTCTTCTTTTGAAAATGAAAATAGGATTCCAAATCATTATTTTGAAGATATTACTGAAGAAACCAAACGTTTAGCTATAGAAAATAGTTTTTTAGAAACAGAAGCATTTTTAAAAGTAGCGACAGTTTCTGATACTGTAAACGAACAAAAAAAGTTTCTAAAAAAATTTGAAACCTACTACCCTACTCTTTTTACTTTAAGTGAAAATATTGAGTTTACTACTTTTGTTTCCGACAGTATCAAAAAAATAATTACTTCTTATGGTGAAGTCGCAGATAACGCCTCACCTGTTTTAAAACAAATAAGAAAAGATATTAATAGTGTTCGTGGAAAAATTTCAGAAAGTTTTTCTAGAGCGCTAAGTAGAAACTTGACCAGTGGTTATTTAGATGATATTAAAGAAACAATTATTGACAACCAACGTGTTTTAGCCGTTACTGCTATGCATCGTAGAAAAGTTAAAGGAAGTTTACTAGGTTCATCTAAATCAGGAAGCATCGTTTATATTGCTCCACAAGCCACTTTAGCTTATAGTAGAGAGCTACAAAATTTAGTATACGAAGAGAAACAAGAAATTGTAAAAATATTAAGAGCTTTAGCAGACGAAATTCGTCCTTATACTTCTTTACTAAACGAGTATGTAGACTTTCTAACTCATTTAGATGTTATTGCTTCTAAAGCTAAATATGCACATAGCATTAATGGTTTACTTCCAAAAATTACGAAAGAGAAAAAAGTATTTTTAAAAGACGCTTTTCACCCTGTTTTATGGAAGAAAAATAATGAACAAAACATTAAAACTATTTCACAAACCATTAGACTAGACGAAAAACAACAAATAATTGTTATTTCTGGTCCAAATGCTGGTGGAAAAAGTATTACATTAAAAACAATTGGACTTCTTCAACTTATGTTACAAAGTGGATTATTAATCCCTGTACATGAACGAAGTGAAACAACTCTTTTTAATACTATATTAACTGATATTGGTGATAACCAATCTATAGAAAATCAATTAAGTACTTATAGTTATCGATTAAAAAACATGCGTTATTTCTTAAAAAAATGTAACGACAACACTTTATTTTTAATTGATGAATTTGGTACTGGTTCTGATCCTGAGTTAGGTGGTGCTTTGGCTGAAATTTTCTTAGAAGAATTTTATGAGAATAAAGCTTTTGGTATTATTACCACTCACTATGCTAATTTAAAGGTATTAGCCAACGAATTAGACAATGTTACTAATGCTAACATGCAATTTGACGAACGTACTTTAGAACCGCTTTATAAATTGTTTATAGGACAAGCTGGTAGCTCTTTTACTTTTGAGGTTGCTCAAAAAAATGGAATTCCTTTTAGTTTAATTAATCGAGCAAAAAAGCGTGTTGAAACTGAGAAAGTTCGCTTAGACAAAACCATTTCTAAACTTCAAAAAGAACGTAATCGTTTACAAAAAACTTCAGATAGCTTAGTAAAACAAAAAACAAAAGGGAAAGAACATATTGAAAGCCTACAAGAAAAAGAACAAAAGTTACAAGATAAACTTTCTGGTTTTCAAGAATTATATGATAACAACCAACGAATGCTTTCTCTTGGAAGAAAGATTAATGAACTTTTAAATAAGTATTTCCAAACCAATAACAAAAAAGAACTTTCTGCTAACTTTTTTAAATGGGTAATGGCTGAAAAAACAAAGCACATAAAGAAAAACCCACCTAAAAAGAAAACAAAACAAGAAAAGAAAAAGGATTTAGAGCTTGTTAAAAAGCAAAAAGAGATTATTACTAAAGTAGAGAAAGAAGTTCTACAAAAGGTTGTAAAAGTTAGAGAAGAAAAGAAAAAAATAGCTGAAAAAGTTGCTAAAGAAAAAGCAGCTTATATTTTTAAAGTGAATGACAGGGTACGTTTAACAGATGGAAACTCTGTGGGAACAATTGATAAAATTGAAAAGAAAAACGTTTTTATCAATTACGGTTTATTTACTACAAAAGCTAAAATTGAACAATTAGAATTAGTAGAAAAAGCTAAGAAATAACTTTCTCTTTTACATAGAAATACCTCTTATTTCATTTGTTAAAAAGTTTTTTATACATTTATAGGGTTAATTAACTATCCCCTTAAAACTATGAGAAACTTTTTAAAAGCTTTTCTCTTATTTCTGTGTTGGGCTACAACAGCCTTATTAATACATAATCATACTTTAAATGATAATGTAGAAGAAAATGTTGCGAATAACGTAAAAATAGAGAAAAAACCTCTTGTTACTAATAAAACCACAACTTCCCAGAATAAAGAGAAAGATACAATTCAAATTCACAAAGAAAAGCAGAAAGAACCTCTAAAAAAGGTAATTACAACACTTCCTTTCAACGATAAATTTATCACTAGCTCTCATAATACTCGAGTTCTTTTTCCTAAAAAATTTCACTACTTCAAAGATTCAATCTTTAATTTCTTAAACAATAACCCTCAAAAAGAAATTACAATTAAAGCAACTTATTTAAAAAACGAATTACTTAACAATAATTCTAATTTTGGAAACGAGAGAGCTTTGTATTTAAAGAAGAAACTTGTTCAGTATGGAGTTAATCCAAAAAGAATTAACATTGAAAGTATCGTTGACGAATATGAATATGACCCAGAAGGTTTTTATGCAGAAGGAATTACTATCGCTTTTAACACTATGCCTAGCAACAAAATAGCTAACATAGAAAAAGAGATAACCAACAAGACACTATACTCCTACTTTGGTAATAATTCTTTTAAACCAGACAGAACCTTATACTCTTACACAAAAGAGGTAAAAAACTACTTACTTAAACACCCCAATAAAAAAATCACAATTATTGGACACACCGACAATTTTGGTGAAGAAGAAGCTAATAATTGGATTGGCTTAGAACGTGCCAAAAACGTTTCTGATTACTTTGTTAAACAAGGTATCGACAAAACAATAATCAATTCTACTTCTAAAGGAGAAACAGCTCCTATTGCTGATAATAATACTAGAGAAGGCAGAGCTAAAAACAGAAGAATTGAAATTTTAATCAACTAACTCCCCGTTAAAAATGACTTTATTTATCACTAATCAAACAATGCATCTTTTAGAACTATTCTTCTGGATGCTTGGTGCCTTTTTAATAGGCTACATATTTTCTTGGTTTTACTATAAAAACAAATATGAATCAGAACTAACAGAAAGTACTCAAACCATTTCAGAGTTAAGAGACGAAATGCAATCTACCATTAGAGCAAAGAAAACGGTTGAACGTGGTGGTATAGAAATAAAACAACCTAAACAACTTAACTTAAAAGCTATTGGAGAAGCTTCAGAAGACGAAAAAGACGATTTAACACAAATTAAAGGTGTAGGCACCTTTATTGAAACCAAACTTAACAGCATTGGAATTTATACCTACAAACAAATCACTAATTTAACTTTGGAAGATATAGAAACTGTTACCGATTTGATTCAGTTTTTTCCTGGCAGAATTGTTAGAGACGACTGGAAAGGTCAAGCCAAAAATCTTTTAAATAAATCATAAAAAAAATAAAATCTCGAAACCAAAAGGTCTCGAGATTTTCAACTATAACTAACAACAAAATTCTTTTATAGTTTAATTCAAACTATAAACCCCTTTTGTGTCTTGTACAAATGAACAAACGGTTCTTCGTTCATTTTTTATATTGTAATGTGGTAAGTGACCATACTTTTTGAAGGCAGAATTAATAATTTCAGCATCTTTTTCATTATCAAAACTTGCTACAAGATTTTTAATTGAGTTTTCTACTGAATTAAACGAATCAAAACCTACAATTTTTAAGATAGCATAATGAATTGAAGTATCTAATTTACCTATCTTTTGCAACTTCTTTATTCTTAGCAACACACTCTCTAAA
Source organism: Tenacibaculum aiptasiae (assembly GCF_008806755.1). Classification (GTDB taxonomy): domain Bacteria; phylum Bacteroidota; class Bacteroidia; order Flavobacteriales; family Flavobacteriaceae; genus Polaribacter; species Polaribacter aiptasiae. The sequence goes on from NZ_WAAU01000008.1 coordinate 480,088, forward strand.
GCATATACATTAATAAGTAAGTCGGCTATATGCATTGATATTTCTTGCTCTTCAGCTAACTCCGCCATGAATGTTTGCATACATACTCCTGATGTAATCACTGTTAAATCTTTTAAGTTCTGAACTACTTGTTCGTATTGTTCAATTACATCAGCAGAAAATGATTCGATAGGGTTTGACAAACCAGAAGTTATTTGAGTATATGGAGAAAAGAAGTCTAACTCTCCTTTCATTCCTTTTTTCAAAAACTCTTTTATAATTACTAAACGATTTATCTCATTTGTTCCTTCAAAAATCCTACTTATACGAGCGCTTCTATATAAATGTTCTACTGGAGACTCAGCAGAAAACCCCATTCCTCCATAAATCTGAACACTTTCATCTACAATAGTATCTTGCACTTCTGATCCATAAACTTTAGCTATAGCACATTCAATACTATATTCTTTTAAAGCTTCTATTTTAGCATTAGAAAAAGCCATTCCATTTCCAGCTAATTCATCAGTAAGCATATCAATATCATTAGCTACTCGATATACAATTGCTTCGTTTACGAAAATATTCGTTGTTATTTTAGATATTTTCTCTCTAATAGCTCCAAAATCTATTATTGGCTTTTTAAATTGTTCTCTTTGTAAAGCATACTCTACAGAATGTAATAATGCTTTCTTACCAATACCAATACATGAAGCTCCCAATTTAATTCTTCCTGTATTCAGTGTATTTAAAGCTATTTTTAAACCTTTATTTCTCTCTCCTAAAAGATGAGTAGCTGGAACTACTGTTTTTTCCAAAAACACTTGTCTTGTACTCCATCCAGATAACCCCATCTTCTTTTCCTCTGGACCTAAACTGATACCTCCAAAGTCTTTATCAACAACAAAAGCTGAAAGATTTTTATCATCTTCAATCTTAGCAAACACTATAAAAATATCAGCAATACCAGCATTAGAAATCCATGCTTTTTGACCACTAATCACATAATCTCCATTTTCATTAATCGTAGCCAAGGTTTTTCCTGAGTTGGCATCACTTCCTGCATTTGGCTCAGTTAAAGCAAAAGCAGAAATCAACTCCCCTTGCATCATTTTGGCTACATACTTTTCTTTTAAAAATTCAGAACCATACAATAAAACTGGAGCTATACCTATACTTGTTTGAACACCAATAGCACCTGCAAAAGAATGTCCTTTACTAAAAGCTTCTACAAAATGTAAGACTTCTTTTAATGAAACATTAATTCCTCCATACTCTTCCGACACTTCCAGTCCTAAAAAACCTAACTCACCACATTTTTTAAGTAACTCCGGAGTTTCTTCAATCCCTGAAACAGTTTCTAACTCTTCTTTACGAGTTTCTATTTCTGTTTTTAAAAATTGTTTTGCTGATTCTTGAATCATTTCCGATTCTTGACTTTTTATTTCAGGAATATAAAAAGTATCTAAATTTTCATTCTGAAATAAAAAAGCTCCTCCTTTTTTAGTGTCGACTGCTGTGTTCATTTATAATATTTTTCAGTAATTAGGCAAAAATGCCTAGACAAATATATAAATATATTTCAAAAAATAGGCTTAAATGCCTAAATTTGAAAAATGAATACAAAGCAACGCATCCTAGAAACCGCTCTAACTCTTTTTAATAAAGAAGGTTACTCAAATATATCAAGTAAAAAAATTAGTGAAGAGATTGGTATGAGTTATGGTAATTTATGCTATCACTTTCCTAAAAAAGACGATATTGTAATGCGGCTACATCAAAACTTACTTGATGAAATGGATGAGTCTATTCAAAATCTTGAAGGTGAAATTTTTGAATTTGATTTTATGCTGAAAAGCTTAAAGCAGTTAATGGATTTGACTTTAAAATACCGTTTCTTTCTTCTAAATAGTTATGATATTACTACTAAATATCCGAGAATTAAGGAAAAAACTATAGAGAGAGCCAAAGTATATCATAATGTAATTTATCGAATTTCTAAGTTTTTAATGGAAAATGGCTATATGACTCCTTCAAACGATGAAAAACTTTTAAAAAAGAAAATACACGGTTTATTAATTATATTTAATTCATGGACTGTTGATTTGGCTGTATTTTATAACAAACCTTCATCAGCAAGTAAAAGCTCTAAGTATTATATTCAGTTATTATTTGCTATGATAGATTCTTCGCTTACCAAAAAAGGAAGAGATTCATTTTCATATGTTTACGGAACAATTGTAAACAAATAACCCATTGAAAATATTCAATGGGCATCTTTTATTAAACTTAATTGTTATTTAAGTTTATTCGTATTTTTTCATTTCTTCATCATAAAACTCTCCAGCCTTATCCATTAAACTAGCTAGTTCTGTTGTAATATCATCTTCTCTTTCTCCTGTTAAATCTTCAAACCACTCAATTTCATCATCTTTTAAATTAATCAAAAAACGAGGAAATTCAGTATGCAACACAAAAATATCATCAGGATGATTGCTATTATCTGCTAATAAAAATTTAGGTAAGTTCATTATGTTTTGTTTTAATCAATTTTAAAGTTAGTTTATTAAATCGTATGAATAATAGAATTGAAGCCGTGGTAAGTCCAGCAAGTAAACCTAACCAAATACCAAAACTTCCATATTTATCTTCTGAACCAAAAAAGTAGCTTACAGGAAACCCAACTACCCAATACGAAATAAAGGTAATTACTGTTGGAATTTTTACATCTTGTAAACCACGTAAAGCTCCTAAAACCATTACTTGAATGCTATCTGATATTTGAAAAATAGCTGCAGCTATTAATAAATTCGCAGCTATTTTCATTACTTCCATATTATCTGCATAATTGGTAGCATCATTTAAATCTACATATAAATTCGGTAAACTTTTATGAAATACAAAAAAGATTGTTGCAAAACCAATTGCTAAAATAATCCCTAATAAAAATATTGAGAAAGCAATTCTTCTCAGCGCTTTATAATCCTGTAATCCTTTTTGATTTCCTACTCTAATCATTGAAGCTACACTTAATCCCATAGCCACCATAAAAGTCATAGAAGATAAATTTAAGGCAATCTGATTAGCTGCTTGAGGATTCTTTCCTAATAAACCGCTTAACCAAATAGCTGCAGTAAATATGGCTACTTCAAAAAACATTTGCATGGCGCTAGGTGCTCCTAGATTGATAATCTTTTTAATCATTAGTTTATCTAACACAAATAATTTAATGTTTGTTACCAATCGCTTAGAACGCTCTTTTTTTGTTAATAACCACCATAAATAGAACACCATTACAAATCGTGATAATAAAGTTCCATATGCAGCTCCGATTATACCTAACTCGGGAAATCCAAACTTCCCAAAAATTAATAAGTAATTAAATATCACATTTAATACATTGGCTACAATAGTTGCATACATTGGATATCTGGTCATAGACATCCCATCACTAAATTGCTTAAATGCCTGAAAAGCAATCATAGGTATTAATGAAAATGCTACTAAATCTAAGTATGGAATTGCTAGTTTAACAACTTCTACTGGTTGTTTCATTAAATACATTAAAGGTTTCGAAAAGAAAACCATTAAAAACATTAATATTCCAATAGTAGTACACAAAAATAATCCATGTTTAAAAGTAGACTTTGCTTGTGTAAAATTATTAGAAGAATCTGCTTCAGCAATTAAAGGTGTGATTGCAGTAGAAAAACCAATTCCTAAAGACATTGCTATAAACATAAAACTGTTTCCTAAAGAAACGGCTGCTAACTCGGCTGTTCCCAACTGCCCCACCATAATATTATCAACAAAACTTACAAAAGTATGTCCCAACATTCCTAGCATTACTGGCGCAGCTAATTTCCAATTGTACTTAAATTCAGATGTATATTGTTGTAAATTCAAAACTTATATTATTTCGAGAGGCGAAGATAACTTTTTAATAGTCTACTACCTTTATCTTCTTAATTTTTTAATAAATTTAATTACCTTTGATTTTCTTAAAAACTGAAAAAAATGGCTTCAATAACATTACAAGGAAACCCAGTAGAAACAGTAGGTAACTTACCAAAAACTGGAAATAAAGCAATGGATTTTTCATTAGCAGCAACAGATTTATCAATCAAAAGTTTAAGTGATTTTTCGGGAAGCCGATTAATTTTAAATATTTTTCCAAGTGTTGATACTGGAACATGTGCTACTTCTGTTAGAGAGTTCAATAAAAAAGCATCTAGCATAGAAAACACTAAAGTTTTATGTATTTCTAGAGATTTACCTTTTGCACAAGGGCGTTTTTGTGGAGCTGAAGGAATAGAAAACGTTGTAATGTTATCTGATTTTTCTACAGGTAGTTTTGGTAAAGATTATGGCTTAGAAATTAAAGACGGGCCTCTTTCTGGATTACACTCTCGTTGTATTGTTATTATAAACGAAGAAGGTAACGTTACATATACTGAACAAGTTTCAGAAATTGTTGATGAGCCAAATTATGAAGCTGCTTTAAAAGCTCTATAGATTTATGAAAAACCCGAATGACGGATATTTTAAAGGCAGGCTCCGTAGTATGAAGTTTGCCTTAAAAGGAATGTGGCTATTAATTACCACAGAAGATAGTATCAAAGCACAATTTAGTATTGCTATTATAGCTACTATTGTTGGTTTTTATTTTGATATCTCTGCTTCTGAATGGATGTTTCAATGTTTAGCTATCGGAATGGTTTTAGTTGCTGAAGCTTTAAATACTGCAGTTGAAAAAGTTGCAGATTTCATCCATCCAGATTATCATAAAAAAATTGGTTTTATAAAAGACATCGCAGCTGGAGCACCTGCTTTTGCTGCTTTAATATCACTAGTAATTGCTGGTATTATCTATCTTCCTAAAATAATAGCTATATTGTAGCGTTCAATTTATTTCTAACAAAAATACATGGCAAAAAAAAAGACAACTGTTCAAAAAAAACAACCTAAAACCAATTTATTTAAAAAGGTTTCGTCTTTCTTTTCTAATAGACAAAATCAAACTATTACTGGTGCTTTTTTAATACTGTTTTCAATATTTTTAACAGTTGCTTTCATCTCTTTTTTCTTTTCTTGGCAAGAAGACCAAAGCACTTTAACACAATTTGCAGATAAAAAAATTCCGACTAAAAATTTACTAGGTAAAATAGGAGCTAAATTGAGTAACTTTTTTATTTATAAAGGTTTTGGATTGGGGTCTTTTCTTATCCCTCTTACTTTATTTTTAACTGGTTCTAGAGTTTTACTTCAAGCAAACCTAAAAAGAATATTGCCTTCTTGGAACTGGGGATTATTAATAATGCTTTGGATTTCTACAGCCTTAGGGTTTGTAGAAAAAAAGAATGCATTATTATCAGGTGTTATTGGGTTTGAGCTTAATGAATACTTACAAACGTTTTTAGGTAAAACTGGTGTCATAATATTATTGTTATTCTTCTTAATCACTTATCTAATTACACGATTTAGCATTACACCTGAGAAAATAAACGAGCAAATAAAGTCAAATAAGGAAAAACAGGATGCTAAAAAAGCTGCTGCTGAAATAGCTGCAAAAGAAAAAGCTTCAGAAGAAATTAAAGAAGTAGAAGAAACTGAAGTAGAAAGTAAAAAATCTAGTTTCGAAATTTCAGTTGAAGATTTACAACCTACAATTTCTAAACATTCAGAAACACAAACTTCAACTCCCCCTCCTACTGAAAACAAAGAGGAAGTTGTTTTAGATCCTAACATAAATAGTGAACCAACTTTAACAGTTTCTGAAGAAACAAAGAAAGAAGTTGAAGTAGCTATCGAAAAAGTTTCAGAAGAAAAAAGTGTTACTGAAAACTTATCAAATCAATTAGTAAAAGATTTTGGTGAATTTGACCCTACTTTAGAATTAGGTAATTACAAGTTCCCTACATTCAACTTATTAAAAGAGTATAACGAAACAATTTCAATAGACCCAGAGGAACTTGAAGCTAATAAAAACCGAATTGTAGAAACACTTAAAAACTACAAAATTGGTATTGCTCAAATTAAGGCTACTGTAGGTCCGACTATTACATTATATGAAATTGTACCCGAAGCAGGTATTCGAATTTCAAAAATTAAAAATCTAGAAGACGATATTGCTTTATCACTTTCGGCATTAGGAATTCGTATTATTGCTCCAATTCCTGGTAAAGGGACGATTGGTATTGAAGTACCAAATAAAAAATCTACTATTGTTTCAATGCATTCTGTTATTTCTTCAAAGAAATTCCAAGAAAGTCAAATGGAACTTCCAGTTGCATTAGGTAAAACTATTGCCAATGAAACTCTTGTAGTCGATTTAGCTAAAATGCCACACTTATTAATGGCTGGAGCAACAGGACAAGGAAAGTCTGTTGGATTAAATGCTGTATTAACCTCACTTCTATATAGAAAACATCCTGCTGAAGTAAAGTTCGTATTAGTTGACCCTAAAAAAGTAGAACTTACTTTATTTAATAAAATTGAGCGTCATTATTTAGCTAAATTACCAGATACTGATGATGCTATTATTACAGATACTACTAAAGTAGTAAATACTTTAAATTCACTTTGTATAGAAATGGATGCTCGTTATGATCTCTTAAAAACAGCAATGGTTCGTAATATTAAGGAATACAATGCTAAGTTTAGAGCTCGTAAATTAAATCCTGAGAATGGACATAAATTTTTACCATATATCGTTTTAGTTATTGATGAATTTGCTGATTTAATTATGACAGCTGGTAAAGAAGTAGAAACTCCTATTGCTCGTTTAGCACAACTAGCACGTGCTATTGGAATTCACTTAATAGTAGCAACACAACGTCCATCTGTAAATGTAATTACTGGTATTATTAAAGCTAACTTCCCTGCTAGAATAGCATTTAGAGTAACTTCAAAAATAGATTCGAGAACTATTTTAGATGCACCAGGTGCTGATCAATTAATTGGTCGTGGAGATATGTTATATTCTGGAGGAAACGATATTACTCGTATTCAATGTGCTTTTGTTGATACTCCTGAAGTAGAAAAAATAACCGATTTTATTGGTTCACAACGTGCTTATCCAGAAGCTCATCTGTTACCAGAATACGTTGGCGAAGAAGGTGGCACAAATGTTGATATAGACATTGCAGACCGTGATAAGCTCTTTAGAGAAGCTGCAGAAGTAATTGTAACAGCACAACAAGGTTCAGCTTCTTTATTACAACGTAAATTAAAATTAGGTTACAACAGAGCAGGTAGATTAATTGATCAATTAGAAGCAGCAGGAATTGTTGGTCCTTTTGAAGGCAGCAAAGCCAGACAAGTATTAGTTCCTGATTTTGTTGCTCTTGAACAATTATTAGAAAACGAAAAAAAATAACAATTAAAAAATTCCGAAAAACGGAAGCAAAACAATATCATGAAAAAAATTGGATTATTATTTATTGGATTATTTATTACCTTAAATACCATCGTTGGACAAAATACTTCTTCAGAAGCCAAAAACCTTTTAGATGAAGTATCTACTAAGATGGGAGCCTATAAAAATATGATTATTGGTTTTAACTCTTCCTTAGTAAACCGAGAAGCTGGTATTACAAACGACCCACCTATTAGAGGAAAGATTACACTTTCTGGAGAAAAATATAACTTAGATTATTTAGGTAGTCATTTTCTTTTTGATGGAAAAAAGTTAGTTGTTATCAATCAAGAAGAAAAAGAAATTAGTATTACCAATGGAGATTTGGATGAAGAAGATGGATTTATCTACCCTTCTAAATTATTAACTTTTTATAAAGAAGGTTATAATTTTTCTATGGGGAAATTAAAAAATAGTAACGGTAGAAAAATTCAATTTGTAGATTTAACTCCTATTGATAGTAATTCTGATATTGTAAAAGTACAATTAGGAATAGATGCTAAAACAAAACATATATACAAGTTAGTACAAATAGGATCTAATGGTGCAGAAACAACATTTACTATCACAAAGTTTAAAAGCAATCAACCTATTTCTAAAAACTTATTTTCTTTTAATAAAGAAAAATATTTAAAACAAGGATACTATATCGATTAATGCTTAAAAAAAGTTTTGTTAATGATACTTTTAAAATCATTAACAAAACTTTTGTTTTTTTATTCACTTAACCTACTAACTTTGCATCTGTGAAAATACTAGACAGATATATTTTAAAAAGTTTTTTAAGACCTTTTTTAGCAACCTTCCTAATCATCTTATTTGTATTAGTAATGCAAGCCATGTGGCTTGCTTTTGATAATTTTGCAGGTAAGGGAATTAGTGTACCTATTATTTTAAAATTTCTTTGGTATACAACACTTCTAATGGCTCCCCAGGCTCTTCCTATCGGAGTATTACTTTCTTCAATCATGACTTTAGGTAGTTTATCTGAAAACTACGAATTTGCTGCAAGTAAATCTGCTGGTGTATCATTACCCCGAATGGTACGTCCATTAATTTTTTTAACATTCATATTAAGTGGAATTAATTTTCTGTTTTTAAATAACGTATATCCATACGCTATGTTAAAGCAATTAAATATGAAAATCAACATTAAAATGAAACAACCTGCCATAGCTTTAGTAGCAGGCAGTTTTAATGCTGAATTACCTAATTTCCAAATAAAATTTGATGAAAAATATGGAGAAGAAGAAAACCTATTAAAAAAAGTAATGATTTATGATTTATCAGGTAAAAGGGGAAATAATAAAATTATTACTGCTGAAAGAGGTAAAATTATTACCGAAGAAGGCAGTAGATATATGACATTAGTTTTAGAAGATGGATATTATTTTGAAGGTCATAGAAAAAGCAATATTCCTTCAAATAAAGATAAAATGCCAGCCTCTCATGCATATTTTGACGAATATATAATAAATATAGATATTTCTTCACTAACAGGTAAAGATGTTGAAAAAGAAAACTATACTAGGCAGTATAATATGTTAAGTTTAAATCAATTGAAAGATACCTTACCTACTATGAAAAAAAATTATGATGATTTTATTTCTAACAGGGCTAAAAATCTTTTTTTAAATATTGATGTAAGTGACCTACATAGTTATCCCGATTCTTTAACTAATAAAAAACTTTCTCTAAATCTATTAGATAATTTCGAATTAAGAGAAAAACAAACTATTATAAATAGTGCTAACTCAAAAATCCAGCGTGCAATTAAAAATAATGATTCAAACAAGCAAACTTTAAAAAATAAAAGAAAATATCTTAATCTTTACGATATTGAATTTTATAACAGAGTAGCTTTTTCTTTCTCTTGCTTATTACTCTTCTTTATTGGAGCTCCTCTTGGCTCTATTATACGAAAAGGAGGTATGGGGTTGCCTATGATTTTAGCTATAGGAGTTTATGTAACGTATTTTTTCAGTAATACTTTTGGAAGAAACTTAGCTGAAGAAAGCTCTCTTACAGCTATAACAGGATCTTGGCTAAGTGTATTTTTAATGCTACCTTTGGCATTAACATTAACAATTAGAGCAACTAAAGACAAAGGACTTTTTGACATAAAAGGGCTTTTTATAAAACTATTCAGTTTTTTTAACAACCTATTCTCTAAAAAAGAGAAAACAACATAAAAATGACAACACACACCACAGCTAAAGTTAAATTAAACACGATTGAAGAAGCTATTGAAGACATAAAAAACGGTAAAGTTATTATTGTCGTTGATGATGAAGATCGTGAAAATGAAGGTGATTTTCTTGCCGCTGCTAATAAAGTTACCCCAGAAATGATCAACTTTATGGCTACTCATGGTAGAGGTCTAATTTGTACTCCTCTTACTGAAGACAGATGTAAAGAATTAGAGTTAGGAATGATGGTAAATAACAATACCGATCCTATGGAAACTGCTTTTACTGTTTCTGTAGATTTACGCGGTAAAGGTGTTACCACCGGTATTTCTGCTTCTGATAGAGCTAAAACCATACAAGCACTAGTAGATCCAGAAACTAAACCTTTTGACCTTGCCAGACCTGGACATATCTTCCCTTTAAAAGCTAAAAACGGAGGTGTTTTAAGAAGGACTGGTCATACTGAAGCTGCCATAGATTTTGCCCGATTAGCTGGCTTAGAGCCTGCTGGAGTTATTGTTGAAATCATGAACGAAGATGGTACTATGGCTCGTTTACCTCAATTATTAGAAGTTGCTAAGAACTTTGATTTAAAAATAGTTTCTATTGAAGATCTAGTAGCTTATAGAATGGAGCATGATTCTTTAATTGAAAAGAAAGAAGATTTTAATATTCAAACACGTTTTGGAGATTTTCGTTTACGTGCCTACCAACAAACTACAAATAAACAAATCCATATTGCATTAACTAAAGGAACTTGGAGCAAGGATGAACCAATTTTAACAAGAATAAACTCAACTCTTGTTAATAATGATATTCTTGGAACTTTAACTAATAATGCTGACAAGAAATTGGATCAAATGTTTAAAGTTGTGAATGATGAAGGTAAAGGCGCTATTGTTTTTATAAATCAACAGAGTCAGGCTTTAAATTTATTAAACCGTTTACGTGGACTAAAAGAAAACCAAGCTAAAGGAATAATGAAAGCTCCTAAAGTAACCATGGATAATAGAGATTTTGGTATTGGTGCTCAAATATTACACGACTTACATATTCATAAATTACGCTTAATTTCCAATACCGAACAGACTAAGAGAGTTGGTATGATTGGTTACGGGTTAGAAATTGTAGATTATGTAAATTATTAAAAAATTACAACCAAATAAAAAAGAGGAAGTTTAAACTTCCTCTTTTTTATTTACAAGTAAAACTTTTCGAATTACAATGAGTTCATTGAAGTTTTAACTTCATTAAACTCAGCTATTATACTTTCTAAAACTTCTTTTGCAGGTTTTATTTCATGGATTAATCCAGCTACTTGCCCTATTTCTAACTCTCCTTCTTCCAAATCTCCTTCAAACATTCCTTTTTTAGCTCTAGCTCTACCTAATAACTCTTTTATTTCCTCTATTGAAGGATTTTGTTGATACAATTCTTGAACTTCATTATAGAACTTATTTTTAACCAAACGTACTGGTGCCAGTTCTTTTAAAGTTAAATGAGTATCACCATCTTTAACTCCAAGAATAGTTTGTTTAAAATTATCATGAGCAGAAGATTCTTTTGTTGCTGCAAAGCGACTTCCAATTTGGACTCCATCAGCACCTAAAACCATTGCTGCCAACATACCTCTCCCTGTTCCTATTCCACCTGCTGATATAACAGGAATTTTAACCTGTTCTTTTACCATTGGTATTAACGTAAATGTAGTTGTCTCTTCTCTACCATTATGCCCACCTGCTTCAAAACCTTCACAAACCACTGCATCAACACCAGCTGCTTCTGCTTTTAACGCAAATTTTACTGAACTTACTACATGCACTACAGTAATTCCTTTTTCTTTTAAGAAGTTTGTCCATGTTTTTGGATTTCCTGCTGAAGTAAAAACAATCTTCACTCCTTCTTCAACAATAATATCCATAATCTTTTCGATATCTGGATATAACATTGGTACATTAACTCCAAAAGGTTTATCTGTTGCTTTTTTACACTTCTGTATATGCTCTCTTAGCACTTCCGGATACATCGATCCAGCTCCAATTAAACCTAAACCACCTGCATTAGATACAGCAGATGCTAACTTCCATCCTGAGACCCAAATCATTCCTCCTTGAATAATTGGGTATTGTATATTAAATAATTTAGTAATCTTATTTTGCATAAGGTAAATGTACAATCATTAAATAGTAAGCACAAAAAAACCTCGAATAATTCGAGGCTTAATTTTATAATAAATTACTTTTTAAGAAATGACACCAGAACCTAAAAGCTCTTCATCTTTATACCAAGCAACAAATTGTCCTTCTTGAATAGCTGATTGTGGATTTTCAAAGGCAACATATAAACCTTTTTCTACACTATATAATCTTGCTTTTTCTAATTTCTGACGATAACGTATCCTTGCTTCAACTTCCATTTCTTCACCTGGATTTAATGCTAAATCGGTACGCACCCAATGTAGTTCCTCATTAGAAACAAATAAAACGTTTCTATATAAACCTGGATGATTTTTACCTTCTCCAGTATAAATTATATTCTCATTTACATCAGTTTCAATAACAAATAATGGTTCTTTTGTTCCTCCAACAGCTAATCCTTTACGTTGACCTTTGGTAAAATAATGAGCTCCTTGGTGCTTACCTACCACATCTCCATCTTCTTTTTTGTATGAAAATTTAGTTGATAAATATTCTAATTCTGCTTCTTTATTTTCAAATTTTGGAGCTACTCTATTATATTGCTCGAAACTATTTGGTATTCTTATGATTTGCCCCTCTTTAGGTTGTAATTTTTGTTGCAAAAAATCTGGTAATCTTACCTTACCTATAAAACATAATCCTTGAGAATCCTTTTTATCTGCTGTAATTAAATCAGCCTCTTTCGCTATTTCTCTAACTTCTGGCTTTGTTAACTCACCTATTGGAAACAATGCTTTTGATAATTGCTTTTGAGACAACTGACACAAAAAGTAGGACTGATCTTTATTAGTATCTTTTCCTGCTAATAATTTATATACTGGCTTTCCGTCAATTATTTCTTCTGATTTTCTACAATAGTGACCAGTAGCTACGTAATCTGCTCCTAAGCCTAATGCTATATCCATAAATACATCAAACTTAATTTCTCGATTACATAAAACATCTGGATTTGGAGTACGACCTTTCTCATACTCATTAAACATATAATCTACTATACGTTCTTTATATTGTTCACTTAAGTCTACAGTTTGGAAAGGTATTCCTAATTTTTCTGCAACAATCATTGCATCGTTGCTATCTTCTAACCAAGGACATTCATCAGAAATAGTTACCGAATCGTCATGCCAGTTTTTCATAAACAAGCCTATAACTTCATAACCTTGCTCTTTTAGTAAGTATGCTGTTACACTACTATCTACACCTCCTGAAAGTCCTACTATTACTCTTTTCATTCTTTCTTTTTGAAGGTGCAAATTTACGAAATCCTTTCCATTATTTACTATGGAAAGAATTGATGAAACTATTGAAGAAATTGATGTACTCTTACATAACTTAATTCCTCCTTATTATCTGTGGATCTTAATGTAAGTTTATCTTTTTCTACTGTAAATTTATAGAATTTGAATTTTGGTGTTTCTCCATAATTTACCATTTGTAGTTCTGGCTTATGTCCATGAATTTTATAAACACCATATTTTTTATTCTTTAAAGAATTCTCTATAACATAAATGTTATCCCATCTTAAATACAGCGTCGATTTCGGATTTACTAATTTTTTTGAATCAACACTATCTATCTTTTTAGATTTTAATTCCCAAAGTCCAAGTAATTTATTTCCTTCTGAACTAGGAATTTTATTGATTCTTTCTAAATATACTGTAACATCCTGACCTTCTTCTTTCCTTTCCCATAACATTTTATTCTCTTTCAATTCAACTTTAAAAGGCTCAGCTACATCGGTCACTCCATTTTTATTCGAAATTTTAAGTCTGTTATCTTTTAAACTCCAAGTTCCATAAGAATGCTGTAACCATCCATTACCGGATATTTGAGTAGAATCTTCTTTAAAGTTCATCCATCGAGCATTAGGAGTCATTTCTTCTTTACCTACTTTCACTTTTTTTACTAACCAAAGTCCAGTAAATTCATCAGTTTCTTTTTTTTCATTACAGGAAACTAAAAAACTCAGAATTAATAGTAAAATAAAACTCCTAAACATATTCTTCTTTTTATTTATTCTTAAGTTCTGACAATTTCATTCGCTTCTTTTTGTTTACTACTTCTCCATCCATATAAAACTCCCACTTCCCTATTCTTTTTCCTTCTTTATACATTCCTTTCTCTTTTATTCCTCCTTTTAAGTCATAATATTTGCCCTCGCCTTCTAACTTCCCATCTTTATAAAAAACATCTTCAATTAAAATACCAGATTCTGTAAAAGTTTTAGAAACTCCATTTTTCTTTCCATCTACATAAGAAGTTTCTTGGGTTACCTTTCCATTAGGATAATAGTTTTTAAGAATTCCATCTAACTTTCCATTTTTATATTCTTCTTCAGAAAACAGCTTTCCATTAGCAAAATAGTATATCCATTTTCCAATACGCTTTTTTCCTAACATTTTACCTTCACTCTTCAATTTTCCTAAATCGTTATAAAATTTAACCGTAGCTGTATCCTTTTTATATGTTTTTACAATTACTGGTTGTGTTGAAGAAGTATTAGAATAAAACTTAAAAACTCCTACTTCTTTACCATTTTTAAACTGTCCAGAATAACGAACCTTACCATTGTCATAAAATTTCTTCCATACACCTGTTCGTTTTCCATTTGCATCAAATTGATTTATTTTTTGTGCCTCAGTTGAAACAATAAAAAAAGCTGATAATAAAAGTGCAATTGAAAATATCCTTTTTATATTTAGCATTGATAATTCTTTTTATTTAGTTGTATAACTTACTTATTTCAAAAATACATAAACCATACCAATATGAGTATTGATTTTTTAGTTTCTGTTTTAAATGATATGGAGAACCCTGCTAGGGTAAACAGAAACAATGCTGCTATTATTGTATTAGAGCAGCCAAAATTAATAAAATCTTTAGTTGAATTAACTTTTGATGTTGATAATAAATTGTCTATCAAAGCAGCATGGGTATTGGAATGGATTTGTACACATCATGGCATTGAACATATCCATCCTTACCTAAATTTCTTTACTGAAAATATTTCTAAAGTACATTTTGATAGTGCTATTAGACCTTGTGCTAAAATTTGTGAACATTTGGCAGTTGCTTATACTTCAAAAAAAGAAAGCAACACTCAAAAAATATTAACTCAGAAGCACATTGAAAGTATTATTGAAGCTGGGTTCGACTGGTTAATTACCGATCAAAAAATAGCCGTTAGAGCCTATACCATGACTTCTTTGTATTTATTTGGCTTAGAAAAAGATTGGGTTCATCCTGAATTAAAACATTTAATTAGTTCTAAAATAATTCATGAAAGTAAGGGCTGTAAAGCTCGTGGTAAGAAAATTTTAGAAATGATTGAAAAAACAAAATAAACCTATGAAAACACGAATTAACTTATTATCCCTATTTCTTTGTTTTACAATATTATCAAACGCTCAATTTAAAGAAGAAGCTATACTTTTGACTCAAAATTTTATGGAGGAACAAAAAATTCCTGGGCTCTCAATTTCAGTATCAAAAAAAGGTAAAATTATTTGGTCTGAAGGATTTGGTTATTCAGACCTTAGTAGTAAGATAAAAGTATCTCCAAAAAACACTCAATTTAGAATTGCTAGTATTTCAAAAACACTAACAGCTGTTGCTTTAGCAAAACTTATTGATGATAATAAATTGAACTTAAACAATAGCTTATATACTTATGTTCCTGATTTTCCTAAAAAAGATTACGACTTTACCATTCGTCAAATTGCAGGACACACAGCTGGAATTAGGCATTATAAAGGTTCAGAATTTTTGATAAATGATAAAATGTCTATTGTTGAAGGCTTAGATATATTTAAAGAGTCTGATTTACTCTTTAAACCAGGAACCGATTTTAAGTATAGTACTTATGGATGGAATTTGCTGAGTGTTGTTATTCAAAACGCTAGTAATAAAGATTTTTTTGATTTTATGAATGATGAAGTTTTTGTTCCTTTAAAAATGACTAAAACTATCCTAGATGAATCTGATAAAGAAAATATAAATAGAACTCAATTCTATTTAAAAAGAAGAGGAAAAATAGTTATTGGTCCTAAAGTAAGTAATGAATTTAAAGCTGCTGGTGGTGGTTTTTTATCTACTTCTGAAGATTTAATTTTATTTGGAAATGAATTTATAAATCCGCAAATAATAACAAAAAATTCATTAGCTAAACTTACTACTTCTAATAAAACGAATAATGGTAAAAAAACAAATTATGGAATTGGTATAAGCGTCCGTAAAACTAAAAATAATACAACTAAATTAAGTCATTCAGGAGGTGGTATTGGAGCTTCTTCTATGTTACTAATTTATCCTGAGGAAGAAATTGTAATTTCTATTCTTACCAATTTATCTAGAGTAAAAATGCGTGATTATATAAAAGGACTAGAAAATATATTTATTCAATAATATTTTTTGCCTACTTCATTCGGAAGATTAATCACTTATCTTGAAAATTTATACAAAAAAATCGGTGTAAATAATCATATTTTAAAATCAATATTAATAATTAAACTATAAAATTATGCCGAAAAAAATTTTAAAATTAAATGATGTGAAAAAGCTTAACAATGAAACAATGAAACAAATTTCAGGAGGACAAGCAACTGGAACATACCCATATGTTTGTTATGATTCGAGTGGAAGTTTCGATTCTAGTATTAATGTTTCAGGTGATGGTGTAATATGTAATAGCACACAAAGTAGTACTATTGATTTTGGTACACCAGGACCAGGGCATGATGTTATGATGTTTTAAAGACAAAAGAAAAGCGAGCTATATGCTCGCTTTTTTATTATTTTATTAAATCTCTTCTATATTTGTAGGTTTTCTATATCCTGCAAATGGTTGTCTTAACAACTCTTTTAAATTGGAATTTTTTTCTTCATCTGGAAAAGTATCTACACCATAAACTATTTTTTCACGATCTAATTCCATATAAGTTCCAAATAATCGATCCCAAATAGAAAAAATATTCCCATAGTTAGAATCGGTATAGGGTAATAAATTATGATGATGCACTTTATGCATATCGGGTGAAACCAACACATAACTTAATATTTTATCAAGTTTTCTAGGCATTTTAATATTTGCGTGTGTTAATTGTGTAAATATTAATGACATTGACTGATATAACATAATAATTGCAATCGGGGTTCCCACTAAAAAGACTCCTAACAAAGTAAATGTAAAACGTATTACACTTTCTAAAGGATGATGTCTATTGGCAGTAGTAGTGTCTACCTTATGATCTGAATGGTGTACTAAATGTACCATCCACAAAGGTTTTACCTTGTGTTCTACATAATGTGCCAAATAAGCTCCAAAAAAATCTAAAAATAATACACCTAAAACTACATATAACCATAAAGGCATTGTAGGTAACCAATTGATTAAACCAAAATTATTAGCTTGGACCCAATCGGCAGTTTTTAATAATAAAAAAGCAAGTGTAAAATTTATAATAACTGTTGTCCCTGTAAAAAACAAATTAGGCCATGCATGCTTCCATTTATTGTATTTGAACTTAAACAAAGGAACAGCACTTTCTAATAGCCAAAAAAAAGTAATTCCTCCTACTAAAATTATGCTCCTATGACTTGATGGAATTGTTTCAAAATAATTAATTATAGTGTCCAATATGAAATATTTTTTCTAAAAATAAGAAAAAGTTTTGAGTAGCTATTTTTCTATACTCTATCTTCAATAATCAAAAAACCTTAAAAAGAGTTGTTACAATAATACCTTTATTATTAGGTAAAGGAATAGATAATAATTGTTGTTTTTTTTTAATTTTAAAATTAAATGGAGGAGCTAATAAATTTAAGCCGCTTTTCTTTTTTAGCCTAATCCCTTGCCCTGAAATAATATCTTTATTTGGTTCAAAATCTCCTTTTGGTAAATGCTCCGTTAAAATAATGTATTTAAAAGCTAATAGCTTAGCAACTATTTTTTGTACCTCTGCATTTGATAAATGCTGTAAAACTTGACGAATCATCACACAATCTGCAATTGGTAATTCTTCTTCTGCAATATCTAGACAATAAAATTCTAAATTTTCTTCTTTAAATTTTTCTTTATTATAAGTTATTAAGCTTGGTACAATATCTACTCCAACATATTTTTTGGTGTGCTTAACTAATTGTTTTCCTACATTAAAATCGCCACAACCTAAATCACATACAGTTAAACCATTTTTAAAAGAATTTAGAAAGGAAGTTACTATTTCTATATAAGGTTTTACAATGTTAATATCATGAGAACCATCTCCTGAATAAAACTCTGAAGTATTACCTCCCCAAAGATTCTTTTCATAAACTTGTACCATAGCATCTTTAGTAGGCCATGGTTTCTTTTGCTTTTTAGATTTCATTGCTTTCTTTTTCTTAGATAGTTTTCTAGAAACAGAAAACCTTAAAAACATTTTTAAGACCTTTTCTCTCTAGAAGATCTCCTCACTTTTTTATTAGATTGTAAAGGCACACGTTTTTTTAACTCTTCAACAATTCTATAAGTAGCTGGACAAACCTCCGTGTTTTTAACCGTCAAATCTGTTAATTGAATAAACTTTCTACGGTTGGTATGTGGATATTCGGCACATGCTTTTGGACGTACATCATAAATAAAGCAAGTATTATCACGTTCATCTAAAAAAGTACAAGGAGCAGATTTTAACACCATAAAATCGTCCGAATCACGTTCTAAATATTGATTTGTAAAATCACGAACCTTCATTCTTAAGTGCTTAGAAATACGTTCAATGTCTTTATCAGTAAACATTGGACTGGTAGTTTTACAACAGTTACCACAAGTTAAACAATCGGTACGTTCAAACTCTTTATCATGTAATTCTTGCATGATAAGGTCTAAGTTTTTAGGCGTACGTTTTTTTAATGTAGCAAAATATTTTTTATTCTCTTTTTCTACATCTTGTGCTAACTTTTGTAAGTTTTCTAGGTCTTTATCCATGTTGCAAAAATACCTATATAAATTGTTAGAATCAGTTTAAATATCATCCAAATAAATTATGTAATTTTGCACTTCAATTTTTAATAACTAATGAGCATACAAACCTTAATAGAAACTAAAGTAAAGGAAGGTTTTTTAACCTTGTATAATATTGAAATTCCAAGTGTTGAGTTTCAAGCAACCCGTAAAGATTTTGAAGGAGACATCACTGTTGTGGTATTTCCTCTTTTAAGGTACAAGAAAGGAAATCCTGTACAAATTGGTGAAGATTTAGGAGCTTATTTAGTAGAAAATGTTGAAGATATTAGTAGTTATAACGTAGTTAAAGGTTTTTTAAACTTAGTTATAAACGATAGTTTTTATACTAAATTCTTTAATGAAATTGCTAAAGAAACTACTTATGGATTTGTTACTCCTTCAGCTGATGAATCATCAAGAATGGTTGAATATTCATCTCCTAATACCAACAAACCATTACACTTAGGACATGTTCGTAATGTATTATTAGGTTATGCTGTTTCTGAAATTTTAAAAGCTTCAGGAAAAAAGGTTTACAAAACTCAAATCATAAACGATAGAGGTATTCATATTTGTAAATCAATGCTAGCTTGGCAAAAGTTTGGTAATGGTGAAACTCCTGAATCAACTGGCTTAAAAGGAGATAAATTAGTTGGTAATTATTATGTAAAGTTTGACCAAGAATACAAAAAAGAGATTGCTGATTTAGTAGCTAGTGGTACTTCTGAAGAGGATGCTAAAAAGCAAGCTCCTTTATTTGTTGAAGCACAAGAAATGTTGCGTAAATGGGAAGCTGGAGATAAAGAAGTTGTTACCCTATGGGAGACAATGAACTCTTGGGTTTATGAAGGTTTTGATGTAACCTATAAAAACATTGGAGTTGATTTCGACAAGTTATATTATGAAAGTAATACCTATCTTTTAGGAAAAGATGTAATTGAAGAAGGGTTGAAAAACGGTGTTTTCTTCAAAAAAGAAGATGGTTCTGTTTGGTGCGATTTAACTGATGAAGGTTTAGATGAAAAATTAGTGTTACGTTCTGATGGAACTGCTGTATATATGACTCAAGACATTGGTACAGCAATTCAACGTTCTAAAGACATGCCAGATGTTGGAGGAATGGTCTATACTGTTGGAAATGAACAAGACTATCACTTTAAAGTATTATTCTTAATTCTTAAAAAATTAGGATATTCTTGGGCTGAGCAATTATACCATTTAAGTTATGGTATGGTTGATTTACCTTCTGGAAAAATGAAATCTCGTGAAGGAACAGTTGTAGATGCTGATGATTTAATGACTGAGATGACCGATACTGCTCGTACAATTTCACAAGAATTAGGGAAGTTAGAAGGTTATTCTGAAGAAGAAAAAGAAGAGTTATATAAAATTATTGGATTAGGAGCTTTAAAATACTTTATCTTAAAAGTAGACCCTAAAAAGAGAATTTTGTTTGACCCAAAAGCTTCTGTTGATTTCCAAGGAAACACAGGACCTTTTATCCAATATACTTATGCTAGAATTCAATCAATTTTAAGAAAAGCAGATTTTGATTATTCAAACCCTGTTTCTGTTGAATTACATGCAAAAGAAAAAGAATTAATTAAGTTATTAGAATTATACCCTGAAACAATTCAGCAAGCAGCTAAGAACTACTCTCCTGCTGTAATTGCTAATTACACGTACGACTTAGTAAAAGAGTTTAACTCATTTTATCAAAACGTACATATTTTAGGGGAAGAAAATCAAGATAAAAAAGTATTTAGAGTTCAGTTATCTAAAAAAATAGCGGACACTGTAAAATCAGCATTCAGTTTATTAGGAATTCAGGTTCCTGAAAGAATGTAAAAACTAAAATTATGAAAAAGAAACTATTTGTATTATTAATTTTATTTGTAAAAACTGTTGACCTTAGATCTCAAAACGATCATTTAGGTAAAATTTTTTTTAGAAATGGAACACAGGAAGTAGTAAATTATAAGTGGGTTATTTCAACAAATGTATTGCAAAAACCTAAAATTAAATTTACTAAGAAAAATGGTGTTTTTGTTATAAATGGATTTAATGAAATAGAAAAAATTAGGAAATATCATACCAAAGATAATAAAGTTAACGATAGTACCGATTATTACTTTAAAAGTTTAGACAGTAAAATCTTAACTTTAAGAAGTGTTATTTCAAAAGGAAAACTCAGATTATATGCTAAAGATCATTCAAGAGAATATAGTAGTAGTTTTGTTTTTGGTACTATAAATGGTTCATCATCTTATCAAACATACTATGTGGGTGCTCCTTATAGTGTAAAAGTAACAAAGCTTCCTAAAAAAATAAAAAGTAAAAAATTTAAAAAGATATTATCAAAGTATACATCTAAATGTAAACCTTTTACAGAAAAACTTAATGATAAAAAGTTTTTAGAAAATAAATCTGTAAAAGACATTATCAATTACTACAATGAAAATTGTAAATAAAAAATAAAACAAACAACAAGTAAAAATAGACGACATGAAATACGACGTATTAATAATCGGAAGTGGTCCTGGTGGTTATGTAACTGCTATTAGAGCTTCTCAATTAGGATTTAAAGTTGCAGTAGTAGAAAAAGAAAACTTAGGTGGGATTTGTTTAAACTGGGGATGTATCCCTACAAAAGCATTATTAAAATCTGCTCAAGTATATGATTATTTAAAACATGTTGATGAGTACGGATTAAAAGCTGAAGCAATCGATAAAGATTTTGATGCTGTAATTAAACGTAGTCGTGGTGTTGCTGAAGGAATGAGCAAAGGTGTTCAATTCTTAATGAAGAAAAACAAAATTGATATTATTGACGGATTTGGAAAGGTAAAACCTGGAAAAAAAGTTGATGTTACTGATAAAGATGGTAAAGTAACTGAATACAGTGCAGATCATATTATTATAGCTACAGGAGCTCGTTCTCGTGAGTTACCAAACCTACCACAAGATGGTAAAAAAGTAATTGGTTACCGTGAAGCTATGAGTTTACCTACACAACCAAAATCTATGATTGTTGTTGGTTCTGGAGCTATTGGAGTTGAGTTTGCTCACTTCTACAATTCAATGGGAACTGAGGTTACTGTTGTTGAATTTATGCCAAACATTGTACCAGTTGAAGATAAAGATGTTTCTAAACAAATGGAGCGTTCTTTTAAGAAAGCTGGAATTAAAGTAATGACTAGCTCTTCTGTAGAGTCTGTTGATACTTCTGGTGATGGTGTAAAAGCGACTATTAAAACTAAAAAAGGAGAACAAATTTTAGAAGCAGATATTGTTTTATCGGCTGTTGGAATCAAAACAAATATTGAAAACATCGGATTAGAAGATGTTGGAATTATTACTGACAGAGATAAAATTTTAGTAAATGATTGGTACCAAACTAACATTCCTGGATACTACGCTATTGGTGATGTTACTCCTGGTCCTGCTTTAGCACACGTTGCTTCTGCAGAAGGAATTACATGTGTTGAAAAGATTGCTGGTGTTCATACAGAAGCTATCGATTACGGAAACATTCCTGGTTGTACTTATGCAACTCCAGAAATTGCATCTGTTGGTTTAACTGAAGAAAAAGCAAAAGAAGCTGGTTACGAATTAAAAGTTGGTAAATTCCCATTCTCTGCTTCAGGAAAAGCAAAAGCAGCTGGAACTCCTGACGGATTTGTAAAAGTAATTTTTGATGCTAAGTACGGTGAATGGTTAGGATGTCATATGATTGGTGCTGGTGTAACTGATATGATTGCTGAAGCTGTTTTAGGACGTAAATTAGAAACTACTGGACACGAAGTATTAAAAGCTATCCATCCTCACCCAACAATGAGTGAAGCAGTAATGGAAGCTGTAGCTGATGCTTATGACGAAGTAATTCACCTATAAAAAGATTATATATTTTTTAACTAAAACCTCACCTATTGGGTGAGGTTTTTATTTTTAATTTGACTTTGAAAATTAATTATCAATTAAAAAAGTTATGAAAAAAATTTTATTTTCCTTTTTGGTTATTATTTGCTCTTATTCTTATGCTCAACAAATATCCAATGAAGATTGGACAACAGATTTAAATTTTTTAAAAACAGAATTAGCTAAGAAACATAAGAACTTATTTTTTAAAATAAGTAAACAAGATTTTGAAAAAGAAATTGAATCCATAGTAAATTCTTTAGAAAAAGATAGTAATATTGAAACCTCAATAAAACTCACCCAATTAATTGCTAAAGTAGGCGATACACATACTAACTTAAGTATATCTCATTTACTAAGAAAAAGAAAAACACTTCCTTTAGGTCTTATTTGGTTTGGAGATGGATTGTATATAAATGCTACCTCAAAAGATAATTATGAAATTTTAGACAAAAAATTAATTGCTATTAACAACTATAAAATCGAGACAATTATCGACAGTTTAAAAACATTATTTGTTCCTGAAAACAGAGCTGTTATTAATCAAAATAGTAAAAGATTATTACCTAAACATGTCTTATTAAAGCATTTTGGTTTTGCTAAACCTAACGATAGTATTTACAATTTAAAATTAACCGATCAATCAGGTAAAATAACCAATTATAAACTTAAAGAGGTAGATATTCCTACGAAAAGGTATAGAAATAAAATCTATATGAGAGTTAACGCTCAAAAACCATTTTATATGAATGGTAGTCGTAAAATTTTTAAAGAGAAATATTTTCCAGAAGAAAAAATTTATTTCGTTCAATATAATAAATGCGTTAGTAGAGAAACTGTTGAAAAATACGGAAAAAAAGAATTTGCCTACAGATTTCCTTCTTTTAAAAAATTTGAAGCTAAAGTTTTAAAAGAGCTAAATGAAAACAAAAACATTGACAAACTTATTTTTGATATGAGGTTTAATAAAGGGGGGAGTTCTTATTTAGCTGAAAACTTAATTAAAGAAATTGCCAATAATAAAAAGATCAATCAGAAAGGAAAACTTTTTGTCGTGGTAGGTAATGATACTTTTTCATCAGCTATTTTTAATACTGTTGATTTTAAAAATAACACTAATGCAATTATAATTGGTGAAGAAACTGGAGGAAAACCAAATCATTATGGAAATATTAAATCATTTGCTCTTCCTTATTCAAGAATTAAAGTTACCTTTTCTTCAGATTTTTACAAGCTGAGTGATAAAAATGAAAATACAATTACCCCTGATGTTCTTATAGAAACAAAATATAATGATTTTAAAAAAGGAATAGATCCTATTTTTGAATATGTTAAAAAACAATAAGAAAAGATAAAACCTCACCAAAATGGTGAGGTTTTTTTATCTTTGAACATGAAAAAATTTTTCCCATTATTCGTAGTATTATTAATGACGTGTTTTTATTCTTGTAAAAAAGAAGAAAAGAAAACACCTGTACACCCTTTAAATCTTCCTTTTAATGAACGTCCTGTACCTACTCTTCCAAATAACAATATGTTAGGCGGTGGTGTTATAGGAGGTGCACATTATATATGTCCTAAAAGATGTAAAGGAGGAACTTCTAGTGAAAAAGGAGTTTGCCCTGTATGTAGCTCAGCATTAGCTCATAACCAAGCTTTTCATAATAAACCAGCGAGCACTTCTAGTTCGCCAATGTCAACGCCTGTAACAAAACCAGCCTCTGGCCCAAATGCTAATGGCGAATACCATTATAAATGTAAAAACGGTTGTGCTGGTGGCGAAGATGCAGCCGGTAAATGTAGAAGCTGTACGGCAGACTTAGAGCATAATGCTGCTTATCATAGTTAAAGATTACTACTATAAAAAGTATAAAAACCTCACCAAATAGGTGAGGTTTTTTGATTGAATAATCTATTTCAAATAATCGAAAGTATTCACCATTACATATTTTGGGCTTCTGCTTATAAAGTCTCTAAAAAAAGCTGTATGACTTGCTCCCATCAATATAAATACACGGTCATTTTCTGTAAGTTCAATTCTATTTAAATTTGAATACATTCTTAAATTTCTTTGATAATATTTTGCTGCTTCATCGGCTCCTTCAAAATTATCTTTAGTTCCTACATGGGTTAGCATATCTGCATTTACAGCTATTAAAAAGTCAAGAAACCTATCGTGATTTGTTTGTTTTAATTTATCTAAAAGGTTTAGTTTGTTTTCATCATAATTAACTTCTGGATAAAATTTTAATCGATTTTTATAAAACTTATCATGCCAAATAGCATCTATTTCATTGTTAATTTCTCTTCCAATATTATAATTATACCCCATCCTGTAATCTATTCCATAAATTCGTTTAGTATTCGATAATCTTCCTAATTCATAAGCTAATAACTCAACTTCATCTGGTTTTTTAAATTTCATTTCAGGAGTTGCTATGTACTGCTTATATAGAGTCTGGAGTTTTTCATTATATGTTGGCGGAGTTTCTACAATAATAACTGTTGGTTTAAATTCAGCAAGCATAGCTGCTATTTTATGAACTTCTAGTTGATTCTTTTTATCATGTTCGTCAAACTCAGTTTTAGTAGCATCAGAAGTTTGTCCCATATGAAAAGTTCCAAAGTTTAAAACTGGGATTTTCTTTAAATCAGAATTTGTTTCTTTTTTTACTTCTGAAACCTTATTTTCTTTTTCTTCGTTTGTCTTTTGTTTAGCGCATGAAACGGTTGACAAAATTGTTATTACAAGTATTAAATATATTCTTATCATTTTATTTTTAATTATAGTTTAGTTATTTCTTCAAAGTTTTTTAAATTAAAATCTACCGACGATTTTGCTAAGAAATTCAGAATTGATAAATGTCCAGCTCCCATTAAAACAAATACTTTGTCCTCTCCTGCTTTGTTCATATTTAGAATATTTTGAAAAATCCTTAGATTTCTACTGTACCACCAAATTGAATTATCTGCTCCAAAATAATCTCCTTTTTCAGCTTCACCCATTTTAAATTCACCTATTAAATAATGCCCGTGATTATGACTTACTACATCAGGATTATTCATTATTTTAAAATACTCTACTAATGACATTTCTGTTTTTAACTTATCTCCTTTTTCATATAAACTAAAATAAGTATCATTAATATTCATTTCTCTTTTAATCATTTCCATTCCTGCTTTTTGAGCATAGTAGTTCTTCTTAGCTTTAAATTCTTTTTGAGTTAAATCGCTTTTAAAGTTTCTTGACGGAGCATCAACAGCATAGAGTTTTTTGTGTCCTAATTCTTTTCCTAATCTGAAAGCTACTTGATATATTTCATTTGATTTTAATCTAAACTTTCCTTCCAAATAGGCATTGTATAAAGAATCTAACTTTTTCTGCTTGGTTGCTTTCCATTCTACTCCAATCTTAGTAGGTCCGTATTTTTTAATAACATTGAGTAACTCTCTTAATTCCTTTTGACGTTTCTCTGAAAAAATATCTACAGTATATTTTGGTTTATAACTATCTAATTGTGGATTTGCGAAATGAAATGATCCTAAGATTAATAAATCTGATGATTTTATATTTTTAAAATGTTCATCTATTTGAGTTTTTTGAGCAAATACAATACTTGTTATAAATAAAACAATAAATAAAATTCTAGTTTTCATGATTCTATAGTTTTGAATTCGATACTCCAAAAGTATTTACTTAAGCTAGCTAAAAACTCTAATTTCAACCAACACTAATATGTACCGTACCAACTCATCAAAAAATTATATCACAAATTTCGTTGTGTAGTTTTACTAGTTTGTCCTAAAAAACAGAAACTACGTCTTAAAAAGAAAAAGAAAGTTACCTTTATAGCTACTTTTGAACTATGGAATTAAAAAAGACTTTTAAATATCACCTCATTCTTGGATTCATTATTGTTGGAATGGATCTTTTTAGAAGTTATATTACTGGTGGACATACATATTTTATAGAAAAATATAATCTTGTAGGGATTGTTTTAAAAACTACTTTCTACATGACGTTTTTTAGTGTTTATGCTATTAATGTTGGTATTATTTGTCCTAAAACCTTAGCTAAAAACAATCTTGTCTATTTTATTTTAGGGCAAATATCTCTGTTTTTCATTTTTGCAGGAATTCGCTATTTATTAGAAGAAATAATAGTGTACAATATTGCTGGATTTCATAATTATCATGAAAGCACTAGAACCTTTTGGTATTATGTTTTTGACAATTCTTATTATAGTTTACAAATAATTTTATTCAGTACTTTCATATTTTTATTATTCCGTTTTCTTGAGAATAAAAACAAAATTCACAAGCTTAAACTAGAGCATCAACAAGCAGAATTAGATGCTTTAAAAACACAATTAGAACCTCATTTTCTATTTAACACTTTAAATGTTTTCTATTCTGAATTGGCAGATACCCAACCAGAGACTGCTAAAGGAATTTACAAACTTTCTGAACTATTACGATACCTTACTTATGAAGCTCAAAAGGATTACATGCCTTTAAAAAGAGAAATAAAGTTTATTAAGGATTATATTTATTTTTATGAAAAAAGGTTTGAAAATAACTTGTTTCTAAATCTATCAATAAAAGGCGATGTAGCAGAACAACAAATACCTTCTTTGGTTTTGGTTCATTTTATTGAAAATATCTGTAAACATGGTATCATCAATGATAAAAATAACCCTGCTAATATTTCTATTACAATTAATGTAGATTCTTTAGAGCTCAAAACACAAAATAAAATTTCTACTGTTAAAAACTATAGCAGTACAGGAATTGGAAGAGAAAACTTAAAAAAACGATTAGAATTACTTTTTGATAAAGAATTCATCTTTGAACATAAAGAGTTAAATAATACGTATACTACATATTTAAAAATACCAATCAAAGCCAACTAACTTATGAATACTTTAAAATGTTTAATTGTAGATGATGAAGCTCCGGCGATAAGATTATTAGAATCTTATGTAAAAAAAGTATCTTTTTTAGAACTAGTTGGATCTACAACAGACCCTATAGAAGCTATCAGTATTATTGAAAAAGAAGCCTTAGATTTGGTATTCTTAGACATACAAATGCCAACCATTACAGGAATTCAACTTTCTAAAATTATAAAAGATAAGGTTAACGTAATTTTTACCACTGCTTATCCTCAATTTGCTATTGAAAGTTATGAACTCAATGCTATTGACTACCTTTTAAAACCTTTTGAATTTGAGCGTTTTTATAACGCAATTTTAAAAGTAAAACCTAAAGAAAATATAAAACCAATTAGTAAAAGTGATGAATTTATTTTTATAAAAACGGATGGTAAAAATAATTTTGAAAAAGTGTATACAAACGAAATTCTCTATATTGAAAGTTTAAAAAATTATGTATCACTTCATTTAGAAAATAAAGAGGTTATTACCTATAGTACTTTAAAACATTTTGATACTGAACTATCTTCTAAAAGCTTTATAAAAATTCACAAATCTTACATTGTTGCTATTCAACACATAGCAAAAACGGATTCTCTTTCTGTATACTTAACCAACGGTAAAAACTTACCTATAGGAGATACGTATAAAAAAAACTTTTTTGAAAAGATTAATAAACTAATATTATAAAGTTCTAATTATTCTTAATAGTTCCTTAATTATTAAATATTTAACAACCTCATTTTAAAATATTTTTAACCTTAGCAATAAATATGTTAAAAATTTACAATTTCGGCACGATAATTGTTTTTAACATTGCTTTAACTTTTTAATCACAAACTATGAGAAACTATCTACTACACAGTTTTAATTGATGGGAGAATTGTTAAATGAAAAGGAAAGAAAAAACTCGAAGCATGCTAACTTCGAGTTTTTATTTTTATAAAAAATGTAAAATTAATTATCTAATTAACTTTTTATATTTAATACGTTTCGGCATTAAATCACCTCCTAAACGTTTCTTTTTGTTCTCTTCATAATCTGAGAAAGAACCTTCAAAGAAATACACTTGACTATCTCCTTCAAAAGCTAAGATGTGTGTACAAATTCTATCTAAGAACCATCTATCGTGAGAAATTACCACAGCACAACCTGCAAAGTTTTCTAAACCTTCCTCTAAGGCTCTTAAAGTATTTACATCTAAATCATTCGTAGGCTCATCTAATAGTAAAACATTACCCTCTTCCTTTAAAGTCATTGCTAAATGTAAACGGTTACGTTCTCCACCAGAAAGTGTATTCACTTTCTTATTTTGTTCGCTACCTCCAAAATTAAAACGACTTAAATATGCACGAGAGTTCACTTGCTTTCCTCCCATCATTACTAAATCTTGACCCTCTGAGAAATTTTCCCAAATAGATTTTTCTGGATCTATATTAGAATGTGATTGATCTACATAAGCAATTTTTGCTGTCTCTCCTACTTTAAAACTTCCAGAATCTGGAGCTTCCTCTCCCATAATCATTTTAAAAATTGTAGTCTTACCAGCACCGTTTGGTCCAATAATACCAACAATTCCTGCTTGTGGAAGATTGAATTCTAAATTTTCATATAATAATTTATCTCCAAAAGCTTTTGATACACCAGTTGCTTCAATAACATTCGTTCCTAAACGAGGCCCATTAGGAATGTAAATCTCTAATTTTTCCTCAGTTTGCTTTTGGTCTTGACTCATTAATTTCTCATAGTTCTTCAAACGTGCTTTTTGCTTTGTTTGACGACCTTTTGCTCCTTGTCTAACCCAATCTAACTCTCGTTCTAATGTCTTTTGACGTTTAGAAGCTGTTTTACTTTCTTGAGCTAATCTTTTCGATTTTTGATCTAACCAAGACGAATAGTTTCCTTTCCAAGGAATTCCCTCTCCTCTGTCTAATTCTAAAATCCATCCTGCAACATTATCTAAGAAATATCTATCGTGTGTTACAGCAATAACAGTTCCTTTGTATTGTGCTAAATGATGCTCTAACCAGTGTACAGATTCTGCATCTAAGTGGTTGGTAGGCTCATCTAATAATAATATTTCAGGCTCTTGCAATAACAATCTACATAATGCAACTCTACGACGCTCTCCTCCAGATAATACTCCAATCTTCTTATCAGAATCTGGTGTACGTAAAGCATCCATTGCTATTTCTAACTTGGTGTCTAATTCCCAAGCATTAGAAGCATCAATTTTATCTTGAAGTTCGGCTTGTCTAGCCATTAACTTCTCCATTTTATCAGCATCAGAGTATACTTCTTCTAAACCAAACATATCGTTGATTTTGTTATACTCATCTAAAATAGCTACAGTTTCTGCAACTCCTTCTTTTACAACTTCTAAAACTGTTTTATCATCATCTAATTGTGGCTCTTGCTCTAAATAACCAACTTTATATCCTGGTGAAAAAGTTACATCTCCTTGGAAGTTTTTTTCTACTCCAGCTATTATTTTTAACAATGTTGATTTACCAGATCCATTAAGTCCTAGAATACCAATTTTAGCTCCATAAAAAAAGCTTAAATAAATATCTTTTAAAACTTGTTTCCCGGTACTTTGATAGGTCTTAGAGACCTTATTCATTGAAAAAATTACTTTCTTATCGTCTGACATTTAATTGCTATTTTTTATTGTTTAAACTCTTCCTTTAAGGGCGTTAAACACCCAAGCATTTGCAAAAAAACCTAGACCTACAGCTCCAAAACCATATCCTGCTATTTCATCGTATTTAAATACAGCTAATGCTACTAATAAAATACCCATTAAAACCATTATAAGCGTTGCCCAACCTAGGACTGTGTTTTTATTCATTGACATAATTTACTTTTTACAAAAAATGTGAATTACAAATATCGGTATTTATTTAGATTTGACAATATTAAGTTTTAGGGCAAAAACCTTATTATTCATTACAGGTTTAAATTTATCATATCTTTTATATTTCTATTTTTGGAAAAAATGTAACTTAGTCTTCAAAAATGCGTCTTTATAATATGCGTAACATATTGTACATATTATTCTTTTTATCAGTTGGTAAGTTTTCCTACGCTACAAATGACAATGAAATCATTATCAATTCTGTTCCTATTCATTTTAAGAACGCAAAAGTTATAAATGAACATTCTACTCGAATTCCTTTTAAATTAGTTGATAGACTTATTGTTATTGAAGGTAACATAAAAGATAAAAAAGGGAATTTTATTATTGATACAGGTTCTGAAACCATGATTTTAAACAAAGCGCATTTTAAAATTTATCCTTTTCAAAAAGAAAAAAAAACTACAACAGGAGTTATTAATAATGTAGATAATCTTTTTGAAAAAAAGATAAAAAAACTATCACTAAAAGAGTTTACTCTTCATAATAAGAGATCTGATATTATTGATTTATCTCACATAGAAAAAAGTAAAAAAATTAAACTATTAGGAATCATTGGTTACAGTATTTTAAAAGACTATGAAATTTTTATCGATCTATACCTGAATCAGATTACGCTTACCAAAATAGATTCATCAGGAAATACTTTAAATAAAAATGTATATCTGGAAAAGATAGTTGATACTGTTGACTTTAAACTAGAAAAACACACTATTGTTTTAAATGGTTATATTGGTAAACAGAAAATAAAATTTGGTCTAGATACGGGTGCTGAATTTAATCAGTTGCATAAAAGAATTAACAAAAAAGCTTTAAGGCATTTTTACCCTAAAAAACGTGTAAAACTTGTGGGGGCAAGCAAAAGAAAAATTGAAGTTATGTATGGAGATTTATTCCGAATAAAACTTAGTGATAAGATATATTTTGGACCTATGAAAACCATGCTCACCAGCCTTCATAACATGAACAAAGCCTTTGGCACAAATTTAGATGGTATATTAGGACATGACTTTTTTGCACAAAAAAGGGTTATAATCAATTATAAAAAAGAGAAGCTTTATTTTATTAATTACCCACTTATAAGATAGTTTTTACCTCTTTAAAAAAATCATTTGATTGTATTTATAGTATAGCATGAAGCATTTATTAAAAATAACTTTATTCATAATTTGTTTTAGTAACCTCAACGTTTTTTCTCAGAAAAAAGCAATAAAAGGTTATAAAATAGAAGGAGATTATGTTGTTTTTACATTTGATAAAAGAGACTATACTGAAGCTACCAATGAACGTACCAAAGAGAAGCTGGATTTTGATGATTTTGACATAGAAAATGTTGTTGTTTCTGGTAATTTTAATTCATGGTCTAGAGACAGTTGGAAAATGACTAAGGTTTCCAAAAACATATATGAATTAAGAAAAAGAATTACCGATTTTAAAGATGAATTTGACTGGGAATTCAAATTTGTTATAAATAATCGCATTTGGGCTGAACCCTCTGAAAACATAAGCAATATTACTCCTGCTAGGGATGGTTTCATGAATTACTACACTTATAATTTAAAAATGTATAGTGCCTATCCTAGTAAAAATGGAAATGCAAAATTTAGACTTAAAGGTTTTGAAAATGCTAAAAAAGTAATTGTTACAGGTTCTTTTAATAAATGGAACGAACAACTTTTTGAAATGGAAAAAACCGATAATGGTTGGGAGCTAACACTTCAATTAAATCCTGATAAATATGAATACCGATTTATTGTTGATGGTGCTTGGATTGAAGACCCAATTAACCCTATGAAAGTTCCTAATGAATTTGGAGAATATAATTCTATAATTGATATTTCTGTTAAGGTAAAATTCTTTTTATATGGTTATGAAGACGCCAAAGAAGTAATTTTAGCCGGATCTTTTAATGATTGGTCTGAACATTCTTTAAAAATGAAAAGAGTAAAGAATGGTTGGACATATTCAACAAAACTGCCTTCTGGAAAACATCATTATAAATTTATAGTAGATGGAAATTGGAAAGTAGATCCATCAAACCCTGTAAAAGAATTTGATGGACATGGTAATATCAATTCTGTAAAAATGGTGAAATAATTAAATTTTCGCTGCTAATCTACTTCCTTGGTCTATTGCTCTTTTAGCATCCAATTCTGCTGCCACATCAGCCCCACCAATTACATGAGTTTTAATCCCTTTAGCTTCTAATGGTTCTAATAATTCTTTGTAAGGTAATTGCCCTGCACAAATAATAATATTATCTACTTCTAATACTTTTTGTTCTTCATTTTGTGTATAGTGAAGCCCCTTATCATCTATTTTAGTGTATTGAACTTCATTAATAAACTGTACTTTTTTCTTTTTTAATACAGCTCTATGAATCCAACCTGTAGTTTTCCCTAATTTACCACCAAACTTACCTTTACTACGTTTTAGCATAAATATTTCTCTTGGAGATGGATGAAAATCTGGTTGTATTCCTTCTATTCCTGCGCGTGCTTTTAAAGATTTATCAATTCCCCATTCTTGTAACCATGCATCTATATTTTGTGAAGTACTTTCACCTTCATGTGCTAAATATTCAGATACATCAAAACCAATTCCTCCTGCTCCAATAACAGCAACCTTTTTACCTACTTCTTTTTTAAGTTTTATAACATCGATATAACTCAATACTTTTTCATGATCAATTCCATCAATACGTGGTGTACGAGGAGTAATACCTGTAGCTAAGATAACCTCATCAAAGTTTCCTTGGGCTAAATCTTCAGCATTAACTCTTGTATTCAATTGTAGATTTATATTGTGTAGCTCTATTTGTTTGTTGAAATAACGAATAGTTTCATAAAACTCTTCCTTTCCAGGAATTTGTTTGGCAATATTAAACTGTCCTCCTGTTTCTTTATCGGCATCATAAAGAGTTACTTCATGACCTCTCTGGGCTGCTACAGTTGCTGCCGCTAAACCTGCTGGCCCAGCTCCTACAACAGCTATTTTCTTTTTATTTTCAGTTGGAACGTAATTTAATTCTGTTTCATGACATGCTCTTGGATTTACCAAACAGCTAGCTACTTTCTTTTGAAAAGCGTGATCTAAACAAGCCTGATTACAAGCTATACATGTATTTATTTCATCTTCTCTTTCCTCCTTTGCTTTATTTACCCATTCTGAATCTGCTAAAAATGGGCGTGCCATAGAAATCATATCTGCGTGCCCTTCTTTTAATACCTTTTCTGCAGTTTCAGGCATGTTAATTCTATTAGAAGTTACTAATGGAATTGACAATTCTTCTTTCATTTTTTGAGTAACCCAAGTAAATGCTGCTCTAGGTACTGATGTGGCTATAGTTGGGATTCTAGCTTCGTGCCAACCAATTCCTGTATTTATAATAGTAGCTCCCGCTTTTTCTATTTCTTTTCCTAACTGAACTACCTCTTCCCAAGAACTTCCTTGTTCAACAAGGTCTAGCATTGATAAACGATAAATAATAATAAAGTTTTCTCCTACTGCTTCTCTTGTTTTTTGAACTATTTCAACAGCTAAACGGATTCTATTTTCATAATCTCCTCCATAATTATCAGTTCTTTTATTTGTTCTTTTAACAATGAACTGATTAATTAAATATCCTTCAGACCCCATTATTTCTACTCCATCATATCCAGCTTCTTGAGATAACTTTGCACAGTTCACAAAATCTTTTACAGTTCTTCTAATACCAGATTGCTTTAATGCAAATGGCTTAAAAGGATTTATAGGTGCTTGGATTTTTGAAGGAGCTACACTAATTGGGTGATATCCATAACGTCCAGAATGTAAAATTTGCATACATATTTTACCACCTTCTTTATGCACTGCTTCTGTAATTTTTTTATGTTCTCTGGCATGCTTTTTAGTACTCATTCTTGCAGAGAAAGGCGCAGTCCACCCTTGAATATTAGGTGCAATTCCTCCTGAAACTATCAATCCTACTCCTCCTTTTGCTCGTTCTGCATAATAAGCAGCTATTTTTTCTATACCATTTTTTTCTTCTTCTAAACCAGTATGCATAGATCCCATTAAAATTCTATTTTTAATAGTAGTAAAACCTAAGTCTAGGGGCTCGAAAATATGTTTATACTTTGTCATTGTTTTGATAGTTTTAGTTGAAATTTATTATGCATGCATAATAAATGCAAAATACATTAATTTTCTTTAAAAAATAAATAAGGCAGCCATTTAATGACTGCCTTATTCTTCTATTTATTATTTTTCTAAATAAATTTAGCTACTATCTGATTAACTGGTAAAACATCTTTAGTATGCTCTATACTTGGTCCAGCTACCCATACAGTTTTATAAGTAGCTTTCATGGCTGCCTTTTCAGTAGCTTTCATTCCTATTGAAAAACGGATCATTTTTACCCACTTTTTTAATTTTCTATTTTTATTTAAAAGCTTTTCTAACCAACTTTCTTCTGTACCTATTTTTTGTACATAAGGAGTATTAATTACTGTACAGGGTGTTCCAGAAATTCTCTTTGTCATTATAATGTCTTTCTCTCCATAAGTAACACAAGCTTCCTTATATTCTTTGGTTACGTCTGACTCTGTGGATGCAATAAAAGGACTTCCAACTGATACACCTATAGCTCCATAAGACAACATTTCTTCTAACTGTTCTTTATTCCCTACCCCTCCGGCTGAAATAACTGGTATATTACAATTACTTGTTAACTCTTCTATTAACTCTTTAGGAGTAAAATTACCTCTGTGTCCTCCTGCTTCATTATTTACAGCAATCAAAGCATCCGCTTTTAAGGATTCTACTTTTTTAGCAAATTTTAAATCGGTAACGTCACAAAATACTTTGATTCCTTTTTTATGTGCTTCTCTAATCGTTTCTTCTGGACTTCCCAAAGAAGTTATAATAAAATCTACTCCTTCTTCACACAGTACTTCTAATTGTGCTTTATATTTAACATTAGATTTATTCACAATTAAATTAAAACCAAAAGAACCTCCTTCTACTTTATGCTCTTTTAATTCTTTAATAGCTGCTCTTAGTTCTTCTAAGGTTCTATAATTCAATGCAGGGATACAACCAGCTACTCCTGCTTTCATACCTTCAATGACCATTTTAGTATTTGACACTAAAAACATTGGTGCCATAATTATTGGGTGTTTAACACCTAAGATATCTTTAAGATTTGACATATTTGAAGTTTTAAATTTATTATGCGCGCATAATAAATTGCAAGATACGATTTTTTATAAGACAAAAAGACAATTAACTTTTAAGTATATTTACATATGCTATAAATTTAAAATTGTGCTATGAGTAAAAAAAGATCTGAGTTAATAGGAAAACTTATTATGTTAATCTTATTTGTTTCTTGTTCAAAAAATGAAGTTAGGTTAAAAGAACTCGCAAGTTACCCTGTGAAATTTGCTAAACAAAAAGTCAATCATCCGAGTAATGATTTTTCTATATTTATCCCAAAAAGCTGGAAATGGAAAGTTGAAGATTATAATAATGAAAACATTATTTTAGGTATTGATGCTATCTCTAATCCCGATAAAGATGGATTTACTGATGTTATTGCTATTCAAAAGATTAAAAGTTTAGGAAAAAATAAAAGCTTAGAATCTGAATTCAAACACTACTTTAACTTAATAAAAAATAATTCGAAAGGTCAAAAGATAGTAGAATCTGGTTCTACAGAAATTTTAAACCAAAAATCATATTTCATACATATAAAATCAACTACTGATATATATGGAGCTACTGAATCAATAAGTTTTATTTTAAACAGCGAAACTGAAGGAGTCTTCTATAACTTAACAGCTTCTGCATCTCAAACTAAAGACTTCAAGAAAAATATGTCGGTTATGATTAGGTCTCTATCAACTTTTAGAAAATTAAACAATGAATAAATCGATGATAGAATTGAAAATTTTACAATTTGGGAACAAAAAAATAAATGCATAACATATAATTTTAAATCATACACTATGCACTAAAAATTACTTCTGTAAGGCTAGAAGTCATCAATGTTAATACAAATAACCCATTTTCCCTTTCTGATAATCTCGTAATGCTTCCATTATCTCTGTTTGAGTATTCATAACATAAGGTCCCCAAGAAGCTACTTTTTCATTTATAGGCTCTCCTGATAATACTAACAAAGTACTTTCTTTTTTCGCTTCTATTTGTATGCTATCCCCATCTTGATGAAAAGTAATCATTTGAGTTGCTCCTTTTTTTAAAGTTGCTTCATCATTAATCAGTACTTCACCATCTAACAAATACACTAGGGATTTATGTGATGTTGGAATACTAATATTCATTTCTCCTTTCTCTTGAGTTTTAACCGTAAACACATTAACTGCTGTTTGAGTTTTAATCAGTCCTTGTTTTTCTTCTAGTTCTCCAGCTACAACTTTTAATTCTATACTCTTATCTTCATTTGTTATAACAGGAATATCTTCACTTTTTAAATGTTGATAATTTGCAGGCATCATTTTTTTTACTGCTGGAAGATTAAGCCATAATTGTATTCCTTCTAACTCCCCTCCTCTTTCTACAAACTCTTTTGATGGTCCTTCTGCATGAATAATACCTCTACCTGCTGTGGTCCATTGTACATCTCCTGCCTTTACTAACATTTCATTTCCTAAAGAATCCCTATGCAATTGCTCTCCTTTAAATAATAATGTTATTGGCTCAAAACCTCTATGTGGATGTGGTCCTAAATCAAAAGGATTATTAAACGGACTTATTGCATAAGGTCCATAATGATGCAGTAATAAAAATGGATCTACCATATCTATTCCTTCTGTTGGAATGGGTTGTCTTAATCTTACTGGTCCCATGCTTACAAGTGGACTCCCTACTTTATGCGCTATTGTTTTTAATGTTTTCATGTTTTTTTAATTCAAATGATACTTCTACTTTTAATTTACCTAGTAAATAAAGTTGTTCGGTATTTTCTGCTTCTTGTATTTTAAAATCATCACATTTAAATTATTTTCCATGGAAAATATATTGATAAATTTTTTGCCCTTTTCAATATATTTTTATTCCTATCTAATTTTGTCTAATAAATTACTTAACTGAATTGCTTCTTCTTCGGTAATATTTTCAATAAAATCTACATCAATATTACTGTCTATGGTTTCAAGTAACTCTAATCCTTGATTGGTTATGTTTATAAATACAACTCTCCTATCGTGATCGCATCTCATACGATTAATTAATTTCTTATCGCATAATTTGTCCATTAATCGAGTGGCATTAGGAGCTCTTTCAATCATTCTGTCTTTAATAACCTGAACTTTTATAGGTTCTTTGGCTCCTCTAAGGATTCTAAGAATATTATACTGCTGTGGTGAGATTCCATAAGGGCGGAAAAATTCATTTTCTTTACTAAGAATCCAATTTGCTGTATATTTTATATTTATAAAAGCTTTCACTTTGTTATTTGGAAATGTTGAATTAATGTCTTTTGAAATATCTCCCATTGTATCTACCCTCTTAATTTTAAATCCTTCATTAACTTATTGAACAAATCTGATGTTGGTGTTAAATAGACCTCTTCATTAATAAATAATGTTGGGTATTTAACTGTACCTTCATACAGCTCTTTACTATGTTCTCTGGCTTGTTCATCCGTTGATACATCTTTGTAATCAAAAGCTATTTCTGTAGATTTTAAAAAGTTTTTAAACGCAACTGAATGTGCATGCCCTTTTCTACCGTATAAAGTAATTTTCATCTTTTTCTTTCTTAGTACAAAATTAGTTAAATCGCTTTTTATTTCCAAGGAAACTAATGTAAGAGCATTTATTTCATTTGGCAGTATTGGTAAAAATACAATTACTCCTTATCCTATAAAACCTTCCTTTACATGTGCTCCATCACAATAAGGCTTATTTTTTGAAGCTCCACATCTACAAAAAGCTGTTGTTTTGTTTTTTTTCTCTGATTTTCCATCTGAGTTAGTTATATGTAAAGTTCCATACACTAACAATGGTCCATTTGCTAAAACTTCAATCTTAGTCTCTGTATATGCTTTTTCCTTACTTTCACCTTTTGATATGTATGATAATGCACCAGATGGACAAGCTTCTACTTGTTTTTTAATCCTTTCTGTAGTTGCTCCTTCCATGTTTACCCATGGTTTATTTCTTGGATCAAAAACCTGAATTAATTCTTTCCAACACTTCTTAGCGTGAATACAAGTTTTTGGTTTCCAAACTACAGTAATATCATCATTACTGTATTTTTTTACTAGCTCTTTTTGCTTATCAGACATAACTAAAATGTTTTTATTTATACTACATTTTCGAAAGTTGTAACTGCTTCTTTAAGTTTATTATTTAACTCTTCATTTACAATACTTCCCTCTTTAAAGTTATCATAAAATACTGGTAATGAGAAATTCGAAGCTACATTGGCTCCCATATGAGGAAAAGTTCCTAATGCTGAAGCCAAAACTCCTGCGCCTCCTCTACCTCCTGGTGATGCTGCCATTACTAAAACTGGTTTGTCTCTAAATACTTTCCTATCTTTTCTAGAAGCCCAGTCGAAAATATTTTTAAATGCTGCTGAATACGATCCGTTATGTTCAGCTAAAGAAACTATAAATCCATCATATTTATCTAAAGCTTCATTAAACTTAGCTGCTCCTTCTGGATATTCTTCATCTCTTTCTATATCTTCACTAAAAACGGGTGTCGTGTAATCGTTTAAATCTAATACATCAAAAGATACATTCTCCAATTGACTTGCTGCATAAGTTGCTAATTGTTTGTTAATTGATGTAGTACTTGTACTACCTGCAAATGCTGCTATTTTTTTCATCTTGTTATATTATTTTACTACTTATTTCTGTTTCTCCTTTTATCATTTTAGCAATAGGACATTGAGCTGCCATTGCTAATAATTTTTCTCGTTGTTCTTCGGTTACTTCTTTTTCAAAAGAGATTTCCTCTACTAACGATTTTTTTATTCCTTCAGAAGTTAATGCCTGTTTTTGACTTACTTTAACAGTAATCTCACCTAAATCCCAATTTTTCTTTTCAGCATACATACGTAATGTCATAGATACACAACCGCCTATTGCTGTTAACAAATACTCTACTGGTGTTGGAGCATTATCGTCTCCTCCTTTATTAACCGGTTCATCTATCATTACAAAATGATTTCTCATTTTTGCTTCTGCTAAATAATTACGATTGGTTAGTTTAACTTCTG
This sequence comes from Tenacibaculum aiptasiae, assembly GCF_008806755.1. Lineage (GTDB taxonomy): Bacteria > Bacteroidota > Bacteroidia > Flavobacteriales > Flavobacteriaceae > Polaribacter > Polaribacter aiptasiae. The sequence continues at coordinate 519,853 of NZ_WAAU01000008.1, forward strand.
AAGTGATATTTTTAGGCATTTATCTTTTTATTATATATGTATGAGGTTACTAATAAAATCATTGCCACAATTGCTCCTGTTTGTTGTCCATCACTTATCATAACATGTGCAAAAAATGCAAGTATAAAAGCAAAGAAGAAACCAGCGTATGCCCATTCTTTCAAAAATGTATCTCTTAAAAACCATATAGCTACTAACCCTAAAATCTTAGCTATTCCATATGGATAAATAATATAGGTTGGATAACCGAATGCTTCATACATTTTTGATATTTCAGCATTATTTACAAAGTACATTCCAGCAGAAAACAACATTAATAAACTTAATAATCCTGTTGCTACATAATAAATAATTTTGTCTCTTTTCATTATAATTTGGTTTTAAATTCTTTACAAAGATATAAAAAATATTTTTATTTACCATGGAATATATTTTCTAGGTATATATTTACTATTCTCTTATTATTAAATTATTTAGAAATATTTGTATATTTGCATAAGCACTTATATAAATAGTTATTTTAAATATTATGGACGCATTAAAAGGTTTTGGTGAAATAGGAATGGGCTCTCGATTAAAGAGAGTAAGTGAATATATGATGAGAGAAACCCAATTGGTATATGACAGGTATAATATTGATTTTGATCCTTACCTCTTCCCTACTTTTAAAATCATAAAGAATAAGAAAGGAGTTACCAATGCCGAAATAACTAACAGTTTACTAATATCGCAACCAGCAACAACACAAGTAATAAATAAGCTACTAAAAAAAGAACTCATAGTACTAAAAGAGGATAAAATAGATAAGCGAAAAAAAGTAATATTTCTTTCTGAAAAAGGTAAAAACCTAGTAAAGAATGTTACTCCAATATGGAATAGTATAGAACAAATTATAAAAGACTACACAACTATTAGCTCTAATTCTTTAGTAGAGCATTTAAACATTTTAGAAGAAAAATTTAACAAAAAAGCTTTTAGCGAAGCTATTATAGAACATATACAAATGAATACAATAAAAAAACACAACCTACAGATTGAAGAATTCAAAAAGGAATATGCTGTTCATTTTTATGATTTAAACATTGAATGGCTTAAAACATTTTTTTACGTTGAACCTTATGATGAAGAAGTTTTAAGTAATCCTGATAAATATATTATTGATAAAGGTGGACATATCTTTTTTGCAAAATTAGATAACGAAATAGTAGGTACTGTAGCACTAATGCCTATGAAAGAAGAGAACGTTTACGAACTTACAAAAATGGCGGTTTCACCTAAACATAGAGGTTTTAAAATTGGTCAGAAATTAATGCAACAATGTATCAATTTTGCCAAAGAGAATGAATTTGACAAGCTGGTATTATACTCTAATACTAAATTAGAAAACGCTATTTATATTTATAGAAAATATGGTTTTATTGAAATTCCAGTTGAAGAAAACTCACCGTACATTAGAAGTGATATTAAAATGGAATTAAAAACGAAATAAATAAAAAAACTCCTGCTCAATGCTGGAGTTTTTACTTCAAAATAAAATTTATAAACCGCTAACTATAAATTTATGCTTTTATAAAGTTTCCCGCTATGCAAACAAACAACCTTTTACAAACCACATAAACGGGAAACTTGCCTACTAATAATTACTTTACACTTCCAATTCTGCTAATTCTTGTGTAGAAATTTGTTTGTTGGATTCAAACTGGTTAGAAGTATTTTTTGCTCCTCCTGCTTTTAAAGCCTTATCACCAGCAAAGAAAGTTTTATGGTCATCACCTAAATCAGAACCAGCCATTCTTTGATGCTTTACACAAGAAACTCCTTTTCTTATTTCTTTTCGTTGTACTTCTTTTACATAAGACAGCATGCCTTCTTCTCCAAAATACCCTTCAGTTAAATCGTTCATATGAAGTGCTGTAGTATGATATGTTGGCAAGGTTATTAAATGATGGAATACTCCAGCTTCTTTAGCTGCGTCTGCTTGAAAAGTTTTAATTTTCTCATCGGCTCTTAAACATAATTCAGAACCGTCATATGTAGCATCCATTAAATTATTTCTATCGTACATAGACACATCTTCACCTTCTATAAGCATCGTATCGTAAACCTGATTACGGAAATTTAATGTCCAATTAAATGATGGTGAATTATTATAAACCAACTTGGCATTTGGCACTACTTCTTTTACTCTATTTACCATATGTGCTATTTGACTAACATTTGGCGTTGGTGTTTCAATCCATAATAAATCTGCACCATTCTTCAAACTAACAATACAATCCAACACAACTCTATCGATATTTGAACCTTCTCTGAATTTATATAATCCGTTAGACAATCTAACCGGACGCACTAACTTTCCATCTCTTTTAAGTAACACATCGTCTTCCTTTGCATTTTCAATAGCTATTTCTTCAGCTTCAACAAATGCTAAGTATTGAGAAGCTAAATCTCCTGGCTCCTGACTTACTGGTAATTTTTGCGTTAAACCAGCTCCTTCAGAATCTGTTCTAGCGACAATAATTCCATCTTCTACCCCTAACTCTAAAAATGCGTATCGAATAGCATTCAATTTAGCTATAAAATCTTCATGTGGTACCGTTACTTTTCCGTCTTGATGTCCGCATTGTTTAGCATCAGAAACTTGATTTTCTATTTGAATAGCACAAGCTCCTGCTTGTATCATTTTTTTAGCCAATAAGTAAGTTGCTTCTTCATTACCAAAACCTGCATCAATATCAGCTATAATTGGTACTATATGTGTTTCAAAATTATCTATCTGATCTTGTACATCTTCCCCTTTTTCCAATCGTTTAAATAAATCATTTAGTTCAACAGCATCTGCCTGTCTTAAAAAATCATAAATCTCTTTTATCAAAGCAGGTACCGCTGTTTTTTCATGCATCGACTGATCTGGTAACGGTCCAAATTCTGATCGCAATGCAGCCACCATCCACCCAGAAAGATACAAATAACGTTTGCTTGTTGTTTTATGATGCTTTTTTACAGCAATCATTTTTTGTTGTGCTACAAATCCATGCCAACACCCTAACGATTGTGTATAATTTGATGTATTTGCATCATACTCAGCCATATCTTTACGCATAATAGCAGCTGTATATTTTGCAATATCCAAACCAGTTTTAAATCGGTTTTGAGTTACCATTCTTGCTGCATTCTCTGGACTTATAGCGTTCCAGTTGCTTTCAAACTTTTTCTTAAGGTTTTTAACTGTTTCTAAAGCTGAATTATAACTTCCTTGAGCTAAATTTTTCATAAATTTGTGTTGTTAAATAAGTTATTTAATTTTATTGATAGCTTACCCTATTAAATGTTGCCGCATTTAGTAGGGCTTTTTTTTATAAATATTTGTATGCTGGTAAGGTTAAGAATTCTACAAAGTCTTCATTAAGAATTAAATCATCAAACAACTGGATAGCTGTGTCAAATTTCCCTTGCTTATATCTTTCCTCTCCCACATACGTTTTAATCTTTTTAATTTCTTCTTTTTTATATTGTAAGTACATGTCTTTAGTAAATGTTCTTCCATCTTCTAATAACACATTTTTATGTAGCCATTGCCAAACCTGAGTTCTTGATATCTCAGCTGTAGCTGCATCTTCCATTAAATTATATAGTGCTGCTGCTCCTTGTTCCATTAACCAAGATTCTATATATAAAATACCAACATTTATATTTTCTCTAATTCCTTCTTCAGTAATTGTTCCTTCAGGTAAATCAACCAATGCTTGTTCTGTTATAGATATATCTTCTAACTTTTTATCTATTTGATTTGCTTTCGGCATATACTCATTAAAAACATCCATCGCTACTTTTACCAACCCTGGGTGTGCAACCCAAGTTCCATCATGACCATTTTTTACTTCTTGCAACTTGTCATTATATACTTTTGAAAAAGCCAACTCATTAGCTTTATCGTCGTTTTTAACTGGTATTTGTGCAGCCATTCCTCCCATAGCATGTACACCTCGTTTATGACATGTTTGGATTACTCTTAACGAATAAGCCTTCATGAAAGGACTACTCATAGTAACCTGAGCTCGGTTTGGTACTATAAACCCATTGTGATTTCTAAACTTTTTGATATATGAGAAAATATAATCCCAACGACCACAATTTAAACCAGCCATATGATCTTTCAACTCATAAATAATTTCATCTAATTGAAAACTAGCTGTAATCGTTTCTATCAATACAGTTGCTTTAATTGTTTTTTGAGAAATCCCAAGATAATCTTGCGCAAATACAAAAACATCATTCCACCAGCGAGCTTCTTCATAGTGTTCTAACTTCGGTAAATAAAAATAAGTAGCACTTCCTTGACCTAGTAAGTTTTTAATATTATGGAAAAAATACAATCCAAAATCTACTAAAGAACCCGACATCTCTTCTCCTTCTACAACAAAATGTTTTTCATTTAAATGCAATCCTCTAGGACGAACCAACAATGTAGCTACCTTGTCATTTAGTTTATACGTTTTATCCTTCTTTTCATTATAAAAGGAAATCGTTTTATTTACTGCATCTCTTAAATTTACTTGCCCGTCTAGAATATTAGTAATTGTAGGAGAATTGCTATCTTCAAAATCAGCCATAAATGTCTTTGCGCCAGAATTCAATGCATTGATAATCATTTTTCTCTCAACTGGACCAGTTATTTCTACCCTTCTATCTAGTAAATCTTTTGGCAATCGTTCACATACCCAATCATCCTCTCTTACTAACTTTGTTTCTTCTGGAAAACTTGGAAAGTTACCTGCATCAAAATATGCCTGTTCTATTTCTCTCTCTTCTAATAATTGAAGCCTTCTTTCATTAAATCTTTCATGAAGTTGAATTAAAAAAGCACTAGCTTCTTTAGTTAGAATGCTTTTATACTGAATAGCTTCAAAACCTTTAAATTGAATTTCTTTGATTAGAACATCTTGATTCATAATAACTTATTTTTAATTATTGACACTTCAATATTAAAAAAAAGAACTCAAAACAAAAAGCGAACGTTCGCTAAAAATATGTTTTTTACTAATTTTTATTAATTCGCTAATTTTTATACCTTTGAATTGCGAATCTTTTAATAAAACACTTTGGAAGAAGAATATATTAGACTTGTTTTTGGTTTAAAACTTAAACAAATACGTACCGATAAAAACCTATCACTCTTCGGATTAGCCAAATTAACAGGCTTATCTAAATCGTATTTAAATGAAATTGAAAAAGGAAAAAAATACCCAAAAACAGATAAGATTGTAATACTTTCTGAAAAACTAGAAGTTCCATATGATCATTTGGTTTCTTTAAAATTGGATAAAAACTTAGCTCCAATTGGTGAAATCTTACAGTCGAAAATTTTAAAAGAAATTCCGTTAGAGCTATTTGGTATTAAAGAAAACAATCTTATTGATATTGTTGCCAATGCTCCTGCGAAAGTGAATGCTTTTATTAGTACTATTATAAAGATATCTCAAAACTATAACTTAACAAGAGAAAGCTTCTTTTTAGCTTCTTTACGTTCGTACCAAGAAGCACATAATAATTATTTTGAGGATATTGAGAATAATGTTATTTCCTTTGCTAAATCTTATCATGTTGATTTAAGTAAACCTATAAAATCAAAAGAATTAGAAGATATTTTAATTCAAGAATACGGATACACTATTAATACTGAAGAACTTTCTAAACATCAGAAACTATCAGAATTAAGAAATATTTACATTCCAAAGAATAAAACACTACTTCTTTTTGATGATATTAGTGAAGCACAAAAAACATTTATTTACGCTAAAGAAATTGCTTACAATTATTTAAATATTGAAAATCGATTATACACCTTTCCTTGGATAAAATTTGAAAGTTTTGATCAGGTTTTAAATAATTTTATTGCTTCCTACTTTGCTGGAGCTCTTATTATTCCAAAAGAAAATCTAGTTAACAAACTAACTCATTTATTTTCTTTACAAGATTGGCAACCTATTCAATTGCATAAAATCATTAAAAGCTTTCATTGTTCTGATGAAACTTTTTACCAACGCTTAACAAATATATTGCCCAAGCACTTTAACATAAAAAACCTATTCTTTTTACGTTTTACTCATAAGGAAAACTCATCCATATATAGGCTTTCAAAAGAGCTGCATATTACTCAGCAACAAACACCACATGCAAATCGTAATAACGAACACTATTGCAGAAGATGGGTTTCTTTAAAGACAATTGAAGACTTAGAAAAAAACGCTGATAAAAAGTCTAGTTACGGTATTCAAATATCATCTTATGAGAACTCTAAAAATGAGTACTTAGTTTTATCCGCTGCCACTTCCGACCCTTTTAAAGACAACATTAATAGAAGTGTGAGTATTGGTATGCTATTATCTCCTCATTTAAAGAAAAAAATTCAATTCTTTAAAGAAGATACTTTTACCAAGAAAACTGTAGGTGTTACCTGTGAATCTTGTGGTGTAAAAAACTGTGAAGAACGGGTAGCTGAGCCACGAATTTTAAACAAACAATTAAGAAATTTAGAAATAGAAAAAACGGTAGAAAGCATCCTAGAATCATACAAGTAAACACCTTGTATTCTACCTTGATTTTCTTATTTTAGCAAACGCAAAACAAATAACTTACAATGGATCTTAACTTCAATAAAAACGAAGACCACAATAAACTTTTAGCTTCAGACTTACGCCAACGCTTAGTAAAAGTAAAATTAGGAGGCGGACAAAAACGTATTGACAAACATCACGAAAAAGGAAAATTAACTGCCAGAGAACGTATTGATTTTCTTTTAGACAAAGACACTAAATCTATAGAAATTGGTGCCTTTGCAGGAGAAGGAATGTATGAAGAGCACGGAGGATGTCCTTCTGGTGGAGTTGTTGTTAAAATGGGATACGTAAGCGGTAAGCAATGTATCGTTGTTGCAAACGATGCTACTGTAAAAGCAGGTGCTTGGTTTCCTATTACAGGTAAGAAAAATTTAAGAGCTCAAGAAATTGCTATTGAAAACAAACTTCCTATTATTTACTTAGTAGATTCTGCGGGAGTATATTTACCAATGCAAGATGAAATTTTCCCAGACAAAGAACACTTTGGAAGAATTTTTAGGAACAATGCTGTAATGAGTAGCATGGGTATTACTCAGATTGCTGCTGTTATGGGAAGTTGTGTAGCTGGAGGAGCTTATTTGCCAATTATGAGTGATGAAGCTTTAATAGTAGATAAAACTGGAAGTATTTTCTTAGCTGGAAGCTACTTAGTAAAAGCTGCTATTGGTGAAACTATAGACAATGAAACTTTAGGTGGTGCAACTACGCACTGTGAAATCTCAGGTGTTACCGATTATAAAGCTAAGGACGATAAAGATGCCTTAACTACCATTAAAAATTTAATGGATAAAATTGGAGATTATGACAAAGCTGGTTTTAACCGTAAAGAGTCATTTCCTCCAAAAGAAAATGAAGATGATATTTTTGGAATTCTTCCAAGAGAAAGAAATGCTCAATATGATATGTTAGAAATTATCAAACGTTTGGTTGATAATTCTGAATTTGAGCAATATAAAGAAGGTTATGGACAAACCATTATTACTGGTTACGGTCGCATAGACGGTTGGGCTGTTGGTATTGTTGCAAACCAACGTACTTTAGTGAAAACTAAAAAAGGAGAAATGCAGTTTGGTGGTGTTATTTACAACGACTCTGCCGATAAAGCTACTCGTTTTATTGCCAACTGTAATCAGAAGAAAATTCCTTTAGTTTTCTTACAAGATGTTACTGGATTTATGGTAGGTTCTAAATCTGAACATGGTGGAATTATTAAAGATGGTGCCAAAATGGTAAATGCTGTGTCAAATTCTGTAGTTCCAAAATTTACCATTGTTATTGGTAATTCTTATGGTGCTGGTAACTACGCTATGTGTGGTAAAGCATACGACCCTAGATTAATTGCTGCTTGGCCAAGTGCTGAACTAGCGGTAATGAGTGGTAACTCTGCTGCTAAAGTATTATTACAAATTGAAACAGCTTCGTTAAAGAAACGTGGAGAAGAAATTACTCCAGAAAAAGAAGCTGAGTTATTTGATAAAATAAAATCACGTTACGATAACCAAATCTCTCCATACTATGCTGCTGCAAGAATATGGACAGATGCCGTTATCAATCCATTAGATACAAGAACCTGGATTTCTATGGGAATAGAAGCTGCTAACCACGCTCCTATTGAAAAACCTTTTAATTTAGGTGTTATTCAAGTATAATTTGCATACAACTAGTTATGAAAAAAAAGATTATATGGGCTATTCTAATAGCCCTTTTTAGTTTTATAGGATATCAAGCTTACATTTTTACCTTAGCTGATGAAGATAATATTAACCCTATTTATCTAATTCCTAAAAATGCAGCTATCGTTTTGGAAACTGAAAGACCTATTGATACTTGGGACGAAATAAGTTCGAGTGAAATTTGGAAACACTTTCAAACCAATTCTTATTTCAAAGAAGTAACTAAAGACATTAGCGGTTTTAATAAACTTTTTAAGGATCAGAAAGATGTAATTGATTTTATAGGCGAAAGAGATCTTTTAATATCTATTCATAGCTATAAACCTAAAAAATACGGTTTACTTTATGTAATCGATCTTCAAAAACTAGCCAAACTTCGCTTTTTAAAAAGCGCCATTCAAAAATTAGCTGATAGCAACTTTAAGATTACTCAAAGAACCTACAAAGAGCATGAAATTATTGAGCTTTACAATAAAAGCAACAGAGAAACTCTTTATTTATCATTTATTAAAAATCAATTAATTGCTTCTTATACACATGTACTAGTTGAGCAATCAATAAATCAATATTTGGAGCCAGTAATTGGTCGCGATTTGAACTTTGTTGAAATAAAAAAAGAAACTGGAAACGACGGTTTTTTTAATGTATATATTCAATATGAATACTTCGACCAGTACTTAGCTTGTTTTACAAACCCTTCAAACCTTAAAAGCTTTAAAAATGTACAAAACGCTTTATTTTATTCTGGTTTTGACATTTCCATTATGGAAGGAGTTACCTTGCAAGCACTTGGTTATACGAATGTAAATCAGACTTCTCAAACCTTTTTAAAAGCGCTTCAAAATTCTGGAAAAGGTAAACGTAGTATTGCCAAAATTGCTCCAAGAAACACTTCTTTATACCTAAGTTTTTCTTTTGATAGTTTTGATGCTTTTCATACCAATTTAGAAGCTTTAGAAAAAGACAATGCTGCTACTTTTAAAACTTACACCAATCAAATTAAAAGTATTGAAGATCAATTAGAGATCGATATTCAAAAACATATATATAGCTGGATTGGTAACGAAGTAGGGTTACTACATTTTAATTCAGATTTATCTAAAAACAAAAAAGATATTGCTGCGGTTATTAAAGCTGATGATATTGATGATGCTAAAGAAAATTTAGATTTCATTCTTTCAAAAATTAAAGAAAATACGCCTTTAAAATTTAAGCAAATCAACTACAAAGGCTACCCTATTCACTTTTTTGATTTAAAAGGATTCTTTAAGATGTTGGCAGGGAAAACTTTTGCTAAAATGGAAAAGCCATATTTTACCATTATTGATGATTTTGTGGTATTTAGTACGAGTCCTAATACCTTAAAAGAGATTATTAACAATCATTTGGTTGAATACACTTTAGCGGAATCTGAGAGATTTGAAGAATTTAATTATCATTTTGAAAATAAATCGAGTGTTTTTGCCTATGCTGAAACTGCAAATTCATACAACGATTTATTGAGTTTATTAGACTATAAAACTCAGCAACAACTTAGAAAAAATAAAAAGTATTTTAATTCATTTTCGCAGGTTGGTATTCAATTAATTTCTAAAGGAGACTTGTTTGAAAGTAATATTACGCTTTCATATCAATCAGAAGAAGAATTATCCAATCATCAAAACAAAGAAACTGCTTTAAAGGAAGAATTATATAAAAAGCTAATACCTGAAAAAGATTCAGTTATTGTAGAAACTGCAGAAACTATTTTTAATATTCAAGCAATTCATCCATCAGATTTAAGCGCAAAAGAATACAAAGAGTATTACGATGATAAGCAATTAAAATTTGAAGTTGAATTAGACGATGGCGTTTTAGACGGTAGCTTTAAACTATATTATTCTAGCGGTAATTTAAAACTGAAAGGACAGTTTAAAAACGGAAAAAAGACAGGTACTTGGCGTGCCTATAGTGACAAAGAAGGAAAACAAATTTTCAAAAAAAGATTTTAATTGTAAATATTTAACGCAATAGTTACATTTGCCATTGCGTAAACATAATTTTTAAGAAATGGGAAGAGCATTTGAATTTAGGAAAGCGAGAAAAATGAAACGTTGGTCTGCTATGGCTAAAACTTTTACTAGAATTGGTAAAGACATTGTAATGGCAGTAAAAGAAGGAGGTCCAAACCCTGAAACAAACTCTCGTTTACGTGTTGTAATACAAAATGCGAAGGCTGCAAACATGCCTAAGGATAATGTACAACGCGCTATTAAAAAAGCATCTGATAAAGATACAGCTAACTATAAGGAAGTTTTATTTGAAGGATATGCACCACACGGAATTGCTGTTTTAGTAGAAACTGCAACAAACAATAATAACAGAACTGTAGCAAACGTAAGAGCTGCTTTTAATAAATGCAATGGTAATTTAGGAACTTCAGGTTCGGTTGCTTTCATGTTTGACCATGTAGTAAACTTTAAAGTAAAAGAGGATACTTTAGGAATGGATTTAGAAGAGTTCGAAATGGAGATGATTGACTTTGAAGTGGAAGAAGTTTTTGCAGACGAGGAAGATAACTCTGTTATGCTATATGCTCCATTTGGTCAGTTTGGTTCTATTCAGAAATACTTAGAGGAAAACAATATTGAGATTCTTTCTTCTGAATTTGAAAGAATTCCAACAACTACTACTGCTATTTCTGACGAACAAAAAGAAGATGTAAACAAGCTTTTAGAGCGTTTAGAAGAAGATGATGACGTGAATACGGTTTACCACTCAATGCAAGAGTAAACTCAATAATATCAATTACACCCCTCTATTTTACTAGAGGGTTTTATTTTTTATATTTGTTTATTTTTATTGAAAAAATGAACCAATAATGAACCAATTTTGTAATTGATAAATTTCAATTTTCAAATAAGAAGCTATAAAAAGAAAAATAACACTCAAGCTATTAGATTAAGATTCTTTACCTCTTCCAATAACATGTAGTATATAGATTCAAAAATTTCTGTTTTAAACAATCAATGGGATAAAAAAGCAACAAGTTAAAAAACATCCTTTAGAAGAAAATCTTAATGTTCAATTGAATAAATTAAAGAGTAAGGTTAAAAAAATATATTACAATAACAATGGAATTTCTGCAAAAGACTCTTACTGCTTTTAAAAATTTATTCTATACCTGTGTATTTTTATCTGTAATGTATGATGCTTTTATAAGTGAAAGCATGTCATTTGTAAGTGTACTTTTATTAGGTTTATTTTGTTTAATCCACTCGATTGTAGAGCCTTTAGATCCAGATCCAAAAAATAGTACCAAAGTATATCCCGAAACTTTTTCCAGTAAGTTACTAGGTTTTGTTTTAGGTCTTATTGGCATCTTTATTGGTCTATTAATGTATTTTCATTAGTCATATCATTAATCCTTAACGTGGTTTTGGCGTTTAAGTCGTTCAGCACAAGTCTAGATATAGTATTTTTCCTATCATATAAATTACCATATGCAGACAGAGTTGGAGCTATAGCTGTTTGTGCTGCAAAAGTACTAGATGGTTCTATAACTCAACCTGATCAATCTTATTTAGATGATGATCAATTAGATGACGGCTATCTTCTAACTTGTGTTGCATATGCCACTACAGACTGTATAATTCTTACTCATCAAGAGCATAAGATTAATGGTGGTAAATAATTAATTATTAAATTTCTTATGAATTTATCCTTAAAATACTGTATTTATTTTTCATTAGTTTTAGTTTTCTTCTCTTGCTTAAATAAAAATGGTGAGAAAAATGAAAAAACTAATAACCTTTCTGCTGAAATAGAAAAAAGAGAAAGGGAAATAGATAGCTTAAAAAAAATAGACTTTTTAAGTAAAAAGTATAAATTTTTAGACAAAAAATTTAATCTTAACGTAGACAATTCTACATTTCAAAAAGCTATTAAAAAATACAAATTTTATCCTCAAAAAATTAAAACTTATAAAGATTCTTTAAATGTCATTTTAACATATGAATTAGATAGTTATCATGGAGCAAATATGGCAACTAGAAGAATTACCTATAAGTGGAAAAAAATAGGATACTATATTTGGGAGAATAATATCAAATCAAAAGAAATTGGTCTTTCATTTGGCTATTCACATCCCTACAAATTTTACGAATTTTTAATAAGCGAAAGAGAAAACGATTCTCTGAAGATTATTTTTTTTAAAGATTTAAAAAGAAAGTTAGTTAAAGAATTGAATGATTCAATTACTATAAAGCCCTACAAACAGTTTTTAAAATTTGCTTTCAAAAACAATCCTAAAAGGATTCATGACATGAATAATCAAATGAAGAATAATAAACATAGACATTAATGTAATTGATAATAAAATCAACACTTTTTTTAGTGGTGATTTTTTTCACATAATTATTTAACTTTTACTAAAAAATATATAGAACACAATATCAAAGCTAAGCTCATAGTAATTATAGTTTTTAAAATCCCTTTGCAACAAAACTGCAACAGTTTAGTAACAAAAACATCCATGTTGCAACAATACGCATCAGTTTGCAGCAAAATATATTTAAAGAGAACATTCCGAAAACCTTTATAAATACTAGGTTTAAAAAAAACGCTACAACAAAATTGCAATAATTTGCAACAAACAGCAACAGAATGTTTTCTATAGGTTACTTATAACTACTCTAATTTTTTAATTCGTTTACTAAATATTGACATAAAAAAATCACCTTGAATAAGGTGATTGTGGTAAGTATGATTAAATAAAAATTTTCTTTATAGTTCTTTATCTATGTTGTAAAATATTTTATGTTTTTTTCTATAATACTCGCTATTTCAAAGGCGGAATTATCAAACCTTTTCATATCTATTTTTTTTATACCATCTAAGCTAGTGCATAATATCACTTTATCTTCATTTTTCCCTTCTATTATAACATAATCTAATATACAATTCCAATATATTTTTTCTCCATTAAGATTTATATAGTTTTCATGAATAGAAATAACATAGTCCTCATCGTTAAAGTAATTATATGAAATATAGATTATACCAATTAATGAAAACACTATTAAAAAAATCATATTAAATGATTGTAAATCCCATCCATGATTATGTTTTATATTTCCATACACAATCATTAGAAATATCCCAATAAAAACTAATGAATGATTCAGAATACTAAATTTATTCCTATAAAACTTCATATTAACGCCTCCTTTAGAAAGATTTCTATTATTATTTTTCAAACTAAATCTTTCAATATAAAAAGAAGTGTCAGGATCTGTCCAGAATTTTTTATTCTCAAGTTTTGTGTATTTTAGTTTAATTCCTTTTTTAAACTCATCTGTCTTTTCTGTAATTCTTTTTTTGTCAACTTCAAATTTATTACACTCTTTATCGAAGTCAGGGAGTAAATTTGTTAAACTACAAATCACCCCTTTTTCGAAAGAGACGGTTTTGTTTTTACAAATAATACAGAAACCTTTTTGATATTGTTTTTTTTCTTTCAATTAGTTATTTTTTTATAACGGTCTAGTGTATGAGTAGCAGCAGGTTTCTATGCTAATACTTTCGGTTAGCAATATACTTAATAAAAAAGAAAAACGGCTTGAATTTGAATTCAAACAGATATTACTTATACACCTTGTTAGCTCTCGTTATTTATTCTAATTCAGTTTTTGTATAACCATCCAAAACCAACTCAAAAGAACCTTCGGTGGCTGTGGCTTTTTCATAAATTAAAAACCATTCTAATTCATCTTTAGCTAATCAAAAACTATAGAAATTATGATACAATTTGTAAAAATAAATGTAGACTTTAAGGAATTATAACCTCTCTTTTATTTACATTGCATGTTATAAAGTTGAAAAAAATAAACGGAACTTATTTTATTGAAAGTTCCACATAACCAACCAAATTGGACGAATATAAGGAATAAAGTTCCGCATAAAAACAAGTTGTATTTAATGGTGAGAAACGTATTTTATATATCAATTATTAGTCTCATTTTAAGCTGTAATTTGACTCAAAAAAAGGAGGAATTTGAATTGCAAAAATCTAAATTGAATAAACCTGAATTAAGTGGTATTTGGGGGCTGAATAATTATTTTGATAAAATACTTGCAGATAAGAAAATAGCTAAGCATAGATTACAAGTACCAACTTGGTTTGCAATTCTTTTGGAAATAAAGAATGATTCGCTTAAAAGTTACGGTTCAATCATTAAATTGAGGTACAAACTGAATTACACCTCTGACACTCTTGCTTTATTTGATTCTTTTAGAGGTAACTATGCTTTATTAAAAGAAAATGATAATCTATTACTAACTCAGTTACCTAATCAAGAAAGAATAGATTCAATAAAATACATCTTCAGTAAAAGAAATGATTTAAGAAAATTACTTAAACATCAAGACAGCATCTATAATTTTATTCTTGATAAAAACGAAAAAATTGATGGTATAGAAAAAAGCATAACTAGATATTTTAATGAAAAAATAATTTCTGGCACTTATACTTACAACAATAAAATCGTTGTCTTTGATAAGAATGGAGACTTGAAAAACTTTGATAAATTCAACAAATATGAAGTGCGAAATTATTTTGGCACTCTACATCCTCATAAAAACTTAGATGTAATTACTTTAATTAATTCCGAAAATGATGAATATCAACAGTTCAATTGGAAATTTGAGAATGATAAATTGATTTTAACAGAATTCGTTAATGAAATAATTATTGATAAAGAAAAAAAAGTAGTAACTGATGATTTTGTGCTTGGAAAAAATAAAATTGAATTAAAAATAAAAAATCACTAAGTGCATCAGAAAGCAACAACATTGTTGCAAATCACAAAACTAAACTATCGTTTTTCATTAACGTGCAACAAAAACGCAACAGAATGTTTCCTTAAGGTTAGTTTTAACTATAGTTTTCGGACATTAAAAACTGAAAAGTATATTGATATAATTGTAATAAATAAAAAAAATGTAATTTTAAATTATTAAATACTTTTATTCCACGTCTCTCTCTCATTTGGTAAGTATATACGGAATAAATGTACGTATATAAACAAGTTAGCACTAACCACGAAACAAATGAAACTAAGTAGAATATTTAAAACTAAAAAAGCAACTAAGAAATTAGTAAAATTTGTAGCTGGTGATTTAAATAACCCTGAAATTGAATTTAATTATGGGAAAATATTTGAACAATCAGATAATTCAATAAAAATTGCGACAAGTAAAAATCAAATTGAGCTTTTATCTGATCTACTGAATGATTTAGAACCACCTTTTTATATTTTATATGTTTTAGTTGTTTCAAGAATAGGACAAAAGTTAGGTAGGTATCAATCACCAATTTTTGAAACTAAAAAAGAATTGACTAAATTCCTTAATCAGTACCGAAAGTATTTTGAGACGGACGCAAGACACCATATTTGGATTGGAACTGTTGAAAACACAGGGTTATTAGTATATGACCAACATAATGTAATATTTGCATATGGAAACGTGGAAAATTATAGAAATCGCTTAAATAAAAACAAATACAAAGAACAAAATTTCACTTTTCCTGTACCACACGGACATTTATATCACGAAGAAAATGATAAATATGAAAGAAGTATCTTAAAAGAATTTGATTGGGAAATTTTCCCTCTTCAAGAAAATGATATTTATGATGAATAAAAAGCAGGTGCTAACATTGGCTATAATTAATACGGGGCTTGGTGTTTAATCCAATGTTTAGTGTATTTTTATAGAACTGAGCTGCTACACTTATACTTTATTTTGTTTTTATTAATTTTGCTTAATAAAATTGCTCATCCTATTTATATTTCATAATGCTTTTTATAATATTACAAAGAGGAACACCTTTTAGTGGACCAATTTATACAGGTCCTGTTAATAATCATGTTTCTAAATCAAGCCCTGAAGAAATTCTCATTTTAATTGTTGTTATAATTCTATTTGGTACCTTTATTTTTTCTTTTAATAAGCACAAGAACTAGTAGTTCAAAACTGCAGTTTTATTGATTTACTATATTTGTTTTTCAATTAAATTGCTTATGTTTTTACTTTACCTTTTCTTTTTTGGTGTTTCATTGATTCAATTCTCACTTTATTATTTCAAAAAGAAAATAATTAATTTATTCTCAAATAATAAAGAGTTATATATTTCCGATTTTTTAATTCTCCTTATTTTTATTATTCTATATAATTTTGTTTTACCTCGTTTTTTTTATCCAAACCAGGAAGACAATATTAAATGTGGAATGCCAATTTTAGCTATACATTTAGCTTTTTTATTTATTGGAAGTATTAGTAGTATAGTAACTCACATTCTTTGGAAACTAAAATCAAAACTTCTTTTTAAATAAAGCCAGAATCTATACTAATTTTGGTAGTCAATTAGGTCCTAATTAACTAACCGAGGTCCTTTTACCTTTCTAACTTCATTCACCTAAATTACAGGTCCTAAAAACAATAGTTATTTAGAAGAGAAGATTAGCTATTATAATTTTATTAAGTTTAGTATATTGGAATTACCATAAGAAATAAGTCTTATTTTGAGATAAATATTAGTTTTTAATTCATAAAAAAAATGAACCAATAAAACAAAATAAGTAAGGTAAACTCAATAATATTAATAAAATCAACTATAGTCCTTTATTTTTTCTAGAGAGTTTTTATTTTTTTTCACTATATAGACTTTCCCTCTTCTTGAGGATCTTCATCCTCTATTCCATCATCATTAGGATTAGTATATTGGATTTCTTCTTTTTCTTTTGAAGAATTTTCATTGAATAAAATTGATGTAGATAAACCTAATTCAGAATTAATAAATAGAGATAACATCAATAAATACTTCATAATAAATTATATTTTGAAAATTAAAACAACTCTAAAAATACTTGATTAATTTATAATCCATTAATTCCAAAATATAGAAACATAATTCCAAATATTAAGAACAAATATTTCACAAGAAAATCTTTTTTAGGTAAATAAAATCTTCCCTCAGGATTGTTTGGGTCATAATACACTGGTGTTATTTCTCCTATTTTAAACTTAGAATTACTCTTTCCTTTAATTCGTATATTTTTTGTTATTCCATTGTCTAAATATTCAAAAGTCAGAATTGGGAATTTCACTTCTACTTCCCCGTAATTTCCAGCCTCAGTATCTTTTCTTATTTCTCTTTCATATGATACTACTCGTGCATTAGTTAGAATTCCATTTTTTTTAATTAGAATATTTCCAATCATCGTTTTTAACCATAAAATTAGAAAAACAACTCCTAGTATTATAAGTATATAATGCATTTTATTATTGTTATTAGTGTATTTTTTGTCCCTTTTTCTGTTGCCGTGGAAAGATAATTAATAAGATTGAATTTTTACCAAGGAAACCCAATCACATAATTATATAACTTATTATTCAACGCTTTTTATGCTGAAATACCTAAATCAATAGGTTTCCAATTCTCAATTTCAATCTCATAAATAGCAAATCCCCTTTTTTCCACAAAGTTAATTTCCCATTTACTCAATTTAGTCGGATTTTCAGGGATATTTATAAAACTAATATCTAAATCTTTTAAAATTGATATTTTTGAACTTTTTGAGTCAACTTCTCGAATTTTGGCATTCAAATAATTTTCCAAATTATCAAGCAGTTCAGGATACTTCTTTTCAATTTTAAAAATGAGTTCTTTTTGTATTTTACTTATCCCATGCTCATTATTATACACATAAAATTCAATTATTTCATTTACAGAATCCACTTTTCTATTAACATTCCAATATGATCCACCCAAACTATTAGATTTTTTAAATATTAAAACACCGAAAGTCTCGTCCATTATTTTAATCCTTTGTTTCTTGAAAATGTTCAGCATTTCTGTCTTCTTAAATATTGCAAAACTAATTATATCAAAGCAAATATATTTTTTAATAATAAAATACAACACACTATTCATTAGAAATAAAACTTATTTTACTTATCCCAATACATCAATGATTTTTTTAGTTTTTAGGATCTGAAAACTTAAACTTTTGATATAAAAAAACCAACACTTCTTAGGTGTTGATCTATGATAAGTAATGTTTTGATTTTTTTTAAAATCAACTTCATAAGTTGATTATATAATCATATATATATACAATTAAAGAGTAATAAACTAAGCCCATCAGAGTAGGAAATACATATTTATCAAAACCTTTTATAATCTTTCTAATTAAAAACAATAATGCTTCGGCATAACTAAAATTATTATCTTTCTTCCAGAGAATAAAAAGTAATAATACTAAAAAAGACATACCTAAAAGCGCAACCCCTAATAAGAAAAAATGTACCATACAGCAAATGTAAAAATTTATAACTTACAAAATCATTTAACAGATCAGATAAATAACTTTCATTTTAATTTATTTCTTAACCTTTTGACATAAAAAATCAACACTTTAACGATGTTGATATGTGATAGGCATTTTTTTAAGATAATCAACTTATTTGTTGATCTTAAAAAAGCCATTAACCTTTAAATTCAGTATTTAATTGGCTATTTTTTTTATTGCTTACAGTATGCTTTTAACTTCTAATTAATTACTCGGCACTTTTCATTAATCTTTTTCCTTTCAATATTTGAATATCTATAATTAAGGAACTTAAAATTTATATTCAGAGTACAATGGCGCACCTCCAGATTTATAATGCTCTTCACACAAAACTTCCCAGTATGGGTTGTCATTTCTTAACTTGCCGGCTTCACCACATAGATGACATATTTCTAATGACTTTTCCAAATACTTTTCCGTAATTTCATGTAACTTTTCATCAGCATTTATTCCCACCGAAAATCTCAACTCTCCCCATTTTTCTTTCATCACCAGAACTTTTCTGTCCCAACCTGAAGCATCTAATTCACGCATTAATTCAAGAACTAAATTATTCCAACCATCAAAAAATTGGGTATCGGTTTCGTTAAGCTCGGTAAGCTTTTGTAAATCGTATCTATTGATTCTATCATTAATCACAAAATCTTCTAATTTTGTTGTGTTTCGATTCACAAAATCTGCATTTCCATAAATACTTTCAAAATGAACTTTTCGTTTTTCTCTATTACGCTTTTTCAATTCATTTTCAGAAAGAGTAGATGACTGAACTAAAGGAGAAGAAGAGAGACGTTTAACTTTTTTTTTACCTTTCCAATTTCGTAATGCTGTAGGTAACCGTTGTCCTAAATAAAGAATCAAAATAGTTACTATGGCTATAATTTTTAAGATTTTCAAATCCATTCAAATCATTTTTTTTTGTTAAGCTTAAATCATAAGCTTTAACTTAATATAAACACTATAAATAAAAACCTTCCAGCAATCCCCTTAAAACTGTTTGGTATCTACGAAGAATCATCTGTGTTTCTATAAATGTACTACGACTGATTAGATACAAATAAATATATTGATAATTTAGCTTATGACTTTTGGAAAACACAACATTTTACTTACCACTATGTCAACCAACTTTTCAGTTTTTAATAGATCGGATAACTATAGTTTTACACTTTTACATTTATTCATTACACTTATGAGTCTTTGTAAATCAGCTTTTTTTAAATTAATTAATTTGAAAAATTAATTTTAAACTTTAAATTATGATTAAGAACATTTCAAACTTAGGAGTAACTCTAAACAAAAAAGAACAACAAAATATTAAAGGTGGTAACAATGACCATCCTGATACTTTTTGCAATTTCATTTTCATGTGTCCAATTGGGCAAATATGTAGATATGCGAATAATACTGGTACCTACGGAAAATGTGAGTATGCTAAATAATTTTTTTGATTGCCACTCTATGAAATAATAAATAGGTGGCTTTTAAATTTGAGTTCAATACTCAACCTTTTTAAGAATATCTTGCCTATTACTATCTACTCTTTTAAAAATATCTTGAGATACTGAATAAGTTTCAATAGGTTCTTTTGCAAAAGTGTGAAGTAATGTTTTTACAATATCGGTATTGTTATTACAGTGCAGCCATTCGTATTCATCTGAAGGATCTAAAATTATTGGCATATGATAATTCCCTTTATTATTTGGTGAATTATGTATTTCTTTAAACAATGGATTTACTTAAATAGTTATAATACTTGCTGAATACAAAGGTGTATGTCCTTTACCACTCAATGCAAGAGTAAACTCAATAATATCGATAAAACCAACTATACCCCTCTATTTTACTAGAGGGTTGTACTTTTAAGAATTAAGTTCTATATCTATTTTAATTCTGTTAAGCTTATTCATTCTTTTTTCTTTATGTATTTTTTGGATTTTTAGAAAGATACCCCATTAATAACATAATGACTCCAACTGTTACTGAAATTTCTCCAGT
The DNA here is from genome assembly GCF_008806755.1 of Tenacibaculum aiptasiae. Classification (GTDB taxonomy): domain Bacteria; phylum Bacteroidota; class Bacteroidia; order Flavobacteriales; family Flavobacteriaceae; genus Polaribacter; species Polaribacter aiptasiae. The sequence goes on from NZ_WAAU01000008.1 coordinate 540,535, forward strand.
AATTTTATTGAAAAAGAGCCCAACAATTCCGACTAAAGTAATTCCATTTGAAACAATAATTAGTTCTAAATCATCTTTTTAGCTTTCTTTTCGTTCATATTTAATTTGTTGTTTTTTTAGTATTTCTTCTCAATTAATAGCAACGGTATGCATATGAAAAGCTACGTATTTGTGTGAGGATTTTCCGAAGGAAAATCATAAGCTAGTAAACGAGGAACTAACATAAATCAAACTAAAAATAATATTTTTTTATTATTGTTGAAACTCTCCAAATTCGCTACTCTTTTCAGTCCATAAAAAATATTCTCCAAATAAAGTTCCAGATAATAATTCGGACGTTAAGTTCTCAACTTTTTGTCCATTAATAGTCAATCCGATACTTTCGTTATTGTTTAGATTCTCTTCAATTTCTCTCAAGAAATTAAATGCGGTAGAATCCAAAACATTTAGAATAAATCGGTTCAAAATTTCCGTTTGCCTTTCGTTCAATCCGTTAAAAAACTCAAATCGTTCATCTTCCAATTGTTGTAATTCAGGTGCTAAATTCGGATTTCTTGGTAATTCAGAATATTCTTTTGCAGTCATAGATTTCCCGAACTCTCTCTTTTGGGAATAATATTTAAAGTTTTCATCTCGTAATTTTTTTACGATTATTTCTCCAAGTTCTTTATAATCCTTTGAAAATTCCATTCAGTTAAAATTAGTTCTGGTTTGCGTTTTGAGTATTATTGGTAATTTGTTTACATACACATAAAATAGGTCGTTATACACCTAATTGGGTAAAGAAATTTGTGTATTTATCTCTCTTTTTCTTTCCAGCTAAGTTAGAGAAATAATTATTTACTACAATTATATCAATGAGCTTATTCGTTTTTTAATAACCTCGATTTATTACAGTTTAAATTTATTTTTACTTCTATGAAAAACAGCTATGATCAACTTAATATTGAATATGTAGAAACTAAGAAGACTTCTTCTCTCGTCAAGTTCACAACTATCGTTTTAATTTTAATTTTTGTATCAATTCCGTTATCTCAAATTAATCCTGACTTCAAACGTTGTGTTACTGTTTATACAGGAGGATGCTTAGGCATAATACCTACTCCAAAATGCTTTTGCTTTTAACTACACTTATTTTAATGTTCATTTACTTAACTGATAGAAGAACTCTTCTGAACGATACTTAGTTTCTCTTAATCTAATTATCAAAAAAACAACTTAACTGCTACATTATCTTAAAATTATAAATTAAGATTTTGTTTTTTCATTAGCTTAATTAGTTAGTTTATATAAAAGTAGTATTAAAGATGACTGGTTACTTATTTTCTTTTTCTTCATTCATAATTCTACTGTTATTTTTTTGATATTAAAAAACCACTTCAATTCAAGTCGTTGGTATTATATTAGTTGCCTTATCCGTTTTTTAACTAGACTATTTATAGTATTTGTCAACTTCTGTTAAATAAGGCAAAACCTTACTTTTATTACGGTTTTTAATTAGTTATGTTAATTTTCATTATTTAGATTTGAGAAATTTAAAATTCAAATTATGTTAAAGAACATTTCAAACTTAGGTTCAATTTTGAACAAAAATGAACAACAAACTATTAATGGTGGAAATACTAACTGTGGAGTTTTCACTAGACCATGTCGAGATGGTTATGGTTTTGACGAAAACTGTTGGTGCGTTCCAGAACCAGGAAACTAAAATTAATTAGCGGACTTCGGTTCGCTTTTCTTTTTCTTATACTCTTAATTATAATTTTATTAAGTTTAGTAGGTTGGAATTACCATAAGAAATAAGTCATACTTTTAGAATAATATTCATTAAAAAATGAGCCAATAATGAACCAAACAAACTAAAAACATAAACAAACTCAATATATACAATACTTAGAAACTCATAAAATGATGTAAACACAGTTTGCTTCCCTACTCAAAAACATCAATTACAACTCTCTATTTTACTAGAGTATTTTGTTTTTTATCTCTCTTCTTCTTGAGAACCTTAATCCTCTTTTACTATTGAAAAACCTCAAGAATAATAAAAAGAATAAAACTATACTATTATTTTGCTTTTACTACTTTTGTATTATGTGGTGGTTAATCTCATTTATCGTTTTAGGAATCATTTTTCCAGTTCTTGCAGAATATCTTGACAACAAGGAAATGGACAAAGAGGATTAACTACACTTATTTTGAATTTATACATTTGTTTGCATGAATAAAGAATTAAAAAAAATATTCTTAACTACATTTATTATAATTTTAACATCAATTGTATTAGTTGCTCTTATTTTTCTATATCTTATACCTTTACCTAGTCCTACTTGGTAACCTACTGTTTTAAAAATTTATATTTTTGATTCATGTTTTTATTTAATCTACCCTTAATTCTGACAGTATCTATAAGCTTATTTCTATTACATATTGTTTATAACTACTATCGAAAAAGAAAGAATAATTAAATAATCTACACTTTTACTTTATTTTGTTTTTACTATTTTTACTTTATGAAAAACAGCTATGACCAACTTAATATCGAATATGTAGAAACTAAAAAAGTTTCTATTTTTGTTAAACTCACAACTTTTCTTTTAATTCTAATTTTTGTTTTCACTCCATTAGCTGAATTTGTTGATGTGTTAGATTATAATTATGCCGTTCCCTATTCTTTTGAACCTGAATTTTTGAAACTTCTAAATTAAAATCACCTATACAGTTTAATTATTAATTTATATTTTTACAACATGAGTTTAGAAGAAGAACTAATTGTTGCTATAATATTTATCTCTTTTGTATTGTTAATAGGTTTAATAATTTCTTTAATTAGATACTTATTAGGCTTTAAAAACAATTTTATTAATCCTACAATTGACAACGACGACTTCTCTTTTTTTGATGATTTATTTTAATACTACACTATTTATAATATTTATTTTTCTTTCTTAAGAAAAAACTTAATTCGTAATATAGTATAGCTTTTAGTTCCCCCCTGTTATTTTAATTTTTTGTTATTTGAAACAGAAATTACTTACTAACAACTAACTTATACCCTCATTCGCTTTTACATTTATTTCCTACACTTTTGAATCTTTATAAATGAGAGCATTCTTAATCATTTAATTTGAATAATTAATAACAAACTTTTAAATTATGATTAAAAATATTTCAAATCTAGGTACTCTTTTAAATAACAAAGAATTAAAATCTATTATTGGTGGTGGGGATGGTTTTGTTCAATGTGAAGATGGGGCTACATTTAGTTCTACTGCAGAATCAGTACAATCTGTAATAATAAATGGCAACCGATGGTGTCAAGACCACGGACATGGTAGATTATCTTGGTATTATTTTATTGAAGTTAATCGAAAATAAGAGCTTTAATTCATTTTATTATTCACATAGCATTCATATTAATATCTTTTTTACGGTTTTACCTTACTAATTTTATGGTTTTTAAATCGATAAATACTTATTAACTAATTAAATTTCAAGGAATTTTAAAAAAAACATCATGTTAAAAAACATTTCAAGCTTAGGTTCTGAATTAAGTAAATCAGAACAAAAATCTATTAAAGGAGGTTTTGGTGATTCTGGTTGTCCTTGGGGAAAATGCCGTAACAAATTTGGGAGATGCTCAATGATAGAATGTCAACGTCAACAAGAGCTTTAAATAACCAAATTATAAAAAATAGAACTGTCTGTTTTTATTTTAAAAGCAGACAGTTCTATTTTTAAAATCAAAATCTCCTATAACTTATCAATAGAAAAGATAACTGTATTTAGTAATTTATTCCTTTTTACAATTTTGAAAGAAGATTAAAAAGATATTTTAATGATTTATAACATCTTCTTTATTTATATTACATGCTATAAAGTTGAAAAATAAACGGAACTTAATTTATTATAAAATCCGTAAAATCAACCAATTTCAATAGGTATAAGAAATAAAGTTCCGCTTATTAACTCCTATACTAACCATAGTCAAACCCTTTAATACTAGAAAACTATAGAAATTTATAATGATAGATTTTTTAAAGTTTATATTACTTATCGTGTTTATTTAAGGGAATAAATATATGCTTCAACTTCCTCTTCTGTATCTTTTAACACCACTTTTGTTATTACTCTTTTGTATGCTTGTCCTTCAAACTCATCTAAGTCTTTCCAACTGTCTTCTAATTTATCAGAGTAAAATATATTTCCTATAACCTTTTCAACTTTATTCTCAAGTCGTATTCCTGGAAAACCGACATCTGCCCCCCATCCTTCTTCGTATAATTCTCCCCAAACATATCCCTTTTTCCATATCCCTCCTATGTTTTTTAATATATACTCATTTGGTTTTTCTGGCCCTAAAGTTCCATACACAAATAGTTTTTCCATTTCAATATTCTTTTTAACGTGTTCTTTATTATATTTTTTATCCTTTAAGACTTTTTATTTCAAAAGTTAATCTATTTATCGTTTTTAGAAGTAAGCTAAAATAGAAAATTATTCACTACGACTTATCTGAATGAAGATTAACAGTTTTGAAAATTTAAAATATTAAAAATGTTAATTTTAGTTAAACAAGGTAAAGCCTTACTTTTATTACGGCTTTTTAGATTCTTTTTTATTTTATAGTTTATATGTTTAGAGAAATTTTAAACTATATATTATGTTAGAAAAATTTAAGAATTTAGGAAAAACAATTAGTAAGCAAGAGCAAAAAAACATTAAAGGGAGTAATTGGTTGCCACAAGGATACTGTGATGATTTTGACTCTGATGTTAGCTTTAATCCAAATTGCGATACAGATAGAGATGGACGTGATTGTCGTTTCCCTTTTTATATTAATAGTTTTGGTAGATGTACACTTTAATATAATTAACTTCATTATCTTTAAATAACGAGAATTTTGAAATTCTCGTTATTTATATCAAAATAGAATTTATTATAGGTTTCCTATTTTATTCTTATATATTTTAGTTATGTAAGCATTTCCTTTACTTATTTTATAGTTTAATTTTATCTAACATTTTTTTACTTTTTAGATTTGAGAAATTAAAAACTCAAATTATGCTAAAGAACATTTCTAATTTAGGTGTTACCCTAAACAAAGCAGGATAAAAATTAATTAATGGCAGTAATGATACACCTTCTAAACTTTGTGTTCCGTTATCACGAGAAATAGTTGTATATGCTGTTCCTTCAAACGAAAACTGTTGTCTTGAATCGAAGTATCTTTAAATGTTTAAAACAGACATCTGTTCGCTTTTCCTTTTCTTATATCTTTAATTATATGATTATTTAAACTATTTTTTAATATTTTCGCGTCCTTAAAAATTTATTATTATGAAAAAACTATTAATCTTAACATTTACTTTTATTTCATTTTTATCTTGTACTGATTCAGATCAAAATATGAAAGATCCTTTTATTGGTACTTGGTATAAATTTTCTTACCAAGGAAAAGAAGTGAGTGATTGCGAAAAGAAAACTACTTTCAATGTAGAAGAAAATGGTAATATCTCTATTTCTTCTTTTGAAGAATATGAAAATAAATGTATTGATGACGGAACCGCCTCTGGTAAATGGAGTAAACACAATGGTAACACCTATGGAATTACCTTAACAGAAGATTCTTCACCAAGTCTTAGAGAGCTTACTTTTAAAGATAATAATAATACTTTTTCGTTTGCAGATAACGAAAATGGAAAAACATTTACTTACACATACAAAAGGAAATAACCCTTTTAATTAATTAAAAAAGAGTCGCAATTTTGCGGCTCTTTTTTTTGATTTATTATACACTTTTTAGGGTAAAACTCATTTAAATCGTTTTATATATACAAAAACAACTTTAGGGGTAAAGCTATTTTTGTTTAATAAAGAAAAGCTTCTGAAGAAGCTTTTCTTTTTACACACTAATTAAAATAATTCTTTTATGGCTCTATTCAATTATAATTAAAAAAAACAAACCCTTACTTATATTATGGTTTAATTTTAAGTAGTTTTTTAATTCATACTTTGAGAAACTTTAAAATTCACATTATGATTAAGAACATTTTTAGTTTAGGTAGTTCCCTAAACAAAGTTGAACAACAACGTATACATAGAGGAAGAAACACAAATGGATCAATTACTACATGTGCTAACATTCCTTATACTTGTGATTCTAGTTACGTAACAGATGAAAGTTACAAATACGTTCGTACACTAGTTTAAATATACTGTAATTGAACTCCAGTCAGTCTGCTTTTCTTCTTAATTTGTTCCTAATATAATTTCCTTAGTTTAAACTCATTAACTTTATAAAATAAATATAACGATTATTCTAAGTTTTTTTAATTAGATAACCATTGCCTTCTTCTATATTTGATAAAATATTTTTAATTTAAAAATCGTTAAAATAGCATATTTTAATCCTTAATACTTTATCTTCTAAAAAAGCGATTATAATTATTCTAACTTATTGAATTCAATAATACCTAGCACAAAATAACAAGAATTACTATAGTTTTTAATATTAATTTTAGTTAAATAAGGATTTCCCTTACTTTTTTTATGGCTTAATTTGATTCATTCATTTTTTTACTGATTAGATTTGAAAAATTTAAAACTCAAATTATGTTAACAAACATTTCAACTCTAGGTACAAGGTTAAATAAATCAGATCAAAAATCTATTAATGGAGGAAGCCGTTGTTTCCCTCTAATGCCTTGTGATATTGATGAATCATGGGATTTTGGTCTATGCCAATGCGTAAAAAGCAACTCATAATAATCTATAAGCGGACTTCGGTTCGCTTTTCTTTTACTTATGCCTCAATGCTACTTTATTAAACTAAACTCTCTCCAAATAAAAACATATTTCTTAATCCCAATTTCTATATTTTTTATTGAGGAAGAAATATAGACAAATTAGATTGTATTCATTTTTATACAACTCTTTCTTTTAATAAACTTATCAAGCTCTAGTAATCTTGTTATAATTACTATTTTTTATTAGAAAAAAATTCTAATGTTAATTATAGTTAAATAAGGAAAAACCTTACTAATATTACGGTTTTATCTACTCTTCTTTTTTTATTAATTTATAAGTTTGAAAAACTAAAAACTATTATTATGTTAAAGAACATTTCAACACTAGGTAAATCATTGAGTAAATTAGACCAAAAATCTATAACAGGTGGAAACGAAGAAGAGTTTTGTCCTGCTGGTCATTGTTTAAATTACAGAGGTGGTTGTACTAACGTTGCCACTGCTTTATTTAATGACTGTGTCAAGTATTAATTTTATCCCCTTGAATATTTCAAGGGGATTTTTTTATAATTAACTATTATTACTCTAATGGAATGTTTTCAATATTATTATAATAACATTCTCTTCTTACTAAGAATTTCCTTCTTAAATACACCTTCATTTTCACCTTAATTAATTATTCAATTAAGATATACTAAACAATATCAATAAAATTTATTCAGTAGGATTAAAAAATTAAATTTATTTTCTCCTAAGCATATCTTTGCATTTATTTCAATTCCTTCAATTAATTAGGGCTTTCAGTAACTTAACTGTTATTAATATAAAAGCTTCTGAATTATGAAAAAATTAAAATCATTTTCAACACTTGCAATTACAAAAATTAAAAAATTAATTATATACCCTAGATTATTTCGCCTCAATAATATAGCGAAGCAACATATGGAGTCATTTAATTATCATTTTAATATTGTAGATAAAACTTCAGATGAGTTCCTAAAAAGTAAACATCAAAAACTCTTAATTGAACACTTAGCAAATCTTGAAAAAGTGAATAAAAAAATTTCCTTACTCGAGTCTTTATAAATCTATCATTTTTGCTTCTATGAATTAATCAGTAAGATCTATTTTCTATTACTATTATTCTATTAGAATTCTTTATACTTATATATAAAAAAGATTAAAAATAAGCATAGATTTATTTCGTATCATGTACTCATTATGATATGAAATGCTTTAATACGATATCAAAAAACTAAAAATGTTTTAATTATTCTATAATAAACAAGTCAATTACTTTTATAGTAAAGTTTATTTTCATTATATTTAAAATAGTAATAGTTCTATAGTATTAATTAATATGGAATAGTTTTTACAACTAAATAATTTCATCAAACATGAGTATGAACGTATTTTATTTTGAACATTCCCATTTAAGAGAATTTATAGAAACCGCTTCGCTATTTTCTAAAAAATCTAACCTAATTATTACAACAATTATTCAAAGAAATGGATTATATAAAGTAGAATTAGAAGAAAGACAAAACCTAGATGATGATGTAGTTAAAGAGTTTATTCAGTTTATTAGTCAAAATACTTCTTTCAAAATAACTTAATCACTCTTCTAAAGTAAAAACTATAGGGCTTACTTATTTTTCTTAAATACAATCCCCTCTCTAATACAAAACTCTCCTTCAAGAAACGACAAATTCGGAACTTAAAAAGACTATAGCTAAAATAAAAATTCCCTTTGTATTTCTGAATTAGGAAACTAAAAACTTCTTAGCAAACTTTAACCCATATTTTACTAATTAAATACCTCTTAATAATCTCTTTACTTTAAACAAAACAAGGTAATTCCTTACTTTTATTACGGTTTTATTTAGATTTTACATTTTTTTTATTCCTAGGTTTGAGAAACTTTAAAATTTTAATTATGTTAAAGAACATTTCTACACTAGGTAAAATATTAAACAAATCAGAAAAACAATTAATCAATGGCGGAGACGAAGATGGATTTTGTCCAGCTGGTTATTGCTTAAATAACAATGGAGGGTGTACAGATCTTGCTACTGCCTTTTTTGATGATTGTGCAAACTAATTTTAAAAAGCCCTCAACTTCTGAGGGCTTTTTTATTTATTACACTATCTTTCTTTTATATTTTTTTTACTTTTTTATACTATACAATTACACTTCATCTCTTTACTCTCAATTAATAATATCTTAATTTTGGATTATTGTGTTGTGGGGACGACACTCCATGTAGATAAAAGGGGTTCGGGAAAGAGACTCCTTTTTTCTACAGTTTTGAATTTAATATTATTGCTATGAATAAATTTGAAAGGCGTTTAAAAGGGTTTTATAAATACAAAAAACGATTAAAAAATTACGGTTTCACAGGTACTGAACATTATATTCTTAAAACTACAGGTAAACCTTGTAGTTGTTTTATGTGTAGCCCCAAAGATGAAAAACCTAAATACAAAGCATCAAAAAATAAAACGCATCATTCTATTATTACTTAGTGTTTTTTATATATTCATTATGTTATTATCCTAGTATTTTTTCTAATTCTTTTATAAACTTGATTGCTTCTTCTTCTATTTTTTGAGTTAAATATTTTGCTTTATCAAAATTAGGCTCCTCCACCATCACGTGACTTATTATCTCTAAACTATTATCTATTGTTTCAGCTAAGTGATATTTTCCCCAGTCGCTTTCTTTAAATATTCTCCAATATTTTTTTCGAACCTCTTTATTTTGCCCAGATAAACAAATCGAAAAACATAATGTTTTATGATTTAAAACAATAACATACTTAAGTTTTTGATTTTTTAATTCTGCTGTTGTTAATGAAAAATAAGAATAATCTGGACTTTCTTTGTAAATTTTCCCAAGCTTAAAAATCGTTTCATACTCTTTATTAAAAAAAATTCTTAGTTCTTTCATGTAGCTTATCAATCGGTAATAATCTAAACTTTTAGGATCACTTTTGTTAGTAATTTCTGAACTTGAAAAACTTAGTCTCTTCTTTTCCTTACTATTTTTCATTTTATAAAGAGGAATACAAATATCTAGAATAAACTTTTTCTCTGGATGAGTTTTAGAGTCATTATGATATATTTCAAAAAAATCTCCATCTCTAAATTCATAACCTTTTTCAATAACCCAAATACACATATTCTTCCAGGCTTTTGAAATTTCTTCTCCTTTAATTTCAAAATGTCCTACTGCATAAACGCCTTTTTTTAAAATTATTTGTCTAATTTCTCCTTCTGAATCTATATTTTGATTAATAGTTACACCTGCACTAAATCGTACTTTAGATTTTTCAGTAACATTTGGATTATCGTGATAAACCGTAATTGCTTTGAAATTAGAAAAGTCTAATACTCTTTTTTCATTTCCCCACTTCATTAACTTTTGAAACATATTTCCAATTTCTTCAAACTTTCCTATTTTTGATATACTAGCAAGTTGTATTTCTGGAAACTCTTTTATTCTTATTTGTGCATTCATTTTAATCCAATCTTTAATATTAGTAATGGAACAAATGTATTTTTCAGATGAAAAAGTTTCTATACCAATCTTGCGAAGTATTTGTTTTCCTTCTGTTTTAAATTTAGTTGGATTAACACCATAATATTTTTTAAAAGCTCTCGAAAATGAACTATCACTATTAAAACCGTACTTATATAGTAGCTCATTTAAAGAAACTTCAGAATCAACAAGTATAATTGAAGCTATGCGTTCAATTCGTTTTCTTTGAACAAACTCATTTAATCTTTCATTTACTACTATTAAAAACACCCTATGAAAATGATACGGTGAATAATGAGCTTTTTTAGATAAAAAATCTAGTGATAAATTGGAGTCTAAATTATTTTCAATAAAGTCTAAAATAAAATTAATTCGTTTTAAATACTCTCGTTTTGTTTCATTCATCACAATTCTTTTATTTCTCAAACAAATATATCATTTACAAACATCCAAACTATAAAACTTAAACCAATTATCTTTTAACTTATAGTTCTATTAGGTTCAATAGAAATACCCTGTCAGTATTCATTTGTAATTTATATAAATATATTATTGAATAGATAAACTAGCTTTTATTATAACATTTAAAACAACCTATTTTGAAAGCTTTACAACTACATTATTTAAAAACATAGAATAACTTATGATTAAAAAGATAAAAAACTACTTTTTAAGTATTTTCGCCGCATACTAACTTAAGTTACCTTAATAATAAATGAGTAAAACCAAAATTTACCTGATACACGGATATACAGCGTCTCCTACTTCCAACTGGTTTCCTTCTTTTAAGAAAGAGTTACTAAATGAAAATGTAGAAATTATCATTCTTGACATGCCTAATTCAAAAGAGCCAAAATTTAAAGAATGGGCAGATCATATGGAGAAAATGATAATAAACGATAGTGAAAACACTATTTTTATTGGACATAGTCTAGGATGTGTAACTGTACTAAACTATTTAAATAGTAATAATCAAAAAAATATTAAAGGGCTTTTTCTTATCTCTGGTTTTATTGAAGAAACCCCTATTCCTGAATTAGAAGAATTCATACAAACAACTCTTGACTATCAATACATCATTAACTCAACGAAAAATCGAATAGCAATATCTGCAAAAGATGATGACATAATTCCATTTGAATATTCTAAAAGAATGGCAGATAAATTAGATGCTAAATTTATTTTATTGAATGAAGGAAAACATTTTATTGATAGAGATAATTTTCTCGATTTCCCATTTTTGGTTAATGAAGTAAGAAAATTAATTGATTAAAGTAATTAGCATCTATCTTATATATTTCGGAAGTTAATTAACTATGCTCGGAAAGAGATATTGTACTTTGAAGAAATGAAATTTATTTTAGAGTATTTAACTTTAATTAAAAAAAAATGTTTAGAAACATATCAAATCTTGGTACAGTACTTACAAAAAAAGAACAGCAATTGATTAAAGGAGCATTTGGTCAATTTAACAATGGGTCAATAGGAATAGCTATAGATGATACAAAGCAACCTTTAAGTGGTGATGCTTGCTCATTAAGTAATTTATGTCCTACTGGACAACTATGTAAATGCGATGATGACGCTTGTACATCTGGGACTTGTGTTAATACATAATTAATTATTAGAAGGTCCCTTGAGATAAAAATTTAAAGTAGAACCTTAAATATGGTTCTACTTTTTAATTTAAATAAGAATTTAAGGGGAAAAATTATTTACTTGTTCTTGCTATTTCTTTAATTAAATCTAACATTTCTTCTCGTTTCTCTGGCTTTGTATTTTTAAAAGTAAACTTAGCTACCTCCAGTAAATTATTTTGTAGTATACTTATTTTATCTTTTTTAATTTTTGTGTAGAAAAAAATTGTTAATACAATTAACAAAGTAGAAATAAGAGCTGCAAAATAATATGACACTTTACTTAAATCTTGAAATGGTTGAAAAATCCAATAAAAATAAAACAAAGGTCCAATTAACATAATACTATGCAGTAGCCTTAAAGCTAAATTATTTTCTTTTAAAATAAAAGATCTATATAACATAAAGAATATGTACACAAAAAAACAAAACCATGGTCCAAACTCACCTAAAAACAATTGAAAAGATTTAAATCCAAAATAACTTTCTTCTTTTTTAATTTCATAATATTCTTTTTTGGCTAAATCTTTGATGTTTTTTGTTTCTAAATATTTTTCATAGGCAACCGTTCCTTTTGCTTGCTTTTTAACTTTATCTAATGCTTTGGCTACTTTCTTTATCTCTAATTTATAATTATCTCGAGCAACAATGTATTCTTCGCTAAAGTTAGGTACAAATTCAAATGAAAAAAATGATGTCATACAAATAACAGCAATCAAATATACTAACAGGTTTTTAGCCTTCAGTATCGTCTGGGTCTTCTCCTCCATCATTGTTTGGATTTGACGCATCTTCTTTGTTGATTTGTTGTAATTCTGTTGTTCCATTTTCTGGTACTATTTTTTTATTATCTGTACAAGAAATAAAACCTAAAACAAAAATTAACACTACTACTTTTAACAATGATTTCATATTTATAAAGTTTAAAATTAGCTTTAAAAATACGGTTAAAAGTACTAGCTATTAATACGTTTAATTTCTATTTCTTTAAAAATAAATTGGTTACATGTTTAAATGCTAAAAGCGCTAATTGTACATTATCTTTCACATCAAGTTTTCTCCGAATTCTTTCGGTACTACTTCTATAAGCACTTCTTGTAATTCCTAACTTATTACTAATCTCATCAGATGTAAAACCTTCAACCAAAAATTGCATAACTTCAATTTCTTTACTCGATAAAACATCTGTTAATAATAATCCACTTGAACTTTCTAAATTCATATCTATAACGGCATCTCTAGATTTTTCAGAAAAATAAAGCTTCCCATTATAAACTGTTTTAATTGCTTCAACAATACAATCGCCAGATTCTTCTTTTAGCACATAACCTTTAGCTCCTAGTTCAATAACTTTTTGTATGGTAAATCCATCACAAATACTTGTTACCATTATGGTTTTAATTTCGGGGAACTTTTTATTTAAATGCTTTAATACGTCTAATCCATTGTAATATGGCATCGAAATATCTAAAAGAAGTACATCGCAATAGTTATTATCTAACCATTCCATAAGACCAAATCCATCGGTTGAAGATCCTACTACACTTATACCTTCAGCTTTCATCATAGCTTTGTAACCTTCAATAACAATTGGATGATCATCTACTAAATATACTTTCATTTAATTCATCTAATTTCAACAAATGTAAAGTTTTAACTTTATTTAAAAAGAGGACGTTTGTCTCAAAAAATAAAAAAATGAAAATTTTTAAATGATATTAAGGTAAAACTATAAGAAACTGCATTAATAAATGCATAACTGTATTTGTTACAACTAGAAAAAAATAATAATTTTGTTCTGCTATTTTAGCATTAAAAATAGAAAAAAAGAAAACAAACCCTAACCTATCCTTTTAAACAAGGGCGTCTGAAAAATATTGATTAAGATTAAGTCATATCAGATGATGTAAAAACGTATAAATTGCTTTGAAAAACAAACTTTTTTTAGCACTGGTTTTTCTTATAATAAAATCGGTAAATAGTCAAGATATAGATAAATTAATTCAAAAATACCCTACCGAAGATGTAGTTGGCCTAAATCTTTCTGAACATTTATTTATCTCTTCAAAAAAAAATAAATTGGATATAAAACGAGTAGTAAATAAACGAAAACTTTATATAACAAATGAAAAAAAATCTTCTGCTAATACAGGAGTTTACTATGATAACTTTCATAAAGTTCTTAAAATTGAAGCTTTAACAAATAATATAAACAATGATTTAAGAAACAGAAACCGTAGGAACAATCACATTTGGAAGGTTAATAACTATTCTGATAAAGATATCATATCAAATGGTGTATTTTTTGGAGATCAAAAACAAAAAACATTTACTTTTCCCGCTGTAACTGAAAAATCTATTACGAATCTAGATTACAGTATTAAAACTATGGATCCTCACTTTATTCAGCCTTTTTACTTATTCAACAATTTCCCTATTACTAATGCTGAATTTTCTGTAACAGTACAAAAAGGTATTGAAATAGCCTATAAAAGTTATAATTTGGATACTTTAAATGTAGAATATTCCAAAGAAGTAAATGATAATTCTACTACAACTTATAAATGGAAATTTTTGAATATTCCTAAAGCTAAATTTGATTACGATTTCTCTCCTGTTTATTATCTCCCACAAATAGCAGTGTTCATAAAATCTTATGAAATAAATGGAGAAAAGAAAAATGTTTTAAATAATGTAAGTGATTTATACGGTTGGTATCAATCTTTAATTACTAACATAAATAGAACAAATCAAGAAGAAATAAAAAACATTACAACAAACTTAATAAAAGGATTAAAAACAGATGAAGAAAAAATAAAAGCGATCTATTATTTTGTTCAAGAGAAAATTAATTATATCGCCTTTGAAGATGGATTAAATGGTTTTATACCTAGAGATGCAGCAAGTGTTTATACCAAAAAGTATGGTGATTGTAAAGACATGGCTAATATTTTAAATGAAATGCTAAAATATGCTAATATCCCTTCTTTTTTAACTTGGATTGGTACACGATCAAAACCGTACAGCTATTATGAACTTCCTACTACTTATACAGATAATCATATGATTACGACTGTTAAAGTAAATAATAAGTTTTTATTTTTAGATGCAACTGCTGAATACCTTCCTTTTGGATACCCTTCTCCTTTCATTCAAGGAAAAGAAGCTTTAATTGGAATATCAAAAAATGATTTCAAAATTTCTGTTGTTGGAGAAGTAGAAAAAGAAAAAAACTATTCTGAAATTAAGTCTAAATTCAACTTCAACGAAGATTTTAACCTAAAAGGAAAGCATATTGCTAAAACAACTGGTTATAAAAAGTTAGATTTTAACCATGCTTTTGATAGAAAAAAAGAAAAAGATAAAGATTTTATTAGAACCTTTTTTAAGCTTGGAAATCATAAAACAACATTTACTACAAAAAAAATCTCCAGTTTATCATTAAAAAATGATACTGTTCAAATTCAATTTGAAAGTAATTTTAAAAACCATGTTCGTAAAATCGACAATAAGTTATTTATAAAATTAAACACTGATAACTTACTTGCTAAAGAATTAGTGAAACATGAACGAAAAAAATATGCTAAGAAAATAAATTATAAATATGTAACTAAATACCTAACTTCTTTTAAAATACCTAAAGGGTATATTCATGAATTTATTCCTAAAAACAGTTCTTTTGAAAACCCTAAATTTGGTTTTGAAACAAACTATAAAATAGATAATAATCATATAATCTTAGAAAAAAAAATATATATAAATGCACTTAAAATTACAGTGAAAGAGATTAATACATGGAATACATTTATTAAAAAACTATCTAGAAACAATAAAAAATCTATCATTTTAAAAAAATTATAATCCTATGAAAAAAATACTTCTATTACTATTATTTATAAATGTATCAGTATCTGCTCAATTATATAAATCTCATGATTGGGATGAAACTCCTATTTTTCATAAACTTTCAGAAGAAGATAAAAAGCTTTCTTCTGTAGCAATTAAAGAAAAACATTTAATTCAATATCATCAACCTCTTATAGGTCCATTGGCTTTATATGATACGCATCATCGTATTGTTAGAGTAAACAATGATAAAGGGATAAAACGACATAATAGAGTATATATTCCTATGAGAAGTGTAGAAAAAATTATAGATATAAAAGCTCGTGTTATTTTTCCTGATGGAAGAATTATAAATTTAAACAAAAAAAACATAAAAGAACTTAAGGATATAAAGGGGTATGGCCGCTATAAAATTTTTGCTATTGAAGGAGTTGAAAAAAATACTCAGCTAGAAATTATTTATACTTTAAGAAAAAACCTATCTACCCTTGGTACTATTTTAGTTCAAAAAGATTATAAAATAAACAATGCTGAAGTAATTATTAGAAAACCATTTCTTTTTGTTACTAATGTTAAAAGTTATAATGGTTTTCCTTCATTGGAAAAAAAGAAAGTTCCAGGTAAGAAATTTGCTTATACTGCAATAGCAAAAAATATTCCTGCAATGGTAGATGAAAAACAATCTGCTTCAGATGCCAACCGAATGAAAGTGGTTTATTTAACCAAACCTGCTTTAGTAGGTATTGATGATGAATGGAGTAATTTTACTTATACCATTAGTAGTAATTTAATAGATGTTCGTCCCAAAAAATATAAAAAACTCATTTCAGATTTTGAAAAAAACTCTCCAAATATTAAAAACAAAGACAGTTTAATTATTGCAGTTTCTGATTATGCAAATAAGAATTATACAATAGAAAGAGGAGGTAGTATTTTTGAAAATATTAAAACTATTTTTAAACAAAAAAAAGGAAGTCAAATAGGTATAATTAAAATTTACACCTCTTTATTTAATTATTATAAAGTTCCATATAAAATTGTTTTAACTTCCAATAGGTTTTATAATAAGTTTGATAAAGATTTTTTTACAAATACTAATTTAGAAATAGCTATGCTGTTTTTCCCTCATAATAAGAAATTCCTATGCCCGTCTATAAATAACCATTCATTGGGTTATCCTCCAGTACGTTATAGTAATAATGAAGGGGTTTTTATTAGTAGTGATAATTATGAATTTGGTTACATACCAACTGGAGATATAAAATACACTTTAATAGATAGAGAAATTGAAACTAATCTTGATTTTGATCTTTTGAGTGTAAAAGTAAAAGGTACATATACCACTACAGGCTATAGAGCAAATAACTCCAGAATGGCATATCAGTATTTTATAAAAAATAATATTGAAGAATTTAGAGATATGGAAGCTGCTTCAGGAATTAATGATGCCGAGTTTACTCAATTTTCCGTAAAAAACCATAAACCTAAACTAAATATTAATAATACTCCACTTATCATAGACTATGAATATTCTTCCGAAGAATATCTAGAAGAGGTTAATGGTAATTATATTTTTAATGTAGGAAAATTAATAGGGAATCAAAGTGAATTATACCAAGAAGAAAAACGTGTAAACCCTATAGAACTATCTTATCCTAATGAATATAAATATATTATTAAAGTTCATATTCCTAATGGGTATACTATTAAAAACCTTGAAAAACTAAAAGACTCTTCTTCATTCAAAATCAATGAAAAATTAGCTGCTCAATTTATTTCTAATTATAAAATTGATAAAAACATATTATATATTACAATTTCAGAGAAGTATCCCTTAATAAAAATTAATAAAGAATATTATGATTTATATAAAGATGTTGTTAACTCTGCTTTTGATTTTTCAAAAAAAATTATTTTATTTGAAAAAATAGTAAATTAGATTTCTTAATCTATTTGAACAATATCTATTTTTATAAAAAAGGAAAAACCGTATTACAATTACGGTTTTTCCTTTTTTATTTTTTTTACAATATCCTATTTTTGAGCATAGTAAAAAATATCATTATGAAATATCAAATAGGTGAACAGTTAGGTTATGATTCTAACACAAATAAAAACCCTTTTGAAACTGAAACAGATGTTGTAATTATTCTTCAAACTAAAAAAGATTTTCAAGAAGGAAATAATAAACTAAAAGCTAGTTATGATTATTATGTACAATCACTTATAAGTAATAATGAATTTTTCTGTGTAGAAGGCGAACTTAGTGTACTTCCTCAGTTTTAAAATTATCTAATAACATCCCATTTTAAATTCTTAAAAAGTTGATTAAAACATTTTGAGATCCTTTCTAGTGATTTAATTTAAATTTTACTATAAAACTTTTAGTATTCTATAACTTATCAAGATAAAAGAAAATAATTCAATTAAAAAACCCACTCAAAAGAATTGAGTGGGAAAATTGCTATGAAAAAGAAGTCTTAAAGACGTCTCAATAAGACAAATACAATATACAATATATTTTCTTTAAACCATAATATTTTTTTAAAATTTTTTATTTATTATTTTTTGAAAAAGTATAGAACACTAGAACCTAAATTAAGTATGAGTTAAAACTCGTTTAATTATCAGATTCTCTCTATTCATCTATACTTTAATACTCTTCAACTAATTTTATAAATACAAAGCTCAAACCAATACTATCTTTGTAATGTAATTAAAGGTTTTGTTTTCCCATTAAAATAAATTAATTGTAAGAAAAGAAGTGTCTGGAGGTGATAACTTCTTTTCTTTTTTAAACAAATATGTGACCTAACATAAATAACTGTGTCTTATATATATAAAACTGTGACACCCCTTATTTTTCATGGCTCCCCTGGGAGCTTTTTTTATTTTGTGACTTTTTATTTTTTATAGTGTCTTACTAATATACTTTGTTAGTGCTATGGGGATAATGCTAATGAGTTAATTTAACAATTTGAAGGAGTTCTTTATTGAACTCCTTTTTTGGGTTAAGAATTATGGAGTATCCTTACTTTTACTATGGTTTTTTATTCGTTTCTAGATTTCTTTATATCTAATTTTGAGAAACTTAAAAAAACTAACATCATGTTAAAAAGCATTACAAACTTAGGTTCTATCTTAAAAGTAACTGAACAAAAAAGTATTAATGGTGGACTTTCAAGTATATGTCCAAGCGAAGGAAAAAGATGTAATAGTGTGTTTCCAAGTCCTGTACACTGCATTACAATTCATGCTTATTGTTGTGTGGGTGGATACTTTGAAAGATGTTAAAAATAGAAAGCGAGTTTATCTCGCTTTTATTTTTAATATGAATTAACTCCATTCTATCTTAAGAAAGTTACAATTTGACTTTACTTTTGATTATTTAATCGAATTTTTAAAATTTTTGGTTAGGATCTAATCTATCTTTATCGTATAAATTATAAAATAAAAGTTTCATTATAGTTTGTTTATTTGATTAGTTAGTTTGGAAAAGAAGTATCCTATAACAATGGATTACTTCTTTTCTTTTTACATTTATTAAATCTTTTTTATCTTTTTATAAAAAGTATGTTCTTTTTTTACTATATTTATCTGGCAATGAGGTATGAATAAATTAAATTTGGTCCCCTGATTAAATTAAAATTTTAAAAGCTTTTTCTCATAAGAATCTAATTTTATAAAAGCTTCAAAAACTCTTTAATGAGTTTTAATTATTAATTAGGTGAATAAACTTCACAGAGTTTTAAGGGAATAAAAATGAGTATTCACCTAAGATTAATTAACAATATATCTCATTGCTTTTTTTATTCTTATCCAAACTCAGACTCTTTTATTTTCGCTTATACATTTATTCCTTGCTTTTTTGAATTTGTATCATTAAGCATATAATCTTTATATAATTTTGAATAAATTAAATTATATAATTATGTTAAAAAACATTTCAAACTTAGGAACTATTCTAAACAAAAAAGAACAAAAAACTATCAATGGAGGTTTCACTATAATCGATTGTGCTTTTAGTGCTGATCCAAGTACAGATTGGTGTTGTCATTTACCACAAGGGTGTCCACAACAACTTTAAAAAAATAAAAGTGGGATTATTCCCGCTTTTTTTTAACCTATTAAGCTTTTAAATAACATTAAAATTCCTTTGATCTATACCTTTAATCCTTTCATCTAAACATCAATAAATTTACTACTATCTCCTATTATCTTTGAGGTATGATTTTAAAAATTTTTGTTTTTTTATTTTAATAAATTGATTGATTAGTTAGTTAAATTAGGAAAAGAGGTATTCCGGGGGGACAGCTTCTTTTCCTTTTTATTTTTACAAAAACAAGGTAAAACCATACTTTTATTATGGCTTTTTGTTTCTTTTTTAATTTTTAACCACTTAGTTTTGAAGTGATTAAAACAAAATAACCATGTTAAAAAATATTTCAACTTTAGGAACAATTTTAAATAAAAAAGAACAGCAAACTATTAATGGTGGTGCTGGTTGGCAACAATGTGGAGCTTCTACTTGTTGTCTAACATTACCTAACGGACACATATTAAGGGAACCATGTAGATGTTATGCATGGGGTGGATGTATATTGTTATAATATAAATATTCATCTTAATTGAGTAGGGTATTTACAATTCTAATTGTTTATATATTAGTGTATAATACTTTCCTCTTTATTTAAAAAGAAGGTTCTTTCGAGAATCTTCTTTTTTAACTCATGAGATTTTCTATTATTAAAAACAATACGGTTAATCCTTACTTTTATTCCGGTTTTTTCTTTACTTCTTTTTCTCTTTTTATATAAGTTTGAGAAAATTAAATTTACATTATGTTAAAAAATATATCAAACTTAGGTACTTCTTTAAACAAAAAGGAACAACAAGCTATTAACGGAGGTAAAGCTTCTGGATGTAATTTAAACTATTTATGGTGTCCTCCTGGCTGTGAGTGTCATGTAGATCAAGTACGTTGTGAGCTTGTTCAAGTATGTGGCGGTGACTCTTCTTTTTAAGACTTCATATAAAGTGGGCTTGTCCCGCTTTTTTTATATATAATACTATAATTTTACTATTCTTTTCTCCTTAAATACTTCCTCTTGTATTACTTATTAACATATTTTTTAAATTATTTATTGAAAAGTTTTTACCTTTGTAATCAATTATGAAGTCAATAAGTCATAAAATATTATCTTTTTTAATGGCATTTGTAGTAGTATTTTCTACAATGTCTTTTAATATCGATATGCATTATTGTGGCGATACTTTAGTTGACTCTAATGTATTTGGTTCTGCTACTAATTGCGGAATGAAAATGAAAAAAACTTCTACTAAAGAATGTTCTATTTCTAAAAAAAACTGTTGTAACGATAAACAAATTAGTGTTGAAGGACAGGATGAATTGAAAACATCTTTTGATTCTCTTACAAAAAAACAACAATTATTTGCACTTTCATTCGTATACACTTATACTAATCTTTTTATAGAAGAGTCTGATAACAATAACTCTTATAAAGATTACACACCCCCTCTCGTCGTCAAACCTATTTATAAGTTAGACGAAACTTATTTAATATGATTTTTAAATTTTAGATCCTTTTATTCTAATGAATACTAATTCATTGGAGTATTTTTTGTATTCGAGTGTTTTATAAACACCTATTTTCTAAAGTTTAAAAATTATAAGCAATGCTAAATAAGAGCATCAAATTTCTAATAGAAAACAAACTCATTGCCATACTATTACTTATCCTTTTTTTAGGATGGGGAACAATAAACGCGCCTTTTAATTGGAACTTAGGTTTTCTTCCTAATAATCCAGTAGCTGTTGATGCCATACCGGATATTGGTGAAAATCAGCAAATAATCTTCACTAAATGGGATGGTCGATCTCCTCAAGATATTGAAGATCAAATAACGTACCCTTTAACTACTTCTCTTTTAGGAATTCCTGGAGTAAAAACCATACGTAGTTCTTCAATGTTTGGTTTTTCTAGTATCTACATCATCTTCGAAGAAGATATTGAATTTTATTGGAGTCGAAGTCGAATTCTTGAAAAACTAAATTCCTTACCTAGCAATTTATTACCCAAAGGTGTAAATCCAACGCTAGGACCAGATGCAACTGGTTTAGGACAAATATATTGGTATACTCTTGAAGGACGTGATGAAGACGGAAACGTTACTGGTGGTTGGGATTTACATGAACTACGTAGTATTCAAGATTATTATGTAAAGTACGCTTTATCCTCAGCGAGTGGTGTTTCGGAAGTTGCTTCTATTGGTGGATATGTTCAAGAATATCAAATAGATGTAAATCCAGAATTGATGCGTCAATACAAAATTAGTTTAAGCCAAATTGTAAAAACCATTAAGGAAAGTAATAAAGATATTGGCGCACAAACTTTAGAAATTAATCAAGTTGAATATTTAGTTCGTGGTTTAGGTTATATCAAATCAATTTCTGATATAGAAAACGCTGTTGTTACTTCGGAAAACTATACTGCTATTAAGGTTAAAGACATTGCTAAAGTTTCTTTAGGTCCTGCTACCCGAAGGGGAATTTTAGACAAAGAAGGTGCAGAAGTTGTAGGAGGTGTTGTAGTAGCTAGATATGGAGCAAATCCAATGGAAGTGATTAATAATGTTAAGAAAAAAATTGATGAGTTAAGCACTGGGTTACCTTCTAAAATTTTGTCTAATGGAAAAACATCACAAGTTACCATTGTGCCTTTTTATGACAGAACTGAGCTTATACAAGAAACATTAGGAACACTTAATGAAGCACTAACTTTAGAAATTTTAATCACCATTTTTGTAATCATTGTAATGGTGTTTAATCTGCGTGCTTCCATACTCATCTCTGGATTATTACCCGTAGCTGTTTTAATGGTTTTTATAGCAATGAAGCTATTTAATGTTGATGCAAACATTGTAGCTTTATCTGGTATTGCTATTGCAATTGGTACCATGGTTGATGTTGGTGTTATTCTCTCTGAAAATGTAATTCGACATTTAAATGAAGACACTAAAAAACTACCTATAAACACTATTGTTTATAATGCTACAGCAGAAGTTTCTGGGGCTATAGTTACTGCCGTAATGACTACAATTATAAGTTTTGTACCTGTATTTACAATGATTGGAGCTGAAGGAAAACTTTTTAGACCTTTGGCTTTTACTAAAACTTTTGCTCTAATTGCTGCATTGGTAATTGCGCTATTTTTAATACCTCCTTTTGCAGCTTATCTATTTAGAAAAAGAGAGATTAGAAGAACCTCTAAATATATTATTGGTGGACTTTTAATTGTATTAGGAATTCTTATTCTTACATATGAAAATTGGTTAGGATTAGTAATAATAGGTTTTGGAATTACTACTATCTTTAAACAAGAAGCTTTTCATATTTCTTTTTCCAATTTTAGTTATACAATTTCTAAAAACATAATTAATATTATTATTTGTGTAATAGCTATTGTATTCCTTTTAGCTAGTTATTGGAGACCTTTAGGTGTTGATAAAAGTATTTTTATAAACCTTGTCTTCGTTTCAATTATCTGCTTCGGATTGTTAGGAACCTTTAGCCTATTTCAAAAATATTATACTCGAATTTTAAAATGGGCACTAGAAAACAAGTTAGCTTTTTTAACCATTCCAACATCAATTGTAGTCTTCGGATTTTACATTATGAAAAATACAGGAAAAGAGTTTATGCCTTCTTTAAATGAAGGTTCTTTTCTACTAATGCCAACTTCAATGCCTCATTCTGGAGTTGAAGAAAATAAACGAGTACTTCAGCAATTAGATATGGCAGTAGCTAGTATTCCTGAAATCAAAACTGTAGTTGGTAAAGCAGGAAGAACAGAATCGGCTTTAGACCCTGCCCCACTCTCAATGTATGAAAACATTATTCTGTATAAACCAGAATACATGTTAAACTCACATGGTGAACGTCAACGCTACAAAGTTAATAATGAGGGCTTATTCCAATTAAAAGATGGAAGTTTTATAGTCAATCCTAACAATACTAAAGATAAAGCAACTATAAATTCTGAAATAAGCAGTCAACAACTAATTGAAGATGCTAATGGTGAATTTTATCGTAATTGGAGACCTGCTATAAAAACACCTAATGATATTTGGAATGAAATTGTTAGAGTAACTAAACTACCAGGTGTTACATCTGCTCCTAAACTACAACCCATAGAAACACGTTTGGTTATGTTACAAACAGGTATGCGTGCTCCTATGGGGATTAAAGTAAAAGGTCAAAATTTAAAACAAATTGAAGCTTTTGGAGTAGAACTAGAGCACATTTTAAAACAAGTAGAAGGAGTTAAAAAAGAAGCTGTTTTTGCTGATCGTATTGTGGGGAAACCATATTTATTGATAAACATTGATAGAGAAAAAATAGCTCGTTATGGAATTTCAATTGAAAAAGTTCAAAACGTTTTAAAAGTAGCTGTCGGTGGTATGCAAATTACTCAAACAGTTGAAGGGCGTGAACGCTATGGAATTCGTGTACGATATCCAAGAGAATTAAGAGCTAATCCAACCGATTTAGAACAAATTTATATTCCTGTTGAAAAAGGTAGTCCAATTCCTTTAAGTGAGTTAGCTAGTATCCAATATGAACAAGGTCCACAGGTTATAAAAAGTGAAGACACCTTTTTAGTAGGATATGTTCTATTTGATAAACTGGAAGATTTTGCTGAAGTAGATGTAGTTGAAAATGCACAAAAATTAATACAACAAAAATTAGATTCTGGTGAATTATCAATACCAAAAGGTATTAATTATCAATTTACTGGAACTTATGAAAACCAATTACGAGCAGAGAAAACTTTAGCTATTGTAGTTCCTCTAGCTTTATTAATAATTTTTTTAATACTCTATTTTCAATTTCGTTCTATAAGTACATCGTTAATGATTTTTACAGGAATTACTGTTGCTTTTGCAGGTGGTTTTGTTATGATATGGTTATATGGACAAGATTGGTTTTTAAACTTCAACTTTTTAGGTGAAAACATTAGAGAGCTTTTTAATATGAAAACCATTAATTTAAGTGTGGCCGTTTGGGTAGGTTTTATAGCACTTTTTGGTATTGCTACTGATGATGGTGTTATTATGGCAACATATCTCACTCAAGTATTTAAAGAAAAACAACCTACCGATAAAAATGCTATTCGATTAGCTTCTCTAGAAGCAGCTAGCAAACGTATCAGACCTTGTTTAATGACTACAGTAACTACAATTTTAGCTTTACTTCCAGTGCTAACATCTACAGGAAGAGGAAGTGATATAATGATACCAATGGCAATTCCAATTTTTGGAGGAATGATTATAGATATAACCTCTTATTTTATTGTTCCTGTTTTATATAGTTGGAGAGAAGAAATAAAAAATGGAAAACTAAAAATGAATCATAAAACATTTTTAAGTGATGAAGAATAATAGATTATATATAAAAACAATCTTGACTCTAGTAACTATTTTCTTGAGTCATTTAACGAACTCACAACAATTAACAACTTTAATTGATGAAGCTTTAGCAAACAATCCAAAAATTCAAAGGTTTGAATTAAAATATAAAATAGCTTCAGAAAAAATAAAAGAAGTAAATACACTTCCAAATACAGAGTTTGGATTCGGTTATTTTTTAAGTGAACCTGAAACTAGAACTGGAGCGCAACGCTTTAAAATATCTGCAAAGCAAATGCTTCCTTGGTTTGGAACTATAACAGCTAGAGAAAACTATATAAATTCTCTTGCAAATACAAAATATGAAGATATTCTTATTACAAAACGAAAATTAATAGCTTCTGTATCTCAATCTTATTATAATTTATATAGTATCAGAGCTAAGCAAAAGGTTTTGTCTGAAAACATTGCTTTACTTAAAACCTACGAAACCTTAGCATTAACTTCTGTAGAAGTTGGTAAAGCTTCTGCTGTTGATGTTTTACGTTTACAAATGCGTCAAAATGAACTTGAACAATTAAAACAAATCTTAACACAGCAGTACTTAGCTGAACAAACTACTTTTAATAAGCTTTTAAATAGAGATAAAGCCATTAAAATTAATATAGTGGACCTATTAAGTATTCCTTTACAAGACGATTTAATTATCTCTGAAAACTTAAAAATTCATCCAGAATTAACCAAATATGATAAGCTTTATAAATCCATTGAGCAATCAGAATTAGTAAATCAAAAAGAAAGTAAACCGATGTTTGGTTTGGGGTTAGATTATGTAGCAGTATCTGAACGTCCAAATATGAATTTTAGCGATAATGGAAAAGATATTGTAATGCCAATGGTTTCTTTATCAATTCCAATTTTTAATAAAAAACACAAGTCGAAAACAAGGCAAAACGAATTGAAACAACAAGAAATAACAGCTCAAAAACAAGACCGTCTTAATGCTTTGCAAACAATATTAGATAAAGCTGTTAATAATCGAATTTCTGCAAAAATTAGTTACGATACTCAGGTTAAGAATTTAAAACAAGCTAAAGATGCTGAAAGTATTCTAATTAAAAACTATGAGACTGGTACTATAAACTTTAATGACCTATTAGATATTCAGGAATTACAATTAAAATTTCAAATGAATCAAATAGAAGCTGTTCAAAAATATTATTCAACAACATCAATCATAAATTATTTAACAAACTAAAAACAATTATTAATTAACTTAAATATAGATTTAAAATGAAAGCAACTTTCAAAATTTTAGCAATAGGATTATTATTCATTACCATATCATGTAAAAATAATCAGAAAGAAAACTCTACTACAACTAAAACTACAACCGAACAAACACAAAGTAAAGAAAAAGGTAAAGAGTATACATCTGCATACGTTTGCCCAATGCATTGTAAAGGTAGTGGTAGTGATAAGGAAGGTAAATGTCCAACTTGTAACATGGACTATGTAAAGAACAAAGATTACAAGAAAGAAATGTAATTACTTAAAGTATAGTAACATTAATTCTATGCATTCTAATGTTACTATACTTTTAAAAATTTTACAACATTTTAAATTTATACATGTTAAAATAATTTATACTGAACGATTAAAAACGTCATAAAATGAAAAAATATATCATATATATTATCATATTGGCTATTGGAATGCTTCTAGGAAGTTTTATTTTCAATAATCAAAATAATGATAGCTCTCATAAGCATAATTCAACCACAGAGGTTAATCAAATGTGGACTTGCTCAATGCATCCTCAAATTATGCAACCTGAATCTGGAGACTGCCCTATTTGTGGTATGGATTTAATTCCTGCAGAAGCAAATGCTGATGGTTTGGCTCCTGATCAATTTAAACTTACTAAAAATGCTATAGCCTTAGCCGATATTCAAACTTCTTTTGTAGGTAATAATGAAATTGAGAATAACAGCATTAAGTTATCTGGGAAAATTTTAGAAAATGAAGAAAAAAATGTTGTACAAGTAAGTTACTTTTCTGGTAGAATTGAACGTTTAAACATAAACTTTACTGGTGAAAAAGTACACAAAGGACAACTATTAGCTACTATTTATTCACCTGAATTATTTGCTGCTCAACAAGAGTTACTAACCACTTTAGCATTAAAAGAATCGCAACCAGCTTTATACAAAGCAGTTCGAAATAAACTGAAATTATGGAAATTGACGGAAAAACAAATTAACCAAATTGAAAAATCTGGAAAAGCAAAAGCAAACTTCCCTATTTATGCAACTGTTTCGGGTACAGTAAATGAAAAACTAGTATCGCAAGGAGAATCTGTAAAACAAGGACAGCCGCTACTAAAAATATCAAACTTAGGTACTGTATGGGCAAATTTTGATGTTTATGAAAATCAAATCAGTTTATTTAAAAAAGGTCAAAATATTTCTATTACTACCAATGCGTATCCAAATCAAAAGTTTGAAGCTACAGTTTCGTTTATAGATCCTATTTTAAATACTAAAACTAGAACTACCTCTTTAAGAGCTGTTTTAAATAATAAAAAGAACATTTTTAAACCAGGAATGTTTGTTGAAGGAAAAATTGAGAACATAAAGTCAAATAAAACACAAACAATAAGTATTCCTTCTTCAGCTATTTTATGGACTGGTAAAAAATCTGTAGTATATCTAAAACCTAACTCTAATAAGCCCATTTTTGAAATGAGAGAAGTAAAATTAGGAACTTCTTTAGGTAATTATTATGAAGTTTTAGAAGGATTGAAAATTGGTGATGCTATAGTAACCAATGGTACTTTTACGGTCGATGCTGCTGCTCAATTACAAGGTAAAAAATCGATGATGAATAAAAATGGTGGTAAAACTATGACTGGGCATGAAGAACATATGGGAATGCAAACCCATGATTCTAAAATTATTGAAAGAATCAGAGTTTCTTCTAAATTTCAAGAACAGTTACATAAAAATTTCAACCAGTATATCAACTTAAAAGATACATTACTAACCGATAATTCTAAAGAAATAATAACTCAGGCTAAAAAACTATTAATTAGCTTAGATGAAGTTGACATGAAATTATTAAAAAAAGACTCTCATAACAAGTGGATGAAACTTCATAAAGAAATTACTTCTTCTATAAATTCTATAATAGAAATCTCAGATATAAAAGAGCAAAAAATTTACTTTAATCAATTAACTGCATCTTTTAGAGCTGCCATTCAAATATTTGGTATTAATAAAAAAGTATATCATCAATTTTGTCCCATGGCTGATAATAACAAAGGGGCTTATTGGTTAAGTAATGAAGAAAAAATAGTGAATCCATATTTTGGTGGAGGAATGTTAGGCTGTGGTAGTATTAAAGAAACTTTAGAATAATTTTTTAGTTAAATTTTATTAAAACTCTTTCTATCAATAAAAAAACAAAAAAACATTGTGCTATTTAATTTATTCTTATTATATTTGCACCACTTAAGAGACGTCTTAAGTTCTTTTTCATAGCAATTTTCCCACTCAATTCTTTTGAGTGGGTTCTTTTTTTATAACAGTTTTAAATTTCTTACAAGTTATATTTTATTAAAACTATTCTTAACCATACAAATTCACAGCTTAACTATACTTTATTTCTCTTCATCTAAAATGAAAAATTTAAACACTTATTCATTAGTACTTTTACTGTATAATTAAAAAACGATACAAATAAAATAATAAAATATATGATTTGGGGGAATCGAAAGGAAGTTATCTAAAGAGGTAACTTCTTTTTTTATAATATTAATTTTAAAGGAGTTACCTTACTAATATTACGGTTTTTCTAAGCTTTTCTTAGTTGTTTTTATATAAGTTTGAGAAACTTAAATTTTATATGTTATGCTAAAAAATATTTCAAACTTAGGTTCTATCTTAAACAAATCGGAACAACAAACTATTAAAGGTGGTTTCTGGCCAACAACTAAAGAACAATGTCTTAGATGTGGTGGTGAATGGGGAGGTATATTATGTGCTCTTCCAATGGACTCACCTT
Organism: Tenacibaculum aiptasiae; assembly: GCF_008806755.1. Classification (GTDB taxonomy): domain Bacteria; phylum Bacteroidota; class Bacteroidia; order Flavobacteriales; family Flavobacteriaceae; genus Polaribacter; species Polaribacter aiptasiae. The sequence continues at coordinate 569,802 of NZ_WAAU01000008.1, forward strand.
GTTTATAAAAAAGTAAAAGCGAACTAATGTTCGCTTTTTAACCTATTAGTTCTTCTTTATCATTTTTTAGTTTATAAGAATAACATAAAACTATTAAATTTCTCATATGTTTAATTAGTTGATTTCAAAATAAAAGACAATCTTACTAAGTAATTGTTACACTGCTTTTTTTATTTTATTATCTTTATTTTTCAATTAAGCACAGCTTTCTTATGACTATTCCTTGGGATTATGTAGTGTTTATTTCTATAATAATAGTTTTCATTGTTATTGTTTTGATTTTTAATAAAAAACCAAATGAGACAGATATCAATTTTCATTTGTATGAAAATGATAGTGATGATGACTTCTTTAATTTTGACTGATAGAACTTATATTTATTAATTTCAAATTAAGAAGATAACATTTCATCTAAAGATTCTTTCAACTCGTCTAATTATTAACTTATTATCTCCAAGTCCTTATTACTTTTACTCATATATAGAGAGTGAGGGGCTCTATATAAAGTTTTATAACGATTATTGGAAAGAAGTATCTTGGGGAGGATTACTTCTTTTCTTTTTTTATTTAAATCTTCTCTCTGTTCTACAAAAAGAAAAAATAACTCTACAAAACTCCACTATATCGTTACTTTCCATACTTTAAACTAATCTAAACACACCTTTGACCTAATATTCTAATTTATCATTCAAAAAACTGGTAAATTTATAATATAAGCTTGGTTTTATTATCCCCTTGTGTATGGGCTCCTTAGGGAGCCTTTTTCTTTCTGTAGTAGTTTTGAATATAAAAATTATTCTAAAAATGGTTACTTCACTTACACTTCATTAAGTATTTTCATCATATCAACACCATACATTTGTAATGTAATTAATGTTACCCCTATAACATTTAATTATTGATAGATTATCGAAGTAGAAACTTACCCCCGGCTGAAATTTTGATAATTTATTTTATTCCGCCAAGGGATGTGTGGCTCCTTCGGGAGCTTTTTTTTATTCCTTAATAAACACTTATTTTTTATAATAATTTAACTTCATTTATAGGAAAACGCATTTCATCGTTACTAAAGCTTTTCTCGTCTAATTTTTGAAATTAAATCTCTTATACTCAATTATCTTTGATATATAATTTTAAAGTTTTTTCTTTTTTATTATAAACAATTTGATTGATTAGTTAGTTTTAAGAAAAGGAGTGTCTGTATGTGATAACTTCTTTTCTTTTTTTTGTTTCACTCTAATTTTAACTAACTTCTGTAAATTAAACCTAGTGTTTTCTTTCGTTGAATTTTTTTAGTTTCTGTTTCTATAAACTTATCTAAAAAGTAAACCTCTTTAGGTACTTCATATTTAGATAAATCTTGTAAACTATTAAGAAGTATATTTTTCTTTTTTCCTTCAACAATTAATATTAGTTTTTCTCCTAAAACAGTATCAGGAACTCCAATTACAAAAAAACGTTCTGAAATTATTTTTGATAGCTTCTCCTCTATTTTCTCTGGATGCAATTTTATGCCTCCTGAATTAATTACATTATCAAAACGCCCCAACCAGTCAAACTCTTTGTCTGAAATCAATGAAACTACATCATTTGTTATAAGTTTTTCTACTGTTACTTTTGGGGCTTCTATCACCAAACAATTACGTGAATCTTTTGAAAAATTTACATTTGGAAGTGCCTCATATGTATTATAATCAGATAACGCGACGTGATTAAGTTTTTTGATGGCTACATGAGTAATTGTTTCAGTCATACCATAAGTAGCATATATTTTTGTTTCTTTCTCTTGAATCTCTTCTATTAAATCATTCGATACTACTCCTCCTCCAACAATTAATTTATCTATTTTATATAATTCGTTTAATGAATTTCTTAATTGCATTGGAACCATTGCTGAAAAATCATATTTCTTTTTTAAACCTTCTAAAGGGTTTGAAACTGGAGCTACTATATCTATTTCCCATCCAAGTGTTAAAGCTCTAACCAACATCATTTTTCCCGCTATATAATCGGTTGATAAGCATAATAAAGCTGTGGTTCCTTCTCTTAAAGTAAAAAAAGTGCCCGTAGCTACTGCAGAGTTTTTCATAAACTCTTTTTTTAGCTTTATAGGCTTTGGAGTTCCGGTTGATCCAGATGTATTAACTACTACAAAATCGTTTGTACTAAACCAATCGTTAAAAAAACTAAATATTGAATCGGAAATCTCTTTTGAAAAATCTAATAATTCATCCTTATCTGAAAAGGATTTACTATTTAATTTAAAACTCTTATGGAAACTAGTATTCTTCAATAGTTAATGGCTTTTCAATTGTTCCAAATAATTTTTCTTTCCAATTCTTCCAACCATATTTTTTTGAAAATAACAATAACATTAACGGATATAAAACAAAAACAGGTAAAAACATTTCTATTCCTACTGATGGTTCTGAAGTATCTATAAATAAAGCATCTGTTTGAAAAACAGTCCAATCTGTTGTTACCAAGAAAGCTGCTACTATATTATTTATTGCATGTAACCCTAATGCTAGCTCTGTTCCTTCGTCCATTAAAGTTGTAATTCCAAAGAAGAATCCTGTACCTATATAAAATACCATTGAAATGTATCCTAGCTTTTCAACTTCAGGATTCGCTCCATGTAGTAATCCAAATGCAACTGATGTAATTATTAATGGTATTGAATAACGCCCAAATAATCTACATAAACTTTGATTAAGTTTAGAATTGTAAAAATTATTAATCTTTTTATGAGATAAAATTAATGTTAAAGTTAAAGTCAATATCATAAAAACAATTAAGTTAATTATTAAATCAACAACATAAACATTATTTATACAAATAAAGAGGATAATTGAAAATATGAAATATAAAAATATTAAAGGGAATTTTTTACTTAATGATGCTAAACCCAAACCCTGCATAAAATATCCTCTAAATAACAATTCCTCGAAACTTGTTTGCAATGGTAAAAACAAAAAAGAAACTAAAACTAATGTAAAAAACGGGATTGGTTTAAAATTCCATGTATAGTTATCCGGTTCTAATACAATTCCAGCTCCTATGACTACTATAGCAACAATTCCCCAAGTAAAAAAACCAAACCAAAATCGTTTCCAATCTATTTTTTCTCTACTTGTTACAAGGGTTTTTATTGCTCTTTTATGGATGTATTTAATTGAAAATAATAATGCAGCCAATCCAATTGCAAACATTAAAATCATCATAAATAAAAACAAGCTTTTATTTATTCCTAAAGTCATGAAATTATCGTTAGCAGCCATTAAAAACTCATCCATATTTCCAGCATGCAAAACAGCAGTAATTGCTAGTGGTATTACGCCTAGAAACTGCCAACAAATCAATACTAAAAACAGTACTCCTAAATAATAAAACCAATCGTTTTTTCCTTTATATGCTTGTTGTATAAAATTCATTATCCTAAATTAAATTGCCAATCTTTTTTATTGTTATATCCTAAACTACCTTTAGAAACTTCTAATGGACTTTCTATATTATTTGTAAATAAACTCCCAGTTCCTAATCCTTGAGGTAATACGTTATTTAATGTATATGTCCATTGAGCTATGGCATTTAAACCAATATTACTTTCCAAAGCTGAAGTTATCCAATTTCCCGCTTTATATTTATTTGCTATAGAAATCCATTCTTCACTTCCTTTAAAACCTCCAACTAAACTTGGCTTTAAAATAATATACTGAGGCTTGATAGTTTCAATACATTTTTCTTTGTCCTCTTTTGAAAAAACTCCAATTAACTCTTCATCCAACGCTATGTCTAAAGGTGTTTTTTCGCACAGTTTTGCCATCTCTTGCCATTGTCCTTGCTTTATAGGTTGCTCTATAGAATGCATTTCTAATTCAGACAATCGTTCTAACTTTCCTAAAGCATTCTCTGGTGTAAAAGCACCATTAGCATCTACACGTAATTCTATTTCTTTTGGTGAAAACTCTTTTCTTATTGATTTTAATAATTCAATTTCAGTATCAAAATCTATAGCACCAATTTTCATTTTAATTGTTGTAAAGCCTTGTTGCAATTTATCTTTTATTTGCTGCTGCATAAAAGCTTTATCCCCCATCCAAATTAATCCATTAATAGAAATATTGTCTATTCCTTGACTAAATTTTGATGGATACAATTCAAATGGATTGTCTCCTTTTAAAGATAAAAACGCTTGCTCTAGTCCAAATTGAATTGATGGAAATTTTATCGTTTCAACTAATAAATTTTCTAATCCTAAATGAATATTTTGACAAACCCATTGAAGTTTTTCTTCATAATCATCTCTATCATCTGCGCTCAAGCCTCTAAACAAACCACACTCGCCATAGCCTTTTTTACCTTTTTCAGATAACGTTAAAAACCATGTTTCTTTGGTTCTTAAAACTCCTCTAGAGGTTCCACTAGCTTGTTTAAAATTAAGAATATACTTCTTGTAAGTTGCTGTTATCAATGTTAGTATTTATTGAGCTTCAGATGCTTTTTTAAATGCGTCTAAATATGTTTGACTTATCCTTTTTAACTCTCCTTTGAAATAAGGAAATAAACATCTCATTATGTAGGAATCACTGGTACAAATTGACTCTTGTACTATTTTTGTGTTATTACCATTTGATGTGAATACATAATCGTCTGTTTTTAACATATTTTCAGCATCAAAATGAAAGCTAATTCGTTTATTCACCTCATAAGCTAGTACTTTTTCTGTCATAGTTATCAACCTTCCTTGATTATCTACTTCTATTTTATAAGTACTTCCAACCTTTCCTGGTTTTTCTTCTAAAACTTGAATTGACTTTACTTCTGGCATCCATTGTTTCATCAATTCAACATTCTCAAAATCAGCAAAAACTTCATTTATTGGTTTATTTATTTCTACTTCCGTAGTATATTTTACTTCAGAAATAACTAACCCTGTTAAGAAAAATATAACTATTAGTGCCGATACTATTCCTAAAACTATTTTTACACCTTTCATTGAACTATATGCTTATTGTTTTTCCTATTTCGATAATAGTTAACTCTTTATTTGCTTTTGCAAATGCTTCTTTTGCTTCTTCTACATTAATTTCTATTGGTGGAAATGTATTAAAGTGACAACCTATAACTTTATCACATTCTACAAAGTTACTAGCTATAATTGCATCATCTACTCCCATAGTAAAGTTATCTCCTATTGGTAAAATTGAGGCTGATAACTTTGTTGTCATCGGTATTAACTTCATATCCATAGTAACTGCAGTATCTCCTGCTATGTATAATGATTTATCTCCTGCTGAAATTACAAAACCTCCTGGTTGTCCTCCATAAGTTCCATCAGGAAATGAAGATGTATGTACAGCATTTACATATTTTGCTGAAAAAGCTTCTGTTTTAAAAGTTCCTCCATGATTTACTGGATGTCCTTTTAAATTTTTAGCTCCATAATGCATAACAATCTCGTAATTAGAAACTATTGTTGCTCCTGTTTTCTCTGCAATTAGTTCTACATCTAATATATGATCTTGATGTGCATGAGTTAACAAGATATAATCTGCTTTTATATCTTCTACTTTAATTTCTGATGCTAAAGGGTTTCCTGTTATAAATGGGTCTACTAATACATGTGTTCCGTTTATCTCGATACCAAAACATGCATGTCCGTAAAATGTAATATTCATAATAATATTCTGAAGTTAGTTTATAGGCAAGTTACAAAACTTGTCCTAGTCCAAAAAGTATTGAAAATAAAAAAGTACTTAATGCTACTTTTTTTAATTCTCCATCAAGTAATGCTTCCTCTTTATTTTTAGATACAAAAACTATGTGCTTTAAAATGGGGATGTAAGCAATTATAAATAAAAATTGGCAAGGTGATTCATACTTAATAAACACATATGATAATGCGCATAAAAATGATGCTCCTATTAACAAATAGTGATAGTTTTTTGCAGCTTTAGCTCCCATTTTTACCACTAATGTATTCTTTCCTGATTTAGCATCATTTACTCTATCTCGCATATTATTTAAGTTCAATACTGCTGTACTTAATAATCCTATTGTAATTGCTGGTAAAAAGATTGTAAAGTTTAATTCTTTAGTATATAAAAAGTAAGTTCCTACCACTGCTAATAAACCAAAAAATACAAACACGAATACATCACCAAATCCACTGTAACCATAAGCTGATTTTCCTACGGTATATTTAATCGCTGCTATAATTGAGGCAATACCTAATCCGAAGAAAATTACTGAATATAAAAAGTTATCCTTTCCAAATGCTACATAAATTAACAGCAAAGCAATTACTAAGGTAACAGCTCCAGTAATAATCATTGCTATTTTCATTTGCTTTGGTGTAATAGCCCCAGAAGAAACCATACGTGCTTCTCCTTCTCTATTATCATCAGTACCTTTAACTCCATCACCATAATCATTAGCAAAATTTGATAGTACTTGAAAACCTATGGTTGTTAGAATTGCTAACCAAAAAATTGGTGTATCTATTAGACTTATTGTACTATCGCTATACATTACATTATCAAATCCTAATTTACTACCTACAATAATACCTGATACTGATAAGGGTAAAGTTCTTAAACGTGCTGCTTTTATATAGTTTTTAATCATTCTTTAAAAATAAGATTCCCGCTTACGCGGGAATAAACATTATATTATATCTTGCTTTTTATAAATTATTAGCCTCAGCTATTAATTCTGCAATATCTTTAACAACAATCTGATCTTCTTTTAATTTGAATTTCACACCATCTGTCATCATTGTATTACAATAAGGACATCCTGTTGCTATAATTTGTGGATTTGTTTCTAAAGCATCTTCAGTTCGAAGTACATTAATATCCATATCCCCTTTTTCTGGTTCCTTGAACATTTGCGCTCCTCCAGCTCCACAACATAAAGCTGTAGATTTATGACGCTTCATTTCAGTCATTTTAACTCCTAATCGACGAATTAAATCTCTTGGAGTTTCATAAACATCGTTTGCACGTCCTAAATAACAAGGATCGTGGTATGTTAATCGTTTTCCTTTTAAATTGTCTCCTTCAATAGATAAGCGTCCATCTTTAATTAACTTACTTATATATTGTGTATGGTGGTAAACTTCATATTTACCTCCTAACCCTGGATATTCATTTTTTAACGTATTGAATGAATGAGGGTCACAAGTAACTATTGTTTTTACCTCATAAGCATTTAACACTTCTATATTAGTTACAGCCTGCATTTGAAATAAAAATTCATTCCCTGCTCTTTTTGCTGCATCTCCAGTTGAACTTTCTTCAGTTCCTAACACAGCAAAATCAACTCCTGCTATGTTTAATATTTTAACAAACGCTTTTGTTATTTTCTTTGCTCTATCGTCATAACTTCCTGCTGCTCCTACCCAAAACAACACTTCTGGTTGTTTTCCTTGAGCCATCATATCTGCCATTGTTGGTACGTTCATATCTCTAAGTTTTGAGTTTTAAGTCTTTATTCTAGAGTTTAGATTTTTTAAAACAACTCTTAATTAAAAACTTTTAATTAAAAATTATTTTCTATTCGTCTTTCCAATTTAATCTATCCATTTGACTATACTGCCATGGAGCTCCGTTATTTTCAATATTGGTCATCATCATATTCAACTCTTGTGGAGCTGCAGATTCTTCCATTACCAAATAACGACGCATTTCCATAATAATAGATAAAGGGTCTATACCAATAGGACATTCCTGTACACAAGCGTTACAACTAGTACACGCCCATAATTCTTCTGGTGATATATAATCGTTTAATAATTGTTTTCCATCGTCTTTAAACTCACCTCCGTTAGCATCAATATTTTTACCTACTTCTTCTAAACGGTCACGTGTTTTCATCATAATAGCACGTGGCGATAATTCTTTACCTGTAAGATTTGCTGGACAAGAAGAAGTACAACGTCCACATTCTGTACAAGTATATGCATTCATAAGCTGCACCCAGTTTAAATCGGTTACATCAGATGCACCAAACTTTGCTGGCACTTCATCTTCTGCTCCTTCTTCTGGCATTGCATATGGATCTGCATCCGGATCCATCATCATTTTTACCTCATTAGTAACAGCTTCCAAATTATCTAGCTGGCCTTTTGGCTCTAGCTTTGCATAAAAAGTATTAGGGAAAGCTAATAAAATGTGTAAATGCTTAGAATAATATAAATAGTTTAAGAAAATTAAAATTCCTACAATATGCAACCACCAAGCTGTCTTTTCAATTGTATGTAATGCTTCTGGTGAATTTCCATCAAACCAAGGAGCTATAAATTGTGAAATAACATTTCCTGCTCCTGCTTCTTGAAAAGGAACATCGGTAGCATTCATAACTAAGAATAAAGACATTAATACCATTTCAAAGTATAAAATAATATTTCCATCATTCTTAGGCCATCCTGTCATTTCTTTGTTCCAGAAACGCTTAACACGCTGAATATTTCTTCGTAACCAAAAAATAACTACTGCAACAAATACTAATGCAGCTAACACTTCAAAGTTCCCTATTAAAAATCCATAAATAGCGTTTCCTAGTATTGGTTGGAATACTCGATGTGTTCCAAACAATCCATCGATTACGATTTCCAACATTTCGATATTAATCAAAATAAAACCTACATATACTACTATATGTAATATTCCTGAAAGTGGACGACGAACCATTTTGTATTGACCTAGGGCTATTTTAGCCATATTTTTCCAGCGTTCTGGTTTTCTATCGTTTCTGTCAATATCTTTTCCTAGCTTAATATTTCGGATAAGCTTTCTAACATTCATTACAAAATATCCTATACCTGCAATTAGAATAATTGCAAAAATGATGTTTGGTAGGTATTTCTCCATTGTGTTTAAATAAATTATTAATTTTTGTTAATCGTTGTCTTCTTTCTTTATAGGATTTTTATGAATTAATGTTATAGTTGTTTATTGTTTAGTTGTTGCTTGTGTTGTTTTTATTGTTCTCTTCATTGTAAGGTTTAGGTTTCTTTCCAAACAATGAGAAGTGTACAAATCTCTTTGGGTTTAATTTCATTTCTCTTAATAACTCCGCCATTTCCTTAGATGCATTTGTTAGGTTAGTATACATCTTATCATCTGTCATCAATTTACCTAGAGTTCCTTTTCCTTCTTTCATATTAGCCAACAATCCATTTACATTAGTTAATGTTGTTTCCAATTTTTTAACAGTTGCTCCAAAATCAGCTTTTGCTAAATCATCAGATACTTTAGAAAAGTTCTTTGTAATTTTTTTAGCATTAATCATAGTTGAATCCAAATTCACCTTATTATCTGCTAATAAACTATTTACTGAAGAAAGTGTTTTTCTTACATCAGAAATAGTTCCTTCTAATCCAAGTATACTTCTGTTTAAACTTTTACGTGATTTTTGATTTAATACTTGGTTGAAACCAATTAATAATGAATCTGCTCCAACTAATACGTTTTCTAACTTTGCTTGAATTGGATTTAATTTCTCTCCTACAGAAGAAAAAATATCTGACTCTACTTCTCCTTTTAAATAATCTCCTGAAACAGCAGTTTCTCCATCATATTTTGGTACAATAGCTAAATTTTGCCCTCCCATTAAGCTTGCAGAGTAAATTTTTGCTACACTATTTTTAGAAAACTTAAAATCGTTTTCTAATGATATTTTCACTATTAAGTTTCCTCTCTTATCAGAATTTGAATTAAAAGAAATATCATCAACCTTACCTACTTTTAATCCATTAATAGTTACTAAACTAGCAGTATTAAGTCCATTGATGTTTTTATATTCTACAAAAAAGTGCCTACTATTTGCACTGAATAAATCTTGCCCCTTTAAAAAATTATATCCCCATATAAATAAAGCTATAATTATTACCGTTACAATTCCTGTTTTTAATTCCTTTGACATAAACATAGTAAAATTATACCAGCGAAAATACTAAATATTTTGAGAGTAATAAGATAGATTACCTCTAAATTACTGGTTTTTCAAGGCCTCTTTGATAGATATCTTTTTTCCATTTTTAAAAGCAACTATCCAAGCATCTTTATATCCAACCGATCTAGCTGTAGCCAAATGTTTCTTTATACCTGTCAAACTTTCTGAACTTCCATAAAAATATTTATAATAATCATCTATGATTAAATACTTTACATTTTTTAGATTTTTAAAATTCTTTTCAGAAATAAACTTTCTTGAAGCCGCTATTTGAACTCTAAATTCTACTTTTGAACTCAATTTTTTAGCCACTACTTTTGCTGAAGGCTTTTTTACCGGTTTCTTTTCAGGAGCTTTAGCTATCACTTTTTTCGTAACGACCTTAGTATCTTTTTTAACTGACTTTGGTTTTTGATTGACTTTTTTAGGTGTTACCTTTTGAGTTTCTTTCTTTTTTGGTGTTTCAGCAACAGTATTTACTGAACTTGAGTTATCTCTAACCCTATTCAATTTTAATATATTGATATATTTTTTAATCGCTTCTGCAATTGCTTTAGCCATTTTTATTTGCCCTGATCTTGTATTTAAAAATCTTCCTTCTTTTACATTTGTTAAAAAACCTAACTCAACTAAAACACTTGGCATAACGGTTTCTCTAAGTACTAAGAAGTTTGCCTGCTTTACCCTTCTATTATTTCTTTTTAGTGAAACAAAATTATCTTGAATCATCCCTGCAATGTTCAAACTATTGTCTAAGTTTCCTTCCTGAAGTACTGATAATCCTATTACTGATTCGGGAGAATTAGGGTCGTAATCATAATTTTGTTTATAATTATCCTCCAATAAAATTACAGCATTCTCTCTTTTAGAAATCTCTAAATTTTCTTTGTTACCATTTAATCCTAACACAAAAGTACTTGCACCATGAGGATGTTCTTTTGTAAAAGCATCACAATGTATTGATACAAATAAATCTGCTTTTTTTGTATTCGCTATTTTTGCTCTGTTGTGTAATTCTACAAAAACATCCGTTTTTCTTGTATAAACAACATTAACATCTTTGGCTGTTAATAACTCTTTCCCTACATCTAAAGCAACGCGCAACGCTATTTTTTTTTCCCTATACCCATTTCCTATATTACCTGAGTCTTTTCCTCCATGCCCAGCATCCAAAACAACAGTATATTTTTTCTGAGCATAAACCTCTGTATTAAAGCTTATGGAAATGAAGAATAGTATTAAAAATAAAAGAGTTTTTTTTCTAAGATTATATTTAGGTAATTTTAAGAATTGCATCAATAAAATTTAACTATTTTTGGTTTCTAAAATATAGGCACTCAAATAACACGCCAAAGTTTTAAATATAACACAAAAATAGTATTTATAATATTGCGAGCAAATCTAACTTACATACTTTTAGCTTTCTATCTTTTTTGTTTTCAAATAAGTAATGCACAAGAGTTTGGAGATAAGGGTATTCCAGACCAAAAAGCTAAAAAAAAAGCTGTTTTAAACAATTCAAAAGATACTTTGATTGATTTAAAAAACAGAAAAGCTTTAGACATAAAAAAAGACACTATTGCTAATGATTCTATTAAACCTAAGGAAGTTATTGATGGAATCATAACGCATGATGCCGAAGATTACACCATTCAAAATGCTAAAAACAAAACTGTCACTTTATTTAATAAAGCTCGTGTTACTTATACTGATATAGATTTACAAGCTGGTATCATAATTTTAGATTACAAAAACAATACAGTATATGCTAAAGGAATTAAAGATAGTTTAGGGTATCATCAAAGACCAGTTTTTAGACAAGGAAATCAAGAATCAGAACAAGATTCTATTTTATTTAATTTTAAAACTAAAAAGGCATTAGTATATGGTGTAAAAACTGAACAAAGTGGAATTATAACCTATGCTCAAAAAACAAAACGTGTTAATGACTCCACTATTTATATGCGTAGATTACGTTTTACGACCTCTAAAAAGAAACGTCCAGATTATTATATTCAAACGAATAAAGCTAAATTAGTACCAGGAAAAAAAATAATTGTTGGAGGAAGTAACTTAGTTTTAGCTGATGTACCAACTCCAGTTTATTTACCATTTGCTTACTTCCCTTTAACCGATAAAAGAACTTCTGGATTTATAATTCCATCATGGGGTGATAGCAATAACCAAGGTTTCTTTTTACAAAATGGGGGGTATTATTTTGCTATAAATGATTATTTCGATTTAACACTTTTGGGAGACATATATACAAATGGAAGCTGGGGATTAAGAGCTGATTCAAATTATTATGTTCGCTATAAATTTAGTGGTAATTTTAGTGTCCGCTTTGAAAACATTATACAAGGAATTAAAGGATTAAGTGATTTTAGTAAATCTACAAACTTTAATATTCGTTGGAGTCATTCACAAGATTCAAAATCTAATCCAAACTCACGCTTTTCAGCTTCTGTTAATCTTGGTAGTAGCACATATTATAGGCAGTCTTTAAATGAATTTAATAGCTCTCAGTTTTTAACTAATACATTAAGCTCATCTATTTCATATTATAAAAAGTTTGTTGGAACTCCTTTTAATATGAACATCACAGCCACACACTCACAGAACACTAATAATCAATCAATTACAATGACACTCCCTTCACTTCAGGTGAATATGGACCGTATTTATCCATTTGCAGGTAAAGGAGGCGTTAAGAGAAACCCTATCCAAAAAATGGGATTGAATTATAGTTTACAAGGAGAATATAGAATTAACACCACAGATGATGAGTTTTTTACTCCAAAAATGTTTAGAACAGCCCAGAAGGGTATCCAACATAATATAAGCACAAACACTAATATAAAAGCATTTAAATATTTTACACTATCTCCAAATGTTACCTATAAAGATGTGTGGTATTTTGACAAAATTAATAAAAGGTACGATCCTACAGCCATTAATTCTAGTGGTAATTTAGGAACTGTTGTTAACGATACTATTAGTGGTTTTAATCGTTTTCATGAATATAACTTTGGAATGTCTTTATCTACAAACATATATGGTACTTTTAAGTTTAAAAAAGGGCGATTAAAAGCTATTAGACATACAATTAGACCAACAATTTCTTATGGATACAGACCTAACTTTGCTCAAAATTATGATCTTCAAGTGCAACAAAGTTCTGATCCAAATGATTTATTAACTTATTCTCCTTTTGAAAATGGAATTTATGGAACACCTGGGAGAGGCGTAACAAATTCTATTGGTATTTCTGTTAATAATGTTCTTGAAGCTAAGGTTGCTCCTAAAGACTCAGATAGTGATGAAGAGGACAAAAAAATAACCATTCTTAATAACTTAAATTTTAGCACTAGTTATAATATTGCTGCAGATAGTTTAAAATGGAGTCCTGTTAACACTAACGCTGGTACACGACTGTTTAAAGATAAATTAGCCTTAAATGTTAATGCTACATTTGACCCTTATAAAGTTAATAGTAAAGGAGAAAGAATAAATCAGTTTAACCCTGGTATTTTAAGGCTTACTAATCTAGGGGTTACTGCCAACTATACTATATCTAGTAAAGATTTCCAAAAACAAGAAAAACAAAACAACAATAATGGTAATGGAGCTCAAGATACACCTGATGTTTTTGGTCAAAATATAAACCCTACCAATACTTTTGCTAACAACCTTCAAAATGAGCAAAACACAAACGATACAAAAACAAAAAAAACCGAATTATATAGACTAAAAATCCCTTGGACTTTAAATTTAGCATATGCTATGAATTACACCAGTAATGGGTTAACAAGTAGTATTGGAAGTAATTCATTAATGTTTAGCGGTGATGTAGAACTATCTCCTAAATGGAATGTTGGTTTTTCATCTGGTTATGATATTAAAAATAACGCTTTCACATATACCAGACTTAGCTTTTCAAGAGACCTAGACAGTTGGCGTTTTAATTTTAACTGGACACCATTTGGACCTAACACTTCATATTACTTTTTCATAGGAGTAAAGTCTTCTGCTTTAAGCGATTTAAAATGGGACAAAAACAGACCTCCTGATAGAGTTTTATTCTAAACTAGTCAATTTCTAATAACAAATAATGAAAAAAATAATTACAACAACAAAAGCACCTGCTCCTATTGGGCCATATAATCAAGCAGTATTAAGTGGTAATACACTATATACCTCTGGCCAAATTGCAATTAACCCTAAAACTGGTGAGTTAGTTCAAGACTCTATTGAAGCTGAAACTAAACAAGTAATGGAAAACATGAAAGAAGTTTTATCCGCTGCTGAAATGACTTTTGAAAATGTAGTAAAAACTTCTATTTTTATTTCAGATATGCATAACTTTTCTAAAATTAATGCTGTATACGCAGAATATTTCGATGAAACTACTGCTCCTGCTAGAGAAACTGTTGAAGTAGCCAACTTACCTAAGTTTGTTAATGTTGAAATCAGTATGATAGCTATTAAATAATATTTTTAACTATCTATTATAATATTCATTAGCGTTAAGAACATGATTCTTAACGCTTTTTTTTAGTCTTTTCTTGAAAGTATTGCTTAAACCTCAACTATTATTATTGTTGTTTATCATATTACTTCTGTTGTTGATAGATTTATTTTGATGATTTGATTTTTATAATGCAAACTTGTAATCTATTAAAACAGAAACAATGAAATATTTCTATTCAATTCTTTTGATTGCATTTTTAATGTTATCATGTAAAAACAACAAAGAAAATCAAGCTGAAAACAAAGCACCCAAAAAAGAAGTTGCTGAAGCAACAGAAACTACCCTTTCTGGCAATAAATCAATTAACATTGATAAAAGTACTATTATTTGGAAAGGCCATAAAATATTAGGAAGCCATACAGGAGAAATTAAATTAAAGAGCGCTGGGTTAACTTTTAACAATGGAATGTTAACTAAAGGTAGTTTTATAGTAGATATGAATACAATTAAAGCTGTTGAACTTATGAAAGATGGAGATGATGATGAAGAGGAAGAAGAAAATAATGAAGGAGAAGAGCACGATGATAGAGATGACTTAGCTAATCACTTAAAAAATGAAGATTTTTTTGATGCTAACAAATATCCTGAAGCTACTTTTACAATTAAACAAGCTATTAAAAACGGTGATTCTTATAAAATAACTGGAGATATGACCATTAAGGGAATTACGAAAGAAATCTCTTTTAATGCTACCATTTCTGAACAAACACTAAAATCTCATCTAAAAATTAACAGAACCGACTTTGGTATAAAATATGGTTCAGGTTCTTTTTTCAAAAACTTAGGAGACAACATAATTAAAGATCAATTTGATTTAATTATTTCTTTAGTTATTGAGTAATTCTTTTTTCTTTAATTCTTGATAATTTTTAAAGATGTTGTTATTTTTTAACACCCCTTAATCCCTTTAAAAAATAACGACAAAAAACCGAAACTATTTGTTTCGGTTTTTTTTATATAGTTAAACAGCTTTTATTAGTAATTCAGCTGTAGCTGGATTTGTTGCTAAAGGCACATCATGTACATCACATAAACGTAATAACATAGAGATATCTGGTTCGTGAGGGTGTTTCTCATGTGGATCTCTAAAAAACAGCACCATATTACATTTACCTTCCGCTACTCTACTGGCTATTTGTGCATCACCTCCATAAGGACCAGATAAATATTTTGTTACTTCAAAGCCTGCCTTTTCAACTTTTGACCCCGTAGTTCCTGTTGATATTAATTTTATATTCTTTTGCTGAAGAATTACTTGATTCTCATTTAAAAATTGAACCATTTCGGCTTTCTTACCATCGTGTGCTATAATTGCTATTTCCATATAATCTATTTTAAATAAAAAATTCCCGCATTTGATGCGGGAATACAATTTACAAAATATTTTATGCTTTTATAACGATGCAGAATATTCTAATAAATCAACAATTTTAGTTGCATATCCAAACTCATTGTCATACCAAGATATAACTTTAAAAAAGTTCTCATTTAACTCTAAACTCGCATCAGCATCAATAACTGAAGTTCTTGTTTCAGATACAAAATCTTGAGACACAACCTCATCTTCTGTATAACCTAAAATTCCTTTTAACTCTCCTTCTGAAGCTTCTTTTAATGTTGCTAAGATATCTTTTAAAGAAGTCGATTTTTCAGTTCTAAATGTTAAATCTACTAAAGATACATCTGCTACAGGAACTCTTACAGCCATACCTGTTAACTTTCCTAACATTTCCGGAATTACCTTGGTTACTGCTTTTGCTGCACCTGTAGAGGTAGGAATAATATTATTTACAACTGAACGACCTCTTCTCCATTTTTTATTAGGTCCATCTACAGTATTCTGAGTAGAAGTTGCGGCATGTACAGTAGTCATTAAACCTTCTGTCATTCCATAAGCATCATTAATAACTTTTACTAATGGTGCTAAACAATTTGTAGTACAAGAAGCATTTGAAATGATAGTTTCTTCAGCTGTCATTTCAGTATGATTTACTCCCATCACATACATTTTTGCATCTTTTGATGGCGCCGAAATAATTACTTTTTTAGCCCCTCCTTTTATATGTAGCTCTGCTTTTTCTTTATCTGTAAAAAAACCTGTAGATTCTATAACATACTCAGCTCCTACTTCGTTCCACTTTAAGTTTTCAGGATTTCTATCAGCTGTAACACGAATAACCTTACCATTTACCACTAAATTCCCATCCTTTACCTCAACATCACCATCAAAACGTCCGTGAACAGAATCATACTTTAATAAGTAAGCTAAATAATCGACATCTAATAAATCATTAATCCCAACTATCTCTATGTTATCTCTATTAATTGCCGAACGGAAAGCTAGTCTACCAATCCTTCCAAATCCGTTAATCCCTATTTTAATCATTTGTTTCTATTTTTGTGTTCTTATGGGGCGTTTTTTTAATTTTATACGTCCCACTTGCTTAATAAAGTGAACCTACAAATATAAAACTTATCCGAATAAAAAAACCTGATAGCTTTAAAAACTATCAGGTTAATGTTTTGAATTTAACAAATTTTTATAAAGATGCTGAATATTCTAATAAGTCAACAATTTTAGTAGCATACCCAAACTCATTGTCATACCAAGATACTACTTTAAAGAAGTTACTATTTAACTCTAAACTCGCATCAGCATCTACTATTGAAGTTCTTGCATCAGAAACAAAATCTTGCGATACAACTTCATCCTCTGTATAACCTAAAATTCCTTTTAACTCTCCTTCTGAAGCTTCTTTTAAAGCTTTTTTGATTTCTTCTAAAGAAGTAGCTTTTTCTGTTCTAAAAGTTAAATCTACTAAAGAAACATCAGCAACAGGAACTCTTACAGCCATACCTGTTAATTTACCTTCTAAGGCAGGAATTACTTTTGTTACTGCTTTCGCTGCTCCTGTAGAAGCAGGAATTAAGTTATTAAGAACAGACCTTCCTCTTCTTCTATCTTTATTTGGTCCATCTACCACTCCTTGCCCAGAAGTTGCAGCATGTACTGTAGTCATTAATCCTTCTACAATTCCGAAGTTTTCATCTAACACCTTAGATAACGGTGCTAAACAGTTTGTTGTACAAGATGCATTAGACATTACAGTTTCATCAGCAGTCATTTCTGTGTGGTTTACTCCCATCACATACATCTTAGCATCTTTAGATGGTGCTGAAATAAATACTTTCTTTGCTCCTCCTTTTAAATGTAAACCTGCTGCTTCTTTTGTTAAAAAGAAACCTGTAGATTCTATTACGTAATCAGCTCCAGCTTCATCCCATTTTAAGTTTTCAGGGTTTCTTTCTGCTGTTACTCTTATTAGTTTTCCATTAACAATTAATTGACCGTCTTTTACCTCAACATCACCATCAAAACGCCCGTGAACAGAATCATACTTTAATAAATATGCTAAATAATCTACATCTAGTAAATCGTTTATTGCAACTACTTCTACATTAGCTCTATTTATTGCTGCTCTAAAGGCGATTCTTCCTATCCTACCGAATCCATTAATTCCTATTTTTATCATACTTACTATTTTAATTACTAAATTTTACGTGGTCATTATATCAGAAACTCTTAAAAGTTCCTTATTAATCTCATTTTGACCTTTTATTGCTTTCTCTAAATCTATCGTTTCTATCTCATTATTGTTGAGTCCAACCATTAAATTTGTTTCTCCATCGATTAACAACTCAACAGCTTTCACTCCCATCCTACTTGCTAAAACTCTATCAAAACAAGATGGAGTTCCTCCTCTTTGCATATGTCCTAAAACAGATACTCTTACTTCATAGTCTTCTAAATTCTCTTCTACATAGTCAGCTAATTCAAAAACATTTTTACCTGTTTTATCTCCTTCTGAGACTACTACAATACTTGAAGATTTCCCTGCTCTTCTACTCTTTTTTAAAGATTCTAATAACCTATCCAATCCTAAATCTTCTTCTGGTATTAAAATCTCTTCTGCACCTGCTCCAACACCTGCATTTAACGCTATAAAACCAGCGTCACGCCCCATAACCTCAACAAAAAACAACCTATTGTGTGAAGATGCGGTATCTCTAATTTTATCTATAGCGTCTACAGCTGTATTCAAAGCCGTATCATAACCTAAAGTGTGAGTAGTTCCAAAAATGTCGTTATCAATTGTTCCTGGGATTCCTATGATTGGGAAATTATACTCTTTATTAAACACAACCCCTCCTGTAAAGGATCCATCTCCTCCAATTACAACAAGAGCATCAACATTATTTTCTAGTAGGTTATCGTATGCTTTTTTACGTCCTTCTTCAGTTCTAAATTCTTTAGATCTTGCAGACTTTAATATAGTACCTCCTTTATGAACTATATTGTTTACACTTCTGGCTGTTAAAGGAATCATATCTCCTTCAATCATTCCTTGATATCCTCTATATATTCCTACACATTCAGTTCTATAATAAGCACAAGCTCTAACAACTGATCTAATTGCTGCATTCATTCCTGGCGAGTCTCCACCAGAAGTCATTACTGCTATTTTTTTTATTTTTCTCATAAATCTCAGGTTCAAAATTAAATAAATATAGTGCTTCTCTAACAAAAAACTGCGAAATCGTTTTCGACTTTAATAGCAATTTAACGTTTGAAAATATTTAATTACATTAGCCAATAAACCAAAAAATTATGACTTTAACCACTATTGATTATATAATCATTGTAGGATTTTTTATAATCTCTTTACTTATAGGAGTTTGGGCTTCTAAATCTGCTGGGAAAAATAGTTCCGAATTCTTTTTATCTGGTAGAAATATGCCTTGGTGGTTATTAGGAGTATCTATGGTTGCAACAACCTTTGCCGCAGATACTCCTGGACTGGTTACCGAACTCGTTAGAAAAAATGGTGTTTCTGGTAACTGGGTATGGTGGGCTATGTTACTTACTGGTATGCTTACTGTATTCTTCTATGCTAAACTATGGAGAAAATCGGGTATTACAACCGATTTAGAATTTTATGAATTACGATACTCTGGTAAAACAGCTAGTTTTTTAAGAGGGTTTAGAGCTATATATTTAGGAGTTATCTTCAATATTATAACCATGGCTGGAGTTTGTTTAGCTGGAGCAAAAATTGCAAATATATTATTAGGTATTTCTCAAGGAGAAATGCTTTTATATTCTTCTATAATTGTAGTAATTTATTCTTCATTAGGAGGTTTAAAAGGTGTCTTACTTACCGATTTTGTTCAATTTTTAATTGCTATGGTAGGTTCTGTGTGGGCTACTGTATATATTGTAAACCTTCCAGAAATTAATGGTCTTTCTAACTTATTATCACATCCAAATGTTAGCTCTAAATTAGCAATGCTACCTGATTTTTCTAATACAGAAGCTTTAATTACATTATTTATCATTCCTTTTGCTGTTCAATGGTGGAGTACTTGGTACCCTGGAGCTGAACCTGGTGGAGGTGGTTATATTGCTCAACGAATGCTAGCTGCTAAAGATGAAAAGAATGCTACTTGGGCTACTTTATTTTTCAACTTCGCGCACTATGCTTTACGTCCTTGGCCATGGATTATTGTTGGATTAGCATCATTAATCATATTCCCTTCTTTAGAAAGTATGAATCAAGCCTTTCCTAGCCTAACTACAGAAATGCAAGGTCACGATGTTGGATATGCTGCAATGATGACTTATTTACCTGCCGGTTTATTAGGTATTGTACTAACATCATTAATCGCTGCTTTTATGAGTACTATTTCTACACAGTTAAATTGGGGTAGTTCATATTTAGTAAATGATTTTTATAGTCGATTTATCAATAAAGATGCTTCAGAAAAACAAAAAGTAATCATCGGAAGAATATCAACAGTTTTATTAATGTTATTTGCCGCTCTTTTTTCTTTTTATTTACAATCGGCAAAAGATGTTTTTGATTTACTACTTCAAATAGGTGCTGGAACTGGTTTATTATTTATTTTACGATGGTTTTGGAGTAGAATAAATCCTTATAGTGAAATAGCTGCAATGGCTATCTCTTTCTTCATTGCTGTTTTCTTTTTTATCAATGGTAAAATGGAAACTCCAATGATTGAAATAGCTGGTTATTGGCAATTAATTATAGGTGTTTTAATTACTACTATTGGATGGGTTTTAGTTACTTTTTTAACTTCTCCAACTGATCAAAACACAATAAATAATTTTAATCAATTAATTTTTGAAGGAGAAGATAAGTTTAAAAATATTGGTGCTAAAATTGTTGGATTTACAACTGGTACTATTGGAGTGTATAGTTTTCTATTTGCAACTGGAAACTGGATTTACGGAAAAACTTTAATTGCTATTATACTCTCTGTTTTAACACTAGGTTGTATTATAGTTTTACGTAAGATATGGAAACATATTTCTTAAGTTTGCGCATATAACAAACAATAAAAAAGCTCCAAGATTTACATTTTGGAGCTTTTCTTTTACTTTATTACTTTTTTGTGATTGGATATAATTTCCTGTACCCTTTCTTTTTCATAAACTGAAGGATACAACTCTTTTATGATTGAATGATATTCATAATCTATAGCTAAGGCATTTTTCAAATGCGTTAAACTATATTCTTCTTTATCTAAAATCATAAATAACCCACATAAGCGATATTCCACCTCTGCAAATTCTTTATATATCTTTTTAGCTTTAATCAAAACTTTTAAAGCTTGGTTAAATTCTCCTAAGAACAATAAGATATCTGTTAAAGCTATATAAATTTCAATTTCTTTATCTCCTAACTCAATACAGTTATAAAAAGCTTTTACTGCTTCTTCGTAAAAGTTTAATTTTAAATTAATATCTCCATACTTCCTCCAATATAGAGCATTACTTTCATCTATTTGTATTGCTTTATTAATGTAGTATAATGCTTTTTGAAAATTTTCATTGCTATAACAAGCATTTGTTAACAGAATCCACCCTCTATCTAAAAGAGGATCTTCATGTACTGCTTTTTTATAGAAATGAATTGCTGTATGAATATTATTTAACTTTTCATAACACTCCCCTATTCTTACATACGCATAAGCAGTAGGATCATCTAATTCTAATGTTATTAAATAATTTTCAATAGCCTCTTCAAAACGATCTAGTTTTTCTAAAGTTTTAGCTTTTTCTAAATACCCTCCAATGAAACTATCATCTATAAGCACAGCATAATCAAATGAAGTTAAGGCTTCTTTAAACATTCCTATTTCAAAATATTGTCTCCCTAATTGATGCCAAGCGACTTCACAATAAGGATTTTTATCTAAATAAGAATTTAAGAACTTTATAGCATCTTCATGGTTTCCTTGCATATCAAAACAATATACAATATTATACAATGAAGAATAATCTTCATAATCAACATCAATACATTTTGCAAAGTTTAAACGAGCATTTTCAAAATCGTCTAAATACAAATATTCCATTCCCAACATAGACCATATATCTACAGGGTCTTCAATGTATTGTAAAGACTCTTTTAGTATTGAAATAGCTTCTATATGTTTTTTCTTTTTTGATAAAATAACAGCTTTCTGAATGTACACCTCATCGTTATGAGGTTCTACTGCTTCAATGTTTGTTAACATCTTTACAGCTTCCTCTAATTCATCTTCAAATATTAAAAGTTCAACTTTCATGAGTTTAAGTTGAATTGAAGTAGGATGCTGTTCTAACCCCAGCTGTACAGCTTTTTTTGCCAATGAATGTTTACCTATATTTAAGTAATGCTCTATAATTGTTTCAAACTCAGCAGCATCAAAAAAATATACATCATTGGTTTTTAACATTGATTCAAATTTTGATAATGACATAGGCAACAGATTTGAATTTATATAAATTTACTACAAGAACAGTGCCTTTTTACTCAAATCTCTTTTTGTTTTCAACAATTTAATTAACAATTTCAACTAGGAATTCCCTAGCTATTTTAGGTATTTGAAAGAACAAATTATTTTTCTATATTTGAAAGGATTAAAGAAATCTACAAAAAATTAAAATCTAATTTTAAACAAAAAATCATGAGTAAATTTGACGAAAAAGTAGAGCTGTATAAAAAGTTTATGGACGATAGAGATATCCGTTCTAACACTGATTTATTAAAGGCTGTGACAAAAGGATTAGGGCCATCTATCTATAAAAAAGATGCTGAAACTGTTTCAGGTTCAGACCCTAAAGAATTGGAAACTGTTAAGAAGAACTTCTTAATGAAAAAATTAGGTTTAGATGATAGTCCTGAATTAGACAAAGCTATTGACGACGTTATGGAAAGAATTGGAAGATCTGAAAGAAATAAGTATCGTGCAGTTGTATACTACATGCTTACTAAGAAATTTGATAAAGAATCTGTTTACGGAATGTAAATTCTCTTTATTCGTATAAAAAATAAAGTCCTGTATTCAATAAATACAGGACTTTTTCTATTTTAGCCGTCAACAAACAACCTATATTATGTCGCAATTTATTAGTGTTTTCGATATGCTAAAAATTGGCGTTGGTCCTTCTAGTTCACATACTTTAGGGCCATGGAGAGCCGCACAACAATGGATTAAAAAACTAAAAGACAATAATCTTTTTGATAACATTGATGGTATTAGAATTGATTTATACGGTTCTTTATCTTTAACTGGTAAAGGACACGCTACCGATTTATCTGTGCAATTAGGGTTAAGCGGTACCGATCCTGAGTACATTCCTGTAGATGATATAGACACTATTATCAATAAAATAAAAACCACTACTCGTTTAGATTTTAATGCAGAGAAAACGATTGTATTTTCAACTGATAATGTTGTTTTTAATAAAGACTTTTTATCATTTCATTCTAATGGACTAACTTTTAGAGGTTTTTCTAAAGGAAAAGAAATATCTACAGAAACGTATTACTCTATTGGTGGTGGTTTTGTTATTCAAGAAGAGGTAAGTGAATCTGCCGATACAGAAATAAACAAAAAGAACTTTCCTTTTCCAATAAATAGAGCTACAGAACTAGAAGAGTATTGTGAAAATGAAGGGAAAAATATTTCTGATATTGTTTTTCAAAATGAATTAATTCTAAACGATGAGAATCATATAAACTCTGAATTAAAACGCGTTTGGGATACAATGCTTGAATGCATGTATATAGGATGCCATACCGAAGGAGTTTTACCAGGAGGTTTAAACGTAAAAAGAAGAGCCTTTGAAACTCATCAAAAATTAATAAAAGGAGCTACCTACAACAGTAAAGAAGAATGGCTTACCGCTATTAGAGGTACTGAGGTAAAATTTAGAGAAATACTTAAATGGGTTAGTTGTTTAGCCTTATCGGTAAATGAAGTAAATGCTTCTCTAGGTAGAGTTGTTACCGCTCCTACAAATGGAAGTGCGGGAGTAATTCCTGCTGTTTTAATGTACTACTTAGTAATTGAAAACCATAATGGGGATTTTGAACATATTAAAAAGTTCTTACTAGTTGCTGGAGAAATTGGTAGTATTTTTAAGAAAAATGCAACAATCTCTGCTGCTATGGGTGGATGTCAAGCCGAAATAGGAGTCTCTTCTGCTATGGCTGCAGCTGCTCTTACTGAACTATTAGGAGGAACTCCTGGACAATGTTTAGTTGCTGCTGAAATAGCAATGGAGCATCATTTAGGACTTACTTGCGATCCTATTGGAGGATTAGTACAAGTACCATGTATAGAACGTAATGCCATGGGAGCTATTAAGGCTATTAATGCTGCTGAAATGGCTTTAGAAACCAACCCAAAAGAATCTTTAGTTCCTCTAGACAAAGTTGTTGATACCATGTGGGAAACTGCTAAAGATATGAACCGTAACTATAAAGAAACCTCAGAAGGAGGTTTAGCTGTAACTGTTGGTTTAGCAGATTGCTAAAATTATATATAAAATGAGTTTATAAGAAATTACACTTCTTATAAACTCATTCTCATATTTATCAAGTTCTTTTTGAAATTTACTTTTTCGTAAGCTCTAATTGCTCCGTGATTTTCTGCATATACATCAAGTCTTACTTCAGAAACATTTTTCGAAAGTATCCATGTATTTAAAGCTTCAACTACTTTTTTGTTCACTCCTTTTCCTCTATGAGTAGGTTTTACATACATAAAACCTAAATAAGCAAACTTATCAAATTTGAAGTACGATTTTGGTATCACAATTCTAGCATAACCTGAGCCTATTATCTCATCGTTTTCAACCGCTACCATTACCTCCACTTCATCAGATAAAATCATCGCTTTAATATCATAATAAGATATTTTTCCTTCTTTTAATGTTTCATCAAAAGGACGCTCTGCCTTAATCAACTCTTGTTCAAAATCAAGTAAAATAGGTAAGTCTTCTAAATTTGCTTTTCTTGCTGTAATCATTCTTTATCCTTTTCAACATTAATAAATCCAAGGTAAATAAATAAGATTATTAAATAAACTACATGTAATACACTTAGTGGACCGTCATTAAATAAATCGTATATAATCTTTAAAATACCTATTGAAATTAATAATAAAGTGATTTTACTTTTCTTGTCTATTGATTTTATAATAGATATCAGAGAGAAATATAAAACTAAAATACAACCTATAAAGTTTAACCATAGATAACTTATTATTGGCTGTCCTCCTTCTTGCTCTAATTTATAAATACCAAAGTAATATATTAAACAAATTATAATCTGTGTCAACAACGCACCTCCAAACACCGAATTTCCTTTTACTTTTTTAAAGAAAAATGCTAATAAGAAAATCCCCAATACATTTCCATAAAAAATGGACCCTATAATATTTACTAACTGGATTAAATTATCAAATAAATTGGCGACACAAGCAACTAGAATAGCTAACAGCCCCCATCCTAGTGTAAACCATTTAGACATTTTTACATAATGCTCTTCACTATATTCTTTAGTTACATTACGCTTGTATAAATCGATTGCTGTGGTAGATGCTAAAGCATTTAATTCCGATGCTGTAGACGACATAGCTGCCGATAAGATTACAGCCAACAATAAACCTATTAACCCTTTAGGCAAGTTGTGTAATATAAAGTGAATAAAAACATAGTCTTTATCATTCGTTTCTACCTCTGAATTTGCCTTTTTAATTATAGCTTTTGCATCAGCTTTTAAACTCTTATCTTGTTCATTTAACTCTTGAAGTTGTTTTTTGTTCTCTTCTGTTAAACCTTCAAATATTAATGTCTTTTTGCTATTCTCTATTTGAATATGTTTTAATTGTAGTTCTTTATATTCATTGGCATATTGAGATTTCTCTACAACTTCATTTGCTTTTGGATTAAAGTTTAAAGGTGAGGCATTAAACTGATAAAAAACAAATACCATTACCCCTACTAACAGAATAAAAAACTGCATTGGAACTTTTAACAAACCGTTAAAAATTAAACCCAATTGACTTTCTCTAGCTGACTTCCCTGATAAATATCGTTGTACCTGACTTTGATCAGTACCAAAATAAGAAAGCATTAAAAAAGTACCTCCTAAAATACCTGTCCAAACTGTATAACGATTATTTAAATCCCAAGAAAAATCAAGTACTTTCATTTTATCTGAAGCTCCTGCTATTTCTAAAGCTTTTGTAAATGTAATTCCGTCAGGTAAGTATTGTAATATTAAGTAAAAAGCAATAAACATACCTGCAAAGATTACAGCCATTTGTTGCTTCTGTGTAACACTTACTGCTTTTGTTCCTCCAGAAACTGTATAAATAATTACTAAAAATCCTATGATAATATTTAGCGTTATCAAATCCCATCCTAAAACAGCCGATAAAATAATGGCTGGTGCAAAAATGGTAATCCCTGCTGCTAAACCTCTTTGAATTAAAAATAAAATTGCGGTAAGCGTTCTTGTTTTTTTATCAAAACGACCTTCTAAATACTCGTAGGCCGTATAAACCTTTAATTTATGATAAATAGGTATAAAAACTAAGCAAATAATAACCATAGCAATAGGCAATCCAAAATAGAATTGCACAAAGCCCATTCCACTATGAAATGCTTGTCCAGGAGTTGATAAAAAAGTAATGGCACTCGCTTGAGTTGCCATTACAGATAGACCTATAGTCCACCATTTACTTTCGTTTCCACCTTTAATATACTCTTCTACATTTTTGCTTCCTCGTGTTTTCCAAACACCATAAAATACAATAAACAATAATGTTAAAGAGAGTACAATCCAATCAATTGTTTGCATAATTAACTAGTATATAAATTTGTTATAATATAAAATATTGATATATAAATCAGGTTTGCAAACAGTACTAGTATGTACTCTTTTTTCCAAGTATATTTTTGTTGACTCATTTATTTATTTGGTTTATCGAAAAAACTATCAGCCAATGATGCTTGACTTAATAATGGTAATTTAAATTCAGTTGGTTCTCCTCTTGGAACAGTAGGATTACCTTCTTCATTTTTCTGGTACCAAGTTATTGATTTTGGTAATAAGAAACCGTTAACATTTTCCCAATCATTATATCTAATTAGGCTAAACTTATCAGATGGTTTTTTACTAAAATAAGTAACTGTATACCCTAACCATGTCATTTCTTTGGTTGTTGGATCGTAATATATAAAATAGTTATCATCTGGAGAAGAACCTATAGCTCCTTTATAAGATATTTTAACTCCTGGGTATTTTTTTCCTTCAAACTCTATTGGTTTTGTTTCAGAATAAACTATTCCATCATCTGCCAATACAAAAGGCATTGCATAAAAATAGAAATATAAGTTATAATAAAACTTTGGATCTTTTTTATAAGCAGTAGTATCAGATACCCAAACGTCTTTTCCATTATACCCTAATGAGTATTCAGGTGAATTAATTACTGTTTTTCTTGAATGCAAATCAATTGTATGCTCTTCCTTATTTAAAGTATATGATAACGTTTTCATTTTATTCCACTCTTCAATTCCTCCATGCTTTTTGAAAACCTCTGTTAATTCTTTAGGATATTTTTTCTCGTTAACCTCAGTTGATGTAGCTTCTGTTTTTTGAGTTTCTTTTTTAGGCTCATTCTTACATGCTATAGAAACAATAGCAATAGCTATTAATAAAACTAGTTTTTTCATTTTAAATAATGTTTATGTTGATGCAACATACGTCGTATATTGAAGGTAAACTTACATAAGTTTATGAATTTAAAAAACAAAAAACGCCCAATTAGGCGTTTTTGTGACATGCATTTTAAATTTTTTACTTTGGTTAGAGTAAAACATTCATTTTGTTTTCTTTTTTCATATAATTTTCCCTTGACGACGCGATACGGACCCCCATCCATATCTAACCCTTGTGAGAGTTTAATTTTTAACCATTACAAAGATATTTTATGCTTTTAAAAACTTGGTAAGTGAAACACTTACTAAAAGTAAGTGAAACACTTACTTTTTCATCAACAAGTAAAAAAAACACTGTCTTACAGAAACTTAACTCTTACAATTAGCTTTTTTTTAACATTTTAAAAAATAATGTATATTTGCTCTTTAAATGATGAATATAAATTTACATATCGCTATATGGCTAATGAAGCCAACTTGTAGTTTTCGTGAAATTGTTGATGGACAATTTTATAAAAACGGACGTAGTATGTTTATTTCTGACAATTTTCGAATATGATACAACATATAAATTAACACTATATAAGGCGTCCAACTAAAATTGGACGCTTTTTTTATAATTTTTTTTAAAAATATTGACATTTTAATTTAAACATATAAAAAGTACACCTTGACTCATAAACAACTGAACTACAAACTGTTGCTAACAAGCTAAAATCTAGATAATATCTGGACAGGACCCTCTCACCCTTAAAAACAACCTAAACACATGATTAACAGCAGTTTAACTCAATATTTTTCTTGTTTTTATTAAAATATTTTATATATTTGTACCGTAATCATTTAGAAGTATTTGAATGATTATTTAACAAATTAATATTTAAAGATTATGAAACTATTTTATTTAAACCCAATCATCGAAAGACTAACTATAGGAGGTGATGGCAGTTATATAAAAATGAGTAAGGATGTTTATTGTAAGAAGCAATATTTAAAGATGAGTTAACAACAAGTCAATAATATAGTATATATACAAAAGGCGCCTTAATAGGGCGCCTTTTTTTATTCAAAAAAAAGAAAACAAACACAGTAAAAAAAGTGTTAAAAAATTTGGATAATTCGTTATTTTTCACTATCTTAATTGAACGAAATTGAAAGCTATGATTATATTAAAATTGCACAAACTAAATGAAAAAGGACGTTTACTCATTAAACAACAACGCTTACTAAAATTGTGTTCACTTACACAATCTATGTCACTATTTTAGTGATAGAATCAACTAGCGTTCATTAAAAATTGCAAAACGCTTCCTTTATTATGATAATGTAGAATTCCTGAAGTCTGTTGTACTCAATAGGCCTTAGTAGTAATGAGTCTTCACGAGTTGATGTTCTATATCAACTTAATTCTACTAACTACCCAAATTACTTGGGCTAGATGACTATTGCCTTGATTTTACCAAGGCTCAAAAATAATCGAACATAACCAATTCGATACAATTACAGCTGCATATGCGGCATGGAAAACTAATGTCAAATATTAAAAATTGAAAATTATGAAAACTTTAAAAACTACTTTACTAATCAGCATGCTAATCCTTTTAACAACTAGTTGTACAGACTTAACAAAAGACGATTTAGTTCCTGAAACAAATAATATTGAATTCGTTACTATTACCGGAGGTGATGGAAGCATCGATGGAACCCATGATGGTGATGATATCGGTGGTGGCGGTGATACTGGTGGTGACGATGGTGATGGTAGTGATGGTGATGGAGGGAAAGGAAATTAATTCTTTTATAAATACAAGCCTTTAACAAATGTTAAGGGCTTTTTTTTTAGCTTTGCTTAAAACCAGCAACTATTGAAACCTCTTAAAACAATACTAGCTTTTATACTTTTTTTATATTTAGTAAATATAAAATGTTTTTCTGCATCTGAAAAATATCTTCAATTAGAAAATGACAGTATTAAAATTTGGCTAAAAAAGGTAAAGAATAAAAAATTAGATAGCACTTCAAAAGCAAAGCTTTTAAAAAAATCTTATAATTATATTTTAAACAACAACAAACCGCTTCCTTTAGAATTAAGCTCTATTGCATATGAATATTACAATTTAAAAGATACTACTTCATTTTTTAAAGTAAATAAGAAAGCCTTAAACTATGCTACAAAAAACAAGCATACATACGCTACAGCAGATGCACATTGGAATTATGCTACGTATTATGTTCGTCTAGAAATTTTTGATAAGGCTTATTTTCATTTCAATAAAGCTTACGAAAATTTTATTAAAGAAGACCATAAAAAAGAAGCTGCTGAAATACTTTATGGCATGGCCCGAATTAAAGGACGCTATAGAGATTATACTGGTAGTGAAGTTCTAAATATAAAAGCCATAGAACTCTTAAAAAAATTAGAAGATTATAAAAAGCTTTACAGAGCATATAACCATTTAGGGTATTTACAAAACGATATCAAAAAATATGATCAAGCATTATTTTATTATTCTAAAGCTTTATTTTACTTAGATAAAACAGAATATAAAGTTAAGTATTATGAAATATTATTAAATAATATTGGTAGAGCACATTTCAAGAAAAAAGATTACAACAAAGCTTTAGAATATTATAATAAAGCTCTTAAAATTAATACACAAAAAAAAAACTTAGCTAGACTTCTAAATAATAGAGCTTATTGTAAATTATTAATGAAAGATACCACTAGTATTAAAAAAGATTTTTTTAAAGCTTTAACAATCCGAGATAGCATAGGAGATAAAACTAATATTTTAAGTTCAAAGATATCTATATCTGATTATTATAAATATATTAAAGATACTATCAATGCTTTAAAATATGCCAAAGAAGCCAACACTTTAGCCAAACAAATTAAAAATGGTGGAGACTACCTAACCTCTTTAAAACAACTTGCCAATTTAGACAAACAAAATTCTAAAAAATATTTAGATCGCTACATAGAGTTTAATGATAGTTTGATTAGTTCAGAACGTAGAATACAAAATAAATTTACCCGTATTGAGTTTGAAACCGATGAATATATTGCAGAAACCAAACGTTTAAACCAACAACGGATTTGGATTATTGTTACCAGTATTGGTGGTATTCTTATTTTAAGCTTACTTTACTTTTTACGTGTTCAAAAAGTAAAAAATGAAAAACTTCGCCTAGAAGCTGAACAGCAAAAAGCTAACGAGGAAGTATATGTATTAACACTACAACAACAAGCAAAACTTGAAGAGGAAAAAGTTAAGGAGCGTAACAGAATTTCAGAAGAATTGCACGACGGGATTCTTGGAAAACTTTTTGGAACTCGTTTTGGTTTAGGTTTCTTACCCCTTAAAGGTGATGAACAAACTCTTGAAAAACATCAATCTTTTTTAAACGAACTACAAGAAATTGAAAAAGAAATTAGAGAAGTATCTCATAAACTGAGCGATAATTTTGATAGCTCTAATATTAACTTTACTAGTATTATTGAACAATTATTAAAAGATAAAAGTACCATTGGTAACTTTAATTATAAGTTTTCTTTTGATAAAAATATTGCTTGGAAAGACATTAATGAAGTTACCAAAGCCAATGTTTATAGAATTATACAAGAAGCTTTGCAGAATATTATAAAACATGCAAAAGCAAAAAACGTTACTTTAGTGTTCTCTAACGAAAACCAAAACCTAATTATCAATTTAAAAGACGACGGTGTTGGCTTTAACCCCAAAAAAGGTAAAAAAGGTATTGGTATGAAAAATATAAAATCGAGAGTAGAAAAATTAAATGGTACAGTACAGTTTTTATCGGAAGTAGATAAAGGTACTTCCCTATTAATAAAAACCCCTTATACAATGAATAATGAATAATAAAAAATACACTGCTTTAATTATTGATGATCATCCGTTAATTTCTGAAGCTTACAAAAGTGCTTTTAATTACATTGATCAACAAAACGAACACATTACATTTGAAATCCATGTTGCCCATAATTGCGATACCGCTTATGACCTTATAAAGCAACATGCTGATATTTCTAAAAAAGTAGATATCATTTTTTTAGATATGCGATTACCAGCTTCTTCTGATGGCACTATTTTATCTGGTGAGGATTTAGGTTTAAAAATAAACGCAATGCTACCAGAATCTAGGATAATTGTTTCTACCACTTTTAATGATAACTATAGAGTACATAGCATTTTTAAAAGCATAAACCCTGATGGTTTTTTAGTTAAAAACGACATTACTCCTCAAGAATTAGTAACCGCTATACAAGAAGTTTTAAACGATCCTCCTTATTATAGTAAAACTATTACTAAGCTTTTAAGAAACGAAGTTACTAGTGAGTATTTAATTGACGATTTAGATAGAAAAATGTTATATGAGCTATCTATTGGTACTAAAATGAAAGATTTACCCAATATTATACCACTTTCTTTTGCTGGTATTGAAAAAAGAAAACGTCAAATCAAGCAAATGTTTGGTGTAAATAGTTCTGACGATAAAGACCTTATCTTAATGGCTAGAGACAAAGGCTTTATTTAAGCTATTAAAACACCTTTAACACGTCTACCTCATGCTAACCTATTTAAAAGAAGTTAGTGCGTCCCCCATGAGTATAGTCATCCCCATTTCCTACACTTATACTCTGTTTAGTTTTTAAAAGTATTCTTACTTTAAAACTTCTATTCTATTATTTCAACAATAAAAAAGCCACAGTTCAACACCATATTAAACTGCAGCTATAAATATTTTTTTCAAAGTTTTTATAAACGTTCGTCGATAATACTCTGTACTACCTCTGGATTTAGCAAGGTAGAAACATCTCCTAAATTATCTAACTCGTTATGCGCTATTTTACGTAAAATTCTTCGCATAATTTTACCTGAACGTGTTTTTGGCAATCCTATAGTGAATTGGATTTTATTCAATTTGGCAATGGGTCCAATATGCTCGGTTATAATCTGATTAATTTCTTTACGTAAATTATCATGATTTCTTCCTTCTCCTACATCTTTTAATATTACATAACCATACAATGCATTTCCTTTTACATCATGCGGATATCCTACAATAGCACTTTCTGCTACTGCTGGATGCTCATTGATAGCATCTTCTATAGGTGCTGTTCCTAAATTATGTCCTGACACAATAATTACATCATCTACTCTACCGGTTATTCTGTAATAACCAACTTCATCACGTAAGGCGCCATCTCCTGTAAAATACTTATTTTCAAAAGCAGAGAAATAGGTGTCTTTATAACGCTGATGATTTCCCCAAATAGTTCTCGCCATAGATGGCCATGGATATTTTACGCACAAACGTCCATCTACTTGATTTCCAACTATCTCTTTTCCGTCTTCATCCATTAACGCTAATTGTACTCCTGGTAATGGTAATGTTGCATAAGTTGGTTTTGTAGGTGTCACATAAGGTATAGGAGAAATCATCATTCCACCAGTTTCTGTTTGCCACCAAGTATCTACAATAGGACTTTTCTTTTTTCCTACATTGTCATTATACCAATGCCAAGCCTCTTCATTTATTGGTTCTCCTACAGTTCCTAATACTTTTAGAGAAGATAAATCGTACTTATCAACAAACTCTAACTTTTCCTTTGCTAAAGCTCTAATAGCTGTTGGTGCTGTATAAAACTGGCTTACCTTATGTTTTTCTACTATTTCCCAAAAACGTCCAAAATCTGGGTAGCTTGGTACTCCTTCAAACATTACTGTAGTTGCTCCATTAGCTAAAGGGCCATATACTATGTAACTATGTCCAGTAATCCAACCAATATCGGCAGTGCACCAATACACGTCATTTTCCTTATAGTTAAATACATTTTTAAATGTGTATGCTGAATATATCATATATCCCGCTGTAGTATGTAACATTCCCTTTGGACTTCCTGTTGATCCTGAAGTATATAAGATAAATAATGGATCTTCTGCTTTTACTATTTCTGGCTCACAAAAATCTGACGCTTCTTCTAATAACGGTTGCAGCCATTTATCGCGGCCTTCTTTCATTTGAATGTCAGAATTAATCCTTTTTGCTACTAATACAGTTTCAACACATTCACAATCGTTTAACGCTTCATCTACAATTCCTTTTAAATCGATTGTTTTTGCTCCTCTGTAGGATCCATCAGAAGTGATCACCATTTTCGCTTCACAATCATTTATCCTAGTTGATAATGCTGTTGATGAAAAACCTGCAAATACTACCGAATGCACCGCTCCTATTCTAGCACATGCTAATACAGAGATAGCTAACTCTGGAATCATAGGTAAATAAATACAAACTCTATCCCCTTTTTGTACGCCATTTTCTTTTAAAACATTAGCAAACTTGCATACTCTCTTATATAATTCTTTATATGTAATATGCTCAGCTGCTTCTTTGGGATCATTAGGTTCAAAAAGAATCGCTGTTTTATCTCCTCTAATTTGTAAATGACGGTCAATACAGTTTTCTGTTATATTTAATTCTGCTCCATCAAACCATTTTACTTCTGGTTTTGAAAAATCGTATTCTAAAACAGAATCCCATTTTTTTCTCCAAACAAAGTGTTCTTCTGCTATTTCTTCCCAAAATAATTCAGGATTTCGTACTGATCTTCTGTAAACTTGAAAATATTCCTCTAAGGTTTTTACATGGTAGTTACTCATTATTTGCTATTTTTTTGGCGAACTAATCTACAATTTTTTAAAATTTTATAATAGTTTTTATCTAAAAAAGCTTTTAAGAAATGCTATTTTATTATTTTCGATTTTCTATGGATTTTCTCATATTAACATTTTTACAAAACTGGCATATTGTTTTGTTATTCTTTACAGTTGCTGTGTTATACTCATCTGTAGGCTTTGGTGGAGGCTCAAGTTATTTAGCCATTTTGGCATTAACTGGCTTGGCTTTTTCTCAAATTAGAGCTACTGCTTTATTGTGTAACATAATGGTTGTAAGTGGAAATGTTTTTTTATACATCCAAAACAAAAAATACAATTGGAAAAAAGTACTTCCATTAGTATTATTTAGCGTTCCTTTAGCTTTTATTGGAGGTTATTTACGTATAAGTCAAACCTTCTTTTTTATACTTCTAGGGTTTACTTTGTTATTTGCCGCAATTACCATGTGGATTTCTAAAAAAATAGTTTCTTCTGAAACTGAGTCGAAATCTTTATGTATCTCTAAAAATGCTAGTTATGGTGGTATTATTGGTTTTATTTCTGGTATGGTAGGTATTGGCGGTGGAATTTTCTTAGCCCCTTTACTTCATTTAACTAATTGGGATAGCCCTAAAAAAATTGCCGCTACTGCTAGTTTTTTTATTTTATTAAATTCTATTGCTGGATTAATTGGACAGTATACAAATCCTGAATTTACAATCAATTGGCATTTGACTTCTATTTTATTAATCACTGTTTTTATTGGTGGTCAAATTGGTAGTAGAATGAGCACCAGACTATTTAGTCCTATTCAATTAAAAAAGGCAACCGCTTTACTGATTGCCTTTGTAAGTATTCGTATTTTACTTAAATACTTGTTTTAACTATTTCTTTTTCGCTTTCATTACTCTTCCTCCTTGATATAAGGTTAATGCATCAACTACTCCTGCATCATTAGTATGAAATTCTATACTTGCTTTTACTACTTTTAAAAAGAATTTATTATTAGTCTCTGCAAATATTTCAAACTCTGGTTGTCCTGTTGCTTGGGCAAATATTTGGTTATTTTTAGTTCTTATTGTAATTATAAAATTCGGTTGCAACTCATAAGCTCCTACATATTTTTTTAAAATATCAGCTGTTACTTTTATTTCTTTTTTCTCTTTTGGAGCTTTTTTATTTATCCATACTCCTTTTTCTTTATTAATTCTATTCTTGAAAAGTGCTTCTTTTTTTCCTCCTTTATCAAAAAATTCATATGCTATAAATCCATCTTCAAAAGAAAAATTAGTTGCTGAGGTTGGATAAATTTTAAAATCTTTACTACTACCTTCCCTTTTACTATACAATTGATTATCTTTTAATGTAATATATCTTACAACATCATTATCAAATTGATAGGCTCCAACCCATTTTTTTAATTCTTCATTCGATAATTTAACCACATTATTTTTATCAAACTTAGGTTTACCTATTACCAAGGCCGCTATTTCTGTAGCACTACTTCTAGGAGATATGCATCCACAGTTTGAGAATGCTATTACATATACATTTTTACTTGGCACATAAATTCCCATTGATTTATATCCTGGTATAGAACCTCCATGTTCTATTGTTGGAATATCTTTGATTTCATCTAAACTCCAACCATATCCATAGTTTATTTTTTTTCCGTTGTTTAGAGTATAGTTTTTAAAAGCTTTAGTAATTGTTTCCTTTTTTACCAATGTATTATTTGTTATAGCTGTTTGCCATTTTAACATATCATCTACATTAGACATAATTGATCCTGCAGCGTAAGGTAAAGTTAAGCTTATATATTGCGCATTAGAAAATACATCACCTCTTCGATTATACCCATACGCTCTATTTTTAATTAATTCAGTTTGACTTCCATAATACGATGAATTCATATTTAGCTTATCAAAAATTCTTTCCTTGATAAACTTTTGATAGGTCATTCCACTAGCTTTTTCTATTATATAACCTAAAAGAAAATAACCTGAATTATTATACTTATACTTCTCCCCCGGTTCAAAATTCATTGGTTCATTTTTGAAGAAATCTATAAATTCTAAAGGTGATTTGTGAAGTGTAGCTACTTTTCCAAACTCTTTCATTGAAGTATAACTCTTAATACCTGAGGTATGCGTTAATAAATGATGAATTGTTATCTTTTTTCCATGAGTTGGATAATCAGAAATAAACTTAGTTATATCATCCTCTAAGCTTAGTTTACCTTCTTCTAATAACATTAAAATAGCAACTGAAGTAAATTGCTTTGTTATAGACCCCACTTCAAAAACATTTTCCGGAATCATATCTACATCCAATTCTAAATTAGCTTTTCCAAATGCTTTTCGATAAATAACTTTTCCATCTTTGGCTACAAGAGCAGTAACTCCTGTTTCATTACTTTTAAATTCTTTCTTTAAGATATTATCAATCTTTTGCTCTAAGTTTTGAGCTGTTAAAATATTTGATAAGAGAAACAAAAAGATAAAAGCTGTACACTTTATTATATTTTTCATAGGTTAGATATTTGATTTATAAAGATTAGACGATAGTTTAAAAAAAATAGTTACACGATTTCCTTAAAAAGAAAAAGCAACATATTTATGTTGCTTTTCTTATTGTTTGTTTTTGTTACGTTTTTTGTTTTATCCTAACCAAGCATTCATCATCCATAGAGTTTTTTCTTGCTCGGCTATAAAATCACTCATCATAGAATTTGTTCCTTCATCATCAGCTTCATCAGATAATTCTAATATAGTTCTTTCTATTTTTAATAACTCTGATAATGAATCTACCACTAAAGTAACCGCTTCTACATCGTTAGATATATTCTTACCTACTTTTACTTTTGATAATTCAGTATAATCGCTAAAAGTATGCAATGGTGTCCCTTGTAATGTTAATATTCTTTCAGCTATTAAATCTACTTTCTCTTGAGCATCAGTATAAAACTCTTCAAATTTTACATGTAATTCAAAAAAGTTTTTTCCTTTAATATTCCAATGTAAACCTCTTACATTTTGATAATACACCTGAAAGTTTGCTAACAAACTATTTAATTCTTTAACTAATTCCTCTGTTTTATTTTTATCTAAACCTATAACTGTTGTATTCATTTTTTATCTTTGTTTTTCTAATTTTTCTATGTCAAAATTAGGCCAACTTTTATTCAAAAAACTATAAATTCTATTGATAGTTTTAATATCTTTATCGAAAATTTTTATACATGACTATAACACAACTAAAATATACCTTATCTGTTGCTGAGTATAAAAACTTTACAATTGCTGCCGAGCATTGTTTCGTTACTCAACCAACATTAAGTATGCAAATACAAAAATTGGAAGAAGAATTAGATGCTAAAATATTTAACCGTTCTAAAAAACCTATCGAGCTAACTGAAGTTGGTAAAAAAATAGTAGAACAAGCAAAAGTTATTGTCGATGAAAGCAATCGTATTTTAGATATTGTACACCAACAAAAAGGTTATGTTGGAGGTGAATTCAAACTTGGAATAATTCCTACTATAATGCCTACTCTATTACCTATGTTTTTAAAAACATTTAGTAGAAACTATCCTAAAGTTCAATTAATCATAGAAGAATTAACTACTGAGGAAATTGTTAGAAAGTTAATGGATGGTCATATTGATGCTGCTTTAGCTGCTACTCCACTAGAAAACGAAGCTATTAAAGAGCGTGTTCTATACTACGAACCTTTTGTAGGGTTAATACCACACGAACATCGTTTATTTGAAAAAAAGAAAATTGAAGTTAACGACTTAGAGGTTGACGATATCTTATTATTAGAAGACGGACATTGCTTTAAAGATAGTGTTATTAACCTATGTAGAACTGACAAAAGAAATTCTAAAAATCATTTCCAACTAGAGAGCGGAAGCTTTGATACTTTGATTAAATTATCTAAAGATGGATTAGGTATGACTTTGTTACCTTATTTAAATACTTTGGATTTAAACGAAAAAGACAAAGAACACCTTAGAGAATTTGAAACTCCACCTCCAGCTAGAGAGGTAAGTTTAATTTATCATAAATCTCAATTAAAAATGCAGTTAATAGAAGCTTTAAAAAGTACTATTGATAGTGTTGTAAGAGGAGCTATAGCTTTTAGCGATGTAGAAATAATTAGTCCTTTAAACAAAGGATAACAAATAAAAAATCCCGCTACATGCGGGATTTTTTATTTAAAATTTATATTCTGATAATGGTTTCGGAAAATCTTCAGGATTTGCTGCTAAATGATAACGAGGGTCATCAATAGCTTCCTCTATCACATCTGAGAAAATTGGACTTGCCTTATATAATAATACTTTACAGTCTTCACTTAAGTGTTTTAAAACAACTTTTTTTCCTGCAGCTTGGTATTTTTCAACTAAAGCAAAAATAGCTTCGATAGCTGAGTGATCTGAAACTCTAGACTCAACGAAATCAATCTCAACTCTATCTGGATCATTTTTTATATCAAACTTTTCATTGAAAGCTGTAATACTTCCAAAAAATAAAGGTCCCCAAATTTCATAAACTTTAGTACCATCATCTTTCATACGTTTTCTAGCTCTAATTTTCTTTGC
Source organism: Tenacibaculum aiptasiae (assembly GCF_008806755.1). Lineage (GTDB taxonomy): Bacteria > Bacteroidota > Bacteroidia > Flavobacteriales > Flavobacteriaceae > Polaribacter > Polaribacter aiptasiae. The sequence goes on from NZ_WAAU01000008.1 coordinate 608,666, forward strand.
ATTTTCCCATGAGAATACTAATGCACTAACAATTACTCCAACAAATACAGCAATAGCTAAATCGAAAATTACAGTAACCGCAGATACAATTATTAAAACAAAAGCATCCGATTTTGGAATCTTATTCATAATTCTAAAACTAGACCATGCAAATGTTTCAATTACCATCATAAACATTACTCCTACTAAAGCAGCAATAGGTACTTGTTCTATATATTTATCAGCAAATAAAATAAATGTAAGTAAAGTTAATGCCATCATAACACCTGACAATCTTCCTCTACCGCCAGCGTTGATATTAATTACTGTTTGTCCAATCATACCACAACCACCTGTTCCTCCAAACAATCCACTTACAATATTTCCAGCTCCTTGAGCAACACATTCTTTATTTCCATTTCCTCTAGAATCTGTTAACTCATCAACTAAATTCATTGTCATTAACGACTCGATTAAACCTACTGATGCTGCTAAGAAAGCATATGGAAGAATAAATAATAAAGTATCTAAATTAAATGGTAAGTTTTGCCATAATTCTAAGTTTGGTGTAGGGAATTTTCCAGATAATCCATCTCCTCCACCTTCTCTAATGTAAGAACCAACTGTACTTACATCCATTCCAGAAATAACAACAATTGCTGTAGTTATAATAATTGCAGTTAAAGCTGCAGGCACTTTCTTTGTAATTTTTGGAAGTCCCCAAATAATTGCCATTGTTAATAATACCAACCCAATCATGGTAAATAACTCTGTACCTTGCATAAATATGTTAGTATATTCTTTAACTCCTTCTGGTGAAATATTTAATTCTTTATGAGAAAACATTTTTACTTGAGCTATAAAAATTACAATTGCTAAACCATTTACAAATCCCATCATTACAGGATGAGGTATTAAACGTACAAAGCGTCCTAATTTTAAAACTCCTGCTCCAACTTGTATCAGCCCCATTAAAATAACAGCTCCTAATAAATAGTAATACCCCATATTATCTATTGGAGTATCAAAAAGCATCCCTTTTTTGTGTCCTTCAGCAATCATATGCACAAAAATAACCGCCACTGCTCCAGCTGCTCCTGATATTAATCCAGGTCTACCTCCAAAAATTGCTGTAATTAAACCAATAATAAACGCTCCTGAAAGTGCTACTAAAGGATCTATTTGAGCAACAAAGGCAAAAGCTACTACTTCAGGTATCATAGCTAACGAAACTGTAATCCCCGCTAAAGTGTCATCTTTAATGTTAATCTTCTTACTTTTAATGTATTTCATCATAATATCAACAGGTATATTCTAAAAGTTGGCAAATGTAAAGATAATTTTATTCATATAGTTTTATGTTTCATTAACTTTAATTTTGTGGACGTTTTTTTTTGCTTTATTTTTGAACGTTGAACTATCAAACCAATTTGATAGCAACAAATGAGCAGAAAAACACTACTTACATCAAAAGAAATTCAAATCATTCTGCATCGATTAGCTTGTCAGTTAATCGAAAACCATAACGACTTCTCTAATACCGTGCTAATAGGACTTCAACCTAGAGGAACTTTTTTAGCAAAACGATTAGCTAAATTGTTAACAGATGATTATGGAATACAAAATCTTCAATTAGGTTTATTAGACATTACTTTTTATCGAGACGATTTTCGTAGAAGAGACGAACCTTTAGAAGCTACAGCAACTCAAATTGATTTTTTAATTGAAGGCAAAAAAGTTGTTATTATTGACGATGTTTTATACTCAGGTAGAAGTGTACGAAGTGCTTTAACAGCAATTCAGTCATACGGAAGACCTGAAAACATTGAGTTACTAGTGTTAATTGATCGCCGTTTTAGTCGTCACCTTCCTATTCAACCTAATTATAGAGGAAGACAAGTTGACGCTATAAATGAAGAAAAAGTTGTTGTTAACTGGGAAGAAACTCATAAAGAAGATACTATTTACCTTGAACCCAAGCCATCAAAGCTTGATTAGTTATGATTATAAAAACAAACTAAAATGAAGCAGTTAAGCGTTGAACATTTATTAGGTATAAAATACCTTAACAAAACCGATTTAGAGCTTATTTTTGAAACTGCTTCTCATTTTAAAGAAGTTATTAACCGCCCTATAAAGAAAGTTCCTTCTTTACGAGATATTACCATTGCTAACTTATTTTTTGAAAATAGTACTCGTACTAAATTATCATTCGAATTAGCTGAAAAACGTTTATCGGCAGACGTAATTAATTTCTCTGCTGGGCAGTCTTCTGTAAAAAAAGGAGAAACCTTAATTGATACCGTTAATAATATCCTTTCAATGAAAGTTGATATTGTTGTTATGCGTCATGCCAATGTAGGTGCTGGTATTTTCTTATCAAAACATGTAGATGCAAAAATTATTAATGCTGGTGATGGTACACATGAACATCCAACACAAGCTTTATTAGATAGTTTTTCTATGCGTGAAGCTTTAAACAGTAACTTAAAAGGTAAGAAAATTGTTATTGTAGGAGATGTTTTACATTCTCGTGTAGCTTTATCAAATATTTTTGCTTTACAATTACAAGGAGCTAAAGTAAAAGTTTGTGGTCCAACAACATTAATCCCTAGATATATTACTAGTTTAGGTGTTGAGGTTGAAACAAACTTGAAAAAAGCTTTAGAATGGTGTGATGTTGCTAATGTACTACGTGTACAACATGAACGAATGAATATTAAATATTTCCCTTCTACTAGAGAATACACACAGTTATTTGGTATTAACAAACAAATACTAGACAACCTTGGTAAGAAAATTGTTATAATGCACCCAGGACCTATAAATAGAGGGGTTGAATTAACAAGTGATGTTGCCGATAGTGACCAATCTATTATTTTAAATCAGGTAGAAAATGGGGTTGCTACACGTATGGCTGTTATATATTTGTTAGCACAACAAATAAAAAGATAATAATGAAAATTGAAGATAAAAAAGAATATACGTTAGTTCATTTTGATGATACTTCTTTCGAAGATTTCTTATTAAATTTTGAAAAAGAGCACTTTAACCTTAAGGAAAAACACCTTATCATAAAAATTTCAGAAAAAAATAACGTTTCCAAAGAAAATATTTTATTATTTTTGAAATACGCTCAAGTGCATCAAACAAATGGCACATCTTTTGTAATTGTATTAAAAGATGTGAATATTGATGATTTTCCAGAATCGTTAAACATAGCCCCTACATTAGTTGAGGCTGAAGATATTATTGAAATGGAAAATATTCAGCGTGATTTAGGTTTTTAACCTATAATAATCCCTTAAAACCGAATAACGTATGGTAAAAAAAATACTTTTATTATTTTTATTCTTAGTAACCTTGTCTAGTTTCTCTCAAGAGAAACAAGTAGATAAGCTAGTTGCTTCTCCTAACCCTTTTACCAATAATACCACTATTTCATTTAATGCTAAAAGTGACCAGACCGTTATTTTCACCGTTAGAAACGTATTAGGTAAAACTGTATATAGAAAAGAATTAAATATTTCTAAAGGACGTAATTCATATCCTTTTTATCGCAACGATTTAAAGTCGGGTATGTATATATATGCTATACAGAGTAATAAGAATATTATTTCAAAACGTTTTGTCATAAAATAAATGAGTTTGCATTTAACTATTTTAGGATGCCACTCTGCTACCCCAAGAGTTAATGCACACCCTACGTCTCAGTATTTAGAAATTAATAATCGCCATTTTTTAATAGATTGTGGAGAAGGTACTCAAAGACAAATGAGAAAGTATAAAGTTGGTTTTTCTAAAATCAACCATATATTTATCTCTCATTTGCATGGAGATCACTTTTTTGGGTTAATTGGTTTAATTTCTACATTTGGAATACTTAATAGAGAAAAGGATCTGCATATTTATGGTCCTAAAGGAATTAAAGAAATTACTGTTCTTCAATTAAAAATTTCAAAATCTTGGACTAAATACAACATTATTTTTCACGAATTAGATTCAAATGAAAGTGAACTAATTTTTGAAGATGATAAAATAACTGTGCACACTATTCCATTAGATCATAGAGTATACACTAATGGTTTTTTATTTAAGGAAAAACCAAAGCCTAGAAAATTGCATATTGAAAACATTCAACAATACGATGAAATAGAAACTTGCGATTTTCACAATATAAAAGCTGGTAAAGATTTTGTTCTATCTACAGGAGAAGTGATTCCTAATTTTGAATTAACAATAGACCCTCCTAAACCAAAAAGCTATGCTTTTTGCAGTGATACCACTTATAAACCAGACATAGTACCTATTATTAAAGATGTAGATTTACTATACCATGAAGCTACCTTTTTAAAAGATAGAGAAGATTTGTGTGATAAAACAAAACACTCAACTGCCGAACAAGCTGCTAGGATTGCGAATCAAGCAAATGCAGGAAAACTAATTATTGGGCACTATTCTAGTAGGTACTCAAACTTAAAAGACTTTAAAGTAGAAGCACAAACTATTTTTGAAAATGTAGAATTAGCAGAAGCAGGTAAGCTATACTCTACTAACTCATTTCCAATAGAAGTTTTAAATTAATATTGATTGGTTGATAACAAAACCAACGTACAAGCTATTTCTGACTTAATTCCTTTCTCTTTTAATATTTTTGAAAACTCAGAATTTTCTGTACCTGGATTAAAAATTACCCTTCTAGGATTTAACCCTAATACATAATCGTAATACTCTTCTTGTCGTTTAGGATTTAAATACATTGTAACGGTATCAATATTATCAAACAATGTTTTTTCAGTTGTAATATTGATTTCATTTACCCTTCCTTCTCTAGCCCCAATAGCGTGTATCTTTATTTCTTTATCATCCAACCTTTTAAGTGCAATATTTGAATACTTATTAGGATTTAAAGATGCTCCAATAATTAAAGTTGTTTTGTCCATAGTTGTTAATAATACGTTAAACTCTGTTAAAGGAAGTAACAAAAATAATCAGCAAACAGTCTATTAGACATCTAAACAATTCAAAAACAAACAAAATGAAAAACATATTACTTATACTTTTAATGGTATTTAGTGTTAATTTATTTGCACAAATGCCTAAAGGTAAATTACCAAAACCTGGTTCCGTTTCTGGTAAAGTCATCGACCAAACAACAAAAGAACCACTTCCTTACGTAAATATAATAATCAAAGATACAGCTAACAAAATTTTAACAGGTGGAATCACTAGCGACAATGGAACTTTTTCTATAAAAAATATTCCTGAAGGTAAGAATATAGTAGAAGTTCAATTTATTGGTTATAAAACTGTTAGTAAACCAATTCTTATAAATAATAAAAGAAGAAAAATTAACTTAGGAACTATTCCTTTAACTGAAGACTCTACCACTTTGGATGAAGTTGAGGTTAGAGCTGAAACTTCTTCTGTTACTCAAAAAGTAGATAGAAAAGTAATTAACGTAGGAAAAGATTTAACTTCAGCGGGAGCAACTGCTTCAGAATTATTAAATAATGTACAATCTGTAAGTGTAGATAGCCAAACTGGTAATATCAGTTTGCGTGGTAATGAAAATGTACGTGTATTAGTTGATGGAAAACCAACAAATATTCCAGCTTCTCAATTATTAAAACAAATTCCATCTACCTCTATTAAAAGTGTTGAATTAATTACTAATCCTTCAGCCAAGTACAACCCAGAAGGAATGAGTGGTATCATTAATATTGTATTAAACAAAAATGCAAATATGGGATTCAATGGTTCTGTAAATACTGGACTTGAAGCTGGACATTATGTACGTTATAATACTTCAACCAATATGAACTATAAAACTGGTAAAATTAACTTTTTTGGAAACTATGGTTTTAATGGTGGTGATAGATACAATTTTGGTTATGTTAACAGACCTACTGTAAACAATCAAGATTTTATTTTTAAAAACGATAACCAATCACATCTTTTAAAGTTTGGTGCTGATATTTACTTAGATGATAAAAACACTTTATCTTTCTATACAACTCAAAACTGGTTTGATAGCAAAGCTACTGGTCGTGCTCTAATTACAGATGGTACAGGAAACATTACAAGTAATGCTCCTAATACACAAACATCTGATAGTCATAACCAAACATACAATATTAACTATAAACATGATTTTGAAAAGAAAGGTCATAATATAGAATTTGAAGCAACATATACGAAGAATAAATCTCCTAACTTCTTAAATAATCAAGATTTAATTATTCCTCAATCTGACATTAAATATAAATTATCAAATTATTTTAATGATATTAATAATAATAGAGATAATACTTTAATAAATATTGATTATACCAATCCTGTGTCTAAAAACGGTAAATTGGAGTTAGGATTAGAATATAGAGTTAACAAAACAGATAATACTAATATAACAGACCAACATAGAGTTCTTAGATATCAAACAGATACTAATGGTGATATTGTATTTGACGCAAATCAACAACCAATTATAATTGAAACTGGGAAAATTCCAAATTCAAACTTTACATATGATAGAAAAATTTATTCTGGTTATGTAAATTATGGTCATAAATTTGGAAAACTAACAATGCAATTGGGTGCTCGTTTAGAACAATACGACATAAAAGGTATTTTTAATCAAGTAGCTGAACCAACTGAAGTAGTTACAGATAAAATATTTTCTGTATATCCATCGGCATTTTTCACATATAATCCTACCGATAAAAATCAATTCCAATTAAGTTATAGTAGAAGAGTTGACAGACCTGGTATTGGTCAAGTAAATCCTATTAGAGAATGGAGTACTCCTTTAATTACCTCTATTGGTAACCCTAACTTAGTTCCTCAATTTACAAACTCTCTTGAATTTAATTATACAAGAAGAATCAAAGGAGGATCAATTACATTTGGAACTTTTTACAGAAATATTAATGATGTAATTAATAGAGCTACTTATAAAGACCCTACAGATCCAAGTGACGTAAGACAAATTTTAACTCATGCAAATTTTGATGACACCAATGCTTATGGTTTAGAGTTTTCTACAAATTATAGAATTACAAAATGGTGGAGAGCAAATGCAAGCATGGATTTTTATTCTCAAAAACAATTTGGAACAAATGACATAAGTAATCCTAATGCTCCAAGAAGAGAAGTTACAACTGAAATCTTTAATGCTAGAATTAGTAATAGTTTTACACTATCAAAGAAATTACGTTTACAATTATTTGCTATGTACAGAGGACCAAGACAAGATATACAATGGGATGTAGATCCTATGACAATGGTTAACTTAGGTGCTAACTATAGTGTACTTAAAGGAAAAGGAAACTTTACTTTTAGAGTAAATGATATATTCAACACGATGAGATTCAAGTTTGATTCAACAAACCCATTTGTACAAAACGGGCGTTTTAAATGGGAAAGTAGAACTACTTATATTGGATTTAACTACAGATTTGGTGGAGGAAAAAACAAAGCGAAACGTAGAAGAAACAGAGATAACAATGAAAAAAGCGGTGGCGGTGGTTTCATGTAAAATCATTTTTCATAATATAAAAAAAAACCAAGGTAATATTGCCTTGGTTTTTTTATATTTAGCTTTCTAATAAAATTAGTTCCCCGAATATGAAAAAATTGTTATTAACTATACTTTTTGCTGTCATAGCAATTAGTAATTATGCGCAAAAACAAGAAATTACTGGTAAAGTTATAAATCCCAAAAACAAGGCTAGCATCCCCTATGCAACTATTACTTGTAAATCTGAAAATGGCACTATAATTACAGGTGCCATAACCAATGATGATGGATATTTTACTTTATCTAAACTTCCAAAAACCAAACTATTATTAAGTTTTCAGTTTATAGGATATAAAACCTTGGTTCAAAGTATTGATTTAACCGAGAAGGATATAAAATACAATATAGGTACTATTTATTTACAAGAAGATAACAACCAACTAAATGAAGTTGAAATACAAGCAGAATCTTCCACAGTAGTCCAAAAAATTGATAGAAAAATTATCAATGTAAATAATGACTTAATAGCTACAGGAGCTAGTTCTTTGGAAATGTTAGAAAATATCCCTTCTGTTGATATAGATCATCTTTCTGGTACAGTTAGCCTTAGAGGTAATGAAAATGTTAGTGTTTTAATCAACGGAAAACCTTCAAATATTAATACCGAACAACTTTTAAAACAACTTCCTTCCAACTCAGTTAAAAGTATAGAAATAATCACAAATCCTTCTGCTAAATTTAATCCAGAAGGAATGAGTGGTATAATTAATATAATCCTTAAAAAAAATACAGAAATTGGCTTTAATGGAAGTATTACAATTGGCATAAAACATAGTAAAAATACCAAACCAGATATTGCTTTAAATACAAACTATAAAGTAGGTATTACTAATTTTTATGCCAATTACAGCACTAGTTGGGGAGATTATGAAACATTCAATAACCTACAAAGAACAGATAAAGATTTATTACAAAACATTGATTTTTTAAACAACTCTAGCAGTCATTTTTTTAAAATTGGTGTAGATATAAATCTAAACTCTAAAAGTATATTATCTCTTTACACTGACCAAAATTTTGATAATAACAGTTTAGCTACAAATACACTCGTAACTCAAAATTCTAATACACAATTTAATAATCTACGTTTTTCAAAATACAAACAAAAAGACGAAACATATAATATTGATTACGTGTATAATTTTGATAAGAAAGGACAAAGTTTAGAATTAGAGTTTAATTATTCTAGTACAAACAATCCAGAAAACACAATCAATTCCGAATTAATTGATAACAGTTCAAAAGAAAACAATTATACTAATAATATATTAGATACTAGAAAATTATGGCTATTCAATATCGATTATACTATACCTATTCAATCTGGTAAAATCGAATTTGGTTTGGAATATAGAAAGCAAAACTTTTACAACAAAATAATAACCGATCAAGAAGCACAAACAAGTAATTCTCCAACACTACAACCTATTGGAAACACCTCTTTAGATTATGATCGTTCAATTTATTCAGGGTACTTCAATTTTAATAAAGAATATGAAAAAATTGCATTTCAAATTGGCTTTAGAGTGGAGCAATTTAATTTGGATGCTTCATTTTTCAATACTAACCAAGGAAATACGAATTTAAAAGATAATCTCTTCAATATTTACCCTTCAGCTTCGATAAACTATTCTCTTAGCGAAAAAGATAATATACAACTAGCCTATAGTAGAAGAGTGGATCGCCCTTCGGCATATCAAGTAACCCCTATTCAAGAATGGGCTTCTCCTTTAACTATTGCTAGAGGAAACAGAAACTTAACCCCTCAATTTACCAATTCTATAGAATTAAACTATACTAAAACAATCACCAAAGGATACATTTCTTTGGGTACTTTCTATAGAAGAACTAACGATAAAATTGGAAGAATTCTTGAAAGAGATGCTCTAAATCCTGACAAATCAATTTCTTCTTTTACCAATTATGATTTTGCTGACAGTTATGGAATAGAACTTTCCAGCAGTTTCAAACCTATAAAATGGTGGACTTTAAGGCCTTCTTTTGAAACCTACATTCAAGATTCCCAAGGTATATTAAACAATCAATTTGAAACAATTAAAAATACAATAACAAAAGCTCGAATTAGTAACTCTTTTAAAGCTTCTAAAAAATTAAGTTTTCAGTTTTCTACAATTTATAGAGGTAAAAGTGAAAATATTCAATATACTGTTCAACCATATACAATGGTAAATATTGGTGCCCGATTAAAAGTACTTGATGGAAAAGGAAAAATTAGTATTAGAGGTACAGATATTTTCAATAACGTTAATTTTGATTACACTACTAATAATCCATTCAACCAAAAAGGAAAATATATTTTAGAATACGATTCAATATATCTAGGCTTTTCATATAACTTTGGAAGTAGTAAAAACAAAAGAAAAGGTAGAAAATATAGAGATAATAACGAATCTCAAGGAGGCATCTTTTAAATCATTTTTACTATAGGTAAATTCACTAATAATATTTGTTTACCTACTTTTTGCTTTGAAAGTAAAATATTATATTTAGGTATTGTTTATGTGAATTTGAAATTATTAATATAAAAACAATTTTTATGAAAAGAACAATTACATCTTTAGGAAGATTATTAAGTAAATCTGAAAAAGAAAAAGTTAACGGTGGTTATATAGAAAAACCTAAGCATCCATGTTGTCACAAACCTAGAGTTTGTGAATGCCCAAAAGAAAATGATTTAGAAGAAATTTAAATTATATTTTCATTAAAACACTAGTCAATTTTAAGATAAACAAAAACCGAAGTTTGAAACTTCGGTTTTTTATTTTTTATAATTTAATTAACTTATTACCAACGAATCACAACAGATCCCCAAGTAAATCCACTACCAAAGGCAGCTAACACTACTAAATCATTATCTTTTATTTTACCTTTTTCCCAAGCTTCAGTTAAAGCAATAATAACAGAAGCAGCAGTGGTGTTACCATATTTCATGATATTATTATATACCTTATCATCAGAAAGCTGGAACTTCTTTTGAATAAACTGCGCAATACGTAAATTGGCCTGATGAGGAATTAACATATCAATATCTTCTTTTTGTAATCCATTTGCTTGTAAACCTTCAACAATTGCTTCAGAAAAACGAACTACAGCATGTTTAAATACAAACTGACCATTCATATATGGGTAATAAGAAACATCATCTGGATCATTTTTCTCTAAAATTTCTGGTACCCAACGCCCAGTAGAAGGTCCTTCTAACATTAACTCTCTAGCGTGTTTACCTTCAGAGTGCAAATGAGAAGATAAAATTCCTTTTCCTTCTTCTTCACAACGAGAAAGAACAGCAGCCCCTGCTCCATCACCAAAAATTACAGTTACTCCTCTACCACGTGTAGAACGTTCTAAACCTCCTGAATGATTTTCAGAACCAATAACTAAGATATTTTTGTACATCCCAGTTTTAATAAACTGATCTGCAACAGACATAGAATATATAAAACCAGAACATTGATTACGTACATCTAATGCTCCAATTGTAGGCATATCAAGTAAATCTTGAATTTGTACTCCTCCTCCTGGAAAATATAATTCTGGGCTTAAAGTAGCAAAAATAATAAAGTCGATATCATCTTTTGTTAATCCAGCTCTTTCTATGGCTATCTTTGCAGCCTTAGCTCCCATAACAGAAGTAGAATCATCAGAGTTTTTTGGGTCAATCCAACGACGTTCTTTAATACCAGTTCTTTCCTGAATCCACTCGTCACTAGTATCCATCCATTGTTTTAAATCTTCATTAGTAACTACATTCTCTGGAACATAATACCCTAACCCCGTTATTTTTGAACTATACATAATTTTTATGTTGATTTTTTAAATTGTTAGCAAATTTACAGCTTGTAAAAGTAGCAATTTATTGATATTTTTACAACTAACACTAATCAACTCATTGTGAATAGAAAAGACTTTTTGTCCCTTTCAACCAAAGCCGCTGTATTTTTAGGTCTATCATCAGCTATTTCTTGTAAAAACGAAATCGAAGAAAAAACAATCTCATTATCCAATTCAAAAGCAAAAGGAACAGCTTTTGGCTTAACAGCTCCCAAGATAGATAAGGTTAAAGTTGGAATTATAGGCTGTGGAAATCGAGGTCAGGTTTTAATACAAATGTTTGATTGGTTGGTAAAAAATAATGATGCAGAAATTATAGCTGTTTCAGATTTACGAAAAGAAAAAACCGATAAACTAAACGAACATTTACAAAAAACACATAATAAAACTGCACAGGCTTATTATGGAAATCCTAATGAATGGAAAAAATTAGTAGATAGAGATGATATTGATTTATTAATCATTGCTACTCCATGGGAATTACATACTCCTATGGCTATTTATGGAATGGAAAAAGGCAAACATGTTGCTTGTGAAGTTCCTATAGCTTATAATCTTGAAGATTGTTGGAAAATAATTGAAACCGCTGAACGTACCCAGAAACATTGTATGATGATGGAAAACTGCTGTTTTAATGGAGAAGAACTTTGGGTTTTAAACATGATTAATCAAGGGGTTTTTGGCGATTTAACACATGCTGAAGGAGCTTATATACATGATTTACGTAAACATCTACTTGATGAAAAATATTATGAGGATCAATGGAGAATTAAACATCATTTAAATAAAGATGGTAATTTTTATACCACTCATGGTTTAGGCCCTATAAGTCAATATATGGATATTGGTCGTGGAGACACCTATGACCATGTAGTATCTATGAGTTCTCGAGAAAAAAGTTTAAGTGATGCTGCAAAACGTGCTGGAATCAATAAATTTTCAAACGTTAAGTGTGGAGATATGAATACTACTATGATAAAAACCAAATTAGGTAAAAGCATCATGCTACAATTTGATGTACATTCTGGTAGACCTTATGACAGACTAAATACAGTTGTAGGAACAAAAGCCGTACACGAAGGCTATCCTTCTAAACTTTATATTAATGAAGATGAATTAGCATGGTGGGGACATAAATGGCTTGAGAAAGAGAAGTACAATGAGTATCGAGAAAAATACAATCATCCTTTATGGGATAAACTAAAAACTCAAATTTCTGATAACTCTGTAGGGCATGGAGGAATGGACTTTGTAATGATTTATCGCCTAATTAAATGTTTAAACAAAGGATTACCTTTAGATATTAACGTATATGATAGTGTTTTATGGAGTTCTATAACTCCCCTATCTGAATTATCTGTTGCACAAAACAGCTCATCTATTAAAGTACCAGATTTTACAGGTGGAACATGGAAAAATAAAAACACAACTGAAATGCTACGAAACATTTAAAAAATTAGAAATTATATAAATTTAAAAGACGCCAACATTTTAAGTTGGCGTTTTTTATGTCATCTTGTCACAAGAATAATTTTGGTATTTTTTTTGACTAATCAATTATCAGAAAATAATATCAAACAAAATATATAATTATGAGCAAAGGAAACATTAATGTATCGGTAGAAAATATATTTCCACTGATTAAAAAATTCTTGTATTCTGATCACGAAATCTTTTTACGTGAGTTAATTTCTAACGGAACTGACGCAACTACAAAACTAAAACACTTAATTTCTATTGGTGAAGCTAAAACGGAGTTAGGTGATGCAAAAATTGAAATCAAAATTGATAAAGACGCTAAAACTTTGACGATTAAAGATCAAGGTTTAGGAATGACAGCTGATGAAGTTGAAAAGTACATCAATCAAATTGCATTTTCAGGAGCTGAAGAGTTCTTAGATAAATATAAAGACGATAAAAACGAAACTGGTGTAATTGGTCACTTTGGTTTAGGTTTTTATTCAGCTTTTATGGTAGCTGATAAAGTTGAATTAATTACAAAGTCTTTTAAAGATGAACCAGCTGCTCACTGGACTTGTGATGGTTCTCCTGAGTTTACTTTAGTAGAGCACGACAAAGCAGATAGAGGTACAGAAATTATCTTACACATTGCTGACGATTCTACTGAATTTTTAGAAGAAAGTAAAATCTCTGGTTTATTAAACAAGTACAACCGTTTTAACCAAGTGCCAATTAAATTTGGAACAAAGAAAGTTAACGATCCAGATTTTACGCCTCAAACTACAACTGATGCGGAAGGTAAAGAAACTACTGAGCCACATAAACAAATTGAAGTTGATAACATTATCAACAATACAAATCCAGCTTGGACTAAAAAGCCTGCTGATTTAGAAGCTGAAGATTATACTAATTTCTACAGGGAATTGTATCCAATGCAATTCGAGGAGTCTTTATTCCACATTCACTTAAACGTAGATTATCCATTTAATTTAACTGGAATTTTATTCTTCCCTAAGTTATCTCAAAACTTAGATATGCAAAAGGATAAAATTCAATTATATCAAAACCAAGTTTTTGTAACGGATAACGTAGAGGGGATTGTACCAGATTTCTTACAAATGTTAAAAGGAGTTATCGATTCTCCAGACATTCCATTAAACGTATCTCGTTCTTATTTACAAGCTGATGGTGCTGTTAAGAAAATTTCTGGTTACATTACTAAAAAGGTAGCTGATAAATTAAGTTCATTATTCAAAAAAGACCGTGAGGATTTTGAGAAAAAATGGAACGACATTAAAGTTATTATCGAATACGGAATGTTATCTGAAGAGAAATTCTTCGATAAAGCTAAAAAGTTTGCCTTATACCCAACTGTAGATGATACATATTTCACTTTTGATGAGTTAATCGAAAAAACAAAAGATGCTCAGACTGATAAAGATGGAAACCATGTAATTTTATATGCTGCAAACAAAGATGCTCAGCACTCTTATATTCAAGATGCAAAAGCAAAAGGATATGAAGTTTTATTATTAGACTCTCCTATCGTATCACACTTAATGCAAAAATTAGAAACTTCTGGCGATACAAAAGTTCAATTTACTCGTGTAGATGCTGACCATATTGATAACTTAATCAAAAAAGATGACACAGTTATTTCTAAGCTTTCTGATGAAGAAAAAGAGAAATTAAAGCCAGTTATCGAAGGAGCTGTTAACAATTCAAGTTATACAGTTCAGTTAGAATCAATGGATTCTTCTAGTTCTCCATTCTTAATTACAGTACCAGAATTTATGCGTCGTATGAAAGAGATGCAAGCTTCTGGAGGTGGAGGAATGATGGGAATGGGTAATTTACCAGAAATGTACAATTTAATTGTTAACACAAATCATCCATTAATTTCTGATATCTTAAATGCTAGCGAAGAAGACCAAAAGCGTTTAACTACTCAAGCATTTGACTTAGCTAAATTATCTCAAAACTTGTTACACGGTGAAGAATTAACAAACTTTATTAAGCGTAGCTACGAGTTAATTAAATAAATACCTTTTTAGGTTAAAATTATAAATTTAAAGCCTCTTTTGTTTCATATCAAAAGAGGTTTTTTTATCAATCTCTACAAATATTTAAATGAAATTAGAAAACGAGTTAATTCAAATTATAGAAAGTGATTCATGGATGATTTCTATTTTAAAAACTGTTAGAGACTTAAATTTAAACGACTGTTGGATTGGTGCTGGATTTATCAGAAATAAAATTTGGGACGAAAAACATGGTTATCAACGAACAAAATTGAACGATATTGATATTATACATTTTGATAAAAGAAATTCTTCTAAAGAGTATGATTTATTAATTGAAAATCAATTAAAAATGATAGACCCCGAATTAAACTGGTCGGTAAAAAATCAGTCAAGAATGCATATTAGAAATAATCACACTTCATATACGAATTGTGAAGAAGCTATTTCATTTTGGCCAGAAACTGCTACTTCAATAGCTATAAGGATAACTCAAAAAAATAAAATTGAATACATAGCACCTCATGGCTTAGAAGATGTTTTTAACCTTATAGTTACTCCAACTCCAAAATTTAATCTTATGATTTATAGTGATAGGATTAAAAAAAAAGAATGGAGTAAGCAATGGCCAAAACTATCCATTAATTTGACACACAAAAGCTAATTTTATTTTCTATTTATTAATTTAGCATTGAGCAAATTCTTTTAAAGAAAATTAACGATCCTCCTACTATAAATGGAATTTAAAGAACAGGTAATTACTTACAAAGACAGAGTTGTATTTATAAAACTATCCATGCCCTCTTTTAATAGAACTTTAAAAGAATATATGGAAGATGAAGCTTGTTTTATGTTTGTAAACAAAGGGGAAGTTAATGTAAGGTCTTCTGAAGATTATTTAACATTGAATAAAAAAACTTCAATGTTGGCTAAATGCTTAAATTATTTCTTTGAACCAAGTAAAGAACCTCATAATTGTGATGAAGGTATTGAGTCTATTGGTATTTTCCTTTATCCATCTCTTGTCAAAGACCTTTTTGAATTTGATATCTCAAACTCAAATTATACTGTTGATTTTAACGTAAAACAAATTCAAGTAGATCGTTTACTAGAAAACTACAAAGAGAGTATTAATATTTTATTAGATAATCCTGAATTGGCTGATGAAAGTATTATAAAAACTAAGCTTAAAGAATTTATTTTATTAATATCTAAATCTCAAGAAGCTCCTTCTCATTTAGATTTTTTAGCGGCTTTATTCAAACCTAATGAAGTAAGTTTTAAATCTACTATACATCATAATTTATACACTAACCTGTCCTTAGATGAGTTAGCTGCACTTTGTCACTTAAGTACCTCTTCTTTTAAAAGAAAGTTTAAAGCAGTATTTAACGATAGTCCTAAAAAATATATAGCAAAGAAGAAAATTGAAAAAGCAGCTACTTTATTAAAAGCAAAAAATGACCGTATTTCAGATATTGCTTATGATGTTGGCTTCGATTCTTTAGCTACTTTTAATAGAAATTTTACCAATATTTATGGTAAATCTCCCTCAGAATATCGATTGGACTAAAATGAGATGTCTTTGAACTAAAACGAGATAACAAAACTCTCCCTTTACATGACCTTTGTTCTAAACAACAAAAAGAACAATATCATGGAAAATTCGAAAGTATTAAAACTATTTTTAATCATCTCTGGATTATTATTAACTTTTATAGGAGGAGCTACTCTTTTTGCTCCTGTGGCTATGAAAGCAAGTGCAGGGATAGATATCTCTCAAAGTACAAGTATAATAAATGACGTTAGAGCATCCAATGCATTAATTCTTGCAGTTGCCTTAATAACTATTCTAGGTGTATTTATTAGAAAATTAACCTTCACCTCTACCCTTATATCATTTACATTATTTCTTTCTCTTGGAATTGGAAGAGCTATTAGTATTCTTATAGATGGCTTCCCTGTTGATGGATTAGTTAAAGCCACTGGTTTAGAATTCGTTTTGGGAATTATTGGTCTAATTCTTTTCAACATTTATAGAGAAAAATATTAAACATTAACCTTATGAAAACAATATTTAAAACATTATCACTAGTACTAGTAATGATAACTGGTCAAAGTGTATTTGCTCAAAAAACTGACAAAAAAACGATCTCTTTTTCTGTAGAAAGAAACATAAACGCTTCCGCCGAAAGAGTATGGAAAGTTGTAGGAGAAGACTTTGGAGCTATAGCCAACTCTCACCCCAAAATAGTAAGTTCTAACTATAACCAAGGTCATATTACTGGTGGAGAAAATGCTTCGAGGAGATGTAATTTTAATGAAGCTGGGACAAAGTTCTTAGAAGAAAAACAAATAAGTTTTGATGCTAAAAATTATACTTTCAAAGTACTAATATCACAAACAGGAGGAATTCCTTTAAACAATGAATATAGCTACGGAATTTACAAAGTAACACCTGTTACGGACAACTCATCTATATTAAAAATGACGATGGTTATAAGAACCAAACCTGCTTTTCTGGGTTGGTTTGCTAAAGGGAAATTCAAACGAGACATCGCAGATTATTTATTAGCAGTAGAACATCATGTTCTTACTGGTGAGAATGTAAACAAAGAAAACTTTAAAAGAATTAAGAAAAAATATACCGAATAATGAAAACAAATAAAATTATAATGATTACTGGTGCCAATACTGGTATTGGTAAAGATACAGCAAGACAATTAGCACTAATAAAAGATACAGAAAAAATATACTTAGCTTGTAGAAACAAAGCAAAAGCGGAAGCTGCCAAAATATCTTTAGAAAAATTAACAGGAAGATTCATTTTTGAAATTTTAATAATGGATGTTTCAAACCCTGATTCAGTTAAAAAGGCAGTTTCTCAATTAAATGAACCTATAGATGCATTAATTATGAATGCAGGTGGTATTGGAGGAAAAACTCCAGAAAAATTAACCAAAGAAGGAGTTACCACTATTACTGCTAGTAACCTTTTAGGACATGTTGTTTTATTAGATGAACTATTAAAAGAAAACAAACTAAAAAATATTGCTTTATATGCTAGTTCTGAAGCAGCAAGAGGTATTAAGCAAACTGGTATGAAACGTCCTAATTTAACAACTTCATCTGTAGATGAATTTATTAAAGTTTTTGACGGTTCTTACTTTGGAAACAACTTTGATGCTATGCAAGTATACGGGGTAATAAAATATGGAGGGACCTTATGGATGTCTGCAATGGCAAGAAAATATCCAGAAATTAAATTTATTAGTATGAGTCCAGGAGGAACTAGAGGAACCGATGGTATGAATGACCTTCCTTTTGTTAAACGTATTTTATTTAAATACATCGGAATGCCTATTTTTATGCCATTACTAGGTTTATCTCATAGTTTAGAAAAAGGTGCTAAACGATTTGTTGACGGCATAAATAATGAAAATTTAAAAAATGGTGTTTTTTATGCTAGTAAAGAAAATGTCCTTACTGGTTCGGTAGTAGACCAAAGTGAAATTTTTCCAGATTTAACTAACATAACCTATCAAAACAATGCCTATAAAGCAATTCATAGCTTTATCAATTAATTAACTATTATCTACCTCTCATCAATTCAAAAGATAGCTCAAAAAGAGCTATCTTTTCTTTCTTATAACTAACTGAATCATCGCTAAAAACTTTATATTTTCTTTAACGCTAATAACAATTTATCTACAATACATTTGTTACATATTTATATAGTAGAGTAAAAATTAATAATAGGATTTTTGGGACCTATTATTAAAACAAAAAGAATTCTGATTTTAAGAGTTCTTTTTTTTTGCCATAAAGTATTTATTCTAAAATAACTATGATAAGTACCTTTAAATTTAAATATCTTTGTCGTTTATAAATTAATATAAGAATGCTAAAAAGAATTCCGAATTACATTAAGTTCCTTTTCACAAATACTTTTTTTTTACTTTTATACATCTTTGCTTTCAGAGTAATCTTTTTTTATTTTTTTACAGATTTAAGTAAAGCTGATCCTTCAGAAATATATAAAGCATTTTCATTAGGGTTACGATTTGATATTAAATTAGCTTCAATCAGTTTTCTACCTTTAGCAATCTTACTTTTCGTTGTAAATTATCGTTTTTTCAAACATCGATTTTACAAAGTTTTTAGCACAATTTATATAGTAGCCGCCTACCTAATTATTACTTTATTTCATTTATTTGATTTTGGTTATTACGATTATTTAAACATTCGTTTAGACGCTGCTTCATTACGATTTTTAAGTAATTTAAAAATATCTACACAAGTTCTTTTTGAGAGTTATCCTGTATTTAAAGGATTATTTGCTTTTATTATACTTACTTACATACTTTACAAATTCTCTAAATGGATATATAATGTATTTAAAACTAACGATGAAGTTAGTTCTAAAAAGAAAAAAGCGTTTTTCATTATTATTCCTTTATTATTATTTGCCTTTGGAATTTATAATAGTTTTACGCATTACCCATTACGTTGGAGTCAAGCTTTCTTTTCAAAAAACACCGCTGTAAATCAATTTGCTTTAAATCCGGTTTTATATTTTTTTGATAGCTTTAAGTTTAGAAATGAAGGATTTGATATTGAAAAAGCAAAAAAGTACTATCCATCAATCGCTAAAGAATTAAACTTACCTAAAAAAGAATTGTCTTTTAAAAGAGTAAATTCTAAAAAAGATACAGTGATAGGTAAACCTAATGTAGTAATTGTTATGTTAGAATCTCTAGGTGTTGTACCAATGAGTTATTATGGAAACCCAATAAATACAACTCCTAAAATAGATAGTTTGATAAAGAAAAGTGTTAGTTTTTCTAATTTTTATGTTCATAAATCTGGAACAGCTGCTAGTGTATTTGCTAGTATTACTGGTTTACCTGACATAGATGGGATTAGAACAGCATCAAGAAATCCAAGAATTATTAATCAGCGAATCATATTTGATCAATTTAAAGGATATGAAAAGCTATATTTCTTAGGTGGTAGTGCTAACTGGGCAAATATTAGAGGTGTTTTTCAATCGAATATAAATGGTTTAAAGATTTTTGAAGAAGGTAGTTTTAGAACAGAAAAAAGAGCTGATGTTTGGGGAATAGATGATTATGAGCTTTTTAAGGAATCTGATATAGAGCTTAGAGAGCTACATCAAGAAAATAAGCCATTTATAGCTTATATCCAGACTGCAACAAACCACATGCCTTTTACGGTTCCTGATGAACAAGAAAGCTATAAACCGTTAAAAGAAAGTGAAATAGCTCCTTCTTTACTTAAAAAAGCTGGTTTTGATGGTATTAAACGTCTAAACGCATTACGTTATTTAGATTTTAATGTAGATAGATTTTTAAAACGAGCAAAAGAATCTGGATATTATGACAACACTATTTTTCTATTTTTTGGTGATCATAATACTTCTATGAGCTATGTTAATGAGTTTAAAGATTTATACGACTATCAATTAAACTTACATAATGTCCCATTTTTTATACATGCGCCTAAGTATATTAAGCCTACTACAATTAAAAAGTACACTAATTTAATTGATGTATTACCTACAGCTGCCGGTTTAGCTAATATTGATTATACGAACTATACACTAGGTAGTGATGCTTTAAATAAAAATAGCAATGCTAATTTTGCCTTTTTATATCAAAAAATTAAAGGAGAGCCAGCTGTAACTGTTCTAAAAGACTCTCTTCTATACTCTAAAGCTGTTTTAAGCGATTACAATCATTTATACAATATGAATGATAAAAGTAACACTAAAGTAGATATCAAAAAAAACTATCCAAATTTATATCAAAAAATGGATAGTTTAACAAATGCTGTTTACCATAGTACAAAGTACTTGTACTACAATAATAAAAAAGATTAATTAAATATTTTTCTATTTAAATATTGATATAAATGGTATGATGAGAAACCTATTATTGTACCATTTATAAATCCACATAGTATATCTGTTGGAAAATGTACTCCTAAGTATAACCTACTATAAGCAAAAATTAAAGGAAAAAGAACCAAATACTTAATGTAACTTGTATATTCCTTTAACAACATAATAATAAAAACAGTAACTACAGTCGATGTTGTAGCATGACCAGACGTAAAACTATAACTTTGAGGGCTTATTAATGTTCTCAATACATCTTTAATTTCAGGGTCGTTATTAGGCCTTAATCTTTCAAAAATCCCTCTAATCACATTAGTAATTTGATCAGAAAAAGTAACCAATAGTGCTATAAATACAACAGTAAATAGCCCTTTCTTAACTCCCAAATATTTAAATACTAAAACAAGTATAACAATAAACAAAGGGATCCATGAAAATTGATTAGTTATAAATAACCAAAATCCATCCCATTGTTCACTACCTAAGCTATTTAAAAAAATTAAAAGCTCTTTATCTTTTTGAATAATACTATCTAACAAAACTATTTACCTACTTTTAATACTTCTATTTCAAAAATTAAATCAGACTTTGAAGGAATAGGTCCTAAGCTTCTCTCTCCATAACCTAAATAATATGGTATAAAAAACCTTTTCTTATCTCCTTCTTTCATTCCTTTTACTCCTTCTTTCCATCCTGCTATTAATGGTAAATTTGGATCGTCTATTGTAAAAGTAAATGGGTTTCCTTTATCTAAACTAGAGTCAATTTTTTTTCCATTCTGTAAATACAATGTATAATGTACTGTTGTTGGTATTGCTGGATTAACCTTTTTGCCATTACCTTTTTGTAACTCTAAAATCTTTAATCCTGAATCAGTTGTTTTTGATTTAAAAAAACCCTTTTCCTCTAAAAATTTTCTTTTCTTTTCTTCTAAAGCCTTTCTTCTTTCTTCCTTTCTAAGGTCTATATTTGCTATTTCTCTTTCGAAAACAACAGGCGCATCAAATTTCTTTGCCTCTTTCCCTACTCTTATGATTTCAACTTTATTGATATAATCATTTTGTTTAATTGTATCTACAATGTTTTGTCCTATTTTAACAATACCAAACACGGTATGTTTTCCATTTAACCAAGGTGTTTCTTTATGTGTAATAAAAAACTGACTTGAATTAGATGCTGGTCCAGAGTTAGCCATAGACAATACTCCAGGACCGTCATGTTTATATATTAGTTTAGCTTCTTTATCTAAAGGAAATTCATCTTCAAACTTATATCCAGCATCTCCAGCTCCAGTTCCTGTAATATCCCCCCCTTGAATCATAAAATCCTTAATTACTCTATGAAACTTTGTTCCATCATAATATGGTTTTCCTTTTAAAGAATCTGTCATTTTAGGATTACTTCCTTCGGCTAACGAGACAAAGTTTGCAACAGTCATAGGGACTTCCTTGTCATGCAATTTTATTAAAATATCACCTCGATTGGTTTGAATATCTGCATAAAGTCCGTTTTCTAAATCTGGATATTTAACTGATTTACAAGCTGAAAATAACAAAACAGCTCCTATTAAAATTTTAAATAATTTCATTTATTGTATTTTTAAGTTTCTCTTATAAACAACCAATTAGGTTAGCATTAAATACTAACCTAATTGATTTTCATTTATTTATATTTTTGTAATTACTTAACTTCAAGTAATTCTACTTCAAAAACTAATGGAGAAAAAGGTTTAATTTTAGCTCCCATCGGTTGTGCTCCATAGGCTAATTCTTGAGGAATAAAAAACTTATACTTAGCTCCAAGTTTCATTAATTGTAAACCTTCAGTCCAACCTTTAATAACTTGATTAACACCAAATTCGCTTGGTTGACCTCTATCTACTGAACTATCAAATACTGTTCCATCCGCTAATGTACCATGATAATGTACTTTTACACGTGAAGTTGGTTTAGGAGATTCTCCCTTACCTTCTTTTAAAACAATATATTGTAAACCACTTGCTGTAGTTTTTACCCCTTCTTTTATTTTGTTTTCAGCAATAAATTTTTCACCTTCTTTTTTATACTCACCAAATTCTATTTCAGCTTTCTTTGCTTGTTCTTCTTGCTGCTTTCTCATTTTTTCAAGTTGTTTTTTCTGAAAAAATGATCTTAAAATAAGGTTAAGATCTTTAGTCTCTAATAATAAACTAGTAGAATCCATACCATTCTTAAACCCTTGCATGAATAAATCTTGATTCATTTCTTCAAAATTAGATTTAATTTTGTTAGCCATATCTAATCCTATAGCATAACTTACTGAATCTAACTCTGAATCTAATGAAGTACTTGACTTAAATTGACCGTTACTATTATTAGTATTATTACAAGATACAATTGATAAACCTATAACTGTAGCTGCTAAAATTTTGGTTAATTTCATTTTTTATTTATTTGATTTTATTTCGATTAACGTTACTGTGCTTATGATTGGCTGATTCACCGCAATCTTATTTCCATCACCTGTAACTCCAAAAGCACTATAAGATGGAATCACAAATGTAATAGTTTCTCCTTTCTTCATCAACTTTATTCCTTCTTGTAATGCTGGAATAAAATCCTCTTTATCTACTTTATAGTTTTTTTCTTGTTTTTCATATATCGTATTACCATTTAAATCGGTAACATCATAGGATATAAGAACTAAATCTTCTAAAATTGGTGTAGCAGAATTAACTGAATCTTTATTCTTATAAGCATACCAAAAACCTAAAGGCGAGATTTCATATTTTGTAATAGTATCTTTTGAAATCCAGTTTTCTAAATATTTTTTCTCTAAAGCATTTAACTTTTTATTCTTTTCTATAACTTCTTTATAAAAATTTTCTGTTCCTTGTTTTTTTGGTCTTCTTGCTTCTGTTTGCTTACAAGAAAACATAACTACAACTACTAAAAGAAAAAAAATAGCTTTAAATTTCATAAGACATCTCTAATTCATTTTTATATTTAGGTAACAACGCTGTAAACTTTGAAATAGTACTTTTCATAGATTCTAAACTTTTACCTCCAGCTGCATTATCATGTCCTCCTCCATTAAAGTAATTTCTAGCAAATTGATTTACTGAAAACTTTCCTTTACTTCGAAGTGACATTTTTATAATACCTTGTTCTTTATCTTCAATAAAAATTGCAGCAAATACAATTCCTTTCAAGGATAAAGCATAATTTACAACTCCTTCTGTATCACCTTTTTCATAACTAAAACGTTTTTTTTCTTCTTCTGATAAAGTTATATAGGCTGTTTTATATTCTGGTAATACTTTCATATTACTCAATGCCTGTCCTAACAATAATAATCTATTATACGAATTTGCGTCATGTACATTACTATGAATTTTATCATTTTCAGCTCCTTTATCAATCAAATCGGCAATAATACGATGTGTAGTACTGGTAGTAGATCTAAATCTGAAAGAACCAGTATCAGTCATTATCCCAGTATACAAACAAGTTGCAATATTCTTATCAATCATATCAACATCTCCCATCATGTCAATAAAATTATAGACCATTTGACAAGTTGAAGACATTGTTGTGTCTGAATACATATATTCAAAATCATCTGGTTGTTGATGATGATCTATTAGAGCAAAACTATTTTCATACTTTTCTAAAGTATTCTTCATATCATCACCAACTCTATGTAATGCATTGAAATCTAATAAAAATATGATTTCAGATTTCCCTAAAGCTTTTACACTTTGTGAATTTTGACGATCGAAACGTTTTACTGTTTCCGAACCAGGAATCCAGTGTAAAAAATCTGGATACTCATTTGGCATTAATACTTGAGTTGTATGTCCTTTTTTATCAAAATAATGTTTCAATCCTAAAGTAGATCCAACGGCATCTCCATCTGGATTTCTGTGACCTATAATTACAATATTTTTAGGTTCTGATAAAAATTCCTGTAGTTCTTTAAAGTGTTTTAAAATCATAAGTGGCGAAGATACAATTAAATTAAAAAATTTATGTAATTTCGCGGCGATTTGTGCGAAGCTCGCACTTACAAATTTTATTTACTTTATTTATAGAAACTTATAATAATGGCAACAAATAGAACTTTTACAATGATTAAACCAGATGCTGTTGAAAACGGACATACTGGTGCAATTTTAGAAAAAATTAACGCTGCAGGTTTTAGAATCGTAGCAATGAAAAAAACTCAAATGACTAAGCGTGATGCTGAAACTTTTTATGCTATTCACAGCGAGCGTCCATTCTTCGGTGAATTAGTTGAGTTTATGACTCGTGGTCCAATTATCTCTGCAATTTTAGAAAAAGATAACGCAGTTGAGGACTTCAGAACTTTAATTGGAGCTACAAACCCTGCTGAAGCAGCTGAAGGAACTATCCGTAAAATGTTTGCTACTTCTATTGGAGAGAATGCAGTACACGGTTCTGATTCTGATGAAAATGCAGCTATTGAAGGTGCTTTCCATTTTTCTGGTAGAGAAATGTTCTAAGAAACTTCTTTTAGATATATAAAAAAACTCGTTACGTAACTGTAACGAGTTTTTTTATTTATAATACTTTAGTTGTAATATCTACATTATCGAAAATAAAAAGCTACCTTCTTATTAAACCAACATTAATTTCTTCACCAAATCCTCTCCCATTTCTTCATTAATCATACGCACAATTTTCTCCTTTCCGTAACTTAACTCTTCTCGCAATACAGAAGATGATAAACAAACAACTAAGGTTCCATTTTGCAATTTAACTTCTGTTGTATAAGAAGCAACACCAGCTCCCATTAATTTTTCCCAAGCTTCTTCAATATGAATTTTTTGAAATCCTTTGTTCAACTTGCTATCTTTAATGTAAGTACCTAATAAGTCTTTTATTGAAAAGCTATCGCTCTCTCTCTTTGTCATTTTACCCTTCTGTTATTTTGTATTTTAGATTAAATATTAACATAAAAGTTATTTACTTAACTTTCTTATTATAATTTAAAAATCTGATATTCTTGATTACTTTGTTTAATTACATTTTCTGTACGTTCAAAATGCGTATCGGTAATAAATATTTGTCCAAATTCATCATTATTTACCAATCCCACAATATGTGCTACCCTATTTTCATCTAACTTATCGAAAATATCATCTAACAATAAAATTGGTGTAACATTAGACTGCTTTTTGATAAATTCAAATTGTGCTAATTTTAACGCTATTAAATATGATTTTTGTTGTCCTTGAGAACCAAACTTTTTAATTGGATGATCTCCTATCTCAAAATTTAAATCGTCTTTATGAATTCCCGTTGAAGTATATTGTAACATTCTATCTTTCTCTAAACTCTGAACAAGTAAATCAGATAAACTTACATCATGCAACTGGCTTTTGTAACGTAAATTCACTTCTTCTTTAGCTCCAGAAATAACTTTATGTTTTTCATTAAAAATAGGAACAAATTCTTCTAAAAAAGTCTTTCTCTTAGAATATATAACGCTACCATACTCAACTAATTGCTCATCATATACCTTTAAATTTAAAGCATCGAAAGTTCTATTTGCAGCAAAATATTTTAGTAAAGCATTTCGCTGACTTATAGTTTTATTATATGAAATTAAAGTTTGTAAGTATTTTTTGTCTTGCTGAGAAATTACACCATCTATAAATTTTCTACGCGTATCACTACCTTCAACAATTAAATCTCTATCAGCCGGAGAAATAATAACCAACGGCAATTGCCCAATATGTTCAGAAAACTTATCATATGCTTTTCCGTTACGTTTTAATACTTTTTTTTGTCCTCTTTTTAAAGAGCAAATTATTTTTTCATTTCTATCATTCAACATATAATCTCCTTCAATCATAAAAAAGTCTTGACCATGTCTAATATTCTGGCCAGCGATAGAATTGAAATAACTTTTTGCAAATGAGAGATAGTAAATTGCATCTAAAACATTAGTTTTTCCAATACCATTATTACCTACAAAACAATTTATTTTCTTTTGAAAATCAAAAGTTTGAGTTTCAATATTCTTAAAATTTACTAAAGATATTTTTTGCAAATACATGTAATGATTGTTATTATCGGAAAAGAAAGCGCAAATTATTGAAAATTTTACGAAAAATCGGCTTTTAAAATCCAATTAAAAAAACTATTTTTGTCGCCACTAATTTTTAAGCAATTATGGCTACATACAAGAAAAGAGGTTATAAACCTAAGAAAGAAAAGGTTGTACAAGAAGTAGAAGAAAATTTTGATGAATCGCAAAGTACTACAGCAGAAGTATTTAACACTTTAGATGAAACTGCGAACAAATCAGAACAATGGATTGAAAAAAATAGCAAACCATTATTTTACGGATTGGTAACTGTTGCAGCTTTAATCTTAGTTTACTTAGCTTATAACAAGTTTATAGCTGAACCTACTGAAAGAGATGCTTCTAACAACTTAGCTTACCCAAGAGCTTTATTTGAAAAAGCAAGCACTTCTGCAGGAGTTAAAGCTGATTCTTTATACAATTTATCTTTAGTTGGAGGTGTTGATGGTAAATATGGATTTACTGACATTGCTTCTATGTACAGCGGTACTAAAGCTGGAAACTTAGCAAACTATTATGCTGGTATTTCTTATTTAAAAATGAAGAAATATGATAAAGCAATTGAGTATTTAAGTGATTTTAGTTCTGATGACGAATTATTAGGCCCAACTGCTTTAGGTGCTATTGGTGATGCTTTTGCCGATATTAACCAACCTGAAGACGCTTTAGAGTACTACGAAAAAGCAGCTAATAAAAAAGACAACCAATTTACATCTCCTTTATTCTTATTTAAAGCAGCACAAATTGCAATGGAATTAAAAGAGTATAGTAAAGCTGAAAAATTATATACAACCATTAAAGAAAAATACGCTAACTCTGACCAAGGTAGAGATATTGAAAAATATATTAATAGCGCAAAATACGCTCAATAATGGCAACAACAAATTTATCTTATTACGATAAAGCTTCAATCCCAAATGCGAAATCTTTTCGATTTGGGATTGTTGTTTCAGAATGGAATCCTGAAATAACAGGAAACATGCACAAAGGTGCAATAGAAACTTTAATTGACTGTGGAGCTGAGAAAGAAAATATTGTTTCTTGGGATGTACCGGGTAGTTTCGAATTAGTTTACGGTTGTAAAAAAATGATTGAAACTCAAAAAGTCGATGCTATTATTGCTATTGGAAATGTGATTCAAGGAGAAACTAAACATTTCGATTTTGTTTGCGATGGTGTTACGCAAGGAATTGTAGATTTAAACATTAAATATGATGTTCCTGTAATTTTCTGTGTTTTAACAGATAATACTAAACAACAATCTATAGATCGTTCTGGAGGAAAACTTGGAAACAAAGGTATTGAATGTGCTGTAGCAGCTGTAAAAATGGCAGCTATTAAAAATTTAGATAGAAAACAAAATACTTTAGGTTTTTAAAAACACTTTCTTTTAAAAACTTACTATACAAAGAAGAGCCAATGCAGTAAAAGTATTGGCTCTTTTTAACTTTAATTTATCTATAAATTTTGACCACCTCTCTTTAATTCAGTAACTTTGATTTTCGTCTTAATTTGGTGTGGTTTTTGCTACACTAAATATTCTAAAGAAGCATTATTTATGGGATTTATTAAAAGAGAAAATAAAAAATTCGAATACAAACCTCGCTATTATAAAGGCGATGGAAATCCATATGAAGTAAAACATAAATTTGATGAATTTCGCTCTACCGTTGGTAAGAAAAAAGGTTTAAAAAAGAAATTTAATCAAGCTTTAGACGAGTTTAAAAACTCTGAATATGGAGGTTTTAACAAAACTATAGTGATCATTATCATTATTTTAGTATTGATATTTTTATTTATCATCGATTTTGATCTTTCAATCTTTTTATCAAAAAACAACTAATGTCAGATATTATTCAATTACTTCCCGATCATGTTGCAAATCAAATTGCTGCAGGTGAAGTAGTACAACGCCCAGCTTCTGTAGTAAAAGAATTGATAGAAAACTCTATCGATGCTGGTGCAACTTCTATTAAATTATTATTAAAAGATGCTGGAAAAACTTTAATTCAAGTAATTGATGACGGGAAAGGAATGAGTGCTACCGATGCTCGTTTAAGCTTTGAACGTCATGCTACTTCTAAAATTAAAGATGCACAAGATTTATTTAATTTAAATACAAAAGGGTTTCGTGGTGAGGCATTAGCTTCTATTGCTGCCATTGCTCATGTTGAGTTAAAAACCAAGCAAGAAGATGAAGAATTAGGGACACAAATAAAAATTGAGGGAAGTAAAATAACTTCTCAAGAAGCTGTTTCTACTTCAAAAGGAACGAGTTTAGCTGTTAAAAATTTATTTTACAATATTCCAGCACGTAGAAACTTTTTAAAATCTGATGCTATTGAAACTCGTCATATTGTTGATGAATTTCAAAGGGTAGCCTTAGCACATCCTGATATTTCATTTTTATTACACCATAATAACAATGAAATATATCATTTAAAAAAGAGCAACTTACGTAAGAGAATTGTAGCTATTTTTGGAAATAAAATGAATGAAAAGTTAGTTCCTATTTCTGAACAAACTGACATCATTACCATCAAAGGATTTGTTGCTAAACCTGAATTTGCAAAGAAAAAAAGAGGTGAACAATTCTTTTTTGTAAACAATCGTTTTATTAAAAGTTCTTATTTAAATCATGCTGTAGTAAACGCTTTTGAAGGTTTACTAGAACACGGATCGCATCCTTCATATTTCTTATACTTAGAAGTACCTGCTAACAGTATTGATATTAATATTCACCCAACAAAAACAGAAATTAAGTTTGACAACGAAAAAGCTTTATATGCAATTTTACGAGCTACCGTTAAACATAGTTTAGGACAATATAATGTGAGTCCTGTATTGGATTTTGACAGAGATGCTACTTTAGACACTCCATATGATTATAGTAAAAAAAGTACTTCTCCTGCATCTATACCACCAATTACAGTAGACCCAACTTTTAATCCGTTTAAAACAGAAACAAGTTATCAATCTACTCCTACTCCAAGTGTTTCTAGCAACCCTTCTAATGGAAGTGGTTCTATGAGTTATCAATCTAACTTTAAAAAAGATACTGGTAGTTGGGAAGCTTTATATACAGATACAACTCCAATAACTCCTATAAAGCAAGAACAGCTTTTTGAAACACAACAAGAAACTGAAACAGGAAAGACTTTTCAAATTCAAAGGAAATATTTGTTGAGTTCTATTAAATCAGGGGTTGTTTTAATCAATCAATCTTTAGCACATCAGCGTATTTTATACGAAGAATTCTTAGAAAATATTACGGTAAAAGAAGCAAGTAGTCAGCAATTATTATTCCCTGTAAGTATTTCTTTTTCTACATCGGATATTGAAATGCTACACTCTATAAAATCAGATTTAGAAAGTGCTGGTTTTATGTTTGATGAATTTACAAAAGATAGCGTAGTTATTGCAGGAATACCAACTTCTATAACAGAAAGTCAGATTACCTTAATTTTAGAGCAATTATTGGATGATATAAAATTAGAAGTTCCAGATACTAGTTTTAGTCATTTTGACGTTATGGCTAAATCTTTTGCAAAATCATTGGCTATTAAAACAGGAACCGTTTTATCAGTTAAAGAACAAGAAAATTTAGTAAACGATTTGTTTTCATGTAAAGAACCTAACACCTCTCCTTTAGGTAAACCTACATTTAAGACATTGACTTTAAATGAAATTGACACCATTTTTAATAAATAATAAACTATGGGAAGATTAACAGAAGCAATAAAACATTTAATAATCATAAACGTGATTATGTATTTTGCTCCACAATTGTTAAACCTAGATTTAACAAACATACTTGCACTACATTATCCTAAAAATGAGCATTTTGGTGTTTGGCAATACCTAACCCATATGTTTATGCATGGTAGTCCAATGCATTTATTATTTAACATGTATGGTTTATGGGCTTTTGGTACTCCTTTAGAACATATGTGGGGTAGAAATAAATTTTTATTTTTCTACTTCTCTGCTGGTATCGGAGCTGGAATTATATATACCATAGCTAACTATTATCAATTTAATGGAATATATGAACAATTGATTTCTATGGGTATTTCTCCTTCTGAAATACAAAGCATTTTAGCGGATGGTAGATATAACGATACTTTAATAACACTTTCTAATAAAACTATGAGTGAGTTTTATAGTCTATACCACACACCTGCTGTTGGTGCTTCTGGAGCTGTTTACGGTGTTTTAGTTGCTTTTGGCTTAGCTTTTCCTAATGCTAAATTAGCACTTATATTTTTACCTATTCCTATAGCTGCTAAGTACTTTATTCCAGTAATGATTTTAGGTGATTTATTCTTTGGAGTTACAAAATACTCTATAGGAAATGTTGCTCATTTTGCGCATGTAGGAGGCGCTATCATTGGTTTTTTAATTGCTTGGTATTGGAAAAAAAATCAATTTAAAATTCGTTAAATTTAGTATATTGAATTTCAATTAAGAAAAAGAGTATATAAGCAATGAACATATTAGACAACCTAAAATATCGATTTAAAAATGCTGGTATCGTTGAACAACTTATTTATGTAAATCTAGCTGTATTTTTACTAGTTTTTATAAGTAATACCTTTGGTTTTTTATTTAAGTCTAATAGTAATTTCTTTATAGAATGGTTTGCTTTACCTGCAAATTTTGATGAGTTTTTATCAAAACCATGGACTATTGTTACTTATGGTTTTTTACATACAAGATTTCTTCATATTCTTTTAAACTTAATAGCCTTGTTTTTTATAGGAAACTTATTCAAACAATATTTCACTTCTAAGCAATTACTTAATTTTTACTTTTTAGGTACAGTTTTCGGAGGTATTGTTTTCATTAGTAGTTACAATTTTTTCCCTGGACTTCAAAGTGTAGCAAACAATAGTGTATTATTAGGAGCTTCAGCAGGAATTTCTGCTATTTTTATAGGAATTGCAACATATATGCCTAATTATGAAATAAAGTTCCCTTTAATTGGCTTTATCAAACTATGGATATTAGCTTTTATTTGGGTTGCCATTGATATTATTCAGATTCCTGCAGGAAATGCTGGTGGTCACTTAGCCCATATTGGTGGTGCTATTTTTGGTTTTTTATATGTAAGTAACGCTAGTAACAAAGAATTAGAAATTTTTAAATCTTTTAGAAGTTTATTCAAGAAGAAAGAAAAACCTTTAAAAACAGTTTATAAATCTGGCAAAAAAACTTCTACTTCTAGATTTTCAAGCAACAAAACAAATAATCAACGTGAGATAGATACTATTCTTGATAAAATAAGTAAGTCTGGTTATGATACCTTAACAAAAGAAGAAAAAGAATTTTTATTTAAACAAGGAAAGAAATAAATGAAGAAATACTCTATTTTAAATAAGCTTTTATTTTTTATCAATTCAGTATTAGCAGCTGTTTTGTTATTCTCGTATGCTCTTCCTTTTATATCTCCTAAAACTATCCCTGCTGTTGCAGTGTTTAGTTTATTTGTTCCTTTATTAGTTATACTTAACCTTTTCTTTTTTGTATACTGGCTTCTTAAACTTCATAAAAATGCTTTATTATCCTTATTAATACTGCTAATAGGATGGTTTGCCTCTCCTCCATTAATTAAGTTTTCTAATAAAGAAATCATCTTAAATAATGATTTAAAAGTAATGAGTTACAATGTACGTCTGTTTAATCATTACAAACACGAAGATGATATTACAACCGAACAACAGATTTACGAGTTTATTAATAATGAGAGTCCTGATATAATAGCAATGCAGGAGTTTTATCAATCTGAATTATTAGATATTAAACTTCCATATAAATACATTAAAACAAAATCTAAAACGAATCAGTTTGGATTAGCTATTTACTCTAAATACCCTATTGTAAACTCTGGTTCTTTAAACTTTAAAAATAGCGCCAACAATACTATATTTATTGATGTAGTTAAGAAAAAAGATACCATACGTATTTATAATGTACACTTAGAATCGCTAAAAATAAATCCTAAAAAAGAAAACTTTGGAGAGAAAAACTCAGAACGTTTATTTAAGCGTTTAGCCAATGGTTTTGAAAAACAAGTAGATCAAACAGAGCTTATTTTACAGCACGAATATTCTTGGAAAGGGAAAAAAATTGTTTGTGGCGATTTTAATAATACTGCTTATTCTTGGGTTTATAATAAACTCTCTAAAAACAAAAAAGATGCTTTTATCGCTTCTGGAATTGGTCTCGGAAAATCTTTCCGTTATATATATCCAATGCGTATTGATTTTATTTTTACTGATAAAGCTGCAACTATAAATCAGTATAAAACTTACAGCGATATAAAACTATCTGACCACTACCCTATTATGACGCGTTTGCACTGGTAATTTATATGGTTTTCTTTAATAAAAACTGTACATTTACCAATACCATAAAACAAATATAAATTCTATGAATCATTACGATGTTGCAGTAATTGGTAGCGGTCCGTCGGGAGCTTCAACAGCATTTCATTTAGCCAAACAAGGCATTTCAATAGTTATTATTGAAAAAGAGACTTTACCTCGCTATAAAACTTGTGGAGGTGGTTTTGTATATAGAGGTAGAAAAGATTTACCTTTTGATATTACTGAAGTAGTAGAAAAAGAATTTCATACAGTTGATGTTTATTTAGGAAAAAAACTTCATTTTAAAACCCATAGAGAAAAGCCAACCATTTCAATGGTAATGCGTGATTCTTTTGATAATTTAATTACTAAAAAAGCAAAAGAATTTGGTGCTACTTTATTAGAAAACCACAAACTAAAAGGCTTGTCTTTTGATAATAATGTGATTACTCTTGAGACTTCTCAAGGAAATTTAACAGCAAACTTTGTTATTGCAGCCGATGGTGCTTTAAGTCCTACAGCTAAGTTAGCCGGGTGGAAAGAAGATACACGTAAATTAATTCCTGCTTTAGAATATGAAGTAGAAGTATCGGAAGAAGATTTTGAACGTTTATCCAAAGAAGTTCGTTTTGATATTGATGCTATTCCTTTTGGATATGCTTGGAGTTTTCCAAAGAAGAATCACTTATCCCTAGGTGTAGCTTCTGCTAGAAGAACTAAAATTAATTTAAAAAAGTTTTACAAAGAATATTTAGAAACTTTAGGAATTAACAACATCGTTAGTGAATCTCAGCATGGTTTTCAAATACCTGTAGCTCCTCGTACCGATGGTTTTGTAAAAAACAATGTATTCTTAATAGGTGATGCTGCTGGTTTTGCTGATCCAATTACAGCCGAAGGTATTTCAAATGCTATATATAGCGGTAAGTTAGCTGCTGAGGCTATTATTGAAACTAATAAGAATCTTGAGTTAGCTGGTAAGTTATATGAAGAGAAATTAGAGAATACATTATTACCAGAAATTAAAACTGGTTTATGGCTTGCTAAATGGTTTTATGAGCAAAAAACAATTCGAAACTTATTGTTATCTAAATACGGGCAACACTTTAGTGAAGCTATGGCTGATGTTTTTCATGGAGACAGAAACTATCCTAAAGATGTAAAAGCAAGTATAAAGAAGAAAATTAAAAGTTTAGTTTTTTAATAAACTAGCTTCTATTTTAATATTTAATAAAAAAGTTCAACAGTTTAAAAATCTCTACTGTTGAACTTTTTTCTATTGCTTACTTACCTTTTTTAAGTTTAATAAATCTATTGGATTAATCCCCAATCCTTTTACATTTTTCTGTGAAAAACGAATCACTTCGTCATAGTATAAAGGTACAATTGGAGCTTCCTTTATAATAATACTATCCATTTTTTGATATAATTGATAGCGTTTATCAATATTTACCTCTTGAATTGATTGTTCATATAACTCATCAAATTTCTCGTTCTTAAAATGCGTATAATTTGGTCCGTTTGGAGTAAAATTTTTACTATAAAACAACGAAACATAATTCTCCGCATCTGGATAATCTGCTATCCAACTTGCTCTAAAAATTGGCAACTTACCACTCGCCTTTCCTTGACGCAATGTTGAAGGCGGAATTACATCAACCTTGGTATCTAAACCTATTTTTTGCAATTCTCTTTGGATAAACTCACATAAATCTAAATAATTGCTATTGGTTGTTATGGTAATTTGTGGAGTATTATTTCCACTTATTGCTTTATACTCTTCTACCAATTCCTTTGCCTTTTGTGGTTGGTATAAATATCCTTCTTGATTATTAAACGATGGTAATCCTTTAGGAATAAATCCACTTGTAGCAGGTGTTCCTATACCATTTCTCAAATAGGTAATCATTTTTTCTCTATCAAACCCGTAATTAATAGCTTGTCTTATTAATTTAGACTGAGTTGGCAAACTTTTTTCTCCATCTAAATAAATTCCTAAATATTCTGTATTTAAGTAAGAACCCGTTTGCATGATTATTTTATCGGCATATTTCTCTTTTAAGGTTCCATCTGTATTTAAAATATCATCTTTATATGAAGCGTCTAAACTCTTCATAAAATCGATATTCCCTTGAATAAACTGTAAAAACTCACTTTGCTTATCTGGTAAAAAAGTAACTGCTACAGCTTCTAAATACGGTAATTGCTTTCCTTGTGTGTCTTTTTCAAAATACAATGGATTTTTTCGTAATACCAACTTGGTATTTTCCACCCATAATTTAAATTGAAATGGTCCAGTTCCTATTGGATTGGCTCTAAACCTATTTCCAAAATACTCAACAGCTTCTTTTGGCATTACCGAACAGTATTTCATTGCTAATAGACCTAAAAAAGGTGGGAATGGTTGTTTTAAATTTATGGTAAAAACAGAATCGTTTTTTGCTTGAAAACTTTCAACATTTTGCAATACCCAGCCTCCTGGAGACACTACATTTTTATCTAATAATCTATTAAATGAATATTCAAAATCTTTTGCTTTTACTGTTCGCGTAGAATCCTTACCAAATAGTTGATGCTTATGAAAATATACATCACCTCTTAAGGTGAACTCGTAGTTTTTCCCATCTTCAGAAATTGTCCAACTCTTAGCAATTGCTGGTTTTACATGCAAACTATCATCCAATTCAACCAATCCATTATACAATTGATTAACCGCCCAAATATTTCGTTGATCTTTAGCAAAAGCTGGATCTAATGATGTAATATTGGAATGTTCGTTATAACGAAAAACTTGTTGATCGCTAAACTTGCTTTCTTTTTTTGAACAAGCGTAAAAAGCTAGTAAAAAGAACCCTAAAACAAGAAAGTTATTTTTTCTTTCTTTTGTTTTTATAATAGTCTTTATCGGCAATGTATATGGTTTTAGACACTTCAGCATAAACCGTTGAAGCATCTTTATTAGTTATTTTAATTTCTTTTATTAAATCTATTTCTTTTTCTTCTTTTACTCTTTCTTTTATCTCTGCTATTTCTTCTTCAGTAAAAGTAAAATCTACATACGAATTTTCTTTGGCTGGTCGTTTAAATTTTATTTCTGCTTTTTTATCCCAAACCACATACGAATCTTCTAAAATATTAATCAATTGCACCATGAATACTGGATCTGTAGCTGAAAACAAACTTCCTCCAAAAATAGAACCTACATAATTTCTGTTTTTATAACTTATAGGTATTTTTACTTGTACTCTTAATAAATCATCAGATACACTTAACA
Organism: Tenacibaculum aiptasiae; assembly: GCF_008806755.1. Classification (GTDB taxonomy): domain Bacteria; phylum Bacteroidota; class Bacteroidia; order Flavobacteriales; family Flavobacteriaceae; genus Polaribacter; species Polaribacter aiptasiae. Next base: position 645,213 of record NZ_WAAU01000008.1, read on the forward strand.
CTTTCCCTGTTGATCTACGATACATAGGTGAAATATTAAATCCATATTTGAATATGGTACTCTTCTTAAAAAACTTTTTTAAAATGTTTGATATTGCTGCGTACATCTAATTAATCCTTATTTTCAAATCCATATTCTCGTTCTACTTTACATATTCGCAATTGATATTTTTTATACCATTTTTCTCTCCCTATTTCTCTAGCTTCTGTATGTTCAATATTATTTTTCCATACTGTAATAGCTTCTAAACTTTTCCAATAAGAAACAGTAATGCCTATTTCAGCTCTAGCCGACTCAATTCCTAAATAACCTTCTTGTTGTTTTGCAAGAACCCCCATTCTTTCAGCCATCTCACTATAACCTTCTAAATTATTTGTTAGAATTGTTGTAAAAATCACAGCATAATAAGGTGGAGTTAACGAGTCTTCTATCATAATATCAATTCATATTTAGTTTCTGGTAAACCAATATCGTCGCTAACAAATTTTTCTACTTCTTTAAAATTAAATCGTTTTAAAATTTTAGCTGAAGCAATATTTTCGTCTACTACACAACCTATCAGTTTTTTCATTCCTACTGATTTGCAATAGTTAATTAAAGATTCACAAATCTCTGTAGCATACCCATTCCCCCAATATTCTTGTATAAATCGGTATCCTATTTCATCATTTCCTTCTTCATCTTTTACCAATGCAACTGTTCCTATAAACTCTTTATCTGATTTTCGTTCAATAGTGTAAATCCAAAAATCATTTCCTTCTTCATCATACTTCTTTATCAAGTCTTTAAGTTCAATTTCACATTCAGAAAGCGTTTTGACCTCCCCTGTTGCATATTGTAATACTAACGGATTACTTTCTAATTTAAAAAAGCCTTCTAAATCAGATAATTCCAATTTTCTAATGACTAATCTTTCGGTTTCAAAAATCATGAATAATATCGTATTTTTGCAAATTGTAAAACTGAATACATACAGTTTTAATAACATAAACTATACGAACTTCTAAAAAATTAAAGACTTATACAAGGTTTTTATTTTTTATTAAGGATTGAGAAAAGAATGAATGCAGATAAAAGAGTAGCTTTTTACACTTTAGGTTGTAAATTAAATTTTTCGGAAACTTCTACCATTGCTAGAAACTTTGTAAATGAAGGTTTTGAACGTGTCGAATTTGAAGAAAAAGCAGATGTATATGTGATTAATACTTGTTCGGTAACCGATAACGCCGACAAACGTTTTAAAAGTATTGTGAAATCTGCCTTAAAGAAAAACGACAATGCTTTTGTTATTGGTGTTGGATGTTATGCACAATTGAAACCTGAAGAATTAGCTGCTGTTGATGGTGTTGATTTAGTATTAGGTGCTACTGAAAAGTTTAATGTTACTAGTTATATAAATGACTTAACCAAAAACGATATTGGTGAAGTTCATTCTTGTGAAATTGAAGAAGCTGATTCTTATGTTGGTGCTTATTCTATTGGCGATCGTACTCGTGCTTTCTTAAAAGTACAAGATGGATGCGATTATAAATGTACTTATTGTACTATTCCTTTAGCTAGAGGTATTTCTCGTTCTGACACCTTAGAAAACGTAATGAAAAACGCCAAAGAAATTTCTGAAAAAGGCATTAAAGAAATTGTTTTAACTGGTGTTAATATTGGTGATTATGGTAAAGGTGAATTTGGTAATAAAAGACACGAACACACCTTTTTAGAGTTAGTTAAAGCTTTAGATACTGTTGAAGGAATTCATCGTTTACGTATTTCATCTATTGAACCAAATCTATTAAAAGATGAAACAATAGATTTTGTTGCAAACTCAGATACTTTTGTTCCTCATTTCCATATTCCTTTACAATCTGGTAGCGATACTTTGTTAAAGAGAATGAAGCGTAGGTACTTACGTAAAGTATATACTGACAGGGTTACAAAAATTAAAGAAGTAATGCCAAATGCTTGTATTGGTGTTGATGTAATTGTTGGTTTCCCTGGTGAAACTGATGAATTATTTTTAGAAACATACAACTATTTAAGTGAAATGGATATTTCTTATTTACACGTTTTCACATATTCTGAAAGACCTAATACAGAAGCTGTTGAAATGGACGGAGTTGTTCCTAAAAATGTTCGTGCAAAACGTAGTAAAATGCTACGTGGTTTATCTGTAAAAAAACGTAGAGCTTTTTATGAAACTCAAATTGGAAATACGTTAACTGTATTATTTGAGAGCGAAAATAAAGAAGGATACATACATGGTTTTACTGAAAACTACGTAAAAGTAAAAACTCCTTGGAATCCTGAGTTAGTGAATACTTTACATACAGTTACTCTAACAAAAATTGATGAAGATGGTATTGTACGTTTCGATTTTGTAGAAAACAGTGTTCTTAATTAAACTTAATGAGTTTAGAAAACTGGGCTTTTCTCTTTAAATGTTTTTTTTCCATAGGAATACTTTTCTTTATTATTACTTTCTATAAAAATAGAATTGATATTATTAGAAGTATAAAACCTAAAAGTGTTAAACATTTTTTCGGTATCGAATCATACTCTAGCTTTTTAGACTTTTTATACGACATATTTTTGTCTTCTAGAAGCCCTTTTATAACGACTCTTATAAATTGTATCCTTTTATTCATATGGCTTCCCGTATGGCTAATTGATAAAAAGTTTGATTTATTTATTTTTAATGATAAAAAATAGCTTAATTTTAAGCTATAAATGATATTAATTGATTTTAAATAAAATTATGAGATACCTACTATTATCTTTTTTAGTTTTTGCATTAGCTTGTAACGCCCCAAAAAAGGATAACAAAAGTAACGTAGAAGAAAAAGAAAACGTTGTAAAAGAAGAAGTTAAAAAGCCTGAAATTATTAATAATGAGTTAATTCTTGTTCTAAAAGACCCTCAAAAAGTTAAGGATGCGAAAGCATTGGTAAACAATAGCGGACTTACTTGGAACAATTTAATTTTTGATCAAAAAGATTTAAAAATTGCTTTAATTACTGTTCCCAAAGATAAAGTTGACTTTTGGATACAACGTTTAGAAGAATCTGGTTCTTTCAAGTCTGTTGAAAAAAATAAAACAGTTAGCCTAAACAATATTAAAGAAGAGTATGAAAATAGATTATTATCTATGAGAAAAACTCCTTGTTTTGGCGATTGCCCTGTTTATGAACTATCTATTGACAAAGACGGTAATGTAACTTACAACGGTATTCAATATGTTAATGAAAAAGGAAAACATGAATTTAAACTTTCGGAAGAGCAGTTTAATAAACTTACTAAAATGCTAAACGAGGGAGATTTTGATAGCTTTAAAGACGTATACGACAATGAGCGTATTACCGATTTACCTAGTACTTTTATTACCTATAAAGGAAAACAAATAAAAATTCGTTTGTGGAATGATATTCCAGATGCATTAATTAACGTACACGAATACATTGAAGGTATTTTACTAGATAAAAAATTCTTTAACTAATGGCAAAAACTCATGTGTATTTTGTTCCCGGTTTAGCCGCAAACATTAAAATATTTGAGTATCTTTCTTTATCAGACGAACATTTTGAGCTTCATTATTTAAGTTGGATATTACCAAAATCATTAAATGAAACTATTGAAGAATATGCACAAAGAATGTGTGCTAATATTCAACATAAAAACCCTATATTAGTAGGAGTATCTTTTGGAGGTGTTATGGTGCAAGAAATGAGTAAGCTCATTAACTGTAAAAAAGTCATTCTTATATCTAGCATAAAAACCAACAAAGAACTACCCAAACGCTTAAAAATAGCTCAAATAACAAGAGCTTATAAGCTTTTCCCTTCAAACATTATAGCGAATATTGAAAGCTATGAGCATTATTTCTTTAATGATTATTTAAAGAAAAGAGCTGAATTGTATAAGTTATACTTATCAATAAGAGATAAAGACTATTTACAATGGGCTATTTACAATGTATTACATTGGCAACAAGAAGAGCCTTTAAAAAATGTAATTCATATTCATGGAAATAAAGATGAAGTATTTCCTGTAAAACACATAGAAAACTATATTGAGGTTGAAAATGGAACCCATATTATGATTCTTAATAAAGCAAAAACTATTTCTAAAATATTAGAAAAGGAATGCTTTTTGAATGCTTAATACCAAAGTAACTTCAACAAAAAAATAAAGAGGATGAATAAATCGATACGATTCTTATCGCTCACTACAGTCGTTTTTGTAGGAGTGTTATTTACGAACACCATTAGTCAATCTAATGAACCAGAAGTTAAAAATGTAGCAGAAAGCTATGAAATTAGAGCTGTTAAAGTTCCAAAATACATGGAATTGGCTGGAGAACGTGTTCCCTTAGAAAGAGCAGATATTAAAGAACGAATGGATCGCGAGTTACTTGTTAATACTTACTGGCAATCAAACGGGTTATTATTAATAAAAAGAGCCAACAAGTTTTTTCCTATCATAGAACCCTTACTTAAAGAATATGGTTTACCTGACGATTTTAAATATTTATGCGTTGCCGAAAGTGCTTTAATTAATATCCCTTCTTCTAAAGGAGCTGCTGGGTATTGGCATTTTATGCCAGCAACTGGACGTGAATACGGATTGGAAGTTAATAGAAATGTTGATGAGCGTTATAACTTAGAAAAATCGACAAGAGTTGCTGCCGAATATTTAAAAAAGGCTAAGAAAAAATTAGGCTCTTGGACACTTGCTGCAGCAGCTTACAATGCTGGAAATGGGAGAATATCGCAACGTATGAAGCAACAACAAGTAAGCGATTATTACGACTTACTTTTAAATACCGAAACTGGTAGATATGTTTTTAGAATTTTAGCTTTAAAAGAAGTAATGTCGAATCCTAAAAAATATGGTTTTGTATTTGACAAAGAAGACCTTTATACCTTCCCTGACACTTATGAAATTAAAGTAGACACTGCTATAACAAATATTGCGAGTTTTGCTAAGACTTGTGGTGTGACTTATAAAGATTTAAAGTTGGTAAATCCATGGTTAAGAGAAACAAAACTTAATAATAAAAGTCGTAAAGAATACACTCTTAAAATCCCTATTAAATAATGAAAAAAATATTACCTATTATATATATAGCTATCGGTATTTTTATTCTTGTTAACACTTTTTCTAGGTTTTCTCAAGATTTAGAGAGCTACCGAGTTATTTTAAATTTTAAAACCGAAAACAAGTATATTTTTGTACTTATTAGAATATTATTTGCTGGGTGGTTTTTAATTGATGGTGTAAAAAAATTAAAACAAATTAACGAAGAAGAATAGTTTAGTTTTAATTATCGATTATATTTTTAACTCTTCCTACAATTCCTGATTCTAATTGCACTTTAATTCCATGGGGATGATTTGACGATTTCGTCAATATTCTCCCTACAATTCCTGCAGTTAATTCTCCGGTTCTTTGATGATTTTTTTGAACAACCTCAACTTCTAAACCAATCATGATATCTTTTCTATTTCTTCCGTCTTTCATTTGATTCAATTAAAATATAAAAATAAGAAAGCCTATCAACTATGATAGGCTTTTCTCATTAAAAAGTTTACTCTGGTAATCTATATATTATAATACTCTTACGTTAACAGCGTTTAATCCTTTTCTTCCTTCTTGTAACTCGAATTCTACTTCGTCGTTTTCACGGATTTCATCAATTAATCCAGAAACGTGTACAAAATGTTCTTTGTTTGTTCCTTCTTCAACGATAAATCCAAATCCTTTTGACTCGTTGAAAAATTTTACAGTACCTTTATTCATTATAAAAAATTATGTGTTGTTTGCTTAAGTGCCCACAACTTTTGCCAAAGGTACTGCCATTTTTTATATTTAAACCTAATTTATTGATTTTATTATCATTATTTTATTCACATAAGTTTCTTGAAAAGATTTAGCGCTTTATTTGCTTTAAGTAATATTTTTACTTTTTAAAATAAGTACTCTAAATATTCGTAGTTTTTATTTACATTTAATTTTCAAAATTACTCTATGAATAATTTTTTAATAGGTATTGGTAAACGTATCAAAACCATCAGAAAAGAACAAAAATTAACCATAAGTGAAGTAGCTTCAAACGCAGGTGTTTCTAATGGTTTGATTTCAAGAATAGAAAATGGAAGAACTATTCCTTCTTTGCCTGTTTTGTTAGAATTAATTAGTGCTTTAAAAATTGATGCTAGTACTTTTTTTAGAGGGATTGAAAATTCTCAAACTGCCAATTACATTCATATTTCAAAAGACCAACAACAACTTATTGAAAAAGAAGTAGAAGCAGAAGGTTTTACCTATCATCATTTATTTAGTAAAAGTTTATCTGCTATAGGTTTTGAAGCTGTTATTTTAAACATTAAACCAAATTCTAAAAGAGAAAAGGTTGTTACTGATGCTTGGGAATTTAAATTTATTATTAGTGGTGAATGTACTTATTTAATAAATAATGAGGAAGTATTAGTTTCTGAAGGAGACTCTCTATATTTTGATGGAAGAAATCCTCATGTTCCTATCAACAAATCTGATAAAGATTGCACCATGCTGGTTTTATACTTTTATTCTGAAAATAAATAGGCAGAACTCATTTGATTTCTACCTATTTTAAAAATTTATTTTTAATTATTTAAACCTGGCCATGTACTATTATTTAAAGGCTTGGGATATCCTGAAACTGCACTATCTGTTATTTTACTATACTTTATGTAAGTATTATTATTTAAAAAGAAATAACAAAATGTCGAGTTCCAATCTACAGCAGCAGTAATTTTAGTCTTATAATCTCCTAATCCTGCCCATGTACTATTATTTATTGGTTTTGGATACCCAGAATCAACCTCATCATTACTAATACTATATCTAATATAGGTTCCATCATTTAAAAAGAAGTATGCCTTACTATTATTCCAATTCAGTGCTGCTATTATTTTATTTTTATATGGTTCTAAACCTGGCCAATTTCCATTTGTAATTGTAGTTGGATACCCTGAATCTACTGAATCTGAATTCATATCATAACGTATATATCTACCATCACTCAAAAAAAAGTACCCTTTATTATTATGCCATTTAAAAGCTGCGCTAATTGCTTCTTTATACGCTCCAAGTCCTGGCCATGAACTATTATTTGTTTCCTTTGGATATCCACTATCTGATTTATCCAATGTTTTATTGTAACGCACATACTTATTATCGCTTCTAAAAAAATAAGCTCTGTTATTTATCATATCATTCCAATCTAACCCCGCTATAATTTTTGAATTATTTAAAGCTACCGAACCACTTTGTCCGTTTAACATTAATGTATAATTAACACTTCCATCAGAACTAATATCTGTATACAAACCTTGTGACGCTGAAATAGAACTTAAGAATGAATTATTCTTATAAATTTCAACATTCCCTGATGAATTAGAACTCCAATAAATAGTGTTTAAGTTATGCATCATAACTTTTCTAACTCCAACATTACCAATTAATGAAGTACTATTTAGTTGCCATTCTTTTTGAATTGAAATCCCTAAATGGGTTAATACCGATGGTACTATAGCTGTTTGAGCTACATAACCATAAATTCCTTGATAGTCTTTATTTGGAATTGTAGGTACTGAAGAAGTAAACTCTTCATTTCCCACTTTATTCATTCCCACAAATATAGTTTTCTCTTGAGTAGTTTGTCCTCCATGATTATATCCACCACTTCCTCTACCATGATCGGTAACCACCATAATTAACCAATCTTCATCAGTTCTTTTTTCAATTTCAGCTACAATTCTTCCAAATTGCTCATCTGCTTTCGTTATTGCTTTGTTATATGAATTACCAAACCCCAATGAATGTCCTACTCCATCTACATCATCTAAATGAACAAAAACGAAATCTGATTCTTCATTTTTAATCGCATGAATAGCTCCTGTTACAGTGTTTTCATCTCCTCCGCTCTTAGAATGATAATCGATAAAATTTAATTTATCTCTAAAAAAGTCATGAATTGGAGCCCAAGTAACTACACTTGCTGTTTTTAAATTTGGTTTAGAGTTTTTAATTAACTCAAAAACACTCTTCACTTTAGATTTGTTTGACGTACTATTATCTGCTACACCATGTTTATTTACCCAAACTCCTGTTAAAATAGTAGTCCAACCTGGTCCACTACTTGTTTTTTGCTCTGATGCTGTATTATCAATTCCACCAGCATAAGCTTTCACAATATTTAGCTTATCTAAGTTTGGTGTTGATGTTTCTGTAATTTTCCCAAACTGGATACCATCAAAGCCTACAACCAAAACCTTCTTTTTTAGCGATGATTTTGATCCAACATTTTTACTTGATTTTTTTTGTTTAGAAGTTATCTCTTCCAATCCGTTTTCCTGACAACTTGTAATTGTTAGTGTAAAAGTTAAAGCCAAAAGCTTTAAAAAACAATTTGTTTTCATAAAAAAAAGTTTACTATTAGTTAATTTATTATTTAAATATATACTATTAGTAAACTTTTAAAACCCTACTTTATGAATATTAATCTTATAATAATCTAGCTAACATTAACTTTAATTTTCATAAACAAATGTTTTACAATTATTTAAACTATCAAAAAACTTCATTAATAGCTGTTAACGAATTTAAAATATAGGTTGGTTTTTCTTCTTCTAGTTGTTCTTGAGTTTGTGCTCCAGACAATACACCTATTGTTATTCCACAGCCTGCATTTTTTCCTTCTGCTATATCTATAGTAGAGTCTCCTGCCTTTAAAACTTTAGAAGCATCTGTTATATTAAACAACTCCATTGCTTTAAAAATCATATCAGGATGAGGACGCCCTTTTACTACGTCGCTTGCTGTTATAAGCGCATCGTAATGTATCTTTTCATCCCACTGTAATTTTTCCAATAATAAAGTAGCTACTTCTCTATTATACCCTGTATTTAAAACTACTTTTATACCTTCTTCTCTAAGATTTAATAAAACTCTTTGTACTCCTTTTATTGGTTTTACTTCTAAATCTTTATAAGCTTTATTTAATAAGATTTTGAAAGTTTCAAAAATGGTTTCTGATTCTATTAATTGATTAGGCTTACTATAGTTCAATACATCTTTTATTGCCTGATGTTTTTCTTTACCAGCTCCTAATTTTAAAACTGTAGGTAAATCTACATCAACCCCATAATCATTTAATGCTTTATGTAACGTTTTATAAACTACATTTTGTTCATCTACTGTTGTTCCTGCCATATCAAAAACAACCATTTGTATCTCTTTATTTATCATATACTAAATTAAATACCTTGTTAATTTTTTCTTTTGAAAATCCAGCACTCCCCGTCATGCCTTTCCCTCCTATACCTGTTACTATATGTATATTATCTCCTATAGTGTATTCAAAAATGTCTTTGGTTTTACATTGACTATAAAATCCTGCCCAACGATGCTGGATTTCATAGTTTGGTAGCTCTATAATTTTCTTTGCTTCTTGTAGCATAAAACTGTCTATTTCTTCTTTTAAATCGAAACCTAAACTATCAATATTCTTTGCATCTGCATATTCATGTGAATCGCCTAATATTATAGATCCGTCAGTAGCTTGCTTAAATAATATGTGTACTCCATATTTCTTTTCAAAACTATTTGGATCTTCTTTCGATTTGATTAGATTCCATGATGGACATTCTTCAAAGGCTTCATAACGTCTAATAGTTAAACCTGTTAAAATAGAACCATTTAACTTGTAACTACCTTGTGGTTTTGTCTGCATCATTTGTAATTTAGAAACTACTAAATCACTTTCATTATAAATTGAAGGGTATAAGGTTTTAAAATCTGATCCGTTACATATCAAAACTTTTGATGCTTTATACTCTTCTCCATTTGAAGATGTTACTTGCACTTCTCCGTTTATTTCTTCAGTATTTATTACCGTGGTATTGTAACAAACTTGAACACCTTGCTCTTTCAAAAAAGAATGCAATTGTAAAATCATTGTTCTTGGTTCTACCGTTACTTCTTGAGGAAAATATAAACCTGCTTTACAATAATCACTTCGCAAACCGTCATACTTATTTAAACATTGCTGTTTTGTAAATAGTTCAGAAGTATAATTATTTTGTTTATTAATTTCATGAAGTTCTTCTATCAACTGAACCTCTTCTTCATTTGACGCTAGATATACCGTTCCATTTTGCCTAATGGTAATATCAAATTCTTTTTGAATTTCTTTATAAATAGCTAAACTTTCTCTTCCAAAATTTTGCCATTTCTGATTCATCCCTGAAGGAACTACTTGTCCAAAATTACGTACTGTAGCTCCATTCGGTTTGGCATCTTTTTCTAAAATTATTACCGATAGTCCTTTTTTTATTGCATGATATGCGTGGAAAGTTCCTAAAACTCCACCTCCCACTACAATTAAATCATATTTGTTGTTCATAAATTAATTCTTGTATTTGTATTGGTTTTTTATATTTTTTTCTAAAAAATTGAAAACAATAAGTAGTTATTATTAGTCCTATAAATGCTAAAAAGTATAAAGCTGTTATGAAAAAGCTTAGCCAAGAAATATCTCCTTTTCCAAAGTTTTTATATAGTAAAATGAGTATACTCCCCAAATAACCGAATGCATCTGCTATATATATTAAAAAGCCAACGTTTCCTTTAATTTTAAAAGTTGCTATCATTCTATCAAAGAAAATTCCATTGAATGGTACATAACAACTATACAAACCTAATCCTGAAATCGTCATCCATACTAAGGAAGAAATTAATGACTGTTGAAATAATAAAGTTGAAATAATAATTGAAGTACAGCCAATTATCAATACATAATGATAATACATAAAAGCTTTAAAGTTTTTAGTTACACTTCCTATAAAACCTAAAACTATTAGTACTGTTATTGCTATTGGTATTTCTGATATACTATAAATTGACGCATCTTCATACCCTAATGCATCCCAAATTTCTCTAGCAAAATTGTCTCTAAAATCTCTAATAGATGTCAATAGCATAAAGAAGAAAACTATAAGAGTTAATGGCATTGCAAACTTTTTAAATAACCTCTTTCTTTCAGTTTTATCTAATGGTTTTCTTACTGTTCTAAGCAATTTATCTTCTTTTGTTGGTTCAGGTAGTCTTTCTAATAACCAAGCAAAAAAGATTAGTGGAATAATAAAAAATCCTCCTGTTATAAAAGGCATCCAATATTCATTAAAGTGAAATGTATCTAAAACTATTTTACCTACCGATTTTACAGCGCCTGAAGACACGATAAAACTTGATGATAAAATAACTCCCAATAACTCGGTAGTTTTTCTTCCTTCTAAATAGGAAAATACTATTCCCCAAATCATTCCTAAAGGAAGTCCATTAAAAAATAAACATACTATATTATAAGGAGCAGGAACTGTAGCAAAACCTAAAAGAGCTAATTCAGCAAAAAGAATAAAGCCTATTAAAAACATCATTCTTTTTGAGCTTTTCATCTCAGCGATTATTCTAATTCCTATAAACTTAGATAGTGTATACCCTATTACTTGAGCTATTATGAGTAATATTTTATAATCTATTCCTATGAATGATTCGTTAGCAAATGTTGCTACCGTAAATGGTTTCCTAAATGCATACATACAGAAATAAGTTCCGAATGCGGCTATGGAGGCTTGTAATAAAAATCGTAAACGCATATTTTTTTATTTTACAGAACAAGCTCTCAAGTATTTGAGAGCTTTGTTTTTGCATTTAATTCAAATCTTTACTCATAGCTTATAGACTAAACTTCACACCAATGTTTCCTTTAATACCGTAGTATTCTACTTGTTTAGGACGATCCTCTATTTTCCCATAGTGATAAATTAGAGGATTATTTAAAATGTTATTTACATCAGTATATATAGTCCAATTTTTTCCTATTTGATATGATGCTGAAAAATCTAAAGTATTGTAAGTTCCATAGTATACATCATCGATATCTCTTTCTCCAAACCCAATAGCATAGCTTCCTTTATGATTGAATGCTAATCTTGTATTAAAACCTCCTTTTTCAAAGAACAATTGAGCATTGAATAAAGTTCCTGCTTGGTATGGAGTAGATACTTTTCTACCACTTGGCTTTATCATCTCAGAATCCATAAATGTTACATTTACTTGTGTTCCAAAATATTTTAAGAAACCAGGTAAGAAATCGAAACGCTTATTTATTCCTAACTCCATACCAGCAATCCAAGCATCAGCACCGTTTGTTGGTGTACTAAATTCCACTCCCGCTTGTCCATTATAAGTTCCTTGATAAGTATCATTAAATACTGGATCTGTTATTGATTTATAGAAAAAACCTGCATTGATTACTCCTACATTTTTAAAATAATACTCTCCTAACAAATCGAAATTCCATGAAAATGTTGGATTTAAGTTTGGATTCCCTCCTTTAAATTCGTTATCGAAAGAAATAAAAGTTCCAGATGGTGAAATGTCTCCAAAATTTGGCCTTGAAAAACTTCTTGTAGCTGCAAAACGAATATTCATATCCTTTTTTGGAGAATATTTAATGTGTAACATTGGTAATACTGCCCAATAACTTTTCGTATTCATAGCTTTGGTTAAAACATTGTTTTCAACAACATACCCATCTACTTTTGTTTCAGTTTTTGTAGCTCTTAAACCTCCTAAAATAGTCCATTGTTCAGACGCTTTTAAAGTCCCCATACCATAGAATGATAAATGAGTTTCATCTACATTGAAGTTTCTACCTAAACCGCTATTAAATTGTAAGGCTGATGAATCTCCTGGTAAAACTGATAAATTAGCTTGATTTGTTATCCAAAAGTTTTTCATTCCAGCTTGAGATAGTACTGGACTAAATGTTGATTGAATATTAGATCCCATTTCTTTTAAGAAATCTGCCTTTCCAGGTTGATTCATTAAATACTGTGAATAATCTGATAAAACTGGTGTAGCTCCTGCTCCTGACCATCCATAATACAAATCTTCAAATGTTGCTCTACGATCTTTATCTCTAAACTTTGTTCCTACTTTAATTTTAAAATTATCGTTTACAGTATGTTCATAATTTAATGCAGCTACTATATTATCTCGCTCTTTAATTGAAATTTTATATAACTCTAAATCAGAAAAAGACATTTGTGTTGCATCCATTTTAAAATTTGGGTCACTAAAGAAACCAAATAAGGCGTCTGTATCATTATAGTCTAACAAACCTCCATCTGCTTTCCAATATGCTCTATCATCTCCTGCCCCTCCATTGGCTGTTGGTCTGTTATCTAAGTAAGTTGGTTTTATACCAATACCATCTTGTTTAAACTTAACTACATAATAACTTTTATCTTTTGCTGTAGGAATGTTTCCATATCTAAATTCATTTGAATAAGAAGCAATACTCCAATCAAGCTTACCGTTTATTAATGAATGCTTTCCTCCAAGCTCTCCACCAAACATTTCTGTAATAAGTTCATTATAAATATTTTGCAATTCTACCCTAGCTGTATTGGTACCTGAATCGAATTTATCAAAACGAACTCTGTGCTTGTAATGTGTTTCTGTATCTGATAACGTACCATAAACTCCTCTGAAGTACATTTTATGATCTGGTGTAAAATTATACTCCATAGCTCCATTTAAACCTGTTGTTATTCTTACACCATTATAATCTCTTAACTCCATTCTAAACACTCCTTCATCTCCTTTTCTACGAGCTTCAAAATTATCTGTTCCCCAATTTCTATTCCAATAGGATCCATTGATAATAAAACCAAACTTTCCATCCTTACTTTTATTACCATAAGTTAACGACGCATTATAAATTGGCTTTCCTGATTTATCGTTATAACCTCCTCCAATGTTTATACTTAAAATCTGTTTAGTAGGAGCTGTTTGCGTTATAAAGTTTACTCCTCCTCCAATTCCATCTGCTTCCATATCGGGAGTAAATGCTTTTGCAGCTTGTACATACGATATTAATTCTGAAGGAAAAAAATCGAATGCTGTAGCTCTTGAAGTAGTTTCTTCTTCAGCAGTTGGAATTCTATTTCCGTTAATAGTGGTAGATGTCCAAAATGGTGGCAATCCTCTTACCGATACAAAACGCCCTTCACCTTGATCTCTTTCTATAGATAATCCTTGAATACGTTGAACAGTTTCTGCAGCATTACGATCTGGTAATTTACCTATACCATCGGCTGCAATAACATTCATAATACTCATAGATTTCTTTTGAATACTTAATGCTTTAGCTTCGCTATTTCTTCTCGTACCACCACTAATAATTACTTCATCTAATTCTTGTGAAGAAGAAATTAATGCTACAACTCCTATATTTTTTTGAACTCCTTCCTCTAAGGATACTTTTACTTTTTTTGTTTGAAAACCTATATATGATATTTCTAATTCAATTTCTCCTATATCAACTTTACTCAAGATAAAGTTTCCATCAATATCTGTATTTACCCCTTTTGTAGTTCCTACAACTACAACACTAGCTCCTGGAAGTGGATAACTTCCATCGCTAACTACCCCAGTAATGGTAGATTTTTGTGCTAAAACAGCAGTACTTATAAAAAGAACAAGTATTGTACTTAATAAAAGTTTTAAATAATTCATTTCGTTTAGTTTTACAATAGTTAAATTTAATCACTACAAATCACTATATAATTTTACTATTTGTAAACTTTTTAATATTAAGAAAACTTTTAGAGAAAGCTATTTTAGCGTAATAGAATTGTTAAGTGAAGAAAGTAAACTTTAATTTATTGTAAATAACTATTAATTTATAAATGAGGATAAAAGGATTTTATTATGCCTACTTTCCTTTTATATTAAGCTGTTATCAAACCATACTAAAAACAAAAAACTCTCAACTTTAAAAGTTGAGAGTTTTTTAAATATTTGTAAAGACTTTTTTCCTATTGGAAGTCAGTATTCAATTTTATATAGTCTAAGAACTCACGTTTAGTTTCTTTGTTTTTAAATGCTCCACCAAACTCAGCTGTTACTGTACTACTTTCTATATCTTTAATTCCTCTAGAATTTACACATAAATGTTTTGCATCAATAACACAAGCAACATCATCTGTTCCTAAAGCTTCTTGCATTGCCTGTACTACTTGCATTGTTAAACGTTCTTGTACTTGTGGACGTTTAGCATAATACTCAACAATACGGTTCATTTTAGATAAACCAATAACTTTTCCTTTTGAAATATAAGCCACATGTGCTCTTCCTATAATTGGTAATAAGTGGTGCTCACAAGTAGAATATACAATGATGTTTTTTTCTACTAACATTTCACCGTACTTATAGGTATTATCAAAAGTAGATGCAGCAGGTTTGTTCTTTGGGTTTAACCCCATGAATAATTCATTGACAAAAGCTTTAGCTACTCTTTTAGGAGTTCCTTGCATACTATCATCTGTTAAATCCATTCCTAAAGTTTCTAGAATATCTTTAACACTTTCCTGTATTTTTTCTATTTTTTCTTTATCCGAAATATCAAAAGCGTCTGCTCTTAATGGAGTTTGAGCTGAGGTACCTACGTGGTTCTCCCCAATCTCATCTATTCTTTCGTCATTCATTTTGTTGTTATTCACTTCAAACATTTCTTTCTGTTATTAAGGCGCAAATTTACAATATAATGTTGTTAATTTACTGTAGTTTGTTAATCAATTCGTTGACAGTACAATTAAATTGTTCTCCTGCCTTCATATTTTTAACAACAAGTGTACCGTTTTCTATATCTGTTACTACAAAATCAATTTCTCTATTCGTAGCATACTTCCATTGCTTCTTTTGTTGTTTAATACTTCCAGCTACATCAGGATATAATTCAGATTTTATATTGTTATTTCTTAACTCCTTAATTGCTTTAATCTTAGATAAACTCTGACTTTCATCAAAATTCATGAATAATACTTTTGGCTTAGGTAATTCTACTGCCTCAAATAAATTCAGTTCTTCCATAACTAGGTAGATACGATCTAACCCAAAAGAAATTCCAACTCCACTTACATCCTTAAGTCCAAAAATTCCTGTCAAGTCGTCATAACGACCTCCACCACCGATAGATCCCATTTTGACACCTTTTGGTGCTGCTACTTCATAAATAGCTCCTGTATAGTAATTCAATCCACGTGCTAGTGTTACATCCAACTCCAAAGTAGCTGATGTTAACCCTAACTCTTCAATCATATTTACTACAGTACGTAAGTCATTTACTCCTTGAATTCCTTCTTCAGAGTCTTTTAACATCTCTTCTAATGATACTAACTTGTCTTGATTAGTACCTGAAAAATTAAATAATGGATCTACTTTTTCAATAGCTGCTTCAGAAATTCCTTTTTCAAGCATTTCTTTAACAACTCCTTCTTTTCCAATTTTATCTAACTTATCTAAAGCTACTGTAAAATCTATTAATTTATCAGATGCTCCAATTACTTCTGCAATACCTGATAATATTTTTCTATTATTGATTTTGATAGTCGTTCCTACCAATCCTAACTTACTAAAAACAGTATCGTATAATTGGACAAATTCTACTTCTTGTACTAACGACTTACTTCCAACCACATCGGCATCACATTGATAAAATTCTCTAAAACGTCCTTTCTGGGGTTTATCAGCTCTCCAAACTGGTTGTATTTGATAGCGTTTAAACGGAAAAGTAATATCGTTTTGGTGTTGTACTACATAACGTGCAAATGGTACAGTTAAATCGTAACGAAGTGCTTTTGTTGAAATTCTGTTAGTAAACTTATTTAACTCTATTTTCTCAGAAGTTTCAAGATCATCTAAAGAATTATGCTTTATCTTTTCATAAGAATCAGGTAATTCTATTGTATTTTTTTCAAAAAGAAAATTTCCTGAATTTAAAATCTTAAAAATTAATCGATCTCCTTCTTCTCCATACTTTCCCATTAAAGTTGATGATTTTTCAAAACTTGGAGTTTCAATTGGTTGAAATCCGAAGTTTTCAAACGAATGTCTTATTATATTAAAAATATAATTTCTTTTGGCTACTTCACTTGATGAAAAATCTCTTGTTCCTTTTGGTATACTTGGTTTCATATGAATTATGAATTCTAAATTTAGATATTACTTGTTAACAGAAAAACTACCTTGTTCTTCTGCAAGCGCAAATATCTGAATTTATAGGATAATTATGAAGTTTTATTTCTTCGTTTTAATCGATAAATAGAAGCGTTCAATTCAAAGCCTAAAAGTAGTATAATAGCATTTAACCAGACAAACAACATCAAAACCAATAATGTTCCTATCGATCCATATAATTTGTTATAAGTTGCAAATTTTACTACATATATTCCAAATAAGTAGAATGTAAATAATGATAATATAGTAGTTAATATTGCTCCTGGTGAAAAGAATTTCACTTCCTTTCCTTGTTTGGTACCAAATCTAAACAATAAGGATACAATGGTAAAAATCATTAATAAGAACAGTAAACCACGTCCCCAGTAAAATAAGTTCAAATCTGCTGTGTTTAACCAACCTGCTTGGTCTATTCTTGCTAATGCTAGTTGATAAAAAATAATTAAAACTACAGTTACAATTAAGAAAAGTGACATTAATAATGAAACTCCTAATGAAATGAAATATGCTCTAAATACACTTCTCATTTCTTTTACATGATACGAATATTCAAAACCTCCAAAAATGGCGTTTACACCATTTGTCATTAGAAAAATAGAAGCTAAAAAACCAAAAGATAATAATCCACTATATTGATTATTTACAATATCTTTTAATACAATTGCTACTGCATCAAATGTTTTGGGTGGTAACATTTCTTGAATTAAACTAAAAAGATTGTCTTGAAAACCATCTATTGGAATGTAAGGTATAAGAGATAGTATGAATAGCATAAATGGAAATATTGCCATAAAAAAACTAAAAGCAACTCCTCCTGCTCTTGTTGTCAAAGCTCCTTTTACAATACCTATTACATACATTTCTAATACGTCGTATAAGGACATTCCTTCTAGGCCGGGAATTTTTATTTTTTTCCCAAAGGCCACCAATAAATTTAATACTGGTACTTTTCTTAACTTATCTTCAATTAATTTAGTCATTCAATAACTATATTATACTTCCGTAATAGACCAACACTGTTTTCTAATGAAAATTTTGCTCCTTTTAATCGATTATTTTCTGGATCGATTGAAAAGTTTTTTGCTGACCTAAAATCTGCTTTTTCTATAACTGTTTTTTCAAAAATTGTTCCATTTAAATCGCAATTTTCAAAGGTAGACTGATGTAAATCTCCTTCTGTAAAATCTGCCTCTTGTAAATTACAATTTATAAATTTTGTTTTAGGAACTTTTAACTGATAAAATGACGAAAAGTTTAACTGGCAATTTTTAAAACTAAACTCTAATAAGAATGGATCACATTCATTAAACTTTACTCCAATCATTTTACAATTCACAAAAGACACTTCTTTTAGAGAAGTGCCTTTTATAATAGTGTTGCTAAAATTACAATCGATAAACTCGCATTCTAAGAATTGAATATTAGACGCATGTATACCTTCAAAGTTACAATTTTCAAACGTACAATTGTCATATTCTCCTTTTTTGATTTTGGTTGTACTAAAATCAATTTTAGAAAACGTTTCGCTATCGAAATAATCGTTCATTTATTTTAATCCTCTTGCTTTTAACATCGGAGCTGCTTTTGGATCTCTTCCTGCAAAAGTTTTATACATTTCTGCATAATCCATCGTATTTCCTTTTGACAAGATTTGTTCTCTAAACTTTTGTCCATTTTCACGTGTTAATAATCCATTGTTTTTAAACCAATCGTATGCATCGTGACTTAACATTTCTGTCCATAAGTATGAATAATAACCTGCTGCATATCCTCCACTAAATATATGTGCAAAATATGTTGAACGGTATCTTGGTGGTACCTCAGATACTTTTAATTTCATTTTACTTAATGCTTCTTCTTCAAATTTTGCGACGTCTTCTATTTTATCATCTACTGAAATTGTATGCCATTGCATATCTAAATTAGAAGAACATAAGTTTTCAATAATTGAATATCCTTGATTAAACGTTCCTGCATCTTTTATCTTTTTTAATAATGATGCTGGAATTACTTCACCTGTTTTATAATGTAATGCGTAATTATTTAATACTTCTGGGTGCGTTGCCCAATTTTCATTAAACTGTGATGGGAACTCTACAAAATCTCTCGAAGTACTTGTTCCTGAAATTGAAGCATATTTTTGATTTCCAAATAATCCATGTAACGCATGTCCAAACTCATGAAACATTGTTTCTACTTCATCAAAACTTATTAGAGCTGGTTCTCCATCTGCTGGTTTTGGTGAGTTACATACATTGTAAATTACTGGTTTTTGTCCTCTTAGTTTTGATTGTTTTACAAAAGCACTCATCCATGCTCCTCCTCTTTTACTATCTCTTGCAAAGAAGTCTCCATAATATAACCCTAATGGACTTCCATCCTCTTCGAAGATTTCATATACTACAACATCTGGATGATATGTTGGAATGTCTGTACGCTTTTTAAAAGTAATTCCATATAACTTTGTTGCAGCATAGAAAACACCTTTTTCTAAAACATTTGTTACTTCGAAATAAGGTTTTACTTCTTCTTCATTTAAATTATACTTCGATTTACGAACCTTTTCTGCATAATGATTCCAATCGTATGGTGTTAATTTAAAATCTCCTCCTTCTTTATTTATTTCTGCTTGTATTTCTTTTACTTCTGAAGCTACTTTTTCTAATGATCCTGGAATTAATCCATTAAACATTTCAAAAACCTTAGCTGGTGTAGATGCCATTGTTCCTTGTAAGCTCCAACTTGCATAATTGTCAAAACCTAAAATCTTAGCTTTTTCAGCTCTTAAAGACACCATTTTCTTTACTAGATCGCTAGTGTTATATTCTCCAGCATCTGTTCTATGAATTGATTTTTCAAATAAATCTTTACGAACTTCTCTATTCTCTAATGCTTGTAATGATGGTTGTTGTGTTGTATTAATTAACTGGATTTCATATTTACCATCTTTTTCTATGGATTTAATTTTTTCTTCTGAAAATCCTTTTAATTTCCCCTTATCTTCAACTACAACTCCTCCTTTTTTACTTGCATCTAATAATTTTTTACCAAAATCGTTTGATAAACTTGCTATTTCAGAATTAATCTCTTTTAATTTTTCTTTTTTATCTTCTGATAAATTGGCTCCAGCTTTTACAAAATTCTTGTAATACTCTTTTACTAAATGATTAGACTCTTCATCTAAATTTAAAGTATCTAATGCATTGTAAACTGTTTTTATTTTAGCAAATAGTTCTGTATTTAATAAAATATCATCATTGTGTTTAGAAAACTTCGGTGCTAATTCTTTTTGAATACCTTTAATTGTTTCGTTTGTATTAGCTCCTGCCAATGCATAAAAAACTGCTGTTACATTATCTAATGTTTTACTACTTTCTTCTAAAGCTAGTATGGTATTTTCAAAAGTAGGCGCTTCTTTATTCTCAACAATTTTAGCTATTTCTTCATTTTGCACTTTCATACCTTCTAAAATAGCAGGCATAAAATGCTCGTCTTTTATTTTAGTAAAATCTGGTGCTCCATAATCTAATGTACTTTTTATTAACAAAGGATTATTTGTTGTAGTCACACTCATATCAGTATTTTCTTTAGTTTCCTTTTTGGTTTCTTTGGTATTACAACTCACCATAAAAGTAAGTGCAGCAACAATGACTATATGTTTTTTCATTTTACTTATTTTAAGTTAAACTGAACTATTTATTAATTTGTAAAAAGTTTTACAAAACAGGATTTCACTAAAATATTAAACTATGGTTCAATTAAATATTTAACTGAATAATCCATATATTTTTTCTTATTACCAACCCATCTGTCAACAATAATTCCTTTTTTATCAATTAAAAAGAAAACAGGATATTGATCTATATCATAAATCTTCTTTATTTTTTCCTTTTCATCAACATTCCAAATTGTTGCACTCTTAAAATCTATTTTTAAACGTTTTGCAATTTTATACCAAGTATCCTTTTTTTCATCTCCATGCACAGAAATTACTTTTAAATCTGAAGGATACTTTTGTTGAAGTTTATCCATGTGTGGATATGTTTTCCAACAAGGTCCACAATAGGTTGCTGTAAAGTTTAATAATACATTCTTCTTGTTCTTATACTGAGATAATTTAATTCGTTTTTTTGATTTCACGTCATATCCTGTAAAATCAACAGCTTTACTTCCTACATCAATTTTTTGACTCATTAATTGAAAACAGGAACTAAACATTAATAAACATGTAAAAAATATACGTAATTTTTTCTTCATTGGAGATAAGGGAATTTTATATTAATAATATTTAGCAAACATATTAAAACTCAAGCATAATTTATAATTACATCCTTGAGTTTTTAATCTTTTAACACTATTGAAACCTATTTACAAGGTTTCTTGTACTTTATTCAATTGATTAATCTACAGCTTTTAAGCTTAAATCTAAATTATAAACAGAGTGCGTTAACGCTCCTGATGAAATGAAATCAACTCCACATTCTGCATATTCTCTGATTGTTTTTTCATTGATTCCACCAGAAGATTCCGTTAAACATTTATCACCAATTAACGCTACAGCTTTACGTGTATCTTCATAATTAAAGTTATCTATTAAAATTCTGTATACGCCTTCATTTGATAAAATTTCTTCAATTTCTTCTAAACTACGGGCTTCAACTATAATTTTAATATCTAAATCTTTCTCCGCTAAGTACTTTTGAGTTTTGGTAATTGCTTGAGTTATTCCCCCTGCAAAATCTATATGATTATCTTTAATCATAACCATATCGTATAAAGCAAATCGGTGATTTTCTCCTCCACCTATTTTTACCGCCCATTTTTCCAATGCACGTATACCTGGAGTAGTTTTACGAGTATCTAATACTTTGGTTTTGGTTCCCTCTAATAAGTTTGCAAAAAACTTAGTTTTTGTTGCAATAGCACTCATACGTTGCATAGCATTTAATACTAAACGCTCTGCCATTAAAATAGATTGTGATTTTCCTGAAACATAAAAAACAATGTCTCCATATTCAACTTCATCACCATCATTGATTAATGTTTCCACTTCTAAGGTTTCGTCTACATAACTAAAAACCTTTTTAGCAAACTCTACTCCTGCAATTATTCCTTTGTCTTTTACTAGTAATTTTGCTTTTCCAGTTGCATCAGATGGTATACAAGATAACGAAGTATGATCACCATCTCCTATATCTTCTCGTATTGCATTTTTTATAATTAAATCTAACTCTTTATTAAATTGTTCTTTTGAAATCATAGTACTCTAATTCTTGATGTAAAAATACTATTTTCATCAAGAATTAGGCAATACTATATAAAAAGTTCAAAGTGTAATATTATTGCGAAAAATCACCTCCAAAATAATGGATGGTTATACATACCAAACGCTTTGCTTTTTTTAGTCTATTATTCATTGCATACCAATGAGCCACATCCATTAAAAACTTTACCATATAATTATTAGAATGCTGTTTTCTTAATTTATAGATATAGTATGGTATTCTTAAATCTCCTTTTTTGTATGTCGTCTGAGTATACTCTTGTAATGATTCTA
Source organism: Tenacibaculum aiptasiae (assembly GCF_008806755.1). Taxonomy (GTDB): domain Bacteria; phylum Bacteroidota; class Bacteroidia; order Flavobacteriales; family Flavobacteriaceae; genus Polaribacter; species Polaribacter aiptasiae. The sequence goes on from NZ_WAAU01000008.1 coordinate 667,891, forward strand.
AATGAGAAAAACCATGCTCTTTAGTCGGTTCTATTTGTGTTCCTTCTCCAAAATCATTCCATGTAGCTATCTGGATAAAATCAACAGGATGTCTTAATGATTCATCAAACGATTCTTTAAATACATCAATTCCTCTTCCTTCTATACTCCAATCATCATCTGTTGGCGATTTCCATCCTCCTTCTATATAAAAATCGTCAAATCTTGGATAAGCTACTCCTCCAACAATTTCCCTGTTAAAATCAACATTATTCAAATAATAACCTGACAATGTAGTTAGATGATTTCTATCTATCCATGCATATTCTCCAGATGTGTTAGCGCTCCCCAATGTATTAGTTGCGTTCCATAATGACAATAAACTCATATTAGTGTTTATTGAACTTAAAATGGTATTCCAATCAGCTGGATCATCAATATAACTAGGTCCGAAAATCATTAATAATGGATTATTATCTATACGGGCATAATTTTCTTTGGATAAATATGTATCTTCTATGTATCTTAGGTCTCCTATCGCTTGGTTAATTTGTAATTGTGTTAAACTCCTAGCTTGTTCTCTCACCACCCTATCTTCATACATTACTGCAAAATCTAAATTAGTTTTGTCCAATTCCGAAACAAAACTTTCCATTCCTTGTTTAATTTCTTCAAAATCTAATACATCTCTTTTTCCATACCAATCAAAAATTACCCCATCAACTCCTGCCAATTTCATTAATAATAAATGATACTGTTGTAAGTCTTTATCTTTTGTTGAATATGGTCCTATCAACGGATAATAATGTGAAGCTATTTCTCTTTCTCCTTCTGAATTAATAATATCTGGGTTCTTATTGGTCATAGTCCAGTGTTGCCCCCAGGCTCCATCTACATCTAAAGATCTGAACCAAGGCATATAATGTACTAATATTGGTTTTTCGGAAGTTCTTTTTGCTGATTTTGGTACTGTACTACTACGACTTAGCATCTTTTTTTCTTCTTCATCAATAATTTTTTCTAAATCATAATCTCCTAAGTTTTTCATCCAATCCTTATAGTAATCTATTTTTTCGGGGGATTCTTTTAAACTTTTATTTTCTTCAACTAGGCTTTCTTCGTTACATGAAATGGCGAATAAAATCGACAAAACAAGTAACGTTTTTTTTAATAAACGTACTTTCATTTTTTCTTTAACTTTTTAATAAACAAACAATTAGCTATTATAAAGATATTTAAAAAAAGTTTTTTATCAGTATAAAAAAATGTCTTTTTTTGATTTAATTTTGTCTTTAGAAACAATTAATAATGAAAATAAAATTACTTGCTATTGGTAAAACCGATAATAAAAATCTAATTCAACTTATTGATGAATATCAAAAAAGATTAAAACATTACGTGAAATTTGAATTGGAAATTATCCCTGATATCAAAAATGTTAAAAACCTGAGTGAAGCTCAGCAAAAAGAAAAGGAAGGTCAGTTAGTTTTAGGGAAACTTCAAAATACGGATCAACTTATCTTACTTGATGATAAAGGAAAGCATTTTACCTCTATAGAATTCTCACAATTTCTTCAAAAAAAAATGAATTCAGGAATTAAACAAATAGTACTTGTAATTGGTGGTCCTTATGGTTTTTCTGAGGCTGTTTATCAAAAAGCTCAAGGAAAAATATCGTTATCTAAAATGACATTTTCTCATCAAATGATTCGTTTATTTATAGTTGAACAACTTTATCGTGGTTTTACTATCTTAAAAAACGAACCGTATCATCATGAATAACATAGCCTTACCTTTTCTTATACAGTTATTTATCTTCATTTAAAGCTTTTAAAAAAAAGGTTAATATATTCATTAATAAAGTGTTTGGTATTGTAAAAAAAAGTATAATTTTGTCGCCCCTTGAAAAATATCTAGAAAAATACAATAAATAATTAAAATGAAAAATTTAAAATTTTTAGTAACCTTTATCTTTTTTGTGAATTTTTTCAGTTTACAGCAAATTTCTGCTCAAAACGATATCAAAAAGCTAAAAACAGAGATAAAAAATAAAGAGAATCAAATTAGTGCTAACGAAGAAATTTTAGTTAGTGGTGTTAAAGCTTTAAAACGTGTAAAAGCAAATTTAGAAGATTTTAAAAACAGTAAAAAAGCAACAAGAAAAGAAGTAAATAGAAAAGAAAAGATTGTTGCAAATATGCAAGCTAGATTGAGTAAACTTAATGCTCAATTAGAAAATCAAAAAAAAGGAGTAGCTTCTTTAAAAAGAAAACTAGCTAGAAAAACTAAGCGAAACTCACCTAAAAACACTTCAAGTAATCAAGAAACAGGAAACCCTGTAATTGCAAACAATGATCAAAATGATTTAGCTTCTCGTAAACAAAAATTGGAAGCAGCTCGTAAAAAACTTGAAGAAGAACGTAAAGCTAAGGAACTTGCTTATTTAAAAGAACAAGAAGCTTTACGCTTACAAGCTGAGAAATTAAAAGAGTTAGATAATCAAATTAAAGCTGAAGAGAAATCTATCATTAAAGAAAAAAGTACTTTAATTAGTGACTTAGAAGACGATATTAGTATTAATGAAGAGATTTTAACTAGTAGTAAAGAAGGTTTAGATAAAATGAAAGCAAAGTTAGAAGCTGCTAAAAATGATCCTTCAACTTCTAAAGAAAGTATTTCTCGTAAAGAATCTATTATTATTAAAATTGAAAAGCGTTTAAGCAAAATTCAAAGTGAAATAGATGCTAAAAAAGCAGAATTAATCAAATTAAAAGGCTAAAACAACTTTTAATTTGACAAAAAAGCGAAACTTTATTTGAATAAAGTTTCGCTTTTTTTATTCTTTTATTTTAAGTTCTCAGCTACTTTTTTGCTAACTTATATAGTACAATTACTTCTATTACGACTGTAGGAATTAAAAAAACAGCTCCAAGAGACGCTAGAACAATGGTAGCCAAGCAAACCCCAGTTATTATTTCCATAATTCCATTTATCTGAATCAAGGTTCCTAATTTATCTTTCAATCTTAATAAACTTAATCCAAAAATAATTTGGATAGCTCCAAAAACAACAAACTCTACTATTCCCGTTATAATTATCGTTTCATTAGATGAATTTATTAGAAATATATCATGTATTTCTGAAACTACGTAAGCAATCATCATAACATAAACTACAATTTTTAATAACTTGTAAGTATATATTTTTGCTATTCTTAAAAAACCTGTAAAGAAAATTACAAAAGCCACAGAAGAAATTACTTTAACAACTGTGTATAATACTTTGTTTAAAGTTGATGTATCTTCTGTAAATTGATATATATCAGCAATTGTTTCTATAAAACCAAAAACAAAATATACTATTCCAAACACCCAAGCTAAATTCAATACATTTCGGTCTTGAATAGTTAATTCAGTGTCTTCTTTAAAGGTATTTATATCTGCATCTAATGCCTGTAAAATTGTTTTTATTGTAAAACTTCTTGGAGTTGTTTCACCTGCCTCTATCCTTTGAATAGTTCGAACATTAATATTACATTTTTCTACTAGTTCTTCTTGAGTAAGCCCCTTTTGTTTTCTTAACTCTAAAATCCTTTTTCCTAATTCTGGCTGTTTCATGGTAAGTAAATTTTCATTTCTCATACAATGTTACTTTTGATTTTCTTTTTAATGAAACTTTTTAATTGATTTTAACCCGACATTTATACGACTTTCCTTTATTTACAACACCTTCAGCCTTTTCTCTTTTTTTATAAAAACTATAAATATTAATTACAAAGATGATAAAAAATGATACATTTGTTAATACAAACACGCAATAAATGAAACTTGTTTTCGCTACAAACAATTTAAACAAACTAGCCGAAGTACAAAAAATGCTTCCAAATTCTATTGAATTACTTTCTTTAAAAGACATTAATTGTTTTGATGATATTGAAGAAACTGCAACTACTTTAGAAGGAAATGCAATTATTAAAGCTAATTATATTACACAAAAATTTAAGCTTAATTGTTTTGCTGATGATACTGGCTTGGAAGTTGAAAGTCTCGATGGAGCTCCAGGTGTCTACTCTGCTCGTTATTCTGGTATACCTGCAAACGCAGAAAATAACATGCAAAAACTATTAACTGAATTAGATGGTGAAAATAACAGACTAGCTCAATTTAGAACTTCTATTTGTTTAAACTTAAATGGAGAACAGTTTTTATTTAATGGTATTTGCAAAGGTGAAATTTTAACTCAAAAACAAGGTGAAAAAGGTTTTGGTTACGATCCAATTTTTCAACCAGAAGGATATAAACAATCTTTTGCTCAAATGACTTCAGAAGAAAAAAATAAAATCAGTCATCGAGGTTTAGCTATTCAAAAACTTGTTGATTTTTTAAAGAAATGATAAAAGGTAAGAAAACATATACACAATATTTTTTACTGCTATTTGTTTTACTAATCATTTTCTTGTTTTTAAACATTAGTTTAGGATCTGTTTCCATTCCCTTTAAAGATATTTTCAATTCGTTAACTGGCGGTATTGCCTCTAAAGATAGCTGGCAAACTATCATTTTAAATTTTAGATTACCTAAAGCTATTACAGCCATCATGGTTGGTTCTGGGTTATCTATTTGTGGATTATTAATGCAAACTTTATTTAGAAACCCATTAGCTGGTCCGTTTGTTTTAGGAATTTCCTCAGGTGCTAGTTTAGGTGTTGCACTACTTATTTTAGGAGCTGGCTTGTTTGGAAACTTTCTCACAGCACTTGCTTTTTCTAGCTGGGGAACAGCTGTTGCTGCTAGTTTAGGTTCCTTTTTAATTTTAACTTTAGTTATTATTGCTGCCAATAGAGTTCGAAACACTATGTCTATCCTTATAATTGGTCTAATGTTTGGCTCCTTAACTTCAGCTATAATAAGTGTACTATCCTATTTTAGTGAAGCTGAACAAATACAACAATATATGTTTTGGAGTTTTGGAAGTTTAGGAAATTTGACCTGGACTGAACTCACTATTTTTGGGATAATTTATGGAGTTGGTGTTTTAGGAACATTTACAGTTATTAAACCTCTAAATAGCTTTTTATTAGGTGAAAATTATGCTAAAAGCTTAGGAATAAACATTAAGAGAAGTAGAACTATTATATTACTTATTACAAGTTTACTAACTGGAGTTATTACTGCTTTTTCTGGCCCCATAGCCTTTATAGGATTAGCGGTTCCACATATAGCAAAAATATTTTTTTCTACATCTAATCATAAAACATTATTGCCTGCTTCGGCATTAATTGGAGCTATTATTTTATTAATTTGCGACTCTATAGCTCAATTGCCTACAAGCGAATTTACATTACCAATTAATGCTATAACTTCTTTATTTGGAGCACCTATTGTAATTTGGCTTTTAATTAGAAAAAAGAAAATATACGTATAAATTGACCAACCTTAATAAACATATCGTTCTTAAAACTGAAAACCTTTCCATAGGCTATCAAACCAAAAAGAAACAAACTATTGTTACTTCTAACATAAATTTAGCTATAGAAAAAGGGAAATTTATTGCTTTATTAGGTAAAAATGGAATTGGTAAATCTACTTTATTACGTACACTTTCTAAAGTACAAAAACCATTGGATGGTTCTATCGAAATCAATCAAAAAAACATCCTTAATTATTCTTATCAAGAATTAGCAACTTCTTTAAGTTTAGTTTTAACCGAACGCTTACCACAAAGCCAACTAACTGTTTTTGAGCTAATTGCCTTAGGCCGTCAGCCCTATACTAATTGGATAGATAAATTATCTAAAAACGATTTAAAAAAAATCCTTTGGGCTATAGAGCAAACAGAAATTGTACATTTAAAAGATAAACTATTTCATGAATTAAGTGATGGGCAATTACAGCGTGTACTTATTGCTAGAGCTTTAGCACAGGATACCGAAATTATCATATTAGATGAACCTACAGCCCATCTAGATATTCACCATACTTTTAAGGTGTTTTCTCTGTTAAAAAAACTAGTTAAAAGCACCAATAAAACTATTATTATTTCTACTCATGAGGTAAATTTAGCAATTCAGTTAGCTGACGAGTTTATTTTACTCTCTGAAAAACAAATACATAATGGAACATCACAAGAATTAATTAGACAAGGTGCCTTTGAAGAATTGTTCCCAAAAGAGCTTATAAGTTTTAACAAAACATTAGAACAGTTCATTATAAAGAAGAGTTAAATTTGACTCTAAGTAACATTATGTTATCAAAAAACTAATCAAACTAAAACTTTAATTAAATTATTAATGAGAAAATTACTTTATGTCGCAGGTACTGCTGCCCTTGTAGCTTGTGGAGCTAGTAAAGAAACTGCAAGCACTGATAGCGATTTAAACATAGATTATGCTGAGAAATTTGCAAAAACCATTACAGCCAAAGATCTTGGAAAACATTTATTTGTATATGCTTCTGATGAATTTGAAGGACGTGATACAGGAGAACCTGGTCAGAAAAAAGCTGTTAAATATTTAAAAGATTTTTATGTAAACACAGGCATAGCATCTCCATTAGGAGGTGATGATTATTTCCAAGAAGTTCCTTCTGCTTACTTAAGTAATAATCGTCGAGGAATGAAATTAAAAGATTCTGAAAACGTAGTTGCTTTTATTAAAGGAAGTGAAAAACCTGATGAGATTGTAGTTATTTCTGCTCATTTAGACCATGAAGGTGTAAAAAATGGAGAAATTTACAATGGTGCTGATGATGATGGTTCTGGTACTGTTGCCATTTTAGAAATTGCTGAGGCATTTAAAAAAGCTGCAGACGCTGGTAAAGGACCTAAACGTTCTATCTTGTTTTTACATGTAACAGGCGAAGAAAAAGGTTTATTAGGTTCTAAATACTATACAGAAAACCCTATTTTTCCATTAGCTAATACTGTTACAAATTTAAATATTGACATGGTAGGTAGAGTTGACGATCGCCACAAAGGAAACCCTAACTATGTATATTTAATTGGAGCTGATAAGTTAAGTACTGAATTACATAATATATCTGAGGCAATGAATAAAAAATATACAAACATTGATTTAGATTATAAATATAACGATGAAAACGATCCTAATCGTTTCTATTATCGTTCTGACCACTATAATTTCGCAAAACACAACATTCCTATTATATTTTATTTTAATGGGACACATGCCGATTATCACCAACCAACGGATACCCCTGACAAAATTAATTATGAAATGTTAGAGAATAGAGCTCGTTTAGTTTTCCATACTGCTTGGGAAGTTGCGAATCGTGAGAACCGTATTGTTGTTGACAAAGCAGATACAACAAAATAATTAATTTTATTTTTATAGAAAAAAGACTCTTCAATTAATTGAAGAGTTTTTTTATTCTATTTATCTAAATAAAAAAGTCAATTCACTTACAAAAAAAAGCAGTTAACTAATTATTGATTTTTTACCATCTTAATAAACTTTAGGTTTGATATTATTACATAAACCATAAAAATTAGTATTATGAAAAATCAATTCAATTTAAGTATTAACAAACCTTGTTATGAAAACTTCAATCAATTCAAATCAACATCTTTAGGCGGATTTTGTGAAACCTGTAAAAAAGAAGTCATCGATTTCTCTAAAATGAACTCTAAAGAAATTTCTAACTATATTAACAGCAATAACTCTAAAAAAATTTGTGGCCAATTTAATAAAAGTCAATTAACAAACTACCCAACTTCTTTTAGTAAAAATAAAAAACATACTTTTTTTAGCGCAATAGCTTTTTCTTTAATTTCATTTTTCTCACTTAATTCTCTTTATGCTCAAAAAGAAGATTCTTCTGATAATAAAAAAAGAATTACTCAAAATAAAGAAAAAAGGGATATTCAAGTGAAAGGAATTGTTACAGATGAAGGAGGTGCTTTACCTGGAGTTAACGTTCTTTTACGGGGAACTAACATTGGTGTAGAAACTGATTTTGACGGAAATTTCACATTTCCTAAACCATTAAAAAAAGGTGATGTATTAATTTTTAGCTTTATAGGTTTAGAATCTCGAAAAGTTATAATCGATAATAAAAACTCCAAATCAACAATTAATTTAAAAATAAAAATGAAACCTGATTCTTGTATGCTATTAGGTGAAGTTTCTGTAAAAAAAATCTTTAAATCTAAATAAGTTCTATGAAAAAAACTTTCTATTTATTTTTTATTCTTTTTTCACAAATTATTCAATCACAAGTTTCTGATTTTAAAAATATAGACTTTACAAAAGCCGATAATATTGCTAAACTAAATCATGGAGAAAATTTAATAAATCTTCCTCTTCTCTGTTATAAGCTAACTCATAAATTAAATTCTGATGTTGAAAAATTTAGAGCTATTTATAGTTGGGTTTCAAATAATGTAAAAGTTGATTATCCTATATATAAAAAAGTAATCCAAAATAGAAAAAAACTGATAAAAGACAGTATTTCTTTAAATCTTTGGAATAAAATTTATAAAGAAAAAGTTTTTAAAACATTAATTAATAAAAAAAGAACAATATGTACAGGCTATGCATATCTAATTAAAGAAATGGCTAATATAGTTGATATTGAATGTAGAATTATTGATGGTTATGGTAGAACAGTTACATCAAATATGAACTCTTTAAAAATTCCAAATCATTCATGGAATGCTGTCAATTTAGATGGAAAATGGTATTTATGTGATGCTACTTGGTCTAGCGGTTATATAGATGAAAAAAGACAGTTTATACAAGATTATAACGATGGTTATTTCTTAACTCACCCTGATTTATTTAATAAAAACCACTATCCTTTAAAGAAAAAATGGCAACTTTCTTCTAAACTAACTGAAAATTCATTTGTCGAAGCTCCTATAGTTTATGGTGAAATATTTAAATATAAAATATCTCCTTTAACTCCTGTAGTAATGAAAATAAATACAAATAAAAATATCCCCATAACTTTTAAGTATAAGTTGTTAAATAATCATTTTTCAGAAAAGATATCATTAATCTGTACATATAATCAAAAAGAAAAGAAGTTAAATATTTATGATTTTAAAAATAAAGATGATTTTATCAGTTTTAAATACTGTCCAACCAAAGGTGGGAATTATGATGTTCATTTAAAAATAAATAATGATATTGTTGCTTCGTATATTATAAATATTGATGATGAGAAAAGTTAAAAAGTAAAACCTTTTAACTTTTCTTGGCTTTTCTTTTTGGTATATTTGTTAGCAATCAAAAAACAAAATCATGAAGAAAATCTTCTTAACTATAGTAACTTTTGCTACGTTGCTAGCTTCTTGTAAGCAAGAAAAAAAAGAAGCAGTAAAAAAAATTGTATCAGAAAATACTGAATTTAATCAGCTTTTAAAAGATTACAATGAAGGTAAATTACAGTTAAACCCTATTAATGCAACTTTTGCTGGAGACAACCGTTTTAATGATCAATTTCCAAATACATTGTCTGATGAATACCAAACAAAAAGCAACGAGTTTTACAACTCTTATAAAGCTAAATTAAACAATTTTAAAGATGCCGATTTAACAAAAAGTCAGCAAATGAGCAAAGCTGTTTTAGCTTGGGATTGCGATATGGCATTGGCTCAAAATAGCTTTAAAAACGATTTATTAATGCCTATTAACCAAATGTGGACCGTTAACTTAACAATGGGTACATTAGGTAGTGGTAGTAGTGCTCAGCCTTTTAAAACAGTTAAAGATTACGAAAATTGGTTAAGTAGATTAAACAAATACAATACTTGGTTAATTTCAGCTAAAGAAAGAATGAAGCAAGGAATTAAAGAAGGATATGTACTTCCGCTTTCTTTAATAAAAAAAGTAATTCCTCAATTTGAAGGTTTGGCCACTACAAAAATAGAAGAAAACTTATTTTATTCTCCAATAAATAAATTCCCTGATAGCTTTTCCGATGAAGATAAAAAACAATTAACGGAAGCATATACAAATGTGTTAAAAGACAAGTTAATACCTTCTTTTAAATCAATGTATAACTTCTTAAAAACAGATTATTTAAAAGCTGGAAGAGAAAGTAGTGGAATATCTGATATTCCAAATGGAAAAGCCTACTATGATCATTCTATTAAAAACTATACTACCACAAATATGACTGCTGATGAAATCCATGAATTAGGATTGAAAGAAGTTGCTCGTATTTTAACTGAAATGGAAAAAGTAAAGGAGCAAGTTGGTTTTAAAGGCAGCTTAAAAGAATTTTTCAATTTTGTTCGTGAAAACAAAGAATTAATGCCATATACTACTCCAAAGGAGATTATCGATAACTTCAATGCGATTCATGAAAAAATGAAGCCACAATTAGAAAAGTTATTTGGTAACAAACCAAAAACTCCTTTTGTGGTAAAACAAACAGAGAAATTTAGAGAAGCATCTGCTAGTGCCGAATATAATCCAGGTTCATTAGACGGAACTCGTCCTGGTGTTTTTTACACCCCTATTCCTGATGCTTCGAAGTACAATGTTTTTTCAGACGAAGCTTTATTCTTACACGAAGCTATTCCTGGACATCACTATCAAATTTCACTAACTCAAGAAAATAAAGACTTACCTGATTTTAGAAAAACTTTATGGTACAGTGCTTATGGTGAAGGATGGGCGTTATATACTGAGAATTTAGGTAAAGAGTTAGGATTATATACAGATCCTTATCAATATTTTGGAATGTTAGGTATGGAAATGCACCGTGCCATTCGTTTAGTTGTTGATACTGGTATGCATGCTAAAGGTTGGTCTCGTGAAAAAGCTATTCAATATTCTTTAGATAATGAAGCTGAAGGTGAAGCCAGTATTATTTCTGAAATAGAGCGTTATATGGCTAATCCAGGACAAGCACTTTCTTACAAAATTGGTCAATTAAAAATTAGAGAATTAAGAGCTAAAGCTAAAAAAGAATTAGGCGATAAATTCGATATTAGAGAATTCCACAATCAAGTGTTAGAAACAGGATGTATACCTTTAGCTTTATTAGAAGATAAAATCAATGCTTGGATAGCATCTCAAAAATAAAAATTCAATTTCAATATAATTTAAATCCTCTTTTGAGTTTTCAAAAGAGGATTTTGTATTTTTAAAACTCAAAATTTATACAAACATGAAAAAGCTATTCATATCTTTTTTTATTTCTTCTATTACTTATGCTCAAATCAATACTGAAGTTCATTTATTTGATATAAAATCTGAAAATGATAAATGGATTGTTTCTAATGGGAAAAATATTTCTAATAATAAAGGATATGATAGTCAACCACATTTTTACGATGAAAACACTATTCTATTTTCTTCTAGTAGAAATGGACAAACTGATATTTTAAAATATGATATTAATTCTGGTAAGAAGAATTTTGTAAGTAATACAGCAAATGGTGGTGAATACTCTCCCCAACGTATTCCTAATTCCAAAAATATTTCTGCTGTACGTCTAGATAAAGATGGTTTACAACGATTTTATCAGTATAATTTTAAATCTGGAATCCCTAAAGAATTAATCAAAAATTTAGTTGTTGCATATCCTATGTGGTATAACCAAAATACTATTATTTCATCTGTAATTGTAAACGATAGTCTTCAACTTTTCATAAGTGATTTAAAAAAGAAAAAAAACATCTTTATAACCAAACAAACTGGACGTTCTTTCCATAAAATTCCTAATAGCAATCTTGTTAGTTTTATGAAAAAAAAGGGAAAACAATGGGAAATTTGGTCACTTGATCCTTTAAGCAAAAAAACTAAAAAACTTGCAAAAACAGGAACAAGCGAAGACGTATGTTGGCTACCAAATGGAACCATACTTGCTGCTTATAAAAATATGATTTTAAAGTTTAATCCAAAAACGGATAAACAATGGTCTATATTTCATAGATTTAAAAATGAAAACATTAATAATATTTCAAGAATAATGGTTAATAAACAAGGTAATAAATTAGCATTAGTTGCTGAAGTTTCTCCTAAAATTTTAGCTCAGGAGCAATTAGATGGATATAACAAAAGAGATATTGATGCATTTTTAAAACCTTATGCCAAAAATGTAAAAGTATACACCTATCCTAACCAACTAAATTACGAAGGCATAGAAGAAATGAGAAAGCGTTACGCTCCTATGTTTGAAAAAACAAAAGATTTACACTGTAAAATCCTTAATAGAGTAGTAAAAGGTAATGTTGTTATAGATGAAGAACTTGTAACTGCTAATGGAAATAAATTTAAAGCCGTTGCTATTTATGAAATTACCAATGGGAAAATTAGTACTGTTAGATTTGTTAGATAATTACATATTTAGGTTCCTAGTAAAGTGATTTTTTAGATAATAAATTTGCACAAAAATCATTAGTGTAAAAAAGAAACAAGTATACAATACTGTATTAGAAATTGTAATTCCTTCTAAAAAATTAAAATTCTGAAACTTTGTAAAATAATCAAATTTAATCTTTGGCATTTTTACCCAACTTAAAGATGCTCCTTTTGAAACATAAAAAATACTAATTGTTAAAATACTAAGAAGTATACCCCAAGCCTTTTTAGATATTAATGGTGTTGCTTTGTATAAGGCTACATTTTCTTCCTTGGCTAAAATATTCATTAAGTTAGAAGTAAAATCTAATGAAGGTTGTTCTTCTTCTATTTCTTGTATATATTTTTTTGCAAAAGCATCTAACTCCTCTATATGTTTATTTTCTCCCATAATGCTTAATTAATTCAGGTTCTACTTTTTTTTCTACGATAGTTAACAATCTTTTTCTAGCTCTGTGTAATTTCACTTTAACATTAGATTCAGAAAACTCCGTTAATTCAATAATTTCCTTTAAACTTAATTCTTCAAAATAAAACATCCATAAAATAGATCGTTCATCTTCTGGTAAACTCATCATACAAGTATTTATAATTTCAGCTCGCTCTTTTCTCTCTATACCTTCTAAAATACCTTCTGTAGATTTTATTTTATTTATCGTTATCTCGTCTATTGTTCCTGTTTTATATTTTTCTTTGTTCTTTTTTAAATTATCTAAACAAGCTCTATATCCTATTTTATACAACCATGTAGAGAATTTTGCTTCTCCTTTAAATTTATTCAAATTTTTAAACGCCTTAATAAAAGTATCTTGCGAAATTTCTTCAGCCTCTTCTCTACTTTTTAACATTTTTAATGCCAAAGTAAATATCATCCCCTTATACTTTTCTACTAAAATAGAAAATGCATTAGTATCACCTTTTAATACTTTATCAATATATGTTTGGTCGTTATTAATAGTCATTTCATTCTTTGACTGTACATCATTTAAAAAGGTTACAAGTATTTTAAAAAACTTTTTTTATTTTTTTTGTAACCTTTTTCAGAGTCTTTCTGTCATACTTGCAAACACATTAAAAATAATCATTTTAAAATTAAATAATATGGAAGTAGCAATTGTATTTATGTTCTTATTCGCAGTAATATTTGGAGTTTTTTATTTATTCTATTCAACAAGAAACAAAGAACGTTTAGCATTAATAGAAAAAGGTGTAGATGCTAAAATTTTCATGCAAGGAGAACGAAAAAAATCAACTTTAACTGGTAGAGTTATAGTATTAAACCTAGCTTTATTAGCAATGGGTATAGGTGTTGGTGTTTTACTAGGTGCTATATTAAGTTCTAACTTTGGATATAGCGGTGATTGGGTAAACAGACCTAGCAACGCTATTGATTCAGAAGTTTTCTTTATTTCTTCAATATTTCTTTGTGCTGGTGCTGCTCTATTTGTTGGATTTAATCTTACTAAAAAATTAGACAATGAATAATCACTACTCTAAATAATAACATAAACCACTTCTTGTCGAAGTGGTTTTTTTATTTTTAAAAAGTCTGTACCTTTAAGACGAAATAAAAATAACTATGAGTAACGACTACAAAAACAAAAGTTTTAAACAGCTACTAGACAAACTACAACAAGAAAGTTGGCAATTAGAACTTATTATTTCTGGTTTTGCTATTTTCGGTTTATTTACCGCGCTTCCTCAAATAAAAATTGCTGTAGAAACTGCTAAAAACGATAAGCATATATATGCTTTTGTGTTACTTCTTGTTGCATTAGTTGCTTGTTATATTCTTATTTTCAACTTACTAGTACATGTTGTTCTGAGAGGGCTATGGATTGGCGCTTTAGGACTCCGGTATATTTCTGGAGATATAGAATTTAACGAATTAAATTATCACAATCGTTTTACAAAATATTTAAAAAAGAAAATTGTTTCTTTTGATAAATATGTGGCTACTTTAGAAAATTATTGTAGTGTCCTATTTGCTACTTCTTTTCTGTTAATATTTTATGTTATCTCTATCACAATTATTTTTGTCTCCTTTATATTAGTAGCTACTTATATTTTTTCAAATGATAAACTACCTGAAGGTTTTAGAATATTCTTGGGTATTGTTTTAATGTTATTTTTAGTGATCGGATCAATTTTTATGTTTATTGATTTTATTACACAAGGTTATTTAAAAAAGAAAAAATGGCTCTCAAAAATTTATTTTCCTTTTTATTGGGTATTTAGTTACCTAACACTCTCTTTTTTATATAGACCTCTGGTTTACAATTTTCTAGATAATAAGTTTACACGAAGAATAAGTTTCTTTTTAATTCCAATATATATAGTAATCTCTATTTTTAATTCTGTTAAACTTCAAAAGTCAAATTATATAGATAGCACAAAGTTTAACTCTAATTTATATATCGATAATAGAGAGTATGAAGATTTAAGAATTAAAGAAAATGATTTTGTTAGTAATGCTAGTATTCAATCAAAGGTAATTACAGACCCTTACATCAAATTCTTTAAAGTTTTTAATGAAAATGTTGAAGACAGAGTATACAACTACACTCCTTCTTTAAAACCAAAAGAAGATAAAAGAGGTTTTAAAACAGGAATCCAATTCTCTAGTAGAAAATCTATTTCACGTAAAAAGAGAGATAGTTTGGCTATTAAATATGTTGAAGCTTTAAATGAAATGTACAAGATTCAAATAGATACTACTTTATATGATACAGATTTCTTAATTAGTAAAAACAAACAAAATCAAGTAGGTTTTGAAACATATATCCCGACCAAAACACTTTCAGAAGGAAAGCATATTTTAAGGTTAAAACGTAAAAGAATACGAAAAAAAGACACTCTACAAGTAACAGATATTACGATTCCTTTTTGGTTTTACAAGAAAAATAAATAATATTAAATAATCATAAAAACCTCATTTTACATGTAAAATGAGGTTTAATTTTGTGATTTTATAAAAGCTTATTTTTTAGCGGTTACAACACCTTGCTTCTTTTTAAAAAACTCTACACTGTCGTAATTAGGAGGTACAATTTCTCTACCATTTTCATTTATAAAACCATACTTCTTATTATCTACACATATTTTAGCCCATCCTTTTCTGTATACGCCAAACTCTTCAATCTTTGTATATTTTGGAATTACCACCAAGTCTCCTTTGCTATCTATAAAACCATATTTATCTTTAATTTTTACTAAAGCCCAATTTTTTTTGTATTTATCAAACTCTTGTATTTCATCAAATTTAGTATCTACAATCTTATTTCCATTTCCATCAATAAAACCATAAAATGAATTTTCTTTTACTAAAGCCCAATCCTTATGATACTTACCAAAGTCGCTTATAAAATCATAAACTACTTCTACAACTTCTTTTCCTGATTTATCAATAAAACCTACTTTACCTTCAAGCTCTACTTTTGCCCAATTTTTCTTTATCTCATCAAAATTTCCTATGCTTTGGTATTTAGGCGAAACAATCTCCATTCCTTTGTCATTTACTATACCATAAAGCTCTCTATTCTTAACTATAAAAAATTCTTGTGAAGTGGCATAAAAGCTTGACAATACTATAAACGCCAGTGCTAATTTAAATTTCATTACTCTATTTTTAGGGATTAAAGATGCGAATGTAACAAAAAAACAAACCACAAAACCTAAAAATCAATATCTTAACATTTTAAATTATTGTTATCTTATTATCTCTTTATATAAAATACAATAACCTATGCTTAATATTAAATTCAAATAATTTCTTTAAGCTTTTCTTTAAAACCTCTAGTTTTAAATTAAACATATACCTCAAAAGCGTTAAAGAGAATGCTTAAAGACGTCTTTATTTACATTCTTTCGTATTTTAGATGTCTAAATCCTTAAAAAATGAGAAAATTAACTACTCTCCTATTTTGTTCATTCTTAACATTTAATTTATACAGTCAAACTGATCAGAACATCTACGATATTATCGATTCTATTTCTGCTAAAAGAATTGAAAAAGATATAACTAAACTTGCAAACTTTGGAACTCGACATACCCTAAGTGACACTATATCTAACACAAGAGGAATTGGAGCTGCAAGGCGTTGGATAAAATCAGAATTTGAAAATATTTCTAGAAATTGTAATAATTGTTTAGATGTTTATTATCAAAAAGATCTAGTTACAAAAGGAACAAATAAAAGAATACTTAGAGATGTTTGGGTAGTAAATGTAGTAGCAGTTCAAAAGGGAACTAAAAACCCTAACAATTATATTATTATGAGCGGTGATATTGATTCTAGAGTATCTGATCCTAATAATTTTACAGATGATGCTCCTGGAGCAAATGATAATGCTTCTGGTATAGCTGGAACAATAGAAGCAGCAAGAGTTTTAAGTAAATATAAATTTGAGAATAGTATTATTTACCTTGGGTTATCTGGAGAAGAACAAGGATTGTTTGGTGGTAAAGGGTTTGCCAACTTTGCTAAAAATAACAACTGGAATATTATTGGTGTAATTAATAATGACATGATTGGTAATATTAAAGGAGTTGATAGTGTAATTGATAATAGAACTTTTAGAATTTTTTCTGAACCTACTCCACCAACTGAAACTGAAAGACAAAGAAGATCTAGACGTTTTTATGGTGGTGAAGTAGATGGAATTTCACGTCAGCTAGCTCGTTATATCCATAAAACTACTAAAACGTATATGCCAGAAATGAATCCAAAAATGATTTATCGTTTAGACAGGTTTGGTCGTGGTGGCCATCACCGTCCTTTTAATGATATTGGATTTGCAGGAGTAAGAATTATGGAAGCTCATGAAAATTACACTCAACAACACCAAGATATTAGAACCGAAAATGGGATTGAATATGGTGATAAATTAAAGTTTGTAAACTTTGATTATGCAAAAAAATTAACTGCTGTAAATGCTATCAACTTAGCTAGTATTGCTTCTGCACCAACGGCTCCAAAAAATGTTAGTATAGGAGGAATTGTTGAAGCTTCAGTAAAACTAAAATGGGACAAGGTTGAAGGTGCTAAAGGTTATAAAATTTATTGGAGAGACACCACATCTCCTACATGGGATCACAGTAGATATGTAAACAATTTGAACGAATTTACTTTAGATGGTATTGTTATAGATAATTATTTTTTTGGTGTTGCTGCTATAGGTAAAAATGGATATGAAAGCTTAATTACTTTTCCTTCAAAAATCATAAGAAAATAATGACCAAAAATATACCACAACACTATTTTAAAACTGACACTGAATGGCGAAAATGGCTACTAGAAAACCATGATAAAAGTACAGGGGTTCATCTAATTTTATACAAAGTTGATACTCAAATAACAAGTATGCGCTGGGAAGAAGCCGTTAAAGTTGCTTTATGTTTTGGTTGGATAGATTCTACAGTAAAAAGTTTAGGTGATGGGAAAAGACAACAATATTTTTGCCCTAGAAAAGATAAGAGTATCTGGAGTGCTGTAAATAAAAAATATATCAAAGAACTTACTTCTTTAAACTTAATGCATGCATCCGGTATAAAAAAAATTGAGACTGCTAAAAAGAATGGTTCTTGGACTGCTTTAGATGATGTTGAAAATTTAGTTATCCCTAACGATTTACAAATTAGATTTGACCAAAACCCTACTGCTTTTGAAAACTACCAAAACTTTGCTAAATCATACAAAAAAGGATACTTATACTGGCTTAATCAAGCGAAAAGGGAAGCTACTCGCCTTAAAAGACTTGAAACAATTGTTCAATTATGTGAGGAAAACAAAAAAGAAAGATAGTTTTTTAAGAACTTCACTTAGAATTTTACCAAATTATTAACATCGAAAAAAATAACAAACACTAATTTTCCATATTAAATCAAATCATAACTTAAATAATTTAAACATGCTTAACAGAAAATTAAGGATAGTATGTTCGCTTTTTTTAGCTTTAGCTGTTTTGGGTATTAATGATATAAATGCTCAAAAGAGAAGAAAAAAGAAAGGAAAAAGCAAAACTGAAATCCCTTCAAAAAAGAAAAAGAAGAAAAAAAAGAAAACTATTGCTGACTTAACTAAAAGTAGCAAAAAAATAGATGGTTTATTCCCTATTTATCAAGATACTGTAACAGGGGACATTAAGCTATTACTTAAAAAAGATCAACTTAATAAAGATTACATTTACTTTTCACAAATAGCTGATGGTGTTACAGAAGCTAGAGCTTTTAGAGGTGCTTATCGAGGATCTAGTATTTTTAACATAAAAAAATACTTTAATAAAATTGAATTTATAGCTCCTAATACTTCTTTTTATTTTGATAAGAATAATGCTTTATCAAGATCTGCTAACGCAAACATCAGTAATGCTGTTGTTGCAAGCACTAAAATATTAGCTTCAGACGATAAAAAAGGTGAGTATTTAATTAATGCCAACGATTTATTTCTATCAGAAGCATTAACTAGAATTAAAATGCCTCGTTTTCCTAAAAGTTCTCCATTTGCTTTCAAATTAGGAAGATTTGATAAAAAGAAATCTAAAATAAACAGCATTAAAAACTATCCTGAAAACACAAATATTAAAACAGAATATACATACAACAATCCTTCTGTTTTAAATGGTGGTTCTAATGCTATAACTGATGGTAGGTATGTTTCTATAAAAGTTTTTCACACTTTTATGAATATGCCAAAAGATGATTATACAGTAAGAATGGATGATCCTAGAGTTGGTTATTTCTTAACCTCTACTAATGACATGACATCTACAGAAGCTGTAAACTACAGAGATTTTATTCACCGTTGGAAATTAATTAAAAAGAATCCAGAATTAGCAATTTCAGAACCTGTTGAACCAATTACTTGGTGGATTGAAAACTCTACTCCTGTTGAATTTATTGAAACTATTAAAGAAGGAGTATTAGCTTGGAATGAAGCTTTTGAAAAAGCTGGATTTAAAAATGCAATGGTTGTAAAAGTTCAACCTAATGATGCTGACTGGGATGCTGGTGATGTTCGTTATAATGTTTTACGTTGGACTTCTTCTCCTAACCCACCATTTGGAGGTTATGGACCTAGTTTTGTAAACCCTAGAACTGGAGAAATTTTAGGTGCTGACATTATGCTAGAATATGTTCACTTTACTAACAGAGTACAGTACGACAAAATTTTTGGTGAAGTATCAAAAGCCTCTTCTGAAGAGGAAGCTTATAATATTTTCTCTAAAAAAGATAACCACATGTATTGTTCAGCTGGACATTTAATGCATGAAAACACGATGTTTGGAAAAACTGTTTTAGCTGCTACGGGTGCTTCTGATTTAGAAATGGAAGGAATGAAAAGAGAGGCTATGAAGTCTTTAATTATGCATGAGGTTGGTCATACTTTAGGATTAAACCACAATATGAAAGCTAGTCAGTTATTTTCTCCTGCTCAATTAGCTGATGCTGATTTTATCAAAGGAAAATGTTTAACTGGTTCTGTAATGGATTATGCTGCTATTAATTTAACTTTAGATAGAACAAAGCAAGGTCAATACTATGATACAGCTGTTGGTCCTTATGATATTTGGGCAATTCAATTTGGATATACTCCATTTAAAAATAATTCAGAAATGAAAGCTTTATTAGCTAAATCTACACAACCTGAATTAATTTTTGGTAACGATGCTGATGATATGCGTTCTGCTGGTAAAGCTATTGATCCAAGAGTTATGACTGGTGATTTATCTAATGATCAAATTACCTATTCTATTGATAGAATTAAGTTAGCTAACAAAATGATGCTAAACATTAAAAATAGATTTTCTAAAGATGGAGAAACTTATGAAGAATTAAGAAATGCTTATTATATTTTAAATGGTCAAGCTGCTAGAGCTGGTGAAGTAATTTCTCGTTTCATTGGTGGTGTTTATGTAGATAGAGCTATGGCTGGACAAAATGGAGGTACACAACCTTATACTCCTGTAAGTTTAGTTGATCAAAAAAGAGCTATGAACGCATTAAAAACTTATGTTTTTGCTCCAAATGCTTTTAAAGCTCCTTCAGACTTATATAACTTCTTAGCTAGACAAAGACGTGGTTACAATTTCTTTAGAGGTCCAGAAGATCCAAAAATCCATGCACAAGTTTTAAGGTATCAAAAGAGAGTTTTAAATCACATATTACATAGAAATACTTTACAAAGAATTTCTGATTCTGAATTATATGGTAATAAGTACAAGTTATCTACTTTTATGACTGATTTAAACAACGCTATTTTTAAAGCTGACTTATATACAAATGTAAATTCGTTCCGTCAAAACCTACAAACTGAATACACTAAAATGTTATTAAAAATGGTTGCAGGAAAAACAAGTAGCAGATATACTAATGCAGCTAAAGCAATGGCTTTATATAATCTGAAAAAGATTAAAACTTGGTCTGGAAACGGTTTAGGAAATATTGCTACTAAAGCACATAAAAATCAATTAAAATTATTAATTAACAACTCTTTAAAAGAGGTTAAATAGTAATTTTTATTTAATTCTATAGTAAAACCATAATGCTAAAACATTATGGTTTTCTTATTTTTACTCTATGGATAAAATTTTAATTACTGGAGGAACTGGACTTATTGGAGGGCATTTACAAGCTATTTTAAAAGAAAATAACTTTGAAGTAAATATTCTTAGTAGAAACCCAACAAAAAAGAATGAGTTTTACTGGAATATTTCTGAAAATCATATCGATGAAAAAGCTTTTGAAGGAGTTACTCATATTATCCATCTTGCAGGTGCAGGAATTGCAGATAAACGTTGGACTAATAAAAGAAAAAAAGAGTTAATTGATAGTAGAGTCCAATCTGCCAACCTGTTATTTAAAAAAGTAAAAGAATATGAAGTTCCCTTAAAAGGATTCATTTCTTCATCAGGTATCGGTTATTATGGTGCTATTACCTCTGATAAAATTTTTAATGAAGAAGACACTCCTAATAACGATTTTATTTCCTCTATTTGTGTTAAATGGGAAAAAGCTGCTCGGCAATTTGAGCAACTAGAAATTCCAATAACTATTTTACGTACAGGTGTTGTTCTCACAAGAAAAAGAGGAGCTTTACATAAAATGAATACTCCTATATTTTTATCAGCTTTAGGAACTGGAAAACAATACTTACCTTGGATTCATGTTACTGACTTATGTCACCTTTATTTAGAAGCTATAAACAACCATAATTTTAATGGAATTTTTAATGCTGTAGCTCCTGAACATCAAACCAATGAAAAATTCATGAAAGCTTTAGGAAAAGCATTAAAAAAACCTGTATTTCCTATGAATGCCCCTTCTTTTATTTTAAAAACTGCGCTAGGCGAAATGGCTTATATATTATTAAATGGTAGTAGAGTTTCTTATCAAAAGACTGCTAAATTCTATAATTTCAAATTTTCAAACTTAGAATCTGCTTTAAATAATATTTATAATAATGAACAATAAACTTAAGAATCCTGTTTGGCATTCATTAAACGAAACACATAAGGAATTTGTTATTAATTTTGATGATGTGCAGTTTTATGATCCTAAAATTTGTCCTTTTGGAGCTTTTTTAGACACTAATAAAACTGCTAATGCATTAAATGAATACGCTAAACTAACTGACAGTTTTTTCTTAGTTTCAGAAGATAAAACGCCTTTATACGATGATCGTAATATTTATTTAGATAAGAAAATTGATGGTTGTCAAATGGTATTAGATAATTTAACTGACATTGATTTTACTGAAACTATAGTACCTTTATCTGAAGAACACATAGACGACATATACAACCTTGTTTGGTTAGTAATGCCAGGCTATTATAGAAAAAGAACTTTTGATATGGGAAACTACTTTGGTATTTTTAAAAATAATCAACTTGTTTCTATTGCTGGTCAACGTATGCAAACTGATGACTTTATAGAAGTAAGTGCTGTAGTTACACATCCAAATTATACAAAAAGAGGGTATGCTAAACAGTTAACCTCATATGTTACCAAAGAAATAATAAAAGACAACAAGCTTCCTATTTTACACACAAATAAGGGGAATCCTGCTATAAAACTATATGAAAAACTAGGATTTAAAATTACTCGAGATATGAATTGGTGGTTTTATAAGAAAAAATAAAAACTGTTTATACAAAAAAACTCAGAATTTCTTCTGAGTTTTTGTTTTTTATAAGGTAATCTAATTAGATTTTTTCTATAGTAGACTCTGCTTTTGTTTTCATCATTTGTCCCATCATATCCATTTCTATACTTACTACTGACTTAGATGGAATACCTGTACTTTTCATTATCTCTACAGCACCAGTTATTTTAGCAGTTGGCATAGCTGACATTTTACCGTTTATTTTAGCTATTACTTTTTCTTTTGTAATCTCAGTAACAGTATAAACTAATTCCATTGTTATTCCTCCACTATTTTGTGTATTAGTCCAAGTAGAACCTACTCCAACTTTTTCCTTTGGGTATACTACTGATTGATTGTACTGGTTTGATAACTGATCTGCTCCAGGGAAATTTGGTTCAGTCTTTAAAAATTTTGACTTTCCAAACTTATCTACACTTGAGTAAATCATTGCATCCATCATAGGTTGCATTTGAGCTTTAAACTTTTTAGACTCTTCAGTTAACTCACTATCTTTCATGTTTGTATTAAAGTTTACTTTTTCTTCGGCTCCTTGTAAAACCTTTGTTGACATGTATGTAAACTTTGTTTCTGTTAAATAATCTCCTTCTTTAACACCAGTCACTTTTATGTTCATATCCATATTCATATCCATTAAGGCAGCTCCCATGTCTTGATTCATCTTCATAGACATTTTATAAGTATCACCTTTCTTATAGTTAAGACGTAACAATACTTTTTCTTGTGACATTCCTACAGCTGTTATTCCTAATAACAGTACAATTAAAATTTTCTTCATTTTATTTTTTAGTTTAAACCACGAATATACACAAAACAAAAAAGCTCAGGAAATCCTGAGCTTTTGTATTTAATAATATATTACTTTTAGAAATCTTGATTTGCATCCCAAGCTTCTAAAATTTCTTTTAATGTTTTTATAAACATACCTCCTAAAGCTCCGTTTACCACTCTATGATCGTATGAATGTGATACCATCATTTTATGACGGATTCCAATAAAATCACCTTCTGGAGTTTCTATAACTGCAGGTTTTTTTACTATCGCTCCTAAAGCTAAAATAGCTACCTGTGGTTGGTTTATAATTGGTGTTCCTGTAATACTTCCAAAGCTACCTACATTTGTTACTGTGTAAGTTCCTCCTTGGATATCATCTGGCTTCAATTTATTTGCTCTAGCACGAGTTGCTAAATCATTTACCTGTTTAGTCATACCTACTAAACTTAATTGATCTGCATTCTTTATTACAGGTACAATTAAATTTCCATCAGGTAACGCTGCTGCCATTCCTAAATTAACATTCCCTCTTTTTATAATTTTATCTCCATCAACTGAGATATTAATCATTGGGTGCTTTTTTATTGTTTGAGCAACTGCTTGCATAAAGATTGGAGTAAATGTTAATTTCTCTCCTTCTCTTTTCTGATAAGCATTCTTTACCTTATTTCTCCAATTAACAATGTTAGTTACATCTATTTCAATAAAAGATTGTACATGCGCTGATGTTTGAATAGAATCTACCATATGCTTAGAAATTAATTTCCCCATACGGCTCATTTCTATGATTTCATCTTCTCCACTTAAAGTAACTGGTGCAGATTGAACTTTAGGTTGTGGTTTTTGCTCTTGAATTGGCTCTGCAATCTTTTGTGACTGACTTCCTCTATTTTCTATATAAGATAAAATATCAGTTTTAGTTACACGTCCATCTTTACCTGTTCCTTTTACTGTTTCTAACTCTTCTAAAGAAATACCTTCAGTTTGCGCAATGCTTCTTACTAATGGTGAATAAAAACGCTCGCTAGAAGATGTATCAATAGAACTAGTAATTGTTTCTTTTACCTCTTCTATTGTTTTTTCTACCTCTACAGCTGCAGCTTTAACTTCTTCTTTTATAGTAGTTGTTTCAGAAGACACTTCCTCTCCTCCTTCTGTTTCTATAATAGCTATTGTTTGTCCTACCTGTACTACTGAATCTTTATCAAATAATATTTCTACTAAAGTTCCGTCTACTTCACTAGGCACCTCACTGTCTACCTTATCTGTAGCTACTTCAACTACGGTATCATCAATATCAATCGTTTCTCCAACTTCTTTTACCCAAGAAGTAATAGTTGCTTCTGCAACACTCTCGCCCATTTTAGGCAACTTCAATTCGTATCTAGCCATAGTGTATATTTTTAATGTTTGCGAAGTTAGTAAAAACCAGTGATTTTCTTGCCTTTTTTTATATAAAAAAAATCTATAATTGGATTATTAATTGAATTATTCGTAAAAATACATCTTAAATACATATATTTTTGAATTAAAATAAAATAATATAAAGTTCTATTGCGTTTTCAATAATGCGTTTGATTTTCAATGCTTAGGAACTCTTATCTTAAAAGAATAATTAAATTATTTCTAAGTTTTATACCCAATTTTTAGGTTTTGCTAAAACTTTTAAAAGTTTACTTTCTTCACTTCCCTCTTCTGGGTGATGATTATACTTCCATTGTACAGTAGGTGGCAAACTCATTAAGATACTCTCAATACGTCCATTTGTTTTTAACCCAAACAAGGTACCTCTATCATGAACCAAATTAAACTCTACATAACGTCCTCTTCTTACTTCTTGCCAATCTTTATGTTCTTGATTATAAACTAAATCTTTTCTTTTTTCAACTATTGGTACATATGAATTTAAAAAGCTATCACCTACTTCTGTTACAAAATCATATCTATCTTGCATTGAAAATTTTTCAGTCTTTTTCAAATAATCAAAAAATAAACCACCTATACCTCTTGCTTCATTTCTATGCGCGTTCCAAAAATAATTATCGCAAGTTTCTTTATATTTGGGATAAAAATCTTGATCGTGTTTATCACAAGCTTCTTTACATATTTGATGAAAATGAGTTGCATCTTCTTCAAATAAATAATAAGGTGTTAAATCTTGACCTCCTCCGAACCATTGGGTAACTATATTACCTTTTTCATCATACATTTCAAAATAACGCCAGTTTGCATGTACCGTGGGTACAAAAGGATTTTTTGGATGGATTACTAAACTTAAACCACAAGCAAAAAAATTACCACTTTCTACTCCAAATTGCTTTCTTAGCACTTCTGGTAATTCTCCAAAAACTTTGGATATATTAACCCCTCCTTTTTCAAAAATATTTCCATTTTCTATAACACGAGTTCTTCCTCCTCCACCTTCTTTTCTTTTCCAAAGATCTTCTTGAAATTTTACTCCTCCATCTATTTCTTCTAATTTAGAAGTAATTGTATCTTGTAATTGTTGAATATAAGTATAAAACTGCTCTTTCATTGATTTAATTCTTGATTTACAAAAGTACTTATTCTGGTAATTCTTTTAATTGAATTTTTTTAATAGTTTCTGTAGTTGCTGCTGTAACTGATAATGGTAGAACTAATAATACTCCAACTACGGGTATTAATAAAAAAAGCGTAAAAACAATTCCATTTCCAATAGCCAATCCTTTATTTTCCTTTACAAAACGGACACTCTCTTTATACTTAAAATGACGTTCTAAAGTATAATCCATATTACCAAATCCAGCATAATATGCTTGTACTAAGAATAACAATACTGTAGAAACTATACCTATTACTGGTATTAACCCAAAAAGTAAAATTATTACTGTTAAAAAAATACCTCTAATAAAGTTTCTAATATTTATTCGAATTCCTCTAATTAATTGTTCTTGAAAACTTGTATTTCTATGTTGATTGCTTTCTCCCACCATATAGTTTTCTATTTTCTCAGATACTGGACTCATAAAAGGAGCTGATAATGCCATTACAATATGTTTATACAAAACCAAACCAATTGTTATTATTAACAGTCCACTTAAAAAAGTACTGATTACTTCAAACGTTTCCTTGCCAAATTCCCATTTCCAAAAATCTGCTAAATAGTGTCCTAAATTATCCGATAATCCATAAGCAAAACCTCCAACTGCAATTGCTGTTAATAAACTTATTATAATGGGAATTGTAAAATATTTCCACAATTTTAATTTAGATATTAATTGAAAAGCTCCGAAATAAGCTTTAATTCCTTTTATTATATTCTGAATCATATTATTTTTTTGAAAAAAAAACCGAAACTAAAAGTTTCGGTTTTTAATTTATGAAATATTTTTTTATTTCATTGACTTATATAAATCTCTATATTCTTTAGACTTATCTTCCATTTCTAAAACTTCATATAAATTCATTAAAGTTTTAACAGTATCAATACTTCTATTTAATTCGTCTGCTTTTTCTAAGTATGGTAAAGCTTCTTTATAAACTTCTTTTTGTTTTAATGCTAAAGCATCATACTTTTTAAAATTAGATAAATTTTTATTCATTTCCTCAACAATTGCTTTATCCTTATCTAACACTACTACTGCTAAGTTCATATAAGCGTCACCATAATTTGGCTTTAACTCAACTGCTTTTTCATAGTATTTTCTAGCCTCTTCCATTCTACCTTGGTTAAAGTTAACTACACCTAGGTTATAATATAAAGTTGGATTTTCTGGATCAAGAGCTACAGCTTCATTCATTAATTCACCAAACTTATCCATTTTACCAAGCTTAACATACATATCTGCTTCATTTAATAAAAGGTTTAAATCTTTTGGATTGGCTTTTCTAGCTTCTGCCAAAGCAGTAATTGCTTCATCAGTTTTACCTTGTTCCTTCAATATTAAAGCTATATTTTTAACTATAGTAGCAGTCTTAGATTCAGACATTTTATCTTGAGGCTTAATATATTCTTTAGTTTTAACACCTAAATCTCTTTGAACTTTAGATCCTAAATTCACAACTTTTCCTGTTGCTTTATTTGTTGCTAAATATTGTACTTCAATTCCTGTGTACCCAATTTTTCTTAATTGTTTATAGTACTTTATAGCTGCATCATAATCTTTAGCTTGTGAAGCTGAGATTGCTGCATTATAAACAAAAGAAGTGTCTGTTGGACTTAATACATATGTTAAATAAAAATTATCGGCTGCGTTTTTATAATCTTTCTTATTATTATATAAATCAATCGCTTTTTTTGAAACCTCTTGAATCATTTGATTTAATAATGGTTTAGCATCTTCAGTATACTTGGTTTTACCCATAGCTAATAAAGCATTTAAAGCATCTGCCGCATTCTTGTAATCTTTCTTAGTTGCAAAAGCTTTACCTTTTAAGAAATAAAATTTAGACTTATACTTATCTTCTCCATTCATCATTAAATCTCCCTCGATAGAGTTTAATATTGAGATTGCATTATTAAAATCTTGTTTTTTTATTGCTTTCTCAGCGGCTTTTAACTCAGATTTCTGTGCCATTAATCCTAATGACAATAATCCTAATGAAAGAGTTAATATTTGTTTTTTCATTTTTAATCTAGTTTATTTATTGTTGTTCTTGACTTTCGTTTGATTCTTGATTTTCAATTTCCATGCCATTTTCATCTTCTTCTTTTTCATGCATTACTTTTGCTACGGCAGCTATACTATCTTTACCTTTAATGTTAATCAATCTAACTCCTTGTGTTGCACGTCCCATAACACGTAAATCTTCAACAGCCAAACGAATAGTAAGTCCTGATTTATTAATAATCATTAAATCATTCGAATCATCAACATTTTTAATAGCTACTAATTCTCCTGTTTTTTCTGATATATTTAAAGTTTTAACTCCTTTTCCTCCACGGTTGGTAATGCGATAATCTTCTAATTTAGATCGTTTTCCATATCCTTTTTCAGAAACTACTAAGATATTACTATCCATATCGTTTACTGCAACCATACCTACAACTTCATCATTCTCATGCATTAGAGTAATTCCTCTTACTCCAGATGCAGTTCTTCCCATTGGTCTAGTTTTAGCTTCTTCAAATCGAATTGATTTACCAGATTTTAATGCTAACATTACTTGGCTATCACCCGTAGTTAACTTTGCTTCTAATAATTCATCACCTTCTTTAATTGTAATCGCGTTGATACCATTTGTTCTTGGACGTGAATATTGCTCTAAAGGAGTCTTTTTTACCTGACCTCTCTTAGTTGCCATGATCACATAGTGACTATTAATATAACTTTCATCTTTTAAATCTCCAGTAACTAAGAATGCTTTTACTTTATCATCCTGCTCAATATTAATAAGATTTTGGATTGCTCTACCTTTGGTATTCTTTCCTCCTTCTGGAATCTCATAAACTCTCATCCAGAATACTTTTCCTTTTTGAGTAAAGAATAACATATACTGGTGGTTTGTTCCTACAAATAAGTGCTCTAAGAAGTCCTCGTTACGAGTTGTAGCTCCTTTTTGTCCACGTCCTCCTCTATTTTGAACTTTATATTCGTCTAAATTTGTACGTTTTACATATCCAGCATGAGAAATAGTAACTACTACCTTAGAGTTAGGAATCATATCTTCGATTCTCATATCTCCTCCAGCATATTCTATTTCTGAACGACGATCATCTCCATACTTATCTCTAATTTGGATTAACTCGTCTTTGATTATTTGATAACGTCTAGATTCATTTGCTAAAATATCCTTTAAATCAGCAATAGTTATCATAATTTCATCGTACTCAGCACGTAATTTATCTTGCTCTAGTCCTGTTAACTGACGTAAACGCATTTCTACAATTGCTCTTGCCTGAATTTCTGTCAGTTCAAAACGTTCAATTAATTTCGCTCTTGCTTCGTCTGCATTACTAGAACCACGAATAATAGCAATTACTTCATCAATATTATCAGAAGCTATGATTAGACCTTCTAAAATATGTGCTCTTGCTTCAGCTTTCTTTAATTCAAATTCTGTTCTTCGAACAACTACTTCATGTCTGTGCTCAACAAAATGGTGAATTAATTCTTTTAAATTTAATTGCTCTGGACGTCCATTTACTAAAGCAATATTATTTACACTAAAAGACGTTTGTAATTGAGTATACTTATATAATTTATTTAAAACGATATTAGGAATTGCATCACGTTTTAAAACGTATACAATACGCATTCCTTTTCTATCAGATTCATCACGTATATTCGAAATTCCTTCTAATTTCTTTTCGTTAACTAACTCAGCAGTTTTCTTAATCATTTCTGCTTTGTTAACTTGGAAAGGTATTTCAGTTACAACAATACATTCTCTTCCTTTTACTTCTTCAATAGTAGCCTTACCACGCATTACTATACGCCCACGACCAGTATGAAAAGCATCACGCACACCATCATAACCGTAGATGATACCTCCAGTTGGAAAATCTGGAGCTTTGATGTGTTGCATTAACTCATCAATTTCTATATCTCTGTTATCAATATAAGCAACGGTACCATTTACAACTTCTGTTAAGTTGTGAGGCGCCATATTAGTTGCCATACCTACTGCAATTCCAGACGCTCCATTTACTAATAAATTAGGTATACGAGTTGGTAAAACCGTAGGTTCTTTTAATGTATCATCAAAGTTTAATTTATGATCAACAGTATCTTTTTCAATATCTGCTAACATATCCTCTGATATCTTCTGCATTCTCACCTCCGTATAACGCATTGCTGCAGGACTATCTCCATCTACCGATCCAAAGTTACCTTGTCCATCAACCATCATATAACGTACACTCCAATCTTGAGCCATACGCACCATAGAATCGTATACAGATGTATCTCCATGTGGGTGATACTTACCTAATACCTCTCCTACAATTCTAGCTGATTTCTTATAGGCTCCTGTAGCTTTAATTCCTAATTCATGCATTCCAAATAAAACTCGTCGGTGAACGGGTTTTAAACCGTCTCTAACATCTGGTAATGCTCTTGATACAATTACTGACATTGAATAATCAATGTAAGCTGATTTCATTTGTTCTTCAATATTGATAGGAATCAACTTTTCGCCATCTGCCATATATTTTCTTTTAAAATATTAGTACTCATTTTCGTCAAAAAAGTGAATTTTACACTTGATAAAACCCACTTCTAAAATACAGTTAAACAAACCGTATTTTCTAAAACATTGCAAGATACTACAATACCTATTTATACACAAAAAATATCTTTATTCTTTTACCTATATTTATTAACAATTTTTATCACTCTTTTAAAAAAAACATGACAAGAATAACTTTTTAAAACTATTGGCATCTTTTTTGTATTTTTAAAGAAAAAAACTTACTAACTTTACACAGATACAAATAAAATTTATGGACGATAATTTTTCACCACAAGTTAGAGATGTAATTACTTTCAGTAAAGAAGAAGCCTTAAGATTAGGTCATGACTTTATTGGAACTGAACATCTATTGTTAGGTTTGATAAGGAAAGGAGACGGAAAAGCCATCGAAATATTAACTACTTTCGATGTGGATTTAGATTTGGTACGTAATAAATTAGAAAAATTAAATCCTACGACCCCTTATGTAGCTAACGTAGAAAAGAAAAGTTTGCATCTTACTAGACAAGCAGAGAAAGCTATAAAAACTACATTTTTAGAAGCAAAGTTATACCAAAGTAACTCTATAAATACTGCACATTTATTATTATGTATTTTACGTAATGAAAACGACCCTACAACGAAGTTACTTCAAAAGTATGATGTAGATTATGAACAAGCTAAGGCTTTATATAAACAACTACATGTTGAAGATAATTACTTATCTCCTATGGCAGAAACACCTTCTGATGATGAATTTTCTGAAGAAAAGTCAAATCCATACGGACAACAACCTTCTAAAGGAAAACAACCTAAAAAATCTAAAACACCAGTTTTAGATAATTTTGGTCGTGATTTAACAGCATTAGCTATTAGTGGTAAATTAGATCCTGTTGTTGGACGTATTAAAGAAATTGAGCGTGTTTCTCAAATTTTAAGTAGAAGAAAGAAAAATAATCCAATGTTAATTGGAGAGCCTGGTGTTGGTAAGTCTGCTATTGCCGAAGGACTAGCTCTTAGAATAGTAAACAGAAAGGTTTCTAGAATTTTATTCGATAAACGTATTGTTTCTCTTGATTTAGCAAGTTTAGTTGCTGGAACAAAATACAGAGGTCAATTTGAGGAAAGAATGAAAGCCTTAATGAACGAACTTGAAAAAAATGATGACATCATTTTATTCATTGATGAAATTCATACAATTGTTGGTGCTGGTGGAGCTACTGGATCACTAGATGCTTCAAACATGTTAAAACCTGCTTTAGCAAGAGGTGAAATCCAATGTATTGGTGCTACTACTCTAGATGAATATAGAACTAATATTGAAAAAGACGGTGCATTAGAACGTCGTTTCCAAAAAGTAATTGTCGATCCTACTACTGTAGAAGAAACTGTTCAAATTTTACACAACATAAAAGGTAAATACGAAGCGCATCACCACGTTGATTTTACAGACGAAGCAATTGAAGCTTGTGTAAAGTTAACCAATCGTTATATGACTGATAGGTTTCTTCCAGACAAGGCTATTGATGCTTTAGATGAAGCTGGATCTAGGATTCACATTACAAATATTGTTGTTCCTCAACAAATTTTAGAGTTAGAATCTAAGCTAGATGAAATCCGCGAACGCAAAACAAAGGCTGTAAGCGGTCAAAAATACGAAGAGGCAGCTAAGCTTAGAGATGACGAGAAAAACATAGAAACAGCATTAGAATCAGCTCAAAACCAATGGGAAGAGGATTCCAAACTACATAGAGAAACTGTTACTGAAGATAATGTAGCTGAAGTAGTATCAATGATGACAGGAATTCCTGTAAATCGTGTAGCTGAAGCTGAGAGTAATCGTTTAGCCGATCTTCCTAACTTAATTAAAGGAAAAGTAATTGGTCAAGACGAAGCTGTTGCTAAAGTTGTTAAAGCTATACAACGTAACCGAGTTGGATTGAAAGATCCTAACAAACCCATTGGTTCATTTATTTTCCTTGGATCAACTGGTGTTGGAAAAACTCAATTAGCAAAAATATTAGCACGTGAGTTATTTGACTCTGACGATTCGTTAATCAGAATTGATATGAGTGAGTATATGGAAAAGTTTGCTATTTCTAGACTTATCGGGGCACCTCCAGGATATGTAGGATATGAAGAAGGTGGACAATTAACTGAAAAAGTTCGTCGTAAACCTTATTCTGTAATTCTTTTAGATGAAATCGAAAAAGCACATCCAGATGTTTTCAATATGCTTTTACAAGTTTTAGATGATGGACATATTACAGACAGTCTTGGTAGAAAGATTGATTTTAGAAACACTATTATAATAATGACATCTAATATTGGTGCTCGTAAAGTAAAAGAATTTGGTGCTGGTGTTGGTTTTGGCACTACTTCTAAGAAAGATCAAGAAGATGCTCATGCTAAGAGTATTATTGAAGGAGCTTTAAAAAAGTCATTTGCACCTGAATTCTTAAATCGTATTGATGATGTTATCATCTTCAACTCTCTAGAACGTAAAGACATTCATAATATTATCGATATTGAATTAGATAAACTATTAAAACGTATTGCTGACTTAGGTTACAATTTAACTTTAAGCGAAAAAGCTAAAGATTATATCGCTGACAAAGGTTATGATAAACAATACGGAGCAAGGCCTTTAAAAAGAGCTATTCAAAAATATATTGAAGACTCTTTAGCTGAAGAGATTGTAAACTCTAAACTAGATGAAGGTGATTCTATCTTTATGGATTTAGATGAAAAAGACAATAAACTTGTCATTAAAATCGAAAAAGGTGATAAACCTGAAGAATCTAGAACAGAAATAGATGAATAATATTTTCCTAAAAAAACCTAAGTTAAATTACTTAGGTTTTTTTATACTTTCTCTTTATATGCAAAGAAAAACAGTATGTTCTTTCCTTTTTTAAAAGCACAAATTAAACTAACTTATCTGTTTAATTTATTTTAAAAAATTAACAAAGCCATACCTAAAAAACTTTTAAAATCAAACTTTTAAATCGTAAAATATTTTTTATATTTTATTTTTTTTGTTAAAATCTTTGATAAAAAAACTAAAAAAACTAACTTCGACGCCTTATTCACCTTAAAAACTAAACAATGAAAAGAATAGTACTTTTAGCCCTCATAGGAGTTACCATAATTTCATGTACAAAAGAAAAACCTGTAAAAGATTATTTAATTTTATCAGGAAAAATTGAAAATTATAAAAAACGAGATGTTACTTTAGAAGGCTTCAATTTTAACAAGAAAATAAAATTCGACAAGAAGACTGGTACTTTCTCAGACACAATACGAATTGATAGAAACGGAAACTACACTTTAAGAACTAACAAAAAACACTTTAACTTATACCTTAACGATACTGTAAATACAGGAATTGTTTTTGATTATAAAAAAGGAGATCCTAGCAACTTTAATGGAAAGTTTGAAGGAACTAATGAAAAAATCAATACATACTTCGTTAAAAAAAGAGCAAAGTTTCCAGAAATATTAATAAATGCAAATGAACTTTTCTCATTAGAAGAAGGAGAGTTTTTAGATAGAATGGATGAGTATAAAGATGCTTTAACTGAATTATCTATTTCTAGTAATTTGCCAGCTGACTTTCTTAAAAACGAAGTTAGAAATATAGATTACGAATATTTAAGAAACTTAAACAACTACCAAGATTACCATAGAACTTTAACTGGGAATTCGGATTTTGTTGTTTCTGAAGATTTCCCGAACCCTACAGAAAACTTTAATTTTAGTAGTGGATATGATTACATGAATTCATATTCATACAGAAAAATGCTTTTAGAATTATTAGACCTGAAAGCTAAAGAGAAGAACAAAGACGGTGAAGATTATTACTTAACTTACTTGGAAACTGTTCAGACAGAAGTTAACGATTCAATTGCTAAAAACGATTTATTATACACTAGTGCTAAAAACAGTATTACCTATACTGATAATTTAAAAGAGTTCTATAATAAGTTCATGGCTTACTCTACAAATAAGAAACATAAAGATGAAGTATCTAAAAGTTACAACATCTTAAAAACAACTGCCAAAGGACAACCAGCTCCTAAATTTGAAAATTTCAAAAATTATAATGGAGGTACTACTTCTTTAGACGACTTATTAGGTAAAGGAAAATACTTATACATTGATGTTTGGGCTACTTGGTGTGCTTTCTGTAAAAGAGAAATTCCTTTATTAAAAAGATTAGAAGAAGAATATCACGGAAAAAACATTGAATTTGTTAGTATTAGTGTTGATGATAGAAGAGACTTTGAAAAATGGAAGCAAACTATTGTTGACCGAGAAATGACTGGAATACAATTATTCAGCGGAAAAAAACAAGACGATTTAGAGTGGGCTCAAAAATTCTTAATCAAAGGATTACCTAAGTTTATCCTTATTGATCCTGATGGAAAAATTGTAAACCCTAATGCTCCTGCTCCATCACAAGGAGAAAAATTAATCAAAATATTTGATGATTTAGGAGTTTAAAAAATTCTTTTCACCATAAAAAAAACCGCTATTAAGCGGTTTTTTTTATATCTCTCATTTATTGTAATTAAAACCTATTATCTCCATCAATAATATCACCTAAGCCTCCTAAAATACTCCCTTCACCTTTATCTCCTCTTCCTGTTTGTGGAGCCATAGCTAATACTCTACCTGCTAATCTACTAAATGGTAATGATTGAATATAAACAGTTCCCGGTCCTTTAAGCGTAGCAAAAAATAAACCTTCACCACCAAAAACTGTATTTTTAATTCCTCCTACAAATTCAATGTCATAATCAACATCTTGAGTGAAACCAACAATACAACCAGTATCTACTTTTAAGACTTCTCCTGGTTGCAATACCTTTTTTGCCATTGTTCCTCCAGCATGTACAAATGCCATACCATCACCTTCCAATTTCTCCATAATAAAACCTTCACCTCCAAACAAACCTCTTCCTAAACGTTTTGAAAATTCTATACCTATAGAAACTCCTTTAGCAGCACATAAAAAAGCATCTTTTTGGCAAATGAACTTACCATTATATTCAGTCAAATCAATTGGAATAATTTTTCCTGGATAAGGAGATGCAAATGAAACTTGTTTCTTTCCTTGACCATCATTAGTAAAAACAGTCATAAACAAACTTTCTCCAGTTAAAATTCTTTTTCCAGCAGAAAATATTTTTCCCAATAAACCTTTTTCTTGGTTTGAACCATCACCAAAAATAGTATTCATTTTAATTGCTGAATCCATCATCATAAAACTTCCAGCTTCCGCTACCACGCCTTCTTGAGGATCTAATTCAATTTCTACATATTGCATTTCTTCTCCAAAAATGCGGTAATCTATTTCATGTGCATTCATAAGTATTTTGTTTAATTAATCTATTTATTAGAATAATGTTTCTCTTTTTTGTTACACTCTAATTTTAAAATAAGATTAATTTTTCACTTTTAAACTCCATTCAAATTCAAATTTAGAAACAGAAACACCTTCCTTATTAATTCCTTCAGAAGTAACTAAAACCGTTTGCCCCTCTCCTGTTTCAACAGATTTTTGAATTGCTTTTTCTATTGCCAAACCATCATTACATTCAAATCTAATTTTTCCTGTTGCCTTTTTAGTAAAAGTTGCATTCATATTGGTAACTAACATTGAAACTTTTTTTCCTGAGTTATCAATTGCTTGCATTACCAAAATACCAGTAGATAGTTCTGCTGCCATTCCTTGAACCGCCCAAAACATACTTTTAAATGGGTTTTGATTAATCCATTTATGCTTAACTCCTACCAGAGATTTTTCATTAGAAATTGATTTTACCCTTATTCCACATAAATATGCAGATGGTAATTTGAATAATGTAAAAAAATTAATTTTTCGAGGTGTAAACTTCATTTTATCAGTATTTACAGGCAATTTACAGCTTTTTTGTTAAAAAAACTCATGATTTCAAATGTTAAATTTTGTTAAATTTTAGTACTATGTATTGCATAATACCTTTTAAAAGATATATATTTGCATAGTCAAGTATTATATAATTCATTTTATTATGCAACAGAACAAAGAAAATACCAATGCTTTTTTAATACATATATCAGCTTTCGCAGGATACTTTTTCCCGTTAGGAAGTATTATTACTCCTTTAATTTTATGGCAAACCTTAAAAGAAAGAAGTACATTTTTAGATAATCATGGAAAAGAAGCAGTCAATTTTAACATAAGCTTCGGCTTATATATTTTTATACTAAGTGCTTCATTCTTCTCTTTCTTCTTTGGAAACTTTATAGATATTTTTAGAGGAATCGATGTAGATTTTGGCGGACATCATTCCTACGACGGTCTTTTTGGTTTCATTGGAATAGCATCATTAGTAAGTATCGTAACACTTATCAAAATTGCCTTAATTATTATTGCGGCAATGAAAGCTAACAAAGGAGAGGAATACAAGTATCCTTTTACAATTAATTTTATAAAATAACCTATAAACCGCATTACATGAAGATAGAAAATACAAAAGCACAAATGCGCAAAGGTGTTTTAGAGTATTGCATCTTATCTATTTTACAAAAAGGAGACGCATACACATCTGAAATACTTTCAACCTTAAAAGGTGCAGAAATGATTGTGGTTGAAGGAACTATTTATCCGTTATTAACTCGCTTAAAAAATGCAGGATTATTAACATATAGATGGGAAGAATCAACCTCTGGACCACCAAGAAAATACTATGTTTTAACAGAAAACGGTGGGATGTTCTTAAAAGAATTAGACAAAACATGGAATAATTTAGTAAATGCAGTAAGCCAAGTAACAAGTACAAAATCAACTAAAAATGAATAAGACAATAAATATAAATTTAGGCGGATTTTTCTTCCATATAGATGAAACTGCTTATCAAAAACTAAAACGCTATTTAGACGCCATTTCTCGTTCTTTAAGCGATGATCCTCAAGGAAAAAATGAAATTATTTCTGACATAGAAGCACGTATTAGTGAGTTATTATCAGAGAGAATTACTGACGCTCGTCAAGTGGTTAATGAAAGTGATATTGATGAAGTTATTACTATTATGGGACAGCCAGAAGATTATGCTGAAGCTGAAGATAGTTTTAATGATAGCACCTCTTATTCTCAAAGAAGAAACAGAACTAGTAAAAAACTTTTTAGAGATGGTGATGATAAATTTTTAGGTGGAGTTTGTGCTGGTTTAGCTCATTATGCTGGTATAGATGTAATCTGGGTAAGATTATTAACTTTAGTTTTAATGTTTGGAGCTGGATTTGGTTTTATCGCTTATTTTATCCTTTGGATATTATTACCTGAAGCTAAGACCACTACTGAAAAATTACAGATGGAAGGTGAAGCTGTAAATATTGATAACATTGAAAAAAAAATTCGTAACGAGTTTGAAAACCTATCATCAAAGTTAAAAGATGGTGCTAATGACCTATCTGATAAAATTTCGAGTGCAGATTATGAAAAGTTAAAAGCTAAAACTTCTTCTGGATTTCAAGATTTTATAGATACTATGGGTAAAATATTACTAGCTGTATTTAAAGTTTTTGGAAAATTCATGGGAGTTTTACTAATCTTTATTGCTGGTATAACAATCATATCATTATTATTAGGAATATTTTCAATTGGAAGTTTAGAATTTTTGGACTTTGATAATGATATGGTTCATTACCCTCCATTTTTCTATGGATCAACTTTACCTAAATGGTTATTATCAATATTCTTATTTATTTTAATAGGAATTCCATTTATAGTTCTATTCATCTTAGGATTAAGAATCTTATCTCCTAATGTAAAAAAACTAAGCACTCCAGCTATCTTAACTTTATTTGGAGTATGGTTAGTATCATTATTAGCTGTAGGCTTCTCTGGTATAGAATATGCTACAACACATGCATATGAAGGAACCAATGTAACTAAACATAGTATAACTTATACTAAAGAAGAACCTTTAAAACTACGAGTTGTTAATGATGATAATATATATTACAACCATAACTTACGTAACAGAAGTAATTCTGTAGGTGTATATGTTAACGATAAAGAAATGAAATATTCTAATGATATTAATATTGATGTTCGCAAGAGTGAAACAGGAAATGCTTATATAGAAATTAAGAAAACATCAAAAGGAAGAAGAAGAAGCAAAGCGAATGATAATGCTGAAACCATTCAGTATAACTTTAAATCTGCCAACAACACTATTGTTTTTGATGCATTCTTTTTAAGTGAATATAAAAACATGTGGAAAGACGAAGAAATTAGAGCTACTTTATTCATTCCAGAAGGTACAACAGTTTATTTTGAAGGATCAACACGTAGATTTTTAGACGATGTTAGAAATACTCAAGATATTTATGATAGAGATATGGCTAATCATCATTTCAAAATGACTTCTAAAGGTTTTGAATGTACAGATTGTGACTATAATAGTAATGATAATAACGAAGAAGAAAATGACAGAAATTCAAATAATGATGAAGATATCAGTTTTCTATTCGATAGCACAATTAATGATTTAAAAGCTGAATTTATTATCAGTAAACAAACAACTAAAAATGAATTAGAAAAATTAGTTACATGGTTTAAAAACAAAAGAAACATTGATATTGAAATCATCAATCCGAAATATGATTTAGACAATATGATAGACAAGGTATTGTTAAAAATAAACTGTAACGATGGATACATTGGAGAAATCAGGATTTCTAACAACACTTTAGAAACTATTCCAAAAGGATTTAGAAGACTTTATAACGAAGACGGTCAATTAGCCTTTAAAACTTGGTAATAATTTAAAATAAAAAACTATGGATGCTATTTTCGATTTCTTTTTTAACGGAAACTTTTTTCTAAAAATCTTAACCTATATATATACGTTTTTTATATCGTTTTTTATGAATGGACAGGTTAAAGAAATTCCTGAATACAAACCTGCTGATGTTAATTTACATAACCAAATTGTAAAAATGGATAGTATCTATTTTAATGCTTACAATACATGTGATATGAAAACACAAGCAAATATTATAGATGAAGATATTGAGTTTTTTCATGATAAAGCTGGATTAGCTACTTCTAAAAAAG
The DNA here is from genome assembly GCF_008806755.1 of Tenacibaculum aiptasiae. Lineage (GTDB taxonomy): Bacteria > Bacteroidota > Bacteroidia > Flavobacteriales > Flavobacteriaceae > Polaribacter > Polaribacter aiptasiae. The sequence goes on from NZ_WAAU01000008.1 coordinate 707,408, forward strand.
AACTATTAGAAGCTTTAGAAAAAAATATTTGCGGTAAAGTTACACGTACTTTAATAAAAGGAAGCATAGAAGTATACCCTATTGAGAACTATGGAGCTGTTCAAATAGGATACCATAAGTTTTTTAACAAACAAGAGTCCAATCAAAAATCAATACCAAGCAAATTCATTAATATTTGGAAAAAAGAAAACAATAACTGGAAAATAACAAGAGTTATTAGCCTACATTAAAATATAGTTCACGCTAAAAACATTAGTTCATTAGTTAGCTAACTCTAATGATACTAATACTTGGTTTTATTAGTTTACTAGCCAAAGCTTTACAGCTTTGGCTTTTCTTTTTCAATCTATTTCAGTAAGTAATTAGCTAATATTACTCCAAAGACCACTTGTTTTTTGAAGCTGAGTATACGTTTTTAATAACCCTCTGTGTTCTGGTTTAGACAAGGCTGCGTCTTCTTGTAAAACCTTTATAGCTATTTGCCTTGCTACATGCAAAATAGGACTATCTTTAACTACATCGGCTATTTTTAAATTGAGCACACCACTTTGTTGAGTTCCCATAATATTTCCGGGTCCTCGAAGTTTCAAATCTACCTCTGCAATTTTAAAACCATCTGTGGTATCAACCATAGTTTGCAAACGAGTTTTACCGTCTGAAGACAATTTATAACTGGATAATAAAATACAATAACTCTGTTCTGCTCCACGCCCTACTCTACCTCTTAATTGATGCAACTGACTTAAACCAAAACGCTCAGCACTTTCTATGACCATTACCGATGCATTAGGTACATTTACCCCCACCTCAATAACTGTAGTAGCCACCATTATTTGCGTTTCACCATTTACAAAACGATCCATTTCATATTCCTTATCAGCAGGTTTCATTTGACCATGAACAATACTGATTTGATATTTTGGAGAAGGAAAATCGCGAACAATACTTTCATAACCATCCATCAAATCTTTATAATCCATTGCTTCTGACTCTTGAATTAACGGATATACTACATATGCTTGACGTCCTTTGGCTATTTCATCTTTTAAAAATTTAAAAACTCCTAAACGATTGCTATCATATCTATGAACTGTTTTAATTTCCTTACGCCCTGGAGGGAGTTCATCAATTACAGAAATATCTAAATCGCCATACACAGACATTGCCAATGTTCTTGGAATTGGAGTAGCCGTCATTACCAATACATGTGGAGGTAAATCGTTTTTTTGCCACATTTTAGAACGTTGAGCAACCCCAAAACGATGTTGTTCATCAATAATAGAAATACCTAAATTTTTAAACTGAACCTTATCTTCTAAAATAGCGTGTGTGCCAATTAAAATATGTAAAGTCCCATCTTCTAATCCTTGATGAATTTCTCTTCGTTTTTTAGTTTTACTCGAACCAGTTAATAGCTCTACTTTTATAGAAGTTTCCGATAATAATTCAACAATTCCATTATAATGTTGAATTGCCAAAATCTCTGTAGGTGCCATAATGGTAGCTTGATAGCCATTATCAATTGCAATTAGCATCGATAATAAAGCTACAATTGTTTTTCCAGAACCAACATCACCTTGTAATAACCTATTCATATGGGCACCAGAACCAACATCTTTTCGAATCTCTTTTAGTACTCTTTTCTGAGCATTGGTTAAACTAAAAGGTAGGTGATTATTATAAAAATTCGTAAACTCTTCACCAACATGTTCAAAAACATATCCTTTTATTTTTGATTTTCGTATCAGTTTCTTTTGTAGCAACTGTACTTGAATAAAAAATAGTTCTTCAAACTTTAATCGATATTGAGCTTTTGCTAATAACTCCTGACTCTTTGGAAAGTGAATATTTAATAGCGATTCTCTTTTTCCTAATAACTGGTTTTCATTTAACATATAAGTTGGAAGCGCTTCTTCAATACTACTATAAACCTGTTGTAACAAGTTTTGAATCATAGTACGCATCATTTTATTGCTAATTCCTTTGTTGGTCAGTTTTTCGGTAGAAGGATATACAGGTTGCATAGACATTTGCAACTTACTTTTATATTCTCTCACTGTTTCCATCTCTGGATGAGGCATGCTAGCACTACCATTATACCAGTTTAGCTTTCCATAAATTACATAAGGAGTATCAATTTTTAAACTATCCTTTATCCATTTAGCTCCTTTAAACCAAACCAATTCAATAGAACCAGTAGCATCATAAAATGTAGCAACTAACCTACTCCCTCTTTTTTGCTTTACAGTTTTAACACCTCTTATCTTCCCAACTATCTGAACTTCTGATGAATTTTGCTGTAGTTGATTAATTGTATAAAATTGAGTCTTATCAATATATCTAAAGGGAAAAAGGCTTAATAAATCATTGCAAGTTCTTATACCTAGTTCAGAATATAATAACTCTGCTCTAGCTACACTAACACCTTTTATATATGTTATTGGATGATTTAAATTCATTAAAAACGAAAATACAAAAAGCCATTAAAATCAACTATCTTTGCACTCTTAAATTCATCAAATGAGATTACATAGAAATTTAGTTTACGCAGTAATAGATAGTTTGCGTGACGTTTTTAATGAAGAGGTTTATGCTGATAAAGCTGTAGAGAAAGCATTAAAGAGAGATAAGCGATGGGGAGCACGTGATAGAAAGTTTGTTGCTGAAACAATTTATGACATTGTACGATGGAAACGATTATATGCAGAAATTGCCAATGTAAAGGCTCCATATTCGAGACCAGACCTTTGGCGTTTGTTTGTAGTTTGGTGTGTATTAAGAGGTATTAAATTACCAGATTGGAATCAAATTGAAGAAACTCCAACTAGAAGAATTAAAGGGAAATTTGATGAACTTTCTCAAATTAGAAAATTTAGAGAGTCTATTCCTGATTGGATTGATGAACTTGGAGTTCAAGAATTAGGAGAAGAAGTTTGGACGAAAGAAATTGCAGCTTTAAATAAAAAAGCAGATGTTATTTTACGTACCAACACTTTAAATATATCTAAAGAAAGTTTACAAAAACAATTAAGATCTGAAAATATAGATACTGAATTTGTTAAAGGATGTGATGATGCTTTACGTTTAGTTGAAAGAGCTAATGTATTTAAAACTGAAGCTTTTCATAATGGACTTTTTGAAGTTCAAGATGCTTCTTCTCAATTAGTAGCTTCTTATTTAGATGTTGAACCAGGTATGAAAGTAGTGGATACTTGTGCTGGAGCTGGAGGAAAAACATTGCACTTAGCTTCTTTAATGAAAAACAAAGGGCAAATTATTGCTATGGATATTTATGAAAGTAAATTGAAAAAACTAAAAATTAGAGCTCGTAGAAACAAAGTTCACAATATTGATACTAAAGTTATCGATTCTACCAAAGTAATTAAAAAATTACACGGAAAAGCCGATAGAGTATTAATTGATGCTCCTTGTTCTGGTTTAGGTGTTATTCGTAGAAATCCAGATAGTAAGTGGAAATTACAACCTGAATTTTTAGATAACATTAAAGAAGTACAACAAAAAGTTTTACAACAATACTCTAAGATGGTAAAACCTGGAGGGAAATTAGTTTATGCTACTTGTTCTGTTTTACCTTCTGAAAATCAACAACAAGTTGAATTCTTTTTAGCTTCTGACGAAGGGAAAGATTTTACTTTTGTAAAAGATCATAAAGTCTTAGCACATCAATTTGGCTTTGATGGTTTTTACATGGCTTTATTAGAAAGAAAATAAGAATTAAATTATTTCTACATAAAATAAAAAGGCTCGAGATTTCTAAATCTCGAGCCTTTTTTCAATCAACTATTAAAAACTAACTAATCACTAAACTAACTGTTAAGTAATTACACTTATATGACGACAACTTTTTCAAATTGTTACAGTTATTGTTTTTAGTTTAACACTATTTTAAGATTGATTATTTAACTCTTAATTTTTGACCAACCATAATAGTTGCTTTTTTTAAGTTATTTAGTTTTTTTAATTCTTCTACCGATAATTTATAATTCATAGCCACTCTATATAATGTTTCTCCTGATAAAACGATATGGTACTTAAATCCAACATTCTTTTTCTCTGTTTTATCGTAATACCCATAATCATCGTCGTGATCATGGTCATGGTTTAAAACATTAACATCTCCATTATAAAAAGCTTTCTTTTCTTGCTGATTGTGAGCATATCCTAAAATAACTTCCTCTCCTACTTCTATTTTAGATTTAGAAAAACTGTTCAACTCATGAAGCTTTGCAATATCAAAACTATATTTTTTTGCTATTGAAATTAAAGTTTCGCCCTCTTTTACAATATGAATTATTGTTGGATCAAATACAGTGTCTTCTATAGGTTTTAATGCTGGAGTTTTTGGATATCTTTTTGAAATTTTACCTGTTACCAAATTTTTATAAGCTCTTTTTCCATTTTGTTGAATTCTGGTCCATCCTTCTGGTAATCCTTTTTTTTGTGCATAACTATTAACCCCCATCAATAGCAAGAGTATAAAACTCAATTTTATTTTCATTGCTTTATTTTTTAATCCCCTTTTGTTGTTCTTCAAATATATAATAATTTTTAAATTTTGATTTATAGCTCTTTATAAGTATTTTTAGAAATCAACTAACGTAAATTTCAACTTATGACTAATTCAAACAAACCTCAAAAACGATTCTGGGTTATTGCTGTTATTTCTCTACTATGGAATGGTATGGGAGTAAATCAATACTTACAGCAAGCATACAACACTGATGCTTTTAAAGCCATGTATCCTGATGAAAAAGTAATGGAGATGGTACAAAACACCCCTTCTTGGGCAATGGCTGCTTTTGCTCTTGCTGTTTTTGGTGGCTTTATAGGTAGTATCTTTTTATTACTTCGCAGAAAATTAGCAAAACCTATGTTTTTAATTTCTTTAGTAGCTATTGTAATACAAATGTTTTACAATCTTTTTATGAGTGGAGCTATGGAAGTTTATGGTCCAGGAGCTGTAATTATGCCTATTATGGTTATTGGCTTTGCTTTATTTATCTTATGGTATACTAAAAGATCTGAAGCTAAAGGGATATTGTCTTAGAAAATTATAAAATATAAAAGCTGTCTTTTACAAGACAGCTTTTTTTATTCTAATAAAACAAAAATAAACTCCGCTACACAGGCTGGTTTTTCTTGTCCTTTTATTTCTACTAAGCAATCAAAAGTTAGTTTTTTACCATTACTAAAATCTTCAATTTCCTTTAAAGAACTGACCAATCTTAATTGACTATTAACTGGGACTGGGTTGGGAAAACGAACTTTATTTAAACCGTAATTCAATCCCATTTTTACACTTTTAATTTCTATTAAATCTGAAATTAACTCAGACAACATCGAAACTGACATAAATCCATGTGCAATAGTTGTTCCTGTTGGTGAATATTTAGCTGCTTTTTCTTCATCTACATGAATCCATTGTTTGTCTAAAGTAGCATTTGCAAAATCATTTATCATTTCCTGAGTTACTGTAAACCATTCTCCTACTGGTAATGATTTTCCTTTTAAACTATGCAATGCATCTAAATTTTCAAATACTAATTTCTCCATTTGTTATAACTAATTATTTACCAAGTATATCCTTTTTTATTTTTGGTAACTCTAATTCATATTTAACAACAACGGTTCTTATTATTATGATAGCTGCTGCCGATAAAATAAATCGCAAATCTTCATTCAGATTAAAATTACCTAAAATTAAATATATAACTCCTCCTGCCAAACAAGCAGAGGCATAAATTTCTTTTTTAAAGATTAGAGGAACTTTTCTAGTAAGAACATCTCTAATTACTCCTCCAAAAACAGCAGATACCATTCCCATAACTAAAGCTACAAACGGATGCAATTCATAACTCAATCCTTTTTGTAGGCCTAATAAAGTGAACACACTAATTCCAATAGTATCAAACAGAAACATTGTTTTACGCAAAGGAGCTATTTTACTTCTAAATAAAAATGTTACTCCTACAGCAGTTAAAATTGTCCAGATATAATTAATATCACCAATCCAATTTATAGGATGCGCATTAATTAAAACATCACGTATCATCCCACCTCCTACTGCGGTAACAAAAGCAATAATAATGACTCCAAATACATCGAAGTCTTTTTTCATTGCTACCAATGCTCCACTTATTGCAAAAGCAAAAGTTCCTGCGATATCTATAGCATAAATGATACTCATTTATATATTTATTTCAGAAAATTCAATTTTTAGTTTTCTTTCAACTTCTTTAATATTATTTCTTTCATTATTAAGAATTAATACTAAAGAAACTCCTTTTTTTCCAGCTCTGGCTGTTCTTCCACTTCTGTGTGTATAATATTCTAGTTTTTCTGGCAATTGATGGTGCAATACAAAACCTAAGTTTTGTACGTCAATTCCTCTGGCAGCAACATCTGTAGATACAATAACTTGAAGATTTTCCTTTTTAAAAGCACGCATTACTTTATCACGTTCTTTTTGTTGCATATCTCCTTCTAAAGCTTCAACTGAAAAACCTTCCTCTTTCAACTCTTTTGCTAACTTTTGTGCACCCGCTTTTGTTCTTGAAAAAATGATTCCTCTTTCCGATTGTCTTTTTTCTAAAAACTTAATAATTACATCAACTTTCTCAGGTATTGTAGTTTGTACAAACTGATGAATTATGTTTGCATTTACCAATGAGTTTTTATTTATTTCAACTTGTTTAGCTGAAGCATTCATATATTTTTTAATTATGCTTCTAATCTCATCGGGCATCGTTGCAGAAAACAACCACGTTTTTCTAGTTCCTGAAGTATATTTTAAAATACGATTCAATTCTAATTTAAACCCCATACTCAACATTTCATCAGCCTCGTCAAGTACTAGCATTTTAATATCCTTTAAATTTACCTCACCTCGCTCTATCAAGTCAATTAAGCGTCCAGGTGTAGCTACTATTACATGTGTAGTTCTTTGTAAATTTTTAATCTGGCGATCTATTTTCTCTCCTCCATAAACAGCTTCAACAAAAATTTTACCATCTACATATTTAGTAAACTTAAATAACTGCTTTTTAATTTGCTGAACTAACTCTCTTGTTGGCGATAATATTAAGGCTTGAGTTGTATTTTTTGAAGGATTTATTTTATGTAAAACTGGTAAACCATAAGCTGCAGTTTTTCCTGTTCCAGTTTGTGCTAACCCAATAAAATCTGAGTTGTTTTCTAATAAATATGGTATCGTTTCTTTTTGAACTTCGGTAGGAGTTGTTATCCCTAACTCTTTTAATCCTTTAACATATTCCTTTCGTACTCCTAAAGCTGTAAATGTTGTCATACTATTAATTTATAAGTGCAAAGATATTGCTTATTTTTATCCTAAAAGTAGGTTTGTTACTTCTTTAGTTATTCTTCTAGGTCTTTTCGTTTCTGCATCTAATAAACAAAATGTTGTTTGCGACTTTACAAGTAATAATTCTTCTTTATAAATTTCAAAATGACGCACCGATTTAATACCTTCTGTCTTTCCAACCCAAGTTTTTACAGTTATCTCATCTCCTAAAACTGCTTGATTTTTATAGTCAACTTCATGTCGAATTACAAACCAAACATAATCAGGTTTTGGAACATTTTTTATAAGTTGAGTCCAATGAGCATTTGATGCGTCTTGCATCCATTGTACATAAACTACATTATTCACATGATTATACTCATCAATATCTTTTGATGTTACTATAATTTTTTTTTCGTAAAGATTCATTTAACAAACTTACAAGAATGATGTTAATTATTACTTAAATCTTTGTTTCATTTCTTTCAAGTATGATAATATTTAAGATATTCGAATGCTAGAATTTAATTATGAATAAAATAACCAACAAATTTGGTACTGAAAAAATTAGTAAACTTCTTTTAAAGCAAGCTATCCCTGCTTCTATTGGGATTTTAGTAATGTCTTTAAATATGATTGTAGATACCATTTTTGTTGGTAGGTGGATTAGCGTTATGGCTATTGCCGCTATTACTGTTGTATTACCTATAGCTTTTTTCATCTCTTCTATTGGTATGGGAATTGGAATTGGAGGTAGCTCCATCATATCAAGAGCATTAGGTAGAAAAGACACTTTTAAAGCTTTTGAAGTATTTGGAAATCAAATAAGTTTAACAGTTGTTTTATCTATTCTATTTGTTTTAATAGGAACCTTTTTTTGTTTCCCTGTTTTACAATTATTTGGTGCTAATGGTAATATTGTAGCTCCGGCTGCGGAGTATTTTCACGTAATCATATGGGGAGTTCCTTTTTTAGCCTTTGCTATGATGGGGAATCCAGTAATTAGAGCCGTTGGCAAACCTAATTACGCTATGTTTACTTTAATATTTCCTGCTATTTCAAATATTGTTTTAGATATTTTATTTATAAAAGTTTTTAACCTTGGAATGTTTGGTGCTGGACTTGCTACATCTATTTCTTATGGAGTTAGTGGTTTATTCGTCTTATGGTTCTTCTTATCAAAAAACACCGAATTAAGAATTATTCCTAAATTCTTTATGATTAATCCAGTAATTTTAAAAGAAATTGTTGCTTTAGGAGGAATTACAGTAGTACGTCAAGGAGTAATTAGTTTACTTATAATTATTTTAAACTTTACATTATTCAAATATGGTGGTGAAATAGCAATTGCTGTTTATGGTATTATAAATAGAGTAATGATGTTTGCACTATTCCCTGTTTTGGGTGTTACACAAGGTTTTTTGCCTATTGCAGGTTATAATTATGGAGCTAATGATTCTGAAAGGGTTAAAGAAACCATTAAAACTTCTATACTATTTGGTACTATTATAGCTTCTGTGATTTTTGTTCTAATTATGTTATTTCCTTCTCAATTGGTAGGACTTTTTACAAACGATAAAGAATTATTAAGTAGTACTCCTAATGCTTTAATTATTGCTTTCCTAGCTACTCCTGTTATTACAACACAATTAATTGGATCGGCTTATTTTCAAGCTGCCGGTAAAGCTTTACCTGCCTTAGTATTAACTTTATTAAAACAAGGTATTTTCTTAATTCCATTAGTTTATATTTTACCAAGATTTTATGGAGTTAATGGTGTATGGATGTCGTTTCCAATTGCTGATATTTTATCTACTTTAGTTACTTTCTTTTTCTTACAAAGAGAGATTCGATTAAACCTACAAAATAAAAATTAACACTTCTTTTTAATTCAATATTAAAAAAACACATATCTTTGAAACGTTCATTTCAAATAAATGCCAAAAGTAGAAACATTTAATAAAGAAGAAGCAATAAAGCAAGCTACTGGAGTTTTTCATCGTAAAAGCTACAGTTTGACTTCTATGCAAGATTTGGTAGATGCTACTGGTTTAAACAGATCTAGTATTTACAATTCATTTGGTAGTAAACTCGATCTTTATATGCTGTGCTTAAAATATTATCAATCAACATTTAAGTGTAATGTTGATGAAGTTACTAGTAAAGCAGCAACTCCAATAAAAGCTATTGAAGCTATTTTTTTATTGAATGTTAGAAACAATATTGATAATAAAAACATAGGTTGCCTTATTAATAATTGTACTTCTGAAATGGCCAATCAGGAAACAGTTATTGAAGGTTTTTTAAATAATAATTATAATAATATGATTCAATTATTAGGAGACCTTATAGAAAAAGGACAGTTGGAAGGTTCTATTAACACTAATAAGTCTTCAGATCAATATGCACATTACTTACTTAACTCTTTACAAGGCTTAGGTATTTCTGGTATCATAATGAATGATTATAGTCGTTTAGAAAGTATCGTAAAAACAACACTTTCTATATTAAATTAATTTTTTTTAACTCATTTTGAAACGAACGTTTCAAATAAAAACAACTAAACATGAATAAATTACAAAACAAAGTAGCAGTAATAACAGGAGCTAATAGTGGAATTGGATTAGCAACAGCAAAATTATTCTTAGAAAACGGAGCTAAAGTAGTATTAGCAGGAAGAAGAGAAAGCGCTTTAAAAGAAGCCACTACTGATTTAGAAGGTGACTTTATTACTGTAGTAGCTGACGTATCTAAAGAAGAAGATAATACACAACTAATAAAAAAAACTGTTGATAAATATGGAAATATTGACATTTTATTTTTAAATGCAGGTATAGCTCCAGTTACTCCTACTACAGATATCACAGCTGAACATTATAATGAAGTTTTTGATATTAATGTAAAAGGACCAATACTAGCTACAAAAGAAGCTTTACCTTTTATGAATGATAAAGGAAGTATCTTATTTACAAATTCTATAGTTCATCAGAAAGGCTTTGATGGACTAGCTGTATATTCAGCAAGTAAAGGAGCATTAAGAGCTTATGCTAGAGTTCTTACTTCAGAAGTAAAATCGAGAGGTATACGTGTAAACTCTATTGCTCCAGGACCAATTGACACTCCTATTTATGGAAAAATGGGATTACCACAAGAGGTAGTAGAAGAAATGGGGAAAGGTTTCGCTACACAAGTACCGTTAGGTAGATTTGGAACTTCGGAAGAAATCGCAAATACTGCATTATTTTTAGCTTCTGATGAAGCATCATTCATTAACGGTGTAGAATTAGAAGTTGATGGTGGTTTAAGCCAAATATAATTCTATAAAAACAAAAAGCTGAGATATATTCTCAGCTTTTTCTTATAATAATGACTCTCCATTTAAATTTGTGGTAAGAATATCACTCATCAAATTAAAATAAGGTCGCAATGCTTTAAATGAATTATCTACTTCTTCTGCAAAATTACTTGACAATACCTCTTCATCAGTAAAATTTCTGATAGCTATAAAACCTTTCTTTTTAATTAAATCAATTGCTTTATGCTCTTTATCAAATCCTTTGGGAGCTGTTTTTAACTCATCTCCTTCTAATTTCCCTCCAAAATATTTAACAAATTTCTCTTCAGATAAAATTTCTCTAATTTCACTATCATCCAGTTCAAATTCTTTTCTTATTCGAAACAAGTCTTCTTTTTCTGGTTGCCAAAAACCACCTCCTAAAACAGTATCACCTGGCTTTACTTGTAAAAAATAACCTCCTCGTAATTCTTTACCATTTCTTGAATACGAAACTGCAAATCGAGGATTGTAAGGTGTTTTATCTTTTGAAAAACGTACATCTCGATAAATTCGATATATTTTCTGTTTAGCTATATCATCATGCATTTCTAAATTTTCATAAATTTTAGAGAATACATCTTTAGCGTTACCAAGAGAGGCATCGTATAATTTTTTATTCTCAGCAAACCAATCTCTATTATTATTAGCTTCTAATTTTTTTAAAAACTGAAATGTTTGTTTTTCAAATTGCATAAATCCTAAATTAAAAAATCTAAGGTACAAAAAAACTCTATCGAATTGCTTCAATAGAGTTTGTAATATTATCTTAAAATTGATTACACATTAAATCTGAAGTGCATTACATCTCCATCTTTAACAATATAATCTTTTCCTTCAATTCTCATTTTTCCAGCTTCTTTTACTTTCGCTTCACTACCGTAAGTTTCATAGTCATCAAAAGCAATAGTTTCAGCTCTAATGAAACCTTTTTCAAAATCTGTATGGATAACTCCAGCAGCTTGAGGCGCTGTAGATCCAACAGGAATAGTCCAAGCTCTTACTTCTTTAACACCAGCTGTAAAATATGTTTGTAAATCCAATAATTTATAAGCCGATCTAATTAAACGAGAAACACCTGGCTCTTCTAAACCGATATCAGCTAAGAACATTTGACGCTCTTCATAATCTTCTAATTCAGTAATATCAGCCTCTGTTCCTACTGCTAAAACAATAACCTCAGCATTTTCATGAGCTACAGCTTCTTTTACTTTACTTACATAATCGTTTCCAGACACAGCTGAATTTTCATCAACATTACATACGTATAAAACAGGTTTAGATGTAATGAACTGTAATGGCTTTACAAATTCCTCTTCTTTTTCTGTAAACTCAATAGAACGAACAGATTTACCTTCTAATAAAGTAGCCTCTACTTTCAATAAAATTTCTAACTCAACTTGAGCTTCTTTATTTCCAGTTTTAGCAGTTCTTTTTACACGCTCTAAACGTTTTTGAACTGTTTCTAAATCTTTTAATTGTAATTCTATATCAATAGTTTCTTTATCTCTAACTGGATCTACAGAATTATCTACGTGTACAATATTATCATTATCAAAGCAACGTAATACATGTAAAATTGCATCAGTTTCTCTAATGTTTGCTAAAAACTGGTTTCCTAACCCTTCTCCTTTACTTGCTCCTTTTACCAATCCAGCAATATCTACAATCTCTACAGTAGCAGGTATTACTTTTTCAGGAACAACTAATTCTTCAAGTTTTTCTAACCTAGCATCAGGTACGTTTACTACTCCTAAGTTTGGCTCAATAGTACAAAAAGGAAAGTTTGCACTTTGTGCTTTTGCATTTGATAAACAATTAAACAATGTTGATTTTCCTACATTTGGTAGTCCTACAATTCCAGCTTTCATTCTATTCTTTTATTGAAAATTTTGCGATTGCAAATATACATATTTGGTTTCTATTTTTATCTAATTATCAATTCTGAATTCTCTTAATTTTAGTTTTAAATATATACCCTTTACATTTTTTTTATTTTTTTGTGTACTTTTAACTGCAAACTAACTTCTCTATAATGAAGAATTTATCTGATGAAATCTTATGGAAATCTTTAAAAGATGGAGATTTAAAAGCCTTTGAAGTGCTCTTCAAAAGTTATTATAGTACACTTTATTCATATGGTTTAAAAATTTCAAAAGATCCTATTTTAACAGAAGATTCTTTGCAAGATTTTTTCATTTACATTTACGAGCACAGACAAAACCTAAGTGATTTAAACAGTATTGCTCCTTATCTATTTGCATCTTACAGAAGACTGATAATTAAAAAATTACAAAAAAACCAAAAAAGACGTTTTGTTAGAGATATTGATGAGAAGATGGTTGATATTCAATTTACTGCTGAAGAAACATTAATTCACCAAGAATCTGAATCTTTTAGAGATAAAAACTTGGCAGTACTTTTAAACAAACTACCTAAACGACAACGAGAGGTTATTTTTTTAAAATTTCATTGTAATCTTAAAACAGCTGAAATAGCTGACACTATGGAAATTAACTATCAGAGCGTTGTAAACACATTACATAAAGCTTTAAAAAGCTTAAGATATAACATAAAAATTTCTCAATTATTTAATTTGTAAATTTGCCCTCCCAAAAAGAGTATATAATTTATTAGAAACTCTTATTATAGATGCAGGGAAACTTGTTAAGTTAAGAATATGACAAAAAAAACATTCAATATTATAACAGACTTTATAGAAGATCCTTCTTTTGTAAACTGGGTTAAAAAAGAAAAGCTTTCTGATGAAACTTTTTGGGAATATTGGCTGGAAAACAACCCTGATAAAAGAGAAATTGTTGAAGAAGCTAAGGACATTGTCTTGGGTATTCAATTAAAGAAAACAATTGTTCCTGAAGAAAAAATTGATTTTGAATGGAATAAGTTTAAATCCGCAATAAAAGAAAAGCAAGAAAAAACTACAGTTAAAAAAGAAACAATTTCTAAACCTAATTATAATAAATGGCTAGGTATTGCTGCTAGTTTTATTTTAATTTTAAGTGTTGTTCTTCTTAAACTTTCTGATTCTGGCACTATAACTCATGAAACTGGTTATGGAGAAATTTTAGACTTAAAATTAAAAGACGGAAGTTTAGTTACATTAAATGCAAATTCTTCTCTTTCTTACAAAAAGGATAATAGTAGAAAAATTTGGTTAAAAGGTGAAGCCTATTTTCAAGTAGACAAAAAACAAACTACCAATGCTAAATTTTGGGTAATTACGGATGATTTAGAGGTTGAAGTATACGGAACTGTTTTTAATGTAAACACTAAAGAAGAAAAAACACAAGTATATTTAGAAGAAGGAAATATATGGCTAGCTTTAAAGAATGGTGACTCTAAAAAAATGCTTCCTGGCAACTTTATATCTTACTCTTCTAAAGAAAATAAAATCTTAGTTGAACAAGAAAATATTTCAGCTGAAGAACAGACTTCGTGGAAGAATGGTACTTTAACGTTTAATAATTTATCATTAGAAGATGCTTTAAAAAAGGTTACTGAAACTTATGGTTATGAAGTAATCTTTAGAGACAATGAAAGTAAGCATAGTTTAATTACAGGAACTGTACCTACAACCAATATTGATATTTGCTTACAAGCCATTAAAAAATCAGTAAATGTTGAAATAATTAAAGAAAACAGTAAATTAGTCGTTACTAAAAAATAATTATGTAACCTATTTAATGTCTTTCAATAAACATTTTTTCTTATTATTACTGCTGATAGGTTTATATTCTACAAAAGTTTTTTCTCAAAAAAAAAGGCCTGTTACTCAACTATTAGACTCATTAAGTAAAAGGCATAATATTCATTTTACCTATAAATCAGATTTACTTAAAAACAAGACAGTCGATTTAAATACTTTTGACAATTTACCTTTAAATAGATCTATTGAATTATTAAAGCAAACTACTTCTTTAACTTTGGATTACTTAGGAAATAATTATTATGTTATCTATGCCAAAGACACTCCAAAATCAAACAATACTTCAGAAGTACAGGATACCTCAACATTAAATCAAATAATTAATGATTCTATTCAAAAAGCTAATAGTATTTTCTTAGTAAAGGGTATTGTACTAAATAAAAACCTACAGCCTATTGAAGGAGCTAGTATTATTGAAGATAATACACAAAACGGAACCATTAGTCTTCCAAACGGAACATTTTCTCTAGCACTAAAAAGTGTAAGTAATTTAATAAGAATTAGTCATGTAGGATACCTTAATCAAACTATTGAGTTTCAAAAAAAACAACTACAAATTATTCTTAAAGACGATTTGTTTTTAGAAGAAGTACATATTGTAGGGTCAAGAAATAAAAACAGATCTAAAAAAGATGCACCTGTTGCTACCGACATTATTAATATTGACAAAACAATAGATAATAGTGGACTCACAGAGGTTAATGAACTATTAGAATTTGCTGTCCCTTCTTTTAATGCTACTAAACAATCAGGCGCCGATGGTGCCGATCATATTGTTCCAGCAACTTATAGGGGGTTAGGTCCAGATCAAACCTTAGTATTAATTAACGGTAAAAGAAGACACCAAGCTTCTCTAATAAATCTATATGGAACAAGAGGAAGAGGAAACTCTGGCACCGATTTAAACGCTATCCCTAGTTCGGCCATCAAACGCATAGAAATTTTAAAAGATGGTGCTTCAGCCCAGTATGGTTCAGATGCCATTGCTGGAGTTATTAATGTTGTTTTAAAAGACACTACTAATATTTTATCGGCCAATACAACTTTTGGCTTTCATAATGCAAATCCAAGCATTCAAAATATAGCACCTATAAATACCATAGATGGTCTTACCTATAAAGTAGATGTAAACTATGGCTTCAAAATAAAAGAGAAAGGATTTATCAACTTTAGTACAGAATTTCTATCAAAAGACCACACATTTAGAGCTCCAACTGAATTAAGACAAAAATATGGAGAAGCAGCTTCTCAAAATGTTAGTTTATTTTTTAATTCTGAAGTTCCTATCAAGAGAAATATTTCATTTTATGCTTTTGGAGGTTATAACTATAGAAATACAGAAGCTTTTGCTTTTTCTCGAGATGCTGATAGTGAAAGAAATGTTTTAGCTATTTACCCAAATGGTTTTAATCCTTTAATTACCTCTGATATTTCAGACAAATCTATGTCTGTAGGTATCAAAACAAACTTTAAAAATTGGAATATTGACTTTAATAACACCTATGGAAGTAATAACTTTCATTACACTATTAAGGAAACCTTAAATGCTACATTACAAGAAAACTCTCCTACAGAATTTGATGCTGGTGGGCATCAATTAATGCAAAATACCACCAGTATAGATTTCTCTAGATATTTTATGCAGTCATTAAAAGGTATAAATGTTGCTTTTGGTTTTGAGCATAGAATTGAAAACTATCAAATATTTGCAGGAGAAGAAAGTTCTTACAGTGCTTACGATATAAACGGAAACCTTGTAAATTCTCAAACTCCAAACTCAGACTTAGTAATTTATAACGGTTTTGTAAGACCGGGAGGATCACAAGGTTTTCCTGGATATTCCCCCATGAATGAAGTCAATGAAGACAGAACCAATTTTAGTTTCTATATTGATACTGAGTTTGACTTTACAAGAAAGTGGATGTTAGCCACAGCTATTCGATATGAATACTATAATGATTTTGGCAGCACATTAAATACCAAGCTTGCTACTCGAATAAAATTATCTCCTAACATAAACATACGAAGTTCTTTTAGTACAGGTTTCAGAGCTCCTTCTTTAGCTCAAATTTATTATAATTTAACTTTTACAAACTACTTAGGAAATTTACCCGTTGAATCTTTATTAGTAGCTAACAACAATCCAATCACACAAAAACTAGGAATTGATAAACTCAAAGAAGAAAAAGCCATAAACACTAGTTTCGGTTTTGCTGCAAATTATAAAGACTTTAGTTTTTCTGTAGATTCTTATTATGTTTCTATTAAAGATAGAATTATTTTAAGTGGTATTTTCGATGCCACTAATTTAGGTGTAGGTAATGTAGATAACATACAGTTTTTTGCCAATGGAGTTGATACAGAAACTGTAGGTTTGGATTTAAAAGCTAGATGGTTAAAAAAAATTGGTGATTCAAAATTATCCATAAACTTTAACGGTAATATTAATAGAATGTCTATTAGTAGAATTAAAAATCAAAATTTAGACAAAGAAACTTTCTTTGGAATTAGAGAACAACATTTCTTATTAGCCTCTGCTCCTAAAAGTAAATTCAACTTAGGTATAAATTATCAAAAAAATAAGTTTAGTTCTAATTTGAATATTACAAGATACAGTGGCTTAAAACTTATTGATTGGCAAATTCAAGAACCTATTTACTACTTCAATAATTCTGAAGAAGAGAGAATTGCTGCGGCTACAGATATCTATGAACCTAAATATACTGTTGACATTAATTTTAGATATCAATTATTTAATTTTTTAAACTATCAATTAGGAATTAATAACTTATTTAACACCTACCCTACTGTTCAAGGAAGCCATGTAGATAGTGGAGGTCTATGGGATGCTACTCAAATGGGAACAAACGGTACATTCTTCTATACTAAGTTAAGTTTTAAACTTTAAAATATTTTTTTCATAAAAAAAGAGTATAAAAAAATATTCTTCGCTTATTAATAGTATAACGTACAACTCAATTAAGAATAAACTTCTTAAATAACTAACGTTTTTTCTATTAATCAATCATATATTCATGAAAAAAATTACATTACTAATTTTCACAATACTATTTACTAGTGTTACTTGGGCTCAAACAAAAATAACTGGGTCAATAAAAGATACTAATAACAATCCATTGCCTGGAGCAAACATTTTAGAGAAAGGAACTTCTAATGGAACTAGCTCAGATTTAGATGGAAATTTTAATTTAACAGTTAAAGATGGAGCAATATTAATTATTAGTTTTTCTGGTTTTGAAACCAAAGAAGTCCCTGTAAATGGAAAAACTAGTTTTAATATTACTTTAAATGAAGGACTACAATTGGATGAAGTAATCATAGTAGGTTCAAGAAATGCGAAAAGAACTGCTGTTGATACTCCTGTACCTGTAGATATTATTGATGTACAAGATCTAGCTACTAAAAATGGTAAGGTTGAAGTAAATGACATTTTACAATTCGCTGCTCCTTCATTTAATGCTACTAAGCAATCTGGTTCAGATGGAGCTGACCATATAGTTCCAGCATCATTACGTGGTTTGGGACCTGATCAGACATTAGTTCTTATTAACGGAAAAAGACGTCATCAATCATCATTAGTAAATATTTTCGGTACAAGAGGACGTGGAAATTCTGGAACAGATTTAAATGCTATTCCTGCGGCTGCAATAAAACGAATTGAAGTATTACGTGACGGTGCTTCTGCTCAATATGGTTCAGATGCTATTGCTGGAGTTATCAATATTGTTTTAAAGGATAACACAGACGGAGTAACTGGAAGTTTCGGATATGGAATATACAGTACAAACGTTGGTAGTGGTTGGGAAGCTGCAACAGGAGAAACCTTATACAATGTAAATGGTAAAAACAGATTAGACGGAAAAGATAAAAGTTTTGATGGAGGTACCTTTAAATTTGACTTAAACTATGGAGCTAAATTAAATGACAGAGGTGGTTTTGTTAACTTTACTACTGAATTGTTATCGAAAGATAGAACCTTAAGACCAGGGTTTTCATGGAGAAAAGGATATGGTAGCGCAGCTATTGATGGTTTTAACTTCATGGTAAATTCTAGTTTACCTATTAACGACAACACAGAAGTTTATGCTTTTGGAGGTAGAAACTTTAGAGATACTGATGCTTATGCTTTTTCTAGAAGTAGTTTTGCTGATGGAGATAATAGATCTGTTCCTAGTCTATATCCTAATGGATTTACTCCTAGAATTACCTCTAATATTACAGATATTTCTATTTCTGCGGGTATTAAGCACAAATTGAACAACGGATGGGAAGTAGATTTTAATAATACTTATGGAGAAAATAAATTCCATTACTTTATAAAAGATTCAAATAATGCTTCTTTAAAAGATGCTTCTCCTACAGATTTTGATGCTGGAGGGCATAGTTTATCACAAAATACCACAGGTATTAATTTTACTAAATACTTAGAAAATACTTTAAATGGTATCAATTTAGCTTTTGGTATCGAATATAGAACTGAAAACTTTATTATATTTTCAGGTGAAGAGGCTTCTTACGGGCTTTATGACAACAACGGCGTTTTAATCACAAATCCTGCTACTCAAACTGTTGCTACTGATAGTAATGGAAATGATTTACCTGGTGGTTCTCAAGGATTCCCTGGATATAGTCCAGATAATGAAATTGACAGGTCTAGAAGTAATGTAGGTATGTACTTCGACTCAGAATTTAATTTTTCAGAAAAGTTTTTAGTAGGAGCTGCTCTTAGATATGAAGATTATAGTGACTTTGGAAGTACTTTCAATTTTAAACTAGCTTCTAGATTTAAAGCAAGTGAAAACTTAACTTTCAGAGGATCTATTTCATCAGGATTTAGAGCTCCTTCATTAGCTCAGTTATATTACAACTTAAAGTTTACAAACATTGTTAATGGACAATCTTTACCATCTTTATTATCTGCTAATAATAGTACTGTTACAAGAGCTTTTGGTATTCAACAATTAAAAGAAGAAAAAGCTTTTAATACAAGTTTAGGCTTCACATATAAAATTGGTGGATTTACTGCTACTATTGATGCTTATTCTATTACTGTAGATGATAGAATTATTTTAACTGATAATTTTGATGCTTCAAGTTTGAACTTGGGAGTTGATGCTGCTCAATTCTTTGCAAATGGTGTAGATACAAAAACACAAGGTTTAGATATTGTATTAAACTATAAAAAGAGTTTTAATGATCATAAAATTAATATTGGTTTAGTAGGAAACTTCAACGATACAAAAATCAAAAGCATAAATACTCCTACAACTTTACAAACAACCTTAGGGTTAAGCGCTGAAGAAGCAGAACTAACGTTCTTTAGTCCTTTCTCTCAAGCTTACTTAAGAGCTTCAGCACCTGATCATAAATTTAATTTAAACTTAGGATACTCCTATAAAAAATTCGATACTAATTTAACTTTTACAAAATTTAGTGAAGTACAATTATATGATTTCCAATGGGTAGATACTCCCCCAAAATCACAAGCAGACGTTGCTGCTTTATTAGATCCAGCAAAAGGTTCAGTAGATACTTATGAATCAGCTATTACAACCGATTTAAGTTTTAGTTACGCTTTTACAGATAAGTTAAAATTTACCATTGGAGGTAATAATATTTTTAACGTATACCCTACTCCACAATTTGATGGATGGACTGACCAAGGAGGTTTAGCAGACTCTGTGCAAATGGGCTCAGATGGAGCTTACTTTTTTGCAAGATTAGGTTTTAAATTATAATCCCCACTTCTCATTTACTTGTGTTATTATATGTAATGAAAAACACCCAAACTAGTTAGTTTGGGTGTTTTCTATTATTAGATGAATAATAAATTATCTATTCATTATGCATAAAACTTTGTTTTGCTAATAATTCTTCTTCAGTTTCAACATTATCATCATCAGGCACACAACAATCTACAGGACAAACTGCAGCACACTGAGGCTCTTCATGAAACCCTTTACATTCTGTACATTTATCAGCTACGATATAATAAATTTCATCAGATATAGGTTCTTGTTCTTCATCTGCATTAGCATTTTTACCATTAGGTAACACTATATCTCCTTCCAAATCAGTACCGTCTGCATACTTCCAATCTTCAGCTCCTTCATAGATAGCTGTATTTGGACATTCTGGTTCACATGCACCACAATTTATGCATTCATCAGTTATTATAATTGCCATAATTAATCTGTTTCAGTTTTTGTAACTTTGCAAGCGCAAAAATAGTTCCAAATTAATTTAGAAACAAAATAAATGGATACAATCCAAAATAGAATCGCTGCTTTTGTAAAATTAGGAGAATTTTTAAGTCAATTCACTCAAAAGAATGTAGCACAAAAAGATACAGTTGAATTTAACGACATTTTTTTTGATGGTTTTAAACATCAATTAAAAATTGCTGGAGAAAATAATACTTGGTTTACGAAAGATCAATTATTATTCGCTACCGAAAATTGGTCTAAGGCATTAACTGAAACTTCTATACAAAAATGGATTTCTAATGAAAATTTAGGTCATAATGAAACTAAACAAGTTGCTATTATTATGGCTGGGAATATTCCTTTAGTTGGATTTCATGACTTCTTATCTGTTTTAATAGCTGGACATTCTGTTTTAGTAAAGCAATCTTCTAACGATAAGCACTTATTACCTTTTTTAGCTAAATATTTAGAATTTGTTGAACCAGAATTTAAAGATAAAATTACTTTTACCGAACAAAAATTAACTGATTTTGATGCTGTAATAGCAACAGGAAGCAACAATACTGCTCGTTATTTTGAATACTATTTTAAAGACAAACCTAGTATTATCAGAAAAAACAGAAACTCAGTTGCTATTTTAACAGGAAATGAAACCAAGGAAGATTTTGAAAAATTAAGTGAGGATGTTTTCCGTTATTTTGGATTAGGGTGTCGTTCTGTTTCTAAATTATTTGTTCCTAAAAACTATGATTTCGATTCATTCTTCAAAGGGATGTATAATAAACATGAAATCATTAACAATGTTAAATATGCTAATAACTACGATTATAACAAAGCGGTATATTTAATGAGTGAATTTGATATTTTAGAAAATGGGTTCCTTATGATTAAAGAAGATCAAAGCTATGCCTCTCCTATTGCTTCAGTTTTTTATGAATATTATGAAAATGCTGATGATTTAAAAATTAAACTTTGGGAAGATAAAGATCAAATTCAATGTGTAGTTGCTAACAATTTTATTGATAATGAAATTGCATTTGGCCAAACACAACATCCTCAATTATGGGATTATGCAGATGGTATAAATACTCTTGAATTTTTAGCAAAAATTTAAAGATTAAACTCCATAAATTTGCACCTTTGCTATTAACAAACACAACTACAAAATGAAAAAACATAACTTTAGCGCAGGACCATGTATTTTACCAAAAGAAGTTTTAAAAAAAGCTTCTGAAGCGGTTATAAATTTTAATAACGATAATTTATCATTAATTGAAATATCGCATAGAAGTAAACCTTTTGTTGATGTTATTGAAAATGCAAGAAGTTTAGTTTTAGAATTGTTAGGTCTTGAAAATAAAGGTTACAAAGCTTTATTCTTACAAGGAGGTGCCAGTAATCAGTTTTTAATGACAGCTTATAATTTACTAAATAAAAAAGCTGCCTATTTAAATACAGGAACTTGGAGTTCTAAAGCAATTAAAGAAGCAAAGTTATTTGGAGAGCTAGTTGAAGTAGCCTCTTCAAAGGATAAAAACTTTAATTATATTCCTAAAAATTATACAATTCCTACCGATGTAGATTATTTTCACTGTACTAGTAACAATACTATTTACGGAACGCAAATGAAAAGTTTTCCTGAAACTAATGTTCCTTTAGTTTGTGATATGAGTTCAGATATTTTTTCACGTCAATTAGATTTTTCAAAATTTGATTTAATCTACGCGGGAGCACAAAAAAATATGGGTCCAGCGGGTACTACATTAGTTGTTGTAAAGGAGGTGATATTAGGAAAAGTAGAAAGAATTATTCCTTCAATGTTAAACTACCAAGTTTTTATTGATAAAGAAAGTATGTTTAATACACCACCTGTATTTGCAGTATATACTTCTATGTTAACATTAGAGTGGTTAAAAGATTTAGGAGGAATCGAATTTATTGAAAAAGTAAATCAGCAAAAATCAGCTCTTTTATATAATGAGATTGATCGCAATCCTTTATTTAATGGAAATGTAGCAAAAGAAGACAGAAGTCATATGAACGCTACTTTTACTCTAGCTGATGAAAAATTAACAGAAAAGTTCAACACTATGTGGCATGAAGCTAATATAAATGGTTTAAATGGTCATAGAAGTGTTGGTGGATATAGAGCAAGCATGTACAATGCATTACCCTTATATAGTGTACAAGCTTTGGTAGATGTAATGCAAGAACTAGAAAGAACAGCATAAAAAAGTTATTGGAAGAATTAGGTTAAACTATTTCTCGTAATAACAATATAGATTTAAGATGAAGATATTAGCAAATGACGGAATTTCTAAAAGCGGAATAGAAATTTTAGAAAGTAAAGGATTTGAAGTAATCAGCACAAAGGTTGCTCAAAATCAGTTAGAAAACTATATAAACGACAATAATATTGATGCTATTATTGTTAAAAATAACACACAAGTTCGTCAAGAATTAATTGAAGCATGCCCAAGTATTAAATTAATTGGTTGTGCAGGTGTTATTATGGATAATATTGATGCTGATTATGCGGTAGATAATGGTGTTCATGTAATAAACACTCCCTCTGCAATTTCAAACGCAATTGGAGAATTAGTTTTTGCACATCTTTTCGGAATTACCCGTTTTTTACATCAATCAAATAGAGATATGCCTTTAGAAGGTGATTCTCGTTTTAACACCTTAAAAAAACAGTATGCAAAAGGTGTGGAGTTAAGAGGTAAAACAATTGGTATTATTGGTTTCGATAGTATCGGACAAGCCGTAGCTAAAATAGCTTTGGGAGTTGGTATGAACGTAATAGCAACAGATTCAAATGTAGAAAGAGCTACAATTAACATTCCTTTTTTCAATGGACAATCGGCAAATATTGAAATAGAAACTACTTCTTTTGATGAAGTTATCAAAGAAGCCGACTTTATCAGCTTACATCTTTCTAACCAAGAAGATTATATTCTTGAAGAAACTCAGTTTAACAATATGAAAGATGGTGTAGGAATTATTAATACTTCACAAGGAAATCTTATTAATGAAGTTGCTTTAGTAAACGCTATTGAAAGTGGTAAAGTAAAGTATGCAGGTTTAGATGTATTTGATAACGAACCTACTCCTGCAATTCAATTATTAATGAACCCTGAAATTTCATTAACTCCACATATAGGTCCTCTAACTTTAGAAGTTGAAGAAAGAACAGGAGTTGAATTAGCAAACCAAATTATTAAATTACTTTCTGAATAATTTATGGCAATTGTAAAACCTTTTAAAGCAGTAAGAGCTACTCGTGATAAAGTAGCTATGGTTTCATCTAAATCATATGAAATTTATACTTCAGAGATGTTAAAAGCTAAATTAGCGTTTAACCCTTATTCTTTTCTACATGTAATTAATCCTGGATATAAATATCATAAAGAAGATATTAGTGGAGAACAACGCTTTAAATTGGTACACAATCGTTATTTAGAATTTAAAGAAGATAAAATTTTCACTCAAGACGAAGCACCTGCTTTTTATATTTATCAAAAAACAACTCCTACAAATTCTTTTTGTGGAATTATAGCTGCAACCTCAGTTGAAGATTATCATAATGATGTTATAAAAAAACATGAAGGAACTCTTAGAGAACGAGAATTACTCTTTGAAAACTATTTAAAGAATACAGGATTCAACTCAGAACCTGTACTCCTTACCTACCCTGATAATGATGTTATTGAATCTATCATCAAAAAATATCAGGCTGAAAGAGCTGAATATGAATTTTCTACTACCGACAAGGATCATCATTTATTATGGATTGTAAATGATAAAAATGATATTGAGCAAATAACAAAAGCATTTGACAATGTCGATACTTTGTATATAGCAGATGGGCACCATAGATCTACTTCTTCTTGTTTACTTGCTAAAAATTTAGCCAAAGACAATCCAAATCATATCGGTAAAGAAAAATACAACTCATTTATGAGTTACTTACTACCAGAAAGCCAATTAAGTATTTATGAGTTTAATCGTTTCATAAAAGATTTAAATGGTTTAACTCCTGATGAATTTTTAATTGAATTAGATACTTTTTTCAGAATTGAAAATAGAGGTCAAGAATTATACAGACCTAAAGAGAGACATCACTTTAGCATGTATTTAAATGGAGAGTTTTATGCACTGTACCTTAGAAAATCTGCTTATGAATTTACTGATTCTTTAAGTCGACTAGATGCACAAATTCTTTATACAACAGTCCTAAAACCAATTTTAGGTATTAATGATATTAGAAATGCATCAAAAATTATCTATTCACAAGATAAATCAGACAGTTTAGAATTAAAAACAAAAGTTGATAGTGGAGATTTTAAAATTTCTTTTGGAATGTTACCAACCACTATTGAAGAACTAAAAAATATTGTAGATTCAGGAAAATTAATGCCTCCAAAAACTACCTATATTGAACCAAAATTAAGAAGTGCTTTAACTATTTATGAATTCTAATATGATCACTGGAATTAAAGAAAATCTTCAAAAAATAAAAAATAGTATACCAGAAAACGTAACCTTAGTTGCTGTTTCAAAAACCAAGCCAATAGCTGACATTCAAGAAGCTTATGAGGCTGGCCAACGTGTATTTGGTGAAAACAAAATACAAGAAATGGTTAATAAGTACGATAACTTACCTAAAGATATTAAATGGCACATGATAGGTCATTTACAACGAAACAAGGTTAAGTACATGGCTCATTTTGTTGATTTAATTCATGGTGTAGATAGCTTTAAAACTTTGAAAGAGATTAATAAACAAGCTAAAAAACACGGTAGAGTTATCAATTGTCTTTTACAAGCTCGTATAGCTAAAGAAGATACTAAATTTGGATTATTATTTTCTGATATTGAAGAAATATTATCTTCAGAAGAGTTATCTGAACTAGGACATATAAACATTGTTGGTTTAATGGGAATGGCCACATTTACTAATAATCAGCAACAACTTCAAGAAGAATTTTCGTCATTAGCTAATTTTTTCAAGAAAAATCAGGAAAAATACTCTAACCTAAATACACTTTCAATGGGAATGAGTGGTGACTATCAATTGGCTATTGAAAACGGAAGCAATATGGTTAGAATTGGTAGTTCTATTTTTGGAGTTAGAAATTATATTGTTTAAATTTACATTAATCAGCTAAAAAGAGAAAAAGAATTGTACGCAATTTTAGACATTGAAACGACAGGAGGTAAATTTAACGAAGAAGGCATTACTGAAATTGCTATTCACAAATTTGATGGACATCAAATAGTAGATCAATTTATAAGTTTAGTAAATCCTGAAAGAGAAATTCAAGAGTTTGTTGTTAAACTAACAGGTATTAACAATAAAATGCTTCGTAATGCACCTAAGTTTTATGAAGTAGCTAAACGAATTATTGAAATTACTGAAGACTGCATCATTATTGCTCACAATGCTAGCTTTGATTATAGAATTTTACGTACAGAATTTGATCGTTTGGGGTTTAATTACCAACGCAATACCTTATGTACTGTTTCACTTAGTAAAAAATTAATTCCAGAAGCCCCTTCGCATAGTTTAGGTAAACTATGTAGGTTTGTTGGTATACCAATGTCTGACAGACATAGAGCTAATGGTGATGCTTTAGCTACTGTACAACTTTTCAAGTTATTACTAGAAAAAGATATTGATAAGGAAATTATTCAGCAATCCATAAAATATACTGATAACCGACACGAAAAACAACGTTTCTTAAAAATATTAGACAAACTTCCAGAAAGACAAGGTGTATTTTATGCTCACAATGAAGAAGGTAAAATCATATACATTGGTCGAGGAAAAAATATAAAACAGGAAGTAAATAAACTCTTTTTAAAAGAAACACCTAAAGCTCAAAAAGTACAAAAGAGAGTTGTAGAAATAAGTTATGAAGAAACTGGAAACATTCTTCTTACACGTTTAAAATACCATACAGAACTTCTTAAATTAAAACCTAAATTTAATATTATTCGTAGAAGAAAAGTTAATGATAGAAACTTCAATCACGATAACTTTTTAATTGTAGATAAAGGGAGAATCCCTGAAGAGCATGGTGTTATTTTAGTAGAAAACAATCAAGTAGTTGGGTATACTTTTACCAATTTAGCTTTTCAAGAAAATCAACTAGCTATTTTAAAATCTATGGTGACCCCAATTGAGGACAAACAGTTGGCTAAAACCATAATTAAAAACTACTTACTTAAAAACAAAGTACCTAAAATAGTAAGACTACAAGTAGAAAATAATTTGTAATATTGTCTTAAATCAACTTTTTCATTTGAAAACCGAATCAAAAAATTGGAAAGAAAAACTTCATGAAATAATTTATGAAGCGGATACTCCTGCGGGTAAATTATTCGACATTGTATTATTAATTGCAATTATAGCTAGTATTGTGTTAGTTATGTTAGAAAGCGTTAATAGCATCAATGCGAAGTATGGCGAAATTTTAAACATTTCTGAATGGTTGATTACGATTCTTTTTTCTGTTGAATATATTGTTCGTATCGTTTCTATAAATAGACCTCAAAAGTATATTTTTAGTTTTTATGGTGTTATTGATTTACTTTCAACATTACCCAAATACTTAGCTATTTTCTTTACTGGCACGCATAGTTTAGTTGCTTTAAGAGCATTACGATTACTACGTGTTTTTAGAATCTTAAAACTTGCTCGTTTCATAGGAGAATCTAATAACTTTATGAAAGCACTTAAAGCAAGTAGAGCTAAAATAGCTGTATTCTTATTTTTCGTATTAATTTTATGTGTCATTTTAGGTACTGTAATGTATTTGATTGAAGGTGGAGATAATGGTTTTACAAGTATTCCTAGAAGTGTATATTGGGCCATTGTAACACTTACAACTGTTGGTTATGGAGATATTGCTCCTCATACACCTTTTGGGCAATTTATAGCTAGTATTATTATGATTCTTGGTTATGGTATTATTGCTGTTCCTACGGGTATAGTTAGTTCTGAAATGGTTAAAGTGAACGATATAAACTTAAATACACAATCTTGTCCTAGTTGCTCTTATGAAGGACATGACGATGATGCCTCTTACTGTAATCATTGTGGAAGTAAATTACACGACTAAATGAAAAATACTTTAATTACCATTGTTGGTGCAACGGCTATTGGAAAAACTGCACTTAGTATAAAACTAGCGCAACATTTTGGTTGTGATATCATTTCATGTGATTCTCGTCAATTTTATAAAGAAATGTGTATTGGAACTGCAGTTCCTGACGCTGAGGAACTGGCTTCTGCGACACATCATTTTATTCAAAATAGAAGTATTTTTGAAGATTATTCTGTTGGGCAATTTGAAAAAGATGCTTTAACTAAATTAGATGAATTGTTTCTTAAAAATCCTATTCAAATTATGGTCGGTGGAAGTGGCTTATATGTTGATGCTGCTTTAAAAGGTTTAGATTATTTTCCTGATGTAGATCCTGCTATTAGAGTTAATCTTACTAAAGAATTAGAAGAAAAAGGAATTGAACATCTTCAAAGTAAATTAAAAGACTTGGATCCAGAAACATATAATTCTATTGCTATAGACAATCCTCACAGACTTATTAGAGCTTTAGAAATTTGTATTGGCACAAATAAAACATATTCATCTTTTAAAAATAAACCTAAAACACCACGTAATTTTCAATCAATCAAAATAGGGTTAACTGCTGATAGAGAAAAAATGTATAACCGTATTAATCAAAGAGTTGACATTATGATTAACAACGGTTTATTGGAAGAAGCTAAGAAACTGTACCCCCATAAAAAGCTAAACGCGTTACAAACCGTTGGATATCGAGAGCTTTTCGAATATTTTGATGGAAATTTTACTAAAGAATTTGCTATAGAAGAAATTAAGAAAAACACACGTCGTTTTGCTAAAAGACAGGGTACATGGTTTAGAAAAGATAAAAGTATTATTTGGTTCGATTTTCAAGATGATATACAGCATATTATCCAAGAAATAGAAAATAAAATTTAACTACTTTTAAGTTTTTCAATTTATTCTCTTTTATATATTTGTGAAAAATAATTAAGAAAACAATGAAATTTAAATTTATACTTTTTGTAATAACATTATTTACAACATTATCATATGCGCAGACTAAAGTAGGTACTGTTAATAGTGATTATATTATTGGTAAAATGCCACAAATGAAGAATGTTATTCGTAGAGTTGAAAATTATGGAAAAAAACTAGATTCTTCTTTTCAAATAAAAGCTAAAGATTTTCAAGCAA
The DNA here is from genome assembly GCF_008806755.1 of Tenacibaculum aiptasiae. Classification (GTDB taxonomy): domain Bacteria; phylum Bacteroidota; class Bacteroidia; order Flavobacteriales; family Flavobacteriaceae; genus Polaribacter; species Polaribacter aiptasiae. The sequence continues at coordinate 736,308 of NZ_WAAU01000008.1, forward strand.
AAGTTGAAGCTTATAAAGCAGCTGAAAAAACATTATCTCATGAAGAAAAAAAATCCAAAGTTCAAGAAATTGCTACTTTAGAGCAAGAAATTGGAAGTTTTAGACAAAACGGAGCTAAATTATTACAAATTCAAAAAAACGATAGTATGCGTCCATTGTATAAAAAATTAAGTGAAGTTATAGCTGAAGTTGCAAAAGCAAATGGATATACTCAAATTTTAACAACCAACGGTAACCAATTTGAATATATTGATGAACGTTATGATATAACTAAGTTAGTTTTAGAAAAATTAGGAATTAAAGAATAAGCTCTTTTGATGGATAAAAAATCAAAAGATTTATTATTACAATATAAAGGATTTTTAGAAACACCTTTTCTATGGCATGGAAAAGGTGTTTTTGATTTCATACAGTTTGAAATTTCAAACCTCAAAACTACTTCTTTTGATGCTATAATTATTCAAAAACTTCGCTTAGGTAAACTTGTAGAACGTTTTGTTTCTTTTCACTTACAACAAAAGCCTAGTATAAAAATACTTACAGAAAATTTACAAATTCAGGAAGGAAAAAGAACAGTAGGAGAATTAGATTGTATATTATTAAAAGAAGATAAGCCAATTCATTTAGAAATTATTTATAAATTCTATTTATATGATTCTAATGTAGGTAGTACTGAAATTGAGCATTGGATAGGTCCCAATAGAAGAGATAGTTTGTATCAAAAACTAACTAAATTAAAAGAAAAACAATTACCCCTACTCTATTCTAAAGAGTGTGCTACTTATTTACAAGATTTAAATTTATCTGCTCATGAAATTGAACAACAAGTATATTTTAAAGCTCAATTGTTCACTCATTTAAAAAGTTTTAAAAAAGATAAATTCCCAATTATAAACAATGAATGTATTGCTGGATTTTATATTCATCCTAATGAATTAGAGCAATTTAAAGATTCTAAGTTTTATATTCCAAACAAACATAATTGGTTAGTAATACCTCATACTAACATTAACTGGTTAAACTTTAATGATTTTACTTCTAAACTTCAAATCTATTTAGACGAAGAAAATGCTCCTTTATGCTGGCTTAAAAAACCTAATGGTGAACTTATTAAATTCTTTGTGGTTTGGTGGTAACTTTATTTTTGGTTATTCTTTTCCTTGAGGTTATAAAATATACTCCGGTTAACAATACTATAGAAGCTATTATCGATTGACGAGTTAATTCTTCATCTAACAAACTCCAACCTAATACCAAAGCTATTACTGGGTTTACATAAGCGGATGTTGCTACTTTTTCTGGAGAAACCATTTTTAATAAATAATTAAATGCAGTAAAAGCAACTATCCCACCAAACACAATTAAAAACACCATTGACATCTGAGTTTTATAAGACCATTCAAATGGAGAAATCCATGTTTCTTTAAAAATTAAACTTGCTGTACCTAACATTATAGCTGCAAATAACATTTGATATCCTGTACTTACTAAATAGTTTTTAGGCAAATCGGCCTTAGCCACAAAAACACTACCATAACTCCAACTCAACACACAAGTTAACATCATAAAAATTCCTAAAACACTTCCTTCTGAGGTAGAAATCTCTTCCTGACTTACCAATAAGTACATTCCTACCATTCCTAACAAAACACCGATCATTGATTTTTTTTGCATTCTTTTCCCATCAATCAAACGTAATAAGAACAATACAAATAAGGGCTGAGTTGAAGCCAACAACGCTGCAAAGCCGCTATCTACATATTTCAACGCCCATACAAAAACACCATTACCATATACCAAGAACAAGAACGCCGCTATTACCGAATTAACAAACTGATTTTTTGATAATTTTGTAGGTATCTTCATCAATTTAGCTATCAAAATAATTAATAAACCGGCCATTAAAAAACGTATGGTTGCTAAAAACAAAGGCGGAATTTCTGTTACTGCTATTTTATTAAATAAATAGGTAGATCCCCATATAATATAGATAGAAAAAAACGCTCCAATTATTAATAGTTTTGATGTTTTCATTTTTGCTTGCCTTCTAGAGATAAAAGTACAATTATACTTTCAATTTATTCAAACAAAAAGAATTTCATTTTCTCTATTGACTATAAACTACAATAAACATTAAACTCGCATGCATATTACTATACATACGAGTTTTCTTAATTAATGATTCCCTTCTTCACTTTTATTTTCCTTTATATAAGCAATATCCCTTGTATTTTTTTGTACAGATATGGCAGCGAAAAGACTTAATGTAAAAGACATACCATAAAATCCTTTTTCACTCAATAATAAATCTGCATTCCAAAGTCCAACTACTAACAGAACAATAGATGTTATAGTGGTAAACCAACTCATTCCGTAATAAATCTCTGTTACTTGTATTCCTTCTAATTTATCTCTAATTGTTTTCTGTATAGAGATAACTGAGAATAACGCAAAAAGCAATACTGTAAAATAATACCCTTTCTCATTCAATTCCATCTCAGCATTCCATAGTCCAATACAATATGCTGAAATCCCTATTATTAATACTCCCCATGAAGCTCCCACAAATGCCGATGTTGGTTTTTGATCAAAAACTTTAACTGTTTTATTCTTTTTCTTTTTAACCTCTTTAGTATGTTCAAAAGTTTCTATTTGGTTATTCATAATTTTCATTTTTAATTACAGGACAAAAATGCAATGACTATTATTTTTTTTAAAAACAAAATATTCGAAAAACCAACGATATAATTCAACTCAAAAATTAAAAAAAAACTATATTTACTATATTTTAAAAACAAATAACCAACGATATAATGATAGATTTAAAATCTATAATTTCTACCCTATCTTCTGATGAGCAACATAAGTTTATACTTTACTTAGAGAAAAAAAATAAAAGAAAAGATGCAAAAAACATTCAACTATTTAAACTTATAACAAAGGGAGAAACATCGATTTCTATTATTTGTAATGACTTATATAAAAGTCAAAAAAGAGATGCTTATTATACTCTAAAACAACGTTTAATAGACTCTCTAATTGATTTTATAGCCAATAATAAATTACAAGGCGAAAACTCTATTGATATTCAAATTGTAAAATACATTCTTGCTGCTAGAGACTTTTTAATAAACAAAAACTATAAAACGGCTTATAAAATTTTAGATAAAGCTGAAAGTATTGCTAAAGAATATCAACTCTTTACAATACTTAGCGAAATATATCATACTAAAATTCAATATGCATATACAATTCCTAACACTAACATAGATGCCATTGTTAGTAATTTTAAAGAAAACCAAAAGAATCATTTTCTTGAAGAAGAGCTTAACATTGTATACGCTAAAATTAGACAAACTCTAAAAACAATGAACTACGAAGGTGGTAGTCATTTAAGTTTCCAAGAAATTACCAACACTATTTTCAAAGAACATAATATTAGCATCAACAATAGTATGTCTTTTAAATCTTTGTATCAGTTAATAACCATTGCGAGTATTTCAGCTTTTGTAAGTAAAGATTTTATCACTGTTGAAGCTTTTCTTATTGATACTTACGAAACTCTAAAAAAGAAAAAGGAAAATGAAAAACAACTCTACTATCATATTAGAGTACTATATTTAATTTCTAATACCTTATTTAGGAATAAAAACTTTGACAAATCTATGTATTATCTCAATATAATGCATGAGTATATGCTTCAAGGTAAAAAAAAGTACTACAACTATTTTAAGTATAATTATTCATTATTATTTGCCTTAAATAAAAACTATACAAACAAACAAGCAGAAGCTATACATATTTTAGAAAAACTAATTGACAAAAAAAATACTGATGTAAAAACCATGTTAGATATCCGCTTAAGTCTAATTATGTTTTACTTTCAAAATAATCAACTACAAAAAGCACTACAATTATTTTCTAAATTTTATCATTCCGACAATTGGTATATTGAGAAAAATAGTATGGAATGGACAATTAAAAAAAATCTTATTGAAATTTTACTTCATTTAGAATTAAATAATATTGACTTATTTGAATCCAGATTATTAAGTTTTAAAAGAAAATACTACGATTATTTAAAAGATATTGGACAACTTCGTGTTATTAATTACCTAGGTTTGGTTGAAAAGATTTATAAAAATCCAGAGTCAGCTACTTCTACTGATTTCTTTAACAAAGTTGAAAACTCTTTTGACTTCATAGGCGCTAAACATGAAGATCTTTTTGTAATGAGTTTTTATGCTTGGCTAAAAAGTAAAATGTATAAAAAGAGTGTATTTGATGTTACTTTAGAATTAATTAATCAGGTTAAAGCTTAGATATAATATTCTTGTAAAAAACAAAAATCACCTTTAAAAGGTGATTTTTGTTTTTTTTATATACACATTTACATAAGTGTTTCTAAATAATGATTCTCTATTGAATAGGCATTTTTTAAACTTGAGATTTTGTCTTCAATTTTTGAAACATCATTCTTTTTAGAGGATTTAGTACCAACTAACATTACATTCTTACGAGTATGCTCATTGCTTATAAATTCAAATACTTTAGTATTATAATTATTCTTTTCTAAAATAAGTGCTCTTATAGTATCTGTTACCATTTCAAACTGACGTTCTTTAAAAATACCATACTTTAATAATGGACTTTCTTGCTCTTTTCCTTTTACTTGCTGACGGATTTGTTTATGACAACATGGAGCGCATATAATTAACTCTGCTTTCGAAGATAATCCTTTATAAATAGCATCGTCAGTTGCTGTATCACATGCATGTAATGCTATCAAAATATCTATCTTATTATTATCGTATTCTTGAATTGGCTGTGCTACAAACGATAAATTTTTAAATTCAGACTTCTTAGCAACATCATTACAATAGGTAACTAATTCCTTTCTTAACTCAATACCAGTTACTGTAGCGTTATACTTTTTTTGATTTACTAAATAATCATACAAAGCAAAAGTCAAATATCCTTTTCCAGATCCCATATCAACAATATTGATTTTCTTTGGAAGTTTTGTTGATTTTAGTAATCCTTCTATAATTTCTAGATACTTATTTATTTGTCGGTATTTATCTGCCATTTTATGAATAACCTTACCTGACTTATCTGTAATACCTAAATATTGTAAATAACTTCCAGCTTCAGCTAATCGTTCTTTTGGTTTATCGTGTGTTTCAGGTAACTTATTTTTAAAACTTGGGGCATTTAATTTATAAGACACCTTTTTCTTTTTTGATATAAACACCAACAAATCATTAGACAATGTAAAAAGCGTAGCTGCTCTAAAATTATCCATTAATAAGATTTCTAATTCTGATATTGCTTCTTTTAATGTATAGTTTTTTACTTTATCATTAGTTGTATAATGATAAGTAAATTGAAACATTTCTGTTCCTTTTATTTTTATCAATCTAACATATACATTTGGCAATCCATCACTTTTTCTAATAGGCTTACTTAAGGTAAGCTTTACAAAATTAGATTCTAAAACACTTTGATTTAGCGTATCTCTTAACTGTTGAAATTCATTCATTTTGCAAAAATAGTCAATTAACTTAGTTAAGTATAAATTGTATTAAAGTTTGAACAAACAAAAACACATAAAACACTCATTTAAAATATTTTAACTAACTTTAATAACATTTAAATCATAGAATTATGAAAAATTTATTGTTAATTATCATTTTCTTAGGGTTTAGTATTTCTTCTTTTTCTCAAAAAGAGAATTTAAAACTAAAGAATATTAAAAGTAAGTACGCCAATATTTTCTTTAAGTCACCAAACAAATACGATAATAAAGAACAACCTTTTATGGTTTCAAAAATTATCTATTCTACAAGCTTTAAAGAATCAGAATCAAAAAATAAGTATCAAATTTCTATCTACGGTAAAGTAAACAATAACAAAGAACAAATTCTTTTCAACGCCAAAAACATTCAAGAGTTATCTTATTATAGAAAAGTTTTCAAAGGAAAATATAAAAAAATTCTAGTCTTTAACTATGGGTATTATAAAGGAAAAAAGAAATATTACGACACTTCTCTTTCCGTAGAATATTAAATAAAAAGGTGAATATTAAAAACATTCACCTTTTTATTTATGAATTCCTAGAACTTAATGTTTCTTCTATATCTAACAAACTTAAATTCTTAGTTTTTAATAAAATTAAAAAGTGATATAATAAATCTGCTGCTTCATTTTTAAACAATTCTTCATTATTATCTTTTGCTTCAATTACTAATTCTACAGCTTCTTCTCCTACTTTTTGTGCTACTTTATTAATGCCTCTTTTATATAATTTATTAGTATAGGATGTTTCAACATTATCATCTATTCTATTATTTATGGTCTCTTCTAGCTTATACAAAAACCCTTTTGATGTTTCTTCTGAAAAACACGATGTTGTTCCTTTATGACAGGTAGGACCTTGAGGAACCGCTTTTATTAATAAAGTATCTTCATCACAATCAAGGTGAATACTTTTTACTTCTAAAAAGTTACCTGACTCTTCTCCTTTTGTCCACAATCTATTCTTACTTCTACTATAAAATGTAACTCTTTTTTCTTTTTGTGTTTTTAAAAAAGCTGCTTCATTCATATATCCCAGCATCAAAACCTGTAAGGTAAAGTTATTTTGAATAATTACTGGAATCAACCCATTTCCCTTTGCAAAATCTATATTCATCGTATTGCTATGTTTTGTTCTTTTAAATATTGTTTAAGTTTTGGTACTGGTATTTCTGAAAAGTGAAAAATACTAGCTGCTAACCCTGCACTTGCTTCTGTTTTTGTAAAAACTTCTTTAAAATGCTCTTCTATCCCTGCTCCTCCCGATGCTATTACTGGTATGTTTACTTTTTTACTTACTAAATTTGTAATCTCTATTGAAAACCCCTCTTTAGTACCATCACTATTCATAGAAGTTAATAAGATTTCTCCAGCACCTAAACGCTCCACTTCCTTTGCCCAACTAACTGTTTCTAAACTTGTTTCATAAGTACCTCCTTTGGTAAATACTTTCCATTCATCATTTACATTTTTAGTATCTATAGCTACTACTACAAACTGACTTCCAAAACGATTCTTTAAATCAGTTATTAACTGAGGGTTTTTCACTACTGATGAATTAACACTCACTTTATCTGCTCCTGCTTTAATCAAAGCTAATGCATCATCTACTGTACTTATTCCTCCTCCTACGGTAAACGGTATGTTTATTTCTTTGGCTATTTTCTCTACCAATTCCACCAAAGTTTTTCTATTCTCTAGAGTTGCAGTAATATCTAAAAAGACCAATTCATCCGCTCCTTCTTCTACATATTTTTTTGCAAGTTCTATTGGATCTCCTGCATCTCTAATATCTATAAAATTAACTCCTTTAACTGTTCTTCCATTTTTGATATCCAAGCAAGGAATTATTCTTTTTTTCAACATAACTCTTGTAATTCTTTTAAACTTATTTTCCCTTCATAAATAGCCTTTCCTAAAATAGCTCCTTCACAACCTATCTCTTTTAGTCTTACTAAATCTTCAATAGTAGCAACTCCTCCACTTGCTATTAAATTCACTGCACTTTTACTCAAAATTTCTAAATATAAATCTACTGAGGCTCCTTGAAGCATACCATCTTTAGCTACATCTGTACAGATAGTACTTTGTACTCCAATTTCTTCATATTCTTTTATAAAGTCTATCACATCTATCTCCGAAGTTTCTAACCAACCTTGTGTTGCTATTTTTCTATTTTTACAATCTGCTCCCAGAATAATTTTTTCGCTTCCATACTTTGTTAACCATCCAATAAAAACATCTGGATTTTTAATTGCTATACTTCCTCCTGTTATTTGATTTGCTCCACTTTCAAAAGCAATACGTAAATCATCATTAGACTTTAAACCTCCTCCAAAATCTATCTTTAAATTAGTCTTTGTTGCTATTTCTTCTAATACCTTATAGTTTACAATATGCTTTGATTTTGCTCCATCTAAATCTACTAAGTGTAAATATTTTATTCCATTATCTTCAAACTCCCTAGCTACTTCTAATGGATTTTCATTATATATTTTTTTAGTTGAATAATCACCTTTTGTAAGTCGAACACACTTTCCTTCTATAATATCTATCGCTGGTATAATTCTCATTATATCTGTTTTATAATTCTAAAAAATTCTTTAGTAACTTCTCACCTATACTTGCCGATTTCTCTGGGTGAAATTGCATTGCATAAAAATTATCTCTTTGCATCACAGTACTAAACAATTCTATATAATTACATGTAGCAACTGTATCTTCTGAGAGCTCTGCATAATAACCATGAACATAGTATACATCATCATTAACATTTATACTTTCTGTTATTTTTGATTCTTTTATTGTTGAAAAATTATTCCATCCCATATGTGGTACCTTTTTCAACGGAGGAAACTTTTTTGTTTCAGCATTAAAAATCCCTAAACATTTTGTATTTCCTTCTTCTGATGATTTACACATAAGCTGAAGTCCTAAGCAAATTCCTAATACTGGTTGTTTCAATGATATCAATATTCTATCTAGCCCTTTATCTTTAAGATACTTCATTGCTGAACTAGCCTCACCTACTCCTGGAAATATTACTTTATCTGCTTGTTGTATTTCTTCTAAATCATCGGTTATAATGCTCTCGTATCCCAAACGACTAATTGCATTTTGAACAGACCTTATATTTCCTGCATTGTATTTTATAATTGCTATCATTTTATAATGCTCCTTTGGTTGATGGTAAAATCATTTTACTAGAATCTCTCTTAACAGCAACCTTAATCGCTTTAGCAAAAGCCTTAAATATTGCTTCTATTTTATGGTGTTCATTTACTCCTTCTGCTTTTATATTCAAGTTACATTTAGCTCCATCAGTGAATGATTTAAAGAAGTGAAAAAACATTTCTGTTGGCATTTTTCCTATCATCTCTCTTTTGAACTCTGCTTCCCATACTAACCAATTTCTTCCTCCAAAATCTATAGCCACCTGAGCTAAACAATCGTCCATAGGAAGACAAAAACCATAACGCTCTATACCTAGCTTATTCCCTAAAGCTTTATTAAAAACCTCCCCTAATGCTATTGCGGTGTCTTCAATTGTATGGTGCTCATCTACCTCTAAATCTCCATTTACTTTTATAGCTAAATCCATTTGTCCGTGACGAGCTATTTGATCTAACATATGATCAAAAAAAGCGATTCCTGTACTTATATCACTTTGTCCTGTTCCGTCAAGATTTAATTGAATACTTATTTTTGTTTCATTCGTATTTCTAACAACACTCGCTACTCTTTCTTCTAGTTTCAAGAACTCATAAACAGCATTCCAATCATTACTTTTAAGTGCTATAAATTCATCCAATTCACTTCTTTTTACTGTAATTTCATCTGTTCCTAAAAAAGTTTCGTCGTTTATATAAATTCCTTTGGCTCCTAAATTTTTAGCTAACTCAATATCAGTTAAGCGATCACCAATTACAAATGAATTTGCTAAATCATACTCCTCTGAAAAAAACTTTGTTAATAAACCTGTATTAGGTTTTCTTGTTGGTTGATTATCTGTTGCAAATGTTTTATCTATAAATTCTTCTGAAAAAATTATTCCTTCTTCTTTTAGAGTATTCATTACAAAATTATGTACAGGCCAAAATGTGTTTTCTGGATAAACCTCTGTACCTAGCCCATCTTGGTTAGTTACTAATACCAATTCAAAATCCAACTCCTTTGCTATCTTACCCAAACCTTGAAATACTTTTGGATAAAATTGAAGTTTCTCAAATGAATCTGTTTGTTCATCTGCTGGTTCTTTAATTAAAGTTCCATCTCTATCTATAAATAATACTCGTTTCATATTATAATTCTTGTAATGCGTTGATTAGTTTTTGATTTTCTTCTGGACTGCCTATTGTTATTCGTAAGCAATTATTAATTACACTATTTCTGTTTCTCGTAATTATTTTCTTTTTTACCAAGTCTTTATACAATTCATTTACTTTTTCTACTTCAACCAATACAAAATTAGCTTCGGTAGGATAGATTGTTTTGACCATTGGCAATTGAGATAATTGAGTTATTACTTTTTCTCTCTCTATTAAAATGATATTCTTTTCAATTTCGAATTTTGTTTGATTATTCAAACTCACCAAAACTGCATTTTGATTCAAAGAGCTTACATTGTACGGAGCCTTTACTTTACTATATAAATCAATAATTTTTGAGCTTGCATAAGCTATTCCAACTCTAGCTCCAGCTAATCCCCATGCCTTACTAAATGTTTGGCTCACAATTAAGTTTGGGTAATTTTTAATTTCAGCGACTAAAGATTCTTTTGTACTAAAATCAATATAAGCTTCATCAATAATTACAACTCCTTTAAAATTTTCAAGAATGTATTCTATATCTTCTTTGTTAATTATATTCCCCGTAGGGTTGTTTGGAGAACAGATAAAAATTAACTTTACTTCATCCATTTCCAAGTAAGGCTGTAACTGATTTAAATTGATTTGAAAATCTGCTAATAATGGTTGTTTAATTAATTCTACATCATTTATCCCTGCTGAAACATCGTACATTCCATAAGTTGGTGAAAAAGTCAAAGCTTTATCTTTACCAGGTTCACAAAATATTCTGAATGCCAAGTCAATTACTTCATCACTTCCATTGCCTACAAAAATTTGATTCGTATTTATTTCTTTAATCTCTGAGAGTTTTTCTTTAATACTTTTTTGTTGTGGGTCTGGATAACGATTTAAAGTACCAAATGGATTCTCATTAGCATCTAAATATACTTCTGCCTCTCCTTTAAACTCATCTCTTGCAGAAGAATACGCTTTCAAACTTTGGATATTAGGTCGAACTATTTTTTCTAACTCAAACATTCTATATAGCTTTTAATCTTAATGTTACTGCATTTTTGTGTGCCTGCAAACCTTCTGCCTCAGCCATTAACTCAATAGCTTTTCCTATTTTAGAAATCCCTTTTGCTGTTACTTCTTGAAAAGTTATCTTCTTCACAAAGCTGTCTAAAGAAACTCCACTATAATTTTTAGCATATCCATTTGTAGGTAATGTATGATTTGTTCCACTTGCGTAATCACCTGCACTTTCACAACTATAATTTCCTAAAAACACTGATCCTGCATTAATTATTTTACTTATGTATTGAGTTGCATTATCAGAAGCTATAATTAAGTGTTCAGGTGCATATTCATTACTAAATTCAATAGCTTCTTCAATAGTATTTAAAACAACCGAAAAACTATTTTCTAATGCTTTTTCTGCTATTTCTTTTCTTGGTAACTCTTCTAATTGACTTTCAACTTCTTTTAACACTTCTTCTACTATAGTAGTTTTAGTTGTTACCAATACGACTTGGCTGTCTGTTCCATGTTCTGCCTGTGATAATAAATCTGCTGCTACAAATGCTGGATTTGAAGTTTCATCTGCAATAACCAAAACCTCACTCGGCCCTGCTGGCATATCAATAGCAACTCCTTTCTGTTGTACTAATTCTTTTGCTTTAGTTACATATTGATTTCCTGGCCCTAAAATTTTATACACATTAGGTATGGTCTCTGTACCATAAGCCATAGCTCCTATTGCTTGTGAACCTCCTACTTTAAAAATTTTAGTAATTCCAACTAACGATGCCGTATATAAAATCGTAGGATTTATCTCTCCCTTTTTATTTGGTGGTGTACACAAAATAATTTCTTTACACCCTGCTATTTTTGCTGGAACTCCTAACATTAGAATTGTTGAAAACAAAGGTGCTGTACCTCCAGGAATATAAAGTCCAACCTTATCTATCGCAACACTTTTACGCCAACAAGTAACTCCTTCTGATGTTATAACCTCTTTTTCTTCTTCTTTTTGAGAAGTGTGAAAAATCTCAATATTTGATTTTGCTAACTGTATTGCTTCTTTTAAATCGTTACTTACTTTTTTCTTAGCAATCTCTATTTCTTCTTCAGTTACTTCAAAAGAAGTGATATTTAATCCATCAAACTTTTTCGCGTATTTAATTAAAGCTTTGTTTTTATTTAACTTAACATCTTCCAAAACCTCTTTAACTACTTCATCTAAATTACTTTCACTTAAAGTAGCTCTCTTGCAAAGGTTTTTCCAATCTTTTCTATTAGGATATTTTATAATCTTCATTTTTATTCCTTAAAATTTAAACTACCATTTTTTCAATTGGACACACTAAAATCCCTTCAGCTCCATTGTTTTTCAACTCATCTATTATTTCCCAAAACTCATTCTTGTCTAATACCGAGTGTACAGAACTCCAGCCTTTTTCTGCTAATGGCAATACTGTTGGGCTTCTCATTCCTGGTAAAATATTGATGATTTTATCAAGCTTATTATTAGGTGCATTTAGTAAAATATACTTAGACCTCCTACCCTTTAAAACCGATTGTATTCTGAATTGCAGCTTATTTAAAATTTCTTGTTGCAATGATTCTAATTTAGGTGACACTGCTAAAACTGCTTCGGATTTTAGGATGACTTCAACTTCTTTTAAATTATTTTTGAAAAGTGTAGAACCACTAGAAACGATATCACAAATACCATCTGCCAAACCAATATTAGGAGCAATTTCTACCGATCCGTTAATAATGTGTAACTGTGAATCAATATTGTTTTTGGTTAAAAAGTCTTGTACTGTTTTCGGATATGATGTTGCTATTTTTTTATTCTGAAAAAAAGACAATCCGTTATATTCTTCTCCTTTAGGAATTGCTAGAGATACTTTACATTTTGAAAATCCAAGTTTCTCTATAAACTCGATTCCTTCTCCTTTTTCTATCAATAAATTTTCTCCAACAATTGCTATATCAATAACTCCATCTTTTAGGTATTGTGGAATATCACCGTTTCTTAAATAGAAAACCTCTAATGGAAAATTGCTTGCTGAAGCTTTCAATTGATCTTTACCATTATCAATAGAAATACCGCAGTCTTTTAATATCTGTAAGGAATCTTTATTTAGTCTTCCCGATTTTTGTATGGCTATTTTTAATTTACTCATTTTCTTAAGTTTGGTTTGAGTAAATCTTTATAGAGAAGATAATTTCCTGGCGCCTATGGAAACAAAAAACCCGTTTGATTTACTCAAACGGGGTTTAAATATATTTTATTTTTAATCAATACATCTTCACTTCGCTTGAGTGCAAATATGATGATGATGATGTAATTGATTAAAGTTCATGTCTTTATTTTTGTTTTACAAATATTTGAAATAATTTTTTAATTTTCCTAATTAAATTAATGTTAATTATAAATTACTCAATAAATCGTACAAACTTTCTTCTTTTTCTAGGCCCATTTTTTTCTTAATCCTGTACCTGACAGTTTCTACGCTTCTAGGAGAAACATTGACTAATTGAGCTACTTCCTTACTTTTCAAATTCGATACAATATAAGTACAATGCTTCAGATCGTTAACCGATAAGTTTGGTGCTACTTTTTTTAATTTATTATAAAAATCTGGTCTAGTTTTCTCAAATTGTATTCTAAAATCTTCCCATAATTCTTCTTCTGAGATTAAATTCAGTAATTTTTTATTTATAGTTATAAAGTAACTTGATGCATCCAAATTGTTCTCCAAATGAGTCTCTAAATCTTTGCATATTTTTCTAATAGCATCGTTATACGTTGAGATTTTTAAAACTCTTGAAAATAATGCTTGTTCATTTAATTTTAATAGATTTTCTATTTCCTTCTTATTTTTAGAAAGCTCTTTATTTTTACCTTTTAAATCTACTATTAAGCCTGCTAATTCTTTATTTAATTCCTTAATTTCTCTGTTTTTTTCTTTATTTCTTTTCCAATAAAAAATTTGAGTTAGAATTAGAACTACCAATAAAACAATTGTTAAAACACTCCAAAGTATTATTCTATTTTGATCCTTTATTATTTCCTTTCCTTTTTCTTGTAACTCATTTTCTAATTCTAATTCTCGAGTATAAAAATCTTCTATTCTCTTTTCTGTTTCTTTATTAGCAGCTCTTAAGTTATTAGTTACATTTTTATAACGTTCTAAAGCTTTCTTATACTCTTTTTTCTCTTCATGAAGCTTCCCGTAAGTTTCATTAATCAAACTTGTAGTAAAACTAAAACTATCATCTTTAAAAGTAATTCCTTCTGCTATTTTTAAATTACGAAATGCATCATCATATTTTTTTAGTCTCAAATAGTTATGACCAATAAAATAGTGCATTCTTCTTAATCCTGTTATTTTCTCTTCGTACTTATTTAACAACTTTAAAAACTCAAAAGCATACTTATTGGATTCCTCCCACTTACATCTTCTTTTTGCATTCACCGTTAAGTTGTAGTAAGCATCTATCTGTTGAGGAATTTCATTTATTTTTTTATACTCAACTACTGCTTTTTCAAATAAAACTTTTGCTTTTTTGTAATTAGCACTTCCTTTTGTAATTGTTACGCCTCGAGAGTTAAAAATAGTTCCCTTTAGAAGAATATCGTTTGTTTTTTCGGCTAATTCATAAGATTTTAAAAAAGTTTCTTCAGCTTTATCATATCTAGTTAAGAATAAATTCTTAACTCCATTTAGATAATATATTTTACTTTTTATAGTGTCTTCTTCTACTTCAATTTTATTGAGCTTAATAAAACGCAGAATACTATCTAATAACTGACCATCTTCAGTTCGTTGAAATCTGTAATAGTCTTTTATTACTTTTTCTTTATAATCTTTTACTGTTATTGCCTTTTCTTGGCTTAGTATAGCTAGGGGGGCTATTAAAAATATTATTAAAAAAAATAAAAATGTTTTATTGTTTTTCACTTTAATTAATGGTTTTTCAGGTACTTCATTTATACTACAAGCAATTTATTTTTAAAATTTAGCTTTAATTTTCATCAGATTTTAACACAAAAATACATCAATTCTACTACAGGCTATTTTGTTCTGTTTTGAATAAATATTTTTGTCTCGAAATTATTAGTTCTTTCCCCTTACTATAATTTTATTTTTGTTCAAAGTTACCAAAGTATAATGATGTTCTTTTTCCCCTTATAGATTTCCTCGTTAATCATTTTGGTAACTTTTCCTTTTCAATACTATTTTAACATTCTTTTATATTTTTTTTTAGCCACTTAAAAATTTCTAATTTAACTTTTGCTTCTTTTACACTTTGCAAATAAAACGCAATAATAAAAATTTACTAGCTTAATTCAAGGTTTATGACAATCTATTTTTAATTAAATCAAATAAAACAGCTAGAACACTACTTAAACAAACTAATACTATTTTAACATAAACAAAGGTTATTTTAATTAACCAAAATAAAAAAGCCACCTTAACAGGTGGCTTTTATTATAAATAAGTTTTTATTGCTTTAAATCTATCTAAAAGAGATTTTACGCATACGTAAACTTTCAGGAGTAACTTCTAAGTACTCATCAGGTCTAATATATTCCATACACTCTTCTAAAGAAAAATCAACTTTTGGTGCAATTTTCACTCCATCATCAGAACCAGAAGCACGTACGTTAGTTAATTTCTTTCCTTTAATTAAGTTTACAGCTAAATCTCCATCTTTTGAATTTTCTCCAACAACTTGACCTTTATAAATCTCTTGGTTAGGATCAATAAAGAAACGTCCTCTATCTTGTAAACGGTCAATAGCATAAGCTGTAGCTTTACCAGTTTCAGAAGAAACAATAGCTCCTTTTAACTCATCACTAAATTCACCTTTATAAGGACCATACTCACTAAAACGGTGGTTGATGATCGCTTGACCAGCAGTTGCTGTTAAAATTTTATTACGTAAACCTATTAATCCTCTTGAAGGAATGTTAAATTCTAAATGCTGTAAATCTCCTTTTGGTTCCATTACTAATAAGTCTCCTTTACGTAATGTTACTAAATTAATAGCTTTTGAAGCTACATCTTCAGGAAGATCGATTGATAATGTTTCATATGGTTCACTCTTTACACCATCAATATCTTTTAAAATTACTTGTGGACGCCCCACTTGTAACTCATATCCTTCACGACGCATTGTTTCAATTAATACTGATAAGTGAAGAATTCCACGTCCAAATACATTGAATTTATCTTCTGTATCAGTTTCATCAACACGTAATGCAAGGTTTTTCTCCATCTCTTTAAATAAACGATCACGTAAGTGACGAGATGTTACATATTTTCCTTCTTTACCAAAGAAAGGTGAGTTATTAATAGTAAACAACATACTCATTGTAGGTTGATCTACTTCAATTCTTGGTAATGCTTCAGGGTTTTCTAAATCTGCAATTGTATCTCCAATTTCGAAATCATCAATACCAGTTACTGCACAAATATCTCCACTACGAACTTTTTCTGTTTCAGCTTTACCCATTCCTTCAAAAACGTGTAATTCTTTGATACGAACTTTTTTCGTAGTTCCATCAGCTTTACAAAGCATGTAATCTTTATTCTTCTCTAAATCTCCACGGTATACACGTCCGATAGCAATTCTTCCTTTAAAAGAAGAATAATCTAACGATGTAATTTGCATTTGTGGTGATCCTTCTCTGTACGGAGCTTCAGGAATAGTTTCAATTACCGCATCTAATAAATCGATAATATCAGTTTTCTCATCCTTCCAATCAGTACTCATCCAACCATTTTTAGCCGAACCATAAATTGTTGTAAAGTCTAATTGTTCTTCTGTAGCTTCTAAAGCAAACATTAAATCGAAAACTTTTTCGTGTACTAAATCTGGTGTACAGTTTTCTTTATCAACTTTGTTTACAACTACAATAGGTGTTAAACCTAACTCAATTGCTTTACCTAATACAAAACGTGTTTGCGGCATTGGTCCTTCGAAAGCATCAACTAATAATAAAACACCATCAGCCATTTTTAATACACGTTCTACTTCACCACCAAAATCGGCGTGACCTGGAGTATCAATTACATTAATTTTAACTCCTTTATAGTTTACAGATACGTTTTTAGAAAGAATTGTAATTCCTCTCTCACGCTCTAAATCGTTGTTATCTAACAATAAATCAGTACGTTCCTTACGTTCATCTAAGATTTTTGCCTGATCTATAATTTTGTCTACTAAAGTCGTTTTCCCGTGGTCAACGTGCGCTATAATAGCGATGTTTCTAATTGATTGCATTCGTGCTTATTTTGAAGCTGCAAAAGTAGTGTTTTAAAAATGAATACTATAGGGAAGTTGAATTATTTTTCTTCTTCTGAAGATTCATCGTCTCCTCGGAAGGCACTTGGGAGTATATCTGGAATAAATTTTATTAGTAATGGTAATAGTAAAGCTCCTCCTGGCAACATAAAAACTGTAAACGCAGGAATAGCTTTACATATATCTAACATTTGCTCTTTTACCTTTATCTTTTCTTCTTCAGATAAATTTGTGGTAAGAGACTTTTTTATCAAAAAAACTAGCTCTTTGCTTTCTTGAAGCTCTTTAGCTAGTCTTTTTTTATTTTTTTGAATAGCTTCTTTTATTTCGTCAACCGTACTCATTACAGTTTACGACGCTTTCTTTCGGTTTTCAATAAATTTAATTCTCTTGAAGTTTGACCTGCTACCGAAGTATTTTCTTCTGCTCTACGAATTAAATATGGCATTACATCACGTACTGGTCCAAAAGGAACATATTTAGCTACATTGTATCCTTCTTGGGCTAAATTAAAGCTAATATGGTCGCTCATACCATATAGCTGACCAAACCACATACGCTTATCTGTCGATTCTACGTTATACTCTTTTGCTAAATCCATTAACAAATAAGAACTTTCTTCGTTATGAGTTCCAGCAAAGATTGCCATGTTCTTATGCTCCATCATAAAACGAACAGCTTCATTATAATTATCGTCTGTTGCTTGTTTATCTACACAAATTGGTGATGGATATCCTTTTTCTTTTGCTCTTTCTCTTTCTTTTTCCATATAGGCACCACGTACTACTTTCATACCTATGTGATATCCTTTTTGATGTGCTCTTTGATATAAACCTCTTAAGTATTCTAATCGGTCATGTCTGTACATTTGTAATGTATTAAATACAATAGCTTTTTCTTTATTGTAAATTTCCATTAACTCTTCAATCAAATCATCAGCAGCATCTTGCATCCAACTTTCTTCTGCATCAATTAATAATGGGACATCTTTCTCTGCTGCTGCTTTACATACTATATGAAAACGCTCTACAACTCTTTCCCATTCTACTTTTTCTTCTTCTGTATGCTCTTCACCCTCGGTTAATTTTTGGTATAAAGCAAAACGTCCAAAACCTGTTGGTTTGAATACTGCATATGGTATTGATTTTTTTTCTTCAGCAAAATCAATTGTTTTCAATGTCATTTGTAAAGCATCTTCAAACTGTGCTTCATCTTCTTTTCCTTCTACTGAGTAGTCTAAAATACTATGTACATTACCACGATCGTACATTTTTTCTATGTTAGGTAAACAGTCATCTTCTGTTACTCCTCCACAAAAATGATCGAAAACTGTTGAACGGATTAAACCTTCAACTGGTAAGTGTGCCTTTAAGGCAAAATTAGTTACCGCTGTTCCTATGCGAACCATTGGCTGGTTCTGTATCATTTTAAACAAAAAATATGCTCTTTCTAACTCTGAGTCAGATTTTAATTTAAAAGCAGTTTCGGTGTTGTCAAAAAGTCTCATTATCGAGGTAATATTATTATTTGATTTTAAAGACAAATATAACAGACACATATGATATATTTTAATATTTTCTATTTAATTTCGCCTTTAAATTATAGATTGAAATGACTTCTATTCAAGCAGCAACATACACTATCCATTTTCAAGAAAAAGCGTATATCGAATTAGCTAATTTAATTCGCAACAATAATTACTCGTCTATTTTTGTTCTTGTAGATGACAATACGATAATGCATTGTTATCCTAGGTTTATGCAATTACTAGAAACCGATAAGCCCATTGAAATTATTCAAATTGATGCTGGTGAAATTTATAAAAACATCGATACTTGTATTGGTGTTTGGAATGCTATGACCGAATTAGGTGCCGATCGTAAAAGTTTATTAATTACTCTTGGTGGTGGTGTAATTACCGATTTAGGTGGTTTTGTTGCCTCTACATTTAAACGTGGAATTGATTTTGTAAACATTCCGACTACTCTTTTAAGTATGGTAGATGCTTCTGTAGGTGGGAAAACTGGTGTTGATTTAGGTGTTTTAAAAAATCAGATTGGTGTTTTTGCTAATCCTGAATTGATTGTATTAGACCCTGAATATTTACATACGGTTACTCCTAGAGAAATTAGATCTGGTACTGCTGAAATTATTAAATACGGAATGACACATGATATTCGTTTATTTAATGAAATTAAAGACAATCCTGAATTAAATATTATAGACTTAATTCATCGATCTATTGAAATTAAAAACGAAGTTGTTTTAGAAGACCCTAAAGAGAAAAATGTTCGTAAAGTTTTAAACTGGGGTCATACCATTGGACATGGTGTTGAATCTTATTTTTTAGAAAGTGACCATAAAGAAAACCTAACTCATGGTGAAGCTATTGCTATAGGTATGGTTTGTGAAGCATATATTTCTTCAGAAACTTTAGGTTTTTCAAAAGATAAACTTGAAGAAATTAAAAAAGCTATTCACACTATATATGGTAAAATAGAAATTTTAGAAGATGACTTTTCTGCTATTCTTGAATTAATGAAACACGATAAAAAGAATATCGGTGGTGAAATTAACTTTGTTCTTTTAAAGGACTATGAAGATTTCAAAATCGATTGCAAAGTCCCATCTAACCTAATTATAGATAGTTTAAAATACTATAACATAAATTAAAAAAGGCGAGAAATTTTCTCGCCTTTTTTAATTTATGCTGTTACCGAGCAACTTTTATATATTTCTTCATATACTGGTAAAATATTTTCTAAAGAAAACAACTTTATATGTTCTTTGGCATGTTCTTTAAATTGATTTAATATAACCTCGTCTTTTAAAATCTTAATAGCATTTTTAGCCATATCATCTACATCACCTAAATCACTTAAATATCCTGTTTTACCGTCTATATTTACTTCTGGAAGACCACCTGTATTTGTTGATATCACAGCTGTACTTGCCGCCATTGCTTCCAAAGCTGCCAATCCAAAACTTTCTGTTTCTGATGGTAATAAAAACACATCTGAATAACATAATATTTTAGCCACCTCATTACTGTTTCCTAAGAACAACACCTTATCTTCTAAACCAAATTCTTTTACTAAATTCTCAGCTTTTAAACGTTCTGGTCCATCTCCAACCATTAATAGCTTTGATGGAATTTCCTTTTGAACTTGATTAAATATTCGAATCACATCGTCGGTACGCTTAACTGGTCTAAAATTACTTACATGCGTTAAAATTCTTTCCTCTGGTTTTGCCAAACCAATACGTTTACATTCAGCTTGATGCGCTTTGTCGTATTTGTCACCATCAATAAAGTTATATACTACTTTTATGTCCTTATCAATATTGAACAAACGCAATGTATCCTCTTTTAAACTATTAGAAACTGTAGTTACTTCATCCGATTTATTAATACTAAACTCTACAGCTGTTTTATACGTTGGGTGACTTCCTACTAAAGTAATATCTGTACCATGCAATGTAGTAACTACTTTTACATTAATACCTTTTTCTTCTAGCATCTTTTTAGCCATATATGCGGCATAGGCATGCGGTATTGCATAATGTACATGTAACACTTCTAATTGATGCTTTTCAACTACTTCAACCATCTTACTAGACAATGCTAATTCATAAGGTTGGTATTGAAATAAAGGATACTCTTCTAATACTACTTCATGAAAGTGTATTCTGTGTGAAAAAAAGTCTAGTCGAACTGGTTGATTATATGTTATAAAATGTACTTCATGCCCTTTATCAGCTAATGCCATACCTAGTTCAGTTGCTACTACTCCACTTCCTCCAAAGGTAGGATAACATACAATTCCTATTCTCATTTATTGTGTTTTATTATTTGGTATTATTAATGACGTAAATTTACGTTTTTACTTACGCTTTAATGTGAAGAAAAACATAAAAAAATCCCGCATAAAAGCGGGATTTTGAATGTTATTTTAAAAACTATTTCTTAGTAGTCTCCTAATGTTTCTGGATTTTGTGCTAACGATGCCTCTAATTGCTCATCGTTTGGTGCTTTACCATGCCATGCATGTGTATGCATCATAAAGTCAATTCCATTCCCCATTTCTGTATATAATAATACACAAACTGGTTTTCCATTTCCTGTACGAGATTTTGCATCAGCCATTCCTTTTAAAATAGCATCAACATCATTTCCTTCTTTAATTTCTAATACATCCCAACCAAAAGCTTCAAATTTAGCTTTTAAGCTTCCCATTGCTAAAACTTCGTCAGTAGTACCGTCAATTTGTTTTTCATTTACGTCTACAGTAGCAATTAAGTTATCTACTTTTTTTCCTGCTGCATACATTGCTGCTTCCCAGATTTGACCTTCTTGCAATTCTCCATCACCATGTAATGAATATACAATTTTATCATCTCCATTCAACTTTTTTGCTTGAGCTGCACCAATAGCAACACTCATTCCTTGACCTAAAGATCCAGAAGCAATACGAATACCTGGTAAATGTTCGTGTGTTGTTGGGTGTCCTTGTAAACGTGTATCTAACTTTCTAAATGTTGCTAACTCAGCAACTGGAAAGAATCCGCTACGTGCTAATACACTATAATAAACTGGCGATATATGTCCGTTTGATAAAAAGAATAAATCTTCATTATTTCCGTCCATTTTAAAATCAGTAGAATAATCCATGATTTCTTGATATAAGCAAGTAAAAAATTCTGCACATCCTAAAGATCCTCCAGGGTGTCCTGAGTTTACTGCATGTACCATACGAACGATATCTCTACGTACCTGTTGTGTAAATTCTTGAAGCTGTTGTGTTGTCGACATTATTTTTTGTTTTATCTCGACAAAAGTAATAGTTTAAAAAATAATTGCCAATTACTTTTTCAATTCTTATTTAAAAAAGGGTTCTATAATTTTTAGTCCTAATTTTACCTTCTTATTTTATCAAAAGATTAAACAAATAAACTATCTCTCATTTTAACTTAAATTAACATAATTAGGTACTACAATTTAGTAGATTGCGCAAAAAGTTAACTAAATGAAGTACCTATCAATATTATTCGCGTTTTTAACGCTACAGCTATTCTCTCAAGAGAATCCCAATTGGCTGAGACACTCCTCAATTTCGCCAGATGGAAAAGAAATCGTTTTTACTTATAAAGGTGATTTATATAAAGTTCCCTCTACTGGTGGAACTGCAACTCAATTAACTTTTCATAAGGCACACGATTACAAAGCCGTTTGGAGTAAAGACGGTAAAAAAATTGCCTTTGCTTCTAATCGTTATGGGAATTTCGACATTTATATCATGGACGCCAGAGGTGGCGAAGCTAAAAGATTAACCTTTCACTCTACTAATGAAATTCCATTTTCTTTTTCAGCAAACAACAAAGAGGTTATTTTCGGAGCACAACGTCAGGATGAAGTAAAACATAGACAATATCCTACCAATTCTCAACCTGAACTTTATGCTGTACCTGTAACAGCTGGGCGTGTTAGTCAATTAATGACGGTACCTGCTGAATATGTACAAGTATCTAAAAATGGTAACACTATGTTATACCATGATAAAAAAGGTGGTGAAAACGAATGGCGTAAGCACCATAAATCATCAATCACTAGAGACATTTGGAGTTACGATACTAAAAAGAAAACTCATAAAATGCTTACTTCTTTTGCTGGTGAAGACAGACATCCTTTCTTCTCTGATGATGAAAAAAACATTTATTATTTAAGTGAAAAAAGTGGCTCTTTTAATGTTCATAAAATGAATATTGATAATGCTAACCAAGATCAACAACTAACAAATTTCAAATTACATCCTGTACGTTTCTTAAGTGTAGGTAATGGCATATTAAGTTTTGGTTACGATGGTGAATTATATACTATGAAAGAAGGCGAAAAACCTTCAAAAGTGAATGTTATTATTAGAACACAAAGCAAAGACAATAAAGATAAATTCATCTCTATTAATGGAGGTGTTAATGAAATGTCTATCTCTCCAAATGGAAAAGAAATTGCTTTTATTTCTAGAGGAGAAGTTTTTGTAACTTCAGTAAGTGAATCTTTCACTAAAAGGTTAACCAATACACCAGAAAGAGAGCGTTTTGTTACTTGGACTCCTGATGGAAAATCGGTAGTATACAGTAGCGAAAGAAATGGAAAATGGAGTATTTATAAAACAGAAAAAGTACGTAAAGAAGAACCTTTCTTTTTTGCAGCAACTTTATTAAAAGAAACTCCAGTTATTGAAAACAAATTTGACAATTACTTACCAGAGTTCTCTCCTGATAGTTCTAAAATAGCTTTTGTTGAAGGAAGACGTACCTTAAAAGTAATGGACTTAAAAACTAAAAAACAAGTAACCTTATTAACTCCAAAAGATTTATTCCACATGAGAGATGGTGATAAATACTACACATGGAGCCCTGATAGCAAATGGTTATTGGTTGGATGGAGTAAAACACTAAGTAATAGTGAAGCTTTATTAATGGCTGCTGATGGTAGCAAACGTATAAACTTAACTGAGAGCGGTTATAACGATTACTATCCTAAATGGGTGAACGGTGGAAAGCAAATGTTATGGTTTAGTAACAGAAATGGGTTAAAGTCTTATGCTACTAGCGGACGTTCTCAATCTGATGTTTATAGTATGTTCTTTACACAAGAAGCTTGGGATGAATTTAACCTTAGCGATGAAGAGTTTAAATTGATGGAAACAATTAAAGCTATTCAGAAAAAAGAAAAGGATAAAAAAAAGAAAGAAGCTGACAAGAAGAATAAAAAAGGCAAAAAGAAAAAGGATAAAGACAAGAAAAAAGTAAAACCGCTTACTTTCGATTGGGATAGTATGAAAGATCGAATTAAAAGATTAACTATTCATTCTTCAAGCCTTGGTGATGCAGTACTTTCTAAAAAAGGTGATGTTTTATATTACTTAGCTCGTTTTGAAGGAAAAATGAATCTTTGGAGTACTAATTTACGTAACAAAGAAACCAAAATGGTTATGCGTTTAAATGCTAATTACGGTTCATTACAATGGGATAAAGACATGAAAAACCTATATCTTTTAAGTGGTGGAAGAATTTCTAAGATAGATCCTGCTAAAAAGAGCAAAAAACCGGTAAAAATTAGCGGTGAAATGATGTTGGACACTGCAGCTGAAAGAGAAGCTATGTTCGATCACGTATGGATAAGAACAAATGCTATTTTTTATCACCCAGATTTCCACGGAACTGACTGGAACAAAATGAAAAAAGAATATAAAAAGTACTTACCATCTATTGGTAATTCTTTTGAATTTTCTGAAATGCTTTCTGAAATGTTAGGTGAATTAAACGTTTCTCATGCTGGAGCTGGATATAGTAACAGTATTAAAAATGCTGATGCAACTGCTTCACTTGGTATTTTTATGAATTACAACCATAAAGGAGACGGAATTTTAATTGATGAAGTTATTAAAGACGGACCTTTAGATAAATCATCTTTTAACGTTAAAGCAGGGATGATTATTGAAAAAATTGATGGTGTTACAATTGATAAAAACGAAGATGTTGCTAAATACTTAAACAGAAAAGTAGGAAAATTCGTTTTACTTGATATCACAAACCCTAAAACAAAGGAAAAACAAACCATTACTGTAAAACCTATTTCTTTGAGGCAAGAAAAACGTTTATTATATAAAAGATGGGTAAAAACTAACGAAAAAGAAGTAGATAAATTAAGTAACGGAAAGTTAGGTTATGTTCATATCCCTGGAATGAGCGATGGTCCATACAGAAGTATTTATAAAGATATTATGGGTAAATTTTCTGACCGTAAAGGAATTATTATTGATACAAGATTTAATAGTGGTGGTGACTTAGTTGCTGATTTAGCTATGTTCTTTACTGGAGTTCCTTTTATTTCATACGAAACAGAAGCTAAAGTAGTTGGTGGTGAACCTACTTCACGTTGGACAAAACCTACATTATCTATCTTTAACGAGAGCATGTATTCTGATGGACATTGTTATGCTGCTGGATATACTGATCTTAAAATTGGAAAAACAGTAGGTATGCCAGTTCCTGGTACTTGTAGTTTTGCAGGATGGGAAGGATTACCAAATGGAAGCTACTGGGGTGTTGTTCCTATTAGTGCGAAAGATAAATCTGGAAGATGGATGGAAAACAACCAAACAGAGCCTACCATTAAAGTAAAAAACATGCCTGGTATTATTGATAAAGGTCGTGATCAACAATTAGAGCGATCTGTATCTGAAATGCTTAAAGACATCAAATAGTTTTAAATACATTCAATATCAAAAAGGTTAAAGTTCATTATACTTTAACCTTTTTTTGTTACGGTACATTCAGCTTGTTAAGTATTATAATTTTTTTTCTTTCAACGAAGCTCGCTGATAGCTCTGCATTAAAACGAAACCATCAGCGAAGCTCGTTGATTGAATTGCATAAAAACAAAACGCTCAGCGAAGTTCGCTGAGCATTTCGTAGAGTTTCGAAACCACCAGCGAGCTTCGCTGATAGTTTCATCGGATTTTTATTGTGTCAGCGAACGCCGCTGACACTTTCAACTAAAAAATGTTTAGGTTTTTTGTTTTTTCTTTTTTGCCGCTGGAAAAAGTACATTATTTAAAATCAAACGATAGCCTGGAGATGTTGGGTGCAAGTCTAACTCTGTTTTTGGATCTCCTACTCTATGCTGATAATCTTCAGGGTCATGACCTCCATAAAAAGTAAACATTCCTTTTCCTTTGGTTCCATGAATGTATCTACCTTCCCCATTGGTTTTATTTTCTCCTAAAACCATAATCGTAGGTTTGATAGTTTTGCGATCAAAAGAAGTGGTTTGTCCCATAAATGCTTTTACTAACTGAGTATGATTTTGTGTTAGCATCGTTGGTACCTGATCCCACTTAGCCGAATATTCTTTTAATGTAAAGTAATCTACCTCTTTTTTTATTCTACGTTTACGAGTCATATCTATAGAAGAAAACTCATATGTTGTTGGGTTACGAATTAATTCAAAATCTCTAAAAGCAAAGGTTTTATTAAAATCTATTTTCGATTGATAGTTTGGTTCAGAAGCATCTCCATCAAACATTCCTTCACAAATATCAACTCCATCTGCTGCTAAAGCAATATCAAAACTATCGGTAGCAGAACACATTGCAAACATAAATCCTCCTCCTATTACATAGTCACGTATCTTTTTAGCAACAGCTCCTTTTTGTTCTGATACCTTGGTATATCCTAACTTTTTAGCCAACGCCTCTGCATCCTTCTTTTGTTGTATATACCACGGTGCTGTTCTAAACGCTCCATAAAAACGTCCATACTGTCCTGTAAAATCTTCGTGATGTAAATGCAACCATTCATATAACAATAGCTTGTCGTCTAATACTTCTTCATCATAAATAACATCAAATGGAATTTCTGCATAGGATAACACCATAGTTACAGCATCGTCCCAAGGCATTTTTCCTTTAGGTGAATACACCGCTATTTTAGGAGCTTTTTCTAAAGTTACCGCTTCTTGATTTTTAGATGGTGATGAAATTTCTTCTAATATTAATTTCGATCTGGCATCGGAGATTATTTGATAAGAAACTCCTCTAATTTTACATTCCTTTTCAACAGCCTCATTATTCTCCATTAAAAAAGCACCTCCATCATAATTTAACAGCCACTTTGCTTTCAAACCATTTTGCAATGCATAATAAACAATTCCATATGCTTTTAAATGATTCTTTTGGTTATCATGACTCATTGGTACATAGATAAATGATGCCCAAATTGAATTTGAAAATAACAATAACGCTATTATGTATATATATTTTTTCATATGTAAAAACTAAAATACACAATTACTGTTTAGCAATTGTGTATTTTAAATTATTTTATGAATTGTTTAATATTCTAGAACGGTACGTCGTCATCACTTGGACCGAAAGCATCTTCTGGTGAAGTGAAGTTATTTGATGAAATCTCGTCATTAAAACTTGAGTTCATACTCGACTGGAATTCACTACTAAACCCTTCTTCTAAATCCGAGAATTTTGCTAAGTGTCCAGTAAACTTTAAACGAATATTATCTAAACCACCATTACGGTGTTTTGCTACAATAAACTCTCCTTGTCCCTCACATGGTGAATGATCATCGTCATCCCATTCTGTCATTCCATAGTATTCAGGTCTAAAGATAAACGATACAATATCGGCATCCTGCTCAATCGCCCCAGATTCACGAAGATCAGATAGTAACGGACGTTTTGAACCTCCACGAGTTTCTACCGCACGCGATAACTGTGATAACGCAATTACTGGTACATTTAATTCCTTTGCTAGTGCTTTTAAGTTACGTGAAATTGTAGAAATTTCCTGCTCACGGTTTCCTCCTGCTCCACCAGCTGTCATTAACTGTAAATAATCAATAATTAAGATACGTACATTGTGTTGTGACACTAAACGTCTTGCTTTTGCACGTAAATCGAAAATTGAAAGTGCCGGAGTATCATCAATAAAGATTGGTGAATCTGATAACCTCTTTACTTTTACGTTTAACTGCTCCCATTCGTGTGGTTCCAAGTTACCTTTACGTAATTTCTCCGAAGTTAATCCAGTTTCTGATGATATCATACG
Source organism: Tenacibaculum aiptasiae (assembly GCF_008806755.1). Lineage (GTDB taxonomy): Bacteria > Bacteroidota > Bacteroidia > Flavobacteriales > Flavobacteriaceae > Polaribacter > Polaribacter aiptasiae. Next base: position 764,129 of record NZ_WAAU01000008.1, read on the forward strand.
AGTAATTAGCTGTACCGATGACATCTCCAGTGAGAATATAGCTACTGCATGATTAAATTCAATCGCCATATTTTTAGCCATCGAAATTACAAATGCCGTTTTCCCCATACCAGGACGTGCAGCAATAATAATTAAATCGGAAGGTTGCCATCCTGATGTCAAAGCATCTAGTTTGGTAAATCCAGTGGCTAAACCACTCATCCCTTCTTTACCTGATATCTCTTGAATTTTGTTAATCGATTGTTGTACTAAAGAATCTGCTCTTTCTGCTCCTTTTTTAAGGTTTCCTTGCGTTACCTCAAATAACTTTCCCTCGGCGTCATCTAATAAATCGAATACATCTATTGTTTCTGTATAAGCACTCTCTATAATTTCAGAAGAGATAGTAATTAACTTACGCTGAATAAACTTTTCTAAAATAATACGTGAGTGAAACTCAATATGTGCAGACGATGCTACTTTTTGTGTTAATCCTATTAAATAGAAATCTCCACCTGCAACATCTAATTTTCCATTTTTCTTCAATTGATTCGATACAGAAAGTAAATCAATTGGCTCTGAGTTTTGGAAAAGCGTATAAATTGCAGAATATATTTCTTGATGACGTTTATCGTAAAAAGCCTCAGGGTGTAAAATATCAATTACTTCATCAATCCCCTTTTTATCAATCATCATAGCACCTAAAACTGCCTCCTCAAGTTCTAGAGCTTGTGGTGGTAATTTTCCTTTTTCAAGACTTACTATTCTAGCCTTATCAACTTTTGTTCCCCTAACAGAGTGCGTTTTTTCCATGAGAACAAAAGTATATTTTTATGCTGATATTTATAGAAGCATTTCCTAAATTTCTTTTTACACAAATTCGCCAATAAAATTGTTATTAACTTGTTGATAACGTTTCAACTTTCTTATTTTTGAAACCATGAGGCACTCAAAAAAACATTTAATTCTAGCGTTAACCCTTCCATTTCAAATCATATTTATTCATTTTTTAAGTCAACAAACACAATGGATAGAACAATATTATAGCAATGGATTATATCCTTATATTTCAAAATTCTTTAGAATTCTTCTAGGATGGCTTCCTTTTTCTTTTGGTGATGTACTTGGCTTCTTTTTATTGTTTTTATTTATCAAAGCTATTTACCGTTTGTTCAAAACCAAATTTAAATTCATACTACCTCAGTTAATCAAATTTGTTTCCATTTTAGCAGTTGTTTATGCTTGCTTTTATGCTTTTTGGGGATTGAATTATTTTCGCGAACCATTAGCTAAAAACCTGAACTTACAACAATCTGCTTATACGACTGATGAGTTAGTTTCAACCACAAAAAAAATTGTTTCTGAATTAAATAGAATTCATTTGCTTATAACTAACAACGACTCTATTGAAGTGAAAGTACCTTATTCTCAAAAAGAAATTTACAAGTTAGCACCTAATGGTTATAATAAGTTAACTAAATCCTATCCACAGTTGGCTTATACAAATCCTTCTATTAAAAATTCTCTGGTAAGCTTATTTCAGTCATACAATACAACTTCAGGCTACATCAATCCAATAACAGGGGAAGCTCAAGTAAATGATATGATTCCTAAAACTGGTTATCCAGCCACTACTTGTCATGAAATGGCACATCAAATAGGTTGGGCTGCTGAAAATGATGCTAATTTTGTTGGGTTCTTGGCTTGCATAGCCAACGACGATTTATACTTTCAATACTCAGGTTACAGGATGGCATACAACTACTGTTTTGGTCAAATATATAAACGTGATAAAGAAATAGCAAAGGAAATAAAAAAAACGGTAAATAAAGGAATCTATAAAGATTACAGAAATAGTTATTTACACTGGAAACAATATCAAAACCCTATTGAACCTTACTTTAAAAAAGGCTATAACTCTTACTTAAAAGCTAACAAACAAACAAAAGGAATTGATTCTTACAGTTATGTGGTAGACTTGCTAATTGCTTACTTTAAACAAGCAAATTAAACTTCAAATTTATTTATAAAATACTATTGAAATAGCTATTTTTGATGCTGATAAAATTAACAACAATGAACAAACAACATATTATTGATAGATTTGTAAAGTATGTAACTATTGATACTGAAAGTGATCCTAATAACCCTGCTTTTCCTAGTACTGAAAAACAATGGGATTTAGCTAGAGTTCTTGAAAAAGAATTGATAGAAATAGGAATGGAAGATGTTGAGTTAGATGAGAATTGTTATTTAATGGCAACATTGCCTAGTAATTTAGATTACGAAGTACCTACTATAGGTTTTGTAGCCCATATTGATACGAGTCCTGATTTTACTGGAGCTAATGTGAAGCCGCAAATTCATGAAAACTACGACGGAAAAGACATCGTTTTAAATAAAGAAGAAAACATTGTTTTATCTCCTGATTATTTTGAAGACTTATTACAGTATAAAGGACAAACAATTATTACTACTGATGGTACTACTTTATTAGGTGCCGATGACAAAGCTGGTGTTACTGAAATTGTTTCTGCTATGGAATACTTAATTCAGCATCCAGAAATTAAGCATGGTAAAATTAGAGTTTGTTTCCCTCCTGATGAAGAAGTTGGTAAAGGAGCTCATATGTTTGATGTTGAAAAATTTGGTGCACAGTGGGCATATACAATGGACGGTAGCCAAATTGGTGAGTTAGAATATGAAAACTTTAATGCTGCGGGAGCCAAAGTTACTATTGATGGTAAAATTGTACATCCTGGTTACGCAAAAGGTAAAATGATTAACTCTATGTTAATTGCTAATGAATACATTAATGCTTTACCTGAAGATGAAGTTCCTGAAAAAACTACTGGTTATGAAGGATTCTTTCACTTACACCACATGGAAGGTTCTGTTGAGAAAACAACATTACACTATATTGTAAGAGATCACGATATGGATCAATTCAATAACCGTAAAAAAGCCATGTTAGATTTAGCTGAAATATTAAATGCTAAGAGAGGTCAAAAATTAATTTCTGTTGATATTAAAGACCAATATTATAACATGAAGGAAAAAGTTACTCCTGTAATGTATATTGTTGATATTGCTGAAGAGGTGATGAAGGAAATGAACATTACCCCAATTATCAAGCCTATTAGAGGAGGTACTGATGGTTCTCAATTATCTTACAAAGGTTTACCTTGTCCTAATATTTTTGCGGGTGGTCATAATTTCCACGGACGTTACGAATACGTACCTGTTGAGAGCATTATTAAAGCTAGTGAAGTAATTGTAGGTATTGCTCAAAAAGTAGCTACTAAATTCAAATAGACAGTATACTTAATTATAAAAATAAGAACTCTAGCAGTAGCTAGAGTTTTTTTTATTTCTAAATCTATTTTTCAAACAAAAGAAAAGCTCTAGTGAAATACTAGAGCTTTAATTTAATGATATAATCACCCCTTAAAGAAAATATCATTTAACTGTGAAATAAATCCCCTACATTTATTTCATGACAAATATGTCTCTTTTTCAATACATTACATTAGGAAAACCCCCTTTTCAAGATGTGTAAATAACCTTTTTTTCACAAAAAGAACAGATATGTTTATTTCTTATATATAATTTGTTAGCACAAACCCATTATCTAATTTTGAGGCATTAAATAATAATAAAAATGGATAGAAAAGCCTTATTAGAGTTAACTGGGAAGTATCAATCCCCACTTTATGTTTACGACACTGAAAAAATTATTAGTCAGTATAAAAAAATTACTGGTGCTTTTTCAAAGGTCAAGAACCTAAAAATAAACTATGCTGCCAAAGCTTTATCTAATATTAATATTTTAAAGGTTTTTAATTCTTTAAAAAGTGGATTGGATACTGTTTCTATTCAAGAAGTAAAACTAGGCCTAAAAGCTGGATTTGCTCCTGAAAACATTATTTATACACCTAATGGAGTTTCTTTACAAGAAATTGAAGACGTTGCCAAACTAGGGATTCAAATAAATATTGATAATTTATCTATACTTGAGTTATTTGGACAAAAACATCCTAAAGTACCTGTTTGTATTCGTATTAATCCACATATTATGGCTGGAGGAAATAGCAAAATATCTGTAGGGCATATAGATTCTAAATTTGGTATTTCAATTCACCAAGTACCACATATTAAAAGAGTGGTAGAAAATACAGGAATGCGTATAAATGGTGTACATATGCATACTGGATCTGATATTTTAGACATTGATACTTTTTTAAGGGCATCAGAAATATTATTCAATACAGCTAAAGAGTTTGATAATATTGATTTTATTGATTTTGGAAGTGGTTTTAAAGTTCCATATAAAGAAGGTGATATTTCTACAAATATTGAAGAGTTAGGTAAAAAGCTTTCTCAACGTTTCAATAATTTTTGTAAAGAATATGGTAAAGATGTTACACTGATGTTTGAACCAGGTAAATTCTTGGTAAGTGAAGCAGGATACTTTTTAGCTAAGGTTAATGTTATAAAACAAACAACTTCTACTGTTTTTGCTGGTATTGATAGTGGTTTAAACCATTTGATTCGTCCTATGTTTTATAATTCTTACCATCATATAGAAAACATTTCTAATCCAAAAGGAAGAGAACGTTTTTATAGCATTGTTGGTTATATATGTGAATCTGATACTTTTGGTTCTAACAGAAGAATCAATGAAATTTCAGAAGGAGATATTTTATGCTTCCATAATGCAGGAGCTTATTGTTATTCAATGGCTTCAAATTACAATTCGAGATACAGACCTGCTGAGGTTATGATTTATAAGGGGAAAGATTACTTAATAAGAAAAAGAGAAACTTTTGAGGACATCTTAAAAAACCAAGTAGAAGTATCTGTATAAATAAAAACTCTGACTTTAGAAGTCAGAGTTTTTTTAAAATATAATCAACCCCTCAAAGACTATATCTTAAAACGTTGTAATAAAGTCCCCTATCTTTATTAACTGATACAAATATGAAACTTTTTTTTAATTAAATTCATAGGTAAAACCCCCTTTATTAATAAATTTTATTATAAAAAACAAAAAACCTCCATGAAATGAAGGTTTTTGTCGTTGAATTGCATCTTTTAAAAGATGTATCGCAATCCTAGTTGCATTTGCCAACGAGAATTTAAGCTCGTATCATATACAAATGTTTCTGTTAAATTTGGATTAAATGAGTATGTTGGTGCCTGAGTATAATCAGGGACATAGTTTGCTGGATTGGTATTTGCTGGATTTACATCTGGAAATCTTACTCCAACTGGTTGTACATTTCCTACCTGCTGTACAACTCCCCAATCTGAATTAATTAAATTACCTACATTTAATATATCTAAACTTACTTGAATTGTATTTTGTCTATTTTCAGAAACATTAAAATTAAAATCTTGTAAGATTTTTAAATCCCATCTTCCTCTCCATGGTGCTAATGCTCCATATCTTTCTACAAACTGACCTCTTCTTGAGCTTAAGTACTCATCTTGGTTTATATACGCTTCAAAAGCTGTAGCTTCAGCTGCTGAGGCAAAATTCATTTGAGTTAATTCTGATGCAGTTGGAACATATAATAAATCATTTAATGCAGAACCATCATTATTTATATCACCTCCATATGTATAATTAAATCTTCCTCCTTTTGCATATTCAAAGAATGTAGAAATAGTGGTTGCGTATTTACCTCCACCATAATTAAATTTCTTAGAAGCTACACCAATAATTCTATGAGTATCTCCATATTTAGAGAAAGCTAATACATCATTATTTGCATTTCCTACTACTGGATTAAAGGCAAAAGCATCTCCTGTAATTTCTGCCTCTATTGAATTTACATCTTTTGAATTTAAATAACTATAAGCAACGTTGGCATACAATCCATTTTCAAAAGTCTTTTCTATTTTAAATGAAGCATTGAAAGTTCTCCCTTTATCTGAATTTGTAAATACATATGCATTGTTTCCTTTATCTGAATTTGCATAAATCTCTCTGTTTCCTGTACCTACTCCTTGTAATGTTCCTGTTGGATTGCGCAATCCCCAATTTTGAACATGCGCTCCATTAATATCTTTAGTATATGCAATATCACCAGAAATTACATAACCACTTTCAAATTTATAGTCTGCTCCAATATTGGTTCTCCATACTTGTGGAAATTTAAAATCTGGATCCACCATTTGATAGAAAAACACATTAGGGTTGGCTATTTGGTTTCCTAACCATACAAAAGGTAAACGTCCTGTAAACACACCTGTTCCACCTCTTAATTGTAATGTTTTATCTCCTTTTGCATCCCAATTAAATCCAAATCTAGGTGACACTAACCATTGATTAGTTGGCATTTTTCTGTTATCTAATCTTACTGTTTCTCCTGTATTTGGATTAAAATAATCTATATTAGGAGCAAAACAACAAGCATTATCAATTACATCCTGTGCTTTCTCTGCAGTATCGAAAAATAATGGTTTATCAAATCTAATTCCGTAAGTCAATTTAAGGTTGTCGTTAACTTCCCATTCATCTTGAACATAAAAAGCTAATTGACCTACATTGGTTTCTGCTAACGCCCAACCTCCTGGATTTCCTATACCTGCACTATTTAAAGCATTATGAGCTAAAATTGCACCGTTAAATTGTGCTTGAAAATTTGCAACTAATGCCGCTTCTGCTGTTGGGTTTCCTACAGTATTTCTAAAGTCAGATATGCTTCCTGTTGGAAAAAATACTCCTTGTGCACCATAAACACCTAAATTGAATGAATTATCAAATTGAAACTTTTCAAAAGAAAAACCTACAGTAAATGTGTGGTCTCCTTTAAAGAAATTCATATTATTAGTCAGTTGAAATACTTTTTGATCTAATTTATTGTGAATTGAGAACGGTTCGTGTCCTGCAATAATATAATTTGAACTTCCTGCATCATCTAAAATACTTATCGATGGTGCTGGTGAAGATAATGCATTTCTGAAATCATCAAAGTGTGTATATCCTATTTGTAGTTTATTTGTTGTTTCATCATTGAAAGATGAATTTAATTCTACTAAGAAAGAGTTTATATTATTATTGATTTCATATCCTGCATTTTCAAACTGTAAAGTAGTTGCACTTGGCCCTCTAAAGCCTAGTGCTGTAGGATGAGCTGGTTTTTCTTTTTTAGCTCTTAAGAAGTTATAAATAAAAGCTAAACGATGTTTCTTACTTATATTCCAATCTAATTTAAAAATACCTTTTGTTGATTTAGAATCGTATGTAAAGCCTTTGTAAGCTCCTGTATTATAAAATACATCTGCTCCATTTGCATCTTGCCCTACCACAACTTGGGATAAAATATTTTGAACTAATTGTAAATCTGATTCTAAAACTCTTGATTCACTAATTCCTCCACTTCCAGTATTTGGTGTCCACCCAGCAGTACCTAAGTCCGTACGATCATCTTTTTCAAAATTTGCAAAAAAGAATAATTTATTTTTGATGATTGGACCTCCTAAACTTACTCCATATTGCGCTTGATTTAATTTAGGTTTTACCACCGACTGTCCTTTAATTTTTCCTCCAGTCATGTCTTCATTTCTATAAAAACCATAAACTGTCCCTTTAAATTCATTCGTACCACTTTTAGTTACTGCATTTACAGATGCTCCTGTAAACCCTGATAATGTTACATCATATGGTGCAGTAGATACAGAAATTTGCTCTATTGCATCTAATGAAACTGGCTGCGAATCTGTTTGCCCTCCTGGTGTTGCTGCATCTAATCCGAATGGATTATTAAAAATAGAACCATCTAAAGAAAAATTATTGAACTGGTCATTTCTTCCCCCAAAAGAATTACCACTTGCTGTTGGTTCTAATCGCGTAAAATCAGAAGCTGAACGCGATATTGTTGGTAATGTTTTTAATTGAACTGAGCTTACACTAGTTTGCGCTCCTGTTCGATCGTTATTAAATATTTTACTTTTAGAAGCTGATATAACAACTTCATCTAACTGCTCTCCGTCTTCTGATAATTTACCATCAATATTGGTTGTTTTACCTAAAGTTAGAAATACATTATTTACTTCTTGCGATTTGAAGCCCACATAGCTAAACGTAACTTTATATGGTCCTCCTACCCTTAAGTTTGGTATTGTATATCTTCCATTATCTTGAGCTACTGCTCCAGATACGGTACCCGTCGGTACATGAAGTATTACAATGTTTGCCCCGAATAACGGTTCCCCTTGGTTATCGGTTACTGTCCCCTTTATTTTAGATGTTGTTACCTGAGAAAAAACAGATACACTTAGTAAAATAAAAGAAAATAAAATCAATTTCTTCATAATAGTACTAATTTTCATTAAGTTATCTCTCAAATTTACACAATAAAAAAATCCGCTCAACAGAGCGGATTCATACTTTATTAACATGTATTTAACAATAAATTACTTTTCAGCAACTACTTCAAACACGATGTCAGCTACAACAGTTCTGTGTAAACGTACAGCAGCGTTGTATTTTCCTAATCTTTTTACGTTTCCTCCAGTAACTTTGATAAACTTCTTATCGATCTCAGTACCAGCTTTAGCTAAAGCTTCAGCAACATCAATGTTATTTACTGATCCGAATAATTTATCTCCAGCACCAACTTTAGAAGCTATTTTTAACTCATAACCTTTAACAGTATCAGCTAATTTAGTAGCATCTTCAATTAATTTAGCTTCTTTAAAAGCACGTTGCTTTAAGTTTTCAGCTAATACTTTTTTAGCTGAAGAAGTAGCTAAAACAGCATATCCTTGAGGAATTAGGTAGTTACGACCATAACCATTCTTAACAGTTACAACATCATCTTTAAAACCTAAATTTTCTACGTCTTGTTTTAATATCAATTCCATGTTTCTGCTTCTTTATTATTTTAATAAATCACCAACGTATGGCATTAATGCTAAGTGACGAGCTCTTTTGATAGCTTGTGCAACTTTACGTTGATATTTTAATGATGTTCCTGTTAAACGTCTTGGTAAAATTTTACCTTGCTCGTTTACTAAATACATTAAGAAGTCAGCGTCTTTGTAATCGATATACTTAATACCGTTCTTTTTAAAACGACAGTACTTTGCTTCTTTTTTTGTATCAATATCAAGTGGAGTTAAGTAACGTACTTCTCCTTGCTTGCTTCCTTTTGCTTGTTGATCTATTGATGCCATTTCTTACTTTTTTGCAGATTTAACACGTTCTCTTCTCTTCTCAGCCCACGCTGCAGCATGCTTGTCTAACTTTACAGTTAAATAACGCATAACGCTATCATCTCTTCTGAATTCTAATTCAAAAGGAGCGATTGCTTCACCTGCTACTTTGTAGTCGAATAAATGGTAAAAACCACTTTTTTTCTTTTCAATTGGGTATGCTAATTTTTTCAATCCCCAATCTTCTTTAGAAATCATCTCTGCACCTTTAGAAAGTAAATAGTCCTCAAACTTTTTTACTGTCTCCTTTATCTGAGTTTCAGATAAAACGGGATTCAAAATGAAAACAGTTTCGTAATGATTCATAATTAAATTGTTTAAAATTTATTTTTAAGCCTGCAAATATACTTCTTTTCCTTCTAATAAAAAAGCAAAATTACTCTTTAATTAAACGCTTCATTTTTAGTATGTTTGTTAAGTAACAAAAACTCTTCATTTTTATGCAAATACCTTATCTTCCTAATTTAATCCATTATGCCATTCCTTTTTTTATCCTTACTATCATTATAGAAGTAATTTTAACTGTAAAAGTAAAGCTAGAAGATTATGAGTTTAAAGATGCTATGACATCTATTACTATGGGATTAGGAAATGTTTTTATTGGTTTATTTACCAAAGCATTAATATTAGGGTTCTTTACCTTTTTGTATAAGTATCGTGTATTTACTATTCCTTTTACATGGTGGGCTTGGTTTATATTGCTTTTTGCTGAAGATTTTATTTATTATTGGAATCATAGAATTGCTCATGAAAGTCGTTTATTTTGGGCTAGTCATGTGGTTCATCACTCTTCTACAAAATATAATTTAAGTACTGCCTTGCGACAAACTTGGTCTGGAAGTTTTTATACTTTTATTTTCTGGGCACCTTTACCTCTATTGGGTTTTCACCCTGTAATGATTTTAATGCAAATGAGCATTAGTTTGTTATATCAATACTGGATTCATACTGAATTGATTAATAAGCTACCTAAATGGTTTGAAGCAATTTTCAACACACCAAGCCATCATAGAGTACATCATGCTACAAATCCTCAATATTTAGATAGAAATCATGCTGGCATATTTATCATATGGGATAAGCTCTTAGGAACTTTTGAACCAGAAATTGAAAAACCTGTTTATGGTTTAGTTAGTAATATTAATACTCATAATCCTATTAAAGTTGCCTTTATTGAATGGTATTATATGTTAAGAGATGTTTTTACGAGTAAGACAAGCTTTAGTAAAAAAGTTTTATACCTTTTTAAACCTCCTGGATGGAAACACGACGGAAGTGGGAAGCTTTCTTATCATTTACGACAAGAATGGGAAAAGAATAAAAAAGGAGATGTTTAAAACATCTCCTTTTTTATTAATTAATATCAAATCGAACTCCTAATGAAATATTTCTTGTACTAGTTCCCTTAAATAATGGGTTTAAATCGTACTTAGCATATAAACCACAGCCTTTATAAGATGCATAGGCACTTAATCCATAGTTTATAACATTGGTATTAAAACCTGCTTTTTGTACTTCTTCTACTTTTACACCTTGAGCATTTCTATATTCTAAATATTGGCGTGTTCCTAATTTGAATCCGAAAAAGCCTCCTATTCCAAACTGAAATGAATCATGTGTATTGTCTATAACTTCTTTATCAGAATTGGTCTTATTCTTAGATAAATCAAGTTCTATATGCATTGGAAAAGTCATTTGTACATGCCTTAATCTACTTTCTGAAAGATTATTAATATGCGTATTTAAAACAGTCTGATCTCCATTAACTACATGATATTGATTGTTTTTTGCTCTCAGATTATTCCATAAGAATGAAATTCCATATTTGAAATATAATTTTGATGGATCCTTGGAAAAACGTGTTTTCCAAGTAAAACCTAATTCATAAAAATGTGATTGCCAAAACTTATAATTAGAATCGTTTAAAGAACCAAATTCATTATTAGTTAATACATTATTTACTCCCAAAGCAAAAACAAACTGTGTAGTAGTTCTTTTATCTCGCTTCTTTTTCTTTCTTCTTTCTGTTTCTCCTAAAAACTTAAATTTTGCTCCCCCTACTCTGAAAACAAAACTTTCATCTTCTTCAGAATTACTAGCTATTCTTCCATTGGTTTTATCTTGCACAAGTTGTTGTAACTTTCGTTCTTGTACACTTACCCTAGTTTCAATGCGAGTTGCATGTAACTCTGCTGCTTCTTTTTTTAACTTCTTCGCTTCTTCTTGAGTTATTATTTTCTTCTCTAATTTATCATTAATTGATTTAACTTTTATCTTAAGACTATCTTTTTCTTGCTTTGTTATTTTCTCTATTTTTTTTGCAATTTTACTTACTTCTTCTTCAAAATTTTTCTTTTGAGAATGGGCAATAGTTGTTACAAACAACACTAATAGTAGTATTCTTTTCATTTTTTTATTTTTAAATTAAACAGGTATTAACTTGGAAGTTTAATTATCGATAATTAATAAGCGCTTTTATTTATTTCTATCTGCAATTGCAACAATTACATCAGATAATTTTAATTTTAATTTACTCATGAAGTCTTTCTTAAAATCAGACTCTTGTATGCTAAGTTCAACTTCTGCTAGAATAGTTTCTGGATTTATTTTTAGATTAGATTTAATTAATTCGTCTTGTATTACATCTAAAACATCTTCCCTATTTATTTCATACTTTGCATAATACTCTTTAACTTCTTCTGGCGAGTGGGTTACTGCGTACAACAAATAATCACTATTTACTTTTATTCGCGATTTAACTTTTTGTTGAGGCGTACTCTTTTCCCTTTCTTTTGTTATAGATTTATCAATATTAGGCAAAGTTTTTACTTCTTTGAGTTCTTTCTCTATAACAGTATTAGCAATGAAATTCTCTTTTAAAACATGACTTTTTTTTATGCTCTCTTTTTTAACTTTTTTAGAAACTTCTTTCTTTTTTAAATCTTCATCTACAAGGTTTGCTATTGCTTTTTCATTTACTACTTCTTCTTTGATGTTTATTTCATTTATTTTGAAAGTATCTAAAGGAGTTTCTACAATAGTTTCATTAATAGGAATAATATGCTGATTATCACTTTTAGTTCCTAGATATAGTATACCAATACTAACTAATAAAATAACACTAGCTGCATAACTTAAAAGTTGAATTCTCTTCTTCTTTTTTCGAGCCTTTTCTTGATCTAACTGAATACTTAGACGTTCCCAAGCTGAAGCAGATGGTTTCAATTCTCTGTTTTTCAGTTTATCTTTTATATTTTTATCTATATTATTTGCTTGCATCTTTAATTTCATTCATTTTTATATAACTCTCCTGCAAATATTTACGTGCTTTAAATAATTGAGATTTTGATGTCCCTTCTGAAATATTCAGCTTTTTTGATATCTCAGAATGTTTATATCCTTCTATTGCATATAAATTAAAAACTAACTTATATCCTTCTGGTAATTGATCTATTAATTTTTGAATATCTTCAACTGAAGTATTTTCTAAACTTTCCGTTGCTGCATCATTAAATACAAAATCTTCTTCTGCTAACTGAATTGGATTTTTTTTTCTTAAATAAGTAAGACAAGTATTTACCATTATTCTACGAATCCAACCTTCAAAACTCCCTTTATTTTTAAACTTATTTAAATTGGTAAAAACTTTAAAAAAACCTTGTAACATTAAATCTTCTGCATGATGTATATCTTTTACATATTGCCTACACACACCTAACATTTTAGGCGAAAACTGTTCAAATAAAGCTTGTTGCGCTTCTCTATCGTCTTTACTTGCTTTTTTTATCAGTTCTGTTTGCTGATTATGTAAATGAATAATTTTCAATTCAAATTCTCGATTTTGCGTCCTTACAAATATATAGACTACAGACTTTTAAAAAAGGTTGCTCATGTGTAAAAAAAAGAATCTCCAACTTTAAATAAAGTAGGAGATTCATATATCACACTTGAATGATATCCAGGGGTACTTTATATATAGCAAAGTTTTATACCACTGAATTATAATACAAATGTATGCCTTTATATTAAAACGATGTATAGGAAAAACACTTGTTATTCATAAGCTCTATCCTTTTTTCACTCTTTTACCAACTCTTTTTCAATTATTTAACCTTTCAAACATAAAACTCTTTACTTATTTATTCTAAACCGATAAATAATCAAGGTTTAATTAGCTTTAAACATTTCCTCCTAAAACTTGCTCAGTATGTTTGTTTATACTACTTTTATTTTGAAACATATTCATTCAAAAGAGTTTTAAGTGTATGAGTTATAATGCAACGATAGAAGAAGAAAACAAAGAAATAGCTAACAGGTACAAAGATTTATTAAAAGGAACCTATCAAACTTTATCTGATGAAGATAAAAAATTAATACGTAAAGCTTTTGATATAGCTGTTGAAGCACATTCTGAGCAACGTAGAAAAACTGGCGAACCTTATATTTATCACCCTATTGCTGTAGCTAAAATTGTGGCTGATGAAATTGGACTTGGCGCAACTTCTATTGCTGCGGCTTTACTTCATGATGTAGTTGAAGATACACATTATACGATTAACGACATGGAGCGCTTGTTTGGCGAAAACATTGCGCGAATAGTTAGTGGACTTACCAAAATATCTAATTTAAAGAAAGAGCAAGATTATTCTATACAGGCTGAGAATTTTAGAAAAATGCTACTTACCTTACACGATGATGTAAGAGTTATTTTAATTAAAATTGCCGACAGACTGCACAACATGCAAACCATGGACGCAATGCCAGCTCATAAGCAAGTAAAAATTGCTTCTGAAACTCTATATATTTATGCTCCATTAGCACATAGATTAGGTCTATATAACATCAAAACGGAGTTAGAAGACTTAGGTTTAAAATATACTGAACCAGATGTATACAAGGATATTTTAAACAAAATTAAAGATAGTAAAGAAGAACAACAGAAGTATATAGATACTTTTACAGGTATTTTAAAAGAAGCCCTAGATAAAGAAGGTTTTAAATATGACATTAAAGGACGTTTTAAATCAATTTTTTCTATTCGAAGAAAAATGCGAAAGCAAAATGTAACTTTTGATGAAGTGTATGATAAATTTGCTATTAGAATTATTTACGAACCTAGTTCTGGTGATGAAAAATTTGACGCTTGGAAAATATACTCTATTGTAACAGATTTCTTTAAACCCAACCCTGCTCGTTTACGAGATTGGATTTCTCAACCAAAATCAACAGGATATGAAGCTTTACATATTACCGTTATTGGTCCAGAAGCTAAATGGGTTGAAGTACAAGTTCGTTCTGAAAGAATGGATGAAATTGCTGAAAAAGGATATGCTGCCCACTTTAAATACAAACAAGGAGCTGTAAAAGAAAACGGTCTTGAAGGATGGTTAAACCGTTTAAAAGAGACTTTAGAAAATCAAAGTTTAGATGCAGTAGATTTTGTTGAAGATTTTAAGCTGAATCTATATGCAAAAGAAATATACGTATTTACCCCTAAAGGAGATTTAAAATCGCTTCCAAAAGGAGCCTCTGCTTTAGATTTTGCTTTTTCAGTACACACCGATGTGGGTTTAAAATGTAGAGGTGCAAAAGTAAATGGTAAATTAGTTCCATTAAGCTACGAACTTAAAAGTGGTGATCAGGTAGAAGTACTTACTGCTAGTAACAACAAGCCTAATGTTCGTTGGTTAGATTTTGTCTTAACTGCAAGAGCCCGTACTAAAATAAAGTCTGCTTTAAAAGCCGAAGAAAAGAAAATAGCCGAAGAAGGAAAAGCTATATTGCTAAGAAAGCTTCGTCATTTAAAAATTGGTTCTAGTGAAAAAGTTATTCATGAGCTAGCTGGTTATTTTGGATTAAAAACTAGTTTCGATTTATTTTTCAGAGTTGGTAACGGAGCCATAGATAATACTCAATTAAAAGAATTTGTTGCGCAAAGAAGTGGGCTTATCATGGGCTTCATTAAAAATACTTTCCGCCGTAACCCTTCTAAAAATATTTCAGAAAAAGAAGAAGTTACTAACAAATTTGACGCTTTAGTTTTTGGTAAAGAAGAACAAACTTTAGATTATACAATTGCTAAATGTTGTTCTCCTATTCCTGGTGATAAAGTTTTTGGTTTTGTAACTATTAATGAAGGAATCAAAATTCACAAAAACGATTGCCCTAATGCTATTTCTTTACAGTCAAACTATGCTTACAGAATTATGTCTGCAAAATGGATTGATTCTACCAAGCAAGAGTTTACAGCAATTTTACATTTATCTGGTATTGATAATAAAGGAATTGTAAATAATATTACCAGAATCATTTCAAACAGTATGGATGTATTTATTCATACAATTAATATTTCTGGAGACGATGGTGTGTTTGAAGGAAAGCTATCGTTGAGTGTAAAAAATAAATCACAATTAACCAAACTAATAGACAATATGAAAAAGGTAGATGGTGTTCAAAAAGTAGAGCGTGTTAATACTTTGTAAATATCATTTTAACATCCTTGTTTTTTTATCAAGAAATAACTGTAAATTTGTCTTTTCGTAAATTTTAAACTAAATGAGTAATTCAGCAGAAAATCAAGAAATTGTAAAAAAAGTTTTCACTTCTTTCTTAGAAGAAAATAAGCATCGTAAAACATCTGAACGTTATGCTATTTTGCAAGAAATATATGATGCTGATGAACATTTTGATATTGAATCTTTATATATCAAAATGAAAAACAAAAACTATCGTGTAAGTAGAGCAACTCTTTATAACACAATGGATTTATTATTAGACTGTGGATTGGTACGTAAGCATCAATTTGACGGGCAATCTATGGCTCGTTATGAAAAAAGTTATTTTGATAAAAACCATGACCATGTAATACTTACAGATTCTGGAGAAGTAAAAGAATTTTGCGACCCTAGAATTCAAATTATCAAAAAAACAATTGAAGATGTTTTTGATATCGATATCCACAACCATTCACTTTATTTCTACGGAACAAAAAGAAACACAAAATAACAACAACAAACACACTTAACAACACACTAAATGGCAGTAGATTTATTACTCGGACTACAATGGGGAGACGAGGGAAAAGGTAAGATTGTAGACGTTCTTACAAAAAACTACGATATTATTGCACGTTTTCAAGGAGGACCAAACGCTGGTCATACTTTAATTTTTGATGGAAACAAACACGTTTTGCATACAATTCCTTCAGGAATTTTTCATGAAACAGCTTTAAACGTAGTGGGTAACGGAGTTGTAATTGACCCTGTTATCTTTAAAAAAGAACTAGAAAATTTAGACGTTCATAACATTGATTACACTTCTAAATTATTAATTTCTAGAAAAGCACATTTAATTTTACCTACGCATAGACTACTAGACGCTGCTTCTGAAACTTCAAAAGGAAAAGCTAAAATTGGTTCTACCTTAAAAGGAATTGGCCCTACTTATATGGACAAAACTGGTAGAAACGGTATGCGAGTTGGAGATTTAGAACTAGACAACTGGAAAGAAAAATATAGAGCATTAACTCAAAAGCATATTAATATGCTTAATTATTTTGATGTTCAAATTGACTATGACTTAGATGAATTAGAAGCTGAATTTGATTTAGGTATTCAAAAACTAAAAACATTACAGTTTATCGATTCTGAAGAGTTTTTAAATAAAGCTATTAAAAAAGGTAAAACTATTTTAGCAGAAGGAGCACAAGGTTCATTATTAGATATTGATTTTGGAACTTATCCTTTTGTAACTTCTTCTAATACTACTGCAGCTGGTGCTTGTACTGGTTTAGGAGTAGCTCCAAATAGAATTGGTGAAGTATTTGGAATTTTTAAAGCTTATACAACACGTGTTGGTTCTGGACCTTTCCCTACCGAATTATTCGATGAGGATGGTGCTACAATGGCTAAAGTAGGTCATGAATTTGGAGCAACAACAGGACGCCCTCGTCGTTGTGGGTGGCTAGATTTAGTAGCTTTAAAATATGCTGTTGATGTAAACGGTGTTACTCAATTAATGATGATGAAAGGAGATGTTCTTTCTGGATTTGATACTTTAAAAGTATGTACATCATACAACTATAAAGGAGAAAAAATAGAACACTTACCATATAATATAGAACCTGAAAACGTATCTGTAAACTATACTGAGTTTAAAGGATGGGAAGATGATTTAACTAAAATGACTTCAGCAGATCAATTACCTAAAAATTTACTAGACTATGTTGCTTTTATTGAAAAAGAAACTGGAGTTCCTGTAAAAATTGTTTCTGTAGGACCTGATAGAAAACAAACAATTAATAGATAAACAAAAAGGAGTTCTTTAAAGAACTCCTTTTTTATTCATTGCAAATGATAGAAGAATATTTAAACAATATAACCAAGCAATTTAAGTCTTATAAGGAAGTTGCTGATAAAACATTAAACCAGTTAGAAGAACAAGATTTACATTGGACTTTTAATAATGAAAGTAACAGTATTGCTTCTATTATGGTTCATATGTCTGAAAACATGCTTTCTCGTTGGACCAATTTTTTTACTTCTGATGGTGAAAAAAAATCAAGAAATAGAGATCAAGAATTTGAACCTCAAAATTTATCCAAACAAGAATTGATAATTAAATGGGAAAATGGATGGAATTGTTTGTTCACTGCATTAAGTAGTTTAGATGAAACTAATTTTAATCGTCCTATTTATATAAGAAACAAAGAACATAAACTAATAGAAAGCATAACAAGACAAATAGCACACTATCCATATCACATTGGACAGATAGCTTATATTGGTAAGATGATTCTTAATGAAAAATGGCAAACAGCATCAATAGCAAGAGGAAAATCAGAAGAATTTTTCAAACAAGAATTTGAAAAAAATGCATAAAAAAGGAGCTTAAAGCTCCTTTTTTTATTGTTTATTGTTTTCTAAAATCTCTTTAGCAAACTTATTACACAACAACAAAGTTTCTTTCACATCATCCATTGTTGTTTTAGGGTTTATTAAACACATTCGTAATACAACTTGTTTATTTAATATAGTGGTTACCAAAAGAGCTTCTTTAGACTCCATTACTCTTCTAGATATTTCTTGATTCAACGCATCAATTTCTGGTTCTGAAAAGTTTAAGCCTATTGGATTGTATCTAAAGTTAATTACCGCTAATGTTGCTGGTGAAATAATTTCCCAGTTACGACTCTTACGTAAAAGTTTTTCTACATCATCAGCTAACTGAATATTATAAGTTACAGCTTCTTTAAATGTATCTAGTCCATATGTTTTTATCGACATATAAAACTTTAAAGCTCTAAATCTACGCGTTAATTGAACTCCATAATCATAAAAGTTTATTTCAGATTCATTCCCTTCAATATCTCTTAAATATTCTGGCTTTTCACTAAAAGTATTACTCAACCAAGAAGCATCTTTTACCAACAAACATCCAATTTCATACGGTTGATAAAACCATTTATGTGGATCAACCGTCAAAGAATCTGCTCTTTCTATTCCACGTAATGCTTTTGATCCTTTTTCAGATAAAATAGCTGCTCCTCCATAAGCTCCATCAATATGGAACCATAAATTTTCTTCTTCGCAAATATCTGCTATCTCATCTAAAGGGTCTACAGTTCCTGTATTAGTAGTTCCTGCAGAAGCAATAAAACAAAAAGGTTGTAAACCTTCTAACCTATCTTTAGCAATAGCATTTTTAAGTTTGTTAATACTAATTCTAAACTCAATATCTGTTGGTAAAATTCGTATTTGTTCTTTTTTAAACCCTAAAACACGAATTGCTTTTATATTAGATGAATGAGCTTGATCAGATAAATAAATTACCGCTTTTGAAAAATCGTCTCCACATTTAATTCTACGAGCAGTAACTAAAGCAGTTAAATTTGCCATAGAACCACCACTTGTAAAAATCCCTCCTCCTTTTTTCACAGGGAAATTAAACATTTTCAACAACCAATTCATGGTTACTATTTCAAGTTCAGCAGCAGCTGGAGAAACAATCCATCCTCCAGAAAACACATTAAACCCTGTTGCCAAACTATCGGCCATAGTACTAATAAAATTACTTGGTCCTGGAACAAAAGAATATGATTTTGGATGTGAAATTACATTACTGTAAGTCATTACATTATTCATCACAAAATCTAAAACTTCATTTGCATTTGTTCCTTTATCAGGTGCTTCTTGTAAAAATAGATTATCCATTTCTTCTCGACTTGCAGAAGTAACAGGTTTTTTATCATTTAAGGTATCCCAATGCTCAGCAATTAGGTCTACTATTTTATATCCATAAGATTTCATTTCTTCTAGAGATAAATCAAAATGGGCGCTCATAAGGTTCTTTTTATATTGTTTTTGCAAAATTAACCATTAAAAAAACGACACTCTTGCTTTTTACTTAATAATTTTATTCATTCATTAAGAAATATGGCACGTTCTTTTCATTATTTTTGTCCTCTAAATTTTGTATTTTGAAAAAACTATTTCTTTTAACCCTCATACTCTTTTCAATAGGAAGTTATTCTCAAGCTAGAAAAATTGAAATTATTTCTACGAAACAAAGTATTTCCGATGCTGAAAAATACCCAGGAGCCAAGGTATTAATTGGAGATGTTAAAATGAAGCATGAAGGAGCTACGTTAGAATCTAATTTTGCATTATTCTATCAAGAAGAAAACATCTTTAAAGCAGTTGGTGAAGTTGTTATAGAGCAAGGAGATAGTATTATTCAATATAGTGATTTCGCCTTATACAATGGAAATACCAAAAAAGCAAAATCTTGGGGACATGTAGAAATTAACGACAAAGAGATGAAGCTAAGTACTGATACTCTTTATTTCGACAGAAAAGAGCAAATTTTATTTTATCCTAGCGGAGGAACTATTCGTGATAAAAAAAACACTTTGAAAAGTACAAGAGGTACTTATTTCTTAAAAGACAAAAAATTTACTGCTAAAACAAAAGTTACAGTTGTAAACCCAGAGAATAATTTAGAATCTGATCATTTAGATTATTATACCAATACTAATTTAGCATACTTATACGGACCTAGTACTGTTACTAATTTAAAAGACAGCACCAAGATTTATTCTGAGAGAGGATTCTATGATACCAACACTGACATTTCTTACTTTGTAAAAAATGCTAAACTCTTTTTAAAAGAACGAACCGTTTTAGCTGATAGTTTATACTATGATAAACGTAAGGGCTTTGCTTCTGCAACCAATCGAATAAAAGTTATAGACACTGTTCAAAATATGGTTGCTAAAGGTAATTATGCTGAGCTTTACGAAAAAAAAGATTCCCTTTTTATTATTGACAAACCTGTAGCTATTACAGTTGTTGATAAAGATTCAATGTATATTGCTGGTGATAAAATATTATTAACTGGAAAACCTGAAAAAAGAATTGCTCGTATTTTTAATAATGTAAAAATATTTAAGTCCGATTTACAAGGTAAGTGTGATTCAATTCATACAAGTCAAACAACTGGTCTAACTAGAATGTTTGTAAATCCTATTTTATGGTCTGGTAAAAATCAAATTACTGGGGATAGTATTCAAATATTAATGAATAAAAAAACCGAGAAACTTGATTCTTTAAAAGTCTTAAAAAATGCTTTTATGGTTCAAAAAGACTCTCTATCTAAAGATGATTTTAATCAGATTAAAGGTCGGAATATATATGGGAAATTTAAGGACAATGATTTAAGAATAATGCTTGTGAAAGGAAATGCTGAATCCTTATACCATAATAGAAATGAAGATACTAAAAAGCTAGAAACCATTACTAAAGAAATTGCTAGTGACATAGAATTTACTCTAATAGAGAATGAAATAGAGCAAACTAAATATTTCAAAAAATCCGAAGGAAAAACCTTTCCTCCTTCTGAGTTTCCTACTGAAGAAAAAAAGTTCAAAGGATTTATTTGGCGTGCAGATGAACAGCCTAAAACTGTTGAGGATATTTTTGTTAAAGACAAGAAAACTAAGGTATCGAAACCCGAAAATTTAAATGTAAAAAAAGCTAAACAGAAGTTTATAAAGGAAAGCACCAAAAAAAAGAAATCTAAGGTTAAAAAATTTGACCTTAAAACCAACACGCAATTATAAGAAGTCTAATGAAAAGTGATTTTTTAAAATATCAGGGACAAACTACACCTCATCCTTTAGCCATTGAGATTTCAAAAGCAGAGGGAAGTTATATTTACGATAGTAATGGTAAAAAAATGTTAGATTTTGTTGCTGGTGTTTCTGCGAATAGCTTAGGACATAGTCATCCTAAAGTTACTCAAGCAATTAAAAATCAGTTAGATTCTTATACCCATGTAATGGTATATGGAGAATTTATTCAAAAACCTCAGTTAGATTTATGTAAAGCTTTGGCAAATACATTACCTGAAAACTCTTCTTCTATTTATCTTGTTAATTCTGGAACTGAAGCTACTGAAGGAGCTTTAAAACTAGCCAAAAGATTTACTGGAAGAAGCGAAATTATTTCGGCTAAAAACGCATATCACGGAAATACTCAAGGAGCCATGAGTGTTTGTGGTGCCGAACAACAAAATAGAGCTTTTCGTCCTCTAATTCCTGGAGTTAAATTCATAGAATTTAATAATGAATTAGATTTAAATAAAATTACTAAACACACTGCCGGAGTTATCTTAGAAACCATTCAAGGTGGTGCCGGTTTTATTGAACCTAAAAACGATTATTTAACCAAAGTTAAGCAACGCTGTGAAGAGGTTGGAGCTTTATTAATCTTAGATGAAATCCAAACTGGGATTGGACGTACAGGAAAATTTTGGGGATTTGAAAATTACAATGTTACTCCTGATATAATTATTACGGGTAAAGGTCTTGGTGGTGGAATGCCAATAGGTGCTTTTATTTCTTCATATGAAATTATGAATTGTTTAAAAGAAGACCCTAAGCTAGGACATATTACTACTTTTGGTGGACATCCTGTTATTGCAAGTGCTGGATTAGCTACTGTTGAAGAAATCACTTCTACTAAACTTATCGAAGAAACCTTAAGAAAAGAAAAATTAATTCGAAATAAGTTTAAAAATCATCCAGCTGTTAAGGAAATTAGAGGAAGAGGATTAATGTTAGCTTTATTAGTTGACTCTCCTGAAAATGCATCAAAAGTTATTTTAAATTGTTTAGAAAAAGGAGTTATTCTTTTTTGGTTACTTTTTGAAGGTTCTGCAATAAGAATCACCCCTCCATTAACTATATCTGAAGAAGAAATTAATGAAGGATGTGATATTATTTTAAATGAATTGAATAATCTCTAAACCAAAAACTCAAACAAATTAGGTTTATCATTTAAATATTCTCCATAAAAATTACGCGATTTCATTCGTTTAATTAATGGAGCTAAATCTGATTTTTTCTCCAATTCAATTCCAACAACAGCAGGACCATTTTCTCTGCTTGTTTTTTTAGAATATTCGAAATAAGTTATATCGTCATTTTTACCTAAAACGTCAATAACAAATTCTTTTAAAGCACCAGCTCGTTGAGGAAACTGAATAATAAAATAATGTTTCAATTTATTGTATAGCAAGGCCCGCTCTTTAATCTCTGCCGTTCTTGTAATATCGTTATTACTACCACTAATTACACATACTACATTTTTACCTTTAATTTCCTCAGCATAAAAATCTAACGCAGAAATAGTCAAAGCTCCAGCAGGTTCTACTACAATAGCTTCTTTATTATATAAATCTAAAATAGTTTGACATACTTTTCCTTCAGGAACTGTAATCATATCATGTAAATTCTCTTTACAAATATCTAAAGTTAAATTCCCTACTTGTTGTACAGCAGCACCATCTATAAACTTATCTATTTTATCTAATCGTACATTTTTATTTTCTACTATAGATGTTTTCATTGAAGGCGCTCCTTCTGGTTCTATTCCTATTATTTTGGTTGTTGGTGATAATTGTTTAAAAACACTCGATAATCCAGAAGCCAATCCACCTCCTCCAACAGGAACAAATACATAATCAATAGGAGTTTCAAACTGTTTAATAATTTCTAAACCAACTGTTGCTTGTCCTTCAATAATTTTTTCATCATCAAATGGATGCACAAAAGTTTTCCCTAACGTATCGCATACATGTTTTGCAAGTTTATAAGCATCATCAAAAGTATCTCCAGTCAATTCAATATCAACATAATCACCACCAAACATTTTAACTTGTTCTACTTTTTGTTTAGGTGTTGGAGATGGCATTACAATCGTACCATGGATTTTCAACTTTTTACAAGCATAAGCAACTCCCTGTGCATGATTTCCAGCACTCGCACAAATAATTCCATTACGACGCTCTTCTTCCGATATTGAACTAATCTTATTATAAGCCCCTCTTATTTTATACGATCGTACTTGCTGTAAATCTTCTCGTTTTAAATAAATAGAGGATTTATACTTTTCAGAATAAATAAAGTTTTTTAACAATGGAGTTACAGTAGCCACACCTTCTAATGTAGCTACCGCTTCTTCCACAGCTTTTATCGTTGGTCTGTATTTTGTTTCTACTTGCATACTTTTAATGAAAAACTACTGCCTCCTTTTTTTCTTCTTGACCGATTACTTTCATTGCCGTCATTGACGCTCTTAATGTTTTTCCTACTTTTTCAATTGGATGACTCTGGATAGATTCATTAACTCTAATTAATTCTAAGTTATCTACTTCATTAGAATTTGCATATGATTTTCCTATTACTGAAGTATCAACCTTACTCATGAAATCAACTAATAATGGTTTTGCTGCATGATCAAATAAATAACACCCATACTCAGCAGTATCTGAAATAATTCGATTCATTTCATATAACTTCTTTCTTGCAACTGTATTTGCTATTAATGGTAACTCATGTAACGATTCGTAGTATGCCGATTCTTCTTTAATTCCTGAGGCAACCATAGTATCAAAAGCCAACTCTACTCCTGCTTTTACAAAAGCAACCATTAAAGTACCATGATCAAAATACTCTTGCTCACTTACTGCAACCTCAGTTGCTTCTGTCTTTTCAAAAGCAGTTTCTCCTGTTGCTTCTCTCCATGATAATAGATTTACATCATCATTTGCCCAATCTTCCATCATTGTTTTTGAAAAATGTCCTGACATAATATCATCCATATGCTTATCAAACAATGGCTTTAATATTTCTTTCAACTCTTCTGAAAGTTCAAATGCTTTCATTTTTGCAGGATTAGACAAACGGTTCATCATATTGGTAATTCCTCCGTGCTTTAAAGCTTCGGTAATAGTTTCCCAACCATATTGAATTAGTTTTGCCGCATAAGTTGGTTCAACTCCTTCTTCCAACATTCTATCGAAAGATAAAATCGATGCGGTTTGTAACACTCCACATAAAATAGTTTGCTCTCCCATTAAATCCGATTTCACTTCTGCCACAAAAGAAGACTCTAAAACCCCAGCTTTATCTCCTCCTGTTGCTACTGCATAAGCTTTTGCTTGCGCCCATCCTTTATTCTCAGGATCATTCTCTGGATGTACAGCTATTAATGTTGGGACTCCAAAACCTCTTTTATACTCCTCTCTTACTTCTGTTCCTGGACATTTTGGTGCCACCATAATTACTGTTAAATCTTCACGAATTTTCATCCCTTCTTCAACAATATTAAATCCATGAGAATATGATAATGTTGCTCCTTTTTTCATTAAAGGCATTACCGTTTTTACAACTCTTGTGTGTTGCTTATCTGGTGTTAGATTCAATACTAAGTCAGCATTAGGTATTAACTCTTCAAACGTACCTACATTAAAATTGTTTTCAGTAGCATTTTTATATGAAGCTCTCTTTTCTTCAATAGCTGCTGGTCGTAATGCATAAGAAACATCTAAACCTGAGTCTCTCATATTTAATCCTTGGTTTAAACCTTGAGCCCCACAACCTATAATAACTACTTTTTTATCCTCTAATGCTTTAACTCCTTCTGAAAACTCTGATGCTTCCATAAATCTACATTTTGCAAGTTGCTCTAATTTTCCTGCTAATGATAATGTATTGAAATAATTTGTTGCCATAACTTATAGTTTTTAGCCTTACGCTTTTTTTATGTTGTTTTTTGTAACAGATAAAAGTTTTCATTTAAAATATCTGTTGCGTTTTGGTTTATTTTATTGTTTAATTCTTTAGAATACATAAAGTAATCTTTATGCTCTTTTATAGTATACCTTGGTTGTTTTGTATAAAAACTAGTATCTATTGTTAAGTAATCATCTTCCGATGTTTTTAAAATTCTATCATTAAAAAACTGTAACAATCTTGAAAACACCTTGGTTTCTTTTATTGTATGCTTAAATGAAACACTTCCTATATATTCTCCTATGTTTTGAACCTTATCGAAAAAATCAAATATTCTTTTTGCTTGATTCATATCTAGAAAAAACAAGACACCTTCTATTAAAATAAAAGACTTCTTATCTTTCTTTATCGTCTTTATTTTAGTGTATAAATCTTCCTCATAATTTTGACTGAAATCTGTTCCAATAAAATGAATATCTCTTTGAGGCAATTCACCTTTTGAAATCCAATTTAAAATTTGAATTTGCTTATAATTAACAATGTCTGGTTTATCAATTTCGATATGAATTATCGATTCATCTAACAAAAAAGGATACATACTAAAGCCTGCTCCAAAATTAATGAGCACCTCTACTTCTTGTAATCGTTCTTTAATCTTTTCTAAGAAAAATCTATTGCGTACACAATGGGTATGGACTTCTTCTTTGGAAACTTCTTTCAAATAATCGTCCACCCAAACCTTTGTCTTTCTATTATTCCATAGCTTAGAATACGAGTCGTTACTTAACGATTCATTCATAGCTCTAAACATAGAAGTCATAAAGGCTGTATCGTGTATTTTAATATCTTTTCTCAATTCCTGATTCTAATAATTTGGAAATTCTCATTTCATCTTTTGTAATTGCAATACGTCCTGATCGAACAAACTGCATAATTCCGTGCTTGTCTAATGCATGATATAATTCTTCTATTTCTTCTTTTGTACCTGACTTTTCAAGTACAAAAAAATCTTTGTTTATATTAATTACTCTCGATTTACTATTATTAATAATTGTTTGAATATGATCGTTTTCTATTAAAGATTCTGAGCTTAACTTAAACAAACAAGACTCTTGATAAACCGTGTCTGTAACTGTATGATAATAAGCCTTGATAACCTCTACTTGCTTTTCTATTTGACCAATAATCTTCTTTATTTGCTCTTCGGTTACTTTGACTAATAATGTAAATCTTGAAACACTTTTTATTTCCGATTTAGAAATATTCATGCTTTCAATATTGATATGCCTTCTTAAAAAGATTCCTGAAATCCTATTCAATAATCCCACGTTATTTTCTGTATATACAGAAACTGTAAATGTTTGCTTATTTTCCATAATTATTCTAATCTTATATCTGAAACTGAGGCTCCTGTTGGTATCATTGGAAATACATTATCTTCTTTTTCTACGCATACTTCTAAAAAATACGCTTCTTTAGATTCCATCATTTCTTGAACCGATTTAGCTAAGTCTTCTCTTTTAGTTACTCTGTTTGCTTTTATACTATACCCTTCAGCAATAGCAACAAAATCTGGGTTTGTCATTTCTGTTGATGCATATCGCTTGTCAAAAAACAATTGTTGCCATTGACGTACCATTCCTAAATATTCATTATTAAGAACTACTATTTTAACGGCTGCTTTGGTTTGTAAAATGGTGCCTAATTCTTGAATTGTCATTTGGTAACCTCCATCACCAGCAATCATAACAACTTCTCTATTCGGAACCCCCATTTTTGCTCCAATAGCTGCTGGTAAAGCAAATCCCATTGTCCCTAAACCTCCAGAAGTAATATTACTTTTAGTTTTATTGAATTTTGCATAACGACACGCAAACATCTGGTGTTGCCCTACATCTGAAACAATAACAGCATCTCCTCCCGAAGCATTATTGATTTCTTTTAAAACCTCTCCCATGGTCAATCCTTCTTTAGTTGGGAACAAGTCGTCTTTTTTCACTTTGTCAAATTCAACAGCTTCTAGCTTATTAAATTCCTCCAACCATTCTGTATGTGAGTTTTGATTTACAAATGGTAATATTTCTGCTAAACTTTCTTTTACATCTCCTAAAACTGCAACATCAACTTGAACGTTCTTGTTAATTTCTGCTGGATCTATTTCAAAATGAATAACCTTTGCCTGCTTAGCGTAAGTATCTAAACTTCCTGTAACTCGATCGTCAAATCGCATACCTACAGCAATTAACAAATCACATTCATTGGTTAATTTATTAGGTGCATAATTCCCATGCATTCCAACCATACCAACATTCAATTCGTGTTCTGTTGGCAATGCTGATAAACCTAAAATTGTCCATGCTGATGGAATCCCTGTTTTTTCAATAAAAGCTTTAAATTCTTGTTCAGCTTCTCCTAGAATAACTCCTTGTCCGAAAACAATCATAGGTTTTTTAGCTGCATTAATCAATGTAGCTGCCTTCTTAACTTCTTCTAAACTTACTTCGGGCTGTGCTTTATAACTTCGAACATTGGTACATTTTTCATATTCAAAATCGAATGTATCAAATTGAGCATTCTTAGTAATATCAATTAATACAGGTCCTGGACGCCCTGATTTAGCGATATAAAATGCTTTTGCAAATATTTCTGGTATCTCTGATGCCTTCGTTATTTGATAGTTCCATTTAGTGACTGGTGTAGAAATACCTACAATATCTGTTTCTTGAAAAGCATCCGAACCTAATAAATGCTCTGCTACCTGTCCTGTAATACATACCATTGGAGTGGAGTCTATTTGAGCATCGGCTATTCCTGTTATCAAGTTAGTTGCCCCTGGACCTGAAGTAGCCATAGCTACTCCAACTTTTCCTGTAGCTCTAGCATATCCTTGCGCAGCATGTGTTGCTCCTTGCTCATGACGTGTAAGTACATGATGTATTTTATCTTGATACTTAAACAACTCATCATATACAGGCATAATTGCCCCACCCGGATATCCATAAATCAAATCTGCTCCTTCTTCTAATAAACATCTTACCACAGCTTCTGCTCCTGAAATATGCAATTGCTGTTTTGTTTGTGTTAAAGATTGTGTTTTTGTTTTTGTGGTCATAACTTCAGGTATTAAAATTCATCGGTTACACATCCTTTAGATGCTGATGAAACTGTTTTAGCGTATTTATATAAAACACCTCTGTTTACTTTCAATTCAGGTGCTTTCCATTGTTGTTTTCTTTCTTCTAATTCTGCTTCTGAAACTTCAAGAGTAATTGAATTGTTCTCTGCATTAATCGAAATGGTATCTCCATCTTTTACCAATGCAATTACTCCTCCGTCTTGTGCTTCTGGAGTAATATGTCCAACAACAAAACCATGTGTTCCTCCAGAGAAACGTCCATCGGTAATTAACGCAACATCTTTTCCTAGGCCTGCTCCCATAATAGCGGCAGTTGGCTTTAACATTTCTGGCATACCTGGTCCGCCTTTAGGACCTTCATATCGAATAACAACAACATCTCCTTTGCTAACTTTCCCATCTCTAATTCCATCATTTGCAGCATACTCACCTTCAAATACTTTTGCTTTTCCTGTAAAAAACAAACCTTCTTTTCCTGTTATTTTTGCTACTGAACCATCTTTTGCTAGGTTTCCATATAACATTCTAAGATGCCCAGTTGCTTTTATAGGCGTATCTAAAGGCTTAATTACATCTTGATTCTCCGTTAAATCTGGTACACTTTCCAAGTTTTCGGCTAATGTTTTTCCTGTTACGGTTAAGCAATCACCATGCAATAATCCTTTCTTTAATAAATATTTAAGTACCGCTGGTATTCCTCCTACCCGATGTACATCTTCCATCAAGTATTTCCCACTTGGTTTTAAATCTGCAAGGAATGGAGTTTCATCTGAAATACGCTGAAAATCTTTCAACGTAAACTCAACATTTGCTGCTTTTGCTATTGCTAAAAAGTGTAATACCGCATTGGTTGAACCTCCCATAACTGTTACCAAACGAATCGCATTTTCCATTGATTTTTTAGTAACAATATCAGATGGTTTAATATCTTTTTCTAATAAAACACGTAAAGCCTCTCCTGCCTTTATACACTCATCTTCTTTGTTTTTACTAATGGCAGGATTTGACGAATTATACGGTAAACTCATTCCTAAAGCTTCAATAGCAGAAGCCATAGTATTTGCAGTATACATTCCTCCACAAGCACCAGCTCCTGGACATGCTTTCTCTATAACATTTTGATATTCTTCGTTGTCTATCTTCCCTGCTACTTTCTCTCCCCAAGCTTCAAATGCAGAAACTACATCTAACTTTTTTCCTTCATGACATCCAGAAGCTATAGTTCCTCCATACACCAAAACTGAAGGTCGATTTAATCGTAACATTGCCATTAAAGCACCTGGCATATTCTTATCGCAACCTACTACTGTTACTAAGCCATCATAGGACATAGCTTGTACTACGGTTTCCATAGAATCGGCAATTACATCTCTTGATGGTAGCGAAAATCGCATTCCTGGTGTCCCCATAGAAATCCCATCAGAAACTCCAATTGTATTAAAAATTAGCCCAACTAAATCGGCTTTTTGAGTTCCCTCTTTTACCAACTTTGCTAAATCATTTAAATGCATATTACACGGATTACCTTCATATCCAGTACTTGCAATTCCAATTAGTGGCTTTTGTAAATCTGAATTTGACAAACCAATGGCATGCAACATTGCTTGCGCTGCTGGTTGAGTATCGTCTTGTGTAACTTGCTTACTGAATTTATTCAATTCCATTCTAACTCGCTTTTCTTTTTTGACGTAAGCCTAGTACTTCGTCTTTATATAATTTCATTAATTGATATCCGTGTGATTTTTCCCATGCAAGAGGAAATTCATAAGTATCTAGAGATTGTAACCCTACTACTTCAGCAGCGGTTCCTGTAAAAAAACATGCATCTGCATTTTTCAATTCTTCTAGTGTAAAGTGCTTTTCTTCAATAGAAATCCCTTCTTCTCTACACAACTCTATAACAGTAGATCTTGTAATTCCAGCCATAATATGCCCACGTGGTGGCGTATACAACTTTCCATCTTTTTCCATAAAAATATTAGCACCAGAACATTCAGCTACATTTCCATTCATGTCTAATAACAAAGCTTCATCATAACCATTTTGTTTAGCTTCATTTGTTGATAGAATAGAATTGATATAATGTCCAGTAACCTTTGCCTCTACAAAACATGCTTTTGGATTTGGTCTTTGAAATGAAGATGTTTTAACACGCAATAACTTATCTCCCATATATTTTCCCCATTCCCAACACTGAATAATTAAATTCGTTTCATTAGAAGTTACCAAACTCATATCTGCCCCAGTGGTGATTAACGGGCGTATATATGCATCTTTCAACCCATTTCTTTCTAACAATTCATATGTTATTTTAGTAAGTTCTTCTTCTGTATAGTTGAACTGAATATTCATTACTTCAGCTCCATATTTTAAGCGTTTATAATGGGCTTCCGATTTAAAAATTCTTGTACCGTTCGGAGTATTATAAGCTCTTATACCTTCAAAAACGCCATTTCCATAATGTAAACTTTGGCTATATGGATTCTCTGTAGCTTCCGATGCTTTGATAAATTTTCCGTTATAAAAAATGATACTATCCTCTTTGTAATACATTGTTTTTAGTTGTTTTGCTGTTCGAAATTATTTTATTATCCTTTTAGTTAATTCTTATTTTTCTGTGATTTAATGATATCTACTTGACGGATTTAAAACTCATTTTACTGATTTTTAATTAGTTACATATTTAAAACTCTAATATTCAGTACAAAAAAAAGCCTGCATCTAAATTGACACAGGCTTTATTGTATAGCAATAATTATCTGTATCAACTCGGCGGTGAGCTAATAATGACAATAATTAATACTACTACGATATTTAAGTTTCTATTCATATCTTTTGTTAACTAAAAAAGGCTTCCTAAATTTAGGAAGCCTTTTTCTTATACTACATTATAATTTAAACACATCCCTTCTATCCTTGTGAAATAATCACAATGACAATAATAGAAATGATATTTAAAATCTGTTTATTCATTCGTTCTATGTCACAAATATTTAGAATATTTTTTTAATTATCCTAATTTATTTCAAAAAAAATAAAAATTATTTTATATGTTTGCGGCATGAATTCTTTAAAAAATAAAATACGTAGTACTGTTCCCAGTACATTTGTTCGCTTACGCCGCCGCTAAAAGCTAACAAACCATACCCTATATACGTAATTTTTATTTTTTATTTCTTGTACAATTTCAACTACATATCGGTTTTTCCTATAGCTATTCTTTCGAATAGTCCAGTTGTTGTACGCCCTATTTTCCGCCGTCGCCCGTCAGGGTGTTAGTCGGTTATTGAACCTAGGTGAGTCCGGTTCTTCTTTTCAAAAACAATCCATTTTACAATCATTTTAATTTAAAATCAAGAACAATGAAAATTGTTATTGCTGATAAATCGCATACAAAGTATGCTGATATCATTTGTCGAACAATTGATGAGGCTGCTCAAGTTAGAGGTACAGGTATTGCCAAACGTAAACCTGAATACATCATTACTAAACTAGAAAACAACAACGCTGTTATTGCCTTAGATGGCGATAAGTTTGCTGGCTTTTGCTATATAGAAGCATGGAGCCACGGTAAGTTTGTAGCCAATTCTGGATTAATTGTTCATCCAGATTACAGAGGAATTGGACTTGCTAAAAAAATTAAAGCAACTGTTTTTAAACACTCTAGAACTAAGTTTCCAAATGCTAAAATCTTCTCTATTACTACGGGATTGGCTGTGATGAAACTAAATAGCGACCTAGGCTACAAACCCGTTACTTTTTCAGAATTAACCAATGACGCTTCCTTCTGGAAAGGTTGTCAGACTTGTAAAAACTACGATGTTTTACAGCGAACAAAACAACAAATGTGCTTGTGTACGGGCATGTTATACAATCCAGCAACAACAAATAATAACAAGGTAAAAATCAAAGAAAAGGTGTTTCAAAGATTAAAGAGAATTAAAGAAAGCATCTATTTAAAAAAAGATAAAAAATGAAAAAATTAGTCATTGCATATAGTGGAGGATTAGATACTTCTTATTGCGCTGTTAGCTTATCTAAAGCTGGATACGAAGTACATGCGGTTAGCATAAACACAGGAGGTTTTACTCAAAAAGAAATCACAACTATTGAAACCAATGCCTACAAAATGGGCGTTTCAACTTATCAAAATATTGATGCCATTTCTACCTTTTATGAAAAAGTAGTGAAGTATCTCATTTTTGGAAATGTATTAAAAAACAACACCTATCCTTTATCAGTTAGTGCAGAAAGAATAGTTCAAGCAATTGAAATTGCTAATTATGCTAAAAGTATCGAAGCACAATATATTGCACATGGTAGTACTGGTGCAGGAAACGATCAGGTAAGATTTGATATGATTTTCCAAACAATTGCTCCAGAAATCAAAATTATAACTCCAATTAGGGAACAACAATTATCGAGACAGGAAGAAATTCAATATTTAAAAGACAATGGTATTGAACTCTCTTGGGAAAAAGCTAAATACTCAATAAACAAAGGACTTTGGGGAACCAGTGTTGGTGGCGACGAAACCTTAACATCTCATAAAGCATTACCAGAACAGGCCTATCCTTCTCAATTAGAAAAAACAGGAGAAGAAACAATAAAACTAGGTTTTAAGAAAGGAGAATTTATAAGCTTAAACTCCATTAACGATACTCCAGAAAACAACATACAAAAACTAAACAAACTTGCGAGTTCTTATGCCATTGGTAGAGATATTCATGTAGGTGATACCATTGTAGGAATTAAAGGACGTGTTGGTTTTGAAGCTGCGGCTGCTTTGATACTTATTAAAGCACATCACTTGTTAGAAAAGCACACCTTAACAAAATGGCAGTTACAACATAAGGAATACATGGCTAGTTTTTATGGAATGCATTTACACGAAGGATATTATTTAGATCCTGTAATGAGAAATATTGAAGCTTTTTTAAGTAGTAGTCAAGAAAAAGTAACAGGCGACGTGTTCGTAACCTTAAAACCTTATCATTTTCAATTAGATGGTATTAGTTCTAAACATGATTTGATGAACCCAAAGTTTGGTTGTTATGGTGAAGAAAATAATAGCTGGACTTCAGACGAAGCCAAAGGATTTATCAAAATCTTAGGAAATCAGAATAAAATATATCAACAAGTAAATTCTTAACAACATGATACAAGTAGGAATTATAGGAGGTGCAGGTTATACCGCAGGTGAACTAATTAGATTATTACTACAACATCCAAAGGCTACATTGAACTTTGTATACAGTACATCCAATGCAGGAAATAAAATTAGTGTCGTTCATCAAGATTTGGAAGGTTCTTTAACTATGGAATTTACAGACACCATCAATCCAAAAGTAGATGTGTTGTTTTTATGCTTGGGACACGGAAATTCTAAGAAGTTTTTAGACAGTCATCTCTTTTCTAACAAGACTAAAATCATTGATTTAGGAAATGATTTCAGGTTAGCTAAAGACAAAGTTTTTCAAGAGAGAGAATTTGTTTACGGTTTACCAGAATTACAAAAAGAAAACATTCAAAAGGCCAAAAACATTGCAAACCCAGGCTGCTTTGCCACAGCAATTCAACTCGCTTTATTACCATTAGCTAAATCAGGATTACTTAGTAAAGATGTACATATCAATGCAGTAACAGGAGCTACAGGAGCTGGAACTTCTTTATCTCCAACTACTCATTTTACTTGGAGAGATAATAACTTTTCTTATTACAAACCTTTTACGCATCAGCATTTAGGAGAAATTACTGAGTCAATCAAAATCTTACAAACTAATTTTGATAATGAACTCGTATTCATGCCTAACAGAGGTGACTTTTCAAGAGGAATTTTCGCCACAGCTTACACCTATTTTGAAGGAAGTTTGGAAGATGCAAAAGCTATGTATCAGGAATATTACAAAGAAGCTCCATTCACTTTTGTTTCAGAGAATCAAATACACTTAAAACAAGTAGTAAACACCAATAAATGTTTGATTCACTTACACAAACACAACAACAAACTTTTGATTACAAGTATTATTGACAATCTATTAAAAGGAGCTTCAGGACAAGCCATTCAAAACATGAATTTACTATTTGGTTTTGAGGAATCTGAAGGATTACAACTAAAAGCAAACTTCTTTTAATAACAAAACACAAACACATGAAAATAGCAATTATAGGTACAGGAAACTTAGGTAAATCTATTGCAAAAGGACTTATTAATACAAAAGCAATTAGTAGTTTATACTTAACCAAAAGAAACATAGCGGCTCTTAAAGAGTTTGAGGCTATTGACAATGTCTTCTTAACAAGTAACAACACAGAAGCAGTTCAAAATTCAGACATTATTCTTTTAGCTGTACAACCAGCACATTTAACCAAGATATTAGCAGAAATAAAACCAGAATTAAAATCACATCATCTGGTTATTTCTACCATTACAGGTTTTTCAATTGCTAAGATTGAAGAAATCATAGGAGTTGAAAACAGTATCATCAGAGCTATGCCGAATACAGCTATAGCCGTAGGAAAATCGATGACTTGTTTATGTGGAAATTCTAAAGGATTAGAAAAAATAAGTACTGCGGAGACTATTTTTAACAAACTAGGAACTTCTATCATCATACCAGAATCGCAAATGCAAGCAGCTACGGTAGTTTGTGCTAGTGGTATTGCTTTTTGGATGCGAATGATTAGAGCTACTACTCAAGCTGCTATTCAACTTGGTTTTGATGCTTATGAAGCACAGGAACTAGCTATGCATACCTGCGAAGGAGCTTCTAGCTTACTAATTACCAATGGCAATCATCCAGAGCAAGAAATAGACAAAGTAACTACTCCTAAAGGCTGTACTATTGAGGGACTGAATGAAATGGAGCACCAAGGATTAAGTTCATCACTTATCCAAGGAATGGTGGCATCCTACCAAAAAATTAACACTATAAAATCGGAACAATTATGAGTTTATTTAATGTATATCCTTTGTTTGACATTACCCCAGTAAAGGCAGCAGATGTTTTTGTATACGATAAAAACGGTACCGAATATTTAGACTTATACGGAGGGCATGCTGTTATTTCTATTGGGCACTCCCATCCTACTTATGTACAAAACATTAGAAAACAATTAAGCGATTTAGGGTTCTATAGCAATTCTATTCAGAATCCATTGCAAGAGGCTTTGGCTAAGAAATTAACACAACAAGCTAATTGTAAGGATTACCAATTGTTTTTATGTAATTCGGGAGCCGAAGCCAATGAAAATGCCTTAAAGCTAGCTTCCTTTCATACGGGTAAAAAGAAAGTTCTTTCTTTCTCAAACTCTTTTCACGGAAGAACCTCAGCTGCTGTTGCTGCTACTGATAACACTAAGATTATTGCACCTATCAATGCACAGCAAGAAGTTGAATTCTGCCAATTGGGCGATTTAACAGCCGTAGAAAAAGCATTGCAAAAAGGCGATGTATGCGCTGTTATTATTGAATATATTCAAGGAGTTGGTGGTTTAGACGAGAGCTCTACAAGGTTTTACCAAGGTTTGGCTGACTTATGTAAAAAGTACCAAACAGTATTGATTGCAGATGAAGTGCAATCGGGTTTTGGAAGAACTGGTGATTTCTTTGCTTTTCAAGAACATGGAATTCAACCCGATATTATTTCTATGGCAAAAGGTATGGGAAATGGATTTCCTATAGGAGGTATCTTAATTCACCCAAGTATTAAAGCATCTTATGGTTTGTTGGGAACTACTTTTGGTGGTAATCATTTAGCCTGTGCAGCTTCGTTAAGTGTTTTAACTGTTTTAGAGCAAGAACAATTATTAGACAATGCCAAGCATATTTCAGCCTACTTTCAACAAAAAGCAGCAACAATTCCTCAAATAAAAAAGCTAAAAGGAAGAGGCTTAATGTTAGGACTCGAATTCGATTTTCCGATAGCAGACTTACGAAAGAATCTCATCTTTAAGCAACACATATTTACAGGAAGTGCCAAGAATCCGAATTTATTAAGAATCCTTCCACCATTAACCTTGAAAGAACCACAGGTCGATTTCTTTTTTGAAGGACTGTTAACCGAGTTAAACAAACAATCATGAAAAAATACACCAACATAAAAGACCTTGAAAGTATTCCAAATACCATTCAAGAAGCCATCGCTTTAAAGAAAAACCCGTATCAATATGCAAGCATTGGAAAGCATAAAACCTTGGTCATGCTATTTTTTAATGCAAGTTTAAGAACGCGATTAAGTACCGAAAAAGCAGCCAAGAACTTAGGGATGGATGTAATGGTATTAAATATAAACGATTCTTGGAAACTTGAGTTTGAAGACGGAACTATGATGAATTTCAATACTGCTGAACATATTAAAGAAGCTGCACAAGTAGTTTCTCAATATGCTGATGTTATTGCAGTAAGAGCTTTTCCTTCATTAAAAGATAAAGCAAAAGACAGTAGCGATTTAGTCTTGAATAGTTTTGTAAAATATACCACTGTTCCTGTCATTAATATGGAAAGTGCGGTTGCACATCCACTACAGGCCTTGGCTGATGCCATTACTATTGAAGAGTTGAAAACCATACACAAACCAAAAGTAGTATTGTCTTGGGCACCCCACCCCAAAGCATTGCCTCATTCAGTTGCCAATTCTTTTGTAAAAATGATGTCGGAAATAGACATTGATTTTTCCATCACACATCCTGAAGGTTATGAATTGGACACTCAAATAACTAAAGGTATTCCCATTGAATACAATCAACAGAAAGCCCTACAAGATGCTGATTTTGTTTATGTAAAGAACTGGAGTAGTTATTCAGAATACGGAAAAATACTTTCGGAAGATTCCAATTGGATGCTTAACAAAGAAACTTTAGGCAAAGCCAAATTTATGCACTGCTTGCCCGTAAGAAGAAATGTAGTTGTAGAAGATGCTGTGTTAGATAGTGATGCTTCTGTGGTTATACAACAAGCCAATAACAGAACCTATGCAGCTCAGATAGTATTGAAGAAAATTATAGAAAACCTATCCTCATGAAAACACTTAAAATAATAAAAATAGGCGGCAATATTATTGACGACCCAAAAGCCTTGGACGACTTTTTGTATCACTTTTCAACTATAGAAGGTCCGAAAATACTGGTACATGGAGGTGGTAAACTAGCAACCAAGCTTGCCGAACAAATGAATATTAAGGTACAAATGACTGATGGGAGAAGAATTACCGATCCCCAAACCTTAGACCTAATTACCATGGTATATGCAGGAAAAATCAATAAGAACATAGTTACAACACTCCAAAAGAATGCTTGCAATGCTCTTGGTTTTACGGGAGCAGATGGAAATACGATTCTTTCAGTAAAAAGACCTGTAAAAGATATTGATTATGGTTTTGTGGGCGATGTGGTTAAAGTAAACACCACTGTTTTAGAAAGCTTATTAGCCCAACATATTACGCCTGTTTTTTGTGCCATTACACATTCTACAGAAGGACAATTGTTAAATACCAATGCCGATACCATAGCTGCTGAGCTAGCTATAGGGTTTGCACAACAGTATCAAACGGAACTCTATTACTGTTTTGAAAAAAACGGGGTATTAATCAATGTAGAAAATGACGATTCTGTGATAGAACATCTTACTAAAGAAACTTACCAAGACCTACTATCACAGCAAATTATAGTCAATGGGATGTTACCTAAACTAAACAATTGTTTCTATGCTATAGACCATCAAGTACATAAAGTATGTCTTGGAAAACCAGCCATGCTATACAAACAAAATTCTAAATTTACTACCATACAAGCTTCATGAAAACACTAGATATATTAACCACTGAAGCCATTGAGCTATTAAAAAAGCTTATTGAAACACCTTCTTTTTCTTCTGAAGAAGATGCTACTGCTGCCTTGCTTGAAAATTGGTTTGTTAACCATCACATACCATTTCAAAGAAACCAACACAATGTTTGGGCAGTAAACCAGCATTTCGATTCACAAAAGCCTAGCTTATTACTCAACTCTCATCACGATACGGTAAAACCTAATAAAGGCTATACCAAAAACCCGTTTGAAGCACAGGTTGAAGACGGCAAACTATACGGTTTAGGAAGCAACGATGCTGGTGGATGCTTGGTTTCTTTATTGGCTACTTTCACACATTTTTACGCACAGGAAAACTTAGCTTATAACTTGGTATTTGTAGGTTCAGCTGAAGAAGAAAGCAGCGGAGCTAACGGATTAAACAGTATGTTATCTAGTATTCCGGAAATCGCTGTAGCCATTGTTGGCGAACCTACGCAAATGCAATTGGCCATTGCCGAAAAAGGTTTGGTAGTTTTTGATGCCGTAGTTAAAGGAACTCCGAGTCATGCTGCTCATCCTAACACTAACAATGCTATTTATAATTGTATAGATGTGTTACAATGGTTTAAAGACTATACGTTTGAAAAAACTTCTGAGGTCTTAGGCCCTGTAAAAATGACGGTAACTCAAATCAATGCAGGGAAACAACACAATGCTGTACCTGCCGAAGTTTCCTTAGTGGTTGATGTTCGTGTAAACGACCAATACACCAATCAGGAAATTGTCGATTTACTTCAAAAAGAAGCACCTTGCCATAGTATTGTTCCTCGTAGTACGCATTTAAATTCTTCTTCCATTCCTATACATCACGATTTGGTTCAAGCTGGAATTTCCTTAGGTCGAACTACTTATGGTTCTCCTACGCTTTCTGATCAGTCTGTATTGAGTTGTCCTTCTTTAAAACTAGGACCTGGAGATAGTAAGCGTTCGCATACCGCTGATGAATTTATTTATCTCCATGAAATTGAAGAAGGGATTGAGTTGTATGTGGAGATGCTTGATATAGTATTGAGGTGTTAGTAGTGAGATGTTAGACAAAAGATAAAAGACGAAAAGACTTGAAGTGTAAAACTACATTTACTAAAAACTAACAACTAACAACTAAAGACTAATAACTTTTGACATGAGTAGTGAGATGTTAGTATTGAGTAGTTAGATAAAAGACAAAAGATTAAAAACGAAAGACAAAAGACTTAATTGAGAATTGATAACTGTTAACTGTTAACTGTTAACTGTTAACTGATAATTGATAATTGATAATTGATAATTGAAAAAAAATGAAACTTTGGGATAAAGGAACCAATATAGACCATAAAATAGAACTGTTTACCGTAGGTAACGACAGAGAAATTGACCTGCATATTGCGAAATACGATGTACTTGCTTCTATAGCACATGCTAAAATGTTGCATAACATCAACATCATAACCGCTGATGAACTTCAACAATTGCTTTCAGGATTAGAGTCCTTGCTTGTGCAAATTAACAACAACTCTTTTACCATTGAAGCACACTTTGAAGATGTACATTCTAAAATAGAATTTGAACTCACCCAACAATACGGCGATGTTGGAAAGAAAATACATACCGCTCGTTCTAGAAACGATCAGGTGTTAGTCGCTCTGCATTTATATTATAAAGAGAGCTTACAGGAAATCAACCATTTGACTAAATCCTTTTTTGATACGCTGCTCCAATTGGCTGATACTCATAAAGATGCTTTACTACCTGGTTATACGCATTTGCAAGTAGCCATGCCTTCTTCTTTTGGCTTATGGTTTTCTGCTTATGCTGAACTTTTAATCGATGATGTATATCTTTTAAATGCAGCATTAAAAGTAGTAGATCAAAATCCATTAGGTTCAGCAGCTGGCTACGGTAGCTCCTTCCCTATCGATAGAGTTTTTACCACCCAAGAACTTGAGTTTGCTACTTTAAAGTACAATGTTGTAGCCGCTCAAATGAGCAGAGGAAAAAGCGAACGTACCGTTGCCATGGCTGTTGGTAGCTTAGCCAATACCCTAGCTCGTTTTGCTATGGATATTTGTTTGTATATGAGTCAGAATTTTGATTTTATTTCCTTCCCTGAAGCACTTACCACTGGAAGTAGCATTATGCCACATAAAAAGAATCCAGATGTTTTTGAGCTCATCCGTGGTAAATGCAATAAGATTCAAGCCTTGCAATCCGAAATGCTTTTAATCACCAATAATTTACCTAGTGGTTATCATAGAGATTATCAGTTGTTAAAAGAAAACATGCTACAGGCTTTGGAAAGTATGAAAGAAATTCTGTTCATCTTTAACTATGCCATTGAGCAGATTGTTATCAAAGACATTGATTTGACTTCAGAAAAATACCAATATCTATTTACGGTAGACAATATCAATACTTTGGTAGAAAACGGAATGCCTTTCCGTGAGGCTTATCAGAAAATAGGAAATGAGGTAAATCAAGGGAGCTATGTTCCCGACAGGTCTAAACAACACAGTCATTTAGGTAGTATGGGAAATTTAGGTTTGGAATTGATACGTCAGAAAATGGAAAATAGTTAACGAGTAATTTAAAATATCGTCTTAAAAGCAGATAACTTCAATTATCTGCTTTTAAGACGATATACCATCTGGTGTTTATTCTATTTTTTGTCGATTTTCATCATACAAACCAACCAAAAGACTATTTCCTTGTGTATCTACTTTGATTCCTCCATACTTAGCTTTTTCATACTTTTTAGCATCACCTTCTTGAAAAAAGTAAGATTCAGCACCAATACTTACTCTTCCCCATTTCTTTAAGTTATATCGTATTAAAAACTCTCCTTCGTTTATTGGTTCTTTACCACCTTGCATACGCACTTTCTTTGCAATGCCATTCTCGGTAAGTTTTATTACACAGAATCCTCTTTTAGCAATACTATCAGTATCTATATTGTTTGAAATCGCATAATTCAATCTCATATAATCTCCTTGCATTAAAGAACGAGGATCTACAGGAGCTAATTCAAACAAAACCAATTGTCCGTTTTCTAATAAGGCCTCTTTCTGAAAAATTGATCGATTAAACAATATTAATAAAATAGCAAGGTTTAAAAGAATGAGTATCCATTTATATTTCTTCATTATTTCCTAGCATTTTTGTGGTGAATACATAGCATGCTAAAAACAGCACACCCGATACGAATAATAGTATAGACTTGGTTAGTAAAGTAAAGCTCAAGTCGTAATAATATTGCGAAACAAAATAGATTAAAGCTACGATCCCTATAACCAGTCCTGTTTTATAATTAACTAAAAAGCTAAGTAACAACAATATGATAGCTCCCGATATTGCTGGTGAGAATACAGTTGACAGTAATATTAAAAAGCTGAACACATATAGTATTGCTTTAGTTTTAGCTAGTGTTATTTCGTGCACCTTGATAATCACATGTACAATATACATACCTATGATGATAAATAATACCGAGGAAATCCAAATGTAATTTTCATTCAATGCTATTGCTCCTTTCTTCCCCAACATACTCAAACCTATTAGAAAAGAAATAACCACGCCAATCCTAAGTGGATTGTATAGTTTCGCTAGCTTTTTTATGGCTGATAATATTCTTGCCTCTTT
Source organism: Tenacibaculum aiptasiae (assembly GCF_008806755.1). Taxonomy (GTDB): domain Bacteria; phylum Bacteroidota; class Bacteroidia; order Flavobacteriales; family Flavobacteriaceae; genus Polaribacter; species Polaribacter aiptasiae. Next base: position 806,008 of record NZ_WAAU01000008.1, read on the forward strand.
TAAAAATACATAGCTTAGCATTAAAGCCATCACTCCAACATATATATGAATTAAATCGTAAACCTTTGTATTTAACAATAAAAACAAAAAGCTTCCATTTACGGTAAGTATGGCTATAAACGATAAGATATAATTTTGTGTCATTACTAAAGTCACAAAAGCTATCAAGCCAACGAGTATGGTTATCATATCTTCATTCATCTTTGCCCAGGACAAACCAAAAGCAAGCATTACAAATCCCGTTATATATATTGTAACACTAAAGGTATCCCAAATAAGATTATCCTTTACTACATTAGTTACAACAGCAAGTACTATAAACAGTCCTCCTAAAAATATCATTGCAGCTTCAGAACTGTAAAAACCAGCTATTCCTAAAAAGACTATAAATGCTAACATTGCTACAAAACTTCCTAAAATGGTAAGTATCTTAATTGCTAAGCCCGATTTGTTTTCCTCTTTTTTAAGGTAACTGTCTAAAATTGCTTGTTCGTTATAGGTAAAATCTTTGTCTTCACTCAAACGAATACTTTCTAATAGTTCCTTTTTATTCGCTAATTCTTCCATTTCTTTTTCAAATCTGTTAAGGTTTTAATCACAACACTTACACTTGCAATAATAAATAGACTCAGGAAGAAAAACATTCCTTCCACATCTGTTATTTTTAAAAGCAGTGCACAACAAATAATAATACAGCTAAACGCAATTATTGAAAGATAAAAAACACTTCTTTCCTTCAATCCATATCGAACTCCAATTCCATACAACCCTGTTGCTAATAGTAATAACACCCAAAAAGCTTCCAGATTTCTTTCAAAAATTCCTGTTGCAATTCCTACGGTACTAAAGAATACCACTGCCAATGCTAATACATTGGTAAACCAACTAGGTACACTAATATGTTCGTTTATTTTCTTTACCAATAAGAATGCTATTAAAAACAGCGCATTGATACAAAACAGCAAAGCAAATAGAAAAATTTCTGACCAGTCTTGAGCTACTTGCTCAGCATATAAAATAAGCGTTGTGTTGATGAGCGTTATAAATACCAACCATAAAGGAGCAAAGTTTGAAATGACTACCCAAATAACAATAGCCATAGTCCAACCCAAGAAGAAGTCGTAGGCATTGGCACCCGTTTGATAAATCTGACCAAATACAGCAAACAGCACTCCTACCAATATAGAAACTCCTGTTAATACTATTTTCTTTATATCTAACGGTATTTTAGCCACTACTAAAACAATAGTGAGTAATAAAATTCCTCCTTCTATTAAACCTAGTTTAAAAAATTTGTGCATACTTGCCCAATTATAGGCAAAGAAGAAAATAATTCCCGCGGTAGTAAAACCAACCCCCAAACTCATAAAAAACAATCTCAGAAACTGTTGCCAAGATGTTTTATCGTGATACACCTGTGTATTCAATATCTTTTGAATACTTCTTTCAGACCAATTGCTATGCTGGGCAATTATCTGAATATCTTCTCTATCAATATCTTTCATTCAATTTTTTTTAATGTTCTCTCACTTCTTCCTAAGATTAGGAAATACTAAAAGTAGTCAATTTTTATATCAATGTTAAATCTATACTTTTATTTATCTGCATATGTATTAAATTGAGGAAAACCTATATTTGCTTTTATCATTGCACATACCTGTGTATTTTGTAGCTAGATAAAACAACACGCTTTATAAAACTTAAAAATTGCATATGAAAAAACTAGGTTTAGCCTTCTTATTATGTTGCTGTATTTATACCGTTACTGGACAGAATATTACTATTGGTAAAATTAGCAGCATCCATTCTAAAATATTAAATGAAGAAAGAGAACTATGGATTCATCTCCCTAAAGGCTATGGGTATCATAATTCAGCTTCAGAAAAAGAAAGATATCCAGTGGTGTATCTTTTAGACGGAAACTCACACTTTTATTCGTTAGTAGGAATACTTCAACATTTAAGTATTATAAATACTATTTGTCCAAAAATGATAGTTGTAGGAATCGTAAATACCAATCGGACAAGAGATTTAGCACCTACGAAAATAGACAACTCTTTAAAAAAAGGACACTCAGACTCTAGTGATGGAGATAAGTTCCTTTCTTTTATTGAACATGAATTAATTCCTTATATCGATTCAACCTATGATACTGACTCTTATCGTACATTCATTGGTCATTCTTTAGGAGGACTTACCGTTTTGAATGTTTTAGCACATAAACCAGAACTATTTAATGCTTATGTATCTATTGATCCTGCTATGTCGTGGGATAATAAAAACTTATTGAACAAGATTAAGAACATACAATTTGACAAAAAATATACGCGAAAATCACTCTTTTTAGGAATTGCAAATACCATGAACAAAGGATTGGATACGCTAAGTGTTCAAAAAAGCAACTCTAAAAATACTAAACATATAAGAGCTCTTTTAGAACTTAATGCTTTTCTAAAGAAAGACACACTAAACAACTTATCCTACAAAGCAAAGTACTATAAAAACGATACGCATCCTTCAGTTCCTTTAATTACCAAGTACGATGCTCTTCGTTATATTTTCGATTTTTATAAACCAACTATTACTCAGCAAGAACTTTTAAACCCTAAAAGCAATAGCTTGTACAAACTAACAAAACACTACCAACGTTTGTCTGAATATTATGGTAGAAAAGTAAAACCTAGCATACATTATGTAGATAGTAAAGGATATGAACTAATGACTGCCAAACTTTACAAAAAAGCAGAGCAGTTTTTTAAACTAAACTGTATCAATTACCCAACAAGCTTTAGGGTATATAATTCATTGGGAGACTTATATTTAGCTATGGATAAAAAAGACAAAGCTTTAATAAACTTTAAAAAATCATACTCTTTGCAAGAAACTCCTTATGCAAAGAGTCAATTAGACCAACTACAAAATAAATAAGTTTTTATAGACCTTATTTACCAATACATCAATAAACTTTTGCAATAGCTATTGATTACCATATAAAACAATACTGCCCAATTCATTATAGGATTGGCATTTCTTATGCACTCATATTTAAAAATAGGGAAAAACCTTACTTAAAGTAGGGATTTCCGTAAAGTTGTTTTGTTATTAAATGGTAGGTTTGCTAGCATTGAATAAAAGTATAATTATGTAGTATACTTTGTTTGTAAATCAACACTGCTCAACCCCAAAAAATATTTAACAAGAAGTATGGCTGAATGTATAGCTTGTGGAGAATACACAAAATTTCATGGCGGTTTTTGCTTTTCTTGCTATAAAAAACAAGAAAATTCTAAAAACATATTGGTTTTAGAAAAACCCAAAAGCAAAAAGAAAACAGATTCTAAACCAAAAGAAAATCCTTGGATTTCAGGTATTATAAAAGGCCGAATTGCAGAAACAATCATCGAAGAACTCTTTCGTTCACTTGGTTTTCAAGTATTCAGCTATGGTATGGAAAACTCCATTCCGGGAATTAAAGACCTTTTAAAAGGTGTGCGTGGAGACGTTGCTAAAAACATAAGGCAAATGCCTGATTTTGTTATTTTCAAAGATAACCAAGCTCACTTTATTGAAGTAAAGTATAGAGCAAATGGAGAATTAAAACTTAAAGACATTACTAGATATGGTGATTATCCTTTTGAAAACGCTCTATTCATTCTCGTTACAAAAAAACATATTAAATGTATTTCATATGAAGAATTAGAGCAAGGAAAGGAAATCACACCAACCTCTCACAATTATTTAGGAAAACGAAAAGAATTTGATACAGATAAAGATTTAATTATTGAGTATTGTAAATATGCTGTAAAGTTTTTTGAAAACACCTAATTTCAAACTTTTATTTCACAAAGTTTGCTCATTACGTTGACTAAAAAAACTAAATATGTAAATTTACCAAAATAGCATTCCCTTTATAAACTTAATAATAAACAACCTATAAACCTTACATAATAATGTCAGAAATCCCCCCCCATAAAGGACAAAACAATAATCATCGAGAACAAACAATTATTATACAGCAAAAAGAAACAAATGGAATTGGAATTGCTGGATTTGTACTTGCTATAATCTCATTATTTCTTGGATGGATTCCATTTTTTGGATGGTTCTTATGGTCTTTTGGATTGATTCTTTCATTTATTGGCATATTCAAAAAACCAAAAGGACTTGCTATTGCTGGACTTATTATCTCTTTAATTGGGTTTATTCTTTGGGTTTTACTTTTCATAGGGCTAGCTGTGTTAGGAAGTACTATCTAAACATAAAATTTTATTAGAAATAACTTTACTAACCCACTACTCTAACTTCTTTCATATATGCAATCCCTTAAAATTAGCAAAGGCTATAATAAAGTAGAACTTGCACAACTAATTAACGAACCACAAATCAGCAAACTACAAGCTGGATTACATTATTGTAAAAATCGTAATGCAACAATTTTTTAATGTTTTCTCTCACCTCTTCCTAGGGTTAGTAAATACTAAAAGTAGTCAGTTTTTATATTAATGTTAAATTGATACCTTTATTTATCTAAGTATGTACTAAATTCAGTAGAACCATATTTACTTTTATAATTGTACATACCTTTGTATTTTGTAGCTAGATAAAATAATACCGCTCAATTCATTATAGGATTGAGCTTTTTTTATGTGCTCATTTTACAGAAGAATTAAAATTATAGATAAAAAAGTTTTCATATTTTTGGACAAAATATGTCTATAATCATTTTGTCCAAATGAAAAAATTAGGAGATACATTACGAGAAGCGAGAGAACAAAAAGACCTTATACTTAGAAAGGTTTCAGCGGAAGTTGATATTGATCAATCTCTAATTAGTAAGTTTGAAAAAAGTGAAAGAAAACCTACCAAAGAACAATTAATTAGGTTAGCCAATTTCTATAATCTTTCCGAGAAAGAACTCATTATAAATTGGTATTCTGAAAAAATAGCTCAAGAATTAAAATACACAGAATCTTCTTCTGAAATATTAAAAGTAGCGGAAGAGAAAATTAAATACTATAAAAATCAAGAAAATGGATAATAAATCTATAAAAGTAGTTGAGCTTTTTGCAGGGGTTGGAGGATTTCGACTTGGTTTAGAAAAAAGTAATTATAATATTGTTTGGAGTAATCAGTGGGAACCTTCTACAAAAATGCAACATGCTTCTTTAGTTTATGAAGCTCGTTTTGGAAAAGAAAACCATTCAAATGAAGATATAGCTAGTGTACCCACAAAAGAAATTCCTGATCACGATTTACTTGTTGGAGGATTTCCTTGTCAAGACTATTCTGTTGCGACAACATTACACAATTCCAAGGGCCTAAAAGGTAAAAAAGGTGTTTTATGGTGGTCTATTCAAAGAATTTTAGAGGAAAAGAAAGATAAAAAACCTAAATATTTATTTTTAGAGAATGTAGATAGACTTTTAAAATCTCCTGCCAAACAAAGAGGTAGAGACTTTGCTGTTATGCTTCAAAGTTTAAACGAACTTGGTTATGCTGTAGAATGGAGAGTTATAAATGCAGCAGAGTATGGTATGCCTCAACGTAGAAGAAGAGTTTTCTTTTTAGGTTATCATAAATCAAGTAATTTATATAAAAAGTTAAAAAAAGAAACATCTTTAAATTGGATTACAAAAAAAGGAACAATAGCAACTGCTTTTCCTGTTCAAGAAACAAATTCAATTCAAGAACTTGAATTAAAAAGTGATTTAGTAGAAATTACAAATGAATTTAATAAAGAAGGAAAACTCTCACCTTTTCAAAATACAGGTTTAATGATTAATGGAAAGGTATACACTACTAAAACTATAGCTAATTATAATGGAAAATATACCGTTTTAAGAGATATTTTACAAAACGGAGAAGTGACAAATGAGTTTTTTATTGAAGACAAATCACTAAAAACTATAAAGACTGTAATTAATAAAGATGGTAGCTTGAAAACTATTTCTACAGAGAAACAAATGTGGGAGTACTTAAAAGGAGCAAAAAAAGAAAAAAGAAAAACACAAGATGGATTTGAATATAATTATAGTGAAGGAGCTATGATTTACCCTGATGCCTTAGATAACGCTTCTAGAACAATTATAACTGGTGAAGGAGGTAAATCTCCTTCAAGATTTAAACATATTGTTGATACTGACAAAGGTTTAAGGAGGCTAACTCCCACAGAATTAGAACGTTTAAATATGTTTCCTGACAATCATACGCAACTTGAAGGTATTACAGACACCAAAAGAGCTTTTTTTATGGGAAATGCCTTAGTTGTAGGTATCATTGAAAAAATTGGAAAAGAACTTTATAAAAAAATAATTAATGGATAAAAGAACTAATCGAGTACAACCTATAAGACTTTCCTCTGGATTCTTCCCTTTAGACATTCATAAATCAATGTTCATAAACGATTTAAAAATCACCTTACCTTCTTACTATGTTAAAAGTTGGGGACAAAACATTATTAATAAACATGATAAAAGTAATTATAAATGGATTATTGATATTGACTACGAATCACCGAAAGATTTAGGTAGAGTAAAGTATAATTTCAAAGCTACCTTATCTCTTTCCTTTGTTAAGGATAGAAAAAAAGAAAGTTCTTACCGAATTAAATGGGATAAAGATTTTGCTACACAACTTGCTAAAGATTACCCTAAAAGCTTCGTTAGGTCTTTAGAATATCATATTGGTGATGAATATTATAAAAATCAAAGGTTTTCCGAATATGACATAGGAGGCTTTAAGGAGCAATTACAAGTAAAAGTAGAATGGAAAAAAGGAAACCCTATCATACGTATAAAAGAATATTTTAAAGTTAGAGAAGAGTCTCAAGGTTTTCCTAACATTTTTAAAGAATTAAGTTCTTATCTAATTGCTGATTACCTATTAAGTGATGACAATGAAATATTAAGAAGAATCCAAATAGGTGAATGGAAACCAAGGAATGAGCTTAAAAAAGAAATGAATGAAAATAACATTTATCTTCTTTTAAATAGAGAAAAAAAAGAATTTTATATTGGAGAAACTAAACAATCTTTATCTCAAAGATATCCTGATGGTCAAAAGCATCACTCATTTGACGACTGGAATGAATACTCTATAATACAACTCCCACCAGAAACCTCTAATCAAACTAGATTACTAATAGAGAGAGTTTTAATTGCTACTGGTGTCAAACTTTTTAAAAATAATTTAAGTAAAGATATTCCTGTTTTAAATGAAGATTCTGAAATGAAACTCATGAATTTAAAACATTAAAAACTCATAAATCTAAAACACTGAAAAAGAAACTACTCATATCCATTATTAGCCTTGGCTTTATAGGGCTTCTCTTCTATTATTTCGCTTGGTCATTATCACCAGGAAGTTATGCTAAAGCAGAAACTTACCTATTAGCTGTTCCTGAAGATACTTTGATTGCTATTATAAAAGAAGTTAAATCTGAACATAAAGATATTGCTCCACAACCAGTGAGGTATCCAGATGGTAAACATAGTTATTGGTACTCCATCTATTTTCAATACCAAGACAACCAACAACACATACATACTTGGATTAGGAAAAAAAATAAAAGCCATACTACTTTTGCTTTTGCAGGTTATAAAGATGCAAATAGTACGGAAGGATGGATTGCTGCCAATGAATACTTTTGGTGGTGGAAAAACAATGATGCTAAAACCAAGTTTGAAACTAACATCCTTAGTAAAATAAAAACCAAAATAAAAGAACGAGGTTTATAATCCTTTTAAAACAAGAACACTAAAAAAAGCTCTTTTTCGGGGCATATCGTCAAAAAAACGTTAAAAACTCGTACAAAATCAGTCGTTTATACATTTTTTTCATTACATTAGTACCGCTATAGAAATTGTATGTACATGCTAATTTGCTATGTCCCTTACTAAAATTACCCTTCATACTACATTCAATTTTTAAATAACCTTACATACAACTGTGCTATTAATTAGCCAAAAAAATGTAATTATTAATTTAAAAATTCTAGGAAATGAAGTACTACTTATCTGAAAACAAGTTAACAGACGAAGACAACTATTTAGCACGCGTATTAGTAGAACGCACTATTGATCAGGACATGCTAATTACCAAAATGCTACGCAAACGTAACTTGGTAAGTAAAACAGACATTGTTGCTGTATTAAACTCTTATTATGAAGAAGTAATCCAATGTATTAACGACGGTGATAATATTACCTTACCTATTGCCAATATCAGTTATTCTATAACCGGTGTTTTTGATACGGATGAAGACAGTTTTACAGACGACAAACACAAACTGCAAATCAACCTTAACGGTGGTCGATTAATTAAGGATTTAGCAGAAAACATACCTTTAAAAAAGGTATCTCCTCCACCTGCAAGTACAGAAATTACACATGTAAAAGATATTAAATCGGATACTGTAAATACCTCTATTACCTCAGAGGGTGTTTTTGAGTTGAGAGGAAGTCGTTTAAGAATAGATGGTGAACATGCCGACATAGGATTATACTTTGTTGCGGAAGACAACACCGAAACTAAAGTAGAACACTTAGTAGTAAACGGTCTTACTAAAATTATTGCCCAAGCTCCTACGCTAACCTCGGGCGATTATCGAATCCGAATAAAAACTCAAGCTACTGCAAACAGTGGCGTATATTTAAAAGAAGTACGAATAACTGACACTACTTTTTCGATCAATGTAGCCTAAATAAAGGCTTCATGAACCCAATTGCCATAAGCAATTGGGTTTCTTTTTTATACCTACTTATAATTTTACTGTACAATCTTTATAAAATTCACTCGTACGGGTGAGCTTTAGTCACTCACTCGAGTGAACTCTGCTCACTCGTACCTGTGAGCAACACTCACTCGTACGAGTGAGTTAATCCAACAAGAAAACCGATTGTTTTAACAAGTATTTTTAGGAGACTCTTGTAAAAAAGGGTACTTTAAAGATTTCTACATAAAAAAAGTAAGGTAAAACCTTACTTTAAGTACGGGTTTTCTCAAAAAACCTTTTTTATAAAATGGTAGGTTTGTTTCCCCTTAGTTAAGAATATTATTTATTATCTAAACTAACACACATCATGAAAACAAGAAGTATCAAACTAGTATCATTTAGCATACTCTTTGCACTATTGGGTAGTTGTTCTTCTATCCCCCCAGAGTTTGCCATGGCAATGCAAAAAGAAAAAGAAGGGATTCAACTCTTAAAAAAGCGACACCAAAAAACCGTCGTTGAATTAACCGAAAACTGGTACAACGAGCGTCGTAATAGGTTGCTTTTTATAAAAGAATTGGAAATTAAAAAAATTACTTTACAAGTGAATGATCCTTCTGGAAAAGGCAATATTACTGTGTTAAAAAAGGACGCCTTTGCTAAAATCAATCAGCAATTTAACGAGGCAATGGAAATGGCTGGTAAAATAAAACAAGAATTAATCAAAGGCTATGCCGACAGTGACAACTGGAACAAACTGGTAAAGCTGAATGCTATTAATTTAGAAATGACCCGATCGCTAACAGATTTAAATGCTTCGCAAAGAGCTTTTTATTTAGAATTGGTTGGACAAAACGTTCCCTTTCCTAGCGATTTTATAAACGAACAAACACAAGAGCTTCTCAACCGCGTAAAAAAATAGATTATGACACCTCAAGAAAAATATGTCAAAGCTTTAAAAGATTTATTACAAGCTCAAAAAGAAGTGCAAGCAGCGGAAAGCAATCCTTTTAACTTAGGACTCCCTACTCACCTTGGACTTTCTGACGAAACTTTTATTACCAACGAACAATTAGCGGAACTAAGTACTATTATTGGAGAAGCTAGTGAAGACAACCAAAAGTTTGCTAAAATTTGGAATCTAGGAACCGATATTATTTTAAAAGCTAAATCGATATTCCTGTAAGCATTTATTAGCAACACTTTAGAACATATAAAGATACTTTTCTATGAATTAGAAAGGTATCTTTTTTTATTTGGTATATTAGCACTTCGCTAAGAAAAAGAACAAAATGCTAACTAATACAGTTTTTAATAATTTACTTAAATTATCACTTCTCTTTTTTATTATCATTTCTTGTAAAAAAGAAACAGATAAAAAAGTTGAAACCGCCTCTCCTAAAATTAATCTAGCAACAGACATTACTGATTTCAAGGCTAAAATGACTGAATTAGATACTCTCAAAATTTGGTTTAATCATTCTATTTGTACGTATAGAGGGTTTGAACGAATTGAAATTACAAAACAATCAGACTCCTTAAAAATAAAAACCGAATACAGAGAAGAAACTTTAGAAGAAAACCCTAAATGGGAACTTTATTATGAAAAAACAATTCCCATAACTGATACTATATGGAAATTTGAAGAATTCTTAAAACGAAACCAAAAAAGAAAAAGTCTTAAAAAGTTGGGAGTTCTACAAATTACTTTTAATGGAACTAGAGTTCATTATACGACCGATCGTTTATCCGATTTAAATAGGTTTAGGTCTGATTATTTTCAAACAATGAAAACATTACATCCTGAAAATAAAAATGAAATATACGGAATTGAAGCTATCGAAGAGTAAACTACACACAAAATGAATCATTTAATCAACACAGGAAAGAAAAGAACCATATTGATTTCAATAAGTATTTTATTGATTTCAATCCACACTATCTATTTCTATCATTCAGTAAGACCAGAAATAGAAGTCAAAAAACTTATTAGTCAACTAGTACGATTCTCTTTAACTCTTGGGCTTTTAATAATGGTATATAAAGGGAAAAGCTGGGCTAAAAATATTTCATTAGTATTATTTTCTATAGCTGTTTTAATAGCCTCTGTAAGCTTTTTTACTATCAATGCTCCTATTCTTAATAAAATTCCATTAATCGTAATGATTTTTATCTACTCAATGGCTATTCATCATTTTGGTTTTTCTAGTAGTTATAAGGCTTTTTTTGATTTTCAGAATAGTGGTACAAGAAGCTTTTCAACTGAACAAACTATAATCTCTAAAAAGATTGAAAACACAAATGTAGAAACAGTTATTTCTTCTTATGATAGTATTATGGAAACGAATAAGTTTTGGAACATTATTGAAACTACTAAAAACAAGAGTCTAGGAGATTACGAACAACAACAAATTGAACTTGAAAAAGAGTTATATAAACTAACAGCTAATGAAGTTTTAGAATTTGATAATAAATTCAGAACCTTAAGGGGAAATATTTATAACTGGGATTTTTGGGCTGCCGCTTATATTATAAATGGAGGTTGCTCTGATGATTGTTTTTCAGATTTCAGAGGTTGGCTAATTGGGCAAGGAAAATCGGTTTTTGAAAATGCTATAATTAATATAGAATCTCTTACAGAACTCAAGGATACAAATGATGGAGATTGGGAAGGATTAAGCTATATAGCTACTAGTGTTTATGAAGAAAAAACAGGAAAAGAAATGTCTATTGGTATTAGTGAAAACTTTAATATAACAGGAGAAGAATGGGATGAAGATTCTGATGATTTGAAAAATAGATACCCTAAACTATGGGCTACATTTGGAATGGAATAGTAATCAACGCTAAACTCTTAAAAAACAATAAATCAAATACTCAAAAAATGAAAAAAACATTTTTCCTTTTTAACCTTTTAATTTTAATTACTATAAGTTCAATTGCTCAAGAACAGTTGACCCTAGATCAATTCAAAGAGTTTTGTGATTCTTCTGGACTTGTTTTTAAAATGCCCGTTGGTTATAAAGTTACTAAGGTTAAAGAAAATCCTAATTTAGGATATTCTTTTGCCGTAATTAACAAGGATGCTTCTATGGAGATAAGGTATACTATTTGGCCACTAAAGGCTGCATTGAAAGCCTATGAAGCATCTTTAAAGGATGAAAGTTCAATGATGATTTCTCCTAACAATATTTATAAAGGGAGAATTCAAGCGAATGTTTTAAATATGACAGGTGGACAGATGTATAACATAGGTCGCTTTCCTCCACAAGCTGTAAAGAAAGAATTTAATGCAGACGATGGAGGATCGTGTTTTTTAAATTTCAATTCAGAATTTGGAAAAGGATATAAACATGGTCAATTTATTTATTTGCATAAAGACAATACCGCCGATGTTATTATCACCTTTATGAGTAACGATAAGGAAAAACATTCTGACTTAATGATGGAAGGCTTTTATTCTTTGAAGTTTAAAAGTGAAGAATAGAATAAGTACCTATTCATTATAAAAAAATTATTTGACATAAACTCTTCAATAAACAGGTATAAAACCTATCAAATGGATATTGGGTTGTCGGAAATAACATCCCAAACTCGGGATGGAATCTTAAAAACCTATTTTTAGATATAATTCATCTTTTGGTTTATTGTAAATGCTATTTATTTTTTAATTGAAAAAAGAAAGCAAAAAGTCAAATCATAACATAGTTTCCTTACAACTCAAATGAAAGAAATAAAAGAAAATATCGTAGGTCAAAAAATAGTTAAAGTAGTTTATAGTGAAGTAAACGACCATGAAGGAAGTTTTTATTTTGATGGCTTTGATACTTTTGATCACGCAATCAATATTCAAATGGAAAATGGATACTGCTGGAATTTAGGTTGGAAAAATGATGAATACTTTGAGTTTGATGAAGGCTTTTTTAAGAAAAACAAATACATTAAAGAAGAAGAAATAATAACTTGGGAAGCCACTAACAGGTGGATTAAAGTTCTTAATTCAAAAGTTTCCGATTTTAACGCAATCTATATTGACGAAGCTGGTTTGATTATTAAAAGAATAATAATTGATTTTGAGAATAAAGAAAAAGTAAACATTCTAATTTCATCAGCACTAAACCAAACCAAAACAATTCCTTCTCCTTTAGATTATGAATTTGGTGGTGAAATTTATGTTATTCATGAAGAAAGCTTGTTGTTAAGTAACTAGACTTTAAACAATGTAACCTGATTTAATTTCAAGTCGTCTAAACAGAAAACTTAGAAATTAATCATGAAAAAAACATTCCTTTTCCTTGCTTTAGCTGGTGTTTTACAAAGTAATCTCCATCAACTGCAGGCACAAGAAGCAACTCCTACTACTACCCTATTTTCGAGAATAGATAACTATTTTACTACTGGAACCAAAAATGGTTTTTCTGGCGCTATTACTGTAGTTAAAAACGGTAAAACAATTATTAATAAGGGGTATGGTATTGCCAATAAAGAAACTAACAGTCTTAACAACCCGAATACTATTTTTGATATTGGTTCTAATACCAAACAGTTTACTGCTACTGCAATTTTAAAACTTGCTGAGTTAGGCAAACTAAAGCTAATCGATCCTTTAAGCAAGTATTTTAAAGAGCTTCCTACCGACAAACAAAATATTACAATTCATCAATTACTTGCTCATTCCGCTGGATTTACAGATTCTATTGGTCGTGATTTTACTGAAATATCGCAAAAAGACTTCTTTGAAAAACTTTTTGCTACACCTTTATTATCCAAACCTGGAGAAAAATACTCTTACTCTAATGTTGGTTATAGTGTACTTGGGAGAATTATAGAACTTACTTCTGGTCAACCTTATGAGGTATTTTTAAACAACTATCTTTTTACACCTGCGGGAATGTCACAAACCGGATATCTTTTACCAAAATGGGATACCAATCAAATCTCTCGTAGTTATAACCGAGGTATTATTGAAGGGAAATCGCCTATTTTTCGTTATCAAAAAGACAAAGGAGTTAACTGGCATTTGAAAGCTAATGGCGGTATCAATTCTACTCAAAACGATATGCTTCTTTGGCATAAAGCCTTAAAGGAGCACAAAATTTTATCGAAAGCATCTTTAGAAAAATTGCTTACTCCTGTAATTCATTATTCAAGTGGAAAATATAAATATGCTTATGCCTGTGGTTGGGGTGTTCGAATTTTAGAAAACAATATTAAAAGAGTAGCTCACAACGGATCTAATGGTTCTTATTCACATTCGCTCATATGGTTTCCTAAAGAAGATATTTATATTGTATATGCAACCAATGCCAATAGCGACCGAGTTGAATTTGCTGCCTATCCTGTTGCAAAAATGCTATTGGATGAAAACTATGTTCCTAAACCAATACAAAACAATATTTTCTCATTTATATTGGAGTATGCAAAACAACACCCTTCTAATAAACACAAAGAATTAATTGCTATTTTAAAAGAGCAATACAAAGATGATTTTACCCACTCGGGGGTTTTAAATACTACTGCCTACCTCATCCTTAAATCGAATAAGAATCAAGATTGGGCATTGGAATTATTTAAAGAGAATGTAAAACTATATCCTAAAGACGGTAACCTTTGGGACTCTTTAGCCGATGGATATAAAGCCCATAATTTAACTAAGGATGCTATTAAAAGTTATCAAAAAGCCGTTGAGTTGGGCTATACCGATTCGCAAAAAAAACTTGATGACTTGGTTAAGAATAATTAAAAACTAATACTTATAAGGAAAGTCCAAGAGGATTTTCCTTTGTTTTAGTACTTTAGTTCTCAGTTATGTGCATGATTACACGAACTCCAAACCAAGCAACTGAGAAAATTAATGGACAAAACCATACTGAATACTTATTTCCATTCCTTATTTCCTATTGAAAAAGAGGTTGTTGAAGAAATTACAAAACCATTTTGTGATTTTACATTAACTAAAAACACTATTTTATTAAATAAAGATACTATTAGTACCAAAACATATTTTTTAGAAAAAGGCTATGTAAGGTCTTATATTTTAAATGAAGACAATGAAGAAGTAACTACTAATATTTATTCTGCTCCTTGTTTTGTAAATGATTTTTTATCCTTCTTTAAAAAGCAACCTACTAAAGGAATATATAAAACCATAACCGATTGTTCTTTTTGGGAAACTAGTTTGGAAAATGTACAAATCAACTTTCATAATATTGTAGACTTTAGAGAATTTAGCAGGCTTTTGTTTGTGATTAATTACTCTAAATTAAATGATCGTTTAATTGAAATGGCTAGTCAAAAAGCAGAAACTAGATATTTAAACTTGCTTAAAGAGCAACCTCATATTTTTCAACATGTTCCTCTTAAAATTATTGCTTCTTACTTAGGTATTACCGATAGTAGTTTAAGTAGAATTAGGAAAGAAGTAAGCAAAATTTAATTTCTTGTCATTTGGCAAGTATTTATTTCCAACAGAGTATTCATCTTTGTAAAAAAATATTTAAAAATGAGTAAAAAACACATTGTTATTATTGGGCTAGGTGGTGTTGGAGGTTATTTTGGTTTTAAAATATCTCAGGAAAACGAAGCAACTAAAACGAATACAATATCGTTTGTTGCAAGAGCTCAAACCTACGAAACTGTAAAAAAGAAAGGACTTACTTTACACTCTCCTGAGCATAAAAACAGTAATACCCAACCTGACTTTATACACCAACATATTTCAGATATTCAACAACCAGATGTAGTTTTTATTTGTGTAAAAGAGTATGATTTAGAAAATGTTTGCAAACAGTTAACCTCCGTAATTAATCAACATACTATTTTGATTCCTATGATGAATGGTGCCGATATTTATGATCGAATCCGTACCATTATTCCTCATAATACCACTTTACCTTCCTGTGTTTATGTGGCTTCTCATATAAAAGAAAAAGGGATTGTTGAGCACAAAGGGAAATCAGGGAAACTAATCTTTGGTAGAGATCCTGAACATTCTTCAGAAGATCTAAATTGGATTATAGACTTGATGGAGAACAGTAAAATAAATTACGATTTTAAAGAGAATGCTTTAATTGACATTTGGACTAAATTTATCTTTATTGCTAGTTTTGGTTTGGTTACCGCTAAATACAACTCCTCTATTGGTGCTATATGTACTGTTGAAGAGCAAAAAGAGGAAGCTTCGCAAATTATGGCTGAGATAAAATCTATTGCCGATAAAAAAGGCATTCACTTAGCAGATGACATTATTGAAAAAACATTTGAAAAAGCTTCTACATTTCCATCGCAAACACCTACCTCTTTACAACTTGATGTAAACTCTGGCAAAAAAGAAAATGAATTAAATTTATTTGCTGGTGCTATTATTAGGTACGGAAAAGAAACCAATAGTCATACTTCTTTTACCCAAAAGGTATATCAAGACATTAAAACCATACATAATATAATATAGTATAAAATTAATAGCGATTTTAGCAGTAAACTAAAATCGCTATTATATTTACGTCAAAGAACTATTGAATTTTGTTCTTATAGTTCCCTCCTTCTTTATATCGATATACCTTACCTTTTTGATCTCTTTCAAAAACAAATGTTTCTACCAAGTCTCCATTCTTATGAATTCGACGAAAAGTATCTCCTTTGATATGTTTAAAGAATTGCATTCCGTACTTAGGTGAGTTTTCTGGCAACTGTAATACTACCAAGCCTTCTCCCCAAGTAGACACATAAACCATACTATTCCACGGATTCATATTATAATATCCCGTATAATCTTTCAAGTTTACTTTGCTACTCTTCTTTTTTGCGAGTGGAGCTTTGCTTAAAATTTGTTGTATGCCCCTTGTATATTTAAACGGATGAGTTCTATTGGCATTAATCATCACTATAAACCCCATTTTAGTAGTTAAGTTGAGTTGCATAGCAGACACAAAACCTGGACAGGTACCTCCATGTGATACCCAATGATCTCCATTACTTCCTTTTATGATTTCGAAGCCTAGGCCCCATGTAGTTCTTTTATCCTTACTAGTTGCTTGAACTTTGTGCATTTGTTTTAAGGTTGAAGGCTGTAAAACCTCAGCTTTTGTTGCGTCATGTAATCGAAATTGCCAAGTAACATATTTAGCTAAATCATGAATATTTGTCCAAAGTGCCATAGCTGGTTTCATTGACTTTGTATTGAAAGTATTGACTGTATTTCGTGTTCTATTCCTATTTACAGCTGTATACCCTGTTGCCTGTTGAATATGCTTGTTCTTTGCTTGCTGTTCTGTAAAAGTGCTAGACATTTTCAAAGGAGTTAGCACTTCTTTTTTTAAATATACTTCATAAGGCATTCCAGAAACCTCTTCTATTATTTCCCCTAACAATGCATAACCTATATTACTATAATTTATATCAGCTCCCACTTCTTTTGTGGTTTCCATATTTTTTAAAGCTGCTCGAAACTCTTTTTGTGAAGGAAATCTAAAATCGGGACCTGTAAAATAACTGTGTTCTGTGTTTTTTGGTAAACCTGACGAGTGCGCTAATAATGAACGAACTGTTACTGCTCCTCCTTTAGGAAATTTTTGTTTTACCTTATAAAAAGGAAGAATATCCTTTAGCTTAGCATCTAAATCTAACTTTCCTTCATCTACCAGCTTCATAATCGCCACCGCTGTAAATGATTTTGTAATGGAACAAATACTACACAATGTATTTATACTTGCTTTGCGTTTTCTAGATAGATCTGAACTTCCGAAAGCTTTAGACCAAAGAATTTCTTGATCTTTAATTACCATAGCCGTTAAACTAGGAATGTTTTCAAAATCTTTTTGTGTTTCCAACCATACTTCTATTAATTTAAAAGCATCGTTATAATTTGTTTCGCTCTTCTGTGCATTGCTTAAAATAGAAACAAAGAAGAAAATTAAGGGCATAAAAATCCTTTTCATATATAAATGTATTTATATTGATTGTGTTTTTGTTTGGTAAAATTTGTGCTAATTAGGAATTTGCTTTTCCTTGTTGAAAGTTATCTTATAAACTTTTAATCTTTAAGTTCTCCCAAGGAATATCATAAATCTGCATAGTACTAGAAACTGACTTTATGTTTATTTGTCGTTCGTTATTATTAAGTGATGTATACTTGATTTGTTGTTTTTTAGGAGTCATTGTTTTTAAAGAAAACTTTTTTGGATGAATTAATTTAGAATCAAGTCCTTCATAGTTTAAGTCATAAGCTACTTGAGGTAATTTTATCCAAACCTTTTTACTATCCTCAACAACAATATCCATTTGCTCTATTTCTTGTGAAGCATCTATACTTAACATTTTAAAACTTCCTTTGGCATTGATTCTTTTTGTCAGCTTATCTATAGAAACGACTGAAGTATTTGAAATAAGCTCCATACTTTTTACTTTTTTAATAAGTGTAAAGTTTGAAAATACTGTTTCTAAGTATCCTGCTTCCCATGAACTAATTTCAAAATTAGAGTACTTCCCTTTTATAAAGGTATTTGTTCCTCTTAATTCATTTGCTTGCAGTAAAATATAACTTAGGTCTGCTTTTAAATTAGTTATAGTCTTAGGTATCACAATTTTCCCGTGTCTTGCTTTTATTGATAAAAATGCTGTTTTAGGTATTTTTATTTTCAATGTTTTATTAATAATCGCTCTCTCTGGTAATGACCTTACATTTCTTATAGATTGTGTATTCTTCTTAAACTTGGCATTCAACTTTTCCTTAGGACTTACAAGTTCTTTTTTAGGTCGTTTTGCTTTTTTTGATTTTTGTCTTAACTCTATTCTTTCTTTTTTCGTTTTACGAAACCAACGCTTTCCTATAGGTTCTTTATTTATTTTTTGCCATTTCAATAAATACGCATCTCCTTCTTTTACATAAGCATCAAAATCAAATATTTCTCTTTCCTCTTTTAATGGTTTGGTTAAATCTTCTTTTTCATAATTCTTTATTTCATTATGAATTTCATCAAACTGCGTTTTATCTATAAAAAAGCCTTGGTAATACCCATGCCTTTGTAAGCTTTTAGTATTCTTATTTTCTAACGAAGTATTAATTTGTAACTTGTTAGAAGTTCTATCTGTTTTTAACACCCATTTTTCAAAATAAGCAGTGGCTTCTTTTGCTGTCAGTCCTTCAACATCCATTATTGCATCTATTTCTACAATATTAGTATCAGTTAACTCCAATTCTATATTGGTGTACTTACTATTCAGTTCAATAGTTGTACCTTCTTTTACTGCAAATTGATATTGCTTTGTTTTGGTTAAAGCTTGCCCATAACTATTGGACAAGGATAGCAATCCAAAAATCACAATTACCGATGTATATACTTTATATAATTTCATATGTCTCTTTTGTTATACTTAACTCTTCTTTTAATTCTTCTAACAATTCTAATTGTAGTTTTAAGTTGTTTATTAAAACACTTATACTTTGTGAGTTGGGCCCTTCCTCATTCATTTCTACAATAAGACTTTTATATTCTTCCTTTAAAAAAGAAAGACGTTTCAGATAGCGCTGTACAAACGCTTCGTTTTTATCATTTTTTCCTATAAGCGATAAAGTTAGGTTAATATTGGTTACATAAAAGCTTTCTATTTCTTTCAATTCTGGTGAAATGTCTTTTAATGAATATATTTCTTGAACTTGGTTTTTATCAACTGTCTTATCCATGATTATATACCCCACAACACCAATTCCTATAAGAATTATAATAGATGCTGCTATGCTAAACATTGAAAAAGCACTTTTCTTTTTTAAGGGTAACTCTTTATACAACTGCTCTATAAAAAGGTCTTCATGATTTTCTTTTCGTTTATGATTTACTAAACGATCTTGTTCAAATAGTTTTTTAAGATCCTGTCTCATATCCTTTTACTTTTAGTAATTGTCTTAATTTATTTTTCCCTCTCATTAACCTTGATCTTGAAGCTATTACCGAGATATTTAAAATTTCAGATATTTCTTCATGATCATAGCCTTCTATCAAATACAACATCACTACATATCGATATTTACTTGGAAGTTTATCTATACAGTTCTTTATATCTTCTAAAACCAAAGAAGTATCAAAATCCCAATTATCCTCTTCTTTTTCTAAACTCAAATTATAGGTATCATCCAATGCTACTACATTAAATTCTTTCTTCTTTAAATAATTGAGGCATTTATGTATCACTATTTTCTTAAGCCAAGCACCAAAGGTTACTTCTCCTTTAAATTGATGGATATTTTTAAATGCACTTAAAAAAGATTCTTGGATGATGTCATTTGCATTTTCTGCATTCCGTAATAAACGCATCGCAACATTATACATACCTTGATTGTATTTTCGATACAACTCTATTTGAGCCCTCTTATCATTTGATTTGCATTCTTCAATCAATGTTACTTGATCCATATTCTGTTTCGTTAATTGTAAGTAGCCCTCAAAAAGAATCTACATACTTAAAGACAACAGAGAATTTAAAGCGTTGCAAAAAATTGTAAACTATTACTTGTAATTTATTTTTTGTATCTTATTGACATCATTTTTTTTTATGGGATGATAAGCAAGAATAAAAACTAGTTTAACATCCCCTTAAAAATGCCCACTTATGGTGGGTATTTTTTTCTTTAATTATTACAATCAAATACACATAAAGGCATTTTAACTATACTTATTGGCATCTAGTCGATATTGGAAAGATTATCTATTAATGATATATATCTTAGGTTATGTAAATTGAAATTATCTTAATGATTTTATTTACGTAATAGTTAAATTTTGAGAAGAAATAGTTTTATAAAATTATTTCTTCTCTTTTTTAAATGTTAATTTTAGTTAGGTAAGGTAATTCCTTACTTTTATTACGGTTTTTTTACGATATAGTTGTTTGCTTATTTATAAGTTTGAGGAAATTAAAAATTTAAATCATGTTAAAGAACATTTCAAACTTAGGTACAACCTTAAACAAATCAGAACAACAAGCTATTAATGGAGGTTTCAATGATGATTGCCTTTTACCAACAACTCCTTGTCCAGAAGGTTATTATAGAGACGAAAATTGTGTTTGTGTATTTGGTGTCTTATAATTAAAAACTTAAGCGAACTTTGGTTCGCTTTTTTTATTAATACCTTTCCTACTATAGCTATTCAATTTCTTCTTCTTAGCCCTTTTTAATCTAGTGATTCAATAATAGTCTTTCTTTTGATAAGCAACAAAATATCTGAAATGTGCGTATACACTACAACAGGAACTATGACTCCCGCTAACAAAATTATTGGAAAGTAAGCTATTCCTCTGTTAGGTACAGCATATCCATATCTTTCGTATAACATTTCTTGAGATAATACACCATTGATAAAAACAAATAGCACTAAGCATACTCCTATAATATTCC
This sequence comes from Tenacibaculum aiptasiae, assembly GCF_008806755.1. GTDB lineage: Bacteria > Bacteroidota > Bacteroidia > Flavobacteriales > Flavobacteriaceae > Polaribacter > Polaribacter aiptasiae. The sequence continues at coordinate 827,112 of NZ_WAAU01000008.1, forward strand.
AACCTATTAAAAGTTGCCTATTGATTGTTTTATAATGCATCCAAACAACTAATAGAATGGCAGTTATTCCTGGTATAATATCGAAGTTCCAACCTTTGTAAGTCATTTCCACAGGAAGCCATTCTCTTATTGCTAATTGAAATAATAATAGTTCTATAGGAAATCGGACAATATGAAGTGCTGTACTCCAACGAATGTCTCTATTATTATAAACTGTTTTAGTTCTAAGTAAATACATAATAAATACTGTAGTTGGTATAATGATTAGACCAAACCGAGAAACACTATCTCCTTCTTTAAAATGATAAACTCCTATATATGACAAAATGGAAATAAGAATAATCCAAGCTAGAGAAATTGCTACAGTGGTAATTGATAGTTTATTGGACTTTATAAACATAAAAACTGTATACACTGTAAGTAATATAAATGAAATTGAAATGTATAAGGGTAAGTTTGGAATCATCTTTTTAAGTTTTACTCAAAAATACACTCCCCTATCTGTTAAAAACTTGCCATATGACAAGAAATACTATTGAATGATTTCTTTTCTAATTCTACTTAGTGAAGTGTCGGTAATTCCTAAAAAAGAAGCAATGTGTTTTAAGGAAGCTTTTTGAATAATATCTGGAGAGTTCTCTACCAAATCCTGATATCGTTCTTTGGCTGTTTCTGTAATCATAGCCAAACTTCTTTGTTTAAATTCAAAAAAGTTTTTTGATAAATGAGCTCTTCCCCATTCTCTATACTTTTCTGAGAAATTAAAATGTTCTTGAAATGTATCAAAGTCTTTAGCCAACAACTCAGCATCTTCCATTACTTGTATATACTCTTTGGTCGGAGTTCTTAAGAAAAAAGAAGTTTCTTCCAAAACAATGTCTCCCTTACCATAAAAGTTAGTAGTTACTTCATTGCCTTTTACATCTATAACAAACGAACGTAAAAATCCTTTTTCTACTATATAATAATGATTGACTATTTTTCCTGAATTGATTAAGAAATCGCCCTTTTTTACTTTAATAAGTTGATATCCTGAAAAAATTACTTGTTGCTCCTCTTTAGATAATAACAAATCTTTAAACTCATGAGTAAGCACAGTAATTGGTTCCATTAATGTAAAATTTTAAATAACAACTCTTTTAAAATATCAGCATGCGATTGGTTAGCTCCTACTCCTTTACTCTTTACATCAGCCTCTCTTAATAAGGCTATAATTTGTGATACTTTACGCATTGGGTAGTTGCGAGCTGCTGAGCTATAATCGTCAACAAAGTAAGGATTAACTCCCAAGTTCTTTGCTACCGATGCTTTTGATTTGTCTTGCAATCCATGATACATTAATAACTGTGTAAAAAAGCTATTTAATAAGGAAATAGTCATTACCAATGGATTGTTCTTTGGATTCTGTGCAAAGTAGTTGATTATTCTATTCGCTTTTACTACATCTTTTTGCCCTACTGCTTTTCGTAACTCAAAGTTATTGAAGTCTTTTGAGATCCCTATATTCTCTTCAATATGCTTATCGGTTATAATCGTTTCTTTAGGTAAAACAGAGATTAATTTATCTAACTCATTAGATATTTTACTCAAGTCAGTTCCTAAAAATTCCACCAACATTTGAGAAGCTTTTGGTTCTATATTGTACTTCTTCCCTCCTAAAACCTTACGAATCCAATCGGCTACTTGATTTTCATACAGTTTTTTACTTTCATATATCAATCCATTTTTAGCAATGGTTTTATATGATTTCTTACGCTTGTCTAACTTCTTGTACTTATAGTTAAATACCAATACCGTTGTAGGTTGTGGATTGGCTGCATAGGCTTCAATCTTATCTATTGTACGACTTAAATCTTGCGCTTCCTTTACTATAATTACTTGACGCTCTGCCATCATTGGAAAACGCTTTGCTGAAGAAACAATTTCTTCCATAGAAACGTCTCTACCATACATTACTACTTGGTTAAATCCTTTTTCAGATTCTTCAAGTACGTTTTCTTCTATATAATCAGAAATTTTATCAATATAATAAGGCTCTTCTCCCATTAAAAAGTAAATAGGCTTTAGGTTCCCTTCTTTTATATCAGATATGATGGATTTTATTTCGTTCATTTTCTTACTTTTGATTTATGCAAAAGCTCAATCTTCCTAGCTATACATTCAAGACCAAAAGTAACGAAAATAAGATGCTTATTTTCGATAATTTAAGAAAAAAATATGTGGTATTAACTCCCGAAGAATGGGTGCGTCAACATTTTGTTGAGTACTTGGTTAAGGAAAAAAACTACCCTGTTTCTTTAATAGCTATTGAAAAACAGCTTACTATAAATAACAGAAAGAAAAGAACTGATATTTTAATCTTTAATTCTAACGGAAAACCAAACATTATTGTTGAATGTAAAGCACCTTCTGTTAAAATAACACAAGATACTTTTGACCAAATAGCTCGATACAATCTTAAGTTAGATGCCAACTATCTTGTCATTACCAATGGTTTGGAACATTATTATTGTAGTTTGGATAAAGAAAACGAAACCTATGTGTTTTTAAGGGATATTCCTTCTTATAATTAACAAATTATTGCATCACTTAATCACTTTAAAAGTGTATTTTTGCCGTCTTGAAAACTGCAATCGTCATATTAAATTGGAACGGTAAAAAATTGTTAGAACAGTTTTTACCATCAGTCGTAAATTTTAGCTCTAATGAAGCCAAAGTTTATGTTGCTGACAATGCCTCTACTGATGACTCTATTGCTTTTGTAAAAGAGCATTACCCTAGTGTTAAAATTGTTGAAAACAAAGAGAATGGCGGATACGCTAAAGGGTATAATGACGCTTTACAACATATAGATGCAGACATTTATTGTTTACTAAACTCTGATATTGAAGTTACCGAAAATTGGTTAACTCCTATTTTAAAAACTTTTAAAGAAGAGGAAAACACTGCTATTATTCAACCTAAGCTATTAGATTTTAAGGACAAAACTAAATTCGAATACGCTGGTGCTGGTGGTGGTTTTATTGATTTATATGGTTATCCTTATTGCCGTGGTCGAGTTTTCAACCATTTAGAAACCGATAACGGTCAGTTCAATGATACAACTTCTATTTTTTGGGCTTCTGGTGCTTGTTTATTTATACGTTCTGAAGTATACCATAAATTACATGGTTTTGATGAAGACTATTTTGCTCATCAAGAAGAAATTGACTTATGTTGGCGTGCTCAAAATGAAGGCTATACTATTAAATATGTAGGAAGCTCTACAGTCTATCATGTTGGTGGAGCTACTTTACAAGAAAGTAATCCTCATAAAACTTTTTTAAACTTTAGAAACAGTTTACTTAACATTGTTAAAAATGTACCTAAACAATGGTTCTTGTTTGTTGTTTTTTCTCGTTTAATTTTAGATGGTGTTGCTGGACTAAAATTTATGCTTGAATTAAGACCTATACATACATGGGCTATTTTAAAAGCACACTTTAGCTTTTACAAGAACTTTTTTAAGTTTTTAAACAAACGTAAAACGCTTCAGAAAAAGTCTAATTATAACTTACATACCTCGATTGTTTGGCAATACTTTGGTTTAAGAAGAAAGAAATTTGAAAATCTACGTTAGGTTTATTCTAATATTTTATTCCCTTCTAAGTTAGATAGTCTAAAATCCTTAACTTCTCCTACTCCTTTAAACCTAAAACGAACTCCCACAATTGTTCCTATAGACTCTTTATAAACTTTTGTATACACTTGAGTACTATCAATAAAAACACTTACTTTTTTATTTTGATTCAGTACCTTAATTTTTCTGAAATCTGACAAATCCGTACCTAATGCAGACAAGTCGTTCTTTTTACCTTCCAAGTATACATCACTCAACATTAAATTCATTTCTGAAGCACAACCTGTAATCGAAAAAGGAATTAAAAAAGCGCTTTTTGTACCAATAATAATCAGGGTTGTTTTCTGACAAACGCCCCATTTCTCATTAAATGTACTTTTAATTTCACTTTCCAATTGAAAATTATCTCCCGAGAAACCTCCTAAATCATCTACAAAGTGAAAAGTAGAATTTACCGGTTTTTCATTGCCACTAATTTCTTCAAACACCTCTTTTGAAAAAGCTAATGCATTTTTGACTTTTACTTGCCCCTGATCAAAATACTTTGGTATAGGTTTATAGTCTATGGTACCCATCCAACCTTTTGTTTTTATAAATAAATCGTGCTCTCTAATAATTTCATTATCTATTAACAACTTAGCTCTAAAATAACCTGGATAATAGTATTGTCCTGTAGCTTGTGTTTGATCTTTATTAATTTCTATTGTTTTAGAAGTATCCCAATATTGTTGAATTAAAATATCATTAGAAGTGACTCCTTCTAAATTGAAATCGAAAATTACTGAATTAGGTAAACCTTCAACAGTTGGTTTACTTTTAAAAAGGATTTTAGAATAATCTTTAGCTTCTGCACTTTTATTATTTGACATAGCTAGTATTGATATAAACAATATAGCAATAATAAATGCTGAAAACATAATAACTCGAAAGTTAGCAGAAACTGTTTTTTGATAAAAGGTAAGTTTCGACTCTTTTTTAGCATTCTTAAAATCTCTCCAATTTACATAACCTGCAAATTGAGCCAAAGCATTTAGCGTACTAATACTTGGAGTACTCTTATAATTAACTCTTCCCCAAACTCTTTTTAAGGTAGTGGCACTTAATAACACTTTTGTTTCTTCATGAATCTTTTCACTCAATTCTGTAAAAACATCATTATGCCATAATTTAGAGTCTCCCCAATTTAGCTTCTCTTCTATTAGGCTTAAGCACTTTTGTAATTCGGTATGTTCTTTAAAGGTATTCATTCACTACAAAAATCACCAAAAATTACCACTTGAACAACTATGAATGAACTTGAACATGTTTGTTTCTCCCTGAAAAATAACTTTTTAGACTTTTGAGTAAAAATTAAACACATTAATCATGAACTCAAGATTATTAGCCATTCTATTATTCGTTACCTACTTTGGATATTCTCAAAATCACATTCCTTTAGACACTATTAATTGGGATATCAAAGCGAAGTCTTATATTATTGAAAACTACAAAGGCAAAGATGCTATTTACTTACAAGCTGGATCTATAACTCTAAAAGATAAAACCTTCTTAAATGGAACTATAGAGTTTGATATTTTCTTAAAAGAAGAACCAGCTTTTCCAGGTGTTTATTTTAGAACTACCAAAAGCTTAGATTCTGAACAATGGTATATGAGACCACATTTATCTGGAAAACCAGATGCAAATCAAGCTGCTCCAACTACAAAAGGAATTAGTCCTTGGCAATTGTACTTTGGTAAAAAGTATTCATTTCCTTATAAATATAAATTTGACGATTGGACACATGTTAAACTTATAGTAAATGAGAACAAAGCACAAGTATATTTAGACTATTCCGACAAGCCTAACTTATCTTGGAACTTGTTTAACCCAACTCAAGAAGGTGGAATTAGTTTTAGAGGCGGAAATTCAAGTGGTTTGCATTTGGCTAATATTAAAATAACTCCTAATAAATCTGAGATTATCGATTTTTCACCATTAGATAGAAAACCTATTAAAAACCTTGTTTCTAAATGGAAAGTATCTAATAAGCTTGAAGAAAAACAACTTGATAACTTAAACAACTTTAAATCACTTTTAAATTCTAGAAAATGGATTGGTACTACTGAAATCGAGGAAGGTACTGCTGCTAATATTTCTAGAGTAGTTCAACTAAGGGATGGAAAACCAGGTAATACTGTTTTTGCTAAAATTGACATCTACTCTGATAAGGTTCAAACTAAAATTTTCGAATTTGGCTATAGTGATCGTGTTGTAGCTTTTCTGAATGGAAAACCTATATATAGAGGAACTAATAGGTGGCGATCTAGAGATTACAGATATTTAGGAACTGTAGGACTTTTTGATGCTATTTACTTGCCTCTTAAAAAAGGAAAAAACACGTTAGTTATGGCTGTTTCTGAAGACTTTGGTGGTTGGTTAATTACTGGACGATTTAAAGATGGTAAGCACGTTAAAATTATTGAGTAATAGAATTCTCGACTTTATGCTAAGCCTTCTTCATCTTTATAGATATAATAAAGTAAAAAGAATACCGAAATACCTCCAAATGTATGCCATAGCCAATGAGTTCCCATAGGTAATATGATAGCTAGGTTATCTAAAGTTCTAAAAAACACTGCTATCAAAAATATAACACATGCCAATATCATTAGTTTCGCGTGTTTCCAATGAGTTAAATATAAATACCAAAAAATTGGACCTACTAGTGATATGGCTGTGATTAAATAATTTACTGACGAGTCATACTCTTCAGGAATTGGTAACATCCTTGGTAAAATGGATAATACTATTATTGAAGTAATAATTAATAATCGGGATTTCCATCCTTTCTTTACTTTAAAGATAAAAAAGACTACTCCCATTAAGCTTAATAACATAATAGGAATCCAATCTAACATAATCCAAAACTCATGGCTTCTAGTTGCATGATAGACAGTTCCTCCTACCCAACTTATAAAAATAATGGGCAAACAGCTTAGTAAAAATAAGTGCTGTTTTTTACTTTCATATATTTTCTTACCTAAATAATATATGATTGCTAAAAAAATTAGGTTGCTAAACGTATTGAAAGGTTCAACAGGCATTCTGCCTGCTATTGTTTCTTGGTAAATTGGCCCGCTATCGTTTGGAAATTGCTCTAGTAAACAGTAAAGTATCGTCATAAATAAACATCATCTATCTCATTTACAACAAGATAAGAAAATAATCGTTTATTTACAAAATGTCTAAACTTCCTTTTCCTTCACGAATAACCTCTGGTTCACTGGTAGTTAAGTCAATAACAGTAGATGCATAATTATCTCCATAGCCTCCATCAACTACTACGTCTACTATGTTTTGCCATTTTTCATAAATTAATTCAGGATCCGTAGTATATTCTAATACTTCATCCTCATCATGAATAGATGTTGATACAATAGGATTTCCTAAAGCTTCAACAATGGCTCTTGCTATGTTGTTATCTGGAACACGAATACCTACTGTTTTTCTTTTCTTAAAAACCTTTGGTAAAGAATTACTTCCAGGTAATACAAAGGTATAAGGCCCTGGTAAAGCTCTTTTTAAAATTTTATAAGTTGGTGTATCTATTTGTTTTACATAATCTGATAAATGACTCAAATCATTACAAACAAATGAAAAGTTTGCTTTTTCTAATTTAACACCTTTAATTTTTGCAACTTTTTCTAGTGCTTTTGTATTGGTAATATCGCAGCCTAATCCATAAACAGTATCTGTTGGATAAATTACCAAGCCTCCTTTTTGTAGTACATCTACAACTTTTTCTATTTGTTTTGGACTTGGGTTATCGCTATATAGTTTTATGAATTGTGCCATATTTTTTAATAATTATCAAAATCGAAATCATCTAAACTTTCAAAATCATTAAACTCGTCGTCTAAATCTTTTGTCAAATCATCCGCTTTAAATTCTTTATCTGGTGCTTCTGCTGGTACTTCTCCTACCGACAAAATTGTTTTTGCTTCATTAACCACTTCATTAGACTGTTCTATTACTTCAACATAGAAAGTCCACATTTGTAAAAAATCATAAACATAAATTAGCTTATCATTATTACTTGGTAATTCCTCTTTTAAAACACAAGTAGCCATTGACAGTCCTTCTCCAGCTTCAGCCATGTTAAATAAAGGAATTTCTTCTCCTTGGTTCCAACCTTCATCTGTACGGTAAAAAGAGGCCATTTCCTGACCATCAAAACCAAATGATTTTGATATTTCAAAATGTAAATCTTCTAACGATTTTCCTTCGTTAACTGTTAAGGTTCTGATTACATCTTCTTCTGTATCTAAAATTACGCGTACTTTATACATTCTATCATTTTTAGTAGCCACAAAAATACGTATTTTTGAATGATAATTTTAGTAAAATGAATAAGCAAGAATCTCTAAATATACTTAATAGCTACAATAAGAACACCTTAATGGAAACTTTAGCTATTGAATTTATTAATTTTGGTGATGATTTTATTACCGCTAAGATGCCTGTAAACCCAAAAGTTCATCAACCTTATGGATTATTGCACGGAGGAGCCACTGCTGCTTTAGCTGAAACTGTTGGTAGTTCTGCTTCTGCTTTTTTCTTAAAAGATCCTAATAAAATAGTAAAGGGTATTGAACTAAGCATTAATCATTTAAAAAGTAAAAAGACAGGAACTGTCTTTGCCACTGCAAAAGCTATTCATAAAGGAAAAACTACTCATTTATGGGAAGTTAGAGTGGTAGATGAAGAAGATACTTTAATTTCTTTATGTAAAATAACCAACATTGTTTTAGATAAAAAGTAAATGACATTATTAAAAAAAATATTAAAAATTATGGGAGTTATTCTTTTTATAGCTCTTTTAGTTCTTTACTATTTATTTTCAAGTTTTACAGCTCCTAAGTCTGATAAAGAAGTTACAGACAGTTTTAAAAACAGTAATGTAAAGCCTGTTATTTCTCACGATACATTTAAAAACTATAAATTCCGAAAACTAACTATACAAAAGGACACTACTTTACCTACACTTGTATTTGTTCACGGAACTATTGGTTCATCTACCGATTTTATTGAATATATGAAAGACAGTTTACTTTTAAGCAAGGTAAATATGATTTCATACGATAGAATTGGATATAATTATAAAGATGCAAATCCTGTACAAGAAAGTATTGCTTTTGAACGCGATATGCTACAACATATTATTCAGGGCTTAGATCATCAAAAAACAATATTAGTTGGTTACTCTTATGGTGGACCAATTGCTTTAGCTATTAAAGAAAAAATTAATAAAACAATTTTATTAGCTCCAGCCGTTTACAGTAAAGTAGAGCCAATGCCTTGGGCTGTTAATTTATACAAATCAAAATTAACTAGATGGTTAATTCCTGATATATGGCAAGAAGCTTCGAAAGAAAAAATGTCTCATCAAAAAGATTTACAAAAGTTTGAAAACAATTGGAAATCTTCCCCTAATAAAGTTATAAGTATTCATGGATCTAACGATTGGATTGTTCCTTATGAAAACTCAACTTTTTTAGAACAACAGTTCCCCAAAGAACAATTTAAATTAATTTCTATTAAAGATGCTGGACATGGATTTATTTGGAGCAACTTTAACGAAATTAAACAACAACTACTAAATCAAATAGATTGAATATATTCTCAGCAACAAAAAAAGCATTAGAAAACGGGCTTCCTTTTGTTATTTATAGAAAATCAGGCACAACAAAACTAAAAGCTTGGTTTCAAAAAAACGATACTTTATACACTTCTGAAAATTACACAGAGAGTGGATTTGTTTTTGCTCCTTTTGACAATAATAACTCTGCTATTTTAATTCCTGAAACAGAATCGTCTTTTTTTCAAGGAGAAATAGATTTAAATATTAAAATATCTCAGCAAAAAGAGTTTGATTCAAACAATTCTTCTAAAAAAGAACATATTGAATTAGTTGAAAAAGGTGTAAAAGCTATTAGTGATAACCTGTTTAAAAAAGTTGTTTTATCAAGAAAAGAAGAAGTTAAACTTAATTCTTTTAACGCTATTGAAACTTTTCAGAAACTTTTGGTAAACTATCCTAGCGCTTTTACTTATTTATGGTATCATCCTAAAGTTGGTATGTGGTTAGGTGCAACCCCTGAAACATTAGTTAAAATTGAAGGTACTCATTTCAAAACAATGTCACTAGCAGGAACACAAGTTTTTAATGGTACTACTGATGTTACTTGGAAGACAAAAGAAATAGAAGAACAACAATTTGTAACTGACTATATAAATGATAGAGTTTCAAAAATTTCTAAGGAGATTAAAATTTCTAAAACTGAAACTATTAAAGCTGGAAATTTATTACACTTACGTTCTGTTATCAGAGGAACTATAAACGCTGAAAACTCAACATTAATAAAAGCCTTACACCCTACTCCTGCTGTTTGTGGTTTACCTTTAGAGCCTTCAAAAAAATTCATTTTAGATAATGAAAATTACAACCGAAGCTTTTATACTGGCTTTTTAGGTGAATTGAATTTAACCAACAATAACCAAAATACATCAGAACTCTTTGTAAATCTAAGATGCATGGAGATTAAAAATAATTCAGCATTTGTTTTTATTGGTGGTGGAATTACATTAGATAGTAATCCTGAAAATGAATGGAAGGAAACAGTTGCTAAAACTTCAACTATGAGGAAAGTTTTATAAACTTACTTCCTTTTGGCAAAAATAAAAACCACCTATTGATGTTGATTTCAATGGTGGTTTTCTTGTGTAAATTGAATTTGAATTGATTTTTTTAAGCATTCAATTAAAAGCATAAAATTCCTTTACGCTAAATATTAAACGCTAAACAGTTTCTTCTGCTTAAATATCTTCGAAAGAAACGTCAGTAAAGCTTTCTGTAGATGCTTTTGCTTCTGCTACTTCTTCTTTTTTATAATCTTTCTGGTGACGCTCACTAATTACTTCAGAACCTTTTTCGTTTACGATAAAGTCAGTTGCTTTGTTCAACATTTCTTTAAAGTCAGAAAAGTCTTCTTTATATAAATAAATCTTGTGCTTTTGATAGTGGAAAGAACCATCATCATGAGTAAATTTCTTACTTTCAGTCACAGTTAAATAATAATCATCCGCTTTTGTAGACCTAACGTCAAAAAAGTACGTTCTTCTCCCTGCTCTTAAAACTTGTGAAAAAATTTCTTCTTGTTCTACTCTCTCGCTCATAATTCGTTTCTTAAATAATAGTTGTTTACTTAGAATTGCTCAACAAATCTAACAAAATATTTGACTTGACAATACGAAACACTACATTTCTTTTTCTAAAAGTTGTTGTTCGTATAATTCTTTATAATATCCTTCTTCTTCTATTAATTGATTATGAATACCTTGCTGAATTATATTTCCTTCATCTAAAACTATAATTTTATCTGCATTCTTAGCTGATGAAACTCTGTGACTTATAATAATTGTAGTTTTATCGCTAGATATTCTTTCTAAGTTTGATAAAATTTGTTCTTCTGTTTCTGTATCTACTGCCGATAAACAATCGTCAAAAATTAAAATTTTAGGGTCTTTTATAATGGCTCTTGCTATAGAAGTACGTTGTTTTTGTCCTCCTGAAAGCGTTACTCCTCTTTCTCCTAAAATAGTTTTATAACCGTCTTTAAAACCAATGATATTATCGTGAATTACAGCATTTTTAGCTGCTTTTACTATTTCTTCTTCAGAAGCATTTTCTTTACCAAACTTTATATTGTTTTCTATTGTATCTGAAAATAAAAATGGATCTTGAGGCACAAAACCTATTTGACTTCTAACATCATTTAAATTACGAGTTTTAATATTTTCACCATCAATTAACACTTCACCTTCTGTTACATCATATAAGCGTGAAATCAGATTTATTACTGTAGATTTTCCACTTCCTGTTTTTCCTAATATAGCTAAGGTTTCTCCTGCATTTATAGTAAAAGTTACACCTTTCAACGCAGTAATACCAGTATCATCATAAGTTAACGATACTTTTTTAAACTCTACCTTTCCTTTTATTTCTGTAGGTTCTTCAACTGTATTTTCTATTTCTGGGACCTGCTCTAAGAATTCATTAATCCTTTGTTGTGAAGCCTCTGCTTGTTGCACCATAGAAGTAACCCAACCAACTACCGCCACTGGCCAAGTAAGAATATTTACATACATAACAAAAGCTGCAATAGCCCCCACTTGAATTTCTCCAGCAATGTATTGTGTTCCTCCTATATACAATACAATAATATTACTAATTCCTATTAACAATATCATAAGAGGGAAAAACAAAGCTTGAACTTTATACAAATCAATATTCTTTTCTTTACTCTGGTTTGCAATCTCATCAAATGAAGTAATCACTTCTTTTTCTATTCCATATGATTTTACAACATTAATTCCTGAAAAGAACTCTTGATTAAACGTTGTTAACTTCGATAAATACTGCTGAACAATTGTACTTCTTTTATTAATTTGCTTACTCAATATAAAAATTGATATCGATAACACTGGAAATGGAATCATGGTGTAAAAAGTAAGCTTTGGCGAAATTGCATACATTTGAGTAAAACCAATAATAAAAGATATAATCATATTTAATGAATACATAATAGCTGGACCAAAATACATACGTACTTTAGATACATCTTCACTAATACGATTCATTAAATCACCTGTTCTATTCTTTTTATAAAAGTTAATCGATAGGTTTTGATATTGTTGATAGATTTCGTTTTTTAAGTCAAACTCAATCATACGTGACATTACAATAATCGTCTGCCTCATTAAGAAAGTAAAAAAACCTCCTAGTAAAGTTACACCAACAATCAATAATATATTATTAAGTAGTATAGTTTTAACCTCAGATAGTTCTGCTAACTTGCCCAACTGATAATCTTCTACTACATTAAGAGAATCTCCAACAAAATCTGGAATTTTAAGTGTTAAGATTTTAGATAATATTGTAATTAACACTCCTAAAAGTAATCTCCATTTATATTTTACAAAGTATTTATTAAGATATTGTAATGCTTTCAATTTTAAATTTATGTTTAAATAAAAAAATTAAACTAACAAATGCTTTTTGTTAATAATAACATAATTTAGTTCTCTTTTTTTGCTTATGTTTTGACGATTTCTTACTTTTGCACTCGAATTTTTGAGATTTATAAAACAGTCTCAAATTAAAAAACAACTAAAAATGACATCAGAAATCATTGATACTAAAGATCTTAAGAATGACCCAGTATTTGGTCAACTTTCTTTCGATAATCACGAGCAAATTGTTTTTTGCAACGACGAAGATACAGGATTAAAAGCAATAATTGGTATTCATAACACAACTTTAGGGCCTGCTTTAGGTGGTACTAGAATGTGGCAATATAAAAGCGAGTGGGAAGCGTTAAATGATGTTTTACGTTTATCTCGTGGGATGACATATAAATCGGCTATTACTGGATTAAACCTTGGTGGAGGTAAAGCTGTTATTATTGGGGATGCTAAGACTCAAAAGAACGATGCTTTAATGCGTAAGTTTGGTGAGTATGTAAATTCTTTAAGCGGAAAATATATTACTGCTGAAGATGTTGGGATGGAAACTCGCGATATGGATATTATCCGTGAAGTTACTCCACATGTAACTGGTGTTTCTGAAGCAATTGGTGGATCTGGAAACCCTTCTCCTGTTACTGCTTACGGAGTATATATGGGAATGAAAGCTGCTTCTAAATATAAGTTTGGTTCTGAAAACTTAGATGGTAAAAAAGTATTAGTACAAGGTGTTGGTCACGTTGGAGAAACTTTAGTTAAGCATATTACTGATGAAGGTGCTCAAGTTATCTTAAATGATATTAACGAAGCTCGTTTAGAAGAGTTAAGTAAAAAGTACGGTGCAAACGTAGTATTAGGAAACGATATTTACGGTTTAGATATCGACATCTATGCTCCATGTGCTTTAGGTGCTACAGTAAACGATGAGAGTATTTCTCAATTAAAAGCTAAAGTTATTGCTGGTGCTGCTAACAATCAATTAGCAAACGAATTAAAACACGGTAAATTATTACAAGAAAAAGGAATTGCTTATGCTCCTGACTTCTTAATTAATGCTGGTGGAATTATTAATGTTTATGCAGAAGTAGTTGGTTATGACAAAGCTGAAAGCTTAAAAAGAACTGAAAACATTTACAATACAACATTAGAGATTTTCAATTTAGCAGAAAAAGAAAATATCACTACACATCAAGCTGCTTTCAATATTGCACAATCTAGAATTGATGCACGTAAAAAAGAGCAAAATAGCTAGATAAAAAACAAAAAAGTTTTACTTTTGCAGAGCGTTAGAAACAATTTCTATCGCTCTTTTTTTTAAAGTTCTTTAAAATGATTAACAGAAGACACATTCGAGTTAAAGTAATGCAATCGGTTTATGCGATGCAACAATCACACAGTGATGATTTGGTGAAGGAAGAAAAGTTTTTAAAACACAGCATACAAAAAATGTACGATTTGTATGTTTTAAACCTTCAGTTATTAGTAGAAGTACAAAAATTAGCTCGTAAAAGAATTGAACTTTCAAAAAAGAAAATACTTGCGACTAAAGAGGATCTAAATCCTAACGAAAAATTTATCAACAACAGACTTATTAATCTATTAAACGAAAGCGTTAGCTTAGAAGGTTATGTGGAATTAAATAAGCTTAACTATTGGGAACTTGATGATGAGTATATCAAAATCCTTTTAGATGAACTTCAAAATAGCGACATGTATAAAAAGTACATGAATACAGTTGAAGATTCATATAATGTAGATAGAGCTTTTGTAATTGAGTTTTTTAGAGAAATAGTAGCTCCTAATGAAAAGCTAGCTGATTACTTTGAAGATAAAATGATTTCTTGGATTGATGATATTCCTTTTGTAAACACTTGGATCATTAAATCTTTAAACAAACAGAAACCACAAAATCCTTTTATTTTAGGAAGTCTTTATAAAGACAATGAAGATAAATTGTTTGTATCTAATTTGTTTACAAAGACAATGCTTAATCAGCATAAATATGAAGAAGACATTATTGATAAAACTCCAAACTGGGAAGCAGATAGAATAGCCGACATTGATATGATTATTATTAAAATGGCTATTACTGAATTTTTACATTTCCCTTCTATACCTAGTAGAGTAAGTATTAATGAGTATATCGAGTTAGCTAAGGATTATTCTACAAACAAAAGTGGGTATTTTATAAATGGAGTTTTAGATAAATTAGCAAAAGACTATTTAGCCTCTGATAAGATGGTTAAAATAGGTAGAGGTTTGTTATAATTTATTATTTTTACAACAGAATAAATTAAATGTTTTTTAAAATGAAAAAAATAGCAATAGCAATAGCATTATTCGTTTCAACAGGAATGTTAGTTTCTTGTGGTCAAGGAAATGCATCATCAAAAGTAAAAAAGGAGAATGTTGAGAAAGCAGAAAAGAGAGATACTTCTATAAGCTTAGGAGCTCCAACTGTTTCTTTTGACAAAGAAGAATATGACTTTGGTACCGTTAATGAAGGAGAAGTTGTTGAGACTACTTTTGTTGTTACAAATACTGGTAAATCAGATTTAGTAATTACTAATGCTCAAGCTAGCTGTGGATGTACTGTACCTGTTTGGCCAAGAACCCCTATTGCACCTGGTAAAACTGGAGATATTAAGGTAAGCTTTAACACTAACGGGAAACCAAATAAACAATCTAAGTCAATAACATTATCTACGAATACAGAAAAAGGAAGAGAAATTCTTAAAATTTCTGGTATGGTAACTCCTAAAAAGAAAGCTTAATGTTTACAACCATATTCTTACAAGCTAGCTCACAAGAAAGCATTATGAATATGCTTCCTTTTATTGCTATGATTGGTGTTTTTTACTTTCTGATTATTCGTCCACAAATGAAACGTCAGAAAAAAGAAAAACAATTCCAAACCACAATAAAAAAAGGAATTAAAGTAGTTACATCTAGTGGTATTCATGGTAAAATTACCGAAATTAACGATTCAGATAATACAGTAACTATTGAAACTGGAGCTGGTAAAATTAAGTTTGAACGCTCAGCTATCTCTATGGAGCTTAGTAAAAAATATAATACTACAGAGAAAAAATAGTATTCCTATATTTTAAAAAAGTGAGCTTATAAGCTCACTTTTTTGTTTTTTATGTAGATTGCATAATATTTAAATTTTGAATAAAACTTTCAACATACCTAAAACCTTTTTTGGTTTTTTAATAGCTTCTATTCTTTTTTGGCTACTTATAAACCTATCTAAAGAATATACTTCTATTTCAAACTTAGAAATAGTATATACTGATTTACCTCAAAAAAAAATACTGCTCTCCCCTCCTCTAAAAAAACTACCTGTACTTATAAAAGGAACTGGGTTTAATTTAATTTCTACTAAAATTGCTAATAAACCCATAAAGCTTAGCCTAAAAAAGCTTTCTAAAAAAAGCGCAAATGATTACTATTTTTTATCAAAAAATATATTTCAAGATATTCAAGATCAATTAAAATCCGGAACAGAATTAACTCTAATTCAAAAAGATAGTATCTTATTAAAAATAGGAACATTATATTCAAAGA
This sequence comes from Tenacibaculum aiptasiae, assembly GCF_008806755.1. GTDB lineage: Bacteria > Bacteroidota > Bacteroidia > Flavobacteriales > Flavobacteriaceae > Polaribacter > Polaribacter aiptasiae. The sequence continues at coordinate 843,367 of NZ_WAAU01000008.1, forward strand.
AAGTTCCTTTAAAAGCAAACCTCAATACAACCTTTCAGTTAGGTTATGATTACTCTAGCCCTACTACTATTACTCCTGATAGTGTCTTAATTTCTGGAGATAAAACTTTTTTAAAAAACATCAACTCATTGATGCTTGAAAAAATCAACTTGGAAAATATCTCAGAAAACAAAAGCATTCAATCTGTTATACTTTTTCCAAAAGAAGGAGAAATTAAAACGAATATCACTTCTGCAAAAGTTAACGTTTATGTAGACAAATTTACAGAAGGTGAAGTTGAAGTTCCTATTTTAGTCAAGAACGCTCCTAAGAGTATTAACATATATCCTAAAAAAGTAAAATTAATTTACAAAGTAAGTTTAAATAACTTTAATAAAATCACTCCAGATTTATTTAAAGTTGAATGCAATTATCATCAAGTAGAAAATAACGATACTAACTACCTTACTCCAAAATTAATTGTCTCATCAGATTTGGTTTCTTCGGTAAGAGTTACTCCAAATAAAATAGATTTTTTAATTCATAAATAATATGGTTGTAGGATTAACAGGCGGTATCGGTAGCGGAAAATCAACTATCTTAAAAATGTTTTCCAAATTTGAAAACATTGCAGTTTATATTGCCGATGAAGAAGCTAAAAAACTAATGATCTCTTCTAGTGAAATTAAATCTCAATTAATTACCCAATTTGGAGAAGAAACTTACCAAAATAACCAATTAAACAGACAATATTTAGCAAATATTGTTTTTAAAGACAAAAGTAAGTTAGCTAAATTAAACTCTATTGTTCATCCAATTGTTCACAAACATTTACAAAACTTTATCGATAGCAATTCAAAAAAGAAATACATCCTTTATGAAAACGCTATTCTTTTTGAAAATGGCAGTAATCATATTTGCGATAAAATAATCACCGTAACTGCCCCTGAAAACATTAGAATTGAACGTGTTCTAAAAAGAGATAATTCAAACATAGAAGATGTAAAGAATAGAATGAAAAATCAATGGAGCCAAACTAAAAAAACTCTACAATCTCACTATATAATTGAGAACCTGACAATTAGTAAAAGTAACGAACAAGTCTTAAAAATCCACAATAATTTAACAAAAAACCTATAGTAATTTACGTTTAATTAATGCTTTTTCTTAAAATTATCTTAATTTTACACTAACTTTGTTAATCTAAGTTAAAAGAAAACATCCCTTCACTTTATTGATTTATTTTTGAATAATGGGTAAGAAAATTTTCATGCTTATTGTTGTTTTAATGAGTATTTCATTAATAGGAATAATCTCTGTTCAAGTATATTGGATTAAAGATGCCATTAGAAACAAACAACAACAATTTAACAATAATGTAATTATTGCTTTAGCTGGTACTTCAGAAAGTATAAAAGATAGAGAGTACACAGAATTTGTTCAAAATAGTAAAGACTTTTTTGAGAATAATAAATTTAGAACAGATGCTGAAATAAAGACTTTCTTGTTTCAACAGATAGATACAACCAACAAGAAAAAATTCTCTTTTGGTAGTACTATTTTAGAAGAAAACTTTAAAATACCTGGAGATTTTGTTAATAATGACTCTATTATTGTTAAGCGTTACACAGGTAAAGAAGACATTTATTTTTCTCAAATTATAAAATCTGAAAACAAAGATTTTAGAAGATCCAATAACGAAAGTCAATTTTCAACTTTTAAACTTTATGATAATTGGAACAAACAACAATTAGAACATGTATTTAGAGAAAGTAAAAGAATATACCCTATTAACCAACGAATTAGCAACAAACAGCTAAACGAAACAATAAAGCGGGAATTAGCAAAAATGAATATAACCCAAGATTTTAAATATTGTGTATATGAAGATGGATTTGCTACGCAATTAAAATCTGGTTATTTCAATATTAAGCCTAACGACACTAGTTACCCTCTATTTGAAGATGATGATGGAAATAGTAAATATAAACTATACATAAGATTTCCTAACGAACGTAAAAACTTACTTTCTGGAATGGTTAAAATTTTAGGTTTATCATTATTGTTTATTGGTATAATTATTGCAGCTTTCTCTGCTTCATTGTATCAACTAATTCGTCAGAAAAAAATATCTGAAATCAAAACAGATTTCATAAACAATATGACTCATGAGTTTAAAACACCTATAGCTACTATTAACCTAGCTTTAGACGCTATTAAAAACCCTAAGATCATATCGAATCAAGATAAAGTGAAACGTTATGTTCAAATGATTCGTGACGAAAACAAACGTATGCATGGACAAGTTGAAAATGTTTTACGAATTTCTAGATTAGAAAAAAATCAAATAGAAATTAGTAAGGATGCTATTGATGTTCACGACATCATTGAAGAAGCTATAGAACACATTCAGTTATTAATAAATGATAAAAAAGGGAGCGTAACAACACATTTTAAAGCTATTTCAACAGAAATATTAGGTAACCAATTCCACTTAACAAACGTGGTAGTTAATATGCTTGAAAATGCTTTAAAGTATTCTGATGGTGCACCAAAAATTGATGTTTATACTGAAAGTACAAATAAATACTTTATCTTTAAGATAAAAGATAAAGGTATAGGAATGAGTAGGAATGCTCAAAAATATGTTTTTGATAAATTTTATAGAGAACATAAAGGAAATATTCACAACGTAAAAGGTCATGGTTTAGGATTAGCCTACGTAAAAGAGATTATAGATAACCACCAAGGGACAATACACGTTGAAAGTGAAAAAGGCAAAGGAAGCTTGTTTACGGTTAAATTACCATTAATATAAATTTAAAATAAGATGGGGAGTAAAAAAATACTATTAGTAGAAGACGATCCAAATTTCGGAACTGTTCTAAAAGATTACCTAGCATTAAACGACTATAATGTTACACATGCTAAAGATGGTATAGATGGATTAATCATGTTTAAAAATGCTGAATATGATTTATGTATTTTAGATGTAATGATGCCTCGAAAAGATGGATTTTCATTAGCTCAAGACATTAGAACAACCAATAAAGAAATCCCAATAATTTTCTTAACTGCTAAAACTTTAAAAGAAGATGTTTTAAGAGGTTATCAAGTGGGTGCTGACGATTATTTAAATAAACCTTTCGATTCTGAAGTTTTATTACACAAAATCAAAGCTATCTTACAAAGAAAAGAAAATGAAAAGTCAAACGAAACTGATGAGTTTGAATTTAAAATAGGTGGATTTGATTTTAACTCTAAATTACGTCACTTAACTTTTAATGGTGGAGAAACTCAAAAATTATCTCCAAAAGAAAGTAAACTTTTAAGAATGCTAGCTATTCATAAAAACGACTTAATGCCTCGTGAATTAGCTTTAACTAAAATATGGAGAGATGATAATTATTTTACTTCTCGTAGTATGGACGTTTATATTGCTAAGCTTAGAAAGTATTTAAAGAATGACGAAAATGTTGAAATCTTAAATATCCACGGTGAAGGATTCAGGTTAATAGACAAGTCTTAAAAAAACATCAAAGAAAACAAAAGAGAAAAGACTTCCTTTCATTAGGAAGTCTTTTCTTTTTTTATAAATTGTAACAATAATTCTAATGAATCGTCAAATACATATAATCAACAAACTCAAACAAATTTGGAAACAATTTTATCTATAAAAAACCTTGATAAAAAATATGGGAGCGTCCATGCTGTTAACAACCTATCTTTCGACATAAAAAAAGGTAACGTTTACGGTATTCTAGGTCCTAACGGAAGTGGTAAATCAACAACTCTAGGTATTATTTTAAATGTAGTAAATAAAACCTCAGGAGAATTCAGTTGGTTTGATGGTAATTTATCTACTCATGAAGCATTAAAAAAAGTTGGAGCAATTATTGAACGTCCTAATTTTTACCCATATATGTCAGCTGTTCAAAATTTACAGCTAATTTGTAAAATAAAAGGTGTTTCTCATGATAAAATTGAAGAGAAACTAAAAGTTGTAAATCTTTTTGACAGAAAAGACAGCAAGTTTAAAACTTACTCTTTAGGTATGAAGCAACGATTAGCTATTGCTTCTGCCCTACTAAATGATCCTGAAATTTTAATTCTAGATGAACCAACTAATGGTTTAGACCCACAAGGAATCCACGAAATTCGTCAGATTATAAAAAAGATTGCTAAAAATGGAACTACAATACTTTTAGCCTCTCACTTACTTGATGAAGTAGAAAAAGTTTGTTCGCATGTTTTAATAATAAGAAACGGGGTAAAGCTCTATAGTGGTAGAGTTGATGAAATGACTACTTCTAATGGTTTTTTCGAATTAAACTCAGAAAATAACGAGTTCTTAATTAATTCCTTAAAAAAGCACCCGGCAATAGGTAACATTAAAGAAGAAAACGGTCATATTATTGCTTTATTAAATAATGAATTATCTTCTTCTGAAATTAATAAATTTCTTTTTGAAAATAATATAACACTTTCTCATTTAGTAAAAAGAAAACCTAGCTTAGAACAGCAATTCTTAGACTTAACGAACAATAACTAATCTTACCCAATTTACCATGTTACGACTTTTACAAATAGAATTTCATAAATTAAAACACAATAGAGCCAGTAAGGTTCTTTCAATCATATATTTTGGACTATTAACTTCCATAGCCTTAATTGCAGCTATTAAATTTGACATTGGTCCTATAAAATTCCATTTAGCAGAGCAAGGCATATTCAATTTCCCATATATATGGCACTTTAACACTTATATGGCTGCTATTTTCAAGTTCTTTTTATTACTTGTAATAGTTTCTATGATGGCCAACGAGTACAGTTACAAAACATTAAAACAAAACTTGATTGATGGATTAAGTAAAAAAGAGTTTATTCTTTCTAAATTTTATACAGTTATTGCTTTTGCTGCAGTTTCAACACTTTTTGTTTTTGTTATTTCATTAATTTTAGGTGCTATATATTCAGATTTTAATGAGTTATCAATAATCTTCTCAGACCTTAGTTATTTAATAGCATTCTTTGTTAAATTAGTTGGATTCTTTTCATTTGGTTTGTTTTTAGGAATCTTAATTAAAAGATCTGCATTTGCAGTAGCTGCAATGATTGTATGGCTAATTATTGAGAATATTTTTAAAGGCTATTTACTTTGGAATTTTAAAGACTTAAAAACAAGTACTAGTGAAACTGTAGATTCAATCATGCAATTTTTCCCATTGGAAGCAATGGCTAACTTAATAAAAGAACCTGTTTCTAGATTAGGAGCTGTTAAATCTGTAGCTAATCAAATAGGAGAAAACTATACAAAAGATTACTCTGTTAGCTTTTTAAACATTTTTATTGTATTAGTTTGGACCTCTATTTTTATATATGCTTCATATTTTTTGTTAAAAAAACGAGATTTATAATACGTTTTAAGTAGTTTAGTTGTTCTATATTAGCAGAAAATTACTTAAAAGAATGAAAAAAACTCCATTACTACTACTCTTTTTATTAGTTTCAATATCAATTTATTCTCAAAAAGAAGCAAATTTTTGGTATTTTGGTAACAATGCTGCTCTAGATTTCAATTCAGGAACACCTGTACCAGTAAACAATAGTCAGTTAAATACCACAGAGGGATGTTCTTCTTTTTCAAATGCTAATGGAGATTTATTATTTTATGTTGGTGCTCCTAGCCCTAACGCAAGAAATTTAACCATTTGGAATCGAGATAATGTCCCAATGCCTTTTTCTGACGTTACTAGTGGTGGACAAACATTAAAAGGAGATTCATCAAGTTCACAATCTGCTTTAACTGTACCAGCACCTAAAAAAAAGGATATTTATTATCTTTTCACTGTAGGTGCTCAATTAGGAACAGCAGGTGAAAAAGGTTTTTGGTATTATACCATTGATATGACCAAAGATGGTAGTTTTGGAGATATTGTAAATGGGCCTGTCGAATTACATACTTCATCTTTAAAAAACCAATGGAGTGAAAAAGTAACAGCTGTAAGAGGAGATGAATGTAATACTTTTTGGGTTATTTCTTTTGCTACTGGAAACACGTTCTTTGCTTACAAAGTTGATGAAAATGGAGTAGACACAGCTAATCCTGTTATTACAGTCATTAATGGTTTATCCATAAATGATCCTAGAGGTTATTTAAAAGTATCTCCAGACGGAACTAAATTAGCACTAGCTAATATGACTAGTGGAGCCTATCTTTTTAATTTTGATGACAAAACAGGTAGAGTTACTAATTATAATAATGCAACCTCTCCACAGGTAATCGCAACCAACTTTGAAAGTGCTTATGGTGTAGAATTTTCTGCTTCCAGTAGAAGAATGTATGTTTCAACTGGAGAATTTAGCAATGCTACTGAAAATTTATATCAATTTGATGTTACTAAAAAAACTATGACTGAAGTTAATAGTTCTAGGTTTACTGTACATACGTATTTTAATGCTAGAGGAGCTTTACAATTAGGACCTGATAGTAAAATTTACTGGACTAGTCATCAAAACGATAGAATAAGTGTTATAAACAAACCCGAAGAGTTAGGTACGGCTTGTGATTACTCTCATTTATCAGTTGGTTTAGGTGGTATTGCTACTGCTAGTCAAGGACTCCCACCTTTCCTGTCCTCTTTATTGTTACCTATACAAATAACAGATAGCGCAACTGGTAAAATTCTTAATAACTTAACAGAACAAAACTGTATCGGAGAATCTTTAACCGTTACTCCTGAAAACATAACCCCTCAAGCTGGTTCTACAGTCAATTATGAATGGTACTTTAACAATGGAGCTACTCCTATTGCTACTACCAGTAATTTAACTTTACCTAATTTAACTCTTGCTAATGCCGGTGATTATAGACTAAGTGTTAGTTTAACAGATAATTGTGGAAATGCTACTACTTTAGAAGGTGTTTTTAAACTAGAAATTTATCAACCCACAGCTGCAACACAACCAAATGATATTTTCTATTGTGATACTGACAATGATGGTTTTAACACTTTTGACTTACAAGCCACTGTTACACCTCAAGTTTTAAATGGGCAAAGCACTACCTCATATGAAGTAAAATACTTCCTATCTCAAGCTGATGCTAATTCTAATAATAATGCCATAGTAAACCCATATACTAATCCAACGGCTTTTAGTAATCAAATTATTTATGCTAGAATGCATAATGTAATAGCTCCAAATGCTTGTTTCGATATTAAATCTTTTCAATTAGTAGTAACAGGAAACCCCATACCTCAAACTCCTATTGATTATGAAGAGTGTGATGACACTGCTAATGGTGGAGACACAGATGGTTTCTTTAATAATTTCTTGTTAAACTCTAAAGACAATGAAATTCTAGGTACGCTTCCTACTGCAACTTATCAAGTTTCTTATCATACTACATTATCTGGTGCTAACACAGATAAAAACACTGATGTAATTGATAAAAACACTCCATACAGAAATGCCACAGTTAATTCTCAAACGATTTATGTTAGGGTAGAAAATAAAAATAACCCTGCTTGTAATGATACTTCTAAATCTTTTAATTTAATTGTAAATCCATTACCTGTTGTTAACAACCCTGTAATTATTAGACAATGTGATACTGATGCTGATTTAAACACAAGTATCAACCTTACATTATCGCAAATGAATATTTCTGCTAACCACGCTAATGAAACATTCAAATACTACCCTACTCAAAATGATGCTATTAATAATACTGCTGAAATAACTAATACTACTGCACATCCTGTTACAAATGGTGATGTTATTTGGGTAAG
>NZ_WAAU01000009.1 GCF_008806755.1 Tenacibaculum aiptasiae
CTGGATCCGTAACATCTGGATCACCATCGCCATCTGTATCTACTTGAACAGTTACAGTTATTGTCTCTGTTACACAAACTTGTGGCGTTACTACTGTATTACATACTTGTAATTCTCTAGTGACCGTACCTCCTTCTTCGCCTGCGGCTGGTGTATAAGTAACTTCTCCTGTTAATGGATCAATACTTACGGTTCCTCCGGCAGTTCCTCCTGTTTGAGTGATACTTGTATTTGCTCCTGGCCCAAAGTCATCATTCGTTAAAACATTAACCATAGCACTTTGACCTTCCACAACTGTTAATACATCATCTGCTCCTGTTGGCACCAATGGATTTGGATCGGTTCCATCTGGATTTCCATCATTATCATCGTCTGGATCCGTAACATCTGGATCACCATCGCCATCTGTATCTGTTAAAATATTTAAAGTACCAGAAACATAATTAAAAGAATAATTATTATCTACTCCTCCTGATACTGTAATAGGATACATTCCGACTGGAGATGTAACTGTCGCTGTAGTACTCCCTATTGGAGCTGTATCTAAATCGGTAACACTATCTCCTACTATAAAACCTGAATAAGTAATTGTAAGAACTGGATTAGCAACTCCCTCAGCTCGAGATTTATCATCAGCAGTTACTGTTAATGCTTTAGCTGTGATATCTGCGGTTAATCCGCTTGGTTGTGTGACTGTATAATTACCTGCATCCGTTCC
>NZ_WAAU01000010.1:0-106 GCF_008806755.1 Tenacibaculum aiptasiae
ACAATTATCTGTTGCAGTCAATACTTCAGCCTCTGGAATTGAATCACAACTTACTGTTGTATCCGCTGGTAAGCTTTCTACAAACTCCGGTGCTTTGGTATCCTCT
>NZ_WAAU01000010.1:276-349 GCF_008806755.1 Tenacibaculum aiptasiae
ATATACCGATGCACACTCATCATCCTGACCTATAATCGCTTCTGAGTAATTTACCGTTACTTCTGAATCACAA
>NZ_WAAU01000011.1:0-103373 GCF_008806755.1 Tenacibaculum aiptasiae
AACAACCGCTAACAATACCCACAAATAATTGCTTGTTCTCGTCTACTTCTAAAAGTAGAACCAAATTCTTTTTTTAGCTATATTCGAATGCTTAAAAAATTTAATTGCTATTTTAAGTTATACAAAACACTTAAAGCTCTGTACAGCTAGACACATTAAACAAATTGCAGCACATATGAAAAAACTGATTCTAATATTATTAACAGTTGGACTGATTTTATCTTGTAAGCCAAGAATTGAAAACAATTCTAAAACTTTGGATAAAGTTTTTGCTATGTCAAGCTTTGATATTGAAATCCATAATTGGGGATGTTTCAGTCAAAGCAAAGAACATTTTACGGTCGAATTAAAAAATGAAGGATACTTATTGCAATCTAAAAGAACAGGAAAGAGCCATTTAGTCTCAAAAATTAAAATGGACTCATTAAAAAATTTCTTAAAAACTAGAATAGGAAAAGAAGATTACGGTGGTTGTACTTCAAGTGAATACATTAGACTTGGTTCAATATTCAATTCTGTAGACTATGAACACAGTCATTGTAGTGGAATTGAAGCAACAATGATTAATGATTTATTGAACTATTACGAACTGATTTCTGAAAATGAATTTAAATCAATATTCACCCAATAATAGATACTATTCATAAATTAAACACCAAAAGTTCTGTATAGCCATACACAAACAAATTGTAGCATACGTGAAAAAACTATCAAACAAATATTTAAGCTATTACCAAATACTAGGAATAATTATTTCTATGACAATAATTTCAATTTGGGCTTTTAATGAAGGTAGAATGACACCATTTTACCTTCTGTTTGCAGGACTTCTTTTTTTCCATTCGCCATCGTTTCTACCTTTTCTCTATTGGACATTGATAAGTACAAAAAGACAATTCAAAGTGGAATTTGGATAGGAACCATCCTTTTAATCGCTCCTTCTTATTTGCTACCATTTTTCTTTGAATTGGGTGGAGTAATAATAGCTCTGTTCTGTACTGGAATAGGATTATACATTTGGACTAAAAGAAAAGAAACTGAATGTCAAATCTCAATTTTTAACATTATTGGATCTGTAATCTTCACGGTAATTTTGATTTCATTAATTGTCGTAGGACTAATATAAAAAAGACATATTACAAAAAAACTTATATCCAAGAATAAATAACCAAGCTGTTGCATAAAAACAAAATTGAAATGAAAAGAAAAATAATAATAGGATTGATGTTCTTTTTGATAGGAATTGGACTTTCAGTATTTCTCGAATCATTTTTGAGAAGTATAGTATTAGATTTATATCAATGGACAACAAATAATAAAATCCAATTCGTTGGAAAAAACTTCTATTTATTTGCCTCACCAATTTATTATACAGGTTTAGGAATTGCCTTCTCATTACTTGCTTTAGATTTATTCTCTAAGTCAATCAACAAGATTAGCACCAATACTTCTATAGCAATTTTAATTTTTATAATAATATTGACAGGAATTTGTGCTATTGACGCAAACTTAAAAATAATTGAGTGTACAGCTTGTGATGATGGAATCAGACAACTGAGATATAATGAAGTAAATTACGGATTGATTTTAGGTATTTCTTCTATTATATCTGTAATTCCTAGTTTAATAAGGATAATAAAAGTCAACGTACAACAAGGATTAAAATGTAAAAAGATGAAGAACATAGGAATAATATTATTAATATTTTCTCTTTTTTTGAACTGTAAAAGCAAGACAAGTATAAAAACTATAGAAAAAGTGGACATTGAATATATTAGCTCGAATTATAAAAATGAAACAGAAGATAAAATTGAATTTAGTAGAATTGTAAAAGACAGCACTACCTTAAATTTAATAGAAGGAGAAATTCGTTTTGATGATAATTACAACACACTTCAGACAATAAAAAATAAAAAGGCTATAACTGAATCTGAAATTGATTCAATAAACTCTAACCTTAAAGAAAAAGGTTACAGGGATAATTTTGATGATATAGGGAAAATCATTTTTGTCCAAATGCGACCTAAAAACAAAAATGATTTTCATGTTTTAGATTTAAGACATAAAATGGAGGAAAAAATTCATGAAGAACTAAAAAGTAATGGAATAGGCAAATGGGTTGCTGGAGATTTAGGACCTGGTGGGGCAAACATGTTATTTGAAGTTACAGAATGGGAAAAGTCAATCCCAATGATTATTAATATCCTAAACCAAGAGAACCTTCTAAAAAACAGTCTAATAACAAAAAGATTGAATACAGCAAAAGATGATTGGAATTATGAAATCATATATCCAATAGATTATGACGGAGTATTTAACCAAATGTAATTTTATATACAACAATACCTACAAGCAATTATTCATTCTCATCTACTTCTAAAAGTAGAACCAAATCTTTTTTTTAGCTATATTCGAATGCTTAAAAATTTAATTGCTATTTTAAGTTATACAAGTTACCACTACAACACATTTAAAACACTTAATAAAATTGGGAATATTAAACGGAATTTTTGGTTATAAAAAAACTAAAAGAGATTTTGTATTAGATGAATTCAAAACTCAAATAGAACTACATGGACTTAAAATCGACTCGATTGATGAAACTGAATTAATTTCAATTCAAAAAGGAGAAGTTACACTTAAAATTAGTTTAGATAATATTAGAAAAGACTATTCTATAGATAAAGACAAAACTATTATTGCTGATTTTGCTAAAACAATTGCAGAATTTAATACCGAAGAATCTTATTCTTGGAACGATATTAAAGACAATATTTTTGTGTCATTATATCCTACAGATTATGAAATCAATGGTTTTGTCTTTGAAAACATTACTGACCAACTGAATAAAATATACGTAATACAAGAGAGCAATAAATTTAGTTGGATTTCAGAAGATGATATCCAAAAATGGAATGTTTCAAAAAATGACCTCGAAATACAAGCTCTAAAAAATGGAAATCTAATTGCAAACAATTCTAAATTAGAAATAGAATTGATAGAAGGAAGAAAACTTGGTTATATAGAAACTGAAGATTCTAACTTGAAAGCATCTATTTTACTTTCTGAATCTTTTCAATCAATAATAAAATCAGAACTTGGATTTCCTTTTAATTTTGTAATACCCAACAGAGATTTTTGTTATATCTTTTCTAAAAGTGATTTTGAGTTCTTTTCTAAAAGAATAGGAAAAACTATTATTGAGGAACATAAAAACTCTTCATATCCTTTTTCTACAGAAATACTTGAAATCTCTCAATCAGGAATTGAAATAAAAGGTTCTTTTCCAAAAGAATAAAACGTTTTACTATAACATTTAACCACATACTCAAAACAACCTCAACCAAGGTTGTTTTTTAGTTTTACTTTATCTACAGAATAACACACCCCATAAAAACAATACAAAACCACCAGCAAACTTCGCTGACATTCTCGAAACTCTGCAAAACCTCCAGCGGGCTTCGCTGACACTTTCAAAACTCTGCAGAACCATCAGCGAGCTTCGCTGATGCTCTCGAAACTCTGCAGAACCTCCAGCGAACGCCGCTGAAAGAAAAAAACTACATTTTTAGCTTAAAAGCATAAAAAATAAGGAAAAACCTTACTTAAAGTATGGTTTTCCGTAAAACCAGCTTCTTTTTTTATCCTAGATTCGAGTGCTTAAAAATTCTGTATAGCCAGACATTTAGGTAAATAATAAGAACAATATTCCGCATATAAACAAGTTGGTAATAACACCCAAAAACAATGAAAGACAAGATTATAACTAATATATTAAAATACCCCCTTACTAAAATCTTGAAATCTATAGGTTCCGAAATAGACCAAATAGCAAATAATAAATTATTAGAACACCAAGTAAATACATACAAAAGAAGTTTATATGTAAAAACTATCTTATATAGATCTGAACCTGTGAATTTAATGGATATTTATTACCCTATTAAACTTGAAGATACAGAATCTATTAAAGGCATAAATAAGATTGTAACTATTAATAATGGAAATGATTTATTTAAGAAAAATAATTGTATTACAATTACTGGTTATGCCGGTTCTGGAAAAAGTATGCTACTCAAGTATTTGTTTGTAAAAATTGCTGACGAAAAAGAAAAAATTCCTATTAGAATTGAACTTAGATATTTAGAAAAGCATGAAGGATCATTCGAAACCTATATAAAAAACCTATTTAACTTTTCCAAAATAGCAAAAGAGGAAAAATTTTCAGACAGACTTCTTGCCTCTGGTAATTTTGTTTTTTTATTAGACGGATTTGATGAATTAAACGCTAAAACTAGATATAAAGTAATTAAAGAAATAGATAATTTTATTGAAAAATTTAGCAATAATAAATATGTTATAACTACAAGACCCTATGTAAATATTGAATTACTCCCTTTATTTAAAAACCTAAATGTAAGAAGATTAGACAATAAAGACATCTATAAATTTATAAAGCAACAATTACCAAAGCAAGAACACGAACTTGCAGATAAGATTATTTCTAGTTTGAAAACCAATGACAATAAGTTTGGTACTTTTTTACAAAATCCATTATTGTTATCTATGTTCATTTTGACTTTTCAATCATATTCAACCTTACCATCACAAAGACATATTTTCTACTCACAAGTTATTGAAACACTTTTTAATTCTCATGATAGTTTATCTAAATTAGGTTATGAACGAGAAAAAGAAAGTGGTCTGAATAGAGAAGAATTCAATACAGTATTAAATGTATTCTCATTCTTAACGATTTTCGAAAATAAGTTGGTTTTTAATAAAACCTATTTCAGAAAACAATTAATTAAAATTAAAGAAAGATTTCCTAATTTAAAATTTAACAATGATAAGTTATTAAATGATTTATTAATAGCTCTTTGCCTTATAAACAAAGAAGGTTTTCATTATTCATTTGTACATAAATCAATTCAAGAATATTTTGCAGCTGAGTATATTGCTGGGTTAAGTCAAGATAATAAAGAAAAAGTTTATGAAAAATTATATCAATTATTTATTATTGATGATCAAGATATAAACATCGGCTTAGTAAATTATATTTCAATTTTGATTGAATTAGATTACGAAAACGTATATAATCTTTTAATTTTTAAAGTTTTTGATTTTTTAATTTCAAGACATGAAAATCTTATAAAAGCCAATAATAACAATGATGAACAAAAAAAACTAATAATAATTACCAATATTTTTATCTTAAACCAATTCTTTTGTGATTTTTTCGAATTTAAGGAACAGAAAAGAATTAGAAAGTCTTACAATAAAATCGAAAAGTTAGTGAAAATCAATTCCATAAAAGACTCAATAAAAGAAGAAGAAAAATTTTCTTTCCATATAAACATTGATGACACTTATGGAGACAAACTCGAAAAACTACTAAATAAGGAAAAATCAAGAATACTAGAAACAATCAAACAAAAAAATAAATCAGAAAATAGAGTTCTAGATTTAATATAAAAAAGTACTACAATCAACAAGATCTATAAACATAAAGTTTTTGTGTTAACTCCAAGGTTCTGTATTTAAACAAAAAATAAAAGCAAAACGTTTATATTTAGTTATGTGTTAAATTTGAAGTGTAGTGCTTATCAACTGTCCTACATGTTTTATACTTGACATTGCAATGAAAATCGTAATTCAAAAATGATAAAATTCAAATCACTTTTTAAGCCTAAAGAAAAAAAAATAGTCACTGACCAATTTAGTAATTCTATACAGTTAATTATTAATCAAATTGATAAAATAGACTCAGATATAGATGATGATTCGTTCTATGATATAATTCAGAAAAACACTTCTAATAATTTTGAAACAGATGAAGCTTACATCTTTTTACCAATTGTATTTATGAGAATATGGCTCCCTCAAGTTAGGTGGAAAGATGAATATATCGAACGATTCACAAATGGCTCAGAAACGATTCAAAAATATAACAGCAACAATGCTTTCATTAAAATTAACAAAGTAGTAAATCTATACTTTAATAACTCTCCTAAACGCAACACCGTTATTCAAATAGCTGGAAAGAGCGCAGAATTTAACGCCATAAATCAACTACTAACTGATGGTGGAGAAATTGAAGACATCAAGCTAACTACTACAACTATCCTAAGATAAGGTGCTACAAAAAAACACTCTTTAACAAGAGTGTTTTTTGATATTTCTATACTAATTCAATCTTCATATTCAAATACAGCCATTTGGTAGGTACATTGTCCGACTTTCCGTTAACAATCAAATCATAATCAATTCCCCAATCAAACAAATTCACCTGTCCATCTAATACCAAGGTTGTTGCTACTTGCTCGTTTGGTTTTCTAATCCCTGTAACAAACAACTTCACATCTTTTTCTACGCCTTTAATAGACATTTTACCATTTACCTGATACCAATCTATTCCCATCGTATATACATTGGTAGACCTAAACCTAATTTTCTCGTTGTTAACACCAACAAACAAACCAGGCGTTTTAATTTTCGGAGTTAACTCTTCTGCCCTACACACATTAAACGAATTAGGATCTACCTCAAACGAAATCACCATATCTTCCAAAGGGTTTCCCATATCCAATCGGGTTGGATAATCTACCTTTAAATCGTTTACCTTACCAGCAAAAGGCGTACTACAATGCCCATGCGTCACAAAAAAATTAATCGTTGGACCTTCAGCTTTAACAGCTTCAGTCTTCTTATCGGTCAATGTACTTTTAGTATAGCCACTCACCACAAAAACAGTAATCAATACCGCTACTAAAACAATACTCTTTTTAATTAAATTCATAATAATCCGTTTTATATAGTTACGAATATAGACACAGCCTCCCCTATTTATTGTAAATGAAATGTAAAAACGACTCCGTAAAGTCTATAATTCTCTAAAAACAAGGCATAAAACCATAAAAAACCACAGAAAAACAGGAAAACGAGAGCCTTTGGTGAGTCGATTGACAGATGAATTTCCTTATTCTACTGAAAAGAACACCTTACTCACAGAAATATAAAGTGACTGTATAAAATCGACTATATTGTTGGATAATAAATCTTTAGATTTGTAAATACATTAAAAAAACTACAGCACAAAACATTGTAGATGTCTCAAAAAAACGATTTAAAAGAAATAGCAAAGCTCTTTTTTAAACTAGGAAGCATTGCCTTTGGGGGTCCAGCTGCTCATATTGCCATGATGGAAGATGAAGTTGTTAAAAAACGTAAATGGATGACCCAAGAACACTTTTTAGATCTTATGGGAGCAACTAATTTAATTCCGGGACCTAACTCTACAGAAATGACCATGCACTGCGGACATGAAAAAGCGGGATGGAAAGGATTAATAGTGGCAGGTTTTTGCTTTATTTTTCCTGCGGTAGTCATCACCTCAATCTTTGCTTGGCTATATCAAGAATACGGACAGCTACCCAAAGTAGAACCCTTTATCTATGGTATCAAACCAGCAGTAATAGCCATAATAGTGATGGCTGCTTATAGACTTGGTAAAAAAGCAATAAAAAACACCCAACTAGCCATCATAGGAGCAATAGCATTAGGCGCTTGTTTATTGGGAATAAATGAAATAGTTACGTTGCTAGGCTGTGGATTGCTGGGCTTAGCCATCTATTTTGTAAAACAAAATGCTACAAACCTACCAAGCATTATGCCTTTGTTGCTGTATCAAGCTAGCGACACATTGAATCTAAGTAACCTTAAAATATTCCTTACTTTTTTAAAAATAGGGGCAATTTTATATGGTAGTGGTTATGTATTGTTTGCTTTTTTAGATGCAGAATTAGTCGCCAATGGTTGGTTAACCAGACAAGCCTTAATAGATGCCGTAGCGGTGGGACAAATAACACCAGGCCCCGTTTTATCTACTGCAACTTTTATAGGATGGCAAATGAATGGACTATGGGGAGCAGTTGTGGCAACTCTTGGAATCTTTTTACCTTCATTTTTGTTTGTATGGCTATTAAATCCATTAATGCCAAAAATGAGGAAATCTAAAACCATCCGTGCGGTTTTAGATGCTGTAAACGTGGCGGCAGTAGCATTAATTATTGCGGTATGTATTGAAATGGCAAAAGACACTTTGGTAGATTGGCGTACAATTGTTATAGCCCTGCTAAGTTTAATTACAGTTTTTGGTTTTAAAAAGCTAAACAGTGCATTTATAGTACTAGGGGGTTCATTCCTAGGCTACTTACTAACTTTTTTCTAAAAACGCCTTATTACATACGCGTAAATTAAATACCAAACGTTGTTTCTTTTAAACTACCTTTGCAAAAAAGAATCAATGCAGTTTTCAGACTTACAGCTTAATAAATCTATTGTAAAAGCACTTACAGAAGAAAGATACCACAAACCAACTTTGGTACAGGAAAAAGCGATTCCAATAATCTTAGAAAAGAAAGATGTTATTGTAGCAGCGCAAACTGGTACGGGAAAAACTGCGGCTTTTGCATTGCCTATTATTCATCATTTAGCGAAAGAACCAGATGCTGAAAAAAGAGCGAAGAAAATAAAAGCATTAATTGTAAGTCCTACCCGTGAATTGGCCATACAAATTGAAGAAAACTTTAAAACATACAGCAAATACACCAACTTAAGAACCACGGCTATTTATGGAGGAGTTTCTATTAAACCTCAAAAAGAGTTGTTAGCTAAAGGTGTCGATATTTTAATTGCTACTCCAGGTCGTTTTATCGATTTGCACAAACAAGGCGATATAGATTTACGTGTATTAAAAACCTTTGTATTAGATGAGGCAGATTTAATGTTAGACATGGGATTTATTCACGATGTGAAAAAGATTGAAGAACTATGTCCGCGTAAAAAACAAACCTTATTGTTTTCGGCAACCATGCCAGAGAAAGTTACAGAGCTAGCTTCCTCAATGTTATACAAGCCAGAAACGGTTTCGGTTACGCCATCGGAAAGTACTTCAAACAACATTGGTCAGTTATTATACTATACGCCAAAAAAGAACAAAGTAGATTTATGTTTGCACCTGCTTCGTAATACCATTAATGGACGTATTATTATTTTCAGACGTACAAAGTTTGGTGTTGATAAACTTGAAAAAACACTTTTAAAGAACGGCTACAAAGCAACGAGTGTTCATGGTGATAAATCGCAAGCGCTTCGTAACGAAGCCATTGAAAACTTTAAAAACAATAAAGTAAATATCTTAATTGCTACAGATGTTGCGGCACGTGGTATAGACATTAGTAAAATAGATGCGGTAATTAATGTCGACCTGCCTAACATTCCAGAAACCTATGTACATAGAATTGGTAGAACAGGTAGAGCAGGAAAATCGGGAATTGCCTTTTCATTATGTAGCGCAGATGAAACTTCATACATCAAAGCCATTCAAGAATTCATAGGTCGATCTATAAAAATTGTTGAAGATCATCCTTTCGCTTTACAAAAACCTAAAAAGAAAAAGCAACCGAATACCATTAGCAAACACAAGAAAGGACGTAAATCTGAAGCGTCTAAGAAACGAAAAAAACGTTGGTACTAAACCACTTATAAATTATAACAACTTACGGATAACAAAAAATTATGGTTAAAAATGTGTCCGTTTTAAATATTAATCGTAATATTGCAATATAATAATTAAACGAATGGGACTTACCAAATCAGAAATATTTACCGCCGAACAAAATGAGCTTGCTAAAATAGCCAAAGCATTAGGGCATCCTGCTCGTATTGCTATTTTACAGCATTTGTTTAAAATAAACTCTTGCGTTTGTGGCGATTTGGTAGAAGTAATCGGTTTAGCCCAACCAACAATATCGCAACATTTAAAAGAATTAAAAAACTTAAACCTTATCAAAGGAAATATTGAAGGAACTAGTGTATGCTACTGTATAAATCAGGAGCACTGGGAAAAAGTAAAAACCTTATTGAATAACTTTTTAGACTTTAATAGCAACCCAAACAGTTGCTGCTAAAAAAATTTACAATTATTAATCGCAATATTACAATTAAACGTCATAGATATGAAATTATCAGAAATTAAAAACCATCTAGCAAACCTAAACACCATCGCTTTTCAATTACCTAATGGTGAATTAGTACCGAATCACTTTCATGTTACTGAAGTAGGTAAAATCACAAAGAATTTTATTGATTGTGGAGGTACTATTAGAAACGAAGAAGTAGTTAACTTCCAACTATGGAATGCCAATGACTACGATCATAGATTGCATCCAGAAAAATTAGTTCATATTATTGAATTATCAGAAAAAGCTTTAAACATCCCTGATTTAGAGATTGAAGTTGAATACCAAGGTGCTACTATTGGAAAATATGGATTGGATTTCGATGGAACGAATTTCTTATTAACTACCAAACAAACCGATTGTTTAGCTAAAGATAACTGCGGAATTCCTGAAGAAAAGCCAAAGATGAAATTATCAGAATTACAAAGTCAATCGGCATGCGCTCCTAACTCTGGATGCTGCTAATAGAAAAGAATATGGAAGCAACAAAAACAACCGTTTTTTCTCAAATAGAGGAAACAATTGCCAGCTTATCTGAAACTATTTCAGACAACAGAAAAGAAGTGCTACAACCGTTAATCGATTATATCCAACAAGGTGTAAACAACAACGAGCTGATTAATTTAAACTTCATTTGTACACACAATTCTAGAAGAAGTCATTTATCGCAAATATGGGCACAAACCATGGCTCATTATCTAAACATTCCAAATGTTTATTGCTATTCGGGCGGAACAGAAGCAACGGCTATGAATAAGAATGTGGTAACAACATTGGAGCAGCAAGGGTTTAAAATTCAAAGTTTATCAGAAACAGCTAATCCAGTTTATGCAGTAAAGTTTTCAGAAAACATACAGCCAGTAATTGGTTTTTCAAAAAAGTACGATCATGAGTTTAATCCAGTAAATGAGTTCTGCGCCATCATGACTTGTTCTCAAGCAGATGAAGGATGTCCTTTTATTGCAGGAGCAAACAAAAGAGTTCCTGTTACTTATGAAGATCCTAAAGCCTTTGATAATACACCTTTAGAAAAAGAAAAATATGCTGAAAGAAGTTTAGAAATAGCTTCGGAGATGCTATATATTTTTAAATCTATTAAATAGCCCTGAGCTATTTAATAGATTTTTATTTTGAAAGGTATAGCTTTACAACTATCCTTTGTATTTCATTGGTAAGTGTACTACTTTTTTAGTTTCAAAGAAATCTTCTTCAAAGTAGTCTGGCAAATTGTAAATAGTTGCCGAAGTATATTTTTTTAACTCTTCAGTTAAGTCACCTCCTTTTAAATAAAGGATTCCATTCTTTAAATCGTGCTCTTGCTTTTTAGCAATCTTTCCTTTGGTCCAACCAACAAAAGTTTCCATTTGAGCCACTGCTCTACTTACTATAAAATCGTAAGTATCTTTTACTTCCTCCACTCTACCATGCGTAGTTTTTACGTTTTCAAGTCCTAAACCTTCAACAACTTCGTTAACTACTTTAATCTTTTTTCCGATAGAATCTACTAAGTGAAATTGAGTTTCTGGAAATAAAATAGCTAAAGGTACCCCTGGAAAACCTCCTCCGGTACCAACATCCATTACCTTTGAACCCGGTTTAAACTGCATCACCTTAGCAATTCCTAACGAATGCAACACGTGACGTAAGTACAATTCATCAATATCTTTACGAGAAACCACGTTGATTTTCAAGTTCCAATCTTCATATAACTCTTGAAGTTTCGAAAACTGTTCTAGTTGCGTTTCTGTTAAATTGCTAAAATATTTTTTTATAAGCTCCATTAAGTGAATTTTTCGCTGCAAAAATAAAAAACTAATTCTTAATACTCATTTATCTCATAAAAGATATATTTCTTGTTAAAAAGTTCTCTTTGAGCAATAACCATCTAGTAAAAACGTTTATTTTTGCGGTTCAAACAAACAACAAATGAAGACAATAAACTTCTCAAGAATAGATAACGCAAAGTTTTTTAGAACACTAAACAAGCGTGTGAATTCATACTTCAAAGAAAATAATATTAAACGTACCGGAAACTGGAAATTATATTCGAAAGCAATTATAATGTTCGCCATTTTCTTAATCCCATTTATTTTAATCTTAACTGTAGATATGTCGCAGTGGATTAAGTTAGCACTTACCGTTATTATGGGAGTTGGAATGGCTGGTGTTGGAATGAATGTAATGCATGATGCAAACCATGACTCTTTTTCTAACAAAAAGTGGTTAAACAAATTAATGGGAAGCAGTATTTACATTTTAGCTGGAAACGTATACAACTGGAAAGTACAACACAATGTTTTACACCACACGTATACAAACATTCAAGATCATGATGAGGATATTGATGCTGGTAGAATTATTCGTTTTTCAAAGCACGCACAGTGGTTATGGATTCATAAATTCCAAAAGTATTATTCAATTTTCCTTTACGGATTATTAACTATTAACTGGGCAATTACTACCGACATTAAGCAAATGCACAATTACTTAAAAAGAAAATTATCTTACGGAGAGTTCCCTAATCCAGCTACAGAATGGACTAAATTGGTAATTTCTAAGATTGTATACTATTCATTATGGATTGTATTACCAATTGCTGTATTAAACATTGTTTGGTGGAAAGTATTAGTAGGATTCTTTGTAATGCACTATACTGCTGGAATTATTTTAAGTGTTGTATTCCAATTAGCACACGTAGTTCCAAAAACAGAAATGCCATTACCAGATGAGAATGGAAATATGAAAAACACTTGGGCAATTCACCAGTTATACACTACGGCTAATTTTGCACCAAAAAACTGGTTAGTTAACTTTTACACTGGAGGATTAAATCACCAAGTAGAGCACCATATTTTTCCACACATTTCTCATATTCACTATGATAAATTAGCAAAGATTGTAAAGGAAACCGCTTTAGAGTTTAACCTTCCTTATAACGAGTATAAAACTACGCGAAGAGCTATTATAGAACACTTTAAGCACTTAGCTGAGTTAGGAAAAAAACCACAACTGGCGTAAATAACAACACACTATACAACACACCAATGTCACAACAATTATCAGACAGAATTAACAGTTTACCTGTTTCACAAACTTTAGCCATGGCAGCTAAAGCAAGAGAGTTAAAAGCCGAAGGTAGAGACATTATTAGTTTAAGCTTAGGAGAACCAGATTTTAACACTCCAGACTTTATTAAAGACGCAGCAATTGAAGCTATTAATCAAGATTATAATTCATACACTCCTGTTGATGGATATGTTGAATTAAAAGAAGCTATTTGCGAAAAGTTTAAGAGAGATAATAATTTAACCTATGCTCCAAATCAGATTGTAGTATCTACAGGAGCAAAGCAATCTATTGCCAATGTTGCTCAGGTATTATTAAATCCTGGTGATGAAATTTTATTACCAGCTCCTTACTGGGTAAGTTATTCTGCAATTGCAACTTTATGTGAAGCTAAATTTGTTGAAATCCCTTCATCTATTGATAGTGATTTTAAAATTACACCAGCGCAATTAGAAGCTGCTATTACTCCTAAAACTAAAATGATTTTCTTTAACTCGCCAAATAACCCTAGTGGATCTATTTATAGCGAAGAAGAATACAGAGCATTAGCTAAGGTTTTAGAAAAACACCCTCAGATATATATCTTATCTGATGAAATTTATGAGCACATTAACTACGGGACAAAACCATTTAGTTTTGCTGCCATAGAAAACATGTACGATAGAACGATTACCGTAAACGGATTAGCAAAAGCATTTGCTATGACAGGATGGAGAATTGGTTTTATTGGAGCTCCTCAGTGGATTGCTAAGGCTTGTACTAAAATGCAAGGGCAAATTACTTCAGGAACTAACTGTATAGCTCAGAGAGCTGCAATTACAGCTGTTTTAGCAGAACCAAGCAAAGTACAATACATGGTTGATGAATTTAAAACACGTAGAGATATGGTTTTAGATTTATTAGGTGAAATTGAAGGATTTAAATTAAATGTACCAGAAGGTGCTTTTTATATTTTCCCAGACATTTCTGCTTTCTTTGGTAAAACTATTAGAGGTAAGCAAATTAACAATGCTAACGACTTTTCTATGTTATTATTAGAAGAAGCTAATGTTGCCTCTGTAACTGGTGAAGCTTTTGGTGCACCAAATTGCATTCGTTTATCTTATGCCGCTTCTGAATTACAGTTACGTGAAGCTATTAAAAGAATTAAAGAAGTTTTAAGCTAAAAATTAAAACATCCTATTCATATACAATCTCACTACAGCAATGTGGTGAGATTTTTTTATTAAAAAACAATTACTACTAAAGCTAATACAAACATTGATACTTTTAAGATAGCTCCTGTTTCACTTGACAATTTTGTTCCTCGAGACTTTAATCGGCTTTTTACTCCATATAAAGACTGAGCCTTCATTGTACAGATGTTTTGTTGAATTTCTCTTTTGTAGGCGGACGTTAAAATTCCTCTTTCTAAAACTAAATTATTTACTGATGATTTCATGGTTGTTGATTTAAATTGATTACACAAATATGACGGTCAATAAAATCATTTGTTACACCAGTTTAAAATTCATTAACATTTAAAAACTTCAAAAATGAAGGATGAATTTTAATCAAAACTCAGTAAATATGGTTTACGGAAATCGATACTATTCTCGAAAAAAAGCGCGTAAAAAAAATTAAATTTTAACCTTTTTTAACAAAAATTAGCGATTAAAAAGGAACCTTAATTAGCTTTTTTCTTTTCTTTTTCTTCAACTTTTTTAAATAAAGTACTTTCTTATCATAATCAATAAAAGCTTTTCCAGCTTCTAAAATATCGGCACCAATAATTCCATCAACCTTTTCAGCATCATGCTGTGTTAAAGCTGTATTTACATGGGTTAAATCAAACAATACCAAATTACACTGATTGGTTTGCCACTTCCCTATTTTTAAAGAATTATTGTCGGATTTTTGTGTCTCCATATCAGTAGCACCGGCACCTGCAGCTTTTACTTCGCTTTCTTCAGAAATTAGTTTAAAATGCTCAATCAGGTCTAATCCAACACAAGAATTAGAAGCTCCTGTATCTAAAATAAATTTACCCTTTACACCATTAATCTCAGCATTTAACTCAAGGTGATTGGTTACAATCTTCTTAAGTTTTACCTTGATATATTTCTTTTTTCTTAATACTTTTTTCAAACTTGCCATTTCTCGTACTTTTGTCGCCACAAAGATACAACAATACAAATCACCTTTAGACTATTCAAAAGTCCTTTAACAAGTTATGATTACAGACACGCATACCCATTTATACTCAGAGCAATTTGATGAAGACAGAAACGAAATGATGCAACGTGCAAAAGACGCTGGTATTTCTCGATTCTTTATTCCTGCAATTGACAGTAGCTATACTGAAAGAATGTTAGACTTAGAAAAAAACTATCCTAACGATGTGTTTTTAATGATGGGACTACACCCTACATCTGTTAAAGAAAACTACAAAGAAGAGTTGGCTCATGTAAAAGAATGGTTAGACAAAAGAGACTTTTATGCTATTGGAGAAATAGGAATCGACTTGTATTGGGATAAATCTTTTTTAAAACAACAGCAAGAAGCATTTAGAACACAAATACAATGGGCGAAAGAAAAAAAGCTTCCTATTGTAATTCACTGTCGCGATGCTTTTGATGAAATATTTGAAGTATTGGAAACCGAAAAAGGTGATGATTTATTTGGAATTTTTCACTGCTTTACTGGTACTTTAGAACAAGCACAAAAAGCAATTTCGTACAATATGAAACTAGGAATTGGAGGTGTAGCTACATTTAAAAATGGAAAAATTGACAAGTTTTTAAACCAAGTTGAAATCAAGCATATAGTTTTAGAAACAGATTCTCCATACTTGGCTCCTACTCCTTACCGAGGAAAACGTAATGAAAGTAGTTACATAACAAATGTTATTGACAAACTAGTTGATATTTACGGATTAACTTTCGATGAAATTTCCGAAATTACAACTCAAAATTCTAAAGAAGTTTTTAGTGTCTAGCTTACAAACCGCATATTATAAAACACCAATAGGTATAGCAAAGATTGTTGGAGATGAAAACGGAATCCATTCAATCTCTGTATTGGACGACGATACAATAAAAACCTCAACTGAGACTCCAATTCATTTAAAAGATTGCGTAGCTCAATTGGACGAGTATTTTTCTGGAAATAGAAAAGAGTTTAATTTAAAACTGAATCCTCAGGGAACTGAATTTCAACAATCGGTTTGGGAAGAGTTGTTAAACATCCCATTTGGAAAAAGTAGGACTTATTTAGAGCAAACAAAACAAATTGGCGATCCAAAAGCGATTAGAGCTGTAGCTTCAGCCAATGGAAAAAATCCTATTTGGATTGTAATTCCTTGTCACAGAGTTATAGGTTCCGACGGTTCTTTAACTGGATATGCTGGTGGTGTTTGGCGAAAAAAATGGTTATTAGAACATGAAAGTGGCAGCAAACAACAGACACTTTTTTAGTTTTTTCTTACAAGGAAATACAACAATATTAGACTTTCTTATATCATTATGTTGCTTTTCCTATTTTAGCTCTACTTTATAATCTAGAACCCAAACGTTTTTATCTTTACTCAAGTTAAATAATTCTATTTGATTTGAGCTTTCAATATCATAGCTCCATTTATCTTCAAACTTAAATTTGTTTTTCAAATTCGGAAATAAGCTTTCAGTCAACCATAATTCCATTTGTTTAAGCACTTCTTTTTTATAAACATTAAATCTCCAAGCTCCACTAACATTAAAAATTCTTTGAGAATTTTGATCAACAGAGAAATATAAAACACCCATTATATGTGAGTGTTTTCCAATTTTACAAACCGAAAGCCTATCATCCATAGTCATATAATCTTGAATTAATGGAAAATAATTTTGATAGTCCATATTTGGATCCATTCCATAAGATAGAGTTGAATCAATTTCTGTTAACTTTTGTCCTATTGAAAAAATTGGGTTTCCTTTAAAGTTTAAACTCAAAGGCTTATAATTTATCGTGCTATCTAACTTTTCAACCTTATAAATTGAATCTAAAATAATTTCATTTTGGTTAATTTGAACATCTTTAATCTTTTTTCTAGCTTGCTTACAAGAAATCCCAATAATCAAAACAATTAAACATGTTATTATGTTCTTTCTCGCATGTAACATAATAAATTAATTTAAGTTTCTTTTTTCAATAAAAAACTTTTTCAACAAAAAGCTACATTCTTCTTCTAAAACTCCAGAAACAACATTGGTTTTAGGATGAATTTTGGTATTTAATACACTAAAACCTAATTTAGGTTCACTAGCACCGTATACAATTTTCCCTATCTGTGTCCAATAACTTGCTCCTGCGCACATCTGACAAGGTTCTAGGGTTACATATAAAACACAATCTTTTAAGTACTTTCCTCCTAAGAAATCGGCAGCTGCTGTAAAAGCCTGCATTTCTGCATGTGCAGTAACATCATTCAACATCTCTGTTAAGTTATGCGCTCTAGCTATTATTTGATCTTTAAATACAATTACTGCTCCCACTGGAACCTCACCTTTATCAAAAGCTTTTTCAGCCTCATGCAAGGCCTTTTTCATAAAGTAAGTGTCGTCAAATGGGTTCATAAGTATAATTTGAATGGATGTTTAAACAAATGTAGATAAAATTTGATTGTAGAGACTCTGCTTAAAATACTTATTTTTACCAAAAATTTCAAGTTTGATATCAATTAACACTTCTGAGAATACAAAAGTTTATTTCGCTTCCGATCAACATTTAGGAGCGCCTACAGCTGAAGCTAGCTTTCCACGTGAGCAAAGGTTTGTGCGTTGGTTAAATGAAGTTAAAAAAGATGCTGAGGCTATTTTTTTATTAGGTGATTTATTTGACTTCTGGTTCGAGTATAAAACCGTTGTTCCTAAAGGTTTTGTTCGTGTTATGGGGAAACTTGCTGAAATTAAAGACAGTGGAATTCCTATTTATTTCTTTGTTGGTAATCACGATTTATGGATGACCGACTACTTTGAGAAAGAATTAGACATTCCTGTATACCACGAACCACAAGAATTTACCATTGACGGCAAACTATTATTAATTGGTCATGGAGATGGCTTAGGTCCAGGTGATAAAGGTTACAAGCGAATGAAGAAGATTTTTACCTTTAAACCTTTTCAGTGGATGTTTAGATGGCTACACCCAGATTTAGGTGTACGCTTAGGTCATTACATGTCGGTTAAAAACAAATTGATTTCAGGTGATGATGACGCTAAATTTTTAGGAGAGGACAATGAATGGTTAGTTCAATATTGTAAACGTAAATTAGAAACGAAACATTACGATTATTTTGTTTTTGGCCACCGTCATCTTCCTTTAGAAATTAAACTACAAGAAAACAGTGAGTATATAAACACTGGCGATTGGGTAAAGTATTTTACCTATGGAGTTTTCGAAAATCAAAAACTATCTTTAAAAGAATATAAATAAAAAGAGACCTCATAAACGAGGTCTCTTTACTTTTATAACAACTAATTAAATTAGTTTAATTCGCATTCTCATTAAACGGAGTTGGAAAAGCATTAATAATATTATCACCAGCTCTATCTAGAGGTACATAAGTAGCATTTAATCTGTTTAATCTTCTTAAATCTACCCAACGATGCCCCTCTCCTAATAGAGAATATCTTCTTTGCTTTAAAACTTCTTCTAAAAGCGCATTATCATCATTTACGTCAATATCAGCAGGAGAAACTAAACTTGCTAAACCTGCTGCGTTTCTAATAACATTAATTGCATTTAAAGCTGTTGCATTATTAGTTCCAATATTTGCTTCTGCAAACATTAATATTAACTCTTCGTTTCTAATTAAGTAAACAGGGTCTGTATTACTCTTATAAATTGCTATTTGATGAGTTCCAGTTAATCCGTCAAATGTAGCCGGAGATGATAATAAAAAAGCTTTATCAGTTACCCTTGTATCACCAGCTTCAGCATCATTAATCCAAGAATTATGAATTACAAACTCTTGACCAGACTGACCTAAAACATGGAATTGATTATTTAAAATATCATTACCTGTGGCACCAAATACATGAGATGGCCCTGCCTTTAAAGCTCCTGCTAAATCAAAGAAAGAATTATTTAATAATGTTAACACTTTAGCTTTATCTCCCTGATACAAAGCAACTCTAGCAGCGATAGCTCTATTAAACCTTGAAAACGTACTTGGCGTATCGAATCCAGCATAACCAGAACTTAAAGGAAAATCAAAAGTCGCAGATGCATTCGATAAATTTGTATTTGCTTCATTTAATAGGTTATCAATTGCAACCAATGCTTCTGGATAGGTTACAAATGGCCCTAAATTATCAGGATCACTAACATCTACTCTAATTCCATTAGTGTATTGACGATTTGCCACCATTAAAAGTGAGTATGCTTTTAATGTTTTTGCGAATCCGTAATATGAGTTTTTAACTTGATCTGAAAAACCTGCTGATGAATTCTCTACCGCAGTAATCATTACGTTTGCTGCCTTAACTGCCCTATACCAAGCAGCATAAGACCTAGTTGTTAAAAATCCATTGTTATCTAAAGGTCCTTTTAAAACCTCTCCTGTATATCTAGGGTCTGTTCCTGAAAGATCATAATACTCTCTAGCCAAATAACTTACTGTATTATAATGAAACTCTAAATCATTTCTAATTACAGCTTCTAAACCTACTGATAATAATTGTACATCTGCTTGACTAGCTCCTTCAGAAAAACTCTCTACTGTTGGTGCATTAGGGTTTGCAATATCTTCTAACTCACAGCTAAAAAACACAAAAACCGAACATAATAAAATAGTTTTTAAATATATATTCTTCATAATAACCTATGTGTTAAAAATTAATATTTATATGAAAGTTGACAAACTTAGAAGCTGGATATGGTGTTACTTCTACATTATTTGCTAAAACATTATTTCCAAAATTTGAAGCTTCTGGATCATAACTGTTATAATCAAATATGTTTATCAAGTTTCTACCTGAAACCCCCACTTTTACCTTTTGTACTCCCTTAAACACCCCATCATCGAATGTATAATATAATCCTACCTCACGTAGCCTTATATATCCTGCATCTTCAATTAACGGTTCTGGATTCGCAAAAGCTTGACTTGCTCTATAGGCTCCATTAGTTAAAGTTCCTGATGGATCTAAACCAACATCATCATAATCCCAAGTTGTACCTGCTAAATCATATAATAATGTTGTTAAGTTAATTGCGTCTCCTCCTTTTTTCCAATGCCACAAGAACGATAAGTCAAAGTTTTTGTATCTAAATTGGTTTTGCCATGATAACTGAAAATCTGGTTCTGCATTTCCATATACAAAAAAGCCATCGCCTTCTGGGTCTCTTCTTGCTATTTCTTCTGCTGTAAATTGACTAGCATCATAAGTTCCAACTATTTGAGTTGCACTAAAACCTTCTTGAATATAAAAAGTACCTAGTGATGAAGCAAAACCTCCTTCCGTAAATGCTGGAACATCAAGCTTTGTTATTTTTGATTTGTTCTTCCACCACTTTAAATTTGAACTCCATGAAAAATCGTCATTTTCTATAATATTTGCATTTAAAGCTATTTCAATACCATTATTCTCTAATTCTCCTGCATTTTTCACCTCTGTAACAAAACCAGATGACGGTTCTTTATTCGTTTCAATTAACAAATCTTCAACTTTCTTATTGTAAAAAGTTAATTCAAAATTAAATCTGTTATCAAATAAGCTAAAATCCACCCCGTATTCTAATTCTTTTTGTCTCTCTGGACCTATATTAGGGTTTCCTTTAAAGTTACCTGGAGCTAAACCTGAGTTTCCATCAATTAATTGACCTGTCATTGTAGTAAATCGATCTCTAAAGTTTGAAAACCTTCCCGCTTCTCCATAAGCAATTCTAGGTTTAAAAGAACTTACTTCATCAAAGCTCCAAAAATCAAACTTATGTAAATTAACAGCTAAGTTTGCCTTAGGATAATAATACATTTTATCTGCATCACCATTGTTTGTCGATTTATCTCCTCTCATACCAATGGTACCTATAATTTTGTCCTTATAGTTAATTTCTTCTTGCACAAAGAAACCTTTATCTTTTTGTAATGTTATGTTTTGTTGCGTAGAAACACTTTCTGATTGCCCTAGATTTGTTTGAGATCCATTTAAACCTGTTGCTATTGTAATTACAGTATTACGATCAAAGTCTTGAAAAAATGATCCTGCTTGTGTTGTAAAGCTTAAACCATTATCTAAATTTAAGTTATGTACAAAGAAAGCTGATAAATTGTAGTTTGTATTAACTGTAGTTCCTGAAATAGCGGCTCCTCTTAACGATGTTGGAGATCTAAAATACGATAATGCTCTTGGGAAAATACTAGTTGTTCTCAATGTATATTGATCAAAACCTCCTTGCAATACTAATTTTAACTTGCTTTTACCAGTATCAAATATTTTAGCATTAGCTGTCATACTTCCAATAAATCTATTTACATCTTCTCTATTTGTTGTAATAGCCACAGTTTCTAAAACATTTGAACCTGCTCCTCCAGATGGATAAACACCATCTACAGGAGATAAGTTTTCCCATGGATAAGTAAATGCTAATGCGTACCCTACTGTTCTATTGGCATTACCATTGTTAAAAAATCCTCTATCTGCTCTTGAATTGATATAATTAGAAGTAACATACATATCCAACCACTCGTTAAACTTTTGTCCAATATTTAAACGAACTGCAGCTTTTTTATACCCTGTATTCTCCACTAATCCAGGCTCATCCTTATAAGTAACCCCAAAGAAGTAATCATTTTTTTCGCTTCCTCCTGATGTTGTAAAACGAGTTGTAGTTGAAATTCTAGTATGATCAAATAATTCAGCTTCATAATCTCTTAATGTAGGGTTTGTCGGGCCTCCTAAAGCCGTTATCTCTGCTTGATCCCAATCTCTAAGTCCTAATAATCTTGTTGGACTTCTGAGACCTACAGTTTGAGAAAACGAAACTCTTGGTTTTCCTTTCTTACCTCTTTTTGTTGTAATAATAACCACCCCACCAGCAGCTCTAGACCCATAAAGTGCTGCAGCTGATGCTCCTTTTAATATTTCAACATTTTCTATATCCTCAGGATCAATATCTGCAATCCTATTAGATGCATCGTCCTGATTTGTTGATGGGTTACCTCCCCCTGCTGCTTCACTGACAATATTATTTCCCGATGATACAGTAGAATTATCCACATAGACTCCATCAACTACAAAAAGAGGCTGCTGATCACCAAAAATTGAAGTAACCCCTCTTAATCTCATAGAAATACCTCCTCCCGGAGCTCCTGAATTTGCTTTAATTTCAGCACCTGTAAACTTACCGGAAAGTGCACTATCAAATCCTGACTGAGCCGTTACCTGAGTTAAATCTGCTGCAGAGATTGTAGAAACAGTATTTGCTAAGTTTGACCTTTTGGTTGATGTTGCCAAACCTGAAATTACCACCTCATCTAAGACAGAATTATCTTCTTTCAGTATTACATTTATCATCAAACTATTAGCAGTGACTTGCTGCTCTACTGTTGTGAAACCGAGTGATGAAAAAACTAATGAGGTGGGGATTTTTTTAACATTTAATGAAAACTCTCCCACATCATTTGTGGTTGTTCCATTAGTAGTTCCTTTTTCAATAACATTTACAAATGGTATACTTTCGCCATTTATATCTGTTACTTTTCCTTTAATTGTTTGTCCAAAAACCCAATTGGAAAACAAAAAAAAGAATGCATTTAGTAGCAGTATTTTGCTAATAGATATTTTAATCATAAAATAAAGGTTATAGTTAGTAATAGCTAAATTTCGTTTTTTTGTTTTTAAAAAACAAATTATAACTACCTTATTTTCAGACACAAAGAATCAAAACCACATTCCTCCTTCTTCTTTCCTCTAGGAAAAAACTGCTAAAAACCTATATATATCCTATCATTAAAAAATAGAAATTCTTCAATAACTATTATAATCGTACCTATAATTAACATACTATAAAAAACAAAAAAGTCGCCTAAAATTATAGGCGACTAATTAATGAGAACATTGTTTTAATTATTAAAATAAAACCTGCTCTAAATCTATAGTTACAGCTCCAGTACCTGCATCTGTTGATTTTGTTATTTTTATAAAATCAGCAACGGTAGTATACCCAAAGAATCCTCCTGGAGTAGCCCCAACCAAATTACCTGTATAATTTGTTTCAGTAGTACCATTCAACACATTAACATAACACTCAATTGAGTTATTATTAACTGTCCATGGTAAAATTGCAAAGAAGTATTCTCCATCAGCAACATTATCTGGCAAAACAGCAACTTCAGTAGTTGAAGTTGTACTCGTAGAAAGGTTTATACCTGCTACAGCTGGAGTCTTAGTGATTGTACCACAATCTAAATCACTATCATCATTCCAAGTAAAAGTAAATACAACCGTATTTTCTCCCTTGATTATTTTTAATTCATTTAAATCTTTAGAGATTTCTGGTTTTACGCTATCTATACTAGCATTTATAATTTTTAAGTCTACTAATTTTATAGTTCTAACATGCACATCTGGATCAGACATATCAACTGTAATTGTCACATTTTGACTTCCCTGAGTAGCATCAATAAACATTTCTTCTCCATCCAATGTATATGTTAACCTTGATAAACTGGTTACTGGACTCGTAAAAGAAATTACCGCATCATAACTCGTTTCTGTAGTCATTATACGTTTAATTTTCGCTTCAGTTTTTGCAGTAATACTCGTTACTGGCTTAACAGTTATTGCATCATCATCATTAACCGCACAAGAACTCAATAAAAGCATTGCACAAATTAATAAAGAACTTATTTTATATATATGTTTCATTTTAATTAGCTTATAATTTGATTATTGTGTAAGTTACTTTACTACCATCAGTTACCTTATTGATTTTATACCAAATATCTGGCTCACCATTTGCTGCAGCTGTAGTGGTTGTTTCTAAACTTGTTAAAAGAACCTCACTCTTACCTCCAGAGAAATTAAGTGATAAAGTACATGGAATATTATAAGGAGTTGCGATATTGAAGTTATCTAACCCTAAAAAATAATCCCCATCAGCTAAAGCTTGTGTAATAGTAACTTCTTCTGGTTGAGAAAACCAACTATTAGCAATTACCGTAGAAGTAATTTTAGCTTCTGATCTTAAATACAAATCTAAATCTTCAGAACCTGGCCAATCTAACACAATGTCCATATCTCCAATCGGTCCTTCTATTACAAGAGGTAAAGTATCATAAACATTAATTGTTCTTTCACTACTCTTATTATTTAGGGTTATAAAATATTTTATAAGAGTTGATGAAACATTTAAATTTTTGATTGAAACATTATATATTTCCTCTGCATCTGCAACAGTGTCATCAGCAAATGTAAATGTCACATTTACTGAAGTTTCTCCTGCTGGAATTTTTACTTCATTATGAGATACTTCATTTACACCAGCTGTAGATTCTGTAGAACCATCTGAAGATGTAATATCAAAAACTACCACCCCATCTACTGGTAGTGGCTTAGATAAACTAACTTGATAAGTAGCTGTACCTCCATTTTCTAATACATTTGTTTTTAAATTTGTATCACTAAAACCAATAACTATTTGCTCTGTTGCAGTAGCAATCCCCTCTACAGGGTCGGTTGTTTCACTTTCACAAGAAACAAACCCTAGTGAAAGCAATAATATATATATAGATAATTTTATTTTTTTCATTTCTTCTGTAATTTATATTACTTAATAACAAAGTTCAAACGGGCAAATACGAATCTACCTCCAATTCCAAACTGTTGCGCTCTACGTGACCAATCGAAACGTCCACTGCTTCGGTTGTTTCCTCCATCTCCTAAAGCTTGACCTGCTCTATCTGGATACACGTCTAAGATATTGTTTGCCCCTACAGTAAATGTTAATTCTTCCGTAGCTTTAAACCCTACTGATAAATCTGTTACAACTTTTCCTCCAAACACTTGTTGTCTACTAACATTAGTTGTTGCTTCAGTTACTTCACCAAAGTATACATTTCTTAAAAACACATTAAATCTCTTAGTACTTAAAGTATTTGATAAGTTTACCTTAGTTCTTGGCACTGCCTCCTCTAAGTACACTCTACTATCTTCTGGAAAGTAAGTATCTATTAATCCTGCATTCGCTATTTGTTCCGAACTATGAATATCATCTACTTGCTTTGTTTTTGAGAACGTAGCTGATAAATCTGACTTTAAATTCATTTTATCATTTAAAGCTGTTTTGTGTGTAATAACAATATCAATTCCTTTTGATTCTGTATCAATTGCATTGGCAAAAAATGATGCTGCAGTTGCATTTGCTTCTCTAAGCAACTTACCAAATTCAGAATCAGAATCATCATTTGGATTAGCGTTACTATCATTAGTTCTGAATTGACCAGTATAAACCACTCTATCTTCAATTCCTACCCAATAACCATCTACAGTAATTTTTAAGTTTGCTGATGGAATTTTAGCTGTAAAACCTAAACTTATACTTGCAGATTCTTCTTGCTTTAACTTAGGAATCCCTAATAATTGTGCTACTCTACTATCATTTGAGAAAGTTCCTACTTCTTCTGGATTTCCATTTTGACCAAATAAGGTTGATGTAGTACTAAAGTTTAATTGGTGTAACGATGGTGCTCTAAATCCTGTATTAAAAGCCGATCTTATATTTAAGTTTTCATTTAACTTATAACGACCAGAAACTTTATAATTAAATGTAGAACCAAAATCGCTATAGTTTTCAAAACGTCCAGCTAATCCTACTAATAACTTATCGGTTAAATCTGCCTCTAAATCTGCATATGCAGCAAAACTACTACGGTCTCTTGACAACTCATTCTTTGCATTAAAGCCTGGAAAAACTTGTGCCCCACCTGGTCTTGTATTTCCAAAGACATCGACTGAAGCTGTTGTCGTTGCTGTTACTGGTAATCCATTTGCATCATACTGTGTGTAAGACTCTTCTTCTCCTGCTACAATTTCGTATAATTCCTTTCTAAATTCTGCTCCAAAAGCTGCATTTAATCCATTAAAAATACCTTTGTAATTATTCGAAAAATCTAAGTTGGTTGTATTTTGAGTAAAAGCAAAACCTCCTGCATCAAAACGAGTTGGTGAATTATTTAACATTGAAGCATTTGAAGTATTTGAAATCTCAAATAAGAAAGAATTTCTACCCCAAGTATTGCTTAAATCCACATCCCATTCTTTGATTTTACCCTTAATTCCAACAGCAAATGACATGTCACTTATTTTTGAATTAATCTCTGGTAAAAATCCATTGATATAAAAGGGCGTATATGTCCTTGATTGGTTTGGTAAACGATAGAAACCTGCTGAGTTTCCTATTCTTGAACTAATACCTGCAAACGAATATAACTCAGTACCTTCCTCATCTATAGGTAAAGACATGTTAGCGAAAAAACGACCTCCTCTAAGCGCCGATTGACCTACACGCATTGTAAAATCTGTCCTATCTAAACCACGAACAGCTAATTCCGCATCAGTCGTATTAATCCCTACAATACCTGTAACATTTCCAGCACTATCTCTAGTAAACTCAGATAAAATACCTTCAACTGAATTAGCCCCAGCATTAACCCCAAAAATCTCTGTTAAAGAAGTAGCATTATTAATTGCACTCTTAGTTGCCAAATCAAAATGCGTTACCCCTTGCGCAGCAAATTTGATATCCGATAAAGACAAATTAGCTATATCTAACCCTGAGTTATTCGCTACCCATTCTACAGAATTATAGGCATTAAAAATAGAACCTTCATACTCTTTCATACGATTGTATGGGTTTCTAAAATCAAAATCTCCAGTAAAGTTTATAAAACCTCCTTTATCTCCTAGTTTAATTCCATAGTTTGCAGATACATTAACGCTCTCTCCGTCAATTCCTCCAGTTTGCTTATCTGAATTTTTTGAAACATGCGCTCCAGAAGTAACTGCTAAACTTAACTCATTTGTCTTGTTGTTAAGTACAATATTAATCACCCCTGCAATTGCATCTGAACCATATTGAGCTGCAGCACCGTCTCTTAAAACTTCAATTCTTTTAATTGCAGCTGCTGGAATAGCATTTAAATCAGTACCTACACTTCCTCTACCAAATGTTCCATTCACATTTACTAAAGAAGAAGTATGCCTTCTTTTCCCATTAATTAATACCAATACTTGATCTGGTCCTAATCCTCTTAAAGAAGCTGGATCAATGTGATCTGTACCATCAGAAATTGTTTGTGTATTTGACGAAAAAGAAGGAGCAACATAGTTCAAGATTTGATTCAAGTTAACTTGTGGTGATGTTGCTGTTAATTCAGCTACATCGATAATGTCTACTGGTACGGGGGTATCTATCGCTGTTCTTGACTTGTTTCTTGATCCTACTAAAACTACTTCGTCTAAGTTTTCACTCTCTTCTTTTACTTCAATGGTAACATATTGAGTGGAGCTAATTTGTTTTTCTACTGTTTTAAAACCTATAGAAGAGATTACTAGTGTTGTCGGAATTTTCTTTACTTTAATAGAAAATTCTCCTTTGTCATCGGTTGTTACACCGTTAGTGGTTCCTTTTTCTAAGACATTAAAAAAGGGCAATGGTTCTTTGTTTTCATCAACGACCAACCCTTTTACCGTTTGTGCTGTCATAGAAATTGTTACAAAAAATAAACTAAAAAATAGAATTTTTTTGAATAGTGAGTTTTTTTTCATGAACTATTATTTAAATTTAATTAGTTCAACAAATATTTAAATTAAATACACAAAAAACAATGTTTTAATGTATTTTATTTAAATAAATAACAAATAAGATGCTCAATCCTTATAAAATTAACTTTTTTAACAATCAAAAAAGCAAAACACCTGTTTTTACTGCATAATCCTTTTTTTTGGTTGAACCTTACTTTAACAACACTTATTTTCTTATTATTGTAGCTTTGTTTCACAAAAATTCAAAATATATATTTCAATTCATATGGATATAGATGTTAGAGCTATTAATGAAAAAATAGAAAGAGAGAGTGCTTTTGTAGATTTACTAACTACAGAAATGAATAAAGTTATCGTAGGTCAGAAATATATGATTGAACGATTACTTATCGGGCTTTTAGGTAACGGACATATCTTATTAGAAGGTGTTCCTGGATTAGCAAAGACACTTGCAATTAACACACTATCAAAAGCTGTTCAAGCAAGTTTTAGCCGTGTACAATTTACACCTGACTTATTACCTGCGGATGTTGTTGGTACCATGATATACAATGTAAAAGAAAATGACTTTTCTATTAAAAAAGGTCCAATTTTTGCCAATTTTGTTTTAGCTGATGAGATTAACCGTGCTCCTGCTAAAGTACAATCTGCATTACTTGAAGCAATGCAAGAAAGACAAATCACTATTGG
This sequence comes from Tenacibaculum aiptasiae, assembly GCF_008806755.1. Classification (GTDB taxonomy): domain Bacteria; phylum Bacteroidota; class Bacteroidia; order Flavobacteriales; family Flavobacteriaceae; genus Polaribacter; species Polaribacter aiptasiae. The sequence continues at coordinate 28,565 of NZ_WAAU01000011.1, forward strand.
AGATGAAACTTTTAAATTAGAAGAACCATTTTTAGTAATGGCAACTCAGAATCCAGTAGAGCAAGAAGGAACTTATCCTCTTCCTGAAGCGCAAGTTGATCGTTTTATGTTAAAAACTGTAATTGACTATCCTAAATTACAAGACGAACAAATAATAATGCGTCAAAACTTAAACGGAAGCTTTGGAAAAGTTAACCCTGTAGTTTCTGTAGAGCAAATTATAAAAGCTCGTCAAGTTGTTAATGAAGTATACATGGATGAAAAAATTGAGAAGTACATTCTTGATATCATTTTTGCTACTCGTTATCCTGAAAGATATAACTTAGAACAACTACAACCTTTAATTAGCTTTGGTTCTTCTCCTCGTGGAAGTATTGCACTAGCTAAAGCAGCTAAATGTTATGCTTTTATTAAACGTAGAGGTTATGTTATTCCAGAAGATGTTAGAGCTGTTGTAAACGATGTTTTACGTCATAGAATTGGAATTACATACGAAGCAGAAGCTGAAAACGTTACATCTATAGATATTATTAATTCAATTATAAATGAGGTTCAGGTACCTTAACTAGAAAAAAGCCTACAAATACACAAAACAAAACCATAACTATCTACTCAACTAAGCAAAAGTTTTACCCCCTTAAACAAAGCTAATATGAGATTTAAATTAACAACGTACAAAACGTTAAATGGAACAAAAAAAATTTTAGAATTAAGACGAAGAAAAAGTACTGAAGCTATCATTTACAAAGATGATTCCCCTTCTTTTTATGTGGATTGTTTTGATTTACAAACAGAATCTAACGTAATAATGAACAGCTTAGTATTATGCCAACAAAGAAAGTTAGATGAAGTAATTAGAGAAATTGGTAAAAAGAACAATGTAAATTTATCTATACAAAAAGCGCCTTTACTATCTATAAAACAAGATGCTGAATATACAGATGTAGATTTACCACCTTTACCAGAAGCTTGGTTAAATTAAATGAACACAAAAGAATTACTAAAAAAAGTTCGGAAAATAGAAATTAAGACACGTCGTTTGTCTAATCATATTTTTGGAGGAGAATACCACTCGACCTTTAAAGGTCGTGGTATGACCTTCTCTGAAGTACGTCAATACCAATACGGAGATGATATTAGAGCTATTGACTGGAATGTAACTGCACGTTATAATGAACCTTATATAAAAGTTTTTGAAGAAGAACGTGAATTAACCATGATGTTGGTGGTTGATATTTCTGGTTCTGAATTTTTTGGTACTACTAATCAATTTAAAAAGGATACTATAACAGAAATTGCTGCAACTCTCGCATTTTCTGCTATCCAAAACAATGATAAAGTTGGTTTAATTTTATTTTCTGACCAAGTAGAACTATTCATCCCCCCCAAGAAAGGGAAGAGTCATGTTTTAAGAATTATTAGAGAGTTAATCGAATTCAATCCAAAAAGCAAACAAACTAATATTAACGAAGCATTAAAATTCTTATCTAATATTATGAAAAAGAAAGCTATTGTTTTTATGCTTTCTGATTTTATGGATGATGATTACGAACGTACATTAAAAATTGTTGGAAACAAACACGATGTTACAGGTATCCGTGTATATGATAAATCTGATGAAGAGATTCCTAATTTAGGTATGGTACCAATGGTAGATGCAGAAACAGGAAAAATGCAATTAGTTAACACTAGTTCAGCATCAGTAAGAAATCAATACAAAGCTAACGCATTGCGCTTATCTGATTATTTCGAAACTACTTTTACAAAAAGTGGCGCAGGAACCATCAGTACACGTGTAGATGAAAGTTATGTAAAAAAGTTATTAGGTTATTTTAAACGAAAAGGTTAATTGTCTACTTTAACAAAGACAGTATAAAATGAGAAAAAAATTATTCTACATCTTCTTATTAATATCTTCTATTGGATTTTCACAATCTAACAAAGTTCAGGTTGAAGTTGATACTACTAATATTAGAATTGGTGAACAATTTCAATATAAAATCTCTGTTGATGATACTGAAAATGTAATTATCCCTAAATTAAACAACCTTAAAGGATTAGAAGTTGTTGACACCTTAAAAATAGACACTATTAAAAACAAATTAGTTCAAAAATATATTTTAACTGGTTTTGATAGCGGCTCATTTTATATACCACAACAACAAATTTTTATAAAAAACCAGGCTTATTTAACAGATAGCTTACTTATCAATGTAGCTACTGTAGCTATTGACACTACAAAAATTAAAAAATTCCCAATAAAAGGAATCAAAGGAGAACCTTACCAATTTGATGACTTTAAAAATTATATTTATTGGGCAATAGCCATATTAATACTTATTGGCTTAATAATCTACTACTTCGTTTTCAGAAAGAAAAAAGAAGAACAAGAAACAGTTGTTGTACCACTATTACCTCCTTATGAAGAAGCAATTCAAAAGCTTCAAGAATTGGACAGCAAATTATTATGGCAAAACAACCATATTAAAAAATATTACAGTGAATTAACAGGAATTGTTAGATCATACATTGAAAGAGAATTAAACATTCCTGCACTAGAAAGTACAACAGATGAATTAATTGACACCTTAAAAGATTTTGACGAAACAAAGTCTATTGAGACTACTAAAGAAACAATTCAAAAGTTAAAAGAATTACTACAAGAATCGGATTTAGTAAAATTTGCGAAATCAAAACCTTTATCTCATGAGATTGAACAAGATCGTAAAGACGCTAAAGATGTAATAGATAATTTAAAACCTAAAAAAGAAGAAGTAGAAGATGAAGTGGAATAATTTTGAATTTCATAGCCCTGAATTTTTATGGTTATTAATTTTAATTCCTCTACTTGCTTTTTGGAATTATTATTCAAGAAAAAAAGACAGCGCTCATTTAACAATCTCAAGTATAAAAGGGTTTAAGGTACAAGGCTCTATTTTACCTAAACTTAAGCCATTATTATATCTCTTAAGGCTTTTAGCTTTAACCTGTTTAATTGTTGCTTTAGCTCGACCAAGAAATGTAGCTGTTAGTAAGAAAACAAAAACAAACCGAGGTATAGACATTGTTATGGCAATTGATGTATCTGCCAGTATGCTTGCAAAAGATTTAAAACCAAATCGTTTAGAAGCTCTTAAACGTGTTGCTACCGATTTTGTTAACAGAAGACCTAATGATCGTATAGGTATTGTTGTATACGCAGGTGAAAGTTTTACTCAAACTCCAATTACCAGTGACAAATCAATTGTAAAAAGAACCATTTCAGATATTAGATGGGGACAACTTGAAGGAGGTACTGCAATTGGAATGGGACTTGGTTCAGCAGTAAACAGGCTAAAAGAAAGCAAAGCCAAAAGTAAAGTTATTATCCTTTTAACAGATGGTGTAAACAATGCTGGTTTTGTTGATCCTAAAACAGCTACCGAATTAGCAAAAGGAAACAACATTAAAGTTTATACTATTGGAATAGGAACAAACGGAATGGCTCCTTTCCCTTGGGCAAAAGATCCAAGAACCGGAAAAATTTCATTTAGAAACCAACAAGTAGAAATTGACGAATCTTTACTAAAACATATAGCTAAAGAAACTGAAGGAAAATATTTTAGAGCAACTAACAACTCTAAATTAAAAGCTATTTATGATGAAATAGATAAGCTTGAAAAAACAAAAATAGAAGAGTTTAAATACTATAATTATACTGAAAAATACAGATTCCTTGTATTCTTAGCAGGTATCTTTTTATTATTAGAATTCGTATTAAAAAACACATTATTTAAAAGTTTTATATAAACAATGTATCGTATAGAAGAACCAATATATTTTTCCTTTTTTGCAATTATTCCTGTAATAATTGTTGTTTTTCTGTTGGTTTTATGGTGGAAAAAAAGAACTCAAAAAAAATTCACAAACAAAGAACTATTAAATAAAATAGCTCCAAACACCTCTACATTCAAATCTGTTTTAAAATTGGTGTTTTTTATCATTGGAGTTTCTTTTTTAATCATATCTCTAGTAAACCCTAAAATGGGGACTAAATTAAAAACGGTAAAAAGAGAAGGTGTTGATGTTGTTTTCGCTCTTGATGTATCTAAGAGTATGTTGGCAGAAGATATAGCTCCTAATAGATTAGAAAAATCGAAACAGATTATTTCTAAAATAATAAACAAACTAGGAAGTGACAGAGTTGGTATCATTATTTATGCCGGAAATGCTTATCCTTTACTACCTATTACTACAGACCATGCAGCTGCAAAAATGTTCTTGCAAAACGCAAATCCTGATATGGTTTCAAGTCAAGGAACTGCTATTAATGAAGCTTTAACCTTAGCCAAAACATATTATAATAATGATGAACAAACCAATCGTTTTTTAATTATTATTTCAGATGGTGAAGATCATCAAGAAGAAACAAAGCAAATTGCTCAAAACATAGCTAACGAAGGTGTAAAAGTATATACCATAGGTGTAGGTACCGAAAAAGGAGGGCCAATTCCTATCAAATTAAATGGCGCGCTTATTGGTTATAAAAAAGATAGAAAAGGAGAAACTGTAATTACTAAAAGAAAACCAGATGTTTTACAAGGTATTGCAGAAGCTTCAAATGGAGAATATATTGATGGAAACAAAACTGAAAACCCAGTTAACACCATTGAAAACATTATAGCGAATGCTCAGAAAAGCGAATTCGAAACCAAGCAATTTTCTGATTATAAAGATCAATTCCAATGGTTTTTAGGAATTGGTTTATTTTTCTTAATTATTGATTTATTTTTCTTCGAAAGAAAAACGAAGTGGGTAAAGAAAGTAGACTTATTTAACGAAGAATCTAAAAAATAAATGAAGATGAAAAGTTTACATTATGTTTTATTTTTAGTGCTGTTTTTTGCTATTGTTATTACCAGCAACGCACAACAAGATACTTTAAAACTACAGCGAGAAGCAAGAGCTTTATTACGTGAAGGAAATAAATTATACAACAAACAAAAATTTGATGATGCTGCTATTGCCTATCGTAAAGCTTTAGGTAAAAATAGTAAATATGAAAAAGCTAGTTACAATTATGGAAACACCTTGTATCAAGCCAAAAAATTCAAAGAAGCTGTTGCTCAATTTGAAGTAACCACCAAAACATCAAAAGATAAATTTGCTCAAGCAGAAGCATACCACAATATTGGAAATGCAATGATGGAGCAAAAACAATATCAACAAGCTGTTGATGCTTTTAAAAATGCTTTAAGAAGAAATCCTGGTGACGATGAAACTCGTTATAATTTGGCTGTTGCACAAAAGAAATTAAAAAAGCAGCAACAAAACCAAAAGAACAACAAGGATAAGAATAAAGACAAAAAAGATCAGAATAAGAAAGATCAAAAAAACAAGGACGACAAAGACAAGCAAAAAGATAAAAATAAAGACAAAAAAGGCGACGACAAGGATAAAGATAAAAAGGACGAGAATAAGGATCAAAAAAATAAAGATCAGAATAAACAGCCTAATAAAAACGACAAAAAAGACCAAAAGCAAAAGCCTCAGCCTCAACAAGGAAAAATGTCTCCCGAGCAAATGAAGCAATTGTTAGAAAGTTTAAACAACGAAGAGAAAAAGACACAAAAGAAAATGAATGTTAAAAAATCCAAAGGAAGAAAGGTAAAACAAGAAAAAGACTGGTAATTTACCAACTTATAAAATCTTAATTATTTTTGCATTTTTTAAAACTGAATATGAAGTTGAAACTATACATATCGTTAATAATCTATTTTATTACACTTAGTGTTAATGCACAAGATTCTGTATTAAAAGCATCAGTTAGTAAAAATAAACTAGGCGTTAATCAACGATTACGTGTTGAATTTACTATTAACAAACAAGGTGCTGATAATTTTAAAGCACCTAACTTCAAAAACTTTAAAGTTGTAGGTGGGCCAAGTCAAGCAGTTAGTCAATCTTTAATCAACGGAAAACTATCTTTTTCTCAATCATATTCTTATATTCTTCAACCTAAAAGAAAAGGTGAATTCAACTTACCATCTGCTACCATAGAAATTGATGGAGAAACAATAAAATCTAACCCAGTTAAAATTATTGTTTTAGATGCTGTTGAACTGCCTAAAAACCCTAATGACCCTAACTACATAGCGCAACAGAACATCCATCTAGTTGCCGAATTATCTAAATCAAACCCATATGTAGGGGAAGGAATATATGTTGAATATCGTTTATATTTTAGTGAAAACGTAGGTATTTACGATAACGCTATTACAGAAGCGCCACAGTACAATGGCTTTTGGAATCAAGAAATTAAACGAAATGGCACTCCTGTAAAAATTGGAAAATACAATGGAGAACGATATCGTTATGCTGTATTACATAAAGCTTTATTAATCCCAACAAAAGACGGTAAACTAACTATAGACCCTATGAAAATGGATATTATAGTAGCTGTACCAACTGGTCGTGCCGATTTTTTTGGAAATGTTATTACAAAACAGGTAAGGAAAGAGTTTTCTTCTCCAAAAAAAGTAGTTAGAGCCAAAGCATTACCTCTTGAAAATAAACCAGAAGACTTTACGGGTGCAGTAGGAGAATTTTCTTTTGATGTTTCTTTAAACAAACTTACTTTAAAAGCTAACGAATCAGCTAAAATAAAAGTAACTGTAAATGGAAAAGGAAACTTAAAACTATTTGAACTTCCTAAAATAGAAACACCTAAGGAATTAGAAGTATATCAACCTGAAAGAAAAGAAAATGTTAGTATAACTTCATCTGGTTTAAAAGGATCTGTAACTGACAACTATACCGTAGTTCCTGAATTTAAAGGAAAGTATAAAATTCCAAAAACGAGTTTTTCTTACTTCAACCCAAAAGAAAAAGTTTATCAAACCATAACTACAGAAGATTTATATGTTGATGTTTTAGAAGGTAAGGAATTACCAATAGCAACTGATAATAAATCGGTTGCAAAACAAAATATAAAAGTTACAGGAAACGATTTTAGGTATATTCAATCGTCTACGAACTTAGAAACTATAGATAACTCAGATTTTTTCAAATCAACTGTATTTTACATTTTGTTATTATTACCTATTATTTTAATTCCTGTAGGAATTTATATTTACAAGAAAAAAGAAGAACGTGATGGTGATGTAATTGGGAATAAGTTGAGAAAAGCTGATAAACTTGCTAAAAAATATTTATCGGAAGCTCAAAAACAACTAGGAAATAAAGAAGCTTTTTATGAAGCCCTAGAAAGAGCTTTACATAATTATTTAAAAGCTAAATTAGGCGTAGAAACTTCTGACATTAGTAGTGATAAAATAACCGATTTATTAGACAGTAAACAAATTGATACTTCTACTATAAAAAGTTTTATCGATGTTTTAAACGATTGCGATTTTGCTCGTTATACTCCAATTACCAACGTGCAAATGAAAGAAGAATACGAGAAAGCAAAACAAGTAATTACACAATTAGACAAACAGTTATAATGAAAAGAATTATTGTAATATTATTGTTTTTTACAGCACATTTTGTGCTAGCCCAAGCCGTAAATGACACATTTGCAAAAGCAAACACGTTATATAAAGAAAAAAAATATTCAGAAGCTATTAAGTTGTATGATGAGATTAAAAACTCGGGTAAAGTTTCTTCTGAATTATACTTTAACCTAGGGAATGCTTATTATAAATTAAATCAAGTAGCTCCTTCAATTTACAATTATGAAAAGGCTCTTTTACTAGATCCTTTAAATGAGGATGCTCAAAACAATTTAATTATAGCAAAACGATTAACATTAGATAGAATAGAAGAATTACCTAAATCTATTTTTCAAAAAATCAATGATAATTTCTTACAAAAATTATCTTATGATACTTGGGCAGTTATTACAGTATTACTGTCTTTTGTAGCATCTTTTTTATTCCTAATGTTCTACTTTTCGTATACACCAAGTAAAAAAAGACTCTTTTTTACAACTAGTATTTTGTCTTTTATTCTTTTAATAACAACATTAGCAATAACTTTTACACAATACAATCAGTCAAAGAGTAATATTGAAGCAATTGTTTTTAATGAAGAAGTAGAAATAAAAAATGCTCCTACTGATGATTCGGATGCTATATTTACTTTACATGAAGGAACAAAAATTAAAGTATTAGATGCTGTGGACGATTGGAAGAAAATCAAATTAGCAGATGGTAAAATTGGTTGGGTAAAGAGTAAGGTTATCAAAGTCTTATAAATTTTCATTTATTTAACACTTTATTAATTCATATCTTTTATATTTGTTTTTCGTCAAAAAATCGACAATGACCAAAAACTTCTTTGTATACCTACTCACTATAATACTACTAGCCTCAGTAGCTATTCCTTCGTATTATAGCATTACAGAAGAACTTTGTGAGTCATCATTAGCAATCGACATAGAGGAAGATGCTGAAAACAATGAGAATTCTGAAAAAAATGAAATAAAAATCATTGAGTTTTCAAATGAGTTTTCATCTTCTTATACACTTCCTTGTAGAGATGAAAAAAATACTTACATCTCAAATAAGTATAATTCTATATCGAGAAGTCTAGAATCTCCACCTCCAGAATTTTCATAAATATTACTTATTACTAACATCTATCAGATGTTTTTTAACATACCTTATTCATAATCAAGGCCTAAAATAACAAACCTTGAAAATCGTGTTAATGTCCTTTTTAAAAATAATACACATTTCAAAACAAACAATTTAACTGTAAGTTTTTTAACTAATTACTTAAAAAAGGAAGTAATAAAATATTTTTTCAAAAGTGCATTTATCACAGCACTTAAATTTCATTTATATATAATTTAAATTAAAAATAACCCTAGGTTAAAATCACGTCTATGTTTAAAACAATTAAAAGCGATTTACCCGCTAGTATCGTAGTATTTTTTGTTGCATTACCATTATGTTTAGGTATTGCATTAGCCAGTGGTGCTCCACTATTCTCTGGTTTAATAGCAGGAATTGTTGGTGGTATCGTTGTAGGAGCCATTAGTGGCTCAAAAATAGGAGTAAGTGGACCAGCTGCTGGTTTAGCTGCCATAGTATTAACTTCTATTGCTTCTTTAGGAGGCTTTGAAAACTTTTTAGTAGCAGTTGTATTAGGAGGTATTATTCAATTAATTCTTGGAGTATTAAAAGCAGGAGTTATTGGTTATTATTTCCCTTCATCTGTAATTAAAGGAATGTTAACTGGTATTGGAATCATAATTATTATGAAACAAATACCTTTCTTCTTTGGTTACGATAAATCAGCTACAAGTTTTTCTTTAGATGCCATAAGTATGGGATCTACAATTGTTGGTGTTATTGGATTAGGAATCTTAATCCTTTGGCAACAAGTATTATCTAAAAAAGGTAAAATATTCGAATTAGTTCAAGGTCCATTAGTGGCTGTAATCGTTGGTATTATCTTCTTCGTTGTAACTCAAGGAAACGAGTCATTAGCAATCAGCGCTAAACAATTAGTAAGTGTACCTGTTCCAGAAAGTGTTGATTCTTTCTTAAGTCAATTTACTTTTCCAAACTTTGCTGTAATTGGAAGTAAAGATGTTTGGATTGTAGCTTTCACTATTGCAGTAGTAGCAAGTTTAGAAACATTATTATGTGTTGAAGCAACAGATAAATTAGATCCAGATAAGAATGTAACTCCTACCAACAGAGAATTATTAGCACAAGGTGCTGGTAATATTATTTCTGGTTTAATTGGAGGATTACCAGTAACTCAAGTAATTGTAAGAAGTTCTGCAAATATTCAATCAGGAGGTAAAAGTAAAATGTCTGCAATTGTACATGGTATTTTATTATTAATCTCTGTAATTTTAATTCCTACTTTATTAAATAAAATTCCATTATCAGTTCTTGCTGCAGTATTATTAATTGTTGGATTTAAATTAGCGAAGCCAGCTACATTTATCAACATGTATAAATTAGGATGGAAACAATTTATTCCTTTTATGGCTACAGTATTACCAATGGTTGTTACTGGTGACTTATTATTAGGTATTGGTTTAGGTCTTGCAGTTGGAATTGTTGTTATCTTATTTAAGAGTTACCAAAACTCTCACTTTTTACATATAGAAGACAAGAGTAACGGTGTTCACAAAATAAAAATGTCTTTAGCTGAAGAAGTTACTTTCTTTAACAAAGGAGCTATTTTAAAAGAATTAGATAATCTTTCTGAAAATTCTTATTTAGAATTAGACGTAAGACAAACTAGATTCTTAGACCATGACATTATTGAAATTCTTGAAGATTTTGCCTTTAAAGCAAAAGAGAAAAACATTGACATTAAGTTAATTTCTGAAAGAGGTATAGTAGAAAACCCTGCTAGTTTTATTGAGTTTTTTAAACTAAGACCAAAAGCTTCATAAAAATGGCAGTCCCTAAACATAAAATTGTCGTGCTATCTGATTTAAAGGATAGCACGGCAACATCATTAAAAACAGCTATTAGCTTGGCAAAAAAAACAGATGCTAGCATCCATTTTTTCCACGTAAAAAAGCCAACTGATGTTGTAGTTACTGATAATCAATTATCAGCAAAAAGAGCCATTAACTCTAACTTCACTCAAACTAATAAAGAAATTAGTGAATTAGTTTCTGAATTTTCTAAAAAGTATGATATCAATATTACCTCTTCATTTACTTTTGGAAATATTAAAAATGAAATTGACCTTTTTTTAGAAAATACCAATCCAAATATTATTGTAATTGGAAAGCGCAGAAGTAAAAGCATAAGTGCTTTAGGCGATAAGATTAGTAAGCACGTATTAAAGAAAAAAGGCAAAACAATTATTATAGCCTCAACTGAGAGTGAACTTCAACCAGAAAATGAAATCTCATTAGGCTTATATAATGAAATAGAGCAACAGCACAATAATGAATTTATTAATGAAATTATTGAAAATGCTAATAAACCATTAAAAAACTTTCAAGTAGTTAATTCAAATGATGCCAATTTAATATTGGTAGATAGAGAAATGGTTAATCCAAAGTCTACAAAATCATTTGACAAACTACTTAATAAAATGAATGTTTCATTAGTAGTTGCCAATTAAAATATTAAATCTAAGTTACTAAAATCAATAAATCAGTCCCAAACGTGAGTAGATATCTATTACAGTTTTTTTAGTATATTTATTCCTACTCAACTAAAAATATATGAAACAACTATTTTCAAATCTTAAAGGTGATCTCTTTGGAGGGATTACAGCCGGAATTGTAGCATTACCACTAGCTTTGGCTTTTGGTGTTTCATCTGGTTTGGGACCTAGTGCTGGTTTATACGGTGCTATTTTTATTGCTTTTTTTGCAGCACTTTTCGGAGGAACAGATACTCAAATTTCTGGGCCTACAGCGCCAATGACTGCTGTAAGTATGGTTGTTATTGCAGGTATATTGGCTGCTAACGACGGAGATGTTAGTAGAGCACTACCAACAATTTTAACTGTTTTCTTATTAGCTGGTTTAATGCAAATTGGACTGGGAGTTTTAGGTTTAGGTAAGTATATTCGTTATATACCCTACCCTGTTGTTTCTGGTTTTATGACCGCTATTGGAGTTATAATTTTGGTTACACAAATTTTACCTTCAGTAGGTTATTATGCTAAAGAAGACGCAGAATTTGTTGAGCAATTTAAACCACAAGCAGAAGAAGTAATTTTAGATAATATTTTAAAAGAAGAAGCTGGTGAAGGTATTTTAGTTCTTGAAGATTTCAAAGAAACTATTAATAGAGCTGAAAATATAACACAAGCTGATATATTAAAAGAAAGTAAAACTTTAGCAGGTAAAGAAGCTTCAGGTGTTTTAGGTACTTTTAAAGTACTGCCAAGAGCTTTAAAAAATATTAACTTCTTAGAGTTAATATTAGCTTTAGGAACCATATTCATTATTTATGGATTTAAACGCATTACAACAGCCGTTCCTAGTACTTTAGTTGCTTTAATAGTTATGACTGGTATTGCTTTAGGTTTTGGTTTAAACTACAGACCTATTGAAGAAATCCCAAGCGGTTTTCCAATGCCAAACATGGAAATTTTCACAAACTTTACCATATCCAGCATTACACCTTATGTATTTACTGCTTTAACCTTAGCTTTATTAGGAGCTATAGATTCTTTATTAACATCAGTTGTAGCTGATAATATGACTAAAACAAAGCATAAACCAAATAAAGAATTAATAGGACAAGGTATTGGTAACACTATTGCTTCAATTTTTGGAGGTATTCCTGGAGCTGGAGCTACTATTCGTACAGTAGTAAACATAAACTCTGGTGGTAAAACTAAATTGTCTGGTATGATAGCTGGTATAATGCTATTAGTTATTTTACTAGGACTAGGCCCAATAGCTTCAAAAATACCTGCAGCAGTTTTAGCAGGAATTTTAATTACTGTTGGTATTGGTGTTATGGACTACAAAGGACTAAAAGCTATACCTAACTTACCACGCGATGCTAAGTTTGGACCTTTAAAACTGAGTTCTGAGGTAATTATTATGCTAGTGGTATTAGTACTTTCTACTTTCTGGAATTTAGTATATGCAGTAGGTATTGGTTTAGTCATAGCTTCTTTAATGTTTATGAAGAAAATAGGTGACTTAACAGCTGAGCGCTCAGATGTAAAATCACTGAAAAAAGAAGAGGCTTGGAAAGATGAAAAAGATTTCCCTGAGGAATTGAAAGAACATTTGTTTGTAAAACACATTAAAGGACCTCTATTTTTTGGCTCTACTAGTGATTTTCAAGCGTTAACTAAACAAATTCCTAAAACTGCAACCTCTGTAATTATGCGTTTAGACAGAATGCAGTATATGGATCAATCTGGGCTATATGCCATGGAAGATACGATTCAAGATTTAAAATCAAACGGAACGCATGTACAGGTACTTTTTGTTGGTTTATTAAAGCAACCTCGCTACATGATGGAACGAATTGATATTATCCCAGATTTAATATCAGAAGATCATATTTTTGAGTCTTTTGACGATTGTATGGTTTGGGTAAAACAAAACATAAAAATTAATAATTAAAAAAATAAAAATACTTTTATGAGAAATGTAGCTATTACAAAAGACGTGCAAGCAGAATTAACAGCTGATTCTGTATTACAAGACTTATTAGACGGAAACAACCGTTATACTAGCAATAACTTAACAGCATCTAACGTAACTGACTTAGTTGAACAAACAACTGGTGGTCAATTTCCAAAAGCTGTAATATTATCTTGTATAGATTCAAGAGTACCAGTAGAAATGGTTTTTGACCAAACTATTGGTGATGTTTTTGTAGCTCGTGTAGCTGGTAACTTCGAAAACGTGGATATTTTAGGAAGTATGGAATACTCTTGTGCTGTAGCAGGAAGTAAATTAGTTTTTGTATTAGGTCATGAAAGTTGTGGTGCTGTAAAAGCTGCTTGTGATGGAGTAGAATTAGGAAATATTACTGCAATGTTAGATAATATTGTTCCTGCTGCAAAATTAGCTTCAGAACAAGTAGAAGGTGAAGCTAATTCAACAAATAGTGCTTTTGTAGCTAAGACTGTAGAAAACAATGTAAAATTAACTATGGATCGTATCCGTCAAAGAAGTAAAATTTTACAAGAAATGGAAGATAATGGTGAAATTAAAATAGTAGGTGGAGTTTACTCTTTAACTACTGGAAAAGTTGAAATGATTTAATTCATTATCATTTGTTATAATATAAAAAAGGGAGTTTAAAAAACTCCCTTTTTTTATGCTAATTTGCTCTCTGCTGTTCTTCACTATTTCCAAAACCACGATTTCTAGTCTTTATTTTTTTATTTCCAAAACTATAGGATATTGAAAAACGTAAATATCTACTACTATAATTCTGGTCATAAATTGTTTTAACTCCATTTACTTCAGAAGTCAAATTATTTAAACTAGCACTGTCAAAAATATCATTCACAAAAACAGCTGCTTGTAACTGCTTTTTTAAGAATGTTTTTTTAACTCCTAAGCTCAATCCGTACATCGTTCCTAATTCGTAAATATTTGAACTAGATTTTGGCTGATAAAAGAAATCTGTTTGTACACTTGTATTTTCTGATAATGTAAAAGTATTGTTCGTTGAGAATCTAAATTGAATACCATTCTTAACAGGTGCTGATAAATCTTCAAATACATTAGCATTAACACCTGAAATATGTGCATAATTTTGACTCTTCCACCAACTTGTAAAACGAACATTATACATTTCTGAAAGTTGCCAATAAGTCCCATTATAATAGTTCCTTCTTATAACTGCTTGAATATTATTTTCAGGTTCGGCAGAAAATAATGTACCAAAACCATCAGATGTATAACTAAAATATAAAGAAGTTATAAACTTACCTTTGTAATTATGAGTAAAAGTAAATCTGTCAATAAACGCAGGTTGAATAAATGGATTTCCTTCTGAGTATACATTACTATTCACATAGCTTCTAAAAGGGTTTAAATCTCTATAATTTGGGCGGTTGATACCTCTTCCATAATTAAATGAAAATGTATTGTTATCGTTTTTATTATAAGATACAAATACTGAAGGGAATAACTTAGTATAACTATTCTTATTTACTTGGTTTAAAGTTTCAGAAAAACCTCTGGTTTCAGTATTTTCTATTCTAAGACCAGCTTGCAAATTCCATTTATCACTAATTTTTCTTGAAGCATTTACATAAAAACCCTGCACATTTTCTTCATATTCAAACTCATTAGATAAATTGGTATCTAATACAGGCACATTAGTTATTGTATTAAAATTATCTAATTTATTCTTTGTATTAATGAAACTAAACTTAAAACCATAAGACAAATCCAATTTATCAATAGGATGAGACATATCTGCTTTTATACTATAGTTATCTATTGCTTGATTGGTAATATTTTTAACTGATTGATTTACCCTTACAAATTGTCCAGAAGGAGAAAAAGTATTCACTAATGCATCCGCTTCTAGTTTATTTTCATAATTAAAATAATCAAAATCTACAGTTAGTTTTCTCCCCATAGTATCAAGTTTAGCAATTATATGAGCATTATATATATTGTTGTTTATACTTCTGCGTCTAGGCTCAGTTTTTACCAATAAACTATCTAATTGGTTAGATTCATTATAAAACTCAGTTGTTCCAGGGGCATCAGAAAAAGGTCTATTAAAACTTCCTAGATATTGCCCTCCTATTTCAATATTATCTGACAATAAATAGTTTATAGACAACCTAGCTGAATTATTTTTTCTAGTATCTTTTGAATCAATGCCAACCTTCCATGTACTTTTTGGAAAAAAAGTAGCACTTCTTTCTAAGTTTCTTAAACTTCCTCTTGTAGTATTAATCGAAGCATTTAGTTGAATTTTATTTTTATTGTATGAGAAATTATTTCGCAATGTTCCATAACCATAAGTATTTACATTATAAGAAAATGAAGTTGTGTTTTTCCAAGAATTCCTTCTTCCTTTCTTGTATACTATATTAATTATTCCACCTCCTCCAGATGCTTCATATTGGGCTGGCGGATTGGTTATAATTTCTATTTTCTTGATATCATCTGCTGAGATTGAATTTAGAAAAGACACTAATTCCTCTCCAGAAAGTTGAATCAAACGTCCATCAACCATTACTCTGGTTGCCTCTCCTCCAACCATACTTATTTGATTGTTTTGGATTGTAATAGCAGGAGCTAATTTTAACGCGTCTAAAGCATCACCTCCACTTGCAGACACACTATTTTCTACATTAAAAATTAATCTATCTGTTTTTTGTTCTATTAATCTTTTCTTCGATCTAATTACAACTTCATTTAACCTACTACTCTCTTCCTTTAATATTAAAGTTCCTAAATCTATATCTGTATTTAAACTTACTTGTTTCTTTATTTCTAAGAAACCAATAAAACTTATTCTTAAATTATAGGTTCCTTTTGGAGCGGATAATGAAAACTCACCATTATCTATAGTTGTAGTTCCTTTAATAATTTTTCCTTCTAAACTTTGTAAAATAACGTTGGCAAAAACAATCGGCTCATTACCTTCTGTTACTTTACCTGTAATCTTTATCTGTCCTGTTAAACTTATAGCTTGAAATAATAATGCTAAAATGAAAATGCTTTTAACTCTCATGAATATACTTTTTATTTGAGAGCAAAATTGTAGCTATTTAAAATTGCTTGCGACCGAATGCATAAAGTCGAACTATTTTTTCATGAATAAATTGGTTTGACTATCTCACACAAACGTTCGACTTTATCATAAACACCTGACTACAAATGTTTTTTCCGATATTGAGTTGGTGTTAATCCTGTTTGTTTTTTAAACTCTGTATTGAAAGAAGATTTAGAGTTAAAACCTACTTCATATAAAATTTCTAGTACGGTTAACTTCTTATTTTCCGGATTTTCAAGAATTTCTTTGGCTCTGTTAATTCGATATCCATTTACAAATTCAAAAAAATGCTGTCCTATATTATGATTTATTAATATTGATAAATCTCTGTAAGGAATATTCATTTGATTTGCCAAATTATGAATGGTAAGAGATGAATTTAAATAAGGTCTTTCTTCTTCCATAAACTTTTTTACTACGGACACTTCTTCTAAAACTTCTTCTTTTGTATCCTTAGTTTTTTCTTCTAAAAAGTTTTTAACTAATTGATGTTTGGTGTCAATTCCTCTAAACAGTTCTGGTTGATATAAACTTTTCAAAACAATCCAACATAAATATCCAAGTAGGACTAATGTTGTTATAATTCGCATAACGTCCAATATTTCTTCATCTGAACCAAATAATTTATAAATACTTTTAATTAATGAAAGAGAAATTAAAACAACACTAATACTAGCCAATTGAAATAACCATTTATAATTATAATTTGTAATAGATGAATAGTTTTCTAACAATAACTCCTTATATTTTTTTAATTCAACAAATATGAAAGCCAAATAAACTATTGAAACCAAAAGTCCATAAACTAAAGATATTTTTGTTTCAATATTAGAGTAGTAATTATTATAAAACTCAATTTGCTGTTCTTTAGAAGCCAAATAGAAATTAGGAAAATAAATAAGTAATTCAATAGCAAATGGAATAAGATGTAACAAATGCTTGGGCTGAAGTTTAAAATATGAATAAATACAGGATACTACATATAAATATAGAAGCGGACTAGCTAGAAATCCGATTTGATCTCGAAGCATATCTAAAGTAACCGGTACTTGTACATAATTAGCATAAAAAAAAACACTAATATGAATAGAAAAAACAATAAAGTAAATAGCCATTAACTGATTACTTGTTTTGTTTTTAGTTTTTACAGTGAGTAAAAATGCCGAAAGCAATAGTGCTATAAATATTAAAATAAGTGTTATAAAACCTCGAATTGAAGCACTATCCATATACAACTTTTAATTTGTTTCTTTTATTTCTTCTTCCTCTTGAACCTCATCATCCTTTATAATAGATGGAAAAATAGTTGGCGCAATTTTTTTGACTGGTTTATATAAAATAGATTCATTAAGATTTTCTTCAGAAACAAATGGAATGGTGTCATTCATTTTTCCAAAAAATATGAAAATAACACTCAATATCAATCCTATTTTTAAAGCGCCAAAAGCTCCTCCTAATATTTTATTTAAAATTCCTAAAGAGGCAAAATCCGCTATTTTGGTTAAGGCCTTACCTAACAAAGCTATTACAATTATAATTACAACAAAAGTTCCTGCAAATGCTGCTAAAGAAATATATTTTTCATCCCAAGTAACACTATTCTTTAACCAGTCTCCAATAAAGTATGAAAAATGAATTGCTCCATAAACCCCAGCTACTAAAGCTACTAAAGAAGCCACCTCTACAAATAACCCTTTCATAAGTCCGCGAACAAAACCAAAAAGAAGTAAAGCTGTTATAATAATATCAAAAGTATTCATAGGCAATAATTAAAAGTATTCTAAAGAGTTCATAAAGTAATTATGTGCATCAATTCTATGTTCAAATATACACAACTCATTTGTATCTTTGCATTTTCTTAAAAAAATCAAATGACGAAAGAAGTTAACTTAAAAGAAAAATGGGATTTTGTTGTAAAGCAATTATCACAACAATTTGCTGATGGAGATGAACTGAATTTAGATGGCATCATCTATTTAATTGGTGTACAAGAGTTAGGTCAAGGGCATCGAAAATTTAAAAAAGACGAAAAGGTTAACTTAATGCATATTGCTATCTGCAAACTTTTAGAACCTTATGGTTATTATGAATTCGATTTTTTTGATAATGATGGTTGGCCTCACTATAAAACACTAACAGAATTACCTAATTTAAAACCAGGTGAACAATCTGTATTGATTAAAGAAGCAATTATAAATTATTTTGAAGCTTTAGATTTCTTTGAATAAAATTAAGTAACGCTTAATTTTCTTATCATCTTTGATAATAATTTTGGAAAAAAACGCTTGGCATATACTCCAAGCTTTTCCTTAGCTCCTGCTATATAAACCTCCTCTTTCTTTTTTCTAATTGCTTTTATCATCAACTCAGCAAATCTATCAGGGTTTATACCATTGGCTGTTGCTGCATCCATGGAATTTTGAGGACTCCCATTTCCTGTTAATGCATTTTTAGACACATTAGTAGTTACAAAACCTGGGCAAACCAAAGTAACTGCTATGTTATCTTTATGATGTTCTGCCCGTAAACTATCAAAAAAGCCATGCAATGCATGTTTTGTAGCTGCATAAGATGAGCGCAATGGAGTCCCTATTTTTCCTACAATACTAGTTGTTACAACAAAATGCCCTTCTTTTCTTTGTGTAAAATGTGGAAGTAATGCTTTTGTTAAAGCTACAGTTCCTAAATAATTAATATCCATCAAACGTTTATCAACAGATATACTCGTATCTTTTACTAAAGAACGTTGGCTAATTCCTCCATTATTAACCAAAACATCAATTCCATTAAAACAAGAAATAGCCTCACCCACTTTAGAAGTCAGACTGTTATAATCTTCTAAATCTATTGGCAAAATCTTAACGTTTTTTGAGTTTTTGCAAAGTATTTTTGTCTCCTCTAAAGCATTTGTATTTCTCGATGATAAAATTAAATTTGCATCGTAATTAGATAACGCAATCGCTAATGATTTACCAATACCTGATGAGGCGCCTGTTATCCAGAAAACTTTATTTTTAATATGCATATAATATTTACTTTAAAGAAAAACTCCCCTAAAATAAACAACAAAAAATAAAAATGGTACACTTCTTGGAAAGAAGTTTGTAAATGACTAGTTTTAAAACCTTAATAACAACCCTTTAAATTATAATGATGAAAAAATTACTGGCTCTATTAATACTTACTACTTCAATAGTTAACGCTCAGTATACTGTTAAAGGAACAATGACTCCTACAGAAAAAACCAATTGGGTTATTCTGTATAAAATAGAAGGAGCAAAACAAAAATTCGTTACCAATACAACAATTCAATTCGATACTGTTGTCGTTGGTGGAAACAAGCAATCAATAGGTAAATTTAAATTCGACTTACCAAGCACAGCTAAACCAGGTGCTTATAGAGCAACTTATAGAAATAGAGGTGCTGGGTTTGTAGACTTTTTCTTTAATAAAGAAAATGTAGAATTTATTTTTAATCCAAAATATCCAGATGAATCAGTTGTTTTTACTTCATCTAGAGAAAATAAATTATACAACGAATATTTACAGGCATATGCTGCTGTTCAAAAAAAGATTGACGAAAATCAAGTAGCTTATATTAAAGAAGAAAATAAGGAAGCTAAAAAAGCATATAAAAAACAAGTTAAACAACTTGAAGATGTTCAAGAAACTTATGAAAATAAGTCTGAAGGAATGTTAGTTCATCATTTCATTAAAGCTTCTCAAAGATATAATCCTTCTAGTCCTGTTGACAACATGGAAGATTATTTAACAACTGTTGGAGACAACTTCTTTAGATATATCGATTTTAAAAGTGAAGCTTTATTTAACTCTTCTTTCTTAGTTGACAGAATTAACGATTATGTTTTTTACTTAAACAATTCTGAAGATAAAGAATTACAGCAAAAGTTATTAAGAGGTGCTATCAATAAAGTGATTGATGAATTACCTAAGGGAAAATTAAAAAAATCTGTATTAGAATTTTTAATTACTTCTTTATCTGACAAACGTGACGGTGAATCTGTAGATTGGTTATTTGCTGAGCACTATGATAAATTACCAGATAATCAAAAAGATGCTGAGTTCAAGAAAAAAATATTAGATGTATTACGTGCTACTGTAGGTAGAACTGCTCCTGATTTTTCTTGGGAAGAAGATGGTAAAGAAATGAAATTATCTACTTTAAATGATAGTGATAAGTATTTATTAGTATTTTGGAGTACAGCTTGTCCTCACTGTGTTAGAGACGTTCCTAACTTATACAGTTTTATGAACAATCACAAAAACACTTCTGTAATTTCTTTTTCAATTGAAAATTCAGACAATAATTTTAAAGACTGGAATGAGTTTAAAAAACAATTACCTAATTGGCATAATGCAGCAGGTACTCACCCAGAATATAAATGGGATAATGAAACTGTAAGAGCTTATAACTTATTAGGAACTCCTAGTTACTTTGTTTTAGATAGTAATAAGAAAATTATTGCTACACCAGAGGAACTAGAAGATGTAAAAAAATATTTTGAAAATCATTAAAAATGATTTCAATAAACAAAACACCCATCAAAATTTGATGGGTGTTTTATTTTAAAAATGTAAGAAAGCATTTTCCAAGTGCTCAATTTTAAACTTTCCTTTTTCTTTAATTAATGCTATAACATCAAATCGTAATTCTATATCTAATTCTTTTTCATTTATATAGTTATCAGCTGCAGACACTAATAATTTAACTTTTTTAGAACTTATAAAATCTTGTGGACTTCCAAAATAACTCGTTGATCTTGTTTTTACCTCAACAACTATTAATACTTCCTCTTTTTTTGCAATAATATCAATTTCAGCTTTTTGAAATCGATAGTTTTTTTCAAGAATTACATATCCTTTCTCTTGTAAATATTCAATAGCTAATTCTTCACCTTTTTTTCCAAGTTCATTATGTTCTGCCATTCTGTTAAGTTACAACTTATTTGAATGGATTTGAAAACTTTGGATTTTCTAACAAATTAGTATCTGTTAATGTTTTTAAAAATGCTATTAAATCTTGTTTATCCTGTTCTGTTAATTCTAAGCCTTTTTTACTAATACTTGCTAATGTTAAGTTTAAAGTAGGTGAATTTATCACTTCATCATTATAATGGTCTATAGCTTCTTCTAATGTTTTAAACCTTCCGTCATGCATATAAGGTGCTGTTACCTCGATATTCCTTAAAGAAGGTACTTTAAATTTTGCTCTATCAAAAGAACTTTTAGTTACTTTCTCCCTTCCAATATCTTTAAAATTAATTTCTAAATCTAAGCCATTATTCATGTACTCATTGTTCTCAAAGTTAGCACCATTATGACATTGCGCACAATTAGCTCCAGAATTGCTTGGATTATTTCCATCGTAACCTTTAAAAAATAATATTCGCCCTCTTTCTTCACTTGTTGTTAATGTCGCTTCTTTTCTTAAATAGCGATCATATTTACTTTGATTCGAAATAATTGAGTTCATAAACTGTTCTAATGCTAAAGAAATAGTTTCTGCAGATATTCCTCCACTAGGAAAAACCTTATTAAATAATAATTTATAGTCACTTTTCTTTTTAAGCTTTTCTATAACATTTTCTATTGTTTCATCCATTTCTAATTCATCTTCAATAGGCATTAAAGCCTGATCTCTTAATAAATGAGCTCTACCATCCCAAAAGAAATCATTTGTATTCCATGCCATATTAAAAATAGCCATAGCTTGTCTTTTTCCTGGTAACTTTTTCACTCCAATAGAAAACCTTCTTTTATCTGAAAATGCATTCTTTTGCTCATGACAAGAAGCGCAAGAAATCGAATTGTCTTTACTTAAACTTTTCTCATAAAAAAGCTTCCTACCTAAGGAAACTCCTTGCTCCGTTAGTTGATTATCTTCAGGAATGTTTGGTTGTGAAAAACCAGTAAAATCTAGTGTATAAGGCAATAAAGTATATTCATCTACTTCTGTTCCATTTGAACATGAATAGAAAAAAACTAAAACAAAGGGTAGTAAAATATATAATTCGCTCTTTTTCATTCTTCATTTGTTTACATAACAAAGTTCCTGAAAAAGCAAAAAAACGGTTTTGATTTAAATCAAAATGAAACGAAGTTTATTTATTTTGTAAAAGCAACTGAAGAACTACTTTTATCAATATTTAACTTAACAGTTCTTCCCATTATCAAAGCTCTATTGTCTGGTTCATGACCAGCAGGAAAATTAAACATAACAGGAATGTCTTTAGGAATCACATCTAAAATCAACTGTTCTATAGAACTCCCCCAAGGAGTTGTATTTCTTTTAATCTTAGTCATATCTCCAACAATAACTCCTTTCAATTTATTAAAATAGCCTGCTCGTTTTAAACTTTGCAACATTCTATCAATAGCATACTTATATTCACCTATTTCTTCAATAAAAAGAATCTTTCCTTCTGTTGACATTTGACTATCAGAACCAAGCATAGAAGCTAAAATAGCAATGTTTCCTCCTATTATCTCACCTGACACTTCTCCTATTCTATTATATTTCGATGATTGTATAGTATAGTTTAATGTTTCTCCAAACAAAGCTTTTCTTAGCGTTTCAATAGTTTCTGGAATATCTTCTATTTCATCTTGCATACTTGTTCCCATCATACCATGCATTGTTTCAACTCCCAAATTATGAATATGATTATGAAAAGCAGTAATATCAGAATAACCTATTATCCATTTTGGATTTTCTTTAAACTTAGTAAAATCCAACTTATCTAGAATTCTAACAGAACCGTACCCTCCTCGAGCTGACCAAATTGCTTTTATATTAGGATTATCTAATGCATCCTGAACATCCTGACAACGTTCTTCATCAGTTCCTGCAAAATGATGGTTTTGATTAAACATATGCTTACCATACACTACTTTTAATCCCCAACTTTCTGCTAATTCTTTAGCTTTATCAATAATGTGTTTTCTGTTTTTCAAAATACCTGCTGGGGCTACTATTGCAATCGTATCTCCTTTTTGTAAATACGGTGGTTGTACTAACTTCATATGTTTAGTTTGTGAAAAAACTGATGAAATCATCAGCATAAAAAACAACAAGAATATTCTTTTTCTCATAATCATGTCTTTTTTTCTTGATTCTAAAGTATAAAATCTATCAAATGTACCTATTTTATAACAGTATAAAAAATTGCTTTTTTGTACTTTTGCGCTTTAATTTTAGTAAAAAAACATGAGTACACCTAAAAGATATACAATTACAGCAGCATTACCTTATACAAACGGACCTATTCATATTGGTCATTTAGCAGGTGTTTATGTTCCTGGAGATATTTATGCACGTTATTTACGCCAAAGAGGTAAAGATGTAGCCTACATCTGTGGTTCAGATGAGCACGGAGTAGCTATTCCAATGCGAGCAAAAAAAGAAGGTGTTACTCCTCAAGATATTATTGATAAATATCACGGAATTATTAAAAAGTCGTTTGAAGACTTTGGTATTTCGTTTGATAATTATTCTCGTACCTCAGCTGAAATTCATCATAAAACAGCTTCTGAATTCTTTACTAAGTTATACAACGATGGAGAGTTTATTGAAGAAGTAACAGAACAATTATACGATGCAGAAGCAGATCAATACTTAGCAGATCGTTTTGTAATTGGTACTTGTCCAAAATGTGGAAATGAAGAAAGTTACGGAGATCAATGTGAAAAGTGTGGTACAAGTCATAATGCTACCGACTTAATTAACCCAAAGTCAGCAATTACAGGAAATGTTCCAACATTAAAAGAAACAAAACACTGGTTTTTACCTTTAGATAAACATGAAGCATTT
Organism: Tenacibaculum aiptasiae; assembly: GCF_008806755.1. Taxonomy (GTDB): domain Bacteria; phylum Bacteroidota; class Bacteroidia; order Flavobacteriales; family Flavobacteriaceae; genus Polaribacter; species Polaribacter aiptasiae. The sequence continues at coordinate 52,592 of NZ_WAAU01000011.1, forward strand.
TTACGCGAATGGATTTTAGAAGGTCATAAAAATGATTGGAAACCTAACGTTTTAGGACAATGTAAATCGTGGATCGACGATGGTTTACGTCCTCGTGCTGTAACACGTGATTTAGATTGGGGAATTCCAGTACCAGTTGAAGGAGCTGATGGAAAAGTATTATATGTATGGTTTGATGCTCCTATTGGATATATCTCTGCTACTAAAGAATGGGCTGCAAGAGAAGGTAAAAACTGGGAAGATTATTGGAAAAAAGACGACACTAAACTAGTACATTTTATTGGGAAAGATAATATTGTATTTCACTGTCTTATTTTCCCTTCTATGCTAAAGGCTCATGGAGATTATATCTTACCTGAAAATGTACCTGCTAACGAGTTTTTAAATTTAGAAGGAAACAAATTATCAACCTCTAAGAATTGGGCTGTTTGGTTACATGAATATTTGGAAGAATTCCCAGGTCAGCAAGACGTGTTACGTTATACTTTAACAGCTAACGCACCTGAAAGTAAGGACAATGATTTTACTTGGAAAGATTTTCAAGCAAAAAACAACAATGAGTTAGCAGCCATTTTTGGTAACTTTATTAACCGTGTGGTAGTATTAACTAACAAATACTACAATGGTATTGTACCTACTCCTAATGATTTTTCTGAAGTTGATGAAGATACCTTAGCTGCTTTAAAAGAATTCCCTAACATTATTGCTAAGTCTATTGAACGTTATCGTTTTAGAGAGGCTTCACAAGAATTAATGAACTTAGCTCGTTTAGGAAATAAATATTTAGCTGATGAAGAACCTTGGAATTTAATTAAAACAGATGAAGAGCGTGTTAAAACAATTATGTATGTTGCCTTACAAATAGCAACAGCTTTATCGGTATTATCAGAACCTTTCGTACCTTTTACTTCAAAGAAGTTAAAATCGATATTAAAAACTGATGAAAACTTACAATGGAATAAAGTTTCTGAAAAAGAAGTTTTATTACCAGAAGGGCATCAAATACAAGAAGGAAAAGCTGAATTATTATTTCCTAAAATAGAAGATAAAACGATTGAAGAGCAACTAGCAAAATTAGAAGCTACTAAAAAAGCAAATGAAGCGGCAAATAAAGTAATAGAACCACAAAAAGAAACTATAGAATTTGATGACTTCACAAAATTAGATATTCGTGTAGGTACTATTTTAGAAGCTGAAAAAGTAGCTAAAACTAAAAAATTATTAAAACTTACAGTAGATGTAGGTATTGATAAAAGAACTATTGTTTCTGGTATTGCAGAAAGCTTTAAACCTGAAGATATTATTGGTCAACAAGTATCTGTGTTATGTAATTTAGCACCAAGAAAATTACGTGGAGTGGTTAGTCAAGGAATGATTTTAATGACAGACACTCCTGATGGAAAACTTGCCTTTGTACAACCTTCTGGCAAGGTTAATAACGGAGAGTTTATCGCTTAAACAAAAACAACATTTTAGTATATTCGTAACCTCACTTCTTAGTGAGGTTTTTTTATTATAAATAAATTGATATGAAAAAAACATTGCTTTTAATTGCTATAACAATTATTCACTTTGTAACGTATAGCCAAGAAAAATTAACCTCTTTTGAAAATAGTTTAGCTACTTCTAACTCTACTCTAAAAGACATTTACCCCTTAGTGAATGATAAAAATGATAATTTTTCAATTTTTATTACAGATGCAAAAAATGTATATATCTATGATTTTGACAATAAATTTTCTATTACAAACAAACTCTTATTTAAGAATAAAAGAAGAAAATATAAAAATATTATTGGATATAGTATTGCAGAAAACGGAGATTATAAATTATATCTAAAAAATAAAAAAAATGATTTTTTAGAAATCACTTTTGATAAAGCTAAAAAAACTTCAACTTCTAAAGAATTTAAACTTTTAACTGATTACGAAACCTATCTACAATCAGTAACAATAAATAATACATTTTATCTTATATCTGGATCTAAAGAGGTTAACGGACTTTACTTTTATACTTTTAATAATGACAAACCTAAACGAAATAAAATAGATCTAAGTAAACTTGATCTAATATCTTCAGTAGGGCAGAAAAGTGAATTAATGTCTATATTAATGAAGTCTTCACCTCTTCTCAAATTTGATAAAAACACTCCTAATTCTATCGAAGTATCTTCTAAAAGACGAAAAATGTACATCCAAGATGAAACAATAATATTTACCTTAAACAATAACTCAGAATATACACAATTTGTAAAAGTGAATTTAAAAACTTTTATAGCATCATCTTTTAAATTAGAAAACCCTTTAAAAAAAATAAAGAGACGTAAAAAAAAATCAAACTCGTACCTCCTAAATAATAAACTTTTCACCTTAACTTTCTCTAAAGAAAAAATGAGCTTTAGGATTACTGATTTAATTAATAAGGAAATAAAAAAAGAAATCCTTCTTTTGAAAACAGATACTATTAAATTCAGAAATTCTCCTTTTGAAACACGTACTAGTACCTATAAAAAATATAATGAATTAAAAAAAACGAAAAAGTTTTTCAGTACTTTGAATTATGCTAAAATTGCTATTAATACTCAATTCTACAACAACAAATACTATGTTACAATTGGAGGTTCTTTAGGACCAGTCATAATAGGATATGGGGGTTCTGGAAGTGGGCTTAGTTCTAGTAGTATAAGTCTACCTAATGGACAATCTGTTTCTTTCTCTAACAGTACTCAGTATAATTTTCTTGGTTATATGTCCTCATCAGAATTTGAATTCATAAAATTTTCAAGTATACTTGATGAAAATTTTTCTCATTTAAAAAATGAAAAATTAACAAATGCTTTCGATAAAATTAAAAATCACTTAGCACCTGAAAGATCAAAACTCAAAATTTCTGATTTTTTTGGTATTCCTATAAAAAAGTATGATACAAGCGATGCCATTTTTAAATATAAAAATTTTTATATCTATATAGATTATAATAAAAAAGAAAAATCTTTTGAACTATTAAAATTCACTAACTAAAAGTCAATTATTATATTTGAAACCTTCCTTTTTAGGGAGGTTTTTCATTTTAAAAATATTCTATGCAACTTATATCCTATATTACTTCTCGTGTACAAATCTCACAAAAATCAATTCAAAATACTATCGAATTATTAAATGAAGATTGTACTGTCCCTTTTATTGCTCGTTATCGAAAAGAGAAAACAGGTAATTTAGATGAAGTTGAAATTGGACAAATAGTTCAATTAAAAGAACAATTTGAAGCTATTGAAAAAAGGAAAACAGCTATTTTAAAAGCTATTGAAGATCAAAATCTTTTAACTCAAGAACTAAAAGATAAAATAGATAAAATAGAAGACCTTACTTCTTTAGAAGATTTATATCTTCCATATAAAAAGAAACGTAAAACAAAAGCAGAAACTGCTCGTAAAAATGGCTTAGAACCTTTGGCTAAAATGATTATGAGTCAAAGAGTAAACGACTTAGAATATACAGCTTCAAAATATATTAATAAAGAAGTAGATTCTGAAGAAAAAGCTCTAGAAGGTGCTCGTCATATTATTGCTGAATGGGTTAACGAACGTACAGACATTAGAAATAATATTAGATATCAATTAGAGCGTTTTGCTACCATTATTACAAAAGTTGTTAAAACTAAAAAAGACGAAGAAGCAGCTCAAAAATTTAAAGACTATTTCGATTGGGAGGAAAATTTAAGTCGTATTCCTTCACATCGTTTATTAGCAATTTTAAGAGCGGAAAAAGAGGGCTTCATTCGAGTAAAAATTGAAATAGATAATGAGCGAGCTCTTCAAAAAATGGAAGACCGTATTATTCGTTCACATAACGAATGTGCTGATCAAATTGAGTTAGCCATAGCAGACGCCTACAAACGTTTACTTTTACCTTCTCTAAGTACAGAAGCCCTTAATTTGGCCAAAGAAAAAGCAGACGAAAGTGCTATAAAAGTATTTGCTAAAAATCTACAACAACTTTTATTAGGCGCTCCATTAGGAGAAAAACGTATACTAGCAATTGATCCTGGCTTTAGAACCGGTTGTAAAATAGTTTGTTTAGACGCTCAAGGTAATTTATTACATAATGAAACTATTTTCCCTCATGCTCCTCAACGTCAAACAACAGAAGCAATAAAAAAAATCAGCTCACTAACAGACGCTTATAAGATTGAAGCAATTGCTATTGGTAATGGAACAGCATCTAGAGAAACAGAACAACTTTTAAAACGAATTCATTTTAAAAACTCTATAGAAGTTTTTGTTGTCAGCGAAGCAGGGGCATCCATTTATTCAGCTTCAAAAATTGCTCGTGATGAATTTCCTAACTACGACGTAACTGTAAGAGGAGCAATCTCAATTGGTCGTAGATTAGCTGATCCTTTAGCAGAATTGGTAAAAATCGATGCAAAGTCTATTGGTGTAGGGCAATATCAACACGATGTAGAACAATCAAGTTTAAAAAAATCATTAGATACTGTTGTAGAACATTGTGTAAATAAAGTAGGTGTAAATATAAATACAGCAAGTGCTTCTTTATTAAGCTATGTATCTGGAATAGGTCCTAAATTAGCCGAAAACATTGTAAACTATAGAAACGAACATGGAGCTTTTGCAAATAGAACTGCTATCAAAAAAGTACCACGATTAGGAGGAAAAGCTTTTGAACAATCTGCTGGTTTTTTACGTATTAAAAACAGTACTAATCCATTAGATGATTCTGCAGTTCACCCTGAACGATATACTTTAGTAAAACAAATAGCTAAAGATTCTGGTAATAATGTAATTGATTTAATAGGTAATACATCAATTTTAAAACAATTAAAATTACAGCATTATATTACAGAATCCTATGGACTTCCTACTTTACAAGATATTGTAAAGGAGCTAGAAAAACCAGGTTTAGACCCAAGAGAAAAGGCTAAAGCTTTTAGCTTTAATGAACACATAAAAACTATTAACGATATTAAAGTAGGCATGAAACTTCCTGGAATTGTAAATAATATTACCAATTTTGGATGTTTTGTAGATATCGGTATTAAGGAAAGTGGATTGGTTCATGTATCTAACCTTGCCAATACTTTTGTAAAAGATGTGAATGAGTATGTAAATTTACATCAACATGTAGAAGTAAAAGTATTAGAAGTTGACATTACTAGAAAACGAATTCAATTAAGTATGGCTTTTAACAAGTAAACTAAAGTTTAACCAAAAAAGAAAGATGTTATTTACATAACATCTTTCTAACTCTTTATTCTTAGAAATTCGAAACATCCTAAATATAAAGCGTCTTTCGGGGGGCGGGGCATTGTTTTCTTTGCAATTTCCCTTTATATTTAATAGTAATTAGTAAACAACATTGAAATAAAAACACATTCGTTTATTTTATTGAAACTTCAATTACATCAACCATTCTTTAGGTAATGGAGGTAAATCCAATTCCTTAAACTCAATCTTTGTCTTAATCGAAAAAAAAGGAACTTTTTGCACTGATATATTTACTTTATTTATTCTACCTATTTCTTTTATTACCTCCTTAAGTTTTTGTTGACGACATAGCACCATACTATTCAGAATTACATTTGACTCTGTCCTTAAATCAAAACAATCAACATAAAAACATGGTGAACCATCTTTGTAAATTATAGCTTCGGTTGCTTTATAATTTTTTAACTCTAAAATTTTCTTTGTACCTCTAATAGTTTTGTAAGTTATCAACTTAAACTCCATATTATTTTTCAAATAAAAGTAGGGGCTAGTTAAACATATCTTTATCATGCAATTACATAGAACGAGAACAAACATTAACACAATAAGTATATTCATAGCCCTTACTTAGTATTGTCTATCAAAAACATTTTTATAAATCATCAAACCCTATTCCGTAATACTATATTTAATAGAAAGAGCCTAAGTCCCCCAACTCAGTGAATAGGGCTGATGATTATTTTATTATGATAAAATTTTAAAATCACCATCAACTCCCTACCAATAATCCATAGCCTAACCTTACATAACGTATCCCTAGATATCCCTTAATTATCTAAACATAATAACAAACTACTATTATTGGTAGGTGATTTAACATTGATGGCCTCCACTCTATCATTGTTTCTTTATTCCTAACTTCATGAACTTTAAACTAGCTTCTTGATAAATAGATTTTATAAAAAGAATTATCTAATTCTGTTTAGTAGAATACTATCATCACTAATTTAGTTAGAGTTATATATTTGCTAACTCCTATACAAAGAAACATCTATACCTAATTAAAACCTTATGCAAATCAACTAACGTATACATCTGTGTAACCAACGGTAGGTAATATGTAATAAACGGTAAATTCAAGGAGATGTCAGAAAGGCTTTTTTGAAGCCGTTTGAAGAATGTATTAGTTTTTATTAAAAAATAACTAGTAATGGGTAATTAAAGTCAAGTAATAAGTAACTAAAAATTAGTTCTTCTAATCATAAAAAATTATATTTAACAGCCCAAACTACTTAAGTATAATAATTTTCTATTGTTAAAATGAATTAACATCACCTATTAATTTAGGTGTAATAATATTATATATGATTAAGTGGGGGCTTAAATGGAATCGAAGAATAAGTTTGTTATGGCTTATTGTTTCTTCTATACATTGTTTTTCTCAGAATAAAATAAACGAAATTTCAATTGCCGACAGTGGCATCTCTTCATCTCAAAATAAAATTTTATTTATAGATAGTTCCGGTTTTATCTGGCACAATAGCCTAAATGGTGTTACCAGAGAAATGGGAAACCAAAAAGAATTTTATAAGCTAAAAACTAAAAATGGTAATATCATTGAAGAAGTATACGATTTTATTGAAACTAAAAATGGACTATTCTGGGCTTTAACCGAATTTGGGGCTTTCGAAATTGATCCAACCAAAGGAGTTATTCAATGTTTACATCCTACAGAAAAAATTGGAGAAAAAAGAGATAGTTGGTTTAACTCCGCTTATGAAGATGCAAATGGTAATATTTGGTTAGGTACCTGTACCAATACATTTTATTGTATTAGACCAAATCAAGAAACAAAAAAATATAGCTTCAATGTTCCCTTACCTAAAGATAATCTTCATCTACTATTAATCTCTAAAATTTTAAACATAAAAAATCAACAGATTACTTTTTTAACTTATCATGGTATTTATGTAGGAGAATTAGAGAGTAAAAAACTAACTTTTCATCCTTTACCAAATTTTTTCTTAAACAAAATAGAAAAAGATTATAAAGATCGTCCATTTTACTATCTCAAATCACATCAAAATATTCCTTATAAAGAAAGTTATTCAGGAAAATTCAAACTACAAAAAAAACAAGGAGGCTATTTTTATGATAAAAACCTAGAAGCATTTGTTCTTCAATTACCCTTTTTTAATTATAAATTAAAGTACACATCAAAAAATACATATAAGTTAATAGCAACTGACACCAAAAAAATATACTTAGGAACTATTGAGTTTCGTAATGGAATACCTATTTTAAAAAACAATACTTTAAATTCTATTAACGTATCTGTAAAAGAGGTAGAATTTTTTCAAAACAATACTATTATAGGTATAAGCCCTGAAAAAATCTACTGCTTTCAACTTTATAATAATTCCTTTAATCGATTTTTAAGTAATAAAAACAAACTCATTAGTACTAGAGGAATTATTGAGGACGATAGTTTAAACACCTATGTTGCTGCTCATTATGGTTTGTATAAAAAAACTATTACAGACAGTATTTTTTCAAAAATTGAATTAAAAAACACTACCAATAAAGATCCATTTTATGAAGGAATTATCTACGATATAGAATTTATTAATAATGAAAGTAAAGTTATTTTATATGGTTTTGCAAATCGCCTTTTTGATGTTGATTTAAAAACTAATACTTTTAATGTACACCCTATTTTTAATGAGCTAAAATTAAAATTTCCTCCTACTATTATAGATATTCTAAATAGTAACTATAATGAATTATTACTAGCCACTACTAATGGTCTTTTTAAATATAATTTAAGCACTAAAAAATTAATTTACACTGGAAACTTATCTCCTTCAATATCTTTAAATAAAGAAGTTAATTATTTATTTTTAGATAAAGAAAATAATAATCTATGGATTGGAGGGCTACAAGGCCTATACAAAAAAAACTTAAAAACCAATAAGGCTGTTACTTATCTAAAAAATGATAATTCAAACTTAGATATGTCAAAATCTATAAAGGTTATCACAAAGGATTCTTATGGAAACATTTGGGCTGGTTCTCGTGATGGTCTTTATAAAATCTCAGCAAAATCCAATTATAAAGACATAGAATTAAAAGACTTCGGGTTAAAAAACAACAATATTGTAGGATTAATTCCACATGGTAATTTTTTATGGATTAGTACTTTTAATGGACTCATACAACTCAATTTAGAAAACTCATTAACTAATCATTATTATGAAAAAGATGGAATGCCTCATAATGAATTTAATGCTAAGTCTTTTTATAAGGCTAAAAACGGTACTTTATATTTTGGAGGTTTAAATGGTATTGTAAACTTTAATCCTGATGAACTAATATTTAATCCTCAAAAGTCATCCATTTATTGTTCTTATATACAGAAATACAATCCAGAAAAAAAAGAAAGTTACTAGAACACGAATGGGGCTTTCAAACAAACCTAAAAAAATAAAGCTTTCTTATAATCATAATAGTATAGAAATGGGATTTGCTTTGAAAAACAGTGTTATAAACAATGCAAATGATAACCTTTTCTTTTACAAGCTTAGCTATTATGATAATAATGAATGGACAAAAATGGAAAACACTAGCTCATTACGTTTAAGAGATTTACCTTCTGGAAATCATACACTAGAAATAAAAGGTTATGATAATGAAGGAAAACAATCAAATCATTTAAAATATAACATTTTTGTTTCTCAAATTTTTTATAAAACAACCTGGTTTTATTATTTAAGTACATTAATAATTTTATCCAGTTTATATCTTTTTTATCAACATAAAAAAAATAGAATTCATGAAAAATATTTAGCACAACTACAAATTGTCAAACAAGAATCTAAGGCATTGAGAGCGCAAATGAATCCTCATTTTATATCGAATGCTTTAAATGGTATTCAAAGCGTATTAATTTTTGATGGTGTTAAAGTAGCAACACATTATATTCAAATATTCTCTAAACTTTTTCGAACAACATTAGATATGACAGGGTCTGAGTGGACTTTTTTAAAAGATGAAATATCTTATTTAAAAAATTATATTGAATTAGAAGAAATGCGTTTCGAAAAAAAACTAAACACTATTTTCAATATCTCCCCTGAAATAAATATCAACTACCATAAAATACCCTGCATGCTAATTCAACCCATAATTGAAAATGCTATTATACATGGATTATCTAACAAAGAAGAGAATTGGAAATTAACTATAGATTTTTCAATGATAGATGATTATATTCAAATTAAAGTTATCGATAATGGTGTTGGAAGAGCTGCTGCTAAAATTAATAGAAGGAAAAAGAGACGCTCTTGGAGTACCGAGATTTTAAAAGATAGAATTTCTGGTTACAATAGTATACATGAGAAAAAAATGCGATTACAAATAATTGATTTACATGAAAATGGTACCCCTTCAGGAACCAAGGTTGTTTTAAACATACCTACCCAAAATAACATGACATCACATAAAAAATAAACTATGGATAAAATAAATGCTATTATTATAGACGATGAAGTAAAAAACATTAGACTCCTAAAATATTATTTAAATGAGTTTTGTGGAGATATTAATGTAATAGCAGAAGCTACTTCTTTTGAAGAAGGAATAAAAGTTTTACAAAACAACAATACTGATATCTTATTTCTAGATATACAATTAAAAGACAAAACTGGATTTGAATTATTAGACTGTATTTTACCAGAAAATCTAAAAGTAATATTTGTTACTTCTCATGAAAAGTATGCTTTAAAAGCCTTTAAATACAATGCTGTTGATTATATTTTAAAACCAGTTATTACAGAAGAATTAATCTCTGCTGTGAATAGAGTAAAAAAAGATATTCAAGAAGAAATATTTACATCAAAAACACAAATTAACAGTCTAAATAAAACAATCAGTGATTCTATAAAACAAGATTTCATAGCAATACCATCTAACGATCGTATTGAGTTGATTAAATTTAAAGATATTGTTTTTTTAGAATCTCAAGGACGCTATACCATTTTTCATTGTACTAACAACAGGCAAATAATAGCATCTCGTAATCTTGGTGATTACGATGATGTTTTTGATGGTTTACCCTTTTTTAGAACTCATAAAAGTTATATCATCAACATAAATCATACTTCAAAAATTATTAAAAATGACGGTTTTTATTGCAAAATGAATAACAATAAAAACATTCCAGTAGCTAGAAGAAGACAAGAAATATTAAATAGAGTCTTAGGTATTTAAAATAAAAAAAGGCATTTATAAAATGCCTTTTCCTCTTTTTCATAAAACAACTTTCCCACTATTTACCACCTAGCATTAGTAATTCATTACAAATTACTTCGGTAACATAGCGCTTAATACCTTCTTTATCTTCAAAAGATCTAGAAGTTAATTTTCCTTCAATCATTACTTCACTTCCTTTCTGCAAGTATTGTTCTATAATTTCAGCAATCTTATTCCATGCAACTATATAGTGCCATTCTGTATCAGTAACTTTTTCTCCTTCCGAGTTTTTATACGTTTCATTTGTAGCTAATGAAAACTTAGCTATTTTTTTACCATTATCTAAATTGATAATTTCTGGGTCATTTCCTAAATTTCCAATCAACTGTACTCTGTTTTTTAGTGCATTCATAATTATTATTTTTTCATTAAACAGTTAAGACTTTGTTATTCAATCGAATTAACACTGCAAATATCTAACACAATCCAAATCATAATCGGTAAGTAGTCGTTTGTTTTCGTTTGTAAATGAATGTAGTCGTTTATATTTTCCTATATTTGAAAAAAAGCATAGCTAAAAATGAAGTTCCAATTAGAAACAAATCGTTTGAAATTAAGGCCGTTTGAAAAAAAAGATACAGTACATATCTTTGAATTAGACTCAAACCCAGAAGTACATAAATATCTTGGAAATAATCCAATTACTACTTATAAACAGGCTGAAGATATTATTGAATTTTTCGAAAAACAATACAATGAAAATGGTATTGGTAGGCTTGCTGCATTTGAAAAAGAATCAGGAGATTTTATAGGATGGTCAGGGTTAAAATTTAATAAAGGTATAGAAGAAGAATTAAATGGCTTTACAAACTTTATTGATATAGGCTATAGATTATTACCAAAATTCTGGGGAAAAGGATATGCAACAGAATCAGCAATAACATGTTTAAAATTTGGTTTCAAGCAAATGAAATATGATATCATTTATGGAGCTGCAGAAACAGATAATATTGGATCCAATAAAATTCTACAAAAAATAGGATTGAAATATGTAAACGATTTTAAGTTCGAAGGTAACAATGCTAAATGGTATGAATTGAAAAAAACAGACTATGGATGCTAAAAAATGTTTAGAATGTGCTGAAAAAGTTATTGGTAGAGTTGATAAAAAATTCTGTTCTGATTATTGTCGAAACGCCTATAACAATAAAATTAACAAGGAAAGTAAAAACCTCGTTAGAAATACCAATAATAGATTGCGTAAAAATTATAAAATCCTTGCTGAACTTAACGCATCGGGAAAGACAAAAGTTAGCAGGCGTAAATTATTTGATAGAGGTTTTGATTTTAAATTCATCACCTCTATCTATACTACAAAAACAGGAAACACCTATTTTTATGTATATGACCAAGGATACTTAGAACTGGAAAATGAAATGTATTTATTGGTTAAACAAGATTAATTATTTCCAAGTATTACCTTTTAACTTCATTGCAGCTTTTAACACATCCTTTTGACTTATTAATCCAACTAATCTTCCGTTTTCAGTAATTGGAAAACGTCTCCTTTTCGATTCTAAAAACTTATTAGCAGCATCAAAAATATTCATATCTCCATCAATAGTTTCAACCTGCGTAATCATGGCCTTTGAAACTGTATTATTTTTATCAATAGGTAAATTATGATATCTACTTTCAGATATTTGTTTTATACAATCTCCTTCAGAAATTATTCCAACTAATTCATTCTTATCATTGACAACAGGACCTCCAGAAATTTTATTTTTAATTAGAGAATCGATAACATCTTCAATAGATTGATCTTCTCTAAACGTAATAAGATTTTTAGACATATAATCAGAAACCAAAATTGGCACTGACTCTTTTTCTTGTTGATTTGTTCGCTTCCCTTGAAAGTTAATAATTCCCATAATAGTAAGATTTAGCTACTAAATATACTGATTTTTAACTAATTAACTATTTCGCAGATAAAGAATAAATTTACTTACTTTTATATGCATTAAAATTTTACTATGAAATCATCAAATAATTTTATCGCTGTACTAATCATAATTTTTACAGTTTATTGGAGTTTTAAAGATGTAATTCCTTCGGTTCCCTCAAATAATAAAGAACTAAAATCTGAGGACTTTTCGTTAAGTAATGCTTTATCTCATTTAAAAAACATTTCGAAAAAAACACACCACACAGGTTCACCTGAGCACAAAGTGGTTCAAGATTATATCGTAAATGAGTTAAAAAAACTGAATTTAACTCCTGAAATTCAATACCAAACAGCTATTAATAAAAAATGGAGAGCAAGTACTACTACTGAAAACATCATAGCTAAAATTAAGGGATCTGGTAATGGAAAATCATTACTATTACTTACTCATTATGACTCTAATCCACATTCTTCATTAGGAGCTAGTGATGCAGGTTCAGGTGTTGTAACTATACTAGAAGGAATAAGAGCATTTTTAGCTAAAAATAAACAGCCAAAAAATGATATAATTATTCTTTTTTCTGATGCCGAAGAATTAGGTTTATTAGGGGCACAAGCTTTTGTAGAAAATCATCCTCTAGCTAAGAATATTGGAATAGTATTAAACTTTGAAGCACGAGGTAGTGGAGGCTCTAGCTATATGCTAATGGAAACAAATGGTATGAATAAAAAATTACTTACTGAATTTTTAAATTCTAACCCAAACTACCCTGCTGCTAATTCACTAATGTACAGTATTTATAAAAAATTACCTAACGATACTGATTTAACTGTATTTAGAGAAAAAGGAAATATCAATGGATTCAATTTTGCTTTTATTGATGATCATTTCGATTATCATACTGCTCAGGATTCTTATGAAAGGTTAAATAGAGAAACTTTAATGCATCAGGCAGAATATTTTACTACATCTCTAAATTATTTTGCTAATTCTGACTTAACAAACTTAAACAGTGACGAAGATTATATTTATGTAAACTTTCCAATAATTAAAATGTTGACTTACCCTTTCTCTTGGGGAGGCACCTTATTAATTATAAGTTTCATCATATTTTGTGTGCTACTCTTTTTAGGTTTTTCAAAGAATAAACTTACTATTAGAGGCACTTTTATTGGTTTTATACCTTACATAGCTTCATTGGTTATTTGTGCTGGTGTATCTTACGGTTTATGGCAGTTAATTTTAATAATACACCCGCAATATACCGATATGCTTCATGGTTTTACTTATAACGGGTATCAATACATCATTGCTTTTATATTTTTAAATATTTGGATTGTATTTAAAATTTACAGCCGTTTTAAAGAACATAAAACTACAGATTTATTTATTGCTCCAATAGCTCTTAGTTTTATTTTAAACTATTTCATTTACCAATACTTACCAGGAGCAGGTTTCTTTATTATTCCTGTATATGCTTCTCTTTTAATTTTAGCTATTCTAATTTTAATGAAACTAAAAGCAAATTCTAAAGCCACTTTATTTGCCATAATATCAGTTCCAACTGTATATATTATAGCTCCTATGATTCAATTGTTTCCTGTTGCATTAGGACTTAAAATTTTATTTGTTTCAGCTATTTTTATTGTTTTAGTTTTTGGTTTTACCTTACCTGTTTTTCATCAACAAAAACGAAAGAACAGATGGCAAACTATTGTTGGCATTATATCTATAGTATTCTTTGTTCTTGCTACTTTTAACAGTGGTTTTTCAATTGATAAAAAAAGACCTAATAGTATAGTTTATATTCAAAATTCTGATGACAATACTGCTTACTGGGGTACTTATAACAAAACATTAGATAATTACACAAAACAAATTTTCGACTCAGATTATCAAGAAGGAAGTATTCCTTCGGTGGAAGGTAAAAGCAAGTATAATACTCGTTTTAACTATCATAAAAAGGCAGAAAACAAAAACTTAAGTACTTCTAATATTAAAATCAATTTAGATACCATTATTAATAATGAAAGGAAGTTAAACTTAACAATTACACCTACGCGTAACATCAATAAATATGAGTTTTACAACAATACTCCTATCCAATTAAAGGATTTGAAAGTAAACGGCGCTTTTTATGATGCTGGCAAGGCTTTTAAAGCTCACAAAGGAGTATTATTAATTTATCAAATAGCAAACTCTGATAAGGATGTAACCGTATCATTCACTATAGATAAAGATGAAAAACCTAACATTGTTTTAAATGAAGTTTCGTACGATTTATTAACACATCCTAAGTTTAATTTAAAGCCTAGAAGTGAAATAATGATGCCAATGCCTTTTGTAACCAACGATGCCATTATAACTTCCAAAAAAATACAGTTATAAAATAAAAAAGCGCAACCCAAAATAGGTTGCGCTTTTTTATTTATCTTATGCTTCTTAGTCTATTTGAGAAACACGTAAAGTATTTACCATACCTTTTGCTTTTACTGGCATTGATGATAAGTTGATCATAAAATCTCCTCCTTTTACAAAACCTTTTTCTTTGGCTATTTCATTAATATCTTCAACAGTATCATCTGTACTTAAATCTCTATCGTAATAGAAAGCTCTAACTCCCCATAAAAGATTTAACTTTCCTAAGATTCTTTTCTCTGATGAAAATGCTAATACGTGTGATTTTGGTCTCCATGCTGAAATTTGGAAAGCTGTATAACCACTATTAGTTAATGTAGAAATTGCTGCTGCGTTAATATCATCAGCCATTAAAGCTGCGTGATGACAAATAGATTTTGTTATAAATCTGTTTGTACGAATATGAGGTGGCTCTTGTGGAACTTTAATTAATTCAGAGAACTCAACACTACTAATAATTTCAGTCATTTTTTTAATAACTTTAATAGGGTGTTTTCCTACTGATGTCTCACCAGAAAGCATTACTGCATCTGCTCCATCCATAATTGAATTTGCAACATCATTTACCTCTGCTCTTGTAGGTACTGCATTATCAATCATAGTTTCCATCATTTGAGTAGCAATAATAACTGGAATTCTTGCTTCTTTAGCTCTACGAACTAAACTCTTTTGAATTAAAGGAACATCTTGCATTGGTACTTCAACACCTAAATCACCACGAGCTACCATTAATCCGTCACAATAAGGAATTAATGCATCTATATTTTCTACTGCTTCAGGTTTTTCAATCTTAGCAATAACTGGTACTCTATATCTTGACTTTTGTTTAATTAAGTCACGTAAAATTCTTAAATCTTCTGGAGTTCTTACAAAAGATAAAGCAACCCAATCAACTTCTTGTTGTAAAGCAAAAACAACGTCTTTTTTATCTTTTTCAGTCAATGCTGGTAAAGAAATGTTTGTATTTGGGAGGTTTACTCCTTTTTTAGATTTTAATGGACCACCTACTATTACTTTAGCTACTACTTCTTTCTCTTTATCCGTAGAAACTACTTCAAATAATAGTTTACCATCATCTACAAGAATTTGTTCTCCTGCTTTTACATCTTTAGGAAAACGTTGGTAAGTCATAAAAGCTTTTTCCTTAGTTCCTTCACATTCTTCTGTAGTAAAAGTAAAGGTATCTCCAGCTTTTAATTCTACTCCTTCTTGCATTACCCCCACTCTAAGCTTTGGCCCTTGTAAATCAGCTAAAATTGCTACATTGTAACCTCTTTCTTCATTAATTTCTCTAATTTGCTGAATACGCTCTTTTACAACATCATAATCTGCGTGAGAAAAGTTAATTCTAAAAACATTTACTCCAGATGCAGCCATTTCAGCTAAAACCTCTTTTGTACTTGTTGCTGGTCCTAATGTTGCTACAATTTTTGTTTTCTTATTGTGTGGCATAATTTAAAATATTAAAAAATCTTTCGATTTTAACGATTCAACCTCTACTTCGTAAGAGGTTATAACTTGAGGTATTTGATTTATTTTTTCTATTGTTTTCACAATATATTCATAATCAAAATCTCCTTCTATCTTGAGAAAATAATCAACCTTCTTTTTTTCAGAAACTAAATACATTATAGAATCACTTTCATTAAAAAGACTCGTTGATATAGTTTTTTGTGTCGATTTATATTTATTGGAAATTAAGAACCAATCATATTCTAATTCTACGTTAGTATACTCATACACGGCGTAAGAAGATTGGTTGTTTTTTCGAGTAAAATCTAAATCATAACTGGCTCTGCAAAACTTAATTTGCAGGTATTGATTTAACAAATAAGCTAACCTGTACTCACTCAATACAGTATGAATACCTATTAATGCATAATCATTATCAGAAAAATCATCAATATTTAGTGCATAGGTAGCCATTAAAACAACTATTTGTTTTTTGCTAAATTAATGAATGTATCTAAAATATAATGTGAAATTTACGAAAACGTTTTCGGCTAAATGTTAAGAATTTGTCATCTGACTTTGCATAGCATAGTACACTCTTTTTGCTGCAATTTCCTCTGCTTTTTTCTTAGAAGTAGCTCTTCCTTTGGCTACAATAGTACCATCAATACTTACTCTAACACTAAAATGCCTCTTGTTTTGGTTTCCAGAATCTTCGTATGATTCGAATTTATATTTCTTCTTTTTCTTCTGACACCATTCTATCACAAAACCTTTGTAACTAGAAATTTTACCTTCTAATCTTTCAATATCTACATAAGGTAATATTACTTGTTCATAAATAAATTGATGACAATAATTGTATCCTCTATCTAAGTATATAGCACCTATTAGAGCCTCAAATATATTACCATAAATATTATTGCTAATATGATCTTGTGAAATATTGCTTTTTACAAAACGTATCAACTCCAAATCTTTTCCCAAAGCGTTTAAGTGTTCTCTACTTACTACTTTAGAACGCATTTGAGTTAAATATCCTTCGTCACCTTTAGGCACCTTTTTATATAAATAAGATGCTATTACCGAACCTAAAATTGCATCACCTAAAAATTCTAATCGCTCATAGTTAATAGGGTTTCCTTTGCTATCAACTAATTTAAGAGACCTATGTGTAAAAGCCTTCTTATAATGCGATAATTTTATAGGTTTAAAATTAAGCAGTTCTTTTAATTCGTAGTAAAAGTTTTCATCTTCTTTAGTCTGGGGTCTTACTATTCTACGAAGAAAATTCATATAGGGTTAATCTAGTTTTCTAAAAGCGATACAAGCATTGTGTCCACCAAAACCAAATGTATTACTTACCGCGACTTTGATATCTCTCTCTTGTGGCTTATTCAGTGTTAAATTTAAATCTGGATTAATATTTTCATCAACATTCTCGTGATTTATTGTTGGAGGTACAACACCGTGCTCCATTGCTAAGATTGCTGCAATAGATTCTATAGCACCAGCTGCTCCTAATAAATGTCCAGTCATGGACTTTGTAGAATTGATGTTTATATTTTTAGCATGATCTCCAAAAACTTCAGAAATCGCTTTCAACTCAGCTACATCTCCAAGAGGGGTAGAAGTACCGTGAGTATTAATATGATCTACGTCTTCTGGCTTTATACCAGCATTTTCAAGACAGTTTTTCATTACTGCAATTACACCAATTCCTTCTGGATGTGGTGCAGTCATGTGGTGAGCGTCAGATGACATTCCACCTCCAATAACTTCTGCATAAATTTTAGCTCCACGAGCTTTGGCATGTTCGTACTCTTCTAATACAATTGCTCCTGCTCCTTCTCCTAAAACAAACCCATCACGTTCGCTATCAAATGGTCTTGATGCTGTTTCTGGACTTTCATTTCTAGTTGATAAAGCGTGCATTGCATTAAACCCTCCCATACCTGCAACTGTAACAGCAGCTTCACTACCACCAGTTACAATAACATCACAATGACCTAGTCTAATGTAATTAAGTGCATCTATCATCGCATTTGCAGATGATGCACAAGCAGATACCGTAGTATAGTTAGGCCCCATAAATCCATTTTTAATAGAAATATTTCCTGGAGCAATATCTGCAATCATTTTTGGGATAAAGAATGGGTTGAATTTTGGTGTACCATCTCCTTTTGCGAAATCTAATACTTCGTTTTGAAATGTTTCCAATCCTCCAATTCCTGCTCCCCAGATAACACCAACTCTTAATTTGTTGACTTCATCTAAGTTTAACTTAGCATCAGCAATAGCTTCATCAGAAGCTACCATTGCATACTGAGTAAATCTATCCATTCTACGTGATTCTTTCCTATGTATGAAATCATTCACGTTGAAGTTTTTCAACTCACATGCGAAACGAGTTTTGAACTTGGCAGCATCAAAATACGTTATAGGTGCTGCTCCGCTAACTCCGTTAACTAAGCTATTCCAATATTCTTCTTTATTGTTCCCTATTGGCGTTAATGCGCCAAGTCCAGTTACTACAACTCGCTTTAATTGCATATAAATCTTATTTTTTTGCGTCTTCTATATAGCTTACCGCTTGACCTACAGTACCAATGTTTTCTGCTTGATCATCTGGAATTTGAATATCAAATTCTTTTTCGAATTCCATGATTAACTCAACAGTATCTAATGAATCTGCTCCTAAATCGTTTGTGAAGCTTGCTTCGTTAGTTACTTCGTTATCGTCTACTCCTAACTTGTCTACGATAATTGCTTTTACTCTTGATGCAATGTCTGACATAATTTGTTTGTTTTAAAATTTAAAATCGAGGCAAAAATACAAATCTTAGTTATTAATTCTAACTTTTGCTCAAAAATGTGATGCCTAAAATAAAAAAAATACTTGAATATTTCGCTACACACACCACCGTTGTTAATAATTATTCTTTTTTTTGCAGTAACAAAACAACTAAATTTTAACATGAAACGTATCGTAATTTTTGCTTCTGGCTCTGGATCCAACGCCGAAAATATAATTAAATACTTCAATTCTTCTCAAATTGCCACTGTTACTCACGTGCTGTCTAACAATGAACATGCCAAAGTTTTTGACCGTTGTGAACGACTAAACATAGAAGCATCACTCTTTGATAGAGAGAGCTTTACAAAAGACGACACCGTACTAAACTTTTTACAGGTTGAAGCTGACATAATTGTCCTTGCTGGATTCTTATGGCGTATTCCTGCAAAAATTGTTGAAGCTTTTCCTAATAAAATTATAAATATTCACCCTGCTTTGTTACCTAAATATGGAGGAAAAGGCATGTACGGAATGAATGTTCATAAAGCTGTAAAGGAAAATAATGAAACGGAATCCGGTATTACAATTCATTATGTTAATGAAAATTATGATGAAGGAGCTATTATTTTTCAAGCTAAAACAATTATAGACAAAAACGATTCACCTGAGCAAATAGCTGAAAAAATTCATATCTTAGAATATGAACATTTTCCTAAAATAATTGAAGAAGTAATTACAAAGAATGTCTAAAAAGAAAAAATACTATGTTGTTTGGCAAGGTAAAGAAAAAGGTATTTTTACCTCTTGGAATGCTTGCAAAAAACAAATAACGGGGTATGAAGGTGCCCAATACAAAGCTTTTATTGATAAAAAAGAAGCCGAAATTGCGTTTACCAAGAGTTATAACGACTATAAAGGAAAAGATACTAAAAAAATTGTTCTATCTGCTGCCGAAAAAGCTAAATATGGAAATCCTATTTTAGAAAGTATCTCTGTAGATGCCGCTTGTGCTGGTAATCCTGGAAAAATGGAATACAGAGGTGTTTTAACTCACAATAAAAAAGAAATCTTTAAAATGGGGCCTTTTATTAATGGAACCAATAATATTGGTGAGTTTTTAGCTTTAGTCCATGGAATTGCTTTATTAAAAAGTAAAAACATGCATGAACTACCTATTTATTCAGATTCTAAAATAGCAATGGGATGGGTTCGAAAAAAACAATGTAGAACTAATATTGTTTTTGATGAGAAGAATAAAGATATTTTAGACTTAATAAAACGTGCCGAGAAATGGCTAAAAGAAAACTCTTTTAAAAACCCTTTATTAAAATGGGAAACTAAAGCTTGGGGAGAAATTCCTGCTGATTTTGGAAGAAAATAAAAAACCGAGTAGAAAATCTACTCGGTTTTTTTTATTCTGTTTAATCTCCCAAAGGCTATTTGATAGCCATTTTAGTTTCTTCTTTCCAAGTTTGCACGCTTGCTATAACATTATTGTTATAATCAATTTCTTTCAATCCATCTTCTTTCCACATAAACCATTTACCTACTTTTTTTCCTGCTTCATAATGTGCAATAGCAGTCTTGTTTCCTTTTTCATCAAAAGAAGTCCATGTCCCTGTTAACTTTTTGTTTTTGAAGAAACCTTGCTCTTTTACTTTACCATCCTTATAAAAATAAGTTGCTTTTACTAAATCTCCTGATTTCTCAAATTTTGGTTCTGTATCTTGAGCTTGTAATAATGATACTGATAAAACACAAGCGGCTATTATTAATTTCTTCATATCTAAACTTTTAAGGATTAACACTTACATTACAAATATATAAAAATATTTACATAATTGAAACATTTTCGTAACATTAATTTAACATTGGTTTTTAATCCTATTTTTTGACAAGGAAATAACCTTTAAAATTAGTATATTTATGAGGTATAAATCATAAAAGAAATTATTATGGCAGTAATGAAAGTTATTGAAATTTTAGCCAATTCTGACAAAAGTTGGGAAGATGCTACCAGAAAAGCCGTAAAACAAGCTTCTAAATCAGTTAAAGGAATTAAATCAGCATTTGTACAATCGCAAAGCGTAGTTGTAAACGATGATGAAGTAACTGAATTTAGAGTTAACTTAAAAGTTACTTTTGAAGTAAAGTAACACTATATTAACTAACTACTATTTAAACGATATTGTGTACAATATCGTTTTTTTATGCCTATAATTCTTACTAATTTCTCTCTATTTTTTTGCATATGTTTGTGTAAATAAACTTTGTTGTTATTAAAAAGCAACTATTAACTAACCTAAAAAACAATTAACAATGACTTATCCTCAATTATTTTTCGTTGCCTTAGTAGCGTTAATCCATATTTATATAGTTATTTTAGAAATGGTTTTATGGACCAAACCTAAAGGAATTAAAACCTTTGGTTTAAAATCGAAAGAATATGCTGAAGAAACTAAAATATTAGCTGCCAATCAGGGGTTGTATAATGGTTTTTTAGCTGCTGGCTTAATTTGGTCTATTTTATCTGAGAAAACTGATGTAGCACTATTCTTCTTAGGTTGTGTTTTTGTTGCCGGGATTTATGGCGCTTATTCAACAAAAAAGCCAAGAATATTCTTTGTTCAATCTATACCTTCTTTAATTGGTATATTGTTATTGATACTGTAACTTTGCTTCACTTTTTAAAAAACTAACGCTACTTACATTTTATTAATTTTTTAAAAACTTAAACATGAAAGAGTATTTAGACAAGTTTCAAAGCTTATTAATTGATTACACACCTAAGGTACTAACTGCTTTAGCAATTTTAATTGTAGGATTATTTGCCATTAAATTTGTTGTAAGAACCTTTAAAAAAATAATGAACAAACGTAGCGTGGATGTTACACTACAGAAGTTTTTGGGCGATTTGTTAAGCTGGTCTTTAAAAGCTTTATTATTTGTTACTGTTATTTCTAACTTAGGAGTTGCAACAACATCCTTTGCTGCTATTATTGGTGCTGCTGGTCTTGCTGTTGGTTTGGCTTTACAAGGATCATTATCAAATTTTGCTGGAGGAGCTTTAATTATGATTTTTAAACCTTTTAAAATTGGTGACTTAATTGAAGCACAAGGTGTAACTGGTGTGGTAAAAGAAATTCAAGTATTTACTACTCACATAAATACTCCAGGAAACAAATTAGCTATTGTACCTAATGGTGCTTTATCAAATGGTAACATTATTAATTATACTGCTGAAGGTAAATTAAGAGTTGATTTAACTTTTGGAGTATCGTATGATGCAGACATCAAAGAAGCTAAGAAAATTTTAATGGATGTTTTAACATCAAACCCTAAAGTATTAAAAGATCCTGCTCCTAGTGTGAATGTTTCTGAATTAGCAGATAGTTCTGTAAACTTTGCCGTAAGACCATGGACAGAAACTCCAAATTATTGGGATGTTTACTTCGAAACTACTGAAAACGTAAAATTAGCTTTAGACAAAGCTGGTATCGAAATTCCTTATCCACACTCTGTGGAAATCCAAAAAGAAGGCTAAACCTTCTTTTTTTCAGGAATCACAATAAAATCTTTTAAATAAAAAGGTTCAAAATAAGCGACATCTTCGATGTCGTTTTTTTTGTACTTCTCATAACTTAATGCAGCCATTTCTTTTGATGAAGGAAACTTTCCATCTACAAACACAGCATTTTCATGTGTAATAACTTCTTTGCATTTTGCAGCCCCATCACCTAAGAAATATACTTTTCCTTTTGACAACTCTTCTTCAAAAGAGTTTTCATCAATTATTTGAGCTTGTATTTCTCGCTCTTGCTCATAGTTTGAATTATATATTGCTGAATACACTTCCATTCTACGTGCATCTATCATTGGTACTATTAGTCCCTCTTCAACATTTATACTATGTGCTAACGACTTTAAAGTTTCGAGGGATATTAATGGTTTATCTATCGAAAAACAAAGTCCTTTTGCAGCAGAAACCCCAATACGAAGTCCCGTATAAGAACCAGGGCCTTTGCTTACTGCTATAGCATCTAACTTAGTTGTGGTTAACGCTAGTTCGTCTAAAACCTCTTGAATAAATGGATGTAATTTTTCTGCATGAGAATAACTTCCTTCATTTAATTCTCTAATAGCTATAACCTTTCCGTCTTCTGCAATACTTACTGAACAGTTTTTAGTAGCTGTTTCTATATTTAAAATTAATGCCAAACTAATAATACTTTTTTGCAAAGATACATTATAAAGAAAAACCTCGTTAAGTAAAAATTAACGAGGTTTTTCTTTTTATATGAACTTTATGTCTAATCTACTATCGACTCTCCAAAATAGAACTTTAATACTTTTGTTTTAAACACATAATCGTATTTAGCTCTAATCATAGCTCCTTCTGCATTAACCAAACGATTACGAACTTGATCAAAATCAAACTGTGTCATTGAACCATAATCATAACTTACTTGTGCATTTTTAAAAGCTTCTTTTTGGGCATCTAAAGATACTTTTGCTGCTTCAAATGTTTTTGCTGCTGCTTTCGCATCTAAAAATGACTGCTCTATTGTTTGACGCAATTGTAATTTTTGATTCTCTAAAGCTAACTCTGAATTTTCTTTACTGATAATAGATTTTGAAACTCTATTTTTTGTTTGAAAACGATTAAATATTGGGATATTTAATGATAAACCAACACTATATCCTAAGTTATCATTTATTTGTTTAAACAAATAATCATTGGGAAAAATATCTGTATTGAAAAAATGCTGATATGAACTTCCTGCACTCGCATCAAAAGATAAGCTAGGTAGATAAGCTCCTTTAGCTAAATCTATAGAAAGATCTGCATTCTTTACATTTAATTCTGCTTTAGTAATCTCTGGTCTATTTTTTACTGCTTTTTCGAAAACCACATTCGAATTATCATATAACAGGGCACCTGAAGGAGAATTTAAATCTATTGTTTGAACATCAAATCCTTCATAAGGCAACTGTAATAACTGTGATAATCTTAACAAAGCTAAATTTAATGTATTCTCTTGAGTAACTACATTTTGCGCATCAGTTGCTGCTGTAGATTGAACATTTAACAAATCACCTTTAGGTACTGCTCCAGCCTCAAATTGAGCTTTGGCTCTATCAATTTGTTTTTTGCTTATTTCAGCCTGAATTTTAGCTACATTTAAATTTTCTTTAGCAAATAATACATTCAAATAAGTATTTACTACATTTAAGGAAATATCATTTTCAATAACTTCTAAATCTAATTTACTTCCTTCAACTCCTAATTTCGCTTGTTTGTAGGTATTTAAATTTCTAAACCCATTAAACAAAGTTGTTGAAGTTCTTAAACTTCCACTAAACCTAAGGTTATCGGCAGAAATCCTTGATCCATTTTGGGCAATTGAAGAACCAAAATTTACAGAACCACTTGAAGATGCATTTAAATCTGGTAGAAAACTCCCCTTAGCAATAGCTACATCTTTTTCAGCAAGTTGTACACTTAGCTTATTTTGTTTGATTGTAATGTTATTTTTTAATGCATGGTCTACACACTCTTTAAGCGTCCACTGTTTTTGAGAAAAACCTGTTAATGAGACTAATAGAGCTCCTAGTAATACAATTTTTGTTTTCAAGACGAATATTTTTTTGTTCATTATAGTTAGTCAATTGGTATTCCAAAAAAGAATAAAACATAACTTCTTGTATACCAGTAAACTAGTTGTTTTTCAATTTCATTTAACTGTTTGATTTCGAACATTATTAGATTCAAAATCGAACATTTTTTTAAAACTGTTTTTATATGACGACTAAAAATAGAATATGTTACAAAAAAAAACTCTTATTAGACTGTTAATTTTTTGAAGCCTTTTTATGGCGGTATATAAAATAAAACAACAACCCAACTAATATATAAGGAAACACCATTAAATAGGTTATTCCATTATTAACTCCTTCAGCCATTGTTTCATTACCTCCTTCTACTACAGCCTTACACATTGCACATTGTGCAGATACGTTTGTTGAAGCTATTAATACTAGAATTAAAACTAATTTTTTAAACATAATATGGTGATATCATTAAATATACTACAACTCCTGTTACTGCTACATATAACCATAGCGGAAATGTGATCTTAGCTATTTTTTTATGCTCTGGAAACTTCCCCAGTCTAGCTCTCATAAATGTTACCAGTACAAATGGAATTATTATTACAGACAAAGCAATATGTGTTAATAAAATAAATAAGTATATATACTTTATTACTCCCTCACCTCCAAATTTTGTTGAATCCGAAGTCATATGATAGGCTACATACATAACTAAAAACAACACAGAACATACAATTGCTAAAGTATTTAACTGCTCGTGAAGCTTTCTATTTCCTTTTTTAATTGCTACTACCGATGCTACTAATAACACAGCTGTCAATCCGTTTATACTTGCATATATAGGTGGCAAAAAAGTCAAGGGCTCTACATTAGGTATTTTAATTCTAAATAATGCAGCTACCGCTATTGGTATTATTATAGATACTATTGTAATAAACCTTTTATATTTTTTTTCTTCTGCACTCATGTTACTCCTTTAACAATAATTTTATGTCTTCTTTTAATTCTTTTATTTGATTATCAAAACCATGTTCTTCCAACGCTCTATAATAACCTATTGGATTACCTTGTTCGTCATAACGAGAACGGATATACCCATCTTTATCTACCAAAGCAAACAAACCTGAATGCTCAAACCCTCCATGAGATACTTCACCTTTTCCAACGAATAATTTAAATCCGTCATTTGACAAATTATAAACTACTTCTTCTGGCTTACCCGTTAACATATGCCAGTTTTTATGATTTATACCATTTCTTTTAGCATATGCTTTTAACTGTTTAGGTGTATCTATCTCTGGTGTTATTGAAAATGATGCAATTCCAAAATTAGGATTTCCCATAAACTCATTCTGAACTTCAACCAACCTTGCATTCATTATTGGGCAAATTGTTGGACATGTTGCGAAGAAAAACTCTACTACGTATACTTTACCTTCATAATCTTTATTTGAAATCGTTTCTCCATGTTGGTTTATAAATTCAAAATCTGGAACCTTAGTGTACTTATATAAGTCTGCAGCATTAAAGTGTTTTACAATTTTTGGCACTGAATAAATACCAAATAATAAGATAATGAATGAAATTCCTATGTATGAATAATTTTGTTTTTTCATAGTTGTAAGTTTTTAGATTTTTCTATCAGCATTATTCTTTTTTAATGCTAAACGATATTCTGCTAATACCACCTTAACATCGTCTTTCATTTTACTATTTAACTCAGCTACCGATTTCATATTATACCCAAACAACTTTCCATTTGCACTATCTTCATCATCAGTTCTTCCTCTTAAGTGCATTTCTTTGTCTATAATAAAAGCTTTTGATGTGTGTAATGCATTATCTAATGATTGGTTGGTTTTAAAACTATCAAACAACACTTTTATTTCTGCTTCATTAGCAAATACAAAATTCCATTTAATCATATTTGTAAATGCTCCTATGTCTTTTTGAAGTTTTAAAACTTTATCTTCCATTCCTCTCGGTGCAATTACGATTAATTGAAAATCTTTAAACCCATAAAATGGCTTGTAAATCTTTTCATTTAAATTAAATAACTCTCCTCTTGCTTCATCAATATTAGTTCCTAGAAAAGTAACGATTGAAATTTTCCTATCGAACGTATACTTTTTATTTATTGATGAAATATCTGTTACATTTTTAGTAAGTACTGGTAGTTTAGCAAAGTTATTGATTCCTAATGATAAGAATATATAAAATAACAAGGGCACTATAAATAATGCAAATAAGACTACGTGTTTTTTTGTTACCTTCATTTGATTTCAAATTAAAGACAAAAAAAGGTGGTTAAAACCACCTTTTCTTTCAATTTTATATAATTACCATTTTACTAATGGCGCTAATGTTTCATATAAATAATCTCCTTCTATCAATACAATAAATAATAAGTAAGATATTAAGAAAACTCCTGTCCAAACAATTGATCTTCTAAACCATGTTTTTTCTCCTTCTAAATGCATAAAAGCCCATGCAATATAGTATGCTTTTGCAATTGTTAAGATAATGAAAATCCAGTTTAACCAACTAGTTCCCCATCCATGTAAATGTAACGATGCAGGCTTTATGATACCTAATACAACTTCTACAGTTGTTATAATTGTTAAGATTGCTAAAACAATCCAAATTCTTTTTTGATTCGATTCGTGTGCGTGACCCATTTTACTATCGTTTTTTTATTATACTAAGTAGAAGAAGGTAAATACAAATACCCAAACTAAATCTACAAAGTGCCAATATAAACCTACTTTTTCAACCATTTCATAATGTCCTCTACGCTCGTATGTTCCTAGTACAACATTAAAGAATATGATTATATTAATTAAAATCCCTGAGAATACGTGGAATCCGTGGAATCCTGTAATAAAGAAGAAGAAATCTGCAAATATTGGATTACCATACTCATTTACTTTTAAGTTAGCTCCTTCAACAACTTGAGTTGCTAAAGCTAATTGCGCTAAACTTTCTTCTCTAGATAAAATTATCTTTTGTTTAGTTTCTGGATTTAATTTTTCAGTTCTAATTCTTAAAGTAGGATCAGCTTTAAAAGCTTCTTGTACTTGTGCCACTGAATACTGAGAAATTGCTGGCTCTTGATCAAACCATAATCCATTCTTACGGGTATGGTGGATTCTGTCGTCTTTTCTATCAGTATGTACAAAATCGGCTAACGCTATCTGATGTCCATCTTTTACAAATTGTATAATATGGTTATCAGAAGTTTTAACTGCTCCGTACGAACCGTTAATAAAGTTTTTCCACTCCCATGCTTGTGATCCAACGAAAATAATACCAAAAACAATCGTTGCAAACATATACCAAGCTACTTTCTTTTGTTTCATTTGATGACCAGCATCTACCGCTAACACCATTGTTACCGACGATACAATTAAAATAAATGTCATTAATGCTACATAATACATAGGTGCGTGTACACCATGTAACCCTGGAAAGTGGGTAAATACCTCATCGGCTATAGGCCAAGAGTCAATAAACTTAAAACGTGTTAAACCGTACGCTGCTAAAAAACCTGAAAATGTTAATGCATCAGATACGATGAAAAACCACATCATCATTTTACCATAACTAGCGCCAAATGGTTTTGCACCACCTCCGCCCCAGGTCTCTTTGTTGTCAGAATTTACAGCAATATTTGCTCCCATAAATCTCTTTTTGTTAATTTTTGTTAAAACAGTGCGCCAAAATTACGCATTTTTCATCATCTTATGAAATAGAAAAAGAAAAATAGATAAATCCATAATACATCTACAAAATGCCAGAAGATTGCACCTAACTCAAACCCAAGCATATCCGCCGATGAATATTTCTTTTTAAAATGATTATAAATTACTACTAATAATACAATTACACCCGCTAATAAATGCAGTACATGTAAAAATGTTATCCCTATTATAAAAGATGTAGACACTGTACTTTCTGGTCCAGTAAAATACAATCCTACAGCTTTTAATTCGTTAAATCCAACATATTGTTGCCATACAAAGCCTAATCCTAGCACTAAAGTTGCTAATAATAGCATGAATGACACCTGAATTTTATCCTTTTTTAAAAATTTTTGCGATAGTATTAATGTAATACTACTCATTACTATTAATACCGTACTTACATAAAATGCTTGTGGTAATTCGAAAGTAACCCAATCTTCACGATTCATACTTATTACATATGCACTTGTAAGTCCTGCAAAAAACATTACCATACTAATCATTGAAATCCATAACATTGGTTTCGCTGATTTTCTTTTACCCGCTCTTAACTCTTCTTGTAAAGTTTGTTCACTCATTAATGTAAAAATTTATCTACCACATATATAATGGGTACTATTGTAATATAAAAAACACTCGCTAACATTAATTTTCGTGCATCAGTGTTTTTTTCTGTTTTGTATAATTGAAATGCGTAATACAACATTAGCATTCCTAATAATAATATAATAACAGCTGTTACTGGATATATATAAAACTTTCCTGTTACCTTTAATACTGGTGCAATAGACATTAATATCATTACACAGGTATAAAATATAATTTGCACAATAGCTCCTTTGTCTTTTTTATCCATAGGTAACATATGCAATCCTGCTTTATTATACTCTTCATATTGTAACCAACCTATTGCCCAGAAATGCGGGAATTGCCAGAAAAACTGAATCATGAATAAAAAGCCAGCTTCAATTCCAAAATTTCCGGTAGCAGCTACCCAGCCTAACATAAAAGGAATTGCTCCTGGGATTGCCCCTACAAAAACTGCTAAAGGTGTTATAGCTTTTAATGGAGTATACGCACTTGTATATAAGAATATCGAAATTGCTCCAAATAATGCACATTTAGGATTAATGGCATATAGTATAGCAATTCCAGCTATTGTAAATATTATTGCTATGATTAATGCTGTTGTTACAGACATCCTACCTGCAGGCAAAGGTCTGTTTTTAGTACGTCGCATTACTGCATCAATATCTTTTTCTATTACTTGATTAAATGCATTTGATGCACCTACCATAAAGTATCCTCCAATAGCTAATAATAGTATTGTTGTATAATTTATATTTTCTGCTCCTAAAAGATATCCTGTAATAGATGTGAATACTACACTAACCGATAAGCCAACTTTTGTTAATTGCTTAAAATCGTTAAAGACTGATTTTAAAGAGGTTTTTGTATTTACAGATGAAACGGTGCTCACTTCTTTTTTTAAAATTTGTGCAAAGATATTTCTTTCTTATGTAATCGCAATAAAATTTATTGGTAATTAAATTTAAAAAAAATAAAAAATTGCTTTGTAATTCAAAAAATGGTGTTATATTTGCACCCGCATTCGGAGCAATGCAGAAGTTCTTTAAAATAATTTTTGACTACGCGAAAGTAGCTCAGGGGTAGAGCATCACCTTGCCAAGGTGAGGGTCGCGGGTTCAAATCCCGTCTTTCGCTCAATCCTTTTAAGAGATTATGCTGAAGTGGTGGAATTGGTAGACACGTTGGACTTAAAATCCAATGGGCCGTAATGCTCGTGCGGGTTCAAGTCCCGCCTTCAGTACCAAGCCTCGCTTTCATTAGCGAGGCTTAATTTTAAAAGTAGTCAAAAAAAAAGCATAAACGCTGAAGTGGTGGAATTGGTAGACACGTTGGACTTAAAATCCAATGGGCCGTAATGCCCGTGCGGGTTCAAGTCCCGCCTTCAGTACAAAAGCCTTAACAAATTTGTTAAGGCTTTTTTGTTTTATAAATGTTCTATAAATCAACTTTTCCATATACTTTTCCCTTTATCTTTTACTCATTTCATGTAAAAAATAAACCCAAACCTCAAACTATTTAATTTACTATTAAGAATTATCTTTTTCAACAGCGTTTGCCCCTTAACACTAATTAAACCGAAATCTTACACTTCAGCTTGTTTACATGTTATTTTTTTCAAGAAATGAGCCTACTTTATTTATTAAAACCGTTGCTAATAATTTTTTATTAGCAACGGAATTTTAACCTAAAAATACGTGATTAAAACGGACAAACACAATAAGTCCCTGATGGATTTGGCCCATTCGGATCGTTAGGAAAATCTAAGCATCCTGCTGCTATTTGCGCATTTGTACATGGACGTCCACTTGCATGAGGTTCCCCTCCTCCACTAATTGCTTTTTGCTCATTTTTACTTAAGGCATTTCCTAATTTTTTTAAATTTTTCATAATTAAAGTTTTAAATATTTATAAGCCTTGACTATTTAAAGACACTCAAGGTTTGTGTCTATTCTTCTCGAGAGAATATTGTTAAAACGCGAAGCATTAAAAAAAGACTTCATTTCTATAGAAACCCATTCCTAATTCTTGCGTATATTCTTTTCAATACAGTCCTCAGCCAATTCCTGAATAAAATAAACTAGATCACTTCTATCATATTCTTTTGGAAAAGACCTACCGTTAATTAAAATTTCAGGTGTAAAATTAATTTCATTGTTTTTACACCACCTTACTTCTTTGGTTAATACTGACAAATATTTTTCTTTTTCATAGCAACTTCCCCACTTGTTTAACCAATCTTCGGTTTTCATTCCATCATAAATATCATGCATCGCATCAAGACATATTAACACTTCTTTTTCATCAAATAATTCAAGTAATCTCAAAGTCACTTTTACTCCATCGCTCTCTTTATCATATATATTAACATAGAAACGAATTGTTATTTTTGTCTCATTTGGATATTTTCTATAAATATTTTCAATTAGCTTATGCACTTCTTTACAATGTCCACAAAAGGGATTTGTAATAATGGTAATATTAAGAAGTGCATTCTCATTACCTATAACTACTTCATTTGTATTTATAATTGTTGTATCTTTTATTTCAGACGACTTCAAAAGTGCGTTGAAGAGGTTGAAATTTCGTTTAAACCTGAAATAATCAATTTTTGTTTGACTTAATTCTTTTAATGATTTTAATTTACGAGAGAGATAACTCCATAATGTTACTGAAGCTAAAAACCCAATACTTATAAGTAAAATTGATTTTATAGAAAAAGAAAAAGCAGAAATATCAGAATTTATGAAGGTAATTATTGCTTGCACCCAAAGAGTCACCACAATCCCTAAACACAACAAACACCATTTTTTTACTACTACTGCTTGATAATAAATTGAATATATTGTGATAGGTAACACAAAAAAACTCAATAGATATAATATATTTAAGTCACCACCTTGGAGAAAAAGCAATAATGCATTGAATGTCAAACCAATGAAATATAAAAGACTAATATTACTTAATTTAAAACGATTAAATATCAATGCCCCTTTTGAGCCTATAACAGCGTCACAATCTTTTTTATCAGTTGCATCAGAACAAAAAGTATTTCCTAAAATAGTTTGACTTCCTTCCTCTTGCTTAATGATTGAGCTACTTATAAAAACACCAACTAAACTTAAAGCAAAATAAAAAAGGGATGGAATTGATATTTCTAGTATAACCAACAAGCCAATAAATAAAATGATTGTTGATATTAGCAAGACTTTATCAAAGTTATTTTTCTTTGTTCTAACTTCTAAAAACTCAGTTTTTTCAACGACTACAATAACCCCTGTAAACATTTCTAAGAACTTAGTATAAGTAAGCTTGTATTTTTTCTTGTCAGAAACGAGAAGCCTACAGTATGAATCATCTTTATTTACAACAACAAAACTTTCCCCTTTTTCAGTTTCTATTTGAGCCAAAAAACTAGTAGGTAACTGTTTTAATACTCCAAGATTTATAGGAATAGTTAAAGCTAGATTATCAATATCAAAGTGTGATAAAACACCAGTTATTGCATGTAGACTCGGATATGAAGGATGGCTTTCTATCTGAAAAGCCAATTCTGTTTTATCAAAGTCAATTCTATTATAACTTAGCAATTGTTGTATTTGGTAGATAAGGGTCTTTTTCAAAGAATTAAGAAATTATTTAATTGTAACTAGGTTTAATATCAATCTAAAATTCTCTGCTATTTAATAAGAAACAGTGAGTTAGACATTAAATAATTCGTTAGCGGTTATAAAAAATGTATAAGCGGTATTTTTACTGATAATAACTTTTACATTTGCATAAATTAATTGAATATGAAAAGAAAATGTTTTGAAAAGAAAATAAGCATCTACGCTTTACTAGTATTTTTCTTTAGTAATTTCTATATAACTTTTGCACAAAATGCTAAATTAGATAGCCTACAGCATGTATTAAAAACACATACCAAAAAGGACACTACTAGAGTAAACTTATTGAATGCTATTGCCTATGAAATTTATGGTACTAACCTAGATAAGGAGTTAAAAATTCTTAATGAATCTAGACTACTTTCAGACAGAATAGATTATAAAAAAGGAAAAGCTGTAAGTCTAAATTATACAGGACAAGCACATATGTATCAATCAAATTTCAAAGAATCAATTGATAATTTTGAAAAATCAATGGTTCTTTATAAAGCGATTGGTAACTTAAAAGGAGTATCGAAAAATCTTAACTCTATTGGAGTTGCTTATTTTCAACTAAGTAATAGAGAAAAATCATTAGAATATTTTAAAAAATCTTTACAGGTTGACGAAAAACTAAAAGACAAAAATGGTGTTTCTGCCTGCTTAAATAATATTGGAACCTTATACCAAAGCCTAGGAGAATATGAGAAATCTTTAGAATACTTAAAAAAAGCTATACTTATAAAGCAAGAAATTAATGATGAAGTGGGAGTTGGCCGTGGATTATACAATATTGGAACCATATATGCTGTTAGAGGCGATTATCCTCATGCCATTGAAAATTACAAAAAAGCACTACTAATATTAAAAAAAAACAATAAAACTCAAGGAGTTTCTCTTTGCTTAAACGAAATTGGTGACATCTATTTTCGTCAAGAAAGATTTAAGACAGCTCTGGAATACTTTAAAAAATCATTAAAAATAAATGATTCTAAAAAAAATAATTCACTAGTAAAAAGCTTAAGATATATTGGGAGAATTTATAAAGAAAATGGAGAAAATGTAAAGGCTATAGAATATTTCAAAAAAGCATTGAAAATGAGTCAAGAAATAGGTAATAAAGAACATATTTCTTATTGTTTAAATGCTTTGGGAAAAATTCATCTAGAAACAAAAAAGTACACACAAGCACTTCAATATTTCAAAAAAGGATTATCAACTAATTTAGAAGTTGGTGAGGGGAAGCAATTTGGAGAAAGCGTTTCTTATATAGGCATTGGAGAAACTTATTATCATCAAAAAAAATATAAAAAAGCATTATATAATTTAATAAAAGGATTAAAGCTAGCTGAAAAATTTGAATCTGTAGAAAATCAAAAACTAGCTACTGAATTACTTTCTAAAACATATTATAAAACACAACAATTTAAAAAAGCCTATAATAATCAAATTAAGTTTAAAACATTAAGCGACAGCCTTTTCAATAAAAAGAAAATACAAAAAATCACAGCAATAGAATATGAATATGCTTACAAAAAACGTTTAGATTCTGCTGCACAAAGGGAAAATAATTTAAAAAATGAAGTAACTACTATAGATAAAAAATTAGGAATTTCCGAGCAACAAAAACTATGGTGGATTATTGGTTTCTTCTGTTTAATACTACTTCTGTTTTTTTTACACAGAAATCATCGTTTTAAACAATTAAAAGCACAATCTGAGAATACTAATTTACGTTTTCAAGCTCTAAACATGCAAATGAATCCACATTTTATTTACAATAGTTTAAGCAGTATTCAACAATACGTTTTAGCAAACGACCCTAATAGTGCACAACAATATTTAGCACAATTTTCAGTATTAATGCGAGCTATATTAGCTTCTTGTAAAAAAGAGATTATTTCTTTAGACAAAGAAATAGAGATTATTAAAAACTATATAGAACTAGAAAAAAAGCGCTTTAGAAACTCTTTTGATTTTGAAATAGTAAACTCTATAGAAGATAGCTCAGAAATCTATCTACCTCCACTTCTAATTCAACCGCTAGTAGAAAACGCTGTTATCCATGGCGTTTCAACCTTAAAAGAACGTAAAGGGTTTATTAGTATTTCCTTCAATATAATAAATCAAGAATTAGAATGTGTAGTTAATGATAATGGAATAGGAATTGAAACATCTACAAAAGAAAAACAACAACGTATTATTAATCATGAATCAATTGCTATAAAGAACATCGAAGAACGGTTAAAATTACTTGATACAAAAAACACACAACGTCTTTTTGTTAGCCCATCAAACAAGACACCTCACGGAACTCAAACACGAATATTAATACCTGTGTATTAACATGATAAAGACTATTATTATTGAAGATGAACCTAACGCATTAGAATCTCTTAAAATTGGAATACAACAATACATACCCGCATTAAAAATAATAGGAGAAGCCACTACAATAGAGGAAGGAAAACAAGTAATTGAACAATTATGCCCAGAATTAGTCTTGCTAGATATACGACTAGGCACTAAAGATGCTTTTCAATTACTAGATAGTCTAGATAATTTAGATTTTGAAATTATTTTTACTACGGCTTATGGTGAATTTAAAGAAACAGCTTTTGATTATTTTGCACTACATTATTTAATGAAACCTATAGATTTTGAAAAACTTAAATCCGTTGTTTCTTCTTATGAACAAAGAAAAGCAAAACGATTTACCCTTCAGAAGTATGCTTTTTTAAAGCAATTCTTTAGTTCTGGTTTCAAAACACTATCCATTCCATCTAGCAAAGGATACAATTTAATTAATATAGATAACATAATGTGGTGTGAGGCTTCTGGAAATTACACTATCATTTTTATGGAAAAGGAAAGACAATTAATAGCTTCTAAACAATTAAAATATTACGAGAATATATTAAGAGAAGTAGGTTTTTTCAGAATTCACCGTTCTTTATTGGTAAATATAAAACAGATATATGAAATTAAAGAAAACACTGTTATTTTGAAGAACAAAAAAGTATTAACTGTTTCTAGAAGAAATAAAAAAAACATAGAAATGTTAATGAGAATAATTGGGTAGTTTTTTTAATATATTACGTCAATTTATTTTTGAAATAAACTTTCAATTAAGCTCTTGTAGGTTGTAGAAATTACTATAGAATTTAATATTTTTTAATGAAATATAAATGTACCCTCTTGCCTTTTTCATTTTGATTTCAAGTTCGAATGTCACTCCTCATAAAGATGAATTTATAGATAATGAAGAAATAAAAATCTATAACATTTTTGGTTTCTCTTTCTAAAACACAGACAGTTTTATCCTAAGAACCTAAGCACTCATACTTTATAAATCACCTATTTACACCAAAAAAGTCACAACATTTTATCGTTATAACTTTATATTATTACTATTCATATATCCTATATAACTACAAACTAGCATAAGCAAAAGAACTTTTATACACTTATACTCTCTAACATCCTTAATCCTTTTTATTAAAAATCGTATTTAAATGTATTATTAAATTATCAACTTCATTATTATACTTCTCATAACAATAAAACTTAATCTTTTTCCCATTTTTAAACTTCAATAAAATAGAGGGATAATTTTTCAAAATAAATCTGTAGTTAATTTTCTCTAAATCTTCTATACTTTCATTTAATAATCTTTCCCCATCTTTATTTTTTATAATTATTTCTTTTTTAGTAAACGCAACCTCAATATAACCTAAGTATTTTGACTTAAAAAGTCTTAAAAACAGAAAAGCTAACACTATACTCAAAATAATGTAGCTAAAAAAAACACCTCCATCTGGTATAAAGTTCTTTATTTCTGAAATAAAAACGAGAGATATAAAATTTGAGATTATAAAAGACAAGAAAAAAAATAAATAATGTTTTCTATACCTAATTGTATGAATTGAATATTTTCTCATTATTTAAACCTATTTCCATCAAACATATAAACCAAAAAATTTAAGAATATAAAGCATTATAAAAACACTAGATATTAAAAAAATTAATCCCAGAAAAAAATAAAAATACCTAATTAATTTAGAAGCACTATTATAATGCATCTCCAAGGAATCAAAATCTATCGAATTTTTTATTTTTTTTGCTAAAAGTGATCTAAAAAGATAAACATATCCAGCCATGATCAAAACTGCAACTAAAACATTCCTTATCTTCAATAGAATCAGCCCTCCTAAAACTATTCCAGAAGTTATAAACGACCATTCTAAAAGTATTTTATTAACAACACCTCCTTCAACATTATATCTATTACCTATTTTTTGGCTACAATAATTTACTTTAAGATAAAATCTTATCAAACTAGTCATATATTATAAAACTTACATTATGTTATTCAACTCTTTATTATTCAATATAGTTAAAGACACTAAATGAGAAAATAAGAAAAACTACAGACAAGGCAGTTATTAGAATTCCTATCATAAAATTAAATACTTTTTTTGTCATATTAATTTTTTTATATTCAGACACCAATTCTTTTAAAACTATTATTTTTTTTATTTTTTCATTTACAAATGGAGAATACCAAATAAATGAACCATATATAGCTACTAATAAGTATGCTCCATTAATATTAGATGCAAAAATAAAATAGGGAATGATTATAAACGGTGTTAATAAAAATGTTAATTGTGTTTTAAATATATGACTTACTCCATCTTCTAAATCTTTCTTATCCCACAAACCTATTCTCTGGGTACAGTAATTAATAAACATTAACCTCTTTAACATAAAAATACTGTTGAAATTAAATTAGCAATTTTCTTTTTTTAGCTATGCAAAAATAGAACATTTACAGTAAACTATATTTCCTTTGTAATGTCTTATATAAGTCAACGTCTAAACAGACAGTTTAAAACAAATAAGCATGAAAAATTTATTTCTAATATTAAGTTTATCTTTTTTCTTAACCTCTTATAGTCAAACATCAACTTTCGATGCTCTATTAAAAAAACACGTAAGTACTAAAGGGAATGTAAACTACAAAGCATTCAAAAAAGACGAAGCTAAATTGCAATCTTACCTAGATTATTTAGCCAAAACCTCTCCTAAAAAATCATGGTCTGCAGCAAAAACAAAAGCTTTTTGGGTAAATGCTTATAATGCCTATACTATTAAATTAATTTTAGACAACTACCCTTTAAAAAGTATTTTGAAAATAAAAAAGAAAGGAAAAGATGCTTGGAGCATTCCTTTTGCAAAAGTTGGAGGTAAATCTTACACATTAAATCATATTGAACATGAAATTTTACGTAAAGATTACAACGATCCTAAAATACATGTAGGTGTAAATTGTGCTTCGGGTTCTTGTCCTCAATTAGGAAATTTTGCTTTTACAGAAGCTAATTACGAAGCTAAAACCAAAGACTTAATGAAGAAGTTCATTAATGATACCAATAGAAATAAGATTAGTAAAAATAAAGTTGAGCTTTCTAAAATATTTGAGTGGTTTAAAGGTGATTTTACTAAAAAAGGATCATTAATTGATTTCCTAAACAAATATTCAAACACCAAGATAGACCCTAAAGCTAAGGTTCGATTCTTAGAATATGATTGGAGTTTAAACGGAAAGTAGTATTTTTATTTTTCAACTTAAAATAAACATATGTCTAAAACATATTATGATCCGGCTGACTTACGTAAGTTTGGAAAAATAACAGAATGGAGTGAAGAACTTGGAAACAAGTTCTTCGATTATTATGGTAAAGTATTTGAAGAAGGAGCTTTAACCGCAAGAGAAAAAAGTTTAATTGCATTGGCTGTAGCACACACAGAGCAATGCCCATACTGTATAGATGCCTATACAAAAGATGGTTTACAACGTGGAATTACCAAAGAAGAAATGATGGAAGCTATTCATGTAGGAGCCGCTATAAAAAGTGGTGCTACTTTGGTACACGGAGTTCAAATGATGAACAAGGTGAATAAATTAGAAATGTAATTATCCCTTCTTCAAAAAATGTTTCCTCGAGCGCAGTCGAGAGATACTGCTTAGGTCTCGACTGCGCTCGACCTGATAGAATAATGTATACAAATGAAGAAATCGCTTTTAGCAAGAAACAATGATTTAGCAAACACTCAACGTCAGTTAGAAATTTTATCAAATGGAATTTTCGCTGACGGTGAACTACCTACATTCGCTAAAAAAATAAAAGAAACAAATCAGTTTCCACTACGTCCTAGTAAATTAGAAATTTTACAAATTAATTTAGGATATATGTGTAATCAGGTTTGTGCGCATTGTCATGTTGATGCTGGTCCTGACCGTAAAGAAATTATGACCAAAGAAACCATGCAGCAATGTTTAGATGTTATAAAAACTACTGGCGCCCATACGTTAGATTTAACTGGAGGAGCCCCTGAAATGAACCCTAATTTTAGATGGTTTGTTGAAGAAGCTTCTAAAGCTGGAATTAAAGATTTTATTGTACGTTCTAACCTAACTATTATTAGAGCTAATAAAAAATTTTACGACTTACCTGATTTCTTTAAAAAACATAACGTTCACGTAGTATCTTCAATGCCACATTGGACTCGTGGAAAAACCGATAAACAACGTGGCGATGGTGTTTTTGATAAATCGATAAAAGCCCTTCAAATGCTAAATGATGTTGGTTACGGTATTGAAGGAACTAACTTAAAACTCGATTTAGTATACAATCCTTCTGGAGCATTTTTACCTGGAGATCAAGCTGCTTTAGAGTCTGACTTTAAAAAAGCTTTAAAAGAAGATTTCAACATTGATTTTAACAGCTTATTCGCTATTACAAATTTACCTATTAGTAGATTTTTAGATTATTTAATTGCTTCTGAAAACTATGAAGATTATATGTATGCTTTAGTAGAAGCATACAATCCTATGGCAGTAGAAAATGTAATGTGTACCAATACATTATCTGTAAGCTGGGATGGTTATTTATATGATTGCGATTTTAACCAAATGTTAAATTTAAAAGTAGACAGCAAAGTAAAACATATTTCAGAATACAACGAAGAGCTTATTCAAAACAGAAATATTATTATTAATCAACATTGTTACGGATGTACTGCAGGTGCAGGAAGTAGTTGTCAAGGCACTGTTGCTTAACATATAAAAAAGTTCCCTTAACAGGGAACTTTTCATCTTTTAAAATATTTTCAAAACAAGGTTCATCCATAGTTCTAGTCAAATCATATAGTAAAATATAGGTTGTTGTTTTACCTTTGCAAGGAACTTCATCTTCCCAAGACTATAAAGTAGAAACAACCACTAATAGAAATAATGTTTTTAAAGTTTTTTTCATATCAATTTCAGTTTTTAAAAAAGGTAAATGCAATTACTTTGGTATTCTGTCTTTTATTCTCAATGAATTGTTTCTCTCAACAAAACTTAAAGCAATTATTAAAAAAACACAACACAGAAAGCATTCCTTATATTTCTGTAAGTGATTTAGCTAAAGACCAAAAAGCAATTTTACTAGATGCTCGTGAACCTAAAGAATTTGCTGTAAGCCATCTTAAAAATGCGATTTGTGTTGGATATGACTTTTTTAACTTAGAAAACACCTTAAAAAAGCTTCCAGAAAACAAAAACACTAAAATCGTAGTATACTGCTCACTTGGAATTCGTTCTGAAGATATTGCCGAAAAGCTACGCAATGCTGGTTTTTCAAATATTTATAATTTATACGGTGGTATTTTTGAATGGAAAAACCAAAACAACACTGTTGTTAATAAAGAAAATAAACCTACTACAAAAATCCACGCCTTTAACAAAGAATGGGGAAAGTGGTTACATAAAGGAGAAAAAATTTATGAGTAAAAACTTACTATTAATCTTCACTAGAAACCCAGAACTAGGAAAAGTTAAAACACGTTTAGCAAAAACAATAGGAGATGAATCTGCATTAAACATTTATATATTCTTGCTAAACCATACCAAAGAGGTTACACAAGATTTAAACTGCGATAAAGCCGTCTATTATTCAGTAAAAGTTAGAAACAATGATATTTGGGATACTTCGAATTATCAAAAACATCAACAAAATGGTGATGATTTAGGCATACGAATGAAGAACGCTTTTCAAGAAGCTTTCAACAAAAACTATGAAAAGGTTTTAATCATTGGGAGCGATTTATACAATTTAAAGCCAAATCATATTAATGAAGCCTTTGAAAAACTAAATTCAAACGATGTTGTCATAGGTCCTGCCGAGGATGGCGGTTACTATCTTTTAGGAATGAAAGAACTGCATTCAGAAGTGTTTAAAAACAAAGCTTGGGGTACTTCTACCGTAAGACAAGACACTTTAAACGATTTACAAAACGTTTCAGTACATTTGTTAGAAACCTTAAACGATGTAGATGTTTTTGATGACATTAAAGGTAATCCTGCATTCGAACAATTTTTATAAAAACTATTTCGAACAGTATAAAGGAAACACTTTGTACATCGTAACGACAAACACAAAATTAAAATGCTAAAAAAACAATTAGATTTACAAGAAACGCAAGAGTTTCTTCAAAATAAAGGAATAACAAACCCGCAAATAGGAATTGTATTAGGTACTGGTTTAGGTAAACTAGTAGATGAAATTGAAATAGAGCATGAAGTTCCTTATTCAGAAATCCCACACTTTCCTCAAGCTACTGTTGAGTTTCACTCTGGAAAATTAATTTATGGTAATTTATCTGGAAAAAAAGTATTGGTAATGTCTGGGCGTTTCCATGTATACGAAGGTTATAACTTATGGGAAGTAACTTATGGTATTCGTACAATGCATGCTTTAGGAATTCAAACTTTATTAGTTTCAAATGCTGCTGGAGCTGTTAATCTTTCTTATAAAAAAGGAGATTTAATGTTACTTGAAGATCATATCAATTTACAAGGAGGATCTCCATTAGCTTTTAAAGGAGCTAACGAGTTTGGAAATATTTTTGCTGACATGCTAGAGCCGTATTCGAAAAAAATTAATGCTTTATTGAAAGATATCGCAAAAACTAACGACATACAATTGCATGAAGGTACATATGCTAGTGTTGTAGGCCCTCAATTAGAAACCAGAGCTGAATACAGAATGTTACAAATATTAGAAGCTGATGCTGTTGGTATGAGTACAGTTCCTGAAGTAATTGTAGCTAAACAACTAGACTTGCCTTGTGCAGCAATTTCTGTATTGACAGATGAGTGTGACCCTAAAAATTTACAACCTGTTGATATTGCAGAAATCATTGCAATAGCTGGACAAGCAGAACCTAAAATGATTACCTTATTTAAAGAATTAGTTAAAAACATTTAATGCAAAAAAATAAACAAATAGCAATAACAACCATCCGTTTGATTCTTGGATTCATTTTCTTTTTTCAAGGATTTGGCAAAGTATTTAAATTTGGATTAGAAGCAGTTTATAAAAACTTTTTCTTAGCTAGCTATGGCGATTTACTTCCAGATTTTTTATTGTTATTTACAGCATATTACACTTCTATTATTGAATTAACTGCTGGTTTTTTGTTAGTAATAGGCTTTAAAAGAGACTATGCTTTATATGCTTTAGCTAGTGTTTTAGTTATCGTAACAATTGGACATGGATTAAAGGAACCTATTTGGGACTTATCGCATGTAATGTACAGAACTATACTTTTAGTAAGTTTATTAATACTACCCCGTGAATTAGATATTTTTTCTGTCGATGTATTTATCGACACTAAATTAAAAAAACAAAAATGAGTTATTTAGATACAACACATAATGTATACAAAGAAGCTGCACTAACACCTGATGTTGGTTTATGCTGTACTACCAATCCAATATGGGAATTACCTGGATTAAAAATCCCACGTATTATGCAAGAAATGAACTATGGCTGTGGTTCTACTGTACATGCACGTGATTTAACCAATAACCCTAAAATGTTATATGTAGGAGTTGGTGGTGGAATGGAACTATTACAGTTTTCTTATTTCAACAGAAACAAAGGTGGTGTTATAGGATTAGACGTAGTAGATGAAATGCTTGAAGCATCTCGTAAAAACTTTAAAGTTGCCGAAGAGCAAAACGATTGGTTTAAAAGTGAGTTTGTTGATTTACGTAAAGGAGACGCCTTAAATCTACCAGTAGAAGACAACTCTATTGATGTAGCTGCACAAAACTGCTTATTTAATATCTTTAAAACTGAAGATTTAAAGAAAGCTATTGCTGAAATGTATCGTGTTTTAAAACCACACGGGCGTTTAGTAATGAGCGATCCTACATGTGAGCAACCTATGAACGAAACTCTACGTAACGACGAGCGTTTACGTGCTCTTTGTTTAAGTGGGAGCTTACCTATTGCGGAATATGTAAAAATGTTGACCGATGCAGGCTTTGGAACTATTGAAATTAGAGCTAGAAAACCTTATAGAATTTTAGACCCAAAGAATTACCCAACTGATGAGTTAATTTACATTGAATCTATTGAAGTAGCTGCTATCAAAGATCCAATGCCAGAAGATGGCCCTTGTGTATTTACAGGAAAAGCTGCTATTTATTATGGTGATGAAGATTATTTTGATGATGGAGCTGGACATACATTATTAAAAAATCAACCATTAGCTATTTGCGATAAAACTGCTGCCGCTTTACAAGCTTTAGGCAGAGATGATATTTATTTCTCAGAATCTACTTATCACTATGATGGTGGTGGATGCTGTTAAAAAACCTTACAACTAAAAAAACTCTTATAATGTAATGTGTAAGAGTTTTTTTTATTTACAAAATTGAGTTTGATTATTTATCCTGAATCTTATAGTTTAGCCACCAAATAATCAATCATAAAGATGCTATGAAAACAAATGAGGTTAATAAAGGAACACGGATAATAAATTTTGTGATTGATACTCTAGCCGTAAGCTTTATTAGTCTTATTTTATATAGTGGACTTTATTCCTTCGATTATGCAGAATTATACTATCTAGTCTTTATATTTTATTATTTCATTTTTGAATATTTCTTAGGTCAAACATTGGGTAAAATGATTACAAATACTGTAGTTGTTGATATGACTAATTCTAAACCTAGTATAAGAAAAACTTTATATAGAACTTTGCTAAGATTAAACCCTTTTGATACAGTTTCTTATTTATTTGGACTAGAACAAGGCGGACATGATTTAATATCTAAAACCCGACTAAAAAATAAATAATATTAAGCAAACAACGTAGCAAAAGCCTCTTCTATTTTACTAACCAAAATTAGTTTTATAGAATGGTCTCTACTTGCAATCTTATTATATTTAGAAGTAACAAAAGTTTTATATCCTAATTTTTCAGCCTCTATAATGCGTTGATCTATTTTAGAAACTGGTCTAATTTCCCCAGCCAAACCTACTTCTGCAGCAAAGCAAACATTTGGATTAATCGCCATATCTTGATTTGATGATAAAATAGCTGCTACTACTGCTAGATCAATCGCAGGATCATCTACATGAATACCTCCTGTTACATTTAAAAAGACATCTTTTGCCCCTAATTTAAAACCTGCTCGTTTTTCTAACACTGCAAGAATCATATGCAATCGTTTTAAATTATACCCTGTAGTGGTTCGCTGAGGTGTTCCATACACCGCTGTAGAAACCAATGCTTGAATTTCAATCATTAACGGTCTAATTCCTTCCAGCGTTGAAGCAATTGCGGTTCCACTTAAATCGGCGTCTTTTTTTGATATTAAAATTTCTGAAGGATTAGATACTTCTCTTAACCCACTAGACAACATTTCGTAAATCCCTAATTCTGCCGTAGATCCAAAACGGTTTTTTTGAGAACGTAAAATTCGATAGGTATGATTTCTATCGCCTTCAAACTGTAATACTACATCAACCATATGCTCCAATATTTTAGGTCCTGCAATATTACCTTCTTTATTTATATGTCCAATTAATAGTACTGGAGTCGAAGTTTCTTTGGCAAACTTTATAAGCTCTGCTGAGGTCTCTCTAATTTGCGAAATACTTCCTGGCGATGCTTCTATAGTATTTGTATGTAATGTTTGAATAGAATCAATTACCAAAACATCTGGCTGAACCTCTTCTATATTTTTAAATATTTGTTGTGTATTTGTTTCAGTAAGAATTAAGCAATTTGAATTGCTCGCCTCTAAACGTTCTGCTCGCATTTTTATTTGCGATTGACTCTCCTCTCCTGAAACATACAATACTTTTTGAGGAATTTTTAAAGCAATTTGTAATAATAATGTTGATTTCCCTATTCCTGGCTCTCCTCCTAACAAAACAACTGCTCCTTTAACAATACCTCCA
Source organism: Tenacibaculum aiptasiae (assembly GCF_008806755.1). GTDB lineage: Bacteria > Bacteroidota > Bacteroidia > Flavobacteriales > Flavobacteriaceae > Polaribacter > Polaribacter aiptasiae. Next base: position 97,578 of record NZ_WAAU01000011.1, read on the forward strand.
CCTAAAACCGTATCTAACTCATTATTTTTAGTTTCTACACGCTCTTCAAGATTCAATTGAATATCTTCCACTTTAAGTGGTTTAGACGTTGTTTTTTGTTTATTTGACGGCGTTTTCCAGCTCCTTTTTTCCTCTTTCTGTATTACTTCTTCAACAATAGTATTCCATTCTTTACAAATATTACATTGCCCCACCCATTGTGCATGTTGTGTTCCACAGTTTTGACAGAAAAAAGTTGTTTTGGTTTTAGCCATTGTTGTTGTGTTTATTCAACAAATATATTACAACAATAAAAAACCAGAGTAAATTTACTCTGGTTTTTCTATAACTTATTTACCGTTATGATCGTCAATTTCTTTTTGAGTTCTTGTAAACTCTTTTGTTACTTTAATTGGCTCTTTCTGTTGTTTAGAAGTAATGATTAAGGTAAACTTTGTAACTCCTAATCTTGGACCCCATCCTAAAACCGCTTTTCCTTCATTATTTTCAGCCTTATAACGTTGTGCTTTCTTTTCTACTTCATCAATAACTTCCCACTCATAATCGGCTGTTTTATCATCACTAGTCCCTATTACTTGGATATCTAATCCTTTGGCCTTCTTAAATTCAATTTTAGCATTTAAAGGATTTTTATCTATAACTAATTCATCGTTATCATTACAAGAAGCTAACAAAGTAACTAACATTAAAACTAAGCTTGATTTTCTAATTATATTTATCATGATTCACTGTTTATTTAAATTATTTTTTAGGTAAACGAATCACGATTAAAAAACCCTACTTTTTATACAAAAACACTTTACCTCAGTTGAAGTAAAGTGTTAAAATTATTATTACAATACTATTTTACAAGTACTCATCTTCTTCTTCAAGATTTTCAATAAATTCCGTAAATGAATTAGCTATTTTTTTTGGATTTCCATCAGAATGATAAATATGAATTTCTCCAAAGTTATTTTGATTGTATCCTATTGCTATATACCCTCCAACAACTGTACCTATCGTTAAAAAACTGTTTTTTAAAAAATCATGTTTGCGGTTAAACATTTTTTTAACCTTTTCTAAATCAAAAAACCGCCCAAAATTAACATACTCTTCTTCATAAGAATATACTTTACTTCTTTCAGAATACATATATCCTCCATTATAACTCAACATATGTTGTTTATAATCTTTTGATAAACTTGATTCAATTAATTTTTCTAAATCTTTCAAATCATTTAAACTTATCAATTTATCATCTCTTATAAATTTCATATAGCATATTACTCAAGTTATTTATAATTTTTCTACTATAAGCTCCCATTTTTTTATCGATAAAAAAAATTAATTGGCATATTAAAATATCCTAAACACATACAGCTAAGAAACTCCTTATCTTAGTTTAGAGTATGACGTTAGAATAATATTATTCGTACCATTCTAGAAATCTGTATCTGTTATTTTTAAACTTTCAAGAAATTCCGTAAAAGAGCTTGCTACTTTATATGGACCTTCACTAGAAAAATAAACATAAATTTCACCCAAATTATCCTTTTGATAACCAATAGCTAAATAACCTCCATTGTATATCAATAAAATACTTTTAAAATCATTAGGCAATTTAGCTTCTAATAAACTTTCTATCTCACTTATTTCTTCTAAGCTAGTATCTTCAAATCTTTTTGTGAATGTTATCATAATATTTTAAAAACCATATCTAAACAAGAATTACCCTACTCCATTCAGAACAATAGGTTCTTTTAAAAATAAGTATCTGGATCTGCTTCAAATAAACCATTTATAAATTCTGTAAAAGAATCAGCTATTTTCTCTGGGTTTACATCTTCATAAGATATGTATATACTCCCATAACTAACTTCATCTAAAGAAATACTTATTCTTCCTCCAGGAATAGCCCCTATAGATATCTGCCCCTTAGGCAATACATTCCTCAAAAACAAATACTCTTCTAATCCAGATTTAACAGCATGAAAATACTCTAAATGAATTATTTTATTGGGGTGCTTAAAACAAACATAGTCTCCATCAGGATACCCTCCATTGTATTGCAACAGATGTTGCTTATAATCTTCTGGTAATTTTAAGCCATCTAATAACAACTCAAATTCATTTAACTCTAGTTGTGTTATTTTTTCAAATTTTGTTTTAAAATTCATCTTTTAAATTATCTATCATATTTTATTTCTCTTTTATTAAAAACTCTTTTAAAATAACTTCAATATTTTCAGTTAAAAAATTCAAAGAAATCAACTTTTATAAATATATCAAAACCATTATAATAACAAAATACACTTAGCTATTTTCCTTTATTAAGATTAACAAAACAACTTCTAACCACCTACAAAAAACTCCTCATTAATAATCCTCATTATCTGTTAATTGACTCATAAAATCCTCAAAAGAACTTACCAATAATTCAGGTACTACCTCTCCCATATCCATTGGGCAAAAATATATTTTACCATAATCTTCTTTTCTTAAAGAAATACAAAACTGATTTCCCCCTTCATCATAAGCAAACGGGAAAAAATTATCTGGTAAAACATCCGATATTCTTTTTAAAGTATCTTCTAAACTTCCATATTCTCCATATTTTATTGAATGAAAATAATTAATCCCTTTACCTTGAAAATAATTATCTTCTGGATACCCTCCATTGTATTTTAAAATATGTTTCTTATACTCTTCAGGAAGATTTAAATTAAAACTCTCTGTAAATAAATCTAATTCTTTTATTGTTATTCTCTTTTCTGTATCAATAAATTTCATATTATAAATATTCTTCTTTTATACCTAATAAATTATTAAACTGACCTGCTGAACCTAAATGTGTTACTGTTGCCTCATGCGCATCCCTTAGTACTAACTGCATTGTGCATTCTAAGTTTTCATCTAAATCATCTAAATGATGCCATGTATATCCTTTTGGAGTTTTTTTTAAATTCATTAATTCTAAACATTGTTTAAAATCTTTATCTCTACTCCCTGTTACTTTAATTCTTACTTTACCAAAAGCTGGATCATTATTATATAAATAATGGATTAAGCCATCAAAATCTGGAGAAGCTCCTTTTCCTCCTTTACTAATAGGAATATCATCATAGCCCTTAGCTATTGCATTTTCAGGTTTATACTTATTTCCTTTCAAAGCTATTCTTTCATTCATTTCCGAAATTAATTTCCTTCTCTCATTCTCAGTTTTCTTGATAAAATTAAAGTATTTTTCAATGTTTTCGCGAATACCCCTAAAAACAATTATTCCACTTTCATTTAAAAAATCAATTGTAACTGTGTTTGGCTTAACATTTAATTTAAACTTAATCAACAAATCATTAATTTCGTTTGAAAACTTTTGAGCTTTTATATTCATAAAGTCTTCTAAAGTTTTATTCGACTTCTTCCAGTCTTTATATAACTTTTTCACATATTTAGATAAGGATATTTTTTTTGTTTCGTTAAAAATAATAACATTATTCCAAGTTATAACTCTATTTCCTCTTTCATTCAAAGCAGCTCCTAAACACCCAAGAATTAAACTAGAATCTTTTAAATAAACAATTTTAAAAAGAGGATTATTTATAAATAATCTTAATTGTCTTTTTACTTCTCTTCTTTTAAGAAGATATTGTATTATATTTCTCATAGCTCTATTTTTTTACAGGACAAAGTGTTAAAACATCATTTATAAAATTAGTTGGTGAAAGATTGAACTTCTTCAACCATGATTTTTCAGAAAAATTAAATAAATCATCAAATTTCTCTGTTGCCAATTGCTTTGTTGTCTTGATCAATTCTTGTATCCATGTAAGAAATTCATCCATCAATTTTGCTACATCTAATTCTTTTAGTTTTTTAAACAAACCTGACAGTGCATGTATAAAATCTGAAGGTTTTTTTACAACAATTTTAACTGCAGTTTTACCTTTACTTACTGCTTTTGCTAACGACTCAAAAGTAATTTTTAAAGCCTGAGCTACTGTTTTAGCACCTCCTGTAGCTATTGCTGTTAATACTTCTTCTACAATAAAACCAATAACATAACCTATACCGTACCCTACCTGATCTACTTTTGTTGCTGTATAGTTTACTCCATCTGCTAACTTAGACAATATTGTATCTGGATTTAACACAGCGTTTATTAATAGCTTAGCAACTGAAATCAACCCATTAAAAAGCGTCTTTATATTTTTTATTGAAAATAACTTTAAAAAAGCCTCTGTTGCATTTTCCAACATCTCCATTCCTAATGAAACACTTTGTTTAAAAGTAATTTTGTCTATTTTTAATAAATAAGCTGGTAAATTTATAATATGACCAATCAACGAAACAATACCTCCAATAGCCTCTACAAGACTATTATAAACACCTATAAAAAATGCGTTTAAATAAATAAACAGATTTTTAGATGTAATTAATTTTTTTAAACTTTTGTACAAATCAATAAGAGCGTCAGTAATTTTAAAAACAAAAGCTAATTTGTTAAACAAAAAAGCTCTAAATTCTTTATTGGGTACACTTTTAATTGCATTAGAAAGCTCTTCTTTTAAAGATGTTATTTTACTCTCTAAAGTAACACCTACATTTTCTTTTTCTTTAGGACTATTTAAGTACTCTTTAAATCCAGGAAAAATTGGTGCAAATTTTTCATTTACACTTCCATCTTCTTTATAATATTCCCAACGATTTACATCTGTTTTAAACGTTTTTGTTATTTCATTTCCAATAAGTACCAAAGGATCTCCCAACAATCCTTTTAAAGCTTTTGCTTTAACTTCTAAAATAAAACCTCCTATTTCATAAAAAACAGTAGCTAGTGGATTATCCCCTTTTGAAGTTTTACTTTCAAAATGATTTTTAAATACTTTCTCTACCTCTCCTTTTCCTATAGCTACATTATATAACTGGGCTAATTTTGTTATTGCTGAAAAAGGTAGTTTTGTATCCTTATCTATACCACTTCCAGACTTGATCCTTAACACAGACATAGGATTAAAAAGACTATTCTTTTCTAAAAAAAATACAATTTCATTTGTTTCAATAGTTGTAATTTGTGAATAAGCATGTTCTAAAACCGCTCCATCTTCTGTAAAAAAGAAGACAAGCGATTTTGATTTATCTTCTAAAATTTCTCTAAGTTTAACCTCAGACAATCCAAAAATCTTAGGCTTCGCTGTTTTTTTATTCTTTTGAGCTCCCAATATTTCAACCTCCTCTAAATGTTCTGTATTTGATTTTTCAGTTCTAACAAAATAATTGTCATTATAACTATACACCTTTACATAACTACCTGGAAGTTCTTCTAAGGTATTATTTTCAGTAATAGTTATATAATTATTTGGTATTAAAAAACCCTCTACCAAATCTGCATTTAATTTTTTAGGATTAGCCTGTTTTTTAAAATGTGTTCCATTTACAAGTTCCACTTGTAAATAACTAAATAAGCTTGGTATATACCCTTCTTGGGTATGCTCATCTTCATCTCCTTCTATTTTATATTTATCGTTAAAAACGACACAATTTGATTGAGGCTGAAACTTTACCGCAAAATGTTTCAACCCATATTCATAAGCATTCATAAATATAGTTTTATATTAAAAAAAGTACGTGTAGCATTTGCTACTTTGTAATTCTGAAAGCTTAGGTGAAGTTTTAAAGAAGTAATGTGGTAAAACTTCAAAAACCTAAAAACATAACATTTGTTTGATTAAATAGCTATTTTCTTAACTAATTATGTAGAATCAGGATGCAAACATAAGTAAATAAAAACAAATTACAAAATTAATTTTGTAATTT
>NZ_WAAU01000011.1:103466-192708 GCF_008806755.1 Tenacibaculum aiptasiae
AACTTTTTGTAAAATGTTTTTATTTAGATGTTTTATTATAAATAGGAAGTAATAAAAATGCTAATCCTCCAAACAAAATAATCATTGCCGTTTGAGCGGTCCACATTATCCATCCAAAAGCTGTCGCTGGCTCTTCTGAAACTCCAAATAGAGCCAAAGCTCCTGCTACTGCTACTGGATATAAACCAACACCTCCATTAGTAGCCGCAATACTAAATCCTCCTGCAATAAATCCTATTAATACACCTCCAAAAGGAACTTGTAAGCCTTCTATTGCTGGAATTGTTGCCCAGAACATCATCACATACATTACCCAAATAAATACCGTATGGAAAATAAATGCCCATTTGTGCTTCATTTTAAAAATACTCGTAACACCTTCTACCAAACCAGAAACGAAGCTTTTAATTTTTAAACCAATTCCCGATTGTGCTTTTTTTACATAACGAGTAAAAACAAAACCTCCTAAGACCAATAAAGCTAGAAGAACTCCAATTTTTATTGGATCAAAGTTTTTAGTTAAAAGTTCATATATGAAATCAAACTGAACAAATAATGTAATTGTAATAATTAATAACATCATTACAACATCGGCTATTCTTTCTGCAACTATAGTTCCAAAACCTTTTTCAAAAGGAATACCTTCATAATTAGTCATTACAGCAGCTCTAGAAACCTCACCTGCTCTTGGCACTGCATAGTTTACTAAATAAGCTACCAATACTGCCATTGTACTATTTCCAAGATCAGGCTTATAACCTATTGGTTCTAATAAAAATTTCCAACGATAGGCTCTTGATAAATGACTTAAAATTCCAAAAAACAACCCTAAGGCAATCCACCAATAGTTAGCATCTTTAAAATATTGTAATAAAGTATCTATTGATACTTTTGACAATGAATACCAAACTAAAAAACCTCCCAAAACGAGAGGCAATATAACTTTTAAGACTTTTTTTAAATTCAAAATTAAGTAAGGGTATTATCCGCTTCATTAGGAAATACTAAAGATGGCTTAAATTTCTTAGCCTCTTCTAATTCCATGAAAGCATAAACTATTAAAATTAATACGTCTCCTTTGGCTACTTTTCTTGCAGCTGCTCCATTTAACGTAATTTCTCCACTTCCTCTTGGTCCAGGAATAGCATAAGTTTCTAAACGTTCTCCATTATTGTTGTTTACAATTTGAACACGTTCTCCTTCTATAATACCTGCAGCATCCATTAAATCTTCATCAATGGTAATACTTCCTATATAATTTAAATCGGCACCAGTAACTTTTACTCGGTGGATCTTAGATTTTACTACTTGAACTAACATGGCACAAAAATAGTTGTTTTTTGATGATTAATAAGTTGTTTTTGACGAAATTATTTCAGCTTGATATTATCAATCAAACGAATATCTCCTGCAAAAACGGCTATAAAAGCACGATATTTTTTCTTAGGCTCAAAAGTCGTCACAGTTTCTAAAGTTTTTTCGTCTGCAATAGTAAAATATTCCAACTCTAATAAAGCTTCTTTTTTAAACTGTTTTTTCACCCATTCCGTTAATTCATTAGCATCTTTTATGCCAAATTTTTTCTTTACTTTTTTTAACGTTTTATAAATAAAAGGAGCTATATTTCTATGTTCTTCTGTTAAACGAGCGTTTCTAGAGCTCATTGCCAAACCATCTTTTTCTCTATAAATATCGCAACCTTTAATTTTTACAGGCAAATCATATTTTTTGACTAATTTTTTTATGATTTGTAATTGTTGAAAATCTTTCTTTCCAAAATAAGCTTTATCAGGCATTACTATTTCAAATAAAGTCTTAACTATAGTACCAACTCCATCAAAGTGTCCATCTCTAAACTTACCTTCCATTTGGTGTTCTAACCCATCAAAGTCGAAACTTTCCGATACTATATTTTCCTCATATATCTCTTCTACAGATGGAAAAAAGAGCACATCACAATTTACACTTTCAAGCAACTTAACATCTTTGTCAAATGTTTTAGGGTATTTTAATAAATCTTCTTTATTATCAAACTGAGTTGGATTTACAAAAATACTTACTACTGAAATGTCATTTTTCTTTTTTGCTCTTCTAACAAGAGATAGATGTCCTTCGTGTAAAGCCCCCATTGTAGGTACAAATCCTATCGATTTCCCTTCCTCTTTTTGTTTAGATAAAAAATCTATTAATTCTGATTTTTTTTTGAATATTTTCATTCTTTAATCCTTGGAATACGTGCAAAATTAGCAATTTAACACCATTTTAGCATAAAATTTCGTATTTTTGCACCTTCAATAAAAGAGACAGATTTAATGAAGGATAAGAGAATACTATATGTTTCATCTGAGGTAACACCTTATTTACCAGAAACAGAATTATCGTCTACTGCATTTAACGTTGCTAAAAATGCACATTCTAAAGGAGTTCAAACTCGTATTTTTATGCCTCGATTTGGGGTTATAAACGAACGAAGACATCAATTACACGAAGTAATTCGTTTGTCGGGTATGAACCTAATTATTAACGACATGGATATGCCTTTAATTATCAAGGTTGCTTCTATTCCAAAAGAAAGAATGCAAGTATACTTTATTGATAATGATGAGTATTTTAAGCGTAAAGCTGTTTATTCTGATGAAGATGACAAGTTATTTGACGATAACGACGAACGTATGATTTTCTTTGCTAAAGGAGTTGTGGAAACAGTTAAAAAATTAAACTGGGCACCTGATATTATTCACGTTCATGGATGGATGGCTTCTTTACTTCCATTATATTTAAGAGAATTTTATAAAGAAGAACCATTGTTTGCAGAAAGTAAGATTGTAACTTCGCTTTACAATAGTAGCTTTGATGGTGAATTAAATGGTGAGTTAGCTAATAAAATTCGTTTTGATAAAATTGAAGGAGCAAAAGTATCAACTGTAGAAACACCAAACTATATTAATATTTTAAAGAGTGCTATTGAAAATTCAGATGCTATTGTGAAAGGTAGTGAAGTTTTACCTGAAGAAATTGAAAGTTATATTAACGAAAAAGAAGCAAAAATCTTAGAATTTCAATCAGAAGAAACTTTAACTGAAGCCTATTTAGAATTTTATAAAGAGAACGTTTTAGAATTAAGCGAATAATATACAAAATGATTAGAAAAATTGGTGTTTTAGGTATTAGTCTGCTATGTTTAGCAGCTATTATATCATGTGAAAAAGATTTTAGCGACATTGGAAGTAGTCTTGTAAACAATACAAAATTTGAAACAGGTGAAATTTTATTAGATGTAGAGATAATTACTCCTACAGATGATCCTGCTTTAGATCTTACAAGTGTTAGAGCTGACAACATTGCGATTCCTACGGGTGAGTACTGGTTAGGTGTATACAAGAACGACAACTATAAATCGATTCAATCTTCTTTTGTTAGTCAGGTTACACTGAATACAAACCTTAAAACTAAAGATGTAAAACCTGCTGTTGACAATGGTGATATTGACTCTATATATGTACTTGATAAAGTAGTTCTTAAATTACCTTATACTGCTACTAATATTGGTAAAGAAAGTGATGGTAAACCTAAATTTAGACTAGACTCTCTTTTAGGTGATCCAGAAATACCTACTGGGTTAAAAGTATATAGAAATGGTACTTTTTTAAATAACTTAAACCCTAGTAATCCTGCTTTACAAAATAGCTTCCAATCTAACCATGCTTATATTGAATCAGAACTATTAAATGAAGACCCTTCATTTACTTTTAAACCTAGTCCTAAAGACACTATGCTAGTTTTAACAAGAAACATAAGTAATGGTAATACATATAAGGATACTATTAAACTTGAAAACAAAGTCCCTTTTTTAACTGTTCCTTTAAACACCTCACGTATGAAAGAACTTTTTTGGGATAAATTTAAAGATAATGAGTTTTCAACTGTAGAAACTTTCAATAATTATTTCCGAGGCCTTATAGTAAAATCTGAAGGATCTAATGGAGCTATGGTTCCTCTAAGGATTTTAGGAAGTAACGCCTCTGCTACTTTAGATTTTCATTATACAATTACCACTTTTGAAAAAAAAGAAAACCAAGCAAGTTTAGTTTTAAAAGACACCTTACCTAGAACTTATTCTTTTTCTTTATCAGGAATGAGAAATAGTATTTATAAAATGAGCCCTGTGGTTACACCTGCTCCTGCCAACAATTTTAATATACAAGGAACAGCTGGAATCACTGCTAATGTAAAAATATTAGATCAAACTAAGCTACAAGAATTAAGAGCTAATAATTGGTTAATAAACGACGCTTCTTTAACTTTTTATATCAATCAGACTATAAACACAGATAAAAATATACTACCTCAAAGATTATTTATTTATCAAAACATAGATAATGGTAGTGGTGGATTTACTCCTACACAAATATCAGACGCTCATAAAGAAGTTGCTTTATTTGGAGGTAATTTAGAATTGACTGATGATAAACCAGATAAATACACTTTTAAAATCACTGATTATATTTCTGATTTACTAGACAATACTACAAACGATATTAATCCTTTAACACTGAAAGTTTATAATAATCCAACGGATAATGCATTTGGTAGCAATAATACATTAGACACAAATGTAAAAACTTACAATTGGAACCCTAGAGCTGTTACATTATTAGATGGAAACGAAACCGCAAACACAACTAGAAGAGCAGTATTAAAAATATCATATTCAAAAGAAAAATAATTAAATAGTTATGTGTGGAATAACGGGGTACATAGGAGATAGAAACGCTTATCCTATTGTAATAAACGGATTAAAACGTTTAGAATACAGAGGTTACGATAGTGCTGGAATCATGATGTATGATGGTGAAAGTATGCATTTATCTAAAACCAAAGGAAAGGTTGCTGATTTAGAAATTATTACCAACAAAGAAGAAAAGAGAAAAAAAGGAAAAATAGGTATTGGTCATACTAGATGGGCAACTCATGGTGTACCTAACGATGTAAACTCTCATCCTCACTTTTCTGAATCAGGAGATTTAGTGATTGTTCATAATGGGATTATTGAAAATTATGACACTATTAAAAAAGAGTTAATTAGCAGAGGGTATACTTTTAAAAGTGATACTGATACAGAAGTATTGATAAACTTAATAGAAGAAGTTAAAAAAAATGAAAACTGTAAATTAGGTAAAGCTGTTCAATTAGCACTTACTAATGTAATTGGAGCTTACGCTATTGCTGTTTTTGATAAAACAAAACCTAATGAATTAGTAGTAGCTCGTTTAGGAAGCCCTATTGCTATAGGTGTTGGTAAAAACAATGAAGAGTTTTTTGTTGCTTCTGACGCTTCACCCTTTATTGAGTATACTAAGGACGCTATCTATTTAGAAGATGGTGAATTAGCTATTATCAAAAAAGATAAAGGAATTAAGGTTCGTAAAATTGATAACGATAAGGAGATTGATGCAAACATCCAAGAACTTCAATTAAGCTTAGAGCAAATTGAGAAAGGAGGCTATGATCACTTCATGTTAAAAGAAATATACGAACAACCTAAAGCTATAATAGATACCTATAGAGGTAGAATGCTTGCTGATGAAGGTATTATTAGAATGGCAGGCGTTAACGACAATATATCAAGATTTTTAAATGCTGACAGGATCATCATCATTGCTTGTGGTACTTCTTGGCATGCTGGCTTAGTTGGAGAGTATCTTTTTGAAGATATGGCTCGTATTCCTGTTGAAGTAGAGTATGCTTCAGAATTTAGATATAGAAATCCAATTATTACACCAAAAGATGTTGTAATAGCTATATCACAATCTGGAGAAACTGCCGATACATTAGCTGCTATTAAATTAGCTAAGTCTAAAGGAGCATTTGTATTTGGAGTATGTAATGTTGTAGGATCGTCTATCGCTAGAGAAACACATGCTGGAGCTTATACTCATGCTGGCCCTGAAATTGGGGTTGCTTCTACAAAAGCGTTTACAACTCAAATAACAGTATTAACATTAATTGCTTTAAAACTTGCACAAGCTAAGGGTACTTTATCTTCATCTGCTGTAAATAAATATTTACACACAATGCAGCAAATACCTACTCAAGTAGAAAAGCTGTTAGAAATAGATTCTAAAGTTCAAGAGATTGCAAATGTTTATAAGAATGCAACTAACTGCCTATATTTAGGTAGAGGATTTAACTTCCCTGTTGCTTTAGAAGGAGCATTGAAATTGAAAGAGATTTCATACATCCACGCAGAAGGATATCCAGCTGCCGAAATGAAACACGGACCAATTGCACTTATTGACGAAAACATGCCAATTTTTGTGATTGCTACTAATAAAGGACATTACGAAAAGGTAGTTAGCAACATTCAAGAGATAAAATCTAGAAGCGGTAAAATTATAGCTATCGTAACTGAAGGAGATGTAACTGTTAAGGAAATTGCAGATCACGTGATCGAAATTCCTGAAACAGAAGAAGCTTTAACTCCTTTATTAACTACTATCCCATTACAGTTATTATCATACCATATTGCTGTTATGTTAGGTAAGAATGTTGATCAACCAAGAAACTTAGCTAAATCTGTTACTGTTGAATAAACAGAAGGTTTAATTATAAATAAAAAATCCCGAGAATTCTCTCGGGATTTTTTATTAATCGTCTTTTTCTAAAGTAATATACACAGGAAAATGATCAGAAAAGCCTCCTTTATACCATGGTCCTATATAGGTTCTAAACGGACTTCCTTTATATTTACCTCTATTGGTTCGCAACCAATCTTTATTTAAAATTTTAGCCTTTAAAAATGTATGAGAACTCTTTTCTGAATCGAAAAAATCTCTAGAAAAGATAATTTGATCAAACAAATGCCATTCGCCAGAAAATGTTAGTGTTCCTTTTCCTTTTTCAAATAGCGATTTCATTGGATTATACAAATCATCAGTAGCTAAATAGTCTTTGATACTTTCACTTGTTGGATCATCGTTAAAATCGCCCATAATAATGAATTTAGCATCTTTGTTATCATGTTTGATTTCTTCCATAATCTCTCTAACTAATTTAGCTGCTTTTATACGGTTAGGTCTTGTTTCTTCTTCACCATCTCTACGCGATGGCCAATGATTAACTAAAACATGAACTAATTCACCATTTAACCATCCTTTAACAGCCAATACATCACGAGTATAATCAATTTCTCCTTCATCATCTGTTAAATGTAGCGTGTGAGTTTCTGAAGAAACCACTTCAAAAAAATCTTTATGATAAACCAAAGCAACATCAATACCTCTTTCATCAGGAGAATCGTAATGCACAAAATCGTAGTTGTATACAGATAGATTCTTGTGCTTAATTAAATCTTTTACCACTCTACTATTTTCAACCTCAACCAAACCAACTAAAGCTGGAGGATAAGCTGACTCTTTATTACCTAACTGGCTAATAACAGATGATATCTTTTTTATTTTCTGATAGTATTTTTTCTCATTCCATCTTCTTTTACTTAATGGTGTGTAATCATCATCGGCAATAAATGGATCATTTACAGTATCAAATAAATTCTCTACATTATAAAAAGCAATTGTATGTACCTTTTTTCTCTTTTTAAGTGACATTTACTAATAATTTATCTTTCGAAAGTACAAAATATACTTCAGCAATAAACATAAAGCTAAACTTGAACTTTTAGGACTTCATGATAAAACACTTTTAAAATATTAAATTCATTAAAAAAAAGAAAGTTATAATACTATCAATGCAATTTTTTCTTGCAAAAAAATACAATTATTCAATATTATCTGAATGTAAATTATTGTAAAAACAATTATTTTTTAACTAAAAAAACATCATTTACTAACGAACAAAAAAGAAGTCAAACAACTAATTACCAGTACTTTTACAATAGTTAAATTAAACACAACCATAACTAAATTAAAACCCTAAAAAATGAAAAAGCTATTAGTATTAGTATTTGTTACTTTAATCAGTACTTCGGTATTCTCAACAAATGAGAACCCAAACAAAAAAGAAATTAGAGCCAAAATCGTTACATTATTAGGAAGTCCAAACTTTACTATAGATAATGAAGTTAAAACGATAGTTGAATTTACACTTAATAATAAAGGTGAGATTGTAATCTTAAATGTAAATTGTGAAAAAACACAAATATGTGATTATATAAAAAGAAAGTTAAACTATAAGAAAGTATATAATTCTTTAAACCAATCTTCTAGTGGTGTGTATAGAATACCATTAACAATAAAGAATAAATAAAAACAATCTCTCACAAAACAAAAACCTCATAGAAAATCTATGAGGTTTTTTATTATATATAAGTTATATAGAATTACACAACTCCTTGATCTAACATTGCATCAGCTACTTTTACAAAACCAGCTACGTTAGCTCCTTTTACATAATCAACATACCCACCTTCTTGTGTACCATATTTTACACAAGCTTCGTGAATACTGTTCATAATACCATGTAATTTGCTATCTACCTCTTCTCTAGTCCAAGATAAACGTAATGAGTTTTGAGACATTTCTAAACCAGAAGTAGCAACACCTCCTGCATTAGAAGCTTTTCCTGGAGCAAATAAAATTTTAGCTTCTTGGAATACTTCGATAGCCTCAGGAGTAGATGGCATATTTGCACCTTCAGATACACATATACATCCATTCTCAACTAATACTTTAGCTTCTTCACCATTTAACTCATTTTGAGTTGCACATGGTAAAGCGATATCAGCTTTTACTTCCCATGGACGCTTCCCTTCGAAAAACTTAGCGTTTGGATATTGATTTACGTATTCAGAAATTCTTCCTCTCTTTACGTTTTTCAATTCCATTACAAATGCTAACTTATCAGCATCAATACCATCTTCATCATAGATGTATCCTTTAGAATCTGATAAAGTAACAACTTTAGCTCCTAACTCAGTAGCTTTTTCACAAGCATATTGAGCTACGTTTCCTGAACCAGAAATAGCTACAACTTTACCTTCAAAAGAATCACCTTTAGTTTTTAACATGTTATCAGCAAAGTATACATTTCCATATCCAGTAGCTTCAGGACGGATTAATGAACCTCCCCAAGTAGCTCCTTTACCAGTTAATACTCCGGTAAATTCGTTACGTAAACGTTTGTACTGTCCGAACATGTATCCGATCTCACGTCCACCAACTCCAATATCTCCAGCAGGAACATCAGTATCAGCTCCAATATGACGAGATAATTCAGTCATGAAAGATTGACAGAATTTCATTACTTCGTTATCTGACTTACCTTTAGGGTTAAAATCAGAACCTCCTTTACCACCACCCATTGGTAATGTAGTTAAAGAGTTTTTGAAAACTTGCTCAAATCCTAAGAATTTTAAGATTGATAAGTTTACAGATGGGTGAAAACGTAAACCTCCTTTGTAAGGACCAATAGCAGAGTTAAACTCAACTCTATAACCACGGTTTACTTGTGTTTCTCCATTATCATCTACCCAAGGAACTCTAAACATTAAAACACGCTCTGGCTCAACCATACGCTCTAATAATTTCTTTCCTTGATATTTAGGATTGTTTTCTATAAACGGAATTACAGTTTCTGCTACTTCATGTACAGCTTGCAAAAACTCTGGCTCATATGAATTACGTCCTTTGACATAATCCATAAATTCATTTATTTTAGATTCCATAAAATTAGTTGTTCTGTTATTATAAATTATAAACAATTTTATCCTGCAAATATAATTAATTTCCAATTCGTTAATTTCTATTTAACGCTTTATTTTATCTAATTCTACAACGATTTCGCAAACACTTTAAAAAGCAGTTATTTTTTCGCAAAAAAGCGTAAATTTGCAGCTTAACTTTTTGGAAAGATTATGTTAGATAAAGTAAAAGAACTGATTGGTGACGTTCAATCCTTTAAAGCTACCTCTAAAGAAGAAGTAGAAAACTTTAGAATTAAATATTTAGGTAGTAAAGGTTTATTAAAAGATTTATTTGCTGAATTTAAAAATGTAGACGCTGAACTACGCAAAGACTTTGGTCAGGCATTAAATAATTTAAAGAAATCTGCTGAAGGAAAAGTTGCTGAATTAAATGAGGCTTTAGAAAGTGCTATTGAAGAAAAAGGTGTTTATGGAGATTTAACTCGTCCATCAGAACCAATTAATTTAGGTTCTCGTCATCCTATTTCTTTAGTAAAAAATCAAATTATTGAAGTTTTCAATCGTATTGGTTTTACTGTTTCTGAAGGACCTGAAATTGAAGATGATTGGCATAACTTTACAGCATTAAATTTACCAGAGTATCACCCAGCACGTGATATGCAGGATACTTTCTTTATTGAAAAAAATCCTGATACTTTATTAAGAACACATACCTCATCGGTACAAGTTCGTTATATGGAAAACAACGAACCACCAATTCGTACAATTTCTCCGGGACGTGTATTTAGAAATGAGGATATCTCAGCAAGAGCTCACTGTATATTCCACCAAGTAGAAGGTTTATATATTGATACTGATGTTTCTTTTGCCGATTTAAAACAAACATTATTATACTTTACTAAAGAGATGTTTGGTAAATCAAAAATACGTTTACGTCCTTCATATTTCCCATTTACTGAGCCTAGTGCTGAAGTAGATATTTATTGGGGGTTAGAAACTGAAACTGATTATAGAATTACCAAAGGAACAGGTTGGTTAGAAATTATGGGATGTGGTATGGTAGATCCTAACGTATTGAAAAATGCAAATATCGATCCTACTAAATACTCTGGATATGCATTTGGAATGGGTATTGAACGTATTGCTATGTTATTATACCAAATACCAGACATCCGTATGTTCTATGAAAACGATAAGCGTTTCTTAGAGCAGTTTAAATCTGTAATTTAAATTACATGAAGAGATTTTTATTTATTTTTTTGATTAGTCTTTCTTCTTTTTCTCAAAACCAAGAAAAAGATTTGAATACTTTTTCAGATGCTTTTTGCTCCTGTATGGAAAAACAAAAAGGAAACAGAACTGATGTTTGGAAAAAATGTACTGAAGAGCTTACCTTAAAAAAACCTGGACTTTTACGAAAGATAGGTGATGGTTTAAAAGGTAATGATGGTAATTTAAATCAAGAATTTTGGAATAAAATAAACAAAAGGCTAACATTTTCTTGTGATAGGTATAATCAATTAATTGTAGAATCTTTTATAGATAAGAATCAAAAATTTAATTCTTTAATAATAAACTTAGGTAATGAAGCATGTAAAAAATTTGATTTAAGCAAACCTATTACAAAAGCTAAAGCCGAAAATATAATTATTCCACTTTTAAAAAAGAACCAAAACAAATTGATGAAAAAATTTAGGTCTCCTAATGAAGCGGTTGGAAGTCTAAACAACTATTTAGCTTTAAAGTGTACTTCCTTCAGGAATTATTATTCAAGAGTATCATCAATAAATAAAAAACAATTTTGAGAAAAGATATTGAAATACCCGTAGTTACAAATGTTGAAATCGCTGTCGTTTTAGATAAAAACGAAAAGGATAATTCAGTTGAATGGGGTGTATATATTATAAATAGAAAAGAGGTAGCTATAGAAATGGTTGTAATTGTTTCTCAAGGTTTTTCTGATACAAAAACAACTTCTTTATTCCGTAGAAAAATAGATGTTTTACCTGCGAACTCTTATTCTAAATTTGAAGTAATGCAGCCTGAATTATTTGCGTTAGACAACAGATTTCAGGTAAGTTTCTTTGAAAATAACCAATTACAAGACAAAACCTTCATCTTTCAAGCAGAAACAATTCAAGAAGGTTTCTTAAGAGATATTGATATTTTAGGCAAAAAAGGAGTACTTATTAAATAAGGACTTTAACTAAAAAATAAACAAAAGAACGATACTTGTGAATATCTAAGTATCGTTCTTTTTTTGTAGTCACTTTTAGTACTTTAGCTAAAAATAGTTTATATGCTGTCAGATATTCAAAACCTAGTAGCTCAGTTTTCTTCTTGGGTTTGGGGAATTCCCTTATTAATTTTACTAATTGGTGGTGGATTGTATTTATTCATCTACTCTGGCTTAGTTCCTTTTCGATATATGAGTCATGCTATTGCTATTTTGAGAGGAAAATACGACAAACACGATTCTCCTGGTGACTTATCGCATTACGAAGCTTTATCTTCCGCAATTGCAGCTACCGTAGGAATGGGAAATATTAGCGGTGTTGCCATTGCTATTGCCACAGGTGGTCCTGGTGCTATCTTTTGGATGTGGGTAAGTGCTTTTGTAGGAATGGCTACCAAGTTTTTTACCTGTAGTTTATCGGTAATGTATCGTGGTAAAGATGAGACTGGTGATGTAAAAGGAGGGCCTATGTATGTTATTACTGAAGGACTCGGTAAACGATGGAAACCTTTAGCTGTTTTCTTTGCTACTGCTGGTTTGGTAGGAACACTTCCTGCTTTTCAGGCAAACCAATTGGCACAAACATTAGTAGATGTTTTTAAGGTAAACGAAGCGAATGAATTTACTGCTAAACTTCTGTTAGGAATTTCAATAGCAATTATTGTATCTACAGTAATTTTTGGTGGAATTAAACGAATTGGAAAAGTAGCTGGTAAACTAGTTCCAATCATGGTGGTTATCTATTTATTGACCGTTATAACAATATTGATTTTAAAAATTGAAGACGTTCCTGCTATCTTTTCATTAATATTTACTGATGCTTTTACAGGTAAATCGATATTAGGGGGTGCTTTAGGAGCTTTAATTATCACAGGAGTAAAAAGAGCTGCTTTTTCTAATGAAGCAGGTTTAGGAACTGCTCCAATGATGCATGGTACTGCCAAAACTAAGGAACCTATACGAGAAGGTTTGGTTGCCATGTTAGGACCAGCCATTGATACTTTATTAGTATGTACCTTAACGGCTCTTGCTATTTTAGCTTCTGGTATTTGGAAAGGTTTTGATGGTAACGGAATTACCATGACATTAGCTGCCTTCAACTCTGTACTTCCTTACAACTCTGGAAGTGTTATTTTAACCATTTGTGTTCTAATTTTTGCTTTTTCAACCTTATTCACCTATTCTTTTTATGGTTATAGTTGTTTGAGCTATTTAACCAATTCAAAAGTTGGGAAATATTACAATCACATTTATGTGTTTGTCATTGTAATTGCCTCTGTAATTAAATTAGATTTTGTAATCAACTTAATGGACAGTGCGTATGCTCTAATGGCTATTCCAACAATTATTTCAACATTAATCTTAGCTCCAAAGGTTAAAAAAGCAGCGACTATTTATTTTCAGAAGTTAAAGACTGATTCTTTTTAACTAGAACTTCTATTATTTTTGACGAAACAGAATCTATTGCTTTTTGCGTCTGTTCAACATCCAAAGTAAAAGTTGCATTATTTTTTACCACATCTTCTGTTGTTTTGGCTGTTTTTACATACCAATCGTTCCAAGCATTGATAATTGCTTTTTGAGTTTTTAAAGAATCTCCCTTGCTTAAAGCTAATTCACTTTGCTTTTGCTCTTCTTTCAACCTAGAAAAAGCAGCTTTTTGAATATCCTTTAAAATTACCTTTGCTGACTTATCATTAGCATTAACTAACGAATATGCTGAAACCAAAGATGCAACTCCAACATTTTTTAAGGTTTCTTTTGATACTTTATCTAAACGATCATTATCTGTATGATAAAACTGATCTGTAAAATGCCAAAACAATACACTTGGAATGTTTCTTCCTAAAAATGGAACATGATCACTTCCTCCTTCAAATGGGTTGGTATTTACTACCCAATTTGCGCGCTTTCCCTGTTCTTTAAATTTATCTATTAAAAAATCGTTTAAATAATGAGGTTTCATTTGGCTCAATTTCATTTTCTGTCCACCCCACTCAGTGTGCTTATCATTTCCTCTTGTCCATATAGCACTTGGATCGGGCATTTTTTCAATTAAAAATGTTCCACCTGTTTTTTTAGTGTCCTCTCCTACCATATCTAAAGATATTCCCCATTTAATATCTTTTGCTCTTATACTATCTTCTTTTACATATCGGTTAGTAGAAACAATTTCATCACCCCATAAAAAAGTTAGCGTTCTATTAGGTGAAAATCGTTTTTGCTCTTTCAATTTTGCTGTAAGTGTTGCCATTTCTAAAGCAACTCCAACACCTGTAGCATTGTCATTGGCTCCTGGTTCTTGTATATGTGCACTAAAAACCAATCGCTCCTTAGGATACAAACTTCCTTTAATATCGGCAATAATTGTCAACTCTTCAGATGGGTAAACATTCGTTTTTACCATCACATCTAAAACAACTTTTCCTTCCTTAAGTTTTGCCTTTAATCTTTCTTTTGCTTCATAAGACATGGCTATTGCCCATGGCTTTATTGTTTCATTTAAAGGAATTGAACGAAATTGAATAGAAGTTGTATTCTTTTCTGGCTGCAAGTACTTTGGGTTGCTATAAGTAATTAAACCAGCCGCTCCACTTTCTACTATTGCTTGATTAAAAATTCTATATGGATGGGTTTCAGCAAAAACAATTTTACCTTTTATGTCTAATGTTTTTAATTTCTTTAAATCTTTTACATAAACCACCTCAGCAGTTACCCCTTCTTTTGGGGTACTATAAGAATTTAAAGCAATCATATTTCTGTTGGTACTATGCTGTAACAATAGAGTATTATCTCCAACAATTTTTACAGTTGCATCTACAGATTCCCAAGTTGGTTTTTCTAGAGGTCTTTTTTCTATTCTATAAGTTAAAGAATCTTTGATAGTAGCATTTTCCTCTTTTACAAATCCAGCCTTTTCTAATTCTTCGGCTATTTTAAATACACTTTTATTAAACCCTGTATTTCCAACAACGCGCCAATACTTTTCTACAAAAGAAGTGGTTTCGTAAGCTAAATCGCCCGTAAATTCTTTATTGAGAACATCGAAATAATTAGATGGTTTTAAAACTTGGATTTCTTTTTCTTGTTTGCATGCTATCAGAGCAATTACAAACAGCATTGCTAGAAGGGTATTTTTAGACATAACTATTTTTTTGAAAAGCCTAAAAATACACTTTTTGCATCAGAAAATTATATCAAAACTTCGTATTCAAATAATCTTTTTATAAAGTTTTCTTCACCACGGTATGTTGATACTTTCTTTTTTCTACGAAACCTTCAGCGAAGCTCGCTGATGCTCTCGCACAAATTCAGAAGCGCCAGCGAAGTTCGCTGATGTAATTGAAACTCGACGAAAGCTTCCCCGAAGCTCGCTGACGCTTTCGCACAACAACAAAAGCTTCCTGCAGCTTCGCTGATAGATTCTACGAGTTTTGAATGTTTATTCTGAAGTTTTTAAGTTATAATTCCTTCTCTACTAGTACTTCTTGCTCAAAAACCAATCCTTCAAAACCAGTTTGCATAAAATTTCTAATGTTTTGATGATCTGTTCCGTTAGGATTTTCTAGTACATCTTTGAAGTAATACTGACCAAAGCATGCCAAGGCCTCTTCTTTTGTAAACTGTTGTTTTATAGCAAAGGCAAATACTTTACAAGAGCCTAAATTTTGGGTAGCACTATTCTCTATGTTTCCATTTTTAAAAGCCGAAGGTCTAAATTCATACAGCTCTTCTATAACTGCCATTGTTTCGGAAAAGATAATTGCTGTTGGTGTTGTTTTTAATTTATAGGTAAAATCTGCTAAGGTCATTTTAAATTCTTTTGCTGCAAATGAATAAAAAGATTCCTTCAAAAACGAAAGAACTATAATTTTAAACAGACTTCTCTTTATTGTTACTTTCTAAAATAGAATCGAATGCTTTTAAGTACAATATAAAAACTGATTACTATTACAATTAAAGCCCACATCCAATAAGTACCAAAAGTATTTTCAGCGATGGCTTGTGTATCTGAATTTTGTACCTGTCCGCCTCTTACAAACTGTTTGGTAAACAAATAATTTAACTGTAAATAACTACTTAAAACAGATTGCATTCCTAAAAACAATAAGGTTCCCACTTCTATTTTTTTATTCTTTAACAAAGTGATGATTATAAAAAGAACAGCAAAAGCTCCTAATACAATAACACCCCAATACGATCGTATCCATACAATTAACGACAATATGATTACTCCTATTAGAAGGCGCAATAAAATACTTGCACTCTTGGTATGCTTTGCACCAGCTATTAATACCGCACCAGCTATCGCCGGTCCTAATAAACCTCCAATAGCTACAATTGCATTCCCAATAGAAATGGGCATAAATGCATTGCTTAGTGTGTAATAAGCAACTCCACCTCCATTTTCGTAGATTTCTAAATACTTAAAACTTCCTCCGACACAAATAGCGGTTAAGCCATGCCCCATTTCATGAAACCAAGTTCCTAATAATCGAAAAGGATATTGGGCAATAGCAAAATAGGGTAACTGGAGTAATAAGAATACTAAAACTGCAATCGCAAGAATAATATAATTAAGTTGTTTTGTCATTTTCTTTAATTAAGCTCTGCTAAAATAAATAATAGATTCTCTTCTTTATTATTATTTTTTAAAATTAGAATTATTTCTTCTAAAACTATGTATTAGTAATTTTTAAGTTCCTAACATTTATCCTTAATTTTGCACCTCAAAATTTCAAGAAATGTACAGAACGCATACTTGTGGCGAATTAAGAGCTTCGCACATTAATACTGAGGTAACCCTTTCTGGTTGGGTACAAAGAGTTAAAGATAGAGGAGATTTAACTTGGGTTATAATCCGTGATAGATACGGTATTACTCAATTAATCTTTAATGAGAAAAGTCCAGAAGGTTTATTAGAAGCTTCAAAGAAATTAGGTAGAGAAACTGTAATTCAAATTAAAGGAAAAGTTATAGAAAGAGTTTCTAAAACTAAAAACATGGAAACTGGTGATATTGAAGTATTAGTTTCTAGTTTAGAAGTTTTAAACGAAGCTAAATTACCTCCTTTTACTATTGAAGATGAAACAGATGGTGGTGAAGATATTCGTATGAAGTATCGTTATTTAGATATTCGTCGTAATCCTGTAAAAGACAGCTTAATTTTCCGTCATAAAGTATCGATGGAAGTTCGTAAATATTTATCTGACAAAGGGTTTATCGATGTTGAAACTCCATATTTAATCAAGTCTACTCCAGAGGGAGCTCGTGATTTCTTGGTACCATCGAGAATGAATGCTGGTCAGTTTTACGCATTACCTCAATCGCCTCAAACATTCAAACAATTATTAATGGTTGGTGGAATGGATAAATACTTTCAAATTGTAAAGTGTTTTAGAGATGAGGACTTACGTGCCGATCGTCAGCCAGAGTTTACTCAAATAGACTGCGAAATGGCGTTTGTTGAGCAAGAAGATGTTTTAGAGATTTTTGAAGGAATGACTCGTCACTTATTAAAAGAAATTAATGGTGTTGAGGTTGATAAATTCCCAAGAATGTTATTTGACGATGCTATGCGTTTATATGGAAACGACAAACCAGACATCCGTTTTGGAATGGAGTTCGGTGAATTAAACGACGTAGCTCAACACAAAGAATTCAAAGTATTTAACGATGCTGAATTAGTTGTAGGTATTGCTGTTCCAGGAGGAGCTTCTTATACTCGTAAAGAAATAGATAAATTAATTAACTGGGTAAAGCGTCCACAAGTAGGTGCTTTAGGAATGGTATATGTAAAATGTAATGAAGATGGTTCTTTCAAATCGTCTGTAGATAAATTTTACGACCAAGATGATTTAGCGAAGTGGGCTGAAAAAACTGGAGCTAAGCCAGGAGATTTAATCTGTATATTATCAGGAAACACCAATAAAGTACGTGCGCAATTATCTGCTTTACGTATGGAAATGGCTGAGCGTTTAGGTTTACGTAAACCAGACGAATTTGCTCCATTATGGGTAATTGATTTCCCATTATTAGAATTAGACGAAGAAACTGGTCATTACCACGCAATGCACCACCCGTTTACTTCACCTAAACCAGGACAATTAGAATTATTAGATACAGATCCAGGCGCTGTAAAAGCAAATGCATACGATTTAGTATTAAATGGTAACGAAATTGGTGGGGGTTCTATTCGTATTCACGATAAAGAAACACAAGCAATTATGTTTAAACATTTAGGATTTACTGAAGAGGAAGCGAAAGCTCAATTCGGATTCTTAATGGATGCTTTTGAATACGGTGCACCACCTCACGGAGGATTAGCATTTGGTTTAGATAGATTAGTAGCTATTTTAGGTGGACAAGAAACAATTCGTGACTTTATTGCCTTCCCTAAAAACAATTCAGGACGTGATGTTATGATTGATGCTCCTGCTAATTTAGATGATGCTCAACTAGAAGAACTAAGTATTAAATTAGATATTAAAGAATAAAAATTAAACGCTATGAAAAAATTAAAAACTTTAGGAGTATTGCTTATCTGCTTAATTGTTAACATTTCTTGTTCCGACAATGATTCGAATGTTGAGTTATCAGATAAGCAAAACTTAACAAAGAAAACATGGACTTTTGATAAGTTCAAGTTTTTAGATTCGTCTAACAACAATGGTAAATACACTTCTGAAGATTTTCAAAACAAAGTCAACACTCTGTACAATAGCTTAACTATGGAGTTTAACGATTCTGGTAAAGGAACTTTAAAATCTAACTCCTCACAGTTAATCAAAAACTTCACATGGAAATTAACAGATAACAAATTAGAGATGACTTTGCCTAATCCTAATGAAGCTACTGATGATGTTGTTACTTACAATATTACTATTAATAACTCTCAATTAGCTTTAACAATGACAGAAGAACTTGTCATTTTCATTAATGGTGATGAATTAAATGTAAGAGGTTTACAGTATTATAAATAACATTATTAAACCTAATAAAATAAACCCCGCTCTTAACTAAGAACGGGGTTTTGTTTTTATTTTAATTTATTGATTTTCTTCCAATTTCCTTTACAACAATAGTTTCCGACAAATAATCATGTAAACATTGTTTTTTATCTGTTGTAAAAAACATAATATACCCAATAAAGAAAGTGAATAAATTTAAAAAGTTTGCAAAAAACCTACCTGTGGCTTGTCCGAAACTAACTTTCTTTCCATCTACACTCATCAATTTTATGTCACAAGCTCCTTGCCCTATTGTTCTTTGTTTATCACCACTTTGCAACAACGACCAATATAACCAAGCTGGCACAATAGGTATACACATTTGAGGAATAATAATAATAAAAACATCAACTATTCTTGCTAAAAATCGCTCACCAAAGCTTGCATACTTGTATACAATAATTTCATTGGTTTCTTCAACTGTTAACTCGATAGTGTTTTGATTTGTAAAATGAATTTCTTTTTTATACATAGTTTTTTTTATTTGGGCGCAATGTTACTAAAATTTTTACTGCATAAAAATCATTATTAATCATTTTCAACATCTATTTCCCAACATTAATCTCATACTTCATTTTAGAATGAAATATTTCTTTTTATGAGCTATTATTTTTGAATAAAAAAATGAACTCAATAAACATATTACTTTTAAACTTTAAAGAAACTAGACGAAGAAGTATTAACGTATGGAAAGGAATTCCATCTGAATACCTTCACTGGAAACCTGATGCAAAAGCCATGAGCTGTATTGAAATGATACGTCATGTACTGGAAGGAGAGCATTTATTTCATACCATTATAAAAAATAGAGGTAATTTAGGCGACTATACATCACCATGGAAAGATTTGGCGTTTATTGATGTTGACCATGAAGTACAATTCGCAGAATCATATAAAACGGAACTATACACAATGATAGAACAATTATCTGTGAATGATTTAAAAGACATTGTTATTCATCGAGAAGAAGTAAATCAAGTAAAAGAGTTAGGCGATTATTTAAACAGAATGGTGTATCATGAAGCGGTTCATACAGGTCAGTTATTAAGTTATTTAAGAACCTTACACATTAAAAGACCACAAGTTTGGGATTAACCCTATGGAAAGTTTAGAAAACGATTTTAGCGAAATAGCAAGTCTTTTAGGCGATAAGTCT
The DNA here is from genome assembly GCF_008806755.1 of Tenacibaculum aiptasiae. Classification (GTDB taxonomy): domain Bacteria; phylum Bacteroidota; class Bacteroidia; order Flavobacteriales; family Flavobacteriaceae; genus Polaribacter; species Polaribacter aiptasiae. Next base: position 123,530 of record NZ_WAAU01000011.1, read on the forward strand.
AGAGCTATAATGCTATGGAATTTACTAGATGGTAGAGCTTATACTGCAACTGAACTGGCTAACTGCAGTGGTATTTCTTTACAATCGGCAAGTAATCATTTGTCTAAACTTCTTCAAAAGAATATTCTTTCTGTAGAAAAACAAGGAAGGCACCGCTATTATAGGTTTAGCTCTCCTGAAGTAGCCCAAGTTATTGAATCTATGGCTAGTTTACTTTCCCTGCAAAAAGATTACACAAAGGTTAAAAAACCCAAAGCTTCGGCATTTACCTATGCCAGAACATGCTACAATCACTTAGCTGGTGAAGTGGGCGTAAAAATTACTGAAGCATTGATTTCTCACCAAATCATTACCCCTATACATAAACAATATTCTGTTACCAGTACTGGAAAACAATGGTTTTTAAACTTAGGTATTCACACTGAAGAAATTCAAAACTTAAAAAGATCCTTTGCACATCAATGTTTAGACTGGAGTGAAAGAAAGCATCATATTGCGGGTGCATTAGGAGATATATTTTTAGAAGTAATGCTTCAAAAAGATTGGTTCAGAAAACATAAAAACACCAGAGAACTAATCTTAACTTCTAAAGGAAAGCAACAATTGAAAGAACTTTTAAAAATCGACCTATAACTCCAAACTGTTAACAAGATTTTTAGTACTTTCATTTTATGAAAAAAAAGAAAATTGTTAAAGCAATTCTAATAGGTTTAGCCACTATTGTTATTGCTATTGCTGGAATAGCCCTCTATGGATATTTCTACATTAAAAAAGCGTATGATACCGAAAACAAACCCTTTAAACATTATGTTGGTTACATAGATACCGATAAGGCTCTTTTAAACGACACATACAAACTGTGTAAAGATGTTGGAATCATGCACACTTATAGCAGCGCTAGCTTAAAAGCATACAGCGGATCTAAAAAACAATTTAGAGACAGCCTTAATGCTACATTTAACGCCAACAGTACTTACACCGACTCTGGATACTTAAATTTTCGATTTTTAGTGAATTGTGAAGGAAATGCTGGTTGGTTTGAAATTATTGAAATGGATTTAGATTTAAACGAGTCTCCTTTAAACTCTAAAATGGTTGACGAACTTTTTAAGTTTACTTCAAACTCGAATCATTGGAATGTTATTTCTTACGAAGACAAACCTCATAACTATTATATGTATATCTCTTATAGAATTGAAAATGGAAAAGTTACTGAAATTATCCCTTAGTCTTATTGCACTTCTGTTAATGTTCTCATGTAAAAATGAAGCAAATACTCTTAATAAAAGGCAACTTGCTGAAAAAAGATATAAAGAAGCCATTATGTTTACTCAAGGCTCAACTCCTTTTCAAAATGGAATTGTTGAAGCCTTAGAAATAGACCCAACTTTTGAACAAGGTGTTTACGAACTATCGGTTGCGCATTTAAAAAGAGGAATGCCTCATAAATGGAAACCTCAATACGACAAAGCACTAAAATTAGATTCTGTATACCGAATTCCTTGGAGAGGATATTTGTACTTATGGTTTTATAGAGATTATAAAAAAGCTATTGCCGATTTTGATGCTAGCGATGTTTTAACTCCTGATTTTATAGATGCTCCTCAAGGTCTTAGCGTAGATGCTTGGCGAGGAATTGCTTATTTAGGTTTAAAAGATTACGAAAAATCTATTTATTATTTCGACAAATACATTACCAAAGAAATTAAAGACTTTAGCGAAAACTCTGTTGATGTAACTGCCTTTTTATATCAAGGTATTGCTTATCTTGAATTGGGCAAATATGATAAAGCTCAGGCTTGTTTTGATCGTTTGATAAAAAACTCTTATGGTTTTAGTGCCGATGCTAAATATTACAAAGCTTTCATATTAAAAAAACAAGGAAAAATTGAAGAAGCAAAATCTATGATTGATGCTGCTATTAAAGATTTTAACGAAGGTTATTATAATAAAAGACCTTACGTAGAAACTTTAAGACAATTATATTTGGGTGACTTAACCGATTTTAAAGACTCTTTATCTAAACAATAATATCATGAAAAAACTAATCACATTTTTCTTACTATTACTTACTATTCAATTATTTTCACAAGAACTTACCGGAAAAGAACTGTTAGAAAAAGCTATTCAATATCACGATCCAAATGGTAACTGGGAAACCTTTAACGGAACTTTGTTTGTAACCATGAAAACTCCTAAAAGCCCTGAGCGAAAGAGTGAGATTAAAATCAATCTACCTCAGGAATATTTTTATGTAAAAGCCACCAGAGGTGAAAACACAACAGAGTATACTGTTAATAAAGGTGAGTGTAAAATTGGTTTTAACGGACAAGAAAGTCCGTCGGAAGCTATTTTAAAAGAACACAAACTAAGTTGCGACAGAGCCAATTTATATAAGAACTATTATACGTATTTATATGGTCTTCCAATGAAATTAAAAGATAACGGAACTATTATTCATGATAAAGTTGAACGTAAAAAGTTTAAAGGCAAAGAATACTTAGTTTTAAAAGCTACTTATGATCAAGCTGTTGGAAAAGATACTTGGTATTTTTATTTCAATCCAAAAACGTATGCCATGGAAGTGTATCAGTTTTTTAAGAGTAAGCCTAACAGCGGCGAGTATATTTTATTATCTGAAGAAGAAGTTATTAACGGTATTAAGTTTCCAAAAAACAGAGCTTGGCATTACAATAAAGACAACGGTTATTTAGGTACCGATTATTTAAGCGCTAAATAAAACGGGTTATTATTTATAATCCCTAGATTGTATAGTAACTTTGCCCAGTTAACAACAGCAATCAACTAATGCCAAAAAAGAAATCCATATTTAAAAAAATACTTATTTGGAGATATAAAAATATTTCCGAACGTCAATTTGTATATGTTTTAAGTGTTTTTGTTGGTTTTTTAGCTGGTATTGGAACTTTGATATTAAAAAACCTTACTTCTTTTTTTCAAAACATATTAGAAGGAAGATTCATTAAAGACATTCATCACTCTCTTTATTTTATCTTTCCTATTATCGGTTTGGTTTTGGTGTACTACATCAAAAAACGCTTTATTAAAAAAGAAATAGGTCATGGAATTTCTACCACATTACACGCCATTTCTAAGCGAAGTGGAATTATAGAAAAGTATAAAATCTATGCTTCTTTAATTACTGCTCCTATCACCGTGGGTTTTGGAGGTTCTGTAGGTTTACAAGGACCTGCCGTAAGTACTGGAGCAGCCTTAGGATCGACAGTATCGCAACTGTTTCATATGAACAGAAAAACAAGAATGTTGTTAATTGGCTGTGCTACAGCTGGTGCAATGTCTTCAATGTTTAAAGCTCCCGTTGCTGCCATTATTTTTGCTGTAGAAATTTTTAGTTTAGACTTGGCTTTTGCTTCTTTAGTTCCATTACTATTAGCTTCAGTATCTGCCGTAGTAACCTCTTATTTCTTTTTTGAAAAAGATGCCTTACTTGGTTTTGAACTCATCGATACTTTTGAAATTAAGGATGTTTTTTATTACGTTTTGTTGGGTATTGCAACGGGTATTGCTTCTGTATACTTTTCAAAAATCTATTTTAGAATCATCAATTTTTTCAAAAGAATTAAAAAACCAATTCATAAATTAATTTTTGGAGGAATTGCTATTGGATTAATGCTGTATTTAATTCCACCTTTATATGGTGAGGGTTATAACCTAATTAACAACTTATTGGAAGGAAATGCATTGGCCGCTTTAGAGGACATTCCTTATGATGTAAACTTTAAAAATGTTTGGGTAGTAATTGGCTTACTATTGCTAATCACTTTATTTAAAGCCATTGCCATGACTACTACTTTTGCCGCTGGTGGTGTTGGAGGTATTTTTATCCCAACACTAGTTATGGGAAGTGCTTTAGGTAATGTATGTGCAAAGATCATTAATCAATTAGGTGGTAATGTATCTGAGTCTAATTTTACCTTAATTGGAATGACTGGATTAATGGCAGGTGTGTTACACGCTCCTTTAACAGCTATTTTCTTAATTGCTGAAATTACTGGAGGGTATGATTTATTTGTTCCATTAATGTTAGTAGCAGCAATTTCCTTTGCCGTAACAAAGTACTTCATCTCCAATTCTATTTACACTGTTGAATTAGCTGAAAGAGGTGAACTTATTACACATAACAAAGACAAAAACGTATTAATGATGATGAAAATTAATTCGTTGATTGAAACAAACTTTAAAGCTGTACACTCTGAAATGCTTTTAGGTGAAATGCTTAAAAAATCTGTTTCCAATTCTAATAGAAATATATTTCCAGTTATTAACGAAGAACAGCAATTTCTGGGTATTGTTTTATTGGATGATATCAGGCCTATTATGTTTGACAGTGAGATGTATGATAAAGTAACTGTTGAAACTTTTATGAGAAGTGCCCCTGCTGTTATTTCTTACAATGACTCGGTTGCTGAGGTAATGCAAAAATTTAAGGAAAGTGATGCTTGGAACTTACCTGTGATAAAAAATAAAAAATATGTTGGTTTTATCTCTAAATCTAAACTCCTATCGGCTTACCGAAACAAACTTATTGAAGTTACTTCATAAACCTGTTTTAATCATAAATAAATCTTTTCAACTATTTATTTAAAAAACTAACCATCTTATCTGGAAAGTCGGTAAAACCTCCATCTACATTGGCTTCAAACAACAAAACCTGCATCATTTCATCAAAAGAAGAAAACTCTTTTAATTGATCGGCTCTAAACGTATAGGGATGTACTTTCAAACCTAACTCATGAGCTTCTGCAACTAATGATGTAAACTTCCATTTATCATTTACTTTTTCATCTAAGATTTGTGTATACCATGGACCTAATCCGTCTGCGTATGATGCAAAATGTTTTAGTTCTTTAGTTTCTTCTGGAAACTCAATCAATTGAACTAAAAACAGTTCTGATTTTAATTCCTTTCGAACCCTTTCTAGTTCTTTAGCATCAAAACATTGAAAAATACATTTATCTTCTTTGGTTGTATATCCATAGTTTGAAAGAATCTCTAATACAATTTTTGCAATGTCTTTTCCATTCTTGTGATGGAACTCAGGATTTTTAATTTCTGGATAAATTCCAATGTTTTTTCCTGTGCTATAATTTAATCCTTGAATTAATTCAATCTCTTCTTGTAAAGAGTGTAGCTTAAAATTTCCTTTACCCTTTGGAAATCTTTGAGGATAGTATTGTTTACCTGTTTTAGGGTCAAATCGTTCAGTTACCTTTAATTGTTGTAATTCATCAAAAGTAAAATCAATAACATAGTAACGCCCATCTTCTCTTTTTCTATCAGGAAATAATTGAGCTACGTTGGTTACATCATCTAAATACACATCGTGAATAACAATAGGTACATTGTCTTTACTCAATACCAAGTCTTGCTCTATATAATCGGGATTCATAGCATAGGCCATTGCTTTTGCTTCCATGGTATGTTCTGGAAGATATCCTGAAGCCCCTCTATGTGCGACAACTATTTTGTTCATTTTTTCTTTATCCTTTGTTGATTTACCACAACTAAAAAACACCAACAAAACAAGAATGTAAATTTTTGATTTGTCAAATAACATTGAACTTATTTTTAGCTTTTAAAAATAAAAAAAGTCAAGAGAAATTCTCTTGACTTTTCAGCAATTATAAAAATATTTTTTAAATATTAATTTTTACTAGTTTAACATAGAAGCTCTTGCTCCACCGTCAGCAAAAATTGCTCTCATTCTTGATTTTTGACCTTCAGAAAACATAGACATACAAGCATCATCCGTATAATCCATATAGTTCATAGTCATATCATTTGAACGACAGTTAACTGTTGGATATGATGGACATCCATAGTTTGGAGCATCTGAAGATGGTGTATCAGCGACAAAATCATCTTGACGACATCTACCATCACCCCAAATGTGACGTAAGTTTAAATAGTGACCAACTTCGTGTGTCATAGTACGTCCTCCATTGAATGGTGCAGATACATAACCTGTAGTTCCAAAATATTGTGGAGAACACACAACACCATCAGTAGCAGAATTACCACCTGGGAATTGAGCATATCCTAAAATACCTCCACCAATATTAGCTACCCAGATATTTAAATGTGTTTGTGGTGTAACTGGTGGATATGCTGATTTTACTGCATTATTAGTTCCCCATGAAGCCGTAGAGTTAGCATGTCTAAAAGTACCAGCTAAAGAAAAAGTGATTTCAGCATCTGCTGCTACTCCTGCAAATTCAGAAGGTGTATTACTTGCATCAGAATTTTGTTTTCTAAAATCGTCATTTAAAACTGTCATTTGTGAGGCTATCTGCGCATCACTAATATTCTGTTGTGAATTGCTATAAACCACATGTACATATACTGGTATGTTAATTACTCCCAAGTTATCAGGAGTAGTTCCACCACCGCCACCGCCAGTGTTACCGCCACCGCCGTTACCGTTTCCATTTCCTTTTTTTGCTGCAATAAATTTACGCGTTGCGTATTCTACATCGTACATTTTTTGGTACAATCCTGGGTTTTCTTTTAACTGTCTGTTTAAAACTCGCATAGAATGACACTGCTCACTTCCCCCTTTTGACTCGTGAGTATCAGTTTCCAAATAGAAGTCGCTCATATCGATTGCTTCTTGAGTTGGTAAAACTGAGTCTTGACCATTTTGCTGACATCCAATTAAAACGGAAGCAGCAACTGCTAATGTTAAAAAAATTCTTTTCATGTTGTGAAAAATTAAAAATTTAGTTGAATAATAATTACCCCTTTAGGTAATATTGGTTTGTGCTAAAAATAACCTCAATTGTCACTTTAATAAAAAAAGAATACATATTTTATTATTTATGTAAAAAATTGAAGGGTTTTTTAACGATGTGCAATATATAGTTTTTTTTTAATTCCTAAAAAAATGTTAAAAAAATGGATTTTCTCTTTAAAATCAACTTGTAGAAGCTTAAAAACAAAAATACCATATTGTTTAATTTTTAACTAAAAACATAAAAAAACGTCAATTTTAAACATTTAACGATATGAAATGTGCAAATACGCTTGTTTCAAAAAGCAATATTCATAACAATTACACATAATAAAGATTATCTCTATAAAAAAGCTATATTTACTCCAAAATAAAATTAATTATGGAAAACTCATTTGACAACGGACCTAAGGTACTTGTTGCACAAGTATCGGAAGCAGACAGAGTTGCTTTTTACAAAAAAACCTATGCGCATGTAGGTGGTGGTATCTTACTATTTATTGTATTTGAATACCTATTCTTACAAAGTGCTTCTCTTGTAGAATTTGCTTTATCAATGACTCAAGGATACAAGTGGTTATTATTATTAGGTGGTTTTATGCTAATTACTAATTATGCTGAAAGTACTGCTTTAAAAACCTCTGATAAAAACTTACAATATTTAGCATATTCAGCTTATATTTTTGCTGAAGCTTTTATTTTTATACCATTAATTTACATGGCTATTATGTATACCAATAGCTTAGATTTAATTAAACAAGCAGGAATTGTTACGCTTGGTTTATTTACAGGAATTTCTTCTATTGTTTTTATTACTAAAAAAGATTTTTCTTTTATTAGAGCTGGATTAACTGTTGGATTTTTTATAGCAATTGGATTAATAATTGCAGGAGCCTTATTTGGTTTTAACCTTGGTTTATGGTTTTCTGTAGGAATGTGTGTATTAGCTGCTGGATCTATTTTATACCAGACTTCTAACTTAGTACATAAATTTTCTACTGATGATTACATCCCTGCTGCATTAGGTTTATTTGCCTCTTTAATGCTTTTATTCTGGTATGTATTACAAATTTTTATGTCAAGAGACTAGTTAAAAATTTAACGTTTATATATAAAAAAACCACTTGTTCTTAAACAGGTGGTTTTTTTATTTTATTAATTGAGTAGTATTTAACTCAACATCATTTTGGCTTTCTTAACCGCTGTTACCAATGCATCTATTTCTTCTTTGGTATTGTAAAAAGCAAATGATGCTCTTACTGTCCCTGGAATACAATAAAAGTTCATAATTGGTTGCGCACAATGGTGTCCTGTACGAACAGCTATTCCTAATTTATCTAAGATAGATCCAACATCATACGGATGTATTCCTTCCAAATTAAATGATATTACAGAAGCTTTCTTACCAGTTCCGTAAATTTTTAATCCTTCTATTTTTTCCAACTCTTGAGTTCCATAAGCTAACAACTCTTTTTCTTGTTGATCTATAGCCTCAAAACCTATTGAATTCATATAATCAACCGCAACTCCAAAAGCTATTCCTCCACAAATATTTGGTGTTCCTGCTTCAAACTTATGAGGTAATCCTGCATAGGTAGTTTTTTCAAAAGTTACTGTTTCAATCATTTCTCCTCCTCCTTGATAAGGTGGCAACATTTGCAATAACTCTTCTTTTCCGTATAACAAACCAACTCCTGTTGGTCCACACATTTTGTGAGCTGATGCTACATAAAAATCAACATCTAATTCTTGAACATCTGGCTTTATATGCGGAACTGCCTGCGCTCCATCAATTAAAACATACGCTCCAAATTTGTGCGCTGCATGAATAATTTCTTCTATTGGGTTTATCGTTCCTAATGCATTCGACACATGATTACAAAAAACCAATTTGGTTTTATTATTCAATAATTCATGATATACATCCATTCTTAACGAACCATCTTGATCCATTGGAATTACTTTTAAAACAGCACCCGTTTTTTCACAAAGCATTTGCCAAGGAACTATATTTGAATGATGTTCTAATGATGATACAATTATTTCATCCCCTTCTTTTAATAAGGTAGCAAATCCTGATGCTACAATATTAATACTATGAGTAGTTCCTGAAGTTAAAATAACCTCATAAGAATGCTTTGCATTAAAATGTTTTTGAATCTTTATACGTGCTTCTTCATATTTATCGGTTGCTTCCTGACTTAAGGTATGCACTCCTCTATGAATATTAGCATTATAATTCGAATAATAATCAACAATTGCATCAATCACAATTTGAGGTGTTTGAGAAGTTGCTCCATTATCAAAATACACTAAATTTTTCCCATGTACTGTACGATTTAAAATAGGAAAATCAGCTCTAATCTTATCTACATTCAACATATAAAAAGTAAATTTAAGACAAAGGTAGTGCTTGCATTTCAAATATAAACACCAATCAATTAAATTCTTACATTTGCTAAAAAAGAGTCCCTAATGAAAAATATCAAAAGAATTTTATTATTACTGGCAATTGTTCTTATTGCTGTTGTAGTTTACAATTACCCTAAGTTAAATATTTTAGCTGGATACTCCGCTAAAAACACTGCCTCTTCGGTTTTCTTAGCCGAAAGAAGCCTAGAGTTTACTGATGAAAATGACAATAATTTTTCTCCAATAAACTTAACTTCCGATGAAATTAACTCTCAAGAAAAATCTGCTACTGGTTCAGTTTTTGGACTTTTAAAAAGAAAAGCTGTTTACAGAAAAGGATTAGGAGCTGTTTTAATTAATGATGATTATGATGCTTCTAAAACTCCTTTAGTTCCAAAAAGATCAGAGGCCGATAATACTACTCCTTTCCCTTATGGAAATGCAGATCAAATAGACACTGTTTTTTCTAATATCAATTACAAAAAGCTAAACGAAACTATTGATACTATTTTTAATTCTAGAAACCAAACTCGATCTGTGCTTGTAGTTTATAAAGATCAAATTATTGCTGAAAAGTATGCTAATAATTTCGATAAGAATTCTTTACAATTAGGATGGTCTATGACCAAAAGTATTACGAGCACTGTTTTTGGAATTTTACAATGCCAAGGAAAAGTTAATGTTGAACAAAGTAATTTGTTTAAAGAATGGGAAAACGATGACCGCAAAAACATTACAATTCACAACCTACTTCAGATGAATTCTGGTTTAGAATGGCTTGAAGATTATAATACTATTTCTGATGTTACAAAGATGCTATTTCTTGAAAGTGACATGACTAAAACTCAAATAAGTAAACCTTTAGTAGGTAAACCAAACGAAACTTGGAATTATTCTTCTGGTACCACTAATTTACTTTCTGGTATCATCCGTAGTCAATTTAAAACGCATCAAGAATATTTAGATTATTGGTACAGTAATTTAATTGACAAAATAGGAATGAACTCAATGGTCATTGAAACTGATTTGAGTGGAAACTTTGTAGGGTCTTCTTATGCTTGGGCAACTGCAAGAGATTGGGCAAAATTAGGTTTATTATACCTTCATAATGGTGAATGGAATGGAGAACATCTTTTTGATAAAGATTGGGTACAATATGCAACTACTCCAACACCAGGTTCTGATGGTTGGTATGGAGCACAAATATGGTTAAATGCAGGAAAGCGTTATCCTGATGTACCAACAAATATGTATTCTTTTAATGGGTATAAAGGTCAAAATGTATTTATTTTGCCAAGTGAAGATTTAGTAGTTGTTAGAACTGGGCTTACTAAGAACGCTGACATGAACACTTTATTAAAAGGAATTATAAACTCGATAAAAAAATAAAAATGAACCCATATTATTATGTACTGTCTCTTAATGGATTACTTTTCCTTTTCAGTATAATTTTTTATTTCTTTCCCCCAAAAAAAATTAACTCACTTTATGGTTATCGCACCAACAAAACCATGAAAAACGAAACTGTTTGGAAATTTGCCAATGCATTTTTTATAAAGCAATTTTTAATTTATTCTGCAATATCATTTGCAGCTGCATTAATTTTTGTTTTTATAAGTAAAGATATTAGTTGGCAACCCATGGCTATTATGTTACTATCTCTAGCAGTTTCTGTTATTAAAACAGAACAAGAAGTAAACAAAAACTTTGATGAAGACGGAAATAAAATATAAAAAAAGAGACTGTTTAAACAGTCTCTTTTTTTTATTCTTCGTATTCTTTTTTCAATAGCGTAATATCATCTATAATTTTCTGCATGTTTTCTTTTTTGGTTCCATCATACGAACCTCTAATACGTCCTTCTTTATCTATTAGCACAAAGTTTTCTGTATGAACCCAATCGTTCTCTCCTCCATCACCTTCGTCTAAAACTGCAAAATAATGCTTACGGGCTAAATTATATATGTGCTTTTTTTCTCCAGTGGTTACATTCCATTTACCATCAATAACTCCTTTTTCTAATGCATATTTTTTCAATTGTGGAACGCTATCCATAACTGGTGTTACTGAATGTGATAAAAACATAATATCATCATCCTTTTTATAGTGTTCTTGTAATTCACTCATATTATAAGCCATAGCTATACATATGGTTTGACAACGAGTAAAAAAGAAATCTGCGATATAAATTTTACCTTTATAATCTGCATTTGTTATTGTTTCTCCATTCTGATTGATTAACTTAAAATCACCAACCTTATGATTTCTAGATTTTGTTCTTAAGGAAGCATCCACCAGTTTTGGATTAATATCTGCAGGGTTATAAATTGGTAATCTATCATCAACTTTTACTAAATGATAAAAAACGGGGATTCCAATAGCACAAAAAACTAATAAGAAAATTAAAGTGCTTTTAGATTTTTTAAAGAATTTAAAGTCCATTCTCTCTTTTTTCTACAAAAATACGACTTAAAACAGGGTTAATCTCTCTTAAACTTAAAAAGTTTGTTAAATCCTAAGTCGAACTAGAGTACAAACTTTTAGAACTCTTTCGAAAAACGTACATTTGTCAGATTTTAAATTTTAGACACAAGCCTTTATGGAGATATTAATAAAAGCATCACAATTTATTTTAAGTTTATCGCTTTTAATTGTTTTGCACGAGTTAGGACACTTTATTCCTGCCAAATTATTTAAAACTAAAGTTGAAAAGTTTTACCTTTTCTTCGATTATAAATTCTCTTTATTTAAAAAGAAAATTGGTGATACTGTTTATGGTATTGGTTGGATTCCATTAGGTGGTTATGTGAAAATCTCTGGAATGATTGACGAAAGCATGGACACTGAGCAAATGAAAAAACCTGCTCAACCATGGGAATTTCGTTCTAAACCAGCATGGCAGCGTTTAATTATTATGCTTGGTGGTGTAATTGTAAATTTTGTTTTGGGTATAGTTATCTACATTTGTTTAATGTATGCTTATGGTGAAAAGTTTTTACCTAACGAGAACTTAAAAGATGGTGTATGGGTACAAGACCAGTTAGGTAAAGATTTAGGTTTAGAAACTGGAGATAAAATACTTACTGTAGATGGACAAGCAATTGAAAAATTTAGAGAATTACCTATAGAGTTTATTAATGGAAATAACTATTCTATTGAAAGAAATGGAACTGTTATTGAAAAAGTAATTCCTACTGATTTTATTTCAAAACTAGTAGATCGTGGTAAAAATGCGGGAAGTTTTATAACACCAAGATATCCATTTATTATAGCAAAAGTTGCTGAAGATTCTCCAAACGTAAAAAGTGGTTTACAATCTAAAGATATAATTACTGCTATTAACGGAGTTAACATCAAATATTTTGATCAAGCTGAAAAAGAGCTTAATAAATATAAAAACCAAGATATCAGTGTTACTGTAAAAAGAGGTAATGAAAGCTTAGATATCCCTGTTAAAATATCTGAAAACGGTAAAGTTGGTGTAGCTATTGCTCAATTATCTTTAAAAGATTTAGAAAAATTAGGTTACTATGACTTAGCAGAAAAGAAATATTCATTTTCTGAAGCAATTCCTGCTGGTACTAATAAAGCTTGGACTACTTTAACTAACTATATTAAGCAAATGAAAAAAATCTTCAATCCTAGCACAGGTGCTTATAAAGGATTAGGTGGTTTTATTTCTATTGGTAGTATTTTCCCTTCAGAATTTAGCTGGGAAACTTTCTGGAACATTACGGCATTCTTATCAATTATGTTAGGTTTCATGAACTTATTACCAATTCCTGCTTTAGACGGAGGGCATGTTGTATTTACGCTTTGGGAAATGATTACAGGTAAAAAACCTGGTGATAAATTTTTAGAATATGCTCAAATAACAGGATTTATCTTATTAATTGCCTTATTACTTTTTGCAAACGGTAATGACATATTTAGGCTCTTTAAATAAACTATAATACTTAAATAAACTTAAAAACATCGTAATATCAACATTACGGTGTTTTTTTATATTCAAATCATAAAAAAAGCCCTTTTAAAACTATTTCAAACTCTTTGAAAACCATATTATATAGATAGAATATATCCTCTTTTAAAACGTTTAAAACACCTAAAAAAACTATGTTTAACACTATGCTTTCTTAGTTAAGAACATTATCTATTCATAAACTCACAATATAACAGTTAAGTTTATAAAATAAAAAAGGCTGAGAGTAAACTCTCAGCCTTAAATATATCGTTAACAAAACTACTACTTAAGGTAAAGTAGATGAATAATTTGTTGGGTAATTGTTTGCTTTAGCTAAACCGTCTTTACCCTTAGTAAAATTAGATCCATAAGTAGCATCAATAGCTTCTAACATTTTATTAGCCATTAACGCATAACCTCTACCTGTAAGGTGAACACCGTCTAAACTAACTAAACCACCTGTAACAAAAGTTGTTGTTAAATTATAAGTATCAAATGTTAATCCAGTGGTAGAAGCCTGTTGTAAAATAGTATTAAAATCAACAAAAGCTAAACCTTTAGCGTCTGCTACTGCTTTAATTGTTGCATTATAAGCATCTGTAGCTGATTTTAATTTTGCTACTTCGTTTTCAGTTAATACCCATTTATCTTCTAAAGGCAAAGAAACACCTTCTGCTGAGAACATACCTGCCAATGTTTGTGGTAAACCTTGTCCTACTAAATACGCTACTGAACTAGTATTAACTTTTCCTATAATACTTCTACTAGGTAACACTAATAAATCTTTTTCTGTAGCTTGTCTTGCTTGCCCATAGTAATTACCTAATAAACCTGCTACTTTCTGTAAAGTTGCTGTATCAGTTGGTAAACCAAAACTAGCAACAAAACCAGGGAACGTTGGACTTGCTAATAATGCTCCAGCAATATCAGCTTTTTTATCATCTAATGATTCATCTTTAATCACTACAGGACTAGCTGCTGTAGTAGAAAAAGTAATTGCTCGCTCCGGAACACCAATTGCAGTAAAAACTCCATTAATAGCTCCAAATACATTATTCAATGTAGGTATTTGAGCAGCAAAACTTGCGTCTGTTGGATCTAATGGTGCATAAGGAACTGTTGTGAAGTGAGATAAACTTGTAATATATGGTAAGTTTGCCACAACTCCTTTAGCCCCTGTAGCAGTTAATGCATCAACTGTTCCTGTAAAAGCAGCAGCAAATACATTAGAATTTGTAATATCAGCTGAACCATAAGTTGCAGGGTTTACATTACCTGTTTCATTATGATCAACTCCAGTACCTCCAGCAAGAGCATATCCTAAAACATCGTTACCTCCTATTTCTGATAAACTGAAAAATGTAGGAGATTGTGCTAATACATCTTGTAAAATACTAGCCGTTGGAGAAGAAGCCATTCTTACAAAGTAAGGGTTAGCATTTGGTAACGCTGCTAATGCACCATAACCATTTACTCCTAAATGATAACTCTTTGCCCCTGGTACTCCCATATTATTAAAAGGACCTGTTTGAATATTTCCAACTTCTGTTGTTGAAGTTGCTTGTAATCCTACTGGTCCTGCACCGTTAAAGTACAATCTTGGCCCAAAAGAACCATCAGCATTTTGTACCCCTCCAAAAAGTAATCCACCAATATTATCATTCATTAATGGTTGTTTGAAAGTTCCTCCACCTACCATGGCAAATTTCTTAGCTAGGATATTTGGAAATGAATTTTCTTGACTTGCTTTAAACAAAGCATTATCTGTAAAACCAGCTGTAAAAGAAGCTCCTACCGCTACATATTTAGAAAAATCTGCAGTTCCTTTATCTAAAGGAATCGTATTTTCTGCCTCTCCTTTAATTTCTGGTAATGTATTATCTACATCACAGGCTACAACACCTAAAAATAATGCAGATAAAAATGTATATTTTAATGTATTCTTCATTTTTATTTTTTTTAGTTATTGATTGTCCAAGAAATGTAATACTGAGAGCCAATTGCTCCAACACCTGGTGCACTTAAATATTCTTTTCCTGTTAAGTTAGACCCTCCCACTTTAAATACCGATTTCATTGAAGGTACTGAATAGTTAATTTGAGCGTCAAGTACAGTTCTTTCTTCTACATTTCCTTCTAAGAAAGTTGATTGCCAATAAAATTCTGTTTGCCAACGAGCACTTACGTTAAATCCAAAGTTTTCAAATACATTTGGATGTCCAAACTGAGCTTTTAACTTATGTTCTGGAGTATTGAAACCTGCTTCAAAATCTGGATCTTGAGCTTGATCAAAACTAAACTTAGACCAAGTATAGTTTAATCCAACGTTATATCCGTTAAATACTTTTGTACTTAAACCTATTCCTAATCCATAAGAATCGACATCAACGGTAGAATTTGTCTTAACACTAAATGTTCTTACTAAATCTCTATTTGTTAACTGAGCTAAAGTAGGATTAGCAACTGTATTATCTAAAAGTACAACTACATCTTTATTAGATATAAAATTAGAATACATGTTATAATATGTACTAAAATCTACAGATAATTTATTGTCTCCTAATGGTAACACTCCACGATAACCTACTTCAAATGATTTTACCTCTTCTGGCTTTACTAATTCCGTTTTAACTAAACTTGGCGCTCCATTTCTGATAGAACTTGCAGAATATCCTCTTGTAAACACATCATTTCCTGTAAGAGTAAAAGTACCTGAAGTGGTTCTAACATCTGCAGAAAAACGATCAGCATTATCAGGAGCTGTTCCTAAAATAAATCCAGCTCCAGTAGCTAAACCAATATACTGATCTTGCGTAGTTGGGTTACGGAAACCTGTTTGGAAAGAAGCCCTGAAGTTATGGTTTTTATTTTCTCCTGCTGCATAAGCTAAAGAAAGTCTAGGAGTTACGTTTCCTTTGAAATTATCCGATTTATCATAACGAAGAGAACCTGTAAATTTTAAACGGTCATCTAACATTTTCTTTTGTAACTGGGTGTATATTCCATATTCACCATATTTAATTGGCCCATCAGAATCAGTATAAATTGTTCCGAAAGAATTTAATCTATATTGTCTGTAAGAACCACCTACTTGTACTTCAGCCCAATCAATATAATCACGTAAATTTAAATTACCATCAGCATGGTAATAACTTGTATTATCTCTAAACTTAGACCCTGTTAATAAATCTGGATCAGCAGTTACTTCATTAAATAAAGCTTGGAAAGCTGGTGTTCCTGGAACTGCTCTTCCAGTATCTGCTACTGCTCTTGCCGCTGCGTGATTAGATGCTGGTACTCCTGGTATTGCTCCTAAGTATGCTGCTGCATATTGTCCAAACCAATCTGCATTAGATTTCCATTTGCTGTTAATGTTAATTGCAGCAAAACGAGTATCATAAGAATCTCCTGCATCCTCACCTGCATAGTAACCTCTTACAAAGAAGTTTTTACCTCTAACTTCTAATTTATGTTGTTCCATAAAGAAGTTAGCTAAATTATATCTATTCTGACCTTGGTATATAGTATTACCAGTACCGTACTTTGAATTCCAAATAATTTCAACTCTATCATTTCCTAATGGACGATAATGAATGGCTCCATTGAATTTTACACTTTTAGCCTCGTTAGTCATTAACTCTTGGTCTGTATAACCAGTTCTACTTACATTACCTATTGCTCCACCTAAATTAACTGAAACCTCATCTCCATATACATTTGCTCCATCATAGTTTGGATCGCTTTGTCTTGTACCTGGAATATAAGTCCCTCCAATACCTGTTGTATTTCTATAATCTGTAGCATGCCATTCTTCACCTTTTAAGTAAGAAAAACTTGCCTTTACAGCAAAATAGTCATCAAAAGCATGTGCCATTCTAATTGTAGCATCGTAAAACTTATTGTCTCCTGCTGCTTCTTGACTAGTTAATCCTGTTTTTAAACCTACACTAATCCCTTGATGATCAAAAGGGTTTTTACTACGCATTAACATAATTCCGTTAAATGCATTTGCTCCATATAAAGCCGATGCTGCTCCTGGTAAAATCTCAACACTTTTTACATCTACTTCAGAAATCCCTAATAAATTTCCAATAGCAAAGTTTAATGCCGGAGATGCATTATCCATTCCATCAACTAACTGAACAAAACGCTCATTTCCAAACGTAGCAAATCCACGAGTATTTACTGTTTTAAAAGTAAAACCTCCTGAATTAATATCAACACCTTTTAAATTTTCTAATCCATCGTAATATGATGCAGAAGCTGTGTTCTTAATAGCTCTAGAATCGAAACGCTCAATTGTTACAGGAGATTCCATAACACGTTCTGGAGTTCTAGAAGCCGAAACTACTACTTCATCTAAAGAAGTTGCATTCTCTGTCAAAGACACCTCAACAACTTGATTGTTTTTTGTAATTTCAACTGTTTTAGATTGATATCCTAAAGAAGAAATTTCAATTGTAAAAGGAGGATTATCTGTTACTGTCATAGTAAACTTCCCATCAAAATCAGTAGACGTTCCAACTGCCTTCCTTAGAACCTTAATGTTTGCTCCCGGAAGTGGCCCACCAAGAGATGCGTCATTGACTGTACCAGAAATGGTAGTCTGAGCAACCATTATTGCTGTGCCAAATAGCACAAATGCAACAAGTAATAGTTTTTTCATCATAATGTATAATAATTTGTTAACTGTAGCGCAAAATACGATTTTTTTTTATTTGTAAAAATTTATCCTTTATTTTATCACTATAGTGTTTTTGAGGGGTTTGTTTTGTTAAATTGACATTTTTGTAACTTTATTTAACGAACATTACTTATCCTCTTTTACAAATTGTATTTTTGCATAAATTTGTTCTTATCTTGGAAATTATTCACTCCATTTTCGATTTTAAACCAACTCAAAAATCAATAGTTACTATTGGTACTTTTGATGGTGTTCATATTGGTCATCAAAAAATTATTCAAGAATTGATTGATGAAGCAAAATCATCTAATAAAAAATCTGTTTTGTTAACTTTTTTTCCTCACCCAAGAATGGTGTTACAAAAAGATGTTTCTATAAAACTTATCAATACGATTGATGAACGTGCCAAACATTTAGAAGACTTGGGATTGGACTATTTAATCATTCATCCTTTTAGTAAAGAATTTTCTAGACTTACTGCATTAGATTTTGTTCGTGATATCTTAGTTAATCAACTAAATACGTCAAAATTAATTATTGGTTATGATCATCATTTTGGAAAAAACAGAGAGGGAAATATTGAACAATTAACGGAGTATTCTCATTTGTATGATTTTACAGTTCAAGAAATTTTAGCTCAAGATATTGATGAAGTCTCTGTAAGCTCTACTAAAATTAGAAAAGCACTAGCTAGTGGTGAATTAAAAACTGCAAACAAGTATTTAGGATATCCATTTTCTATAACAGGCGTTGTTGTTAATGGAAAAAAACTTGGCGGTAAAATTGGTTTTCCTACTGCTAATATTGATATTGCTGAAACCTATAAACTAGTTCCTAAAACTGGAGTATATGTTGTAAAATCTACGATTAATAACAATACAGTTTTTGGTATGATGAATATTGGCAATAGACCTACAGTTAACGGAGAGCATCAAACTATAGAAGTTCATTTTTTCGATTTTAACCAAGATTTATATCAAAAGGAATTAACCATCGAATTACTTTATTTTTTAAGAGATGAACACAAGTTTAATTCTGTTGATGATTTAATTATTCAACTTAAAACAGACAAAGAAAACTCCTTAAACTATATCAATACAATTACCAGTTTAAGTTAATAAAATAGAGTTCTAACAAAGTCTTTTTTGTTTATTCTTAAATAGAATTCTAAAACTTAATACGTAAAAAACTATTTAGTAAGCAATCACCATTGTTTAAGTCTGTAGCTTCTTATATCTTTGCGGTTCTTAAAAATTAAAAAAAGATGTTACAGGTTCAGTTTATTAGAGAAAACAAACAAACTGTTTTAGACGGATTAGCAAAACGTAGTTTTGAAAATGCCGAAGCAATTATTAATGAAGTATTAACTACTGATGAAACTCGTAGAGCTACTCAAGTTTCTTTAGATAATACATTAGCTGAATCTAACAAAATATCCAAAGAAATTGGAGGTCTTTTTAAGTCTGGTGAAATTGAAAAAGCAAACTTACTGAAAGAAAAAACAGGTGAATTAAAAGAGAAATCTAAGCAATTAACCGAAGAATTAAGTGTTGCTTCTAACAAATTACAAGATTTATTATACCAAATTCCTAACGTGCCTCACGCATCTGTTAAGGCAGGGAAAAACGAAGAGGATAATGAAACTATTTTTAGCGAAGGTACTATTCCTGACTTAGGTGAAAAAGCTTTACCTCACTGGGAATTAGCTAAAAAATATGATATCATCGATTTTGATTTAGGTTCAAAAATTACTGGAGCTGGTTTTCCTGTGTACAAAGGAAAGGGAGCTCGTTTACAACGTGCCTTAATCAATTATTTTTTAGATAAAAATATTGCTGCTGGTTATAGCGAAGTACAAGTTCCTCATTTAGTAAATGAAGCATCTGGTATTGGTACTGGTCAACTTCCAGATAAAGAAGGGCAAATGTACCATGTAACTGGAGATGATTTATATTTAATTCCAACAGCGGAAGTTCCTATTACTAATATTCATAGAAATGATTTAGTAAAAGAAAATGATTTGCCTATTAAATATACAGGTTATACACCATGTTTCCGTAGAGAAGCTGGAAGTTATGGTGCGCATGTACGTGGATTAAATAGGTTACACCAATTTGATAAAGTAGAAATTGTAAGAATTGAACATCCTGAAAACTCTTACAATGCTTTAAACGAAATGGTAGAACACATTAAAGGTATTTTACGTGAATTAAAATTACCATACCGTATTTTACGTTTGTGTGGTGGAGATACAGGATTTGTTTCTGCTTTAACATTCGATTTTGAATTGTATTCTACAGCTCAAGAGCGTTGGTTAGAAATTAGTTCTGCTTCAAACTTTGAAACGTATCAAGCTAATCGTTTAAAATTACGATTCAAAAATAAAGAAGGAAAAAGTCAGTTAGTTCATACTTTAAACGGAAGTTCTTTAGCTTTACCTAGAGTATTAGCAGGAATTTTAGAAAACTATCAAACTGAAGACGGAATTAACATACCAGAAGTATTAATTCCTTATTGTGGTTTTGATAAAATTGACTAAATAATTTCATTACAAAAAAGTAAAAAGAACCAATGCTTCAATTAAGATGCTTGGTTCTTTTTTTAATTCACCCCTTAATAATGAACTATTTTTTATAGTTAGTTAGCAACTACCGCTACCATTAATCTCTTATATTTATTCATTTCCAATAAAGCTTCAAAATACTGAGTTATTTGTCCTCTTCTCATAAATTCATCTGCTCTACTCTTTGCTAAGTTATATTGCGTATTTAAATTCTTCATAGTATTCGATGTTTAGTTACGCTAACAATAAAACAAAGTTCGTGCCAAAATGTTGCGTTCCTTTTAAAAAAAGGGAGTGTTTTAATATTAATTTAACAATTTTCTTCTGTATTTTTGATTGATGAAAAAAACATTTATTCTATTTAATTTCCTTATTATTAACCTGTTCTGTTATTCGCAACAGAACGATTTTATTATTGCTGAAAATTATTTTAGAAATAATGAATACGAAAAAGCTATTCAACTTTATAAAAAATTATACGATAAGAGTCCTTATAACACAACCTATTTAAAAAGACTTATTACTTCTTATCAAGAAACTGAACAGTTTTTAGTTGCCGAAAACCTATTAACTCAAAAAATAAAACAAAGACCTAACTTAACGTATCTAAATGTTATTATAGGATATAACTATGAGCGTCAACAAAACGATTCAGAAGCCAATAAATATTATCAAAAAGCACTTAATTCATTAAACAAAAAGGGGAACTATGGAAGTGTTATCGCAAGTTTATTTAAAAACTACAACAAACTAGACTTTGCTATTGAAGCATATACCAAAACCATGGAAAACCATCCACAAGCTAATTATGGATTCCAATTAGCACAAATCCATGGTGAAAAAGGTGATTACCCTAAAATGTTTGAATCCTATGTAAATTTAGTTGATAAAAACGAAAGTTACCTGAATAACGTAAAACGTTATACCAGCAGATATATTAATGATGATGCTGAAAACGAAAATAACAACTTGTTTAAAAAAGCCTTATTAAGAAAATCAATAAGCAACCCTAAAAACATTTGGAACGATTTATTAGCATGGTTATTTATAAAACAAAAACAATATTCGAAAGCTCTTATCCAATTAAAAGCATTGTTAGCTAGAGACCCTGATAATTTGGGTAGAATTAATCAACTAGGAAAAATAGCTCTAGAGAATAACGAATATGAGACTGCTAAGGAATGTTTTGACTTAATCATTGAAAAAACTAATTATCCAAGAGATAAGTTTAATGCTATTAACAACAATTTAAAAATAGCTATTGAGACCAAAGAACCAGATGTAGAAGCACGTTTTGATAAGATATTTTCAAAATATGGAATTAATAAAAATACTTTTCGTACTCAAGTAGCGTATGCTAATTATCTAACATTCAATAAAAACAACCCTGAAAAAGCTGTAGATGTTTTAAATAAAGCTAAAGAATTTGCTGGTTCTAAGTTCTCCAAAGCCATGATAAAACTAAAACTAGGTGAAGTTTTAGTATACACTGGAAAGTTTAACAAAGCTCTTATTTACTTTTCACAAGTACAAACAAAATTTAAAAACCATTATCTAGGACAGGATGCACGTTTTAAAGTAGCCCAAACATCTTATTTCAAAAGCGATTTTAAATGGGCCAAAGCACAATTAAAAGTTTTAAAAGGTTCAGCTACGCAGCTTATAGCAAATGATGCTGCTAATTTGTTTTTAACAATTTCTGATAACCAGCCTAAAGATAGTATCCCTTCTGGTTTAAAAGAGTATGCTAAAGCTGATTTATTAGCTTTTCAGAATAAAGATAATGAAGCCATTGCTATTTTAAATGATATTATCAAAAACTACAAAGGGCAACCTATAGAAGACGAAGCCTTGTTTAAACAGGCTGAGCTTCTTGTAAAACAAGACAAATACGATGAAGCTATTTCAAATTACACCAAAATAATAGCCTTAGATAAAGAAGGAATTTATATTGATGATGTGTATTATTTAATGGGTGAATTATACAATAATGAATTAAATAATGCTGAAAAGGCTAAAGAATACTATCAAAAGATTATTTTTGACCACCCATCGAGCATTTACTTAGTTGCTGCTCGAAAAAAATACAGAAAACTAAGAGGGGATAATATCTAATTTTATAGAAAACAACAATGTATATATATAACGTAACAGTAAATATTGATGAAAGTGTTCATGCAGAATGGTTAACTTGGATTGAAAGCCACATACCAGAAGTTTTAGCAACAGGACGCTTTTTAAGTGCTAAGTTGACACAAGTTTTAGTAAAAGAAGAAATGGGAGGAGTTACTTACTCTATTCAATACACAGCTAAATCACGTGAAGATTTAGAAAACTATTACAAATACGACGCTGATAAATTACGTTCAGATGGTCTTAAAAAGTTTGCTGATAAAATGTTAGCCTTCCGTACTGAATTAAAAGTAATAAACGAATTTTACCCTACTGTATCTAGCAACTAAAAGGAACAGGATACAATTACAAAAGAATTAAGATACTACTTAATCTTAAATTTTTTATTTTAGAACATGACCGTAAGAGCAAAGAAACATTTAGGACAACATTTTTTAACCGATGAAAACATCGCAAAAAAAATAGCAGATTCGTTAACCGAAAATGGATATGATAATGTATTGGAGATAGGTCCTGGAATGGGAGTTCTAACAAAATACTTATTAGAAAAAAAGCCTAAGGTTACAGTAATGGAATTAGATTCTGAATCGGTAGAATACCTTAAAGAAACATTTCCTCTAGAACATATTAAACTAGATACTTCTTCTGAAAAATTTACCATTATTGAAGGTGATTTTTTAAAAAAGGATATTACTGATACTTTCAATAAAGAGCAAATAGCCATTATTGGAAACTTTCCTTATAACATCTCTTCACAAATTGTTTTTAAAGCAATTGAAAACAGGGATTTTGTACCTGAGTTTTCTGGAATGTTTCAAAAAGAAGTAGCATTACGAATAGCAGAAAAAGAAGGGTCTAAAACCTATGGGATTTTATCCGTTTTAACACAAGCTTTTTACGATGCTGAATATTTATTTACAGTACCTCCTACTGTTTTTAATCCACCACCAAAAGTAGACTCTGGTGTTATACGATTAATTAGAAAAAAGGATTATAGTCTTCCAGTAGATGAAAAATTATTTTTTAGAGTAGTAAAAACAGCATTTAATCAACGAAGAAAAATGCTACGTTCTAGTTTAAAATCTTTAGATCTCTCGGATACATTAAAAGAAGACCCTATCTTTGCGATGCGTCCCGAACAATTATCGGTACAAAAATTCATTGAATTGACGGCAAAAATCGCAAACGATGGCATTAGAAATTACTAAAGATCTTTTAGAAAACGTACAGGAACTGATTAAAAACCAGAAAGACACAGCGCTTTCCAGTTTTTTCTCAGACATACATCACGCCGATATTGCAGAAGTTTTAGATGAATTATCTTTTGAAGAGGCATTATATATTATTCGTTTATTAGACAGTGAAACTACCGCTGAAGTTTTAATGGATGTGGATGATGATGTACGTGAAAAAATATTTCAACAACTTACAGCCAAAGAAATTGCTGAAGAGATTGATGAGCTTGACACCGATGATGCTGCCGATGTAATTGCCGAACTTCCTGAAAAAAGAAAGCAGGAAGTAATGCAAGAGATTGAAGATGAAGAACACGCTAAAGAAATTGTAGAATTATTACGATATGATGAAGATTCTGCCGGTGGTTTAATGGCGAAAGAGCTTGTAAAGGTTAACGAAAACTGGACTGTTTTACGTTGTGTAAAAGAAATGCGTGTTCAAGCAGAAGAAGTAACCAGAGTACACTCTATATATGTAGTTGATGATAGTGGTAAACTAAAAGGTCGTTTATCATTAAAAGATTTACTAATGGCCTCTACACGTGCTAAAATTGCCGATGTATATATTCCTAAGTTAGACTTTGTTAATGTTAATGATGAAGCTGAAGATGTTGCTAACATTATGCGTAAATATGACTTGGAAGCCATTCCTGTTGTAGACGAGTTAGGTATTTTAGTAGGACGAATTACCATTGATGATATTGTTGACGTTATTAAAGAGGAAGCTGATAAAGATTATCAATTAGCAGCAGGTATTACTCAAGATGTTGAGGCTGATGATACAATATGGGAATTAACACGTGCTCGTTTACCTTGGCTATTCTTAGGGCTACTTGGAGGTGTTGGTGCTGCTGGTATTATGGGCTTTTTCGACGATGCTATTAAAGAAAATGCTATTCTTTTTATGTTTACTCCATTAATTGCTGCAATGGCAGGTAATGTAGGTGTACAATCATCAGCAATTATTGTACAAGGTTTAGCTAATGACGATGTAAAAGGAAGTATTACAGACAGGTTATTAAAAGAAGTATCACTAGCTATGATTAATGGACTTGCTTTAGCCGTTTTACTTTTTATATATGTCTTTATATCCGAACAAGATTATAAAATAGCAAGTGCTATTTCAATATCTCTCTTTGTAGTAATTATAGTTGCTGGACTCATTGGAACTTTTATTCCTTTATTTTTAGATAAAAGAGGTATTGATCCTGCGATTGCTACGGGACCTTTTATTACAACAAGTAACGATATTTTTGGAATTCTTATTTATTTCTGGATAGCCAAAATGATTATTGGCTTTTAGTAGTTTCTTCTACTGTTTGTAATAAGCTATCCATCTTTTCTTTAGGAATAAATGTTTTTAGCATTATAATCGCTCCAAAAACGATTAATAACACTCCCATTCCTCTTTTTATTCTATAAATAACTAGAGGAGTTAATTTACTTTTTAATTGTTTAGCTAGTAATATTTTCCCTAAATCGGTAGTAGCATACCCCAATATTACCGTGGCAAAATACCAAAACATATAGGTTGGGTTCATATCTAACGTTGGTCCTACTACAACAATAATACCTAACCAACCAGCTAAAACACCTATATTAATGAAGTTTAAAGCAAACCCTTTTAAAAGTAATTTTAAGTAGTTATTACTTTCTGGAATGTCAACTTCCGGAGCTTCTAACTCCTTTTTATTGTTTTTATCTAAATAGGTTATCAAACCATAAACAATAAGAATTAACCCTCCAATTAAAAATAATCGAGGGTCATCCTTAATTTTTTCTAACAAACTTCTACTTCCAAAATAAGCTATTAACATAAAGGATATATCTCCTAAAATAACTCCAATATCAAATGCAATAGCAGCTCTTGCTCCTTTTAAAATACTTGTTTTAAGAAGCATAAAGAAAACTGGACCTATCATAAAAGACATGACAAATCCAATGAAAAAAGCATTTTTTAAGTCGTAGAAATCCATTTATAAAGTAACTGTATTTAGTTTAAACGTCATCGTAATCAACCACAACCTTTGGAGTTGCTGGATGCGCTACACAAGTTAATATAAGTCCTTCTTCTAACTCGTCATCTGTTAAAATAGAGTTTTTAGTCATTACAGCTTTTCCTTCTGTTACTTTTGCTATACAACTACTACAAACACCACCTTGACATGAATATGGAGCATCTAACTGATTACGTAATGATGCTGCCAAAATTGTATCTGTTTTATCCATTGTAAAAGTAGACTCTTCATCGTCTAATAAAACGGTAATTCCAGATTTCCCATCAGGAAACTGCATTGGAATTTCTTCATCTGGTGACGAACTTGCGGTAAATAACTCAAAATGAATATTTTCTTCGTCAAATCCGTTATCTTGTAAAGTCTCAGAAACTGTAGTTATCATTTCTTCTGGACCACATAAGTAGGCAGAATCAAAAGAAATATCTTTATGAATATTCTTTACAAAATAATTTATATGCCCTTTATCAATTCTTCCAAACTTAGTGTTTGTTCTTACTTCTTGACTAAACACATAATGCAAATTAAACTGTGTAGGGTATTTTTCAGCTAAAGCATTCAATTCAGCATAAAAAATAGTGCTATCAGCTTTTTTATTCCCAAAAACTAATGTAAAAGTTGAAGTTGGTTCATTTTCCAACACTACTTTTATCATAGATAAAACAGGAGTAATTCCACTACCTGCAGCAAATGCTATATAATTTTTATTCCCTACTGGTTGTAATATAAATTTACCTTCAGGTTCAGAAACTTCTAGAGTTGTATTCTCTTTTAGTTTTGTTGTAGCATACGTAGAAAACAATCCTTTTTCAACAGCCTTTACAGCTACTTTAATTTCATTCGTGTTTGGTGAAGCACATATTGAATATGCTCTCCTAACCTCTTGATCGTTTAATTTCGTTTTTATGGTAATATATTGCCCTGCTACAAATTTATAAGCTTCTTTTAGCTCAGCAGGAACAGTAAATAAAATAGATACAGCATCAGCTGTCTCCTTTATTATTTTTTCAATAATTAATTTATGAAATGTAGCCATTTATTCTATTTAAATGCACAAAAATAAGAAATAGTGAGGTAACCATTTATTCTTCCAGTCATAAAAAATAATACCTAAGTATTTTATACATAAGAAAATTATGTATATTTGCATACATAAGATTTTTAGGTATATGAATTATGGGAAATCAAAAATTATACAAAGGCTCTTTACAAACTATCATTTTAAAGCTATTAGCACAAAATGATAAGATGTATGGGTATGAAATAACTCAAAAGGTAAAAGAGTTAACCAAAGGCGAATTAAAAATTACCGAAGGTGCACTATACCCTGCGTTACATAAACTAGAAGCTGAAGGTTTGCTAGATGTTGAAGTTGCAAAAGTTGGAAATAGACTTCGCAAGTATTATAAATTGACAGAAAGCGGTACTAAGGAAACTGTAAATAGACTTGCAGAAATGCAAGAATTTTTACAAACAATGCAGCAACTAGTCAACCCTAAATTTGGTTTAGAATAACAACAAAAGCTATGGAATTAACAAATAAACAAATACAAAGAATTAACAACTATCTAGATATAAAAGAGATTAAATTAATTGATTTTAGAATAGAAATTTTTGATCATATTATTTCTGAAATAGAACAAAAACTATTTAATGAAAATCTTGATTTCGAAACAGCTTTTAATCTTGTAATTAAAAAATGGAATTTGGAGCTTAAAAAAACGAATAGCTTCGTTTTTGGAAGGTTTTATACTGCCCCTAAAATTGTAATTGATAGAGCAAAAAGAATTTTTTTAAAATATTTTTTAGCCTCTTTCTCTCCTATATTTTTTAGTTTTCTAATAATATTTAATAAAAAGATATTTCTTAGTAATGTTTTTGGTTATTTTACTTTTTTTTCAATAGTTATTCTTCTATTTATCTCTTTATTTTTCGTTATCAAAATTATTACCTCTAAAGAAAAAACAGTGTATAGCTTTATAATAAAAACTCAAGTTACAAACTTTATTGTTATGCCTTACATTTTAATTAGCAATTCTATTAATGACATTTTTAATATATCCATATTAATATACATGATGGTTGTTAATTACTATTCAATATCGTTTTACAAAAAGCATAAACAAGAAAAAGAAAAATATAAATTAATGATGGGATAATTGCTATGAAATTAACAAACCAACATATAGAACAATTATATAAATTTACACGTCTACATTATGTAGAACATTATGATGTACAAACAGAATTGGTAGATCACTTGGCCAACGATATTGAACAAATTTGGGTTGAAAAACCTCAATTATCTTTTGAGCAAGCTAGAGATATTTCTTTTAAAAAATTCGGTGTTTTTGGTTTTATGGACGTAGTAGAAGAAAAGCAAAAACAACTGGAAAAAAAGTATCGTA
This sequence comes from Tenacibaculum aiptasiae, assembly GCF_008806755.1. Lineage (GTDB taxonomy): Bacteria > Bacteroidota > Bacteroidia > Flavobacteriales > Flavobacteriaceae > Polaribacter > Polaribacter aiptasiae. Next base: position 151,715 of record NZ_WAAU01000011.1, read on the forward strand.
AAATTCTATGGAAATACACAAAAGAATGGTTTGGATTACCCAAAATACTTTTAGTGGTAAGTCTTATCTTTTTCTTTTATTATTTTATACAATTACCTATTGGAGTTTATACAATGGGAGCAGTTCTTTTTCTAATAGCCGTTTTAGACCTTTATTTTGTAACTAAACTTAAAAAAGAGTTCAAAAAAAGAACCAATACCAATGGTAAAAAATGGATGCTTGAAGAAATGATTTTCAATGTAGCTTCTTTTGGAGGTGTTATAGTTGCATCTAACCTTCCTCAGATTTTCAATCATATTGAAAGCATACCTTCAAACATTGGAGCAGTTATTATCTCTGCAATTATTACACTAACAATTATATACTCTTATATAACACTAATTGTTATTCCTAAAAAGTCAGAGGAATTATTAGAAGAACATTACCCTGAATATAAACTTGTATAATTATTTTTTACCATCAACAATAATCACAATTTCGCCTTTTGCTGGCTTTTCTGTATAATATGATAAAACTTCTGCTATACTTCCTCGCTTGGTTTCTTCAAATAATTTTGTCAATTCTCTAGAAACAGAAACTTGCCTGTCTTCACCAAAGTATTCGGCAAAATGAGTTAATGTTTTTAATAATTTATGTGGGCTTTCATAAAATATCATAGTACGCTTTTCTTCTGCTAAAAACTTTAATCGGGTTTGTCTTCCTTTTTTAACTGGTAAAAAACCTTCAAAAACGAATTTATCATTTGGTAAACCCGAATTTACCAAAGCTGGCACAAATGCAGTTGCTCCTGGTAAACATTCAACATCAATATTATGTTGAACACATGCTCTTGTTACTAAAAAGCCTGGATCTGAAATTGCCGGGGTTCCTGCATCAGAAATCAGTGCAAAAGTTTCACCGCTTTGCAATCTTTTAACTATAGTTTCTACAGTTTTATGCTCATTGTGCATATGATGAGATTGCATAGGTGTACTAATTTCAAAATGTTTTAACAGCTTTCCACTAGTACGCGTATCTTCTGCTAAAATATAATCTACTTCTTTTAGAACCTTAAGAGCTCTCAAGGTAATATCGTCTAAATTCCCAATAGGTGTTGGTACCAAATACAATTTACTCATACAGCAAAGCTACAACAAAGTTTTAGTACATTTGTGCTATGCCAAAAAAGCTGTTAAAAAATATTGATTTCCCTGAGGATATAAGACAATTAAATAATAATGAATTGCCTTTATTAGCCAAGGAATTACGTGAGTTTATTATTGATGTAGTTGCAACTAAAGAAGGTCATTTAGGTGCCAGTTTAGGTGTTGTTGAACTTACTATTGCTTTGCATTATATGTTTGATACACCAACAGATCAATTAGTTTGGGATGTTGGACATCAGGCTTATGGACATAAAATTTTAACTGGTAGAAAAGATATTTTCCATACTAACCGCCAATTACATGGAATTTCTGGTTTTCCTAAACGTTCGGAAAGTACTTATGATACTTTTGGTGTTGGACATTCATCTACTTCAATTTCTGCTGCTTTGGGAATGGCTATCGCTTCCAAATTACAAGGAGAAGAAAAACATCATATCGCTGTAATTGGTGACGCCTCTATTGCCAGTGGAATGGCTTTTGAAGCTTTAAACCATGCTGGTGATACCAACGCTAACTTATTGGTTATTTTAAACGATAATGCTATTGGTATTGACCCTTCAGTTGGAGCTTTGAAACATTACTTAACTCGAATAAAATCTACTCGATCTGATATTGAACAGCACAACATTTTTGAGGGACTCAATTTTGATTATTCTGGTCCTATTGATGGTCATAATTTTGAAGAACTTTTATTAGAGTTAAATAGATTAAAACAAATTAAAGGCCCTAAGTTTTTACATGTAATTACTACCAAAGGAAAAGGTCTTAGACAAGCTGAGCAAGACCAAGTAAAATATCATGCTCCAGGAAAATTTGATAAAGTATCTGGAGATGTTTTACCAAAAGAAGCTAGTAAGTTTACTAAGTTTCAAGATATATTTGGAAAAACTATTGTAGAATTAGCCGAACAAAATGAAAAAATTGTAGGAATTACCCCAGCTATGCTTACTGGAAGCTCTTTAAAATTTATGTTAGAGAAATTTCCTGAACGCACTTTTGATGTGGGCATTGCAGAACAGCATGCCGTAACATTAGCTGCCGGTATGGCAACTCAAGGTATTATACCATTTTGCAATATTTATTCCACATTTTTACAACGTGCTTACGATCAAATAATACACGATGTTGCTTTACAAAACTTACCTGTTATTTTTTGTTTAGATAGAGCTGGTTTGGTTGGACAAGATGGAGCTACACATCATGGAGTTTTTGACTTAGCTTATCTACGTTGCATTCCAAACCTATACATTTTTGCTCCTCGTAATGAAATTGAATTGCGAAACATTATGTACACAGCACAGTTAGGAATTGATAAACCTATAGCTATTCGTTATCCTAGAGGAAAAGGCAAACTTGAAGAATGGAAACTTCCTTTCAAAAAAATAACCATTGGCAAAAACATTTGTTTAAAAGAAGGAAGTGACTTAGCTGTCCTATCTACGGGAACAATTGCTAATAATGTCTCAGAAGCCATAAAAAAGGTGAAAAACAAATATTCTATAGCGCATTACGATATCCGATTTATAAAACCTATCGATAGAAAGCTACTTGAAGAGATTTTTAATAAATTTGATAGAGTTATAACTATTGAAGATGGTACTGTTAAAGGAGGTTTAGGTAGTGCTATTTTGGAACAAGCATCTGAATTAAATTATGAAAATCAGATAAAGCTTTTAGGTGTTCCTGATGAATTTATTCATCATGGTACTATAGATGAACTACAAAAGCAATGTAAAATAGATGTAGATTCTATTCAAAATACAATTGAAGAACTTTTAAAATAAAAAAGCGAACCGATTATTAGGTTCGCTTTTTTATTTTTTAGTGAATAACACTAAATGATCCATTTGAAATTTTAAGCGATTTAATAAAATTATTGCTGCATATATCTATGTTTCCTGCAAAGTTTCCAGAAATAGCTTTTTCATCATTTATTGTAGTTATAAAAGCCATTTTACTGTCAGGTATAGTAGTTCCGCATGTAGATACAGACATTACTGCTCCAAAATAATATGTAGTTCCATTCTCAACATAAGTAAAATCACTTAATGTCTTTCCTCCTATTTGAGATTTATTAATAGTAAGTGTTATTACTTTATCAGCTGATTTGTTAATAGTTCCTGTTAATTCAATAGCAGGTTCTCCAAAAGCATTTTGAGCACTAGAATTAACTACAATTGAATTAAATATTAATTCGTTTCCATCTATAGTCATTTTTATTTCACTTTTTGATGCTTCAGGAGCTATATTATCACTGTTATTACTTGAACAAGATGACATAATAGCAATAGAGAATAACACCAGCATTTTGAGTACTAATTTTTTCATAGAATTTATTTTTTAATTTTTGTTGCAAATATAAATATATCAAAGCAAAAAAGCGAACTAGTCTAATTTGCTTTCTTATTAATTATTCTACATTAAATGCTATTGGTAAAGTATATCCTACTCTAACATTTTTATTCTTATGACTACCAGGTATCATCACTGGTAAAAGTTTAGCTACTCTAATAGCTTCTTCTTTTAACTTTTCATGCGGAGCTTTAGCAGAAATATCCTCTACATGTCCATTTTTTCCTATTTTAAATTCTAAATATATTTTTTTCCTACCAGGAGAAAGTGTCTTTAAACCGTCAGCAATATTTATATTAAAATTTTTAGCAATATGTTGAAGCATCATTTGGTTTAAGCAATACTTCTTTTTTGAATTTGTTTCATACTTTTCACAACCCGGAAAAACAGGAACCTTATCAATCAGTGTAAAGGGAACATCTTCTGAATTACCGTCAACAAAATTAATTGTTTTGATATTATTTTCTTTGTCGTCATTCTTCTCTTGTGAAATTATACCTGTTGTAATAAAAGCCATAAAAAGAAACAGAAATGTCTTTTTCATAATGAAATATATTTAATTAGTGTTAAATAAAAAGCGAACCTAATTGGTTCGCTTTTTTATTATTTTTTTAAATTAAAATTTAGTGTACAATCTTTTGTTCCAGAATATAGAACATCTCCTTTATATAAGGTTTTAATTTGTATCTTTATACTACCTTCGGTAAAATTAGAAACTTTAGTTTTAAAGCGAAAGTTAAATTCATTCGTGTTTCCAATAATATCTACATTTTCGCCACCTTTAGATATTGACCACTCCACTCCTTCTACACTTTTAAGTTCAGACGCAGAAAAATTAATTGAATAATTATAAATATTATCTCCTTCTTTATCTGACTCAATTTTACCAAAACAAATTGTAATATTATTTTTTTTAGGTACAATTTCATTTTCTTTACATGAAATAATTGTAAAAATAAATACTAACAATAACAATCTAAAAATATTTTTCATAATCTTTTTTTTGCTAAGATAAATAAAAAAGCCAAGGTTTCAAGACCTTGGCTTTTTTTTTATATATAAGTATATGTTTACCTACTAATATTTTTATTCTTAATTGTTCAATGCTTCTGCTCCACCAACGATCTCTAAGATTTCGTTAGTAATTGCAGCTTGACGTGCCTTGTTATAAGTTAATAATAATTCGTCACGTAATTCTTTAGCATTATCAGTTGCCTTATGCATTGCAGTCATACGAGCTCCATGTTCGGCAGCAAATGAATCACGGATAGCCTTATATAATTGCGTTTTTAAAGACTTAGGTATTAATTCTAATACAATTTCTTCTTTAGAAGGTTCGAAGATGTAATCTAAATTTACATTCTCATCACTTTCTACTGGTTCAATTGGTAAAAACTGTTCAACTTGTGGTATTTGAGTTGCAGCGTTTTTAAATCTATTGTAAACTAACTCTATTCTATCATAAGAACCATCTACATATAAATCCATTAATTTTTCAGCAACTTTAGCTACATTATCAAAAGTTAATTCATCAAAAATATCAGTTCTATTTTCAATTACATTATTATCTTTTGATAAGATATCGTTACCTTTTTTACCTATTGTCATTAAGTCAACAGCTACACCATTATACTTTGTGTTAATAGTATTTACTGTTTCTTTAACGATAGATGAGTTAAAACCACCACATAAACCTCTGTTAGAAGTAACTACAACTAGTAATACTTTATTTACTTCTCTTTGCGTAGAATATGCTCCACCTGCATCACTATCTAAAGTAGCGCTTAAGCTTTGTAATAACTCAGTAAGCTTAGATGAATATGGACGCATTGCTGTAATAGCATCTTGAGCTTTTTTCAACTTTGCAGCCGATACCATTTTCATGGCAGAGGTAATCTGCATTGTTGATTTAATTGAAGTAATTCTATTACGTATTTCTTTTAAGTTTGCCATAATTTCTAGTTATGTGTATGCTATTTTAATGTTTACTAAAAAATTAGTTTTTAATTTTCCAGTTTTCCCAAACAAAGTCATATTGATAGGTAATTTCATGTGTTTCTGCTAATTTTCTTTGAATGTTTTCCATTCGCTCTCTAGCATTATCTATAATGAAATCGTGGAATTGAATCTGTAAATTTTTAAAATTGGTAATTAAACCTGATTCTAAAAGAGATTCTAATACTTCGTATTCTCCTCCTTCAATATTAATCTTTATAAGATCTACATTAGTAATATTATGATCTTTAATAAAGTTTACAATCGATTTTAATTGAATTTTCTCTCCACCATCTGTCTTTATAAAAACTGATGATGCATCTCCTGTATTACTTATATTAAGTTCTTTATCTTCATTAGATAATCCATAATGAAAAGGTTTAACTTTTTCATTATCCTTGAACTTATCTTTTATAATATTATAAAAGGATTTTACTGGTTCGAAAACGTAAATTTCGCAAGAGTATTTATTAAAAATACTCTCTGCAAAATTACCTTTAAAACCTCCTAAGTCTAATACTACAGAAGTTTCTGTTAAATTATAATCTAATCGTAAAGTTTCATCTCCATTAACCGCAAACCAAGGTTTACAACGTTCTTTTTGAATTTTACGTTGCTTTTTCTTTTCTATGATGTCTTTGAAAAGTTTATTAAACATTGGTTACGATATCTTATACTTTATTAAAGAGATTTATAATACTTTAAAATAAATTTAGTTTGAAAATTTAGCAGAAATTTCTGCTGCAGCTGATGTTAAAGCATCAGTTACTTCATCAGTTAATTTTCCTGATTTTAATACATCTAAAGTATCCCTGTGCTTAGCATTTAAATACTCGATATAATCTTTTTCAAACTCTTTTACCTTGTTTACAGGTACATCTTTTAATAAGTTCTTAGAACCTGCATAAATGATTGCAATCTGATCTTCTACAGTAAAAGGATCGTTTTGAGCTTGCTTTAAAATTTCAACGTTACGTTGTCCTTTAGAAATTACACTCATAGTAGCTGCATCTAAATCAGAACCAAACTTAGCGAATGCTTCTAACTCACGGAACTGAGCTTGATCTAATTTTAATGTACCAGATACTTTCTTCATTGATTTAATCTGTGCATTACCTCCTACACGTGATACAGAAATACCTACGTTAATTGCTGGACGTACACCAGAGTTAAATAAATCAGACTCTAAGAAAATCTGTCCATCAGTAATCGAAATCACGTTTGTTGGAATATATGCTGATACGTCTCCTGCTTGTGTTTCAATAATTGGTAATGCAGTTAAAGAACCTCCACCTTTTACGATTCCTTTTAATGAATCTGGTAAATCGTTCATTTCACTTGCAATTTTATCATCATTAATAACTTTTGCAGCACGCTCTAATAATCTTGAGTGTAAGTAGAATACATCCCCTGGGTAAGCCTCACGTCCTGGTGGTCTTCTTAATAATAAAGATACCTCACGGTAAGCTACTGCTTGCTTAGATAAATCATCATAAACAATTAATGCTGGTCTACCAGTATCACGGAAATATTCTCCAATTGCAGCTCCTGCGAATGGTGCATATACCTGCATTGGTGCAGGATCAGATGCATTTGCAGCAACGATAGTTGTATAAGCTAAAGCTCCTTTTTCTTCTAACATACTAGCAATTGCTGCTACAGTAGAAGCTTTTTGACCAATAGCTACATAGATACAGTACACTGGTTGTCCTGCATCATAAAATTCTTTTTGATTTAAGATTGTGTCAATAGCAACTGTTGATTTACCAGTTTGACGGTCTCCAATGATTAACTCACGTTGTCCACGTCCTACAGGAATCATTGCATCAATAGACTTGATACCAGTTTGCATTGGCTCAGTTACAGGCTCACGGTAAATTACCCCTGGTGCTCTACGCTCTAAAGGCATTTCGTAAGTTGTTCCTTCGATTGGTCCTTTACCATCAATTGGCTGACCTAAAGTGTTTACAACACGTCCTGCGATTCCTTCTCCAGCTCTTAAAGAAGCAATTCTTTCTGTACGCTTAACAGTAGAACCTTCTCTTACTGATGTAGAAGCTCCTAATAATACAACCCCTGCATTGTCTTCTTCTAAGTTTAATACGATACCTTCTAATCCGTTATCGAATTCAACTAACTCTCCATATTGTACGTTAGATAAACCATAAACACGAGCAATACCATCACCTACTTGTAATACTGTACCTACTTCATTTAATGAAGCTTTTGACTCGAAATTTGTTAATTGTTCCTTTAAAATTGCTGATACTTCAGCTGGTTTAATTGCTGCCATCTTATTTCTTTTGATGTATAATTAAATTTGTGGAATATAATGACTGTTGTCAAATTCTCTTCTTAATTCATTAAATTGATTAGAGATACTTGCATCATACTGCACATCTCCAACACGTAAAATAAATCCTCCTAAAATTTCTGGATTTACTATATTTTCTATACTAGCACTATTTCCTGTAAGTTCTACAATCTTTGCTTGTATTTTATCTTCTAGTTCTTTTGTTAAAGCTACTGCTGTAGTAACTTTAGCAACCTGCATACTCTTGTGGTAATCGTAAATGATAGAATATTGCTTTGCAATTGGCTCTAACATTATCATACGTTTATTTTCTTCTAATAAGTTAAATAAACCTTTTATAACGTTATCTACTTTATCACCAAAAAGTGCTGCTAAAACTTTACGTTTATCTGCAGCTTTAATTACAGGGCTTTTAAGCATTGTATCTAATTCACTACTCTCTGCAATAGTATCTACGATTAACTTCATGTTATCGTTTACTAAAGTTTCGTTTCCTGTTTCTTTAGCTAGATTTAAAATTGCTTTTGCGTAACGTAATGCTGGTCTTGCTCCTTTCATTGTTTGATTAGTTTAAAGTAACCTCTTCTAACATTCCTTCTACAAGCTTTAATTGGTCGTCTTGTGAAGTTAATTCTTTTCTTACTACTTGTTGAGCAATGTTGATTGATAAATCAGCAACATTTTTCTTTAACTCAGCAATTGCAGCTTGTTGTTCTTGTTTAATAGTTGCTTTAGCATTTTCAATCATGATAGCTGCTTGTTCAGAAGCTTCTTCTTTTGCCTCAGCGATAATGTTATCTTTAATTTCACGAGCATCTTTCATCATTGCATCTCTTTCTGCACGTGCTTCTTTGATCATCTTTTCATTATCTGCTTGTAAGTTTTGCATTTCCTTACGAGCATTTTCTGCCTCATCTAATGCATTTTGAATTCCTTCTTCTCTTTCATCTAAAGAGCTTAAAATTGGTTTCCATGCAAACTTTGCTAATAAAAATAACAAAATTCCTAAAACGACTAGTTGCATTACGAACAACCCTGGAGAAAAATCATTTAATAACTGATCCATTATATATCTAATTAATTCTTTTTAAAAATACCTTTTGTTTAATTGTGAAAACATTTCCTGTAACCAACCGTTACAGGAATATGTTTTTCTTGTCTTTAAAATCTTATCTACCTAAGATTAATGCACCGAAAGCTAATCCTTCTAATAATGCTCCGATGATGATCATCGCTGTTTGGATTTTACCAGCAGCCTCAGGTTGACGAGCAATTCCTTCCATTGCTTTCCCTCCAATTTGACCTAATCCGATTCCTCCACCGATTACGATTAATCCTGCTCCAATTAAATTGTACATACTAATTGATTTATATTAAATTAAACAAATTCTTATTCTATATTCTTAGTGAGCATCTGCATGCTCGTGATCGTGCTCTTCTACTGCCATACCGATAAATAAAGCAGATAACATTGTAAAAATAAATGCTTGTAAGAAGGCTACTAATATTTCAATTACTGAAATAAATAATGTTAACACTAATGAAATCCCTGTTGAAGCAACTCCTCCAAACTGAGCTTTTAAAGTCATCATTAACGCTATTAAACTCATTACTACGAAGTGTCCCGCTGTAATGTTTGCAAATAAACGCACTAATAATGAAAACGGTTTAATTAAAATAAAACCTATTAATTCGATTATAGCTAACACTGGTCTTAAAATCTTAGGAACTCCTGGCATCCATAAAGTGTGCATCCAAAAATCTTTTGTTCCACTTGAGATGTACACTACTAATGTAAAAATAGCTAAACAAGCTGTTACAGCAATTTGACCTGTAACGTTAAATCCTAATGGAGTTAATCCTAATAAATTTAATATCCAGATAAAGAAAAATACCGTTAATAAATAAGGCATAAATCTCTTATATTTCTTTTCTCCAATATTTGGCCTTGCGATTTCATCTCTTACATATAACACTAATGGCTCTAATACACGACCAACTCCAGTTGGAATTGCTCCTTTTTTATAACCTTTAGCTAAAGAGTTAAATCCTAAAAACATTAATAATCCTGCGAATAACATTCCAAAAACACTCTTAGTAATAGAAAAATCTAATACTTTGTGTGCATTTGTTGCATGGTGAGTTTCATCAAAAGCAACCTCAGTAGCTCCTTCATTTAACTCATAAATTTTACTATGAATCTTAACTAACTTTACATCTCCAGCATCAACGATAACTGTTCCATCATCATTATGATGGAATTTAGACGACATAAAAAACTTAATTCCTTTGCTTGTTTTAACAATTACCGGTAATGGAAAACCTACGTGCTTTCTTTCACCTGCATCATTCGTATACGAATAAAAAGCAAAATCATGTGAATCTGCTAAGTGATGCTTAATGTAATCGTTAATTTCTTTCTTGGTGTTTACTCTTCCACCATCATTTTCTGAAGATTTTTTTTCTCCACCACCAGCAAATGCTGTGAATGAAGTAAAAACTAGTGCTAAGACTGTAAAAAACTTGATAGATTTTTGTGCTATCATCATGCCTTTTTTAATATAGGGTTATGGTCTCTAAATTTCCGTGCAAAGGTACACATTTAATTAAAACTACAAACCCTTTTTTTGTCTTAGTTTTTCAAAAGATATTTTAAAGCAAAAAAAACATGAAACTATTTGCTATTCAATAGTTTTGAAACAGCAATAGCTTCTAGAATTAAAAATAAAAATAATGGAATTACTAATGAAAATCTTTCTGGCTTAGTTAGTTGTTCGTTTGCGAAGACTGAAGCTTGAAAAATCAATACAAAAAATCCAATTTTTAAAAATATGGATGCCAAATACGCATATCCTGCCTGATTAGGCATCTTATCTGCTATAAACTCAACTATGAAATATACTATAATTGCTGCTATAACATGAAATAGATATACTGCAAAAAGTGAAAATGATAATTGAATTTCTTTTGAAGCTAAAACATAGTTGTGCGGAATGTAACTTATTGCTAGTGTTAAAATTACTGCAGCAATAAAGAACAAAATTCGTTTAATCATTTTCTTTTGAAATTTTTGTAACTTGTTGAATAACGGAGAACATTGCTAAGAAAACAGCAACCAATGTACATATTTTAGTATATAACTCTCCTTCGTTTGGATATTTGGTATCTAACCATTCACCTAGTAAACTTCCTAGATAAATGGTTAAACCCATTTGAAAAGCAATAGTAGTAAACCGAATATATTTATTAAGCGGTTTTCTCTTTGAGTTTTTGCTCATCTTTATTTAATTCTTTCACGGCTCCTTTCATTGAACAAGTAGCATTAAATGCTGCACCTGGTTCTACTGAAAGCTTACCTATAACTACATCTCCATTTATATTTGCTGAAGACTTTACTGTTAAAGTATTTGAAACCAATAACTCTCCTGAGAACTTACCTTCTACATCTGCGTTTGTACACTCTACTTTACCTTTAATTAAGCCAGAGTCACCTATAATTACTCTACCATCTGTTTTTATGGTTCCTTCTAAAGTTCCGTCGATTCTGAAATCTCCTTCTGAAATAATATCTCCAGTAATCTTGGTATTTTTACCTATAATATTTCTTTCTGATACTTTTCTTTCTCCTGCTTTTGCTTTCTTGTTTTCTTTACTAAACATACTTGGGGAATTTTGGGGAATTAAATTTTACCTAATTTTTTAATTATTTCTTTTGCTTTCTTACCTTCTTCGGTATTTGTATAACTAATAGACACAAACTCTAACGCTTTCTTATACACCTTCTTATCATTATACTTACCTATAGCTAAAGCTTTTAAGAGAGCAAATTTAGGAATTAAATTTGAATTTCTTATGGTTGGCAAAAATCCATCTATTTCACTTACAACTTCTTCAAACTTATTTTCTTTATATAAGTAATAGATTTCTTTGTATTTATCTAAGACTGCATCTTCTTTTTTCTCTTCCGTTAACTTCTCGTTTGGATTACTTATGATTTGTGCAAACTTAGTATCTGAATATTTATTCAGTATAATATTTTTAAATTCTGATGCTTTTTCATCGTTATTTGAACTTGTATAAATCTGATATAAATGATAGCTAATAGGCAATTCTAACTTGTCATCTTTTCGCTCTTCTCGTAAGCGTTCTAAGTTTTTAACTGCTAATTCTGTATTTTTAAATTGCTCTTTATAAATCAACCCTAATTGATATAATGCATCATTACGATCAAACACAAGTTTATCTATAACTTTCTTTTCTGTTGGTATTTGACTTATATATGTAGATAATTCATAACGTTTATTCACCTTTGGTTCTGAAGATTCTTCTTCTTCATCGGCAATATTAGTAGTTGATTTATCTGACAAACGCCAGTTATCTTCCAAAGGTCTTGTTCCCCATACTTTTTGGAACTCTGCTTTTCCATAACCTAAGGCTTGTGTGTTATAAAAATACCATTTTCCTTTATTTGAAAGATTTATAGATGCTCCTCCTCCAAATGAGTTTCCAAAATTTTGAGCATTTAATATTAACTGTTGTTTTTCCTCGTCTTCTTTTTTAATTTTTTCAATATACTTTTCAAAAAAAGATTCCTGTTCTTCTTTTGTCATTGCTACCAAATTAAGAATACTATCATTTGTTTTAACTAGGTCTTCATACTTTCTTAAAGTTGTTAACCCTTTATTCTTTCTACGAATTCTACGTATTCTTTTCTCTTGATCAAACTCTTTTGAGGTTACTTGTAAAACACTGTCATAATAAGTCCCTGCTAGCAAATAGTTCTCTTTGTTAAATGCTATATTCCCTAAATGCTCGTAAGCATATGTTTTTTGATAATCATTGTTGTTTTTTGCCCTCAATGATTTTTCATAATAGGCTATTGCTTTTTCCGGATTGTTTCTTCCCTCTTCTAAAACTCCTGCCTGATAGTATAATGCATTTAAATATTTTCTATTGTCCGAGTTTCGAATTAACTTTTTTAATCGAGCTAAAACAACTATTGAAGCTGAATCGTTCTCTGTATTTTTAGCTAACTCTATATTTGCTCTAATACGGTATTTATAAGGTGCCTTTCTGTAATCTGCTAATTTTTTAAACACCATTCTTGCTGAATCTCTTCTATCTAATTCACTATAAATTTGACCTAAAACAAACATATTTCGAGCTGCTTGCTCTTTATTTTTAAATATTTTAGAAGCTGCCGTTAAATGCTCTATTACTTTTTGAATCGTATCTGTTTTTTGATACGCCATTGCCATTGCAGTATGTGCTTCTTCTCTAATTTCGTCTGGTAACTCTTCTTCATTTTCTTCTACTTCTAACAAAAATTTTAATGACTCTATAGCTAATTTTTCATTATCTAATCGAATATTTGTTTTTGCTCTCCAAATTTTAGTTTCATTTATTAAGCTTGCATTTGGATAATTCGCTATAATGTAGTTAAATGCCTCTATTGCTGGTATAAACCTTTGTGTATAGTATCTTGATTTTCCAAGTAATAAATAAGCATCGTCTATTTGGCGATTTCTCTCATACCCATTTATATTCATTGAATGCTTCTGAATTGCTTTTACTGCTTTTTCTTCTGCTTTATCAAATGGTGTTAGTTTTTTATTCTCTTCTTCTTCATCTTCTCCAAAACCTGTACCTGGTTGTAATACTGGAGCTACTATTTTGTTTTCATCAAAAGTTATTGGTTCTATTTGTAGTCGTCTCCAAAAATTGTCTTGATGTTTGTCTTCAATTTCTTTTAATCCCTTTAAATAAGCTTGCTCTCCATTAAACAACACATTGTATTTTGTTGTTACTGCATGAAAGTTTCTATTTAAAAAAGCATCTTTTTTTACGCTACATGAATACACAATAGCTAAAAGAATATTGAAAACTAAGATTTTGTATAGTTTTTTCATAAGAATTACACCTTTACTGTACAACAATATTATAGTTAAGTTATTGTACGTAAAAGCGTAAAAATAATAATAAAAAGATAATTTTTATCAATTTAGTTTATCACAATCGATATTTACATTTTTACATCGTTCTTGGTAAGCTAAAATTAGTTTTTCTTTTGCTAAAGAACTTTTCGGAAAATACTCTAGTGCTTTATTATATTGATAAATAGCATTTTTGTATTTCTTTTTTGCTAACCACTGGTCTCCGTCTTGTATAACAAAGTTGAATTTTGGTAAATATTTCTTGTTATATGCTTCTTTTTTTATTGCAATGCTTCTACTATTTATTTCTTTTTGAGCATCTCTAAACTGTATCAATAATGGAATGCTAATTAAAGTTAACACTATCAAAGTTAGACTGAAATAAACTCTGAGTTTCTTCTCTTCTTCTTTTATTTTTAATCTAATTCTTCTTTTAACTCGATTTAACTCGTAGTTAGACTTTTTAAAAAAAGAAAGTTTACCTTTAAAAAGACCCTTTAATTCTTTTTTCTTCTCAGATGGTGAACCTTCTTTTTTAAATATGCTTTTCTTTCGCAATAAATTTTTATTATTACGAAGTATAGGTTTTATGCTACCATAACCTCCAAACATATATTAAGCCGAAAAATAGCTTTCTAATTCTTGCAATGTTTCTTGTGATGTATTGATATCTTTTACCACGTTTCCTTTGTCTAAAACCACTATTCGCTCACAAACATCGGTTACATGACTTAAATCGTGACTTGATACTAACACCGTAACTTCCTTATTCTCTGTTAAGGTTTTTATTATATTTTTCAGTCTGATTTGAGTCGTTGGATCTAAATTTGCAAAAGGTTCATCTAAAATTACTACTTGTGGGTTACCCATCATTGCAGCAACAATTCCTGCTTTTTTCTGATTTCCTTTACTTAGGTCTCGTAAATATTTTTTCTTTCCTAAGATTTCTCCGTTAAAAAACTCTTCAAACTGAGTTAAATAATCGGCAATATCTGCTTTATTCATTCCTCTTAGCTCACCAACAAACTCAAAATATTCTTGTGGTGTTAAATAGCCTATTAAAAAACTTTCATCTATAAAAGAACCTGTAAAAGTTTTCCAGCCTTCGCTTTTATTTACTACTACTTCATTATTTACTATTTCTCCAGTAGTAGGTCTTATCAAATCCAACAAAATATTAAAATATGTTGTTTTCCCTGCTCCATTATTACCAACCAAACCAAATGATTGACCTGCTGGAATCTCTAATTGTTCAATATGTAAAACTTGAGTGTTTCCGTATTTTTTAGTAAGATTTGTTACTTGTATCATAATATTGTTTGATTAGTTTTCTTGATTAAATGCATGCACCATGGCATATTTATTTGCTATATATTTTCTAGTAATTGCTACCATTAACTTTTGATGAAACGCAACTCCTAAAAGCCCTAAAGTAATCAAAGTTATTACAGCTGTTTCAAAATTTACAAGCCAATTAACAATTCCAAAAATCCCCATTGGTATTAACATTAATGGTAAACCTATTAACCATTGTACTGCTCCTGTTCCTTGGTAATTAAACGCTGCCTTTTGATCTAGATTTATTTTTTTTCTATTGAAAGTTCCTCCATACATAATTACATGAGTGTTCACTCCAATATTGTATATAGCTGCTGCAAAATGTGCTAATAATATTTTCCATCCGAAGTATACATATGGGATTCCTAATACGAAAAAGATTATTACACTCATACTCATAAGCATAAACTTCGATTTTAAATAACGCTCGTATTTAAAATTCTGACTCATTAACATTTTATAATAACTACTATCCCAAGCAGGTATAAATTGACCAAAGTTAATTAAGAAGATCCCCGTTGAAAACACCCCAATGAAAGCAAAGAAAAATTCCTTATCGGCATATTGTGGTTGTGGATAAAAAAACAGACCATATAATAAACCTATAATTGTAATCCATAAAGTAGATTTACTTCTTTTATTTCTTAAAATCAGTTTTAAATCTAATTGCATAAAAGGAGCTATTTCTCCAAAGTTTTTTGTCCAAGTATAATCTGATGTTTTGGCTTCTTCTACTTTGTTTTGTACCGCTGAATCTAAAAACAAATTACTCTTTAAAATACGATAATTTGCAATATAAAGCCCTACTAACAACAGTATAGGAATTAGAATAAATATTGGATTATTAGAAATTCCTAAAATTGCATTTGAAATTAAATCTGAAAAAGAAACTATCTTAAAATAATCTAGTGCAAACAATCCTGAGGATATTGCTATTAATGGTAAAAAGGATAAATCGCTTTTAGCACTTAAATTTTCAATAATGAAATTTAAAAAGTTAATTACTAAAACAATTAGTATTAAAGTTAAAACCCAAGGTATTATTTGACCTGGATTGTATCCTTTAGAAAGTAAAACAAAACTAAAAGGCATAAAGGCAAATAATGGTAAGAAGTTAAAAAATGAAAGCGCCGATTTACCTAATACATAATTAATTATTTTACTTCTTTTTATAGGTAATGTAAGTAATGGCTTTACGGTCATTACTGGAAGTTTTTGTAGAAAGAATCGAGCTACTAAGTCAAATAAAATCCAAAAGAAGAGAAACCCATTAACCATTAAAAAAGGATCTTCATTTGGAAACATTTCTTTTAAAGCTGGATATATTCCTATACCTAACATTAAAAACATTAATGTAAAAAAAAAGTGCAAAAAACCCAATAAATATTTTTATTCCAATATTTTTTTGCCAATAAGAAGAACGAAAATATTGTTTCCATTCTAATTTTAAAAAATGTGAAATCATTTGGTTTGTTATTAATTGATTGCTTATATGTATTCGTTTTCTAATTTTTGTTACATAAAAAAAGCATCAATTTTATAAAACCGATGCTTTTTAATATTCTTTTTTTGTTCAATATACTTATGCCCACTGACAAATTACTCCTCCCATTAATGCTAATGTTATAATCCAATATCCTGCATTTATAAATACATATTTAAAACTCTTTCTTTCAAATAATGCTTGTGTTCCTAAAATTGGTAGACTTATAAATAATCCAATCATAGTTCCATGCAGTGCTCCATGACCAAATGTTCTGAATCTATCTCCAAAATTAGACATGAATTCTTTAAAGTAAGCAAATGCTCCTCCTGTTTGCTCCATAAAACCTGGCTCTCCCATTAACACTGACTGAACTCCCCATTGATGTATTACTAATGTTTGTAATATAAATGCTAGTAAAAAACTAAACACATAAGAGAGTCCAAAAATCTTCCCCATGTTTGCTCCCTGCATTGATTCTTCTGTAAAGTTGACCTCTTTCATCCAAGCGTTTTTAAAAAGCATTGGACCATACCAAATAAATCCCATCACCATAGGAACTAATGCTGCTATAGCGGTAATTAAAAAATTAAATTTCATAAATATAAAGTTTTGGTTTACAACCAAATATAACAAAAAAAGCATCAAATAATTATTTGATGCTTTTCTACTTATTTTCTTTAAACTTTATTTAATTTTCATTGATTTTGCTATTGCTTCTAATTCAAAAAGAAAATCACGTTTATTTACTGAAGGTGCATATGTAAATCCTTCAAAAATTACCAATCGGTTATTTTTCTTGTCAATTACTGTATAGTTTATAAATGGTCCTGCCATAAAATCATTTTTTACTTCCCATTTACCTCTGGTTTCATATGCTTTTTTACCATCTATTTCGGCATCAAATGTAAAAGGTGTGTATGCTTGTTCTGTAATCATATACATTCCTTCTTTACTACCTGGAATATATTTTCTCCCTATAGTATCACGTACCGCTGTAATATTATCTGCAACTTTAGCTTCATCTTCTAAAGGAACACTATATATTAAAATATTATTAGTTCCATCTCCTCTTGCTATACCACTCTTTAAATGCTGTCTCATCCATAAAAAATCACCCGTATCTTCTACTAAATTATATCTTTTAGGGATATCAACTGTTAATCCAAGGTTTTGAATTGTTTTAAACTTTGTTTCATCGATACGTTCTTTTTTAAAGATGTTTTGAGTAAATCTTATATCTTCATCTTTAAATAACTTAATTATCTCTTTACCTCTGTTCTTTATTAAGTTTATAAGCCCTTCTTTACCTTTTGCTGTTGCATAAACAATAATTTGAGGTGCAGCATATCTATTTTTCTCTACTTTTATGCTTTCATCAGCACCTTCTTGAAGTATCAAAACCGCTTTAGCATGTCTCATGAAACTACTAAAGCCTACTGGATCTATCTGCCCAACAGATAATAACGTTTCTGGTTGTGGCAACCCAACTTGATGTTCTCCAAATACAGTGCGAATTTCATCTCCAATTTTACCTTCCCAATCGGCAGCTTTGGTTACAACCATTATTTTATTGGTTTTACCATTAGAAGTTGGTAAAGTATAGCCGCTCTTTCCGTCACTTGTTTTGCACGAAATTACTAAGCAAGCCAATACTAATATGGTTACTATTTTCTTCATAGTTTATACTTTAATTGTTTAGTTGTAGAATTTAGCTTTTAAAAATTTTAAGCTTCATTCCAGGTTTTAGACTTTTTACACTCCAAATATTATTCCATTTTTTAATTTGTTCAATAGAAATTGATGGATATTTTTTAGAGATGGTCCATAATGAATCTCCATTCTTAACAATATATATTTCATGCTCACCTTTTGGTGTTTCATGCTTCTTTTTAGAAGCTTGTTTTGGTATTGCTAATTTTTTAGGATAAATACTTAAGCGTTGGCCTATTTTAAGCCTATTATTACGTAAACCATTCCAACGTTTTATATCTCTTACCCTTACTCCAAACTTATTTGCTATTTTCCCTAAATAATCTCCACTACGTACTCTATAACGAATACGCTTATCCATTTCGAAGTACTTAGGCAATGGTTTTTCTCTCTTAGCATCATCTTCATTTGCCAAGGTATAGATATCCTTCTCTTTATCTAAGAATTCTATTACACTTTTACGAGGTAATCTAACTGCATAATTTTTTCCTTTTACGTATGGAATTATGTCTAGTTTATACGATGGATTTAAAAACGATAACAAATCTGTATCGATTTTTGTTTTTTCTGAAATCTGATCAAAACTTATCGTTCTTTTTACCCTTACTGTATCTGTTTCAAAGTGAAATATTTTTGGTGCTTCTGGATAAATCCCATGTTCTTCTGCATATTCAAAAATATACATCGTTGCGTAAAAAGCTGGTACATACCCTGCTGTTTCCCTAGGTAAAAAAGGTCTAATATTCCAGTAATTTTTATAACCTCCAGATCGTTTAATTGCTTTTGAGACATTTCCTGGTCCTGAATTATATGCTGCTAAAGCTAAATCCCAATCGCCAAATATTTTATATAACTGACTTAAGTATTTACAAGCTGCTATAGTTGCTTTTACTGGATCCTGTCTATCATCTACATAAGAATTAACTTTCAAATCAAACTGAACTCCTGTTCCATACATAAATTGCCATAAACCCGTTGCTCCTACTCTTGAACGAGCATCTGGACGTAAAGCTGATTCAACAATCGCTAAATATTTCATCTCTAATGGTACATCGAACTGATCTAAATATTGTTCGAACATTGGAAAGTAATATTTGGCTTTTGCCATTAAAGCAGGATAATACTTTTTACGATATTTTAAATAACCATTTATTACTTTTTCTAAAGCTGGATTGTATGCTAAATGAAATGGTGTTTTTACATCTATATCATTCAATCGTTTTTTTAATAAATCTGTTGAAAGTATTGTAGTTGTATTCCCTAGAATGTCTTTATCGTTTATTACATACTGAATACTATCAAACAACGATGAATTAAACTTTTCTTCTATTAGCAAACTATCAATCATTTTCAAATCGGCATCTGAAAACAAATCTTCTGCTTGCTTTATTTTAATAGAATCTTTTGCTACAATCGTTGAGTCAACGGCAATTTCTAGATTTGGTTTTTCTACTGAAGTACTATCAATTGGTTGTTGTGCAAAAATTGAAACTGTAAAAAAAAGTAGTAATAGTAAGTTTTTCATCTTTGGTTTAAATATCTAATTCTACAGCTATTGGGCAGTGGTCTGAATGCTTTGCTTCTGGTAAAATATAAGCTCTAGAAATTTTGTCTTTTAAAGGCTCAGTTACCATTGCATAATCTAATCGCCATCCTTTATTATTAGCTCTAGCATTCGCTCTATAACTCCACCATGAATACTCTTGTCGTTCTGGATTTAAATGACGGAAACTATCAATAAATCCACTATCTATAAATTTACCTAACCATTCTCTTTCTTCTGGTAAAAACCCAGAAACTCCTTTCATTTTTGGGTTATGAATATCAATCTCTTCATGACAAATATTATAATCTCCACAAATTACTAAGTTTGGAATTGTTTTACGTAACTCAGTAGCATAAGCTAATATTTCATCCATATAGTTAAATTTATAATCTAACCTTGCTGAATTTGTTCCTGACGGTAAATACATACTCATTATTGAAACCTCATCGAAATCTACACGAAGGTTTCTTCCTTCAAAATCCATAGATTCTATCCCTGTTCCATATTCTATATGCTTTGGCTCTTCTTTACAAAACACAGCTACTGATGAATATCCTTTTTTTTCTGCTGAAAACCAATAGTGATATGGGTATCCAGCATTTTCAAACTCAGTTACATCTAGTTGTTCTTTATGTGCTTTGGTTTCTTGTATGCAAATTACATCTGGACTAGCTGCTTTTAACCAATCTATAAATCCTTTTTTTAAGGCGGCACGTATTCCGTTTACGTTATATGAGATTATTTTCATTTAATTAAAATGATTGATTTACTGGTTTTAAATAGCCATTTCTGGTATTTCTCCATTTACAATTAAAGTACCTTCTGTTGCTTCTTGAATTTCTTCTACTGAAACCCCTGGTGCTCTTTCTAATAAATGAAAAGCATTATCTTTTATTTCAAGTACAGCTAAATTGGTTACTATTTTAGTTACACATCCAACTCCTGTTAATGGTAGTGAACATTTTTTTAACAATTTAGATTCTCCTCTTTTATTGGTGTGCATCATTGCTACGATAATATTATCTGCTGATGCTACTAAATCCATAGCTCCTCCCATTCCTTTTACCATTTTCCCTGGGATTTTCCAGTTTGCAATATCTCCATTTTGAGCTACTTCCATAGCTCCTAATACTGTTAACTGAACATGTTGCCCTCGAATCATAGAAAAACTTGTAGCTGAATCAAAAATAGAACCTCCATCTAAAACCGTTACGGTTTGTTTTCCTGCATTAATTAAATCGGCATCTTCTGTACCTTCTACTGGAAAAGGTCCCATTCCAAGTAATCCGTTTTCTGATTGAAACTCCACTTCTATTCCTTCTGGAATATAATTTGCAACCAAAGTTGGGATTCCAATTCCTAAGTTAACATACCATTTATCTTGTAATTCTTGAGCTATTCTTTGTGCTATTTGTTGTTTTGTCAATGCCATCTTGTTACAATTTTGGTGTTACTGTACGTTGTTCTATTCTCTTCTCATATTTTTCTCCTTGAAAAATACGTTGCACAAAAATCCCTGGAATATGAATTTGATTTGGGTCTAATTCTCCAGCTGGCACTAATTCTTCTACTTCTGCAACTGTAATGGTTGCTGCTCCACACATATTTGGATTAAAATTACGTGCTGTCCCTTTAAATATTAAGTTTCCTGCTGTATCACCTTTCCATGCTTTTACAAAAGCAAAATCGGCTTTAAAAGCTGGTTCTAACACATACATTTTCCCATCAAACTCTCTTGTCTCTTTTCCTTCTGCTACTTCTGTTCCGTAACCTGCTGGTGTATAAAATGCTGGAAAACCTGCTTGCGCAGCTCTACATTTTTCTGCTAATGTTCCTTGTGGCGTTAATTCTACTTCTAACTCACCAGATAACATTTGACGCTCAAACTCATCATTTTCTCCTACGTATGAAGAAATCATTTTTTTGATTTGTTTATTTTGTAATAGTAACCCTAATCCAAAATCGTCAACTCCTGCGTTATTTGATATACAAGTAACGTCTTTTACTCCTAATCTTACCAATTCTGCAATTGCATTTTCTGGTATTCCGCACAAACCAAAACCTCCTAACATAAAAGTCATTCCGTCTTTTACGCCAGCAACTGCTTCTTGTACGTTATTTATTTTTTTATTTATCATGTTTAGTTGTTTGTTTTTCTAAATACAATTAAAAATCAGTTTCTTCATCTTCTACTTCCTTCTCTTTCTCTTCAACATCTCCTTCTACTTTTTTCACCTCATCACAGTTGATATTGATTGATAAGTCTTCCTCTGGTTTTTCAAAATCTTCTTTACTAATGTTAAGCGTTTTATCTTCATAACATTTTTTCATAAATAATCCCCAAGTTGGTAAAGACATTGTAGCTCCTTGCCCATATGCTATTCCTTTAAAGTGAGTAGCTCTATCTTCTCCTCCTGTCCAAACTCCTGTTGCTAAATTTGGAACTATTCCCATAAACCAACCATCTGATTGATTTTGCGTTGTTCCTGTTTTTCCTGCAATTGGATTTTCTAATTTATAAGGGAACCCTGTTGATATTTTTTTATACTTAGTCCAATTTGATCTTAATCTTCCTCCTGATCCGCTTAAAGTTACACCTTTCATTAAATCAAGTATTACATACGAAGATTCTTCACTTAATACCTCTTTTGTTTCTGGCACAAATTCTTCTAATACAGTTCCATTTTTATCTTCAATACGCGTAATCATCATTGGACTTACTCGTAAACCTCTATTAGCAAAAGTTGCATAAGCACTTACCATTTCTATTAATGATAAATCTATAGCTCCTAAGGCTATTGATGGATTTGCTTCTATTTTTGATTTTATTCCTGATGATTCTGCTAAACGTGCAACATTTATTGGTGATACTTTATCTATTAATTGTGCTGTTACTACGTTTGTAGAGTGTGCTAATGCTTCTTTAAGTGTTAACTCTCCCCCATATTTATTATTTGAGTTTTTAGGTGTCCAGTCTTCTGGCATTCCATATTTCTCTTTTGGAATTGTGTATAAAATGTTTGGCAACTTATCGCAAGGAGACATTTTCAATTGGTTTATTGCTGTTGCATACACAAATGGTTTAAATGTTGATCCTACTTGACGTTTTTGTTGCTCTACTGCATCATATTTAAAATACTTATTATTAATTCCTCCAACCCATGCTTTTATGTGTCCTGTTTGCGGCTCTATAGACACCAATCCTGAACGTAAGAAATGTTTATAATAACGAATTGAATCGTAAGGAGTCATTACGGTGTCTTTTTCTCCTTTCCATGAAAACACTCGCATATCTGTATCGGTATTGAACGATTTTTCTATCTCTTTTTCCGATTTTCCTGCTGCTTTCATTCTCTTATAACGTGTAGAACTTCTTTTTGCACGTTTCATACTATTCAAGATTTCTTTTTTATCTAAATCGTAAAACGGTGCTGTTCTATTCTTTTTCTGTTCAGCAAAGAAAAACGACTGTAAATTTGCCATATGCTCTTCTAATGCTTCTTCTGCATATTTTTGCATACGTGAATCAATAGTAACATATACTTTTAATCCATCTTTATATATATTGTATGGCTGTCCATTTGGTTTTAAATTATTCTTTGCCCACTTTTTTAATCGCTGTTTTAAATTTTCTCTAAAGTAAGTTGCCAATCCATCACTATGACTTTCTGGAGTGAAATTAATTTTTAATGGTAATTTTTGTAATGAATCTTTTTCTTTCTCTGTTAAAATTCCATTTTTTGCCATTTGTGAAAACACTACATTTCTTCTTTGTAATGATTTCTTTTTAGAAACTTTTCTATGTGGATTGTATTGCCTTGGATTTTTTAGCATTGCTACTAAAATTGCCGACTCTTGTAAATCTAAATCTTTTGGTTCTTTTCCAAAATAAATACGTGCTGCTGAACGTATTCCTGTTGCATTAAAAAGAAATCCTTGGGTATTTAAATACATTGTTGCAATTTCTTCTTTCGTATACTGACGCTCTAGCTTTACAGCTACCACCCATTCTTTCATTTTTTGAGTAATACGTACAATTATGTTTCTCGAAGCTCTTCCTGTAAAAAGGTTCTTTGCTAATTGTTGTGTAATTGTACTTGCACCTCCTCCAGCACCCATTTTGGCTACTGCTCTTGCTAAACCTCTAAAATCTATCCCTGAATGTTCGTAAAAACGTTCATCTTCTGTAGCTACTAGGGCTTTTATTAAGTTTTCTGGTAAATCTTTGTATTGGATTGGTGTTCTATTTGCTTTTACATAGTATTTTCCTAAAGTTTTTCCATCTGCTGAAATAACTTCTGTTGCTAAATCACTTTTAGGGTTTTCTAATTCTTCGAAAGATGGTAATGCTCCAAATACTCCCCAAGAAGCTAATAAAAACATTAAACATAAAAATAGGAATCCACCTAAAACGATAGACCAAAACCACTTAATATATTTAACAAAACTGACTGCTTTTTTCTCTGCCATTATTTAATTTTTTCTATTCTAAACCCTACCTGAGTAATTCCTTCTAATTCTTCTATACCTTCAATTTCTCCGTTTTTTCTCATTGCTTGTCGAACTTTAAAAGTATATTCTCCGGCTTTTGGGAATGTTATGTTTTCTTTATAATAAAGTTTATTTTCTTTTATATCTGTAAATCCAGTTCCTAAAAATTTCCCTGTAAGATCAGCCATATCATACTCTAAAGTATCTATAATTGCTTCTCCACCTGGAAAATCCATTTGAGTTATTAAAAACAAGTTACTATAACCGTAATCTTTATTGTTTCTTAAATTTATAAATAAGTTTTTCTTGTTTATAGAATCGTTTATAGTAAAAGTAAATGCCAGTGTATTTTCTTTATTCCATGAGTTACCTGACAACGAAATATATTCATCGTACACGCCTTTTGAATCGCATGATGCTAGCATAAAAATTGCTAAAAAGAATACTGCTATTTTACTCTTTATTATTCTTGTTTTCATTATTCTTATTTCCGTTAGGCTTTCTTTTTCTCTGATTATTATTTCTTCTTCTTTGATTATTTGGTTTTTTCTTTTGTGTTTGTGTTTTATTTTCTTCTGAACCTTTTTGAGGTTTTGGTTTATTTGACTTAGGATTATTCTTAGGCTTTTGCTTCCTATTATCAACCCTTTTCTTGTCAGTTTTTTTATTATTTGGTTCTGCTTTAGCTTGATTTTTTTGTGGTCGTTTTTTCGGTTTTGCCTCCGTAGCATTATTTGATTCTTTCTTCGTTTTCGCTGCTGGCTTTTTTCCTATTGGCTTTCTCGACCTTCTTCTATTTCCTCTTCTTGGCTTTTTTGGAGTATCAAAACGTGTTAAACTATCTTGTCCAACTACATTTTCAAAATTAACAGCTTCTTCTTCTGTAATTTCTAACTCATACTCATCTAACGGTAAAGCCAGTTCATTATTTTTATTTAATTCAATAATTTCATGAACTTGATCTAAGGATAACTTAAACCACTTAAAACTTTCCTCTTTATAAGTATACCAAAGCATTTTTTTGAAAATATCCATTTTTACAAAAACGGCATCTCCTTTTTCTGTTTTAAGTATTTTATCTTGCTTTGGAAAACTTTTTAATGCATCTAAATAGGTGTCTAATTCAAAATTTAAACAGCATTTTAATTTACCACATTGTCCTGCTAATTTTAATGGATTTAACGATAATTGTTGATAGCGTGCTGCTGCTGTATTTACCTTTCTAAAATCTGTTAACCAAGTTGAACAACACAATTCTCTACCACAAGAACCTACTCCTCCTAATCGAGCTGCTTCTTGACGCATTCCTACCTGACGCATCTCTACTCGAATAGAAAAAGTTCCTGCTAAATCTCTAATTAATTGTCTAAAATCTACACGCTCATCGGCAGTATAATAAAAAGTAGCTTTGGTACCATCTCCTTGATATTCCACATCTGAAAGCTTCATTTTTAATCCTAAACGACTAATTATTTCCCTTCCTTTTCTTTGTGTTTCAAGTTCTTTTTCTCTAGCTGCTTGCCAGATATCAATATCTTTTTGCGATGCTTTTCTGTAAATTCTCTTAACATCTTCACTATCTGCAGCAATTTTTCGTTTTTTCATTTGAACTTTCACTAGCTCACCAGCTAACGAAACAATTCCTACATCATGTCCTGACGATCCTTCAACTGCTACAATATCTCCCATTGAAACAGTTACTTTATCTGAATTTTTAAAAAAGTGTTTTCGTCCGTTTTTAAACCGAACTTCGTATATATTAAATGGAGCTTCACCTGTTGGTAAAGTCATATTTGATAACCAATCAAAAACGGCTAATTTATTTCCACTCCCACAAGTGCCTGTTGCACAATTTCCATTGCTTTTACACCCATTAGGAACCCCGCTTTTGTTAGTTGAGCAACTGCTACAACTCATAAAATAGTATATTTTTATAAATATTTTTTAAACCTGATATTTATACAGTATCAAAAAACATTTTTTTATTATTGATTTTCAGTTAGATAAAGTTTATTTTATCACAACTTCCCTTAATCAGTAAAGATACATATTCTATTGAAATCTTAAAATGGAATCTTTGCATTAAAAAACTCCCTATAAATTTTAAAAATCTATAGGGAGTTTTTATTGCTATTACAGTTCTTTAAACTACTTCTTTTTTGCCCAATTATCTCGTAATCCAACTGTTTTATTAAACACTAGATTTTCTGGTGTTGAATCATCATCAACATTGAAATATCCTAATCGTTGGAACTGGAACCTGTCTCCTATTTTTGCTGTTTGTAAACTTGGTTCTACAAATGCTTCTATTTTCTCTAAAGAATCTGGGTTGATAAACTCCATAAAATCTTTGTCTTTGTGAGCGTCTGGAGCCTCGTCTAAAAACAATCTATCATAAGCTCTTACCTCAGCTTTTACTGCATGTTTTACAGAAACCCAGTGTAAAGTTCCTTTTACTTTACGCTTACTTTCTTCTGTTCCACTACCTGATTTTGTTAATGGATCATAAGTACAGTGAATTACTGTGATATTTCCATTCTCATCTTTCTCACAACTTGTTGCTGTGATAAAATATGCATTCTTTAATCGAACTTCTTTTCCTAATTTTAATCTAAAGAATTTTTTATTTGCTTCTTCTCTAAAATCTTCTCGTTCAATATAAATTTCTCTTGAAAATGGCACTTCTCTTGTTCCTGAGTTTTCATCTTCTGGATTGTTCTCAGCAATTAAGATTTCTTCTTCTCCTTCTGGGTAATTATCAATAATTACTTTTACTGGATCTAGAACTCCCATTACTCTATTGGCTGTTTTGTTCAAATCTTCTCTGATTTTAAACTCTAACAATGCCACATCTATTACATTCTCTCTCTTTGAAACTCCAACTGTTTCAATAAAGTTTCTAATTGATGCTGGGGTATATCCTCTTCTACGTAAACCTGAAATTGTTGGCATTCTTGGATCATCCCATCCATTTACAACACCTTCTTCAACCAGTTTCAATAACTTACGCTTACTCATTATAGTGTAACTTAAGTTTAAACGTGAAAACTCTCGTTGTTTTGGTGGGTTTGGATACTCTGATTTACTATACTCATATACGTTATCTCTAAACCAATTGTATAATTCTCTATGTGGTTTAAACTCTAACGAACATAACGAATGTGATATTTGTTCTATATAGTCACTCTCTCCATGTGTCCAATCATACATTGGGTATATTACCCAATCGTTTCCTGTCCTATGGTGAGCTTTCTTTAAAATACGATACATTAATGGATCTCTCATTAACATATTTGGCGACGCCATGTCTATTTTAGCACGTAAAACATGTGTTCCTTCTTCGAACTCTCCGTCTTTCATTCTAGTGAATAAATCTAGATTTTCTTCTACACTTCTAGTTCTATAAGGACTGTTTTCTCCAGCTTTTGTAGGCGTTCCTTTTTGTACTCGCATTTCTTCTGAAGTCTGGCTATCAACATATGCTTTCCCATCTTTTATCAATTGTACTGCCCAGTCGTATAATTGTTGAAAATAATCAGATGAATATAATTCGTTTTCCCATTGATACCCTAACCAAGAAACATCTCTTTTTATAGCATCTACATACTCTTGTTCCTCTTTTGCTGGATTTGTGTCGTCGAAACGTAAATTTACTGGAGCATTATACTTTTCTCCTAAACCAAAGCTAATTCCAATAGCTTTTGTATGTCCAATGTGTAAATATCCGTTTGGTTCTGGTGGAAAACGAAAACGTAAGTTTTCTTTTGGCATTCCATTTGCCAAATCTTCTTCAATAATTTGTTCTAAAAAATTCAATGATTTCTTTTCTTCTGACATTTTCTGTTGAATTTGAAGTGCAAAATTACATAATATACTTCTCTTTTTAGAAAATTAATCAAATTAAAATGTCTTCGTTTTCCACCTGTTTTTATAGTTTTCTAACTTCTATATTTTTCTTTTTTTCTAAAAACCATATTTACTTTATAGGTTCCTTCTCCTCCATCTACTATATTTAAAATATCTTCTCCATCACTGTTTCTATTACTTGGCATTATTGCATTAGCGTTATAAGCATTTACATAATCGAAACCTAACTTAGACATTGCGTTTAATAAATCGGTTTGATTTCTTACTCTTAGCTTATCTCCATCTTGCAATAATGATTCTAGCTCTTCTAACTGATCTTTATAAGTTGATCTTTTTTTATCTATTATAATATTAATCCCTCCCAACAACTTTGTGTTTTGCGATGTTATAATAACATATTCTGGTAGTTCATTAATTCCAATACTTGATGATTTTACTACCGATAACTCCTGTCCCTTTACATTTAAAGCTGTTACTAAAAGCATTAATACCATTGTTGTTTTCACTAATTTTTTCATGTTTTTAAATTTTTGTTTAATAAAAAAACTCATATACAATATCTTTTTACAGATAAGGTATATGAGTTTCCATAGGTTAAATTTCTTGCTTTCCCTATTTCTTCCTTATGTTGGAAAGCAAGCTTGTATTTATTTGCTCTATTCGACGCAAGCCTTATAGTTTTGTTACAACATTTGTTATGATTTTAGCATCTTATATTTTATGATTTCTTCTTCTGTCATCCAATGTATATCTTTAGCTGCGGCTGCATTTATAGTAAAATAATAAAATGCTTTTGCTTCTTCGTTTGTAAAACCAATAGATCTATAATAGTTTATATATGGTAAATGATTAGCATGTCCTACTGGAAAATCAGTAGCTTCATTTTGTCCATTGGACCAAGAATGCACCCCTATTTTTGTTCCATTCTCTCTTGTTCTCTTTTTTCCTGCCAAGAAAAAATCTACTCCTCCTGATGCTATTTCTGCGTTATTTAACAAATGAATTTCAATATTTAAATCATAAACTCTTTTTGCTACTAATAAATTAACCTCATCATCTGAAGAACCATCACACTGCTTGATATTTATTTTGGTTACCTTAGGATTTTTTTGATATAACTTATTAAAATTGACTAACGAGTTACTATTAATAGTTCCATTCATTTCAACAGTCTTTCCGTCTTCTAAAACTTTAAATATTCCAAAAACACTTTGAGAACCGTTAACTACAACTTCATCATTTTCGGAACAGCTTACTAATAACATTAAAAATGCTATTGTAACCATTACTATTTTTCTTGCTTTCATTTTTCTTGGTTTTTATATTAAACAAAAAAGCACATACTCTAAAAATTATCTTTACGACAATTACTAAAGTATGTGCTCTTAACACAGGGTTGATAAATTATATTTCCAATTTCTTCTCTAGTGCTGAAATATAATTTTATAAAACTAAATTAATTTTTATATAAAACATTTCAAACACATCTTACCCTACTAGAAACCAAAGTGATACATTAACAAACTTGAAGAAACTATTTATTCACCATACATTGCTAATCTCTCTAAAATAGCTTCTGAGGGCGCTTTCATTATTTTACTAACAGTATTTTCTACCAGTTGGTAACCTCTTGGAAACTTCTCTTTTAACTCTTCTTTATTTCTTATAGTCCATTCTTCTTCGTTTGGCCCATACTTTTCTTGTAAATCCCAATATGCACTAATTAACCAATAAGCAAATTCTTGCACTATTACTCTTTGGTATATTTCTTTTTCACCTTCCATATCCTTATAACTACTTACATCATAAAAACCTTTCTTTATTGCTTCTTGCATTATTAGATATACTTCTGATTCCTTATTATTGAAAGCCCATTCTTTTGAATACTCGTAATGCAAACCTATGTCGGTTATAAAATGTAGTAAGTGCTCTACTACTTCCATAGTTTGCCCTGGTTGCTTATACATGATTACATCGCAAATACTACATTCTTTTTCGTAAGTATTTTCCATCTCTATCATTACTTCTTCCGACATTGAATCGTGGTGACCAACAATTACTGGTATGGTTGCATTATACTGTAATAGATTGTTTAATACTTTATGTTGCCTTGACAAATTGAGAACACTATCTTGTGGAAACATTTCTTTCATTGTTTGCCCAACATCTTTCAAAAAATCATCTGAAACCTTCTCCATTATTATAAAATCTAATCCCAAGACATTCATTTTCTTTGAAAAAACACCTTTTGCTGATTCTATTTCAATAGTTGAATTTAATGGATTTACTTTTTTGGTATTTTGAACTTCTTTAAATACACAGCCTCCTATTTTATTTAAAGCTTCTATTTTTTCGACTTTGCTTTCTTTCGATTTGGTTGTTATTACACATGCTTGTAACAAGCATACAACAACTGCTATGGGTATTATTTTCTTCATATTTCTTTATTAAAAATACTCCTTCTCTTAATGAAAAGGAATATTTAATTTACATCAATCAATTCAACTTAAAACACATTTATCTTCTATAAGTTCCATCTGGTAAAACTGTTGGTAGCTTATAGGTTGCATTTGTAAGCAAACTATAAATATCTTTATCTGTAGCCTTCACTTTTGCTTTCGTATTTAATTTCCATTCTTGCTGTATTTCTCCTAATCTATTTGCTTGTGCTCCTAGTATAGAAGTCATTGACCAGTAAAAATATTCTACTGTTTGACAACTTGCATAATCACAAGTACTATCATCATATGTATACCAAGCTTCTGCTGGATATGGATTTGGAATTGTTTGAAAATATCCTCCTCTAGCTTTATCCATTGCATTAGCTAACTGAGTTCCTTTTTTTAAGCCAAAAACATTTGGATATGCTTTTGCATGACCAGCAAGATTAATTATGTGCCATATTTCTTCTAATGAAGCATCAAAACGTCCTGTATGACCATTTGTATGCCACCCTGGAACAGTTTCATCTGCTCCTAAATCTTGTCCTTCGTATCCACTTGGAAAACTTATATTGTTGTTTTGGTTCTTCCACATAAACAAAAATGCTTTGTTTTGTTTCATTGCATCTAATACTAATTGATTGTCTACAACTCCGTCTTCATTATTATCTAGATATTGCGCCATTATATTTGCTGCATGTAATAACTTTACATCTTCTACTCCAGCTAAAGCATAAATTGGAATTCCAAAAACCATTACTTTTTTAGGAAAACTACTGAACCCAGTATCTTTATTTGCTTCTATTTTAAAATTAGGGTCATTTCCCGGATTAATCTCTCCCGATGGTGTTGCTACATTGGTATTATCTGAACAGGAAGCGCTACTGAAAGTAATAATTAATGTTGCTAGTACTTTTAAACTTATAAACTTCATCATAATCTTATTTAACTTTTGTTCCTATCATTTTTGTATATCCTGCATTTACTTGCATTGGTACTTTTTTCTTTTTCATAAATTCTAATGCTTTCTTCTGATGTGAGTTTAACTTATTACTCTGCCCTGCAAAATTGATTGCCCAAATTTGATGTATATACTCGTTTACCGCTGTTACTTTATCATAATTACCGTTTTCTTCTGCATTTTGTACTGAAATGTCATATGTTTTTGCCGCAATATCATCATCCATATATTTACGTAAAACTCCTCCTGTTGTAAACTTAAATTCTGGATCTACTCTACTAAAAGCTTCTGTTACTGTATGAAATGTTTCTTCCCAAAGCGCGTTAAATACTTGTGGCCTCCATGTTGAAGAATTTAACTCAGAAATTGTCCAGCCTTTCCCATTATAATCTTTTACATAAGGCCAATTATCTGTTTGCATGCTCATTCCATACAATCCTTTTCCTTCTACTAAGTTTGCTGCTGATATTTTATCGACCATTGATAAAGGTCCAGAAATAAAAACTAACTTTTGTGCTAACCATTTATTTAACTCTTTTTTATCATCATCAATAACACCATCGTTATCCTGATCTAAAAAAGAACTGAACAAACGCACACTATGCTCAAATATATCTTTACCTGTTGTTCCCGGTGTAGTTTCACTTGAAGTTGGTTTTGCCGCACTTCCTACAATATAAAAGCCATTAATATGATGCACATAATCGGCATTTGCTTTTAAATAGGTTTCTAATGCATTTGTATTTGTTGCTCCTCCTTCCTCAACTATGGTGTCATTTTTTGAACAAGAAATACTACTAGTTATTAAAATTGTAAAAGTTATTATACTTACTGAAAACATTTTTTTTATCATAATCTCTAAGTTTTAGTTCAACTACTTCTTGAACATTTAACTTCAAAATTATAACCATAAGTATAACTAAACACACTCTATAAGTCCGAGTTTCGGTTACTCAGACTTCTTTAAACTTTCCTGATATTGTTTCGGAGTAACACCTTCTAGATTTTTAAACGCTGTATAAAATGTTGATTTTGAAGAAAATCCTGCTTCTTGAGCTAAACCTAACAAGGATAATTGTGCTGCTTTAGGTGAGGCTACCAATTTTTTAAACTCTTGTACTCTAAATTGATTTACAAAATGATAGAAGTTCTTTTTTGTATGTGTTTTTATCAATTTAGAAAGTTGTCTTTCTTTAATATTTACTTTTTCTGATAGTAATCGTAAGTTTAAATTTCCATCTAAATACAACTTCTCTCTTTCCATAATTTCTAACATCAATTTAAATTGATTTTCTGTATCTATAACATCTATTTGTGTTTCTTTTTTCTCATCTATTTGAAATAATGAAGTGGTAAATATTTCTTGTTGTGAAAAACCATTATAAGCAATCCAATAAATCATAAAGAAGGTTAGAATTGCTGATGAAAAAGCAAAATACTGCGTTATAATTTCGTTTTGAAACCCAATAATATCTTCTAGAATCCAAAAAACATGAAAGAATAAGAATATGTACACAATTGTTCGAATCCATAAAAGTGTTTTATTCTCTATATCCGAATAGTAATCTGTTACTTTATTTTGATGTTCTTTTATATTTTTAAGAATTATATATAAGAGTATTAGATTAAATACATATTCAAACCACTTTATTTCTTCTTCTGGAAAATCTATTAAATTTGATATTACAAATGGTATAAATAATAGTAAATAAACCGTTTTAAACTTAACATTTAAAGTAGAATACACATAAAGTAATAATAAAGGAATTGTAGCTAATGTTGTTTGAATTACCTGAATATGTATTGTTTCAAAAGTTAGTGACTCTAAAAAAGATTCCAATACTTCTATTCCCAAAGACCATAAAAACGCACCTAAAAAGATATTTGCATATTTATTTTTAGACTTTAATGTTATTAACAAAAAGCCAAGCATTAGTGCCGTAGCTATTGATAATATGTCTATTATCGACACTAAATTTAATTCAAACGTTACCTGTTCCATTTTTTAAAAGTACAACAAATAAAAAAGGCAAAAAACTAAGATAGCTTTTTGCCTTAAAGGGAAAAATAATTTGTCGTAAAGACAATTAATTTTTATTGCTGATTCATTTCAATATTTATAGTTACAGCTACGTCTTTTCCTACTGGGTTCATTCCTTTTCCTACATTAAAATCTTCTCTTTTTATAGTAGTAGTTAATTTTAACCCTGCTTTCTTTTTGTTGTTTCTTCCTTCGATAATACCATTTAACTTTCCTTTAAAAACTACTTCTTTTGTAATTCCTTTAATGGTAATATCTCCTTTTGTTTCAAACTCTTTTCCTTCTAACTTTTTAAAAGATGTACTTTTAAATACAATATTTGCATGTTTTGCTACATCGAAAAAATCTGCCGCTTTTAAATGATTATCTCTTCCTGACTGATTTGTATTTATTGTTGCTGCATCTATGGATACTTCAAACTTTGGGTCTTCAAACTTATCATTACTAACTGCTGTAATATCAAACTTTCCAAAGTTTCCTGTTACTTCTGAAATCATAAAGTGTGATACTGAAAAAGTAATTGACGAATGTGCATTATCTACTTTCCAAGTGGTTTGTGCATTTATGGTTAACGATACAAATGCTATAAGCGAAAAGATTATTTTTTTCATTATTTTTAAGTTTTTTAAATCTGTGACGAAAGTATAGTTCGTTTTCCTTTAAAAGTTATTAAAAACAGAAAACTACTTATGAATTTATGCCTAATGATATTCCCATTCATAGCTTAACCACTGCTTATAACATAAATGTAGCTCCCATTTCTCATAATAATAGTTATGATTTTAATACTATTCATAAGCATGATTATTTTGAAATTATGTTTTTTGAAAAAGGTGGAGGTTATCAACTTATCGACTTTACCAAAGTTCCTATTGAAGAGAATAGCTGCTATATTATAAAACCTAAACAATTACACTTAGTAAAAAGACATTCTGAAGCTGATGGTTTAATGATACAGTTTACCAAAGAAATGCTCTTTTCTGAAGCTTTTTTCTTACTTAAAAATTATTCTGACTCTTCTATTGTTTATCATAAAAACCCAAAATTAACTACTGTTTTTTTTGATTTATTAAACACTATTCTGAATGTTCAAAAGAGCAAATCTGAATTTTATAAGGAGAAATCAATTCACCTTCTTTCTACTCTTTTATATTCTTTAGAAGAAAATAGTTCGAATACCAATTTCAAACAAACTTCTAAAACTATTATTCAATTTATCGATTTGGTTGATATTCATCTTAATTCTAAAACTATTAATGAATACGCTCAAGCTCTAAACATTTCTAACAAGAAGCTTTCCTTATTGGTAAAAAACGAATTAAACACAACTCCTTTAAAATATATTCATGATGTTTTAATATTGAATATTAAACGCGATTTAGCTTTTAAAGAACTTAGTCATAAAGAAATTGCCTATAATTACAATTTTGACAGCCCTTCTAACTTTAGTCTTTTTGTAAAAAAACAAACAGGTTTTAATCCTTCCGAGCTTCAAAAAGAACTCATAAAAAAAGGCTGAGATAATTCTCAACCTTTTCTATTTATATGTTTACTTTATTTACTCTTTTGTAAATGTATTGTTCGATAAATTAATATCTGCCATTAATTTTGATGGGTCAATTTCTACCGATTTTACATCTTTTGATGCTTCAAATGTATAGGTTGGATGTGCAAATGTCCAATCTTTTATAACTGTTGCATTTGTTGGTTTTTCTCCTCGCATCATACGTAATGGTATGTTAAATGCTTCTTTTGTACCATCTGTATAAATTACCTCTACGTCTATTGGCATTGGCATTTTACCTATTCTTTCTAAAGTAATATCTTTTCCTTCTACAGATTTCACTCCATAATCTATTGTATGTGTAGTTTGTGTCCATTCGTTTAAGAACCAATCTAACTGCATTCCTGAAACTTTTTCTGCTGTTCTTTTAATATCGTTTGGTGTTGGATGTTTGAATGCAAAATCGTTAAAATACTTTTTTAATGTTTTTGCTACATCTTCTTGACCTATAATATACTCTAGCTGTGTTAAAAAGATATTTCCTTTTGAATAGCTTCCCATTCCGTAAGCCATATTTGTATGATATCTATCTGCATGAGTTGATAATGGCTCTTCTGCATTATTACTCACAACATAATTATAGTATCTATATGATCCTGTATGTGGATTTTCTTTTCCTTTATTTAAAATTTCATTCTCTGCCTTGTTTGAAATATAGGTTGTAAAACCTTCATCCATCCAAGGGTGTTTGCTTTCATTTGTTGCTAGTAAAAACTGGAACCATGTGTGTGCTAACTCGTGTGCTGTTACACCAAATAAACTTCCCCATTTACGTTTTCCTGTTATTAAAGTACACATTGCATACTCCATACCTCCATCTCCTCCTTGGATTACTGAATATTGTTTGTATGGGTACTGACCTATATGCTTACTAAAATAATCCATTAACTCTGCAGTCTTTGGCTGTAACTTCTTCCAGTTTTCTTGAAAAAATGGCGATAAACTCTTTTTGTATAAAAAGTGTAAATCTATTCCATTTTCCATTTTATATGTATCATGAATATAGTCTGGATCTGCTGCCCAAGTAAAATCGTGTACATTTGGTGCTTTAAACTTCCATGTTAATTTATCTCCTGATGGTAAATTTAATGCTTCGTTTTTATCTTCGTATCCGTGTCCTACTTCTTGTGCATTTTGTACATATCCTGTACCTCCAACTACATAGTTTTTATCAATATGTAAGGTTACATCAAAATTACCCCAAACTCCGTGGAATTCACGTCCTAAATAAGGTGGTGTATGCCATCCTTCGAAATCGTACTCGGCCATTTTAGGGTACCATTGTGTCATTGATAACGCAACTCCTTCTTTGCTATCGCGACCTGAACGTCTAATTTGTTTTGGTACTTGCGCATCAAAAACCATATCAAACGTTACACTCTCTCCTGGTTGAATTGCTTTGTTTAAAGTTACCTCTAAAATAGTCCCAACAGTTTCGTGTTTTACTTGTTTACCATCTTGTTTTAATGTATTTACTTTAATATACCCTATTTCCGATGGTAATAACTTACTTATTCTATCGCCAACTCTTTTATCTGGATCTTTGATATTTCTTGAACGCACATCCATTTGAGATCCTGGCTGAAATGCATTAAAATACAAGTGATAAAATACTTTGTTTAATACATCTGGTGAATTGTTAGTATATACTAACTTTTGAACTCCTTTGTACTGATATGTTTTTACATCCATATCAATATCCATAGTATAATCTACATGTTGTTGCCAATAAGTACTGCTTGCCGAAGTTTGCTTATTTACAGGTGCTTTATCTACTTTTTTAGATGCCGCACAAGAAATCATTGACAATATTGAAAGTCCTAGTATTATTTTTTTCATTTTAAACTAATTTAATTCCCATGTTGGTTAATGTCTTTTTTAAGTTTTCTATTTCTTCTAAATTTCTCAAAATAGGAAAACTTCGTCTTTTTCCGTTTAATAATTTTAAAAAGATACGTTCTTTTCCGTATATCTTTTTTACCTCTAGTCCTTCTATCTCTTCCAATTTATATATTGATTTCCAAGATCTTTTTGTAAAAAAGAAGAATATTACAAATATTGAAACTAATGCAAGAATTGCTAATCCAATAAAAAGTAATTCGTTTTTTTCAAAACTTATATATGATAGTTGAAAAGCCATATTAAAAACATTTACTGCCATTAAAATGATAATTAACCATGTATGGTTGGCTACTTCGTCTTTAATACTAATTTCTTTATTTAATTTATTAAACTCTAACTTCATAAGTTATTTATAACAAAAAAAGAGCATCAAAATATAATGCTCTTTTCGTTTTTTTATGCTACTATTATTTTCTTCCGTTTACCATTCTGTCTGCCATTCTTACTGCATTGTATGCATTAACAACACGACCTGAAACTGATAAATCCGCGAAAGGAACTATTTCTTCTTTATTACCATATCTAGCACCAGTACCTGGCTTAATAACCTCTAAATCTATTTTAGTTCCTGAGTTCATCAAGATGTGTTTTACCTGACTTGCAGATAATTTTGGATAATAAGAACGTACTAATGCTGCTACACCTGCTGCTGCTGGAGAAGCCATAGACGTTCCACTAATTTTCTTATAAGTACTATCTGGATATGTTGAGTGAATTTGTACTCCTGGAGCAAACACATCAA
Source organism: Tenacibaculum aiptasiae (assembly GCF_008806755.1). Classification (GTDB taxonomy): domain Bacteria; phylum Bacteroidota; class Bacteroidia; order Flavobacteriales; family Flavobacteriaceae; genus Polaribacter; species Polaribacter aiptasiae. The sequence continues at coordinate 189,543 of NZ_WAAU01000011.1, forward strand.
CATTTATTTTTCCGTAGTTTGAAAAAGTTGCTGGTAATTTTTTATCATAGTTAGCACTCATTGCTCCTATTGTTAAAAAGTTATCTGCTACTTCGTTTACTAAGTCTGGTGCATCGTTTGGAAATGTTTTTTCTACATCTATATTTTTACCATCATTTCCTGCTGCATTTACAATTAATACATCTTTAGATGCTGCATATTTAATTGCATCATAAACCCATTCTTTATTTGGTGAAAATCCTTTACCAAAACTTGTATTAATTACTTTTGCTCCATTATCTACTGCATAACGAATACCTAAAGCAACATCCTTATCATACTCATCTCCATCTGATACTGAACGTACTGCCATCATTTTTACATTATTAGCAACTCCATTCATTCCTATTCCATTATTCCTTTTTGCACCAATAATACCAGATACATGAGAACCGTGAGACTCACCTTTTTCTGAATGACCTGTATTACCATTTCCATATCCTGGTTTATCTTTAATATCATAAGCATTGTCTCCTACAACTGTACGATAATCCGTTTTTAAGTTATCTCCAGCAATTGTAGCTTCTGCAGTTTTCACCAAACCACTTAAAACTTTTCCAATACTAGCTAAAGTATAACCATTTCTTTTTGCAAAATCTGCAGTGCCTATAGCAGCTTTTAATTTTTCATCAGTAGTATTAATTGCCTCTATTTCTTTATCAGTATAATCTGATTTTTTGAAATATTTTGTTAATAATTCATCTGCAAATTTTACACGTGCTAACATTTCTCCATAACGCACTTTATCCTTTTTAGCTCCTTCAATTTTTTTAGTTTGAAATGCTTTTACTTCTTTTAATGTTTCTTCATCAGCAATTGAAGGATTCATTAAAATACGCTCATATTCTAGGTGCTCTTTGTATGATTTTCCTAAGAAGTTCCATCCGTTGATATCATCAACATAACCATTCTTATCATCATCTATTCCGTTTCCTGCTATCTCTTTAGTATTTACCCAAGCAACATCAACTAAGTCTTCATGTTTTAAATCGGTACCTGAATCAACAACTCCCACTATTACTGGTACACTTTTCTTTCCTTTCAAGAACTCATATGCTTTGTTCACACTCATTCCTGGAATGGTATCTGTTGCTAAATCTAGGTGTTGCCAATTATCTTTTTCGCTATCCGTTAACTTTGCTTTTTTTGCTGGAAGGTTTACTACGGTATTAGACCCTGTTGGCACAGGCACTTTACTAACTGTTTTACAACTAGCTAGAATTGATACTGCTACAGCAGAATAAAATACTGGCTTTAAAACTCTCATGATATCTTTAAATTATTTTATTAATCAAATGTAAATTTATTATTAATATTTATATATTTAGCCTTTATTAACAAAATTTTAAACAAAATGAAGAGCATTGAAAATTTAAAAGCATTTGAAATTTCTAAAGAAAAAAGAAAAAACATTAATGGAGGATCTGTTCCTAGCAACTATGAATTACTGACAGGAGATTATAGTGGTGGAGGTTTTGGCGATGGTGGTGGTAGAACACTTGGCCCTTGTAGAAGATTTTCTCGTAGGCACCCTGTAGGTTCTAGATGTAATGATTAGTTTCTACAACTAAAAAAGAATTTCAACTTTTCATAACCCCTTAGTAGTTTTATATAACTCTAAGGGGTTATTTTATTTATCTAAATACATCAGTAAACTTATAACTATCTTTTAAGCGTACTCCTTTTTCAGTATGCTTTACAGTTATTACTTCATTATAGGCATCATGCTCTAAAAACAAGTAATATTCTTTATCTGCAGCCTCATTTAAGAAGGCTTCTTTTTCTTTTAGCGTTAATAGTGGTCGTGTATCATAACCCATAACATATGGTAATGGTATGTGACCTGCAGTAGGTAATAAATCAGCCATAAACACCAAGGTTTTGTCTTGGTATTCTATTTTTGGAAGCATTTGTTTTTCAGTATGTCCATCTTTAAATAATACATCAAAGCCAACATAATCTTTTGCATTTAAGTGTAAAAAATTTAGTTGACCACTTTCTTGTATTGGTAATATATTTTCTTGTAAAAATGATGCTTTTTCTCGTGCATTTGGATGAATTGCCCAATCCCAATGACGTTGGTTACTCCAAAATCGTGCATTTTTAAAGGCTGGTTCGTATCCTGTTCGAAATTTATTCCATTGAATTGCTCCTCCACAATGGTCAAAATGCAAGTGTGTTAAAAATACATCGGTAATATCATCTCTATGAAAACCATATTTTGCTAATGAAGCATCTAAAGAAAAATCTCCAAATAAATAATAATACCCAAAAAATTTATCTGATTGTTTATTTCCAATTCCAGTGTCTATCAGTGTAAGTCTATCACCATCTTCTATGAGCATGCATCGCATACTCATAGATATCATATTCTTTTCGTCTGCTGGATTTGTTCTTTCCCAAAGTGATTTTGGTACTACTCCAAACATGGCTCCGCCATCTAATTTAAAATTACCTGTTTCTATCGGATAAATTCTCATAATCACAAAGATGCAGAATTTTAACGAAACTTTTTGTTAAGGAAAGTAAAAACATTAATATTAGGCTTTTAAAATTTGTTTTCTTAAGGGTTAAAATTTATAATTTTTACTCATAGCTACTTTTCTTTCTTATGTTTAATTTGAATGAATTTTACTAGAGATCAAAGAAAGTTAAAGCTAATTGGCTAGGTTGTTTTTTATTTCCTAATGACTAATTCTAGCTTCTAAACTAACATATTTATATTTTGAAATTATATTCTAAAAATCGAGAATATAAACTGCACTAGAATAGTTTACAGGTTACACAATAATTAAGACTTATCATTACCGCATTTGTAGCTCATATAATACCCCATCTATATTATAAAACTAAAAAAAAATAAATTATTTAGACTAAATGCTAACCTTCAATAAACGCTGGTTTTAAGTTATCCTAAAATGTATAAATAAACAATATAATACGGTTTTAAGTCACTTTTAAAAATCAAACAAGCACATTACTTTAATTTTAAATTTTCAAGCTTAAAACTCATATAAACCATTTATCATCATTTTAGGGATCTTTATATTTAGATTTAGTGTAAAAAAAAACCTCAATCTTATAAAATAAGATTGAGGTTAAAAAGAAAGGCAACGACCTACTCTCC
>NZ_WAAU01000012.1:0-110 GCF_008806755.1 Tenacibaculum aiptasiae
CTTCCATTGGTTATTTGGTAAGTCAATGCTGGATCTGAACCTCCATAAATCTTTGACTTTGCATCAGCTGTTATTTCAATAGCTCTTTTTCCTATAGTTAAATTACTAGA
>NZ_WAAU01000012.1:219-252045 GCF_008806755.1 Tenacibaculum aiptasiae
GTAATTACTATTTAATGCTAATGTTCCTTGGTTAATAGTATAAGTTCCCACAGTTTCCCCTGAAACTCTTGTTAATGACCCTGTAAATGAATCGCTTCCTACTAAACTTCCATTTGTAATTCTATAAGTCAATATTGGATCCGAGTCTCCATATAATTTTGACTTAGTATCTGCTGTTACTTCTATTGTCTTTTTACCAATAGTAAAATCAGTTCTTACATTACCTGTATAATCTGCATTGGTCCCTTTTACAGATGCTATTACTGTATAATCTCCAGCATTTGTTGGTGCGGTTGTACTACTTGCATATGTAGTTCCATTTCGACCTTCATATGTTATATCTATATCTCCTGCTGAAAGTGCTGGGCTTAAACTTACATTTGGAGTTACAGTATAACTTTTTGGTGCCCCATCATACTCTAAATTTGTAGGTGCATTAAAAGCAATATCTGTTCCTGTAATAGCTGTTTTATTAATAATAGAAAGTTTTCCTGGAACAAATTGAATAGTATAATTTCCTGTTCTTCCTTGTCCGTTAAAAATACCACCTCCAAAAGCTTGCGATGTATAAACACATGTTCCTCCACTACATGCTGGAAAACCAGATCCAAAAAGGTCCGTTGGATTAGGATTAGGAAGAGCTGTAGCATCTATTGTAATAGCATAATCACCAACAGTAGTACCTGAAGCTCTTATTAATGGAACAAAAATTAATTCTCCTGGTGCAATTTGTCCTTTTGTAATCTTATAAGTTAAAGTTGGCTCCGCGTCTCCTACTTGAATTGTAATATCGTCTGCCGTAATTTCTAGTATTGTTGGTGTTACATTAAATGTTACATTAGCTATTCTTGTATTATAAGTTGTTTGATTGTCGGGTGTAAATTGACAATAAATTGTATTAGCTCCAAGAGTTGTTACTGCAGAGACTCCAGAAGTAATTTCATTTAGTAAAGATGCGTCAAAATAATACTTAAAGCTTCCTAGTACATCTGCTGTTGCATTCAATTGGGTTCCATCTAGTACTGATGCCACTTCAACATCAGCTGGTGTACCCCAAGTGATTATAGGATTAACTTTATTCACTGTAAGGGTAATATCTTTACTAGCAGCTACATAATTTGGTTCTGATACTGTTACTCTTATTGTTTCTGTTCCTGAAGTACTTCCAATAGAAAGCACTTCATTATTTGTTCCGCTTAAACTTGTTCCAGTATTTGAAGTTAACAATTGATAATTAACAGCTACTCCAGGAGCAGAAGAAACACTTAAAGTTACATCTGACTGTAAAAGAGTTACTACAAAGTCAGTAAATCCAGATAAATCTGCAACTCCATTACCTATATTCAATTGAAAATCAAAAGTAGCAGTATTAAAATTAGAAGTCCCCGCTAATGTAGCTCGTATTGTTTCTGTTCCTAGTGTTCCCAACGCTAATATTTCTCCAGAAATAGTACTACTGGTATTGAATCCTGTAGTTGCAAGGTTATTGGTATTTGTTGGATCTACAAATTGATACGTTACCGATCCTCCTTTATAATTAGTTGCACTTGGTGCCAAGGTAATGTCTGGGCTTCCAAATGTTGTACTTATATCAGCAATCGTAAATGATGGATTGGTTTTATTAATCGTAATTATAGCATCTTTGGTTGCTGCTTCAAAATTCTCGTCTTGAGTGATTGAAGCTCTAACCGTTACAGTACCTGCATTACCTGCTGTAAACTCATTCCCATTTAACGCAGATGCGGTCGTATCTCCAATTAATGCATATGTTACTGAACTAGTAGAATTTGTAGTAGCCGACAAAGTACTGACACTCAAATGATCAACTATTTGATTATTAAAATTAATCGTTGGTATCAATCGATCTTTAACTATTATAAAAGCTCCTTCACTTGGAGTGACAGTATTTGCTAAAATCTCTTGATAACCTGTACCATCCGTTTTAATCTTATAAATTGTTCCAAAATTGTTTGTGCCACCGGTAGTCGTGCTTCCAAAAAGAGTTCCTCCATCAATTGTTAAAGAAGAAAAAGGTAATCTAGCACCTCCACTAAAAGGCCAATCATGCAATGTAGTATAATTAGTTCCGTTATCATTAATTCTAAAAAGAACACCAGCACTATTGGCACCTCCTTCTCTCCAAACACCAAAAAGTTGATTTCCAACAGTTGTTAAAGTACTTAATGATTCTCCTCCACTAAAGCCAAAACGATGTACTAAGCTATAGCCTGTACCTGCTTGTGTTATAGTTGTTGGATCTATGGTAAATATTCCTCCTCCATTAGAGCTTGCTGTTCCCCATAATTTGTTATTTGCTAATGTTAACTTAACCCTTGGTTGTCCTGGCGATCCACTACTTGGAAATAAGTAAACCTCTGTATACCCTGTTCCATCTGAATTGATGCTATAAACACCTCCTGCAAAGGTGTGTCCTCCAAATTGTGTTACTCCCCAAAGTTTTCCGTTTGCTTCAGTAAGTCCTCCAATAGGTGCAGCTAACTCTGAAAGTGTAAAATCTGTAAAAGAAAAACCTCGTACCACGGTAAAATTGGTTCCATCTGTATTGATGGAAAAAATACTTCCACCTGCTGACCCACTACCTGACCCTGGTCCTCCAGTAGACAATACTCCCCAGATTTTACCATTACTAAAAGTTAAAAAACCTGAAGGATCGCTTCCTTCTGTTGTAGCATTGAAATCATGAACTTTGGTAAAACCAGTACCATCAGTATTTAAATTAAAAATAGTTCCTTTACCATTAGCTCCTCCTGCATTGGTTACTCCCCATAATTTACCGCTTGCTTGGAGTAATTCTCCTTTACCATCAGAACCAGTTGCTATAGCATTTGCTGTAAAATCTACCAATGTTGATATGGTACTTTCATTTACAACTTTATATACTCCATTTGCATTGATACTTATTATTTCCGAAGGTGCAGAAACAGAAAAGAAAATGTCTTTAGTTGCTTCATTAAAATTTGCATCAGCTGCAACCGTAGCACGTACAGTTACCGTTCCTGCATTTCCAGGTGTTAAAATCTCATTATTAGTTCCAGAAAGTACATTACCATTTGCACTTCCAACAAAACTATAAGAAATAGTTCCAGTTGAATTGGATGTTGCTCCTAATGTAACAGCACTACTTCCAAAAGGAACTGTTTGATTATTAAATGTAATCGTTGGATTGGCTTTATTAATTGTAATTGTGGCTTGCGCTGTTCCTGAGTTAAAATTAGCTGCAGCTTCTTGATCTACACGTACTAAAACTGTACCTACGTTACCTGCTATCATTATATTATTACCTGTTCCAGATAATGCATTTCCTCCAGTAGATGTACCTCCTGGTATAATAGTATAGCTTCTTGCTCCAGGAGAAAGTGATGATGTAAGATTATTTAAATCAAATGCAGCAGCTCCAAAAGTAACACTAAAGTCATTAAATGTTAAATTTGAAGGTGTGTTCACATTTTGTCTTGAAAAACTATATCCGGTTTGTTCATAAAATAAAGAGCCATTACAATCGGTATAAGAATAAATGGTAAAATAATACGTAGTTGCAGCACTTAATCCAGTAATACGAATATCTGGATTTGTGGATGTTCCTGCATAAATTATTTGTTCTCCACCAGTATAATTAGTATTCGAGACTGGTAACGTATTACTTCCATCTATTGGTGCTGAAAATGTATTAACAGTATTCATTTTTACTACATATCCTGTTACACCTGCAGCAGGTGAAAAAGATTTGAAATCCATAAAAGAATTTCCTACTTCAAAAAAAACAGCATTACTTGCAACGTTTTGTACAGCACCACAAGTTGTAGCATTTGCTTTTACCCCAGTAGCTTCAAAATAAAAATTACTTCCACATGGATTGTATGCATACGATTTAAAAAAGTATTGTGTACCTCCATTAGAATTTGTCAAATTACTTACAGTTACAGCGGGATTTACATCGCTACCTCTATAAATTACTTGTTGTCCTGTTCCTGAATATACAGTATTTGCTGTAGGTAATGCTCCTGGTATTGGAGGTGTAAAAGAATCTACAGTATTTATTAAGATTACTTGTCCTATAGCTCCACCTGCTCCTGAAGTAGAGTTTACTCTCATAGAACTATGACTTATCTGGTCTATAGATAAAGCTGAAGGCACCACTGTTGGTGCACCATTACAAATAGCTTGTGTCCTAGTAGTTCCTATATTTTCGAAAAAGCTTCCTCCTAAACAAGTATTGTAGGCATATATTTTTACAAAGAAGTTTGCTCCAGCCGTAACTCCGGTTCCATTAATAGTTATGTTAGGGTTAATGGAAGTACCTGCATATACTACTTGTTCTCCTACTCCTGCGTTATATGTCGTACTTGCGCTTGTTAAATCTGCATCTGTTGGAGCAGTAAAACTATTGTTTGTATTCACTTTTATTACATATCCATTTGCACCTCCATTTGGAGCTGTAAAAGATGTAATACCGAAACTATCTATGGTATTATTTACCGTAGCAATATTCGAAACTTGATTAGGTGTAATTAAAGCTGGATCACAAGCAAATGTAGCTCCACTCACAGTAACCCCATTACCAAAACTAAAATTCCCATTACATTCATTTGCAGTAGTGACTCTAAAATAATATGTAACGTTAGGCGCTAAACCAGTAATAGATAGATTTCCTGGCACTGTTGGCACTTCAAAACCTGTTGCCAACCTATTAGGTTTTGGAGAAGCATAAATAACCTGTTGTCCTGATCCAGAATAAACGGTTGATGGTGTAGTATCAGTGAGTTTATCAAACTGTGGACTTGGTAATGGAGTAAATGTTGGACTATCGCTAATCTCTATCACGTACCCTCCTGTAATACCGTTTACTGCTGAAAAAGCATCAAATTGCAAACTATCTCCTCCTGTAGTTGTAACATTTAAGCCTGTAACATCTGCTGGAGTTGTACAAGTTGGAAAATCTTCGCTTTGTAATGTTAAAGAGTAACTTACTGGTGTTACTGAAACAGTAGTAATTTTTAACACCATATAATTATCTGCTGACCCCAAACCTCCATTAGACATTATATACCAACCAGCCCGAGCAGATGGATAACCAACTCCATTATAAAAATTAGCTGTAGCTTGACTTAGTAATGAAGGCGTACGAAATGATGTATTTACAACACCATTATAACCACCAGTTCTTGTTTCATATTCAACCTTAATTGTAGCGGGATCATAGCCACTACTAATGAAAAGTTCTATGATATTTTGTGGATCAAACCCAGGAAGTTTAGATACATTCCAATAATCTGGATCTGTATTTGTTACTGTTCCTGAAATAGTAGTTGGACCATTCCAAACGCGTTGTGTACCAGTTTGATTTGCTTCATTATTTGGTTCTACTTCTGTTTGTGCAAAAACAGAGGATACCATCATAAAGTATAAAAGCAACACATAATATATGCTTTTATTTACGAGGTTTTTGTAATTCTGTTCCATAAGGGATTCATTAAAATTATAACTTCTATTTGTATTGTATTTTTTGTAAAGGCAACCTATAAATTACCCTATTAACTACTGTTCAAAACTACCCGATAAACAATCAAAAACAGTGTTTTTTACCTATACAAAACCCTATACAAAAACACACAAAAAACAATCTAACCAACTAAAAAACAAGTACTTAAATGCAATGTGAAAAAATCTACAATTTAAATATTCTTTACAGTTGTAATTTTTTGGCGTAAATGATAACAATCTGCAAAAACACTATTTAATGAGGTTTCAAAAACATTTACTATTGGAGTAGTATTTAAATCTAATTTTCCTTAAGCAATCAAATATTTTCATTTTATGAAATGAATATTTTGCTATTAAATTGATCTAAAAAGTAGAAAGGAAACTTGATTAAATTTTTCTTTGAAAACTATACAAGCTTTTTTTAATAAGTATTTTTTTTAGCTGTTATATCATGTAAATTTTTAATTCACTTATTAGCTCTGAAAAAATATTTTACGCTCATTAACTAGACGACAAGTTTTTGACGACTTAATTAAGCGTAATTTCTTAATGAAAAAAATAAATTTTTATTTATATATTTTTTTTATTAGGAAATTATGCAAGATTGTTAACCATAATTCACTTTAAAATTATAGCCAATAATATATAATGGTTTGATTTATTATAAGTATTTCTGTACTATTTCTTGCTTTTGGTTTTCTTTTTTAAAATACATTCTACATTTTATAAAAGCGCATAGTTAAGTATAGCTATTAATACTTTTATTTTACACTCAACTATATTTGAAAGTATATCATTTTTTTTTTGAGAAAATCAATATTTAACCAAAAGCTATTATTTAAAACAATAAACAATAGTTACTATTTAAAAATGTACACAGTTTACAGCAAAAATATACGTTTGCATTGTTAAACTATTAAAACAAACTATACAATTTACTATACAAAAACTAACCAATTAGCTTAAATACTCTATAATAGAAACTTCTTTAGGAGCAGTTATCTTTTTACGTAATCTATATCTACTCATAAAAATTGTGTCTAAAGAAACACCTAACATATTTGCTATTTCAGAATTATCTAAACCTAGTTTTTCAAGAGATACTAATCGTTCTTCTGCTTTAGTTAATTTGTAACCTTTATTCTTTATATCTATGAAGAAGTTAGGATATACACTGGTAAACTTTTTCTTGAATGTATACCAATCTTCTTTGGTTAAAATTTTTGTTGCTATTAAATCTTGAATAGAAGACACTGCTTCTTTTTCTGTTACTTTTTCTTTTAACTCTGCTAGCTGTGATTTTAACTCATCCTGTTCTTTACGTTTTTGAAGTAATTGATGTGTAAACTCAGTGAGTTCTTCTTTATTTTTTTCTATTTTTTCTTGTAATTGTTTTCTTTTTTGTTTCCCTTTCCACAAAATTCCAAATCCTATTAAAATTAGTGAAAACAGAATTGCTATTAATGTATTTCTCTTCTCCGCTGCAATTTTTTTCTCTGCTTCTAACTGTTGTATTTCACTTTCTTGTTTTAAAATCTCTTTTTCTTTTTGTGCCGTTTCAAATCTTGTTTGATGAAAAGCCAATGCATTGGTTAGCGATAATTTGTTTATAGAATCTTTTAAAGTTATATAATTATTTTTATGTATCAATGCTTCTTTTTCTTTCCCAAATTCCTCATACACAGTTCCTAATAATTTTTCTACATTTAATAAATTATTATTTTTTTTGGAGTTCTTTTCAGCAAATTCTTTAGCATTTTTCAATAAACTTAAAGCTTCCTTTATTTTTCCTTTTTTTAATAAATAATTAGCTTTATACAGTTTAAACGACTCTATAAGTTTTACATGCTTGTTCTTCTCTTCAAATTGTAAAACTGAATCATATATTTTATCAGCAGCATTTAAATCATTTTGTTCTGTTTTTAAACGTAATTCCACGTTTTTTATAGTTATTTTATCATAACTCTTCATCGAAATATCATTTATATACTTTTCATAATATTTTGCTGAATCTAAATACTCTTCAGCTAATTTTAATTTTTTATCATCTATTTTCTTATTTGCTAAAGACAGATAAAAAAAAGTCAAATTTGAAAATGATTTATATGCTTTACTTTTATCAACTAATTTCAAAAGCCTCTTATTTGCAAGATCAGAAAGTCCGTTTCTTCTATAAATTAAATCTAGCTCTTTATTCACCAAAAACATATAATAGTGATCTTTCAATGTTTCATAGAGTGTTACTGCTTTTTCTAATTCGTCAATTGCTTTAATAAAATTTCCTGTGTTAGAATATGCTTGACCAGTGAAAAAATATGCATCTGCAGCAAAAATAGAATCTTTAGATATCAAAAATAGATTTGCTGATTTTTGATAATCTTTTATGGCTTTCTTATAGTTTAGTTCTGAAAAATTTACTCCTCCTCTTTTTAACAAAAGATGTGCTTCTGAGTTTACTTTTTTAAAATATGGTTTGTAGGTCAACATAGAGTCTATTAAACTCATTGCTTCTTTGTTTTCTCCCTTAATTAAATGCTGTTGAATTAAGAATCTTGATTTGGAAGCCATTAAATCATATTCTTTTAATTCCTTAGCTAAAGTCATATAATCTTTAAGTCTTGGAATTAATTCTTCATGGTTCTTCTTAGTCATCTCTCTAGTTAGTTTACCTAAACTTTCAAGCTTTTCATTTTTATTAATAGTAATTTTAACAATTTGTTCCAGGGAATCAATCTTACTTTGCCCTTGAATACTTGCAATTAAAACCATATTAAACAACAACACAAAAAAAGATAACTTACTCATATACATTACAATATATTAAAAAAAAGGATTATACTCTATATATTGTACAGTAATCATCTATTGAACCCTATTCATTTTTTCATTTTTTTTTTAGATTTGTCAAACAATAATTTTGTCAATGTCTGAACAACAAAAATCTGTTTGTGAAGAAAAGAATTTCGATTCTTTATTTAACACCTACTACGAAACTGCCACAAAGTACATTTATTACAAATGTGGTAATTTACAGCAGGCAGAAGACATTGTACAAGATGCTTTTGTAAAAATTTGGAAAAAATGTGCAGAAGTAATTTATGAAACAGCAAGAGCTTTTTTATACACCATTTGCAATAATGCTTTACGCAATGAGTTTGCTCATAAAAAAGTAGTTTTACGTCATGAAGCAATACCTAAAAGCGATAAAGATCATGAAAGTCCCGATTTTATTTTAGAAACTGAAGAGTTTAGAAATAAACTGGAAAACGCTATTTCAAACTTATCAGATAAGGAAAGAGAAGTTTTTTTATTGAGTCGAATTGAAAAGAAAACCTATAAAGAAATTGCTGAAATTACCAATATTACAGTGAAAGCTGTTGAAAGAAGAATGAGTAATGCTTTTATTAATTTAAGAAAAACTTTAGGAAAAGATTTAAAATTTTAATAGGGTAATTAAATATATAACGGTACAATAGATAAGAGCACTAAATAAAAGACATGAAAAAATACGAAACAGATAAATCTTTTTTAGCACGTTGGGCTGCAAATGAATTGAGTGAAGATGAACTTGCTGAATTCATGCAAACTGACGCATACAAAGATTTTAATCGTATTAATGAATTTGCTCAACAGTTTAAAGGGCCTAAAATTGACAAAGAAGCTGCTTTGTTAAGTACAAAAGCTAAAATGAAAAGAGGAAAAGTAAAAACGCTCAATAAAAGCTTTTGGTTTTCTGTAGCAGCCTCTATTGCTATTCTTATTTCTGGTTACTTTTTAATAAATTCTACTAAAAACTATGTTACAGGTATTGGAGAGCAATTAGCTATTGTTTTACCTGATGGTAGTGAAGTACAATTAAATGCAAACTCAAGCTTAAAATACAAGCGCTTTTTTTGGACCAACAACCGCCAATTAAACTTAAAAGGAGAAGCATACTTTGAAGTAGAAAAAGGAAGTGATTTTAAAGTAATTACCAATTATGGTAATGTAACTGTATTAGGAACTAAATTCAATGTAAAATCTAGAACTCATGTTTTTGAATTGAACTGTTATGAAGGTAAAGTTAGGTTTCATCAAAAAGACAGCGAAAATCAAAAAATTTTAACTGCTAACGATAAAATTATTATTGAAAAAGAAGTAATTTCTGAACTAAAAACTCAATTTAACAAACCAAACTGGATGGAAGGAATTAGTCTATTTAAAGACCGTCCTTTACAAGATGTTTTAAATGAATTGAGTAGTATGTATAAAATTTCTTTTAAAACTGATAAAATTGATACAACACAACGTTTTTCAGGAAGTTTTACTCATAACAATTTAGAAAATGCGTTAAAAACTACTCTTACTCCAATGGGGATAGTTTACACATTATCAGAAGATAAAACAATTGTATCTTTACAATAATTAATTTTTTTCCCTTAAAATGATTAAAAAATCAATACTAACTATAGTATTTTTATTTCTCGTTAATTATACTTTTTCTCAAGAAAAGTTTGATGTTTCTTACAAACAAACTTCTCTTCAACAAGTTATTGCCGATTTAGAAGCTAAAACAACTTTCATTTTTTCATATTCTAAAGAAGTAATTCATAAAAAGGAAATTACGTTTACTAAAGAAAAAGTAACTATTAAAAATATTCTTCCTGAATTAACACAACAAACAGGTTTACTTTTTGAAGTCCTTAGCAATAAGCAAATCATTATTAGTAAACCTAGAAGAATATGTGGTTACGTTATTGATGCTAACACTAACGAAGCTTTAGCGTATACCAATGTAATTATAAACAGTAAACTATATACTACCACTGATGAAAGTGGTTTTTTTAGTTTTGAAAACCCTCAGAAAAATTCGGAAAAAATTTCACTTACTTTATTAGGTTACCAAAACAAAGAAGTTACTTTAAGTACTAATGATGATTGTAAAACACTACACCTTCATCCGCAATCTTCTCAACTTGATGAAGTTGTCGTTTTAGGATATATTACTTCTGGTATTGATAGAAACAAAGACGGTTCTATTTCTGTAGACTCAAAGAAGTTAGGAATTCTTCCAGGATTAGTAAGTCCAGATATTTCACAAAGTATTCAATTAATACCTGGTATCTCTACTTTAGATGAATCTGCTACTGGAATACAAATTAGAGGAGGTTCTCCTGATCAAAATCTAATTTTATATGATGATATAAAGTTATACAATACAGGGTATTTCTATGGAATGTTTTCACTTTTTAATCCTTTTGCTACCGAAAAAGCAACCATTTTTAGATCGGGAACAAGTGCCAGTTATGGTGATAGAATATCTGGAATTATAGATATTTCAAGCGGTACTGATATTCCTAAAAAAACTGAAGGAGGTTTTGAAATTGACGGCTTATCTGTTAACGGATATGTAAAAACTGCTCTTTCCGATAAGTTAGCTGTATATGCTTTTGCTAGAAGATCTTATAACGACATTGTAAAAACTCCAACTTACAATAGTTATGAAGATAAAATCTTTACCAATTTTGGTGTTGTAAAAGATATAAACGGTACTCCTTTAGTTCTGGAAACTGATGATGACTATAGCCCTGAAACCAGCACAAATGATTTTTCTTTTGCCGACTTCAATTCTAAAATAATTTATAAGCCTAATGAAAAAAACACTATTTCTTTAAGTGGTTTATATACTAGAAATCGTTTGGATTTTAACTTTACTGGAGGTAATGAAAAGCTCATAGATTCACTTAAAACTCAAAATAAAGGCTTAAGTTTTAATTGGACACATATTTCTAATGAAAAACAAAAAGAAAAGCTTACAGCTTACTATTCTGAATACAATTCATTGTATCAAAATAACGAAATCAAAGATGAAACTGGTAACGGTATTTTAGACTTAGCTGAGATTAATATTCGTAAAAATGATATCATCGATTTTGGCTTAAACTTCACTTCTACAACTCAAATAAAAGATTTTCAACAACTAACTTTAGGTTATCAACTCTCTTATACTGATCTAAATGTATTGATAAGCAAGGAAAATCCTGTAGAAAATAAATTAGAACAATCAATACAAGACGATACCAACTTAAAAAATGCTTTATTTGGAGAATATACTTTTAGTTTTAAAAATAAAGGATTTGTAAATGGTGGACTTAGATTTGTACACTACAGTTCTTTAAATAAATTCTTAGTCGAACCACGGATTAATTTAGAATATCCTATAACTAGTAGTTTACGATTTAAAACCGCTCTAGAAAAAAGAAATCAGCCTATTTCTCAATTGGTTGAGTTTAACCATACAGAACTTCGTTTAGAAAATGAATTATGGCGATTATCTGACGGGGAGCAGTTTCCTTTATTAAGTAGTAATCAAATATCGGGTGGATTATTATATCATCATAAGAATTTAAACATCGATATTGATACTTATTATAAAGAACTAGATGGTTTAACTACGTTTACTAGTGGATTTAGTAATCCGTTAGAAAATCTTGAAAAAGGTGAAAGTAATATTAAA
Organism: Tenacibaculum aiptasiae; assembly: GCF_008806755.1. Lineage (GTDB taxonomy): Bacteria > Bacteroidota > Bacteroidia > Flavobacteriales > Flavobacteriaceae > Polaribacter > Polaribacter aiptasiae. The sequence goes on from NZ_WAAU01000012.1 coordinate 12,218, forward strand.
GGTTTAGATCTTCTTTTAAAATATAAGTGGGATCATTATAAAATATGGGCTGGTTATACTTTTAATGATATTACTTTTAAGTTTCCTAACCTAAAAGATACTTCTGATAATTTCCCTGGAAATAACGACATAACACATCATTTTAGAATCTCTAATACCCTACAGCTTAAAAACTGGCAGTTTTCTCTTGGATGGCAGTTTAGATCAGGAAAACCTATTACACCTGTAAACAGCTATGTTATAAAAATAGATGCCGATGGTGAACCTGCTGGTGTTGTTAATTTTGGTGCTATAAATAGTGAGCGCTTGCCTGATTTTCATCGTTTAGATGCTTCAATTTTACATGATTTTAGTATCAATACTAGAAATAAGAAATTAAAAGCTCAATTAGGTATTTCCTTCTTAAATATATACAATAGAGTTAAGCCTTTAAACCTAATTTACAAAGCTGAACGTAAACCTTTAGACGATGGTGGTATTGCTGTTGAAGGAACTACAGGTAGTACTCCAGAGGAATTAGAGGTTATTTTAGAACAAGTTATTCAACGATTCTCTTTAGGTTTTACTCCTAATGCCGTTTTTAGAATTTACTTTTAATTTTTACGACTATATACAAACACAAAAGCTTAGAATAGAATTCTAAGCTTTTTTATTTTCTAAAAGTTTTGTTTCTTTAACAAGAGCAGCAATTATCTGATGCTGTAGTTTCTTTAAAAGAAGCATCTACTCTATTGTCAATAGCACTTTTTAATTGTTGAAATGCCTTTTGAATTGTTGAAAATGGCGAAGCTATATTCATTCTCATAAATTGTGTATGTCCTTTTTCAAACCAATCACCTGGAGTTAAAGCTAGTTTTGCTTGATTTACAACTAAATGTTTCAATGCTTTATCTGACAACTTCAACTTGCTAAAATCTAACCAAATTTGATAAGTTCCTTCTGGTTTGTATAGAGTAACTTCAGGCAATTCTTTTTGAATATAACTTTCTACCCAATTTAATGTTTTCTCTAAATAAACTAATAAATCATTTAACCACTCCTCTCCTTCTTTATAAGCTGCAATAGTAGCGTGTGCTGAGAGGATATTTCCATGATCTAAATACAACGATGCTACACTTGCTTTTACCTGTTCTTTAAAATTCTCATTAGGAATATATAAATAACCATTAGAAATACTTTGCATTCCAAATGTTTTGGCTGGAGATCCTATAACTGCGATATGTTTTTCACTCTTTTCTACAGATGCAATACTATTAAACTGGGAATTTGAATACACAATATCTGAATGGATTTCATCACTAATAATAGTTACATTATGTTCATTTGCAAGGTTTACCAAATTTTGTAATTCTTCCTTAGTCCATACTCTTCCCACTGGATTATGCGGATTACAAAGTATAAATGATTTTACATTTAGCGTTTTAAACTTGCGTTCAAGGTCTTCAAAATCCATTTCATAACGCCCGTTTACAAGTTTTAATTTGTTCTGAATTACTTTTCTAGCTGCCGATTCTATTAGCTTAAAAAATTGATGGTATACAGGTGTTTGAACCATAATACTATCGCCCTTTTCAGATAATTCTCTAATTAGAACTCCAATTCCCGTTAGTACACCAGAAACTTGTACAAATGATTTTGGATGTAACTTCAGGTTATTGCGTTTAAGATTCCAATCTGAAATAGCTTTAAAAACTTCTCCTGTATTGAATTCGTATGCATATACATTTCTATTCATTAATTTTTTCAAAGCTTCTTGGATGGGTTTTGCTACTTCAAAATCCATATCTGCTATCCATAAAGGCATAACACCTGTTGCTCCAAACATTGCTTTTAAATAACTTGAATTACTCTTTGCAAAGTTATTTTCTACTGTGTGTACTGTATCAAATTGATTCATTCATTTTTATTTTTTATACTTTGCTAAACGTATTAATCAAAAATGATGCGTTTAATTAGAGTTAATATTTATACTATTAAGTTCTTAAAAATATAAAAACTATTGCTTATTATGAACTCCAACAACAATACGTTCAACTATTTGTTTTGCAGTAGTTAATGTTGATAAATCTTTAAATAATTCTCCTGTTTGACCAGAATGATGACCACGTCCTATTAGCTTCATCAAATAATACTGTTCCTTATTAAAGTTTAAAAGAGTTTCAAATACTATTGATGGTTGCCCCAACTGCCCTGTACCACTATGATATGTTTTATCGTTTGGAAAATCAAACTCAGAATAAAACTCATTATCATCAAAAGCTACATTCAATTCTATTTTTAGTTTTAAACTAGAAAACTTGTTTATTGAAGTTATTAATTTAAAATTATCGGTAATTGTTTCTCCAGTTATTGCATCTGGAAATGTGTCATTACTCGAAGGAACGTACATACCATCGGAATACTGAACTCCTCTTTTATGAGACCAAACTGGTAATGCATTCACCCTTCTATAGTTTCCTACTACATCCTTAGTTTCATCAAAACTTTTAAAATTATCTTTACTTCTTCCTCCAAAGAAAAGCCCTTTAGCTGTTGCTTTAGAAACAAATAAAGTTTCTAAATAATTGCCATTTTTATCTTCTAACCATATTGCCATTTGCGGATGCCAATAATGCTTTGATTTTAATAAATCAATAGATAATTTAACATCTCTATCCATATTCATTTCAATGATTTCATACTCAGACAAATTCATTTCTTGTTGTGATGTTGCCTTTTGCTTTGCACCAAAATCCATCATAGAACTAAAAGGAAACATTTGAAAGTATGCTGTTAATACAAAAATGAAAGAAACAATAGACACTACTAAAAACACTCTTCCTTTACTATACATTTTAAGTGAACGAAAGTTGTTTTTTAAATGAAATATCGCACCAATTGTAAATAACAATCCAAATCCTGTATGTAATGTTGCTACTACTCTAGAATACGCATTGAAATATGATAAAACACCTGTAATTAATAATACAATAAAGCTTAGCCCAATTGATAAACTGATGATTTTTCTAAAAGTCATGAAAATTGATATGGAAATTAATAAATAAAGAACCTTCTCTTATTGAAGATTCTTTATCTCAAAAAAGCATTGATAAGAGCTTAAAATGAAGATTATAAAAGTTTGTTTAATGATGCTATTCTTTCTCTTAAATAAACGATTTGTTGTGCCTTATTTTTAGGTAAGGTAAAACCTTTCATTTTATAATTTAACTTTTCTGAAAATGCTCTTTCAACAATATTTACTTCTTTCACTATAATTTGTAAGCTTTCTTCATCAGATTTCCCTACAATTCCATGTATATCATAAGATCTTGAATCAAACTTAGGTTTCGTAGACTTTTCCATATTGGCCTTTAAACCAATTAATTCTTTACGTAAATTAGTTATTACTTTAGCTTCTCCAAACTTTGTTTTTGCTCCTCTGCAAGCTGAAGGAGTACAACCAGAAGTAGCAGCTGTTCCTTTTACTTCTTTACAAGAAGTTTTTTTATTCTTTGTATTATCTTTAGTACAAGTAACTTCATCGCTCTTCTTTTCTCCACAACATGAAGATTGAGCTATAGCATTGGTACTAAATAACATTCCTATTACAAATAAGGAAAACAACATAATTGATTTAATTCTTAGTCTCATAATTTTAGTTTTAATTATCTCTCATTCCTTAAGAGATCTTGTTTATAAATGATGTACAAAGTAAAAGAAGAACTCGCCCTATTTGAGTTATAGCGAGGTTATATCAGGTTAAGACGAGGTTAAAATTTAAGACTCAGAAAAAATTATATATACATTTGTTACTGTGAAAAACAAAAAATTATATTGGTTTATAGCTGTTGCTTTTATTCTTTTGATTAGTCTATTAATCAACCAATTACTTTATGTTTATAACGCAGCTATAACACAACAAGAATATTTTAATCAAAAAGCAGAAATTATTTTAGATAGCATCGTTTCCAAAGTTTCTGACGATTACGATGTATGTAAAACTGTTAAAGAAGCTTTTAACACCAACGATAAAGAGTCTTGCTTTAAAACTTCAAATAGCCATTGCAGTAGAGAGTTTAAATCTAAAAAAGAATGGCATAGTGTAGACTCTATTATTAAAACTGAATTAATCGCTAATAATTTAGACTTAAATTATAAATTTGATTTTTGTCAGATTTCTACACCCCCCAATAATAAAAACACCTACACTAAAAAACTAGACCAAACTATTAATAGATCTGGTTTGGCAATGCAATTGGAGTTTCCTTCCAAATCAAATTTTTTATTTAAACAAATCAGTCCTGTATTTATCTCTTCTGTTTTAATTATCTTATTTATTAGTGTGGTTATTGTTTACCTTTTTCATCATTATAAAAAAGAAAAAAGAAATGCTGAAAAAACTAAGGAATTTTTAAATAACATGACTCATGAGTTTAAAACTCCTATTGCTAATATTGCTTTTGCTAATAATTTTTTAAAGCGTAAATCTGAAAACATAAGTCCTGAAAATATTAGAAAATATACTGAAATTATTGATTTTGAAAGCAAAAAAATCATGATTAGCAGTGAAGATATTCTTGAATTAGCGAAACAAGAATATAATTTTTCAAAACTAAAATTGAACTCTGTTGATATTCATAAAATCATTTTTAACCTTCAAAAAAGCTTTAACTCTTCTAATCAGAACATAAATATATCTCTGAATTTAACAGCAGAAAACTTTATTATCAGAGGAAAAGAATCCTTTATTCAAAATGCTTTATCAAATATTCTAGACAATGCTATCAAATACTGCAAACAGCAACCTAATATTAGTATTTTAACAATAAATAAAGAGAAGCAATTAATTATTTCTATTAAAGATAATGGGATTGGGATTCCTAAAAAGGAAATCGATCTAATTTTTGAAAAATTTTATCGTATTTCTACTGGAAACTTACACGATGTAAAAGGTTTTGGACTAGGATTATCCTACGTAAAAATGGTCGTTGAACAAATGAATGGCACTATTGAATTACAAAGTAAAGTAAATGTAGGAACAACTTTTATAATTAAACTTCCTTTAGCATATGAGTAATAAAAAAAGAATTTTGTTAGTAGAAGATGATGTAAACCTTGGCTTTATGTTATTGGAATACCTAGAAGAAAATGGTTTTAATGTTAAGTTGTATAGAGATGGAGAATCTGGCTATAATGCATATACAAATGGTTATTATGACTTTTGTATTCTTGATCTAATGCTTCCAAAAATGGATGGTTTTACACTAGCAAAAAAGATAAGAAAACATAAAATTAAAACTCCTATTTTAATGCTTACGTCTAGATCAATGAATGAAGATAAATTAAAAGGTTTTAAAATTGGTATTGACGATTATGTAACCAAGCCCTTTAATGAAGAGGAACTTGTATGTAGAATTAATGCAATACTTAGTAGGTATGAAATAAATAAATCGCAGTTTGTAAAAGAATATACTATTGGTCAGTTTGTTTTTAACAGAGCTAATCTAAGTTTAAATGGTTTTAACGACTCTAAAAGACTTACCAAAAAAGAGGGGCAGATTTTAGCTTTATTATCTAACTCAAAAAACGAAATTGTTGAAAGGTCTGAAATACTAAACAATGTTTGGGGAGAAGACGATTATTTTACAGGACGAAGTTTGGATGTTTTTATTAGTAAACTGCGTAAATATTTTAAAGAAGACCCTTCTATATCTATAGAATCAATACCAAATGTTGGATTGATTCTTAAAGTTGAATAAAAAAATTCTCTTTCTTTAATTAACTACTAAATCACACGCTCATCTGCTTTATAAGCTCCACGACGATGTAATATCCATTGAGCTTCATCTAAAGGATTTACTCCTTTATATTCTCTAATCACTCCTTCTCCTTCTGGACAAGTATCGTAGCCATAAAATTGTAATCGTAGCCTTAATTTACCTCCTGTTATAGCATTAAGTTTAATGCTTAAATCTAAGGAAGTTGCTACAGGAATGGTTCCTTTTAAACTAAAAATATCGTCTTTAAACTCTGGAGAATCAAAAATAGCTCTTCGAGTACTTAATTCTGAAACTATTTTTCCTAATAAAGCTTCTTTTGCTTTGATTTCAAAACTTAAGATGGGTTCTAATAAATGAGTTCCTCCTGCCTGTAATCCCTTCATAATTCCCATAGGAGTCGCTAAATTAAAATCACCCGGTCTTGAATGTACATTATGATCCTCTCCTTTTATTAAGGTAATCTTTACATCGGTTACCTCCCACCCCAATATTCCTTGTGCTAATGCTTTTGGTATTGTTCGTTCTACTTCATTTTGATACTTAATATGCACATCGTTTTGAGATACAATAGAACTATAACTCACTCCTGAATTTAAAGGTGCTGGCTCAATTAAAAAAGTCATGATTGCCCAACAAGGTTTTGGCATCCAATACCTAATATAGCCTTCTGCTTTTGTACTAATTGTTTCTTTATATACTACTTGTGGCTCTGTAAAACTTGCTTTGATTGAAAACCTGTCTTTTAAAACATGTTCTAAAATTTCAATCTGCATTTGTCCCATTAACAACAACTGTAATTCTTTTTCTGCTTTAAACCATTTAAAATTTAAAGAAGGATCTTCTTTATCTATTTGTTGAAGTGCTTCAGCTAAACTATTGTAATCGGCTTTATTTTCTGGAACTACTTGAACACTTAGTACAGGAATATGTAATTGTGGAAGCTTAGGAATACCTTCTGGACTACCTAAAATATCTCCCGACTTTGTTCCTAAAACTCCAGTAATTACTCCTATATCTCCCGATTTTAAAACTACATTATCAATATACTTCGTGTGATGTAGTTGTTTGGTTTGATTAATTTTGGTTTCTAATTGCTGTGTATGGTTGTAAATTGTTGTTTTTGAAGATAATTCTCCCGAAAAAACTTTTACATGTGCCATGGTACCATACACCTTATGATGTTCTAACTTAAAAACAAAGGCTGACAACTCTTCTTTTGCTACTACTTTTGAAGTAGGACAATAAGTTATAATTCCATCTAATAAATCAGTTACTCCTATGTTATTTTTGGCTATTCCTGTAAATACTGGAACTATTTTTTGCTCTTTCGTTAGTTTAGAAATACTATTTAAATATTCTTCATCTGTTATAGCTTCTGAATTTAAAAAGCGCTCTAATAAATCTTCTTCTCCTTCTAAAATATGTTCTATCGATTTTTCTTTAACTGTTGTGTGAGCATCCGTATTAAAAACAGGAACGGTTGTAGCATTTGTCAGTCCATCGTTTTCTGAAGCATACAATACAACTGGTTTAATTTTTAAATCCTGCTCTAATTGCGCTAGGGTAGCTTCGGTATCTGCTCCTTGACGATCAATTTTATTAATAAAAATAATAGTCGGTATTTTCAATTCTTGCAAAGAATCCCAAATGTTTAGTGTATGCGCTTGTACTCCTTCAACTGCCGATACTACTAGTACTGCGGCATCTACTACACATAATGCTCGTTCTACTTCACTAGAAAAATCTACGTGGCCTGGTGTATCAATTAAATTGATTTTTGTTCCTTTCCACTCAAAAGAAGTAGTTGCTGCTTTTATAGAAATGCCACGTTCTTTTTCAAGCTCTAAACTATCAGTACTTGTCGAACCTTTATCTACACTCCCCAAAGTTCTAATGGCTCCTGAATTGTATAAAAAATGTTCAGTAAGCGTTGTTTTTCCTGCATCTACATGAGCCAATATCCCTATATTGATTGTTGGTTTTGTCATTATTTGGAGTGTTTTATCAACCTTTTTAATTAAATAGGTTCACTTGAAGTAATTACTACTATCTACTCTACAAACTTACTATATTTAATACTTCTTTGTAATAATGACTATCTTTTATTTCAAGCTGTATTTTAAATTAATTTTAAAAGTGATGTAGATCACTTCTTTTTTATTCTTAATTCCTCATTTTTGTTTTTTAATACTATTTGTAATGCATCCACTTAGACAACATATAGAAGAAATTATTTCTCTTTCTGATGATGAGTTTGACTTTGTTTTAAGTCATTTCGAACATACAAAGAAGCGTAAAAATCAATATATTTTACAAGAAGGCGAAATTGCTAATAAGGAATATTGGGTGCTTAAGGGATGTTTAAAAAGTTGTTTTTTTGATGACAATGGTAAAGAGCATATCTTACAATTTGGTATGGAAAACTGGTGGATTACTGATTATGAATCATTTATTAAACAAAGTCCTACCAAACTTTCTATTGATTGTATTGAAGATTCTGAACTCTTATATATTACTTATGAAAATAGAGAGAAACTAACCCAATCTATGCATAAAATGGAGCGATTTTGGGCTAAAAAAAGCAAATATGGTCGTATTGCTTTACAAAATAGAATATTATCTCTCTTAAAAAACTCGACTAAAGAACGTTACGAATTACTTTTAAAACAATACCCTAAACTTTTTCAACGAGTTCCTAAAAAACTAATCGCTGCCTATCTAGGTGTTTCAAGAGAAACCTTAAGTAGGTTAAAATCATAATTGTTTTAATGTGATGTTTATCACTCATTAATCGTGATTTACCTCCTATTAGACATCTCTGTTTTCATTGAATTTTGTACTGATATTAATTCACAAAATTTTAAAACATGAACATCTTAGAAAAAATTCAAAACAAGGAAATAGGTATTTTCATTCAAAGACTTAGTATAGGATTACTTATTCTTTTTCATGGTATCGCCAACACGAGTACTAACTATTCTTTTATCAAAAGTTTATTAAGTGGAATAGGATTACCTGAATTCATTGCTTATTTAGTTTTTATTGGAGAAATCGTTGCCCCCATTCTTATTCTTATTGGTTTTAGAGCTAGACTTGCTAGTTTTATTCTAGCTTTCAATATGCTTATTGCCATTTTAATGGCACATGCTTCTGATATTTTTGCTCTGAATAAATATGGTGGTTGGGCTATAGAACTACAAGCCTTATTTCTATTTGGAGCTACCTCTATTATATTCTTAGGAGCTGGTAAACACGCTATTTCTACAAGTTCTAAATGGGACTAATTATTATTTCAATTACAACATATTAATCTTAATTCATAAAAACATGCCATATATTAATTTTAGAATCACCGACGAAAATGTAACTCAAAAACAAAAAAGACTTTTAATTGAAGGAGCTACCCAATTGGTTGTAGATATTTTAAATAAGAAACCAGAAACCACTCATATAGTTATTGATGAAGTTCCTATGGGGAATTGGGGCTATAATGGGAAACAGTACTTAGGTAGTAAAAAGGAGTAAAGTTAGTAGGAAGTAATGGCTTGAGCTATGATTATACTAACACATTACTTCCTCTACTTCTTAGTTTAGCTTTTCTATGGTTATTGTTTTTTTAGTAAAGAAGAAGATTCTATTTTCAATCTGATCTATGATAAAATCATCCTGATCTTCGTTTAACTTGGTTACTAGTTTTTCATCTCCACTATCAACAAACAATCGTATTATTTTTTTGGTATCATCCTTATCATTAGCTACAGTTACCAATAAACTGTTGTTATTCTCTTGCCCTTTTTTATAACGACTAAATATTTGCATTAAACTCGAATTGAAGTCCATAACATTCAATTTCGTTAATTTTCCTAATGTTCCTTCGTAAGATTGATAGGTTCCATATACATCAGAAGCCATCGTACTCAAAAAACCTAGGTCTTTTGTAACTAATACGTTTTTAAATGTTTGGTTTAATTGACTTCCAACAAAACCAATAGCTGCTGTATACACACCTAGACCATCTTGTACAAATCCAAAAGCTTTTTCAAAAAATGATCGGTGCTGATTTGATGGATATTCTCTTTCGTAAATTAAGTTCCCTTTAAAATCGAACAGGTAAAACTTATTATCGCAATGCATAAAATATCCTTTTTCACGAATATCTAAATCTGGAATTTGTCCTTTAAAATTAAACTTGAATGATGATTTTGGTAAAGAATCATTGATATTAAACACGTACAACTCATTTTCGTTATACACAGGAAACTGTTGCTTTTTTTGGTCGTACCAAATTCTAAAAAAATGCTTTTTCAACCTTAAGTTTCTTACAATAAATCCTTCATCGTTTAAGGCGATTTCTTTATCCAAAGCTTTCCCAGTAAATAAATCAATAATATTTGCCTTAGAAGGTGTTATGTATAACACTTTTTCTCCTTCATTAAATAAATGTATTGGATTTTCATTAGGCATTAATGAAATTCTTACAGACTTTTTCCACTGCTTTTTCCCTTTTGTGTTAACAAAATTCAATTCCTTTTCTTGAACTACTAAATATCCTTTTTCTATTGGAACTATCTTTCTTATTAAGGGTAATAGCTCAGGTTTTTCCCATTGCTTTTGGCCTAAACTATCTATTACATTAAATCCTTTAGATGTAATAACCACCATTTTTTCATTATCAACAATCGTATTCTTTATGTTACCTACAACTTTTATAGGGGTTTCCCATACAGGTTCCATAGAATTGGTATGTTTAGCAAAAATTGCAGTTTCTTCGTTTAGCTTTTTTAAAGCTATCTTATCTGTAAACACAAAGACTCCATCTTTTTCTCTATTCATCTCTATAGTATTCACATCCTTTTGGTGAAATACTATTTCTCCAGTAAGCTTATTTATTTTTAGGAGCTGTTTATTATGTAACCAAAAAATATCACCATGCTTATCTAACATTATTTTTTCAGTGTCTAGAAAAGCTTCTTTAACTGCCTTGAAAAAACCACTTTTAGTTAAATCATTTTCCCAAATAAGTTTTCCATTATCGTAATTGTAAAGAGCCAATACTACTTTCTTCTTTTTTAATCCATTAACCAAAATAGCATCCTGCTCTGGTATTAATAATGTTTTATTTACTGCTTTAAATCCGTGTTTTTCTGAGTTAAAAAGTATTTTACCATTGATACTATTTAAGATAATTCTAGAAACACCTTTTGTTCCAAATGCATTGGATAATAGTTTAGAGCTTATTAAAGGATCTTTTTCAAAAATAATGATAGGTGTAAAAGGAATTTCTTTATACGAATCCATATCTACCTTCTTCAACTCCTTATTTTCCCATGCTACTTTCTTACTTTCAGGATTGACTGCTAAAACTTCTTTCTTTGTTTTTACTATCAGCATCCCAGTATTAGAGTTGATTACTTTTCCTTTTATTTTAGCTTTCGTAGTTATTACTTCCTGAGCTATAGAAGATTGGATACTAAAAATAAATAAGAGAATAATTACTTTTTTCATATTATATAAACTGAATATTTTGTGCTGTTAAACTGCCAACTACTACTAACTGCGCATTAAAAATACATATAATTAGCAGTTAACAACACTTTTATAATTAATGAAACTAAAAAAATTAATTGTTGCTATAGAACTTTATAAAATCCTATACTTATATTTCTTTTAAAGCTTTTAAAGTTTTATTGTCTTATTTAAAAACTGCAATTTCTCAACACTTCTTAAGGTATTTTTACCATCTCTTGATGATGTTATATCAATCACTGTAATTTCTCCATCTTCATCAATTACCTCATAATCTTCATAATTACCTGAAAACAGAACTGTATTAATTCCTTTATTTCCTGTGATGTCATTATCTAATTCATTTACCACAACATTAGTATTATTAGTACCTAATAGCGTAATATCTTTCAAATACTGTGAATGATGTGTATAAGGTATTCCTTCATTAAATTTTAGAGAAAAGTTCCCTTCAAATCCCTTATCTATTCTTGCATTATAGGTTAAATATGGATGGAAGAAGCTATTTTTCATCAACTCATAGGCTACAGGGTCTTTCTCTTTTAAATCCTTTCTTTCTTTTGGAGCATAGAATCCCCACATTCCTCCTTCTCTTTTCTTAAACGCTCCCCATAAACCATAATAAGTATCAATTACTGATGCTAAATACTCTTGCGACAAACTATTTTCTGCACTAATTTCTTCTAACCATCCTTTCATTCTTTCGTCATTTGCCCATAGTTTCTTCTCTAATCCATTTACTTGAGCAGCTCTAATTTCCTTTTGAAATTCTGGGGCAGCACCTGGCAATGTATTATTCTTTCCGTCTACCCCAATTCCATTATCATGTACAAAGTGTAATATCTCTTCATAAGCAGCATCCCTGTGCTTATAATTCTGATTTACATACCATGGATGTCCTTCTACTTGTATTTCGTTTTTATACAATGGTTGCGCATTTACTTTTACATCATTTGTTCCATCATCTTGTCCATTCATTAAAGCTAATACCGCGTTATTTTCAGTCATCTTATTAGCTATTTCACCTTTATTTTCTCCAAATTTAGAACCAGGATAGTCTTTTAAATAATGCTCTAAAATACCTCTACATCTCACCGCTTGCTCATCGGTTACATCATCTTGAATTACAATATGAATTGGTTTTCCATTAGGTGCCATTACCTTGGTATATCTGTCAAAGTGTTTTTGATAGGCTTTCCCTAAACTACTAGGAATTACTTCTATACCTAACTCAGTATTAAAAACTCTTTTTATCGGTTCGTTTTTCGATACTTCTTTTTCTTTATTAATCGCACAACTTTGTATCAGTATTGCTACGAACAATAACAACTGACTTATTTTTATTGAATTTTTCATTACTATTTTTATTGTATTACATAATTTACTTTTGCTACTTCTCCTAACCTAAAATATCCTAGTACTTCCTCATTTGAATCGGTGATATTTTTACAATTTCCTTTTAACTGTGCTGGTGTAGATGTAAATGGTCCTCCAGAACTAGACTGTTGTACTAAAAGGTTTATATAATTATAATACTGCTTAGATATTCCGTATAAACTTATATTTAAGGTGCTTCCAACAACAAAATCTTTATTCTCATATTCCATAAAGTTTTGATTCCCATTAGTAAAACTATCGCTAATAGGATCCAATACGGGTACAGGCTCAGTAGCTGTTAAAAATTCTCCCAAATAATGATTCTCTTCATTTTCAGGATCATCAAAATAAATAGTTACTTCTTTATCTGTGGTACTATCTCCCTTGTCTGTTGTCTGCTCTACCTTTTTAATATCAACAACTGACATTAACGTTTCTGTAGCTTCATAAGTCTTAGAATTATAGATAATTTCTAATTTATAAGTATCATTAACTACTGGTACAAAAGAATTCGTAGTATACCTTCCATTTCCTTGATCACTAAACACAAACTCAGCATTACTGTTGGTATTAATTACTTTTACCTGAGCTCCTGTTGCTGGCACATCCTTATTTGTATCAAAAAAGGCTGTTGATGTTCTTAATATTATGGTTTGATTTTCACCTAAAGTTCCTTTGGTCCAATTTATAGAAGCTTCTACCACTAATCTTGGTCCTGCATTGGGTACTGTAACGTTTATAACTTCAGTACAGGATACATGAAAGCATATTAGAATTAGAAACATGCTTATTTGCTTATATATTTTTTTCATTTTCTTAAAATTTAAAGTTATAACTCACCGCTGGCATAATTCCGAAAATAGAAGTTCGAGTCGCCTCATTTGCTCCTGTATCTAAGTTTTGACCAAAAGCTATTGATGCAGCGTTTCTACGATTGTATAAATTATAGATACCGAATACCCATTCTCCTTTCCATCTTCTATTTTTATTTTTTCTTGGAGTTAATGTTGCTGAAATATCTAATCTATGGTAAGCTGGTAATCTGCTCGCATTTCTACTTGAATAGGTTGCTGTTGAAATTCCGTTATAAATGAATTGTCCGTTAGGATATGTTACAGGACGCCCCGTTTGGAAAGCAAAATTAGCACCAAAGCTCCATTTATCATTAAGCTTGTAGTTTCCTGTTATTGACACATCATGCGTTCTATCGTAAGCAGTCTTATACCAGTTTCCATTATTAATTCCTAAGCCTCCAGCTTTTCCACCTTCTGTTTTTTGTTCAGCTTTTGACAGTGTATAAGCTACCCAACCTGTAAAATTTCCTTTGTTTTTTCTGAACAATAATTCCAAACCATACGATCTAGATTTACCTGTTAAGATTTCAGTTTCTATATTATTTTGAGCAATTAAATCAGCTCCATTGATATAGTCTACTCTATTTTTTACAGTTTTATAATAGGCCTCAGCTTCTAGTGAATACTCATTATCATTAATATTTCTAAAGTATCCTACTGCGTATTGATCTGCCAATTGTGGCTTTAAAAACTTTCCACTTGGCGCCCAAACATCTAACGGAGTTGCTGATGTTGTGTTGGATATTAAATGTAAATACTGTGCTGTTTTATTATAGCTCGCTTTTACCGACGATTTTTCATTTAATTTATACGACAATGCTAACCTAGGTTCGAAGTTTCCAAATGATTCAATTACTTGACCTTTTTTGTAAGCAATTTCTCCTATACTATTGGCTCTTTCATAAATTCCTAAGGCTTGATTATAAACTACTGGTGTATTGTTTGCATATTCACGTAAAGTTTGATCTCCTAGTCTCATAAAATTACTATATCGTATTCCATATTGAGCAGTTAACTTATCCGAAATCTTATGTTCTAAACTCGCATAAACACCCGTTTCTAAAGCAAACTTATTGTCTAATTTTCGCGGATTTACTCCCGATGACGGTGTTAATGGATTCAATCGTCCTGGATTGAAATCGTAGTAAATACCACTGACACCAAACTTGAATTTATAGTTATTGTTCAAATAATATCCGACATCATACTTTAGATTGTAATTTTTAATATCCGACTTCCAATCTATTCCTGATGCGTTTATTTGTAAATTATAGTTGTACTTACTGTAGATTAATGATAGGTTAGAAAATAGCTTATCGTTAAATAAATGATTCCAACGTAAGTTTCCAGTTAAATTTCCATAAGAGTTTTTAAAAGAGCTTCCGAAACCAATATCATCATTTCCAAAATATCCTGATAAATACAGCTTGTTATTATCGTTAATCTTATAATTAGTTTTAAAGTTGATATCGTAAAACTTAGTCGTGTTGTTTTTAAACTCTTCAGAAAGTTTTAAAAACAAGTGTGCATATGATCCTCTACCTGATATTAAAAACGACCCTCTATCTTTAATAGTAGGTCCTTCAACAGTTAATCTGCTCGATATAAAACCGATTCCCCCAGACAGTTTTATATTTTTACTATTACCGTCTTTCTGACGAATATCTAACACAGAAGATACTCTTCCTCCAAATCGAGCAGGAATTCCTCCTTTGTATAACTTGATATCTTTTACAGCATCGGCATTAAAAACTGAAAAAAAGCCAAATAAATGCGATGAATTATAAATGATTGCTTCATCTAACAATACCAAATTTTGATCTTCAGCTCCTCCTCTTACATTAAAACCAGAGGCTCCTTCTCCCGAATTGGTTACACCTGGTAATAACTGTATAGATTTAATAACGTCTACTTCTCCTAATACAGCTGGTATTTTTTTGATGGCTTTTGCCGATAATTTTGCCACACTCATTTGTGGTGTTCTTAAATTAACACGTTTTGTTTCTCCTGAGTTGATAACAACTTCATCTAATTGTCCTGCATCTTCTTCTAGTTCTGTATTGAATTTAATATTCTGATTCAATACTATTTTTTTAGAGACTGTTTTATATCCTAAATAAGATACTTCTAATACATAGGTTCCTTTGGGAGCTGTTATCGAGTAAAACCCATACTCATTGGTTATGGTTCCTATACTAGTTCCTTGTAATAATACGGTTGCTCCTAATAGTGTTTCTCCATTTGCATGATCTTTAAGAGTACCGCTTACGGTAAACTTTTCTTGAGCATATCCCACCGACAAATAAAGAAGGATTATTAAGTTTAAAAAAGTGTGTTTCATGTACGTTCATTTTATTTTGCAAAAGAACGCAGTGATGTCTTAATATATTCTTAAAACGGGGTTCGTATGGGTTCGTTTAAGCTTAATCGAACTCTTTTAGTGTTTGTTCGTACTGCTTAGGAGTCATGCCTTCTACAGCTTTAAAAGCACTATAAAAAGTTGACTTTGAAGAGAATCCAACCTCTTGAGCTAGTCCAAAAACCGATAATTGCTTGGATTTGGTAGATTTCATGCTTTTTTTAAACTCTTCCACTCTAAAATGGTTTATAAAGTGATAAAAAGTAGTTTTTGAATGCAATTTGATGAGTGTAGAGATTCTATTTTCCTTCATTTCTAAACTCAATGCCAAATCTCTTAAAGTGATATTTTGCTTTGCATACAATCTTTTTTCTTGGATGGTTTCTTTTAAATAATCGTATTCCTTTTGACTTTCAACTAAAGTATCTTCTTGTTTAATCTCTTTTACTTTATCCTTGGTAATATCTACAACATCATTAAGTATTTCTGGTTGAGAAAAACCATTGTATCCAATCCAATATACCATAGCAAATATGATAATTGAAGGAATGCTATTATTTATTGGAATTAAGTTTTCTAAAATAAAAGTAGCATGCAACAATAGTATAAAGTAGATTAAACTCTTTAACCATGTAAGTGTTTTTTGTTCAATATTAGAATAATAATTATTTACCTTTTTCTTATGATCTTTCAATATCTTAAATACGTAGATTACCAATGCTAAATTGAATACATAAAAGATCTTAAATACTTCCATTTCATTATTCTCTTTATCATAATTTCCAAAGAGCAATAATATATTCATTAAAATACCGGGAACAAATAAAAGCCAATACCATTTTTTAAATGGCTTATTAACGGTTTTAATTAGATAGAGAAATAAAAACACTAGGATAAATAATACCACTTCGAAAGTTGTTTCGAGCTTACTCAAAAAATTATCACCTTCAATCTCTGTTAGTTGCATATAAGACAAGCTCCATAAAAACAACCCAAGAAATATGTTTCCTTTTTTATTTTTAAAATGTGCCGATAAAAATAGTAGTCCTATCATAAATGATGCTCCTATAGTTATCGTATTTATTAGTGTACTAAAACTTCCCATTGGCGCAATTTACGTTTTAAAAAAATATTCTTGCATAAATTTAAAAGAGATTATCCCACAGATAACTACTCTTTCCATCTAGGTTTATTTCTAAATTTTAACTGTTAAAAACCAACTTTTATACTAAGCTTAACATTTTATCAATATTTTAAAAATCACCTTTGTTTTCTTTTATATTAACCCCCAATTGCTATGCATTCTTTCAAAAAATATATTGAAAGGTTTATCAATTTTAAGGATGATTAATTCTATTTAGCTTTCGTTTTTTCCCTTCTACAAAAAACAAATTATGGTGTATACCATATTCACCTAAGCTATAAAAGAATTAAACATGTATAATGTTTGTAAACCAGAATCAGAAATTCTAAAAAAATATATTTCTGAGTTCACGCTCCTTAAAAAAGAAAATTTTAAACCTATAAATTACCTTGCGTTCCCCCACAACAATAGTGCTATTGTTTTTCTATCAAAAGCAACCGTAAGCTACAATGATTATAAAATAACGGTAAGTCAAGATCCAAATAACGTACAATCTGTCGTTGCACTAGGAAAATATTTACATCCTGTCCATTTATTTTATTTAGATGCTGTGGATGAAATTTGTATCAATTTCACGCCCACTGGATTGAACTATTTTTTCAAACAAAACTTTGAACAAATTGCAGGAAAACCTTTCCAATTTGTGGACAATAACATTTGGACTCGCTTTTCTCTAAAACTGTACAGTCACCCTAAAGAAAAAAGAATTAAAGTGCTCGAAGACTTTCTCTTATCGCAATTGCAGAAGAAGGATTTAAGCACTATTGAGCAAATAATTAGCATTTTAAAAAGTGATTTGTCTATTAAAATCAAAGACTTGGCGGCTAAAGCACATGTATCGCAAAGAACAGTTAATCGTTTATTTCATACTTACTTGGGATGTTCTCCTTCAGCATTCAAAAAAATACAACGCTTTAGAAATGCCATCGCTATGAAAAACAAGGACAATTCATTAACAGAAGTTTCTCTATTAAATGAATATTATGATTCTGCTCATTTTAACCATGAATTCCAAGAACTTACTAATACAAACCCAACATCATTCTTCAATAAACTATCAAAAGTTGGCGATAAAAAATTCCCATACATTTTTAAATAATGTCCGTTTTATACAATTTTTCATTTTCTTTTTTTTAGAATTTTGCTGGACAAAAATTTAAGTAAAAGGATAGCATTCCCCCTATTTAACTAAGTAAAAACAAAAAAAAGTTAAACATCTATGATTAGTAAAAAGAAAAAGCTTACCGCTATTATTTGTTCATTCGTTTTGTTCCTAATAATACAATCGTGTAGTAGCGATAGTACGGGGAATTTAGTTGAGAATGACACCACGCCCCCTGTAATCAAATCATTTACAGTAAATGATATTAGTAATGATAAAATTAAGAACCCAATAGTTATTAGTAATACTATTGAAATTGATGCCACGATTACCGATAATGTAGAAGTAAGCAATGTAGAAATTTTTATCGACGATATTAAAGTTACCAATACTACCAAAGCACCTTTTGAGTTTGATATTAATGTTTCAAATTACGAATCGGGAGATCATACATTAAAAATCAAAGCTCATGATGCCGCTGGAAATACAGCTATTTCAGATGCTATTCCGTTTATTATAGACAATGATTTACCTTCTATTACAGAAGTTTCTATTAAAGAAGCATCTATTATTAAGGGTACAAATACGCTAACCTTTAAAGTAAGTGATGATAACGGTATTAATAATGTAGCAGTGCTTTTTGACAATACACCGATTGCCAACATAACAGATGGAAAGTATAAAGTTAACTTACATACTACCAATGTAACCGATGGTAAGCATACTATAGAAATTATTGCGACCGATTCTAATAACAATGTATCTAAAAAACTAATTAATTTTACCTCTGATAATTCAGGGCCTAAGATTACCATTACAGCAATTAACGAAGGAAAAGTAATCTCTGAGGTTATTCAATTTTCGCCGAAAGTTGTCGATGAATTTTCTCAAATCGCATCCTTTGAAGTACTGTACAACAACAAACGTATTCAATATTTTGACAACGGAACTATCAACTCTTTTGATTTTGATCCAAATACTTATGCTACAGGAAATGGAGTCTTTAAATTTATAGCAAAAGACGCTTTAGATAATACAAGTGAACTCGTTATCAATACCAAGATAGAACACATTCAGGCACTCATAACTCTTAAAATACCTGCGGATTATTTTGCTTCAAATATTGCAAAGTCTTGGGTGTTTGCTTCAAAA
Source organism: Tenacibaculum aiptasiae (assembly GCF_008806755.1). Taxonomy (GTDB): domain Bacteria; phylum Bacteroidota; class Bacteroidia; order Flavobacteriales; family Flavobacteriaceae; genus Polaribacter; species Polaribacter aiptasiae. The sequence goes on from NZ_WAAU01000012.1 coordinate 31,491, forward strand.
CCTGACGGAAGCCCTATCAACACAGTTAAAATAGAAGCTGGTACTACAGAAGTAACCTTAAACTCTACAGAAGCATTTAGTGCAACAGATGAGTTTATGCTAACTTTTTTCGATGTGTTAACTAATGGAGCTAACAGAATTTCTACCATTCAGAATTTAACTATAAATGCTCCTGGTATTATGGAAGTACCTTCTAAAAATCCATATACAAAAGATTCTGAAGAAACTTATGAATTGAAGAATTTTACAGCAAATCACAATATTTATTCTGAAGGAATCGATTATAAAGGTAGAAAACTAGGAAATACGCAGTTTAAGGTAGACTATTTAGCTCCTAATAAAACAAACCGTATGTATTTCTATTCGTATAATATTGCTGATCCTGCAAACAGTTATACTTATCAGTTTGTAAACAGTCCTGTAAACAACGGATTTAAAGTAAATAGTACCGATTTTGATAACCAAAACATAAGTGTAAAACAATTTACTTTAAAGGATTATTTACCGGGTGCAGACCTTAGACCTGTATTAACCATCCAAGGCTTTGAAAATCAGAATGATTATACAAACAATGTGTATCACCAAATATTTAACGCCAAACTAGGGAGTAGCACTTTGGGAACAAATAAACCAAACAACTATCCTTTAAATACCGACTTTGACATGTACAGACACCGTTTGGTTTCTAGAAATTATATTACAGAAAGAAAAGGAACTCCCTTAGCTAATTTTGAAAAGCCTAATTGGAATGTAAAATACAACACTATTACTGGAAATACAGTTAAAATTACTAGCAATGGAGCCTCACATAATGTTGGTAGACTGTGGTTAAAAAACAAAACCTCTATAGGTGCTACCTACGATTATAGTTGGACTTTTGTATACGATAGTCAAAAAAACAGTAATGAAGTTATCATACCTACGTTACCAGAAGCCTTAAAGAACTTAGATTTTTATAACTATAGTGAAAACACATTTTGGCAAATAAAACAAGTAGAGCTGACTCGTTATGATAACATTGCTACTTATGAAGACTATGTAAGCAAGGTTATTAAAAACAACAATCCTTATTATAAATCTTCAGATTTTGTAGAATCTGTATATCATGTAATTAATTATAAAGAGTACCCCGTATATTTAAAAGACTTATTCAATTAAGCAACAGAGAAGGCAGCTAGTATTTAGCTGCCTTTTTTATTAGTACTTCACCTAATCTGCTAAATTTAAACTTTCATCTTTCCTATTCAATTTGTATTTGCTAAATTGGATGTTTAAAACAAATTAGCTATGATTATGAGAATACTTATCACTTTATTATTATTTACATCACTCACAAATAATAATGAATTTGACAAAAAGGTTTTGCCATATTCAATTGTTACTTCAAAAGCAGATTTAATTGTTGAAGGACAAATAGATGAAATTAATTACGGAAAATATCACTTTGGAATATCAGATTTTATTAAAGGAAAGGATGATAATACAATCATCGTAAATAAATGGAAACAATGGATGTGTGATACTAGACCTTTAAAATACAAGACTGGACAAAAACTTATCTTGTTCTTAAAAAAGGGAAATACGAAGTAATAAATGGAAGTACTGGTGAGTTAATTATAAATGATGATGATAGTATAGTACGCTATAAGTATCAAGCTTTACCCAATAAATTAATCGTAAAAGAAGGAATAAAAATGCTCATGAAATCAATTAAATATAAAGGCAAAATCTATTCACAAGGAAAGTTTAAGTTTTTAGTAAGTCAATCTGAATACGAAAGATATAGGAACAAAAATGCGTTTTATTACAAGGTTACAAGAGGATTAAAATATGAATAAATTATAAGGAATATAATCTAGGTACTAACAATATAAAAAATGAACTTACTTTAAAACTTGGATTAGGTAAGTTTTTATTGATACGAATTCAATAATAATAAAACGTAGACAATTCAAAAATGAAAAATCATCAAATAATTTTTGAAAAAACTCATTCTTTACTACAAAAATGTTTCGGAGATAAATTAAGTATTCATGTTGATAATTGTGCTGATGGATATACTGAAACACACCTTTCTGTTTCTGAGTATGACATATGGATATCTTGTGATGACAAAGAAATAATTTTAGGACATGGGGCAAACCATAAGCATTTGAATCCCGAGTATGATGATATTTATAAAGGGATTTCTGAATTCTTTGATGTACTCACTAAACGTAAAAGAGTTACTAAACTTTACAAAGGAAATACTTGTTTTAGTATTAAAACTGAAATTGAAATAGATACAGGGAAATATAAAACTTTAGGAACTTCTACTTTTTTGTTTTATCCATTTTGGAAAAAAACAACTAAACAAGTAGAAATAGAAGAGAGAATTATTGAGTTAAAAGAGTTCCAAAAACAGATTGAAGAAATAAAGAACTATGCACAACAATAGCTACAATTTATAAAGATATACTAATCACTATTAAAAAAATGAAAAAACAAACAGCTATTGAATTCTACAAATCTCTAGAAAAACAATTTCCAAGAATTCAAAAATTACAGGTATTAGAAGGAATCGATATTGAAGAAGAAAGTATTGAAAATTCAAGATGGGCAGGAAACGATAACTACGTAAGTCAATATAAAAACGAGTATATCAATTCGTTCCTACTATTAGAAAAGCTGATTTTAGAAAAATTAAAAACTGATGCATCTTCTCCTAAATTATTGGGATTATAAAAACAATATACAATAAGATTAATAAGTAATAGTAATTTCAGTTAAAAACATAAGGTTCATGAATAAAAAAAATGCTACTACTCATAAACTATCCATTCCTTTAGCAATATTTAAAAACAACGAAAGCTACTGCACAAATTTATTACCTGTCTTTTCTTAATCCATTTACCCCAATCATCCTGCACTTTCCTATCCTTTAAAAATACGGGTAATACTACTTCCAAAAATCATCAGTAAACTTCTCTGACATAAAAAGCTTGAGAAAATCATATCCATTTTTATACTATATTCGAAATCTCAAAAATTTAGTGAATATTTTAAGTTTTATAAAACACAAAAAAGTTAAGCATATACTTAAACTAAGTGCAATTTAAAATCAATTATGTTATGAAAAACAAACTATTATTACTTCTTTTTATACTAATAACTTTAGCATCATGCTCTATAAATGATGAAAATATAGTATTACCTGAATCAGAATTTAGCGAACACGAAATTAATGTTATTGAGTATTTTAAAGAGGTGGCTTTAGGTTTTGAATTTGGGAATGCAAGTAAAATAACTCGAAAGTGGAATTCAGATCTTAATATATTTATTGGAGGAGAAAAAAACAAGGAGTTAATAACTGAATTAGAAAAAATAATAAAAGAAATCAATGAATTGGTTACTGATGGTTTTAAAATAAATATTGTAAACGATTCTTCTCAATCTAATTATTATATTTTCTTTGGAAGTGGGTATGAATATGCTCAGTTATATCCAAGTCAGGTTAATTTGGTTGAATCTAATTGGGGACTATTTTCTGTTTCTAGGAATAGTCAAAATCAATTAATAAAAGGAAAAATGTATGTCGATATTTATAGAGCTAATCTAGTTGAACAGAAACATCTTTTACGTGAAGAGTTAACACAATCACTTGGATTAGCTAGAGATTCAAAAAAGTATCCAGAGAGCATTTTTCAATCAGAATGGACAACTACAAATAAATATGCTTTAATCGATAGAGATTTAATCAGATTATTGTATCATCCAGACATGAGCGTTGGACTTACTGAAACTCAAGTTGATAAAGTTTTAAAGGAAATCTTAAGAAATGAATAAAAACACTTAAAAGTTCCGTATACACATAAGCTTCAGTAATATAAAAAACTCTCTCAAAATTAAAAAAGACTTGAATGATTTGTAAGAATTGTGATCAAGAATTTAGTGGTAACTTCTGCAATAACTGTGGGCAAAAATCTAGTACCGATAGAATTAATTACAACTACTTAATTAATGAAATATTGAACACTGTTTTTCAAGTAAATCATGGAATACTTTTCTCAATTAAAGAATTATCAATTAGACCAGGATATAGTATTAGAGAATTTTTAAATGGAAAAAGAAAAAAACATTTTAAACCGATAGCCTTTATTTTATTAACGTCTACATTATATGTACTGACAACATTCTTAATAGATGAAAAAACATTTTTAGGAAATGCATTTTCAGGAGCAACAAGAGCATTAAGTGATAATAATTTAGAAAAATCAATAACCGCTAATATTTTAAATTGGTTGTCTAATAATTTTGGATATTCTTCTTTATTCCTTCTACCCTTTTTTTCATTTGCATCATATATTTCTTTTATCAATCAAAAATATAACTTCTTTGAGCATTTAATTTTAAACTGTTACATAACTGGACAACAAACACTAATTTATTTAGCTTTTGAGATAATCTTTTTTATACTTAAAATTGACGGATATTACACGCAAGCTGTTCCGTTTTTTATTGCAATATTATTTGTGTTTTGGACTTTTAATCAATTTTTTGAAACCAAAAAAACATTTTCGAAAATACTGTTTACTTCTATTACTTATATTTTATATGTTATTGGAACTACGTTTTTCTTTTTGATATTTGGAATTATTGAAATTATTATTAGAGAATAAAATGCTCCCCTCCTATTACAATACAAATTATACTTCTCGCGAAACCTTCAGCTAGATTCGCAGATAAAAAACTTAAGAAAACCATATTCTTTTTTATACTATATTCGAAAACTAAAAAATTGTGAATATTTTAAGTTTTATTAAAACACCTAAAAATTCCGCTTATAAACAAATTGCAAACAATTAAAATCACCTATGAGAAAATTTTTGACTTTATTATTTTTAGTTTCTTTAAGTTCATCTGTATTCGGACAGACTTTAACTGAAAAAGACGTATATGGAAAATGGAAAGTAGCAAAACTGATTAAAAAACCAACAAACCCTCAATTTGTTCCTTTGATAAATGGATTTGAAAACGCAACTTTTGCTTTTAAGCAAAACGGAAATTTTAAACTTACCACAACATCAAAATCTCAATTATTTGGAATGATAACAGAAATGACTGATGGAACTAAATGGAAACTTGAACAAAAAAGTCAATACCTAAAAATCGGAAATGAAAAGGATAGGTATTCTATAATGGGCATATTAATCAAAGAAATTAATGGTAAAATAATATTTCACTTAGACGAAAGTGGAATTAAAATGGAAATGAAAAAAACAGAATAAAAACTGTTTGCAAAAACGTATAAACGTAATTACGACGGAATCAACTATGTTCGAATCCTCTCGGAATTATTAAATACAGTCCTTAACCAAAAAACAATAATTTAAAATCCATAACTGACGGCTACGGCTATACGAGACCGTTGCTACTAATTTATAAAAAGACTAAATGAACAAAACATTAATATTAATATTTTAATTTTTTCTACACTTCAAGGACAAACTATACCTGAAAAGATTGCTATAAATACTTGTAAATACCTAGATGCTATAGACGATATAAAAATTCTTCAGGATAGTATCAGGGGAAGTATTGTAAAATCAATGGCAGATGTAATGATGAAGGGAACTTTAGAGGAAAGAAAGCAAATAGCAACGGTACAAGGCATCAGGGGAACAATAAAAGCGGCATATGACATACTTCCAAGCTATTGTTATAATGTAAGGAGGTTGATAATTGAAAATAAGAAAACTAAATTTTACGGTTTATCGGGTAATTTGGAAGCTAATAAATACTTCGATAAAGGAAATGAATATTTAGAATCTGGAAAATTTAAGAAAGCAATAAAAGAATTTAAATCTTCTATTAAATTCGACCCAAATTTTGTTTACGCAATTGACCATCTAGCAATTTCATATAGAAGGCAGGAAGATTACAAAAGTGCTATAAAATATTATAAAAAATCACTAGAAATATTCCCTGAAGGTAATGTAGCTTTATTAAACATAGCTGTTTGTTATTCTAATCTAAAAGATGACGAAAACTCTATAAAAAATTATGCTGAATTAAAATTTCTTTATCCAAATGACCCAGAAGGCTACTTTGGTTTGGCAAAAATGCAATTGATTAATGAAGATTATGAAAATGCATTGGACAATTTATTCATAGCTCATAAAATATATATAGAAACCGATTCTGAATTTCAAAAAGACAGTCAAAAGTTATTTGAATTTATAAGTGCTAAATTGGAAGAATTAGGAAAATCAGAATTGATTGAAAGAAAAGCTAAAGAAAACAATATAACAATTAAGGGATAAAACTACTGGCAACAATGACTACAAGCAATTGCTTGTTCTCTACTACTTCTGAAAATTACTCACTCCAAATAAAATAAACTTATGGCAGATATTCTTGCACCCCAAAACGAAGGAAAACCACAAAAGAACAAGATAAAATTAGTCTTATCTATCGGAATAACAATTCTGAATATAGTACTTTATATCGTTGCAGGAAACACAAATATTAAATATCCTGGAAATACGGAAGGTCCATCCTTAATATCACAATTGATTAATTTTTATATCGGATTTATTTTTATAAGTGTAATTCTAGGATTAATAATTGCTTTTATACCAAACAAAAAACTGAAATATTTAGAAAGATTAATTCATTCTACTTTAACTATATATTTTCTCCTGAATATTCTTCTATTAATTTTGACAATTAGGAGTATAATTTTATTTTCATTTTAACATTTATAACAAGTTTATAACTGGCTACAACAACGTGTATAATTCATTACTAGTACTAGCCTACTTACGAAAATCCACTCGGATTTTCTATTCAGTTTATATTTACTAAATTAAACGCTTAAACCACACAACTAATCTTATACAAACATCCAAAGCGCCTCTACAAACTCCTTATCTACCTTTTTTTAGGTTATTTTAGTCCCATTACTCACTTATTCTTTAACAATACTAGTTATACCCCTTGTAAAATCATCAGTGAGCTTTACTGAAAGAAAAACTTAAGAAAACCATAATCTTTTTTTGCTATATTCGAAAACTCTTAAAAATTGCACACATACATAAGTTACCATACATTTAGAAGCTACATTGAGAAACTGGAAAAACATAGAATGGATATTTGAAAAGGATGGAGCCTTAAGGGATATCTATGTTCAAAACGCAACAATTTCGGATTGGAAAAAAGTGGTTGACTTATTAAACTCTGATTACAAATTGACTTTTGGAGTTTATGAAGATAATTTGACAGACAAAATTGATTTTGAATATGTGAAAATAATGTTTGCGGACGAAACTGGCGAACTGGAAACCAAATCTGCAACAATTGATTTGGATGAAATTATTGTCAAGTGCTACTTCTTTCTTATCGACCAAATTGAGTTTGATATTAACCCGTGCGATATACACTCAGAAATAGAACTGAAAAAGGTAACGGATTTTATGACTGTAATCAGTACGAAATTAGGAAAACAAATAACACTTTGTGGAGAAAATCAACCTGAATTTCCATTTATAAAAATTGATTCTAAAAAAGGGATTGAAAAAATTCTAACTGAGAAAGATGCTCAAAACTTATGGAAAATATCAGATCAAAAAGCTAGTAAATTTACACAGCTTAAATCAAAAATACTTATGAAGTATTTTCCTAAATTATTTGAGAAAAAAATATTAGAAAGTGCGAATAGAGAATATCAATCAACACCGAAAGAAAAAAACCTGTGGTAATAATGTATAACCACAATTACACTAAACGTTATACTCAATTAAATGCAGATACCAATAAAAAACATATGGATTGAAAGTGAAGAAAAAGAACCAATCATCGGTGGAGTTAAAGAAACGAATGACATCTCTGACGTAATTGTTACATTTAATGATAACAGTAGGTATGTTGCTACATTATTTACCTACGAAAACATAGAGTTTCTAAGACAGAAACATAAAAAGACTGGAGAATGTTTACATGGTCAATATTTTTGGGCAAGTGATATGGTTCTTGTCGAACGAATCAACAGATTTGAAATTGAAAAACTAATAAACCATCTAATTGACACAGAACAATTTGACTCTATTTTTAATAAATATAAACCTTTAGCTTAAGAAAATATCCTGCCCTCTATATAAAAGTATATTAAAACGTATTCAACAACAAACACTCAAGACACATAAAAGTTTCGCATATAAACAAGTTATCACACATTCGAGAAAACCATATGACTTTTGAATTAAACAATAAACAACGTAAATACTTAGGCTTAGAATTAGTTGCAAACAATTGGGAAAAAGTCATCCTTAAAGGAGATTCAAGTCGACCGAGTTCAATTTTATACTTTGACAAAAACACAATTAAAAAGCAAGTAATTTCAACTGAATTAATATACTCCGAAATTCAATACAATGAGGAAACTAAAAACAGAGAATTTCTACTTCCAAAAACTCATAAAGGGAAACCCAAAAAACTTACTTCCTCAACATTAGAGTCAAAAACACCAATAGGTACTTATTTTAATTTTGGAATTAATGGAATAACGATTGGAAATCACACCACTCAAAATACATTTTATTCAACCCATTTTGAGAACATAAAGTTTAAAAATATTGAGGACTTAAAAAGTTGGCTTGCTGATTATATTAAAGACTCTACCCCTGAAGATTTGAAATCAATTGAACAATTCTCTTCAAAAAAAAGAAAAAGGATAAAACTAAAAGAAGGTGATTTCTTTGCTTTCAAAGTTGATAGAAGAAATTATGGATTTGGACGACTGATTTACGATTTGAGACCCTTAAGAAAGGATTCAAAGTTTAAGGCTAATAAAAATTATGGAATAATGAACCTTATGACTCAACCTCTTGTCATTAAAGTTTACCATTTTATAGCCCCAACTAAAGAAATCGATTTAGAACAACTGAAAACAAAAAAATCAATTCCTGCTCAATATATTATGGACAATGTTTTGTTTTATGGAGATTATGAGGTAATTGGAAACCTACCTTTATCAGAATTAGAATATGATTTTCCTATTTCTTATTCCAAAAGCATTCATTATGGAGATTTTGACACTATTTATTTACAATATGGACTTATATATAAAGAAACCACATCAAAGAAATACAATAAGTATTTAGCGATTGAAAATCCAGATAAAAATGCCAAAAGTTGGGAGAAAATATTAAAGTCAAATCCTTATAGAATGGAATCGATTGGGGCAACTGTAAATTTTAACAAAGAAACATTAGATAATTGTATCAAAACAAATTCTAATCAACCATATTGGGAGGCTGAATTTTATGAATTAGAAGCTGACTTGAGAAATCCAAAAAACGAAAACGCTAAAAAAGACATTTTTGAATTCTTCAATCTAGATCCGAATGGAACATATTATGAAAATTTAAAAAAATAAAAACGTGTAGTAACAAAGTGTATAGTTAATTGCTATTTCTTACTAAACTAAAGATAAGTGATCTTTCTATAAAGCTAGTCTTTAACTCTAATTTTGTACATTTAAACACGCAACAAACCATACACAAAACTATTGGCAACAATAAAAAACCAATCTTAATGGAGTGGTACAGAAAAAAATCTTGGAGTGAAAAAGATAAGGAAGAGTTTTTTAATAGACTTAAAAGAGCCAGAAAATACAATAGAGCTCAATATTTAAAAATTCAAGCTATCGAATTAATTGAAACTAATAATCTTAAACTATTGGATATTGCCGAGTCTTTATTGAATAAAATGTTGAATGAATATTCTGAAGAAAAATCTCAAATAAGCTCTGCACTAAATTCATTAGGAGATATTTATCTTAAACAGAATGAAATTGAAAAGGCTATAGAATTTTACAGAAAATCAATTGATTTTGAAAAAAATTTTCCGAATGTAAAAACTCAATCATATTTAGAATACTCTGAACTAATTATAAAGAACAATAAGCTTGAGGAGTTTGATTTTGTTGAAACAATAATTTTAGAAAGATTTGATGATATAATTTTTCCAATTGAGAAGTATAAAACTGCTTCAATACTTTCAATAGTATATGAAAAAAAAGGACTGAAAGAATCATCTACAAAATATGCTGAAATTGCAGAACAAAATGCGAATAAAGAAACATCAGGATTGAGATATCATCAACATCTTGGACTTGTAAATAAACGAATTAATTGGCTTGACAGGTTAGTAAAAAGAAAATAAACTGGTATCAACAAAGAACTGAGCAAAAAAACATTGTTGGCGGATTTTTCCAAGGGTCTAAATCACATAGACAAACTAAAACTTGTCCTTTTTAACTAACTTACGCTTAAAAAACCAAAAATGTTCCTTAGCCTGAACATTGTGTGCAATATGAAAATAAAAAAAATAGATATCATATTTCAAGAATCGGAAGTCGAACAGGTCTTCCAAAAACTTATATCTGATTGGAATGAATTGACTGATTTCTATAATAAGGAAGTGAAGTTTGACTATGAAGATCCTAGTGATCGATTGGCTTACATTGACATTGCAGACATTTCCAGATTTATCGTTGATAAGAAAAAATTAGGGCAAACTGAAAATTTTGAGACCTTCTTCAAGAATGTTGAAGAATTAATGATTTTTGGAGACGATTATGTTAAGAATTTGATTGTAGTTGGGTTATTTGAAGGAATTCAAAACATAGGAGGTTCTGAAATTGACTATTATAAATCCTTTGATAAATGGTTAAAAACAAACTCATTAAAAGCTTGGAAGAACTTGATAGATAGCTGGGAAGGTTTGGACTGGAAAAAGACTAATTAAAACCAAAAGATTTTAATTAAAAGTAAATAAACTCCCTACAACAATAATTATAAATAATTGCTTATTCTCACCTATTCTTTAACGATACTACTTATAATTCTTATGAAATCATCAGCGAGCTTCGCTGATAGAAAAACTTATTCTTTTTTATACTATATTCGAGAACTAAAAAAATTGTGAATATTCTGAGTTTTATTAAAAGATCGAAAAGTATAAGATTCATCAAATCAATATTGATTCTAATCATTTTGGTTTCTTGCCAAAATAAAAAAAATAAAAAAGCTGAAAATAGCCAGATGATATTTGGAACAAAAACACTTAAAATTCAACCGATAATTAGCCTTTCAGAAAAACTTGAGAATGAAGATGAGATTATGTCTGTTTCAGTCGATCAGAAAGGAATAAATGTCTTAATAATTCATTCTGTATCTCAATACAAAACTGAAAATGGAATGTTTGCATTTATAAAATCTGACAAACCTAAAAACTATACATTTATTCGTTTTGATTTAAAAGGAAATGAAATTTTTAAAACTTTAATAAAAGATGAATATTACAATTTTCATTATGTGAATTTCTTGCCAACGAAAGAGATTCTGCTTGTCTGTGGACGCAGCAGATTCAAAAATGAAAATGAAATAGACAAAAATGCTCGGGTTTATAACCTTAAAGGAAAATTATTAAGAGACTTTATTGCTGGAGACGGAATTCAAGATATCCAAATTGATAACGATGGAAATATATGGGCTTCGTATTTTGATGAGGGAATATTTGGAAATTACGGATGGAACGAGCCAATTGGAACACCTGGACTAATATGTTGGAATAAAAACGGACAAAAAATTTGGGAATTCAAACCAACTAATGGACTTGACTATATGGCAGATTGTTATGCTATGAATATAGATTCTGATAACAACACTTGGTTTTACTATTACGCAGAATTTCCTCTTGTCAAACTTAATAACTCAAAACAAATTAAGTTTTGGAATACTGATATTCGAGGTTCAAGTTCTTTAAATATTTCTGGTAATAAAGTGCTTATGGCAGATGGATATTATGAGGATAATTTTATTTTATTTGAGGTAAAAGGAAATAAATTAAAGAAAATAAATAAGGTTGAGTTCAAAAACGAGGAAAACCAAGAGTTGAACAAACGAAATTACATTACCAGTTTTGGCTCTAATATCGGTTTTCTAAAAGAGAACAAAATCTATTTAACTAATATGAACGTAATAAAATAACTACCAACAAAAATGGTCATAAGTATTTATAAATAACAAAATGAAATATTACTCAATTGTAGCAATCCTCATTTTCCTTATGTCTTGTACAAATAAGCGAACTGAAATAATATTGAATGCAGAAAATGTTGATGGACTAACTACTGAAGCAAACATAACCCTAAACGGATTTGAAATTGGAAAAGTAGAAGACTTGAATTTAACCTCAGAAGGAACAATTGATATAAAATGTAAATTAAAATCTGACATTAAAATTCCAGTTGATTCTAAATTTGCAATTGAAAGCATCAATTTACTTGGCTCTAAAGGAATCTTCGTCAAATTAGGAGAAAGTTCTGAGAACTTGAAAAATGGAGACAATATCAAACTTTCAAAAATTGAACCAACAAACTTAGAAGATTCTTTAGCAATTAAAGTTGGAGATTTCCTAAAGAGTTTAACAAGCAAACAAAAACAAGATTCAATTTTGATTGAGTTACGCAGACTTAATGATAATCTTGAAAAACAGCATAAATAAAAAGTAAAAGGAGTTTTTAAGGAACTATAACATCTTCTTTATTTATATTGCATGTTATAAAATTGCTAAAAATAAACGGACCTATTTTATTAAAAATTCCACATAGCAAACCAAATTAGATACATACTAGGAACAAAGTTCCTCATATAAACAAGTTAGCTACAATTTAAAAAAATGAATGTTAATCATATACTAACCCAAGATTATATTGAGATAAATGGATATAAAATTTTTATTGGAAATAGTTTTAAGGAAATAGAAACTAAAATAAAATCAACACTTTTTATTTCTCAAAAAAACAATGACTCCACAATTGTATCTGAAGGAGATTTTCAACTTCATTTTAAAGAGAATCTTTTTTATATGTGGACTATTTCTCCTTACAAATCATTCTTGTTTTTTGATAAAACTAAAAGGAAACTTAACGGAATAAAATTCAATCAGTTTCTTAAAATTTTATTTAAGGAAAAAATAAAATGGGAATTCAATCAAGAATTAACTTTTTCAGACCAAATTTCAATACAACTTGAAAACAAAGTAAATTTTATATTTGGGTTTGACGAAAAAAACAGAAAAGGTCATTTAGGTAAAATTGGATTAACAAAACAATTGTAGCTAACACCGTATAAAATTAATTGCTGGTTTTGGCATACTTACAAAACTCTAAACTAACCTTATGTCTATGATCTATTTACTTATTTTAGTGCTTTAAACAAGCAGCTAATCTTATACATCAACATTAACCATAATATTGAAAAACGAAAAATGACAAAGCAAGAATATGCAAAGTATTTAGGACAAATTATTAATGAAGATATTGATATTGACTCAAATGATTTGAGTTGTCAATTTTATGGGTATTTTCAATATTTTATGCCTGATGGAAATGGGCTTGAAAAAGTTTTTAGACCTATCATAAACGGGAATTTATATTTTGAGAGATTAATTAAAATATATAGTGCAACTGAAGAAAGATTTAACGAATTATCGAAAGAGGGAAAATCACCAGGTTATTTTTGCCCAAATCCGAGTGAAAATAAGGAATTACTAATATTAAACGGAGAAAAATATATAGAGAATTTAAAACTATTCTCTGAAATAGTTACCGACCAGGAGTTTATCGATACAATGGCGGAAATAAAAACTATTGAAATAACTGAATCTGACAAAAGAACTAATGAAAATGATACTAATGCAATAATTTATGATTCAATATCAGACTGGTTTATAGACAATACTGATTTTGATTCAATTATTAAAATATTGGATGAAGCATATTATTCAATTAATTGTGACTATAACCTTTCACATTATTTTCAGTATCCGAGCTATCAAGACAAGTTGGAATTTGATTTATTTGCTCCTTATTTTGAAATTTGGAAAATGGGTTATTATTGTTGGTTTGACGAAGGAAAGTTAATTATCGGAAAATAAAAACTATGGCTAACAATAACTACAAGTAATTGCTTATTCTCGCCTATTCTTTAACAATACTAGTTATAATTCTTGCGAAACCTTCAACGAGCTTCGCTGATAGAATGAACTTAAGAAAACCATATTCTTTTTTATGCTATATTCGAAAACTAAAAAAATTGTAAATATTTTGAGTTTTATTAAAACACCTAAAAATTATGTATAGCCAGACATATTAGGTTAATAACAGGAACAAAATTCCGTATATAAACGAGTTATAACACATTAAAACGAAATGAAGAAATACATAATAATATTAGTTACTTTTTTTACATCAGTAATGTCACTTGGTCAAAATATTGATGATTTCAAAAAAGACTTCCAGAATGCAACCAAAACTAATTTTAGTGAAACTGAATTGAATGATATGTTTAGAAAGTACTCGACTTTGCTAACACCTCACAGTGATATAACTCAACTAACTGCAAGTTTAAAGAATCAAAGCATATTACAATATCCTCTTACGAAGTTTAAGGAAACTAATGTTTATAAAAACAATATTCAGACATTGTTTAATTCTGAAAACCCAAATCAAAGATTACTTTCATATTTAGTAATTGCAGGTGCAGGAGACGTAAATTATGAGAAAAGTCTTTTAGAAAAAATAAAAACGGAGAAAAAAAAAGGCAATCTAATTTGGTCTGGAATGGCACTAATGCATTTAAAAACAAAGCACACTACCGAACTTTTTGATTTTCTTATTGAAAATGAAAATTTTGGAAACAGCCATATGATTCCATTATACTTTAAACTAGATAAGGATTCTTTAAAAAATACAGCTTATGCAAGAATCAATAGTGATGATTTTAAATCAAAAATTTTATCGGCACAAATACTATCAATAACTGGAAAGAACAAAAAAACAGAAGAGTTACTTCTTGATGCAGTAAAAAATTGGAATTACAACATTAAAGGTTACGCAATATATTCTGTAAAAGAGCTTCAAATAGGAAATCTAAAAGAAACATTTATTCCTCTATTAGATAGCACGAAAACTAGAAGTATTGCAATTCAAGCATTGGCAAATAGTCCAACAATTGAAGATGTAAATTATTTAAAAGAAATATCACAAAATGAGAACCCTGTATCTGAAGATTTTTTAGATGCTTTTTTTGAATCAAAAAATATAGCAAATGTTAAATATTGGCTAGAATTAGTTACTTTAAATAAAATTCCCAAAAATTATTATTTTAACATTAATAAACAGCCACTTTTATTTTCAGATGAAATACTTAAAGATGTTCAAAAAGCTTTATTAGAAACAGAAAATATTGAAATTCAAAAATATTTAATTAAAGTTCTAACGGGTAGAAATGATAAAATATCTGAAGAAATTCTCACTACTTATTTAGATAATTCTGATTCTTCCGTTAGATATTGGACTGTAGATGCCTTAAAGGGAAATAACACAAAAATAATTTTGGATAAACTAATAAGTATGTTAGCTAAACCAGAGCAAAGAGTGGTTTCCATAACTGAAATACTTATTGAAAACAAAATAGACACACTTCAAACAATATATAATGAGATATATAAAACCGAACAAAGTCTACATTGGGAAAGAAGCTCTATTAAATATTTATCAAATTTTCCAAAAGAAGAACATAAAGAAATATTCTTGAAACTATTATTAAACGAAAAAACAGATTTTGCAGTTAAAAGAGATGCCGCTATGGGTTTAGCGAATCTAAAAGATAAATCTTCCATAGATAAAATCATTGAAGTTTGTGAAAAAGAAAGAATCAATAGCGATTATAATGCTCAAACGTATTTAATAGTTTTATCAAAAATAAAAGGAAATAAAGCAAAAAAATACATTGAATCTTATAAAAATAGTGATGAAGAAAATGTCAGAGTATTAGTGGATGAATTATTAAAAGAATGGGATAAATAACATCTCCTAACAGTGTATAAAATCCATTACTATCTTATATGTTACCGTTGACGTTAACAACCTACTGAACCAGAAATTAAATGAAAACTAAAATAGAATTTAAAAACCCAAAACCATTTACGGATTCTGATATAGCAGATATTGAGAAATTTACTGGATTTAATTTACCAAATGATATCAAGATTTTCTTCAAGAATTATGCTGATTCAGAAATACAATTTGAGAATCAAGCTGAATGTTTTTTTGATTTAACTTATAACGATGGATGGAAAACCGATGATGGACTTCAAAAAGTAGAATCATTAAATTCAATTAAAGAAAGATGGGAGTACCGAAATTACTTAGAGCAATTTCAAAATGATTTTGAAGTAAATACCGACTATGTGGAATCTGATAAATTATTTCCTTTAATAGAAACTTATAGTGGAAGTCAAATATATGTATCAATAGGAGGATTTCACAATGGCAAAATTTTTCACGTGGATAATGGTGACTTTGGATTTTGTCTATTAGCTAATTCTTTAGATGAATTTCTTGACAAATGTTATCCATTAGAAGAATAAAACACTAACAACAACCAACCAAAGTACCTAAACAAACTTCTTCCTTAACTCTTCTTAGGCTATTTTAAACCTAATGCTCTCCTATTCTTTAACAATACCACTTATAATTCTTGCGAAATCATCAGCGAGCTTCGCTGATGCAATAAAAACTCTACGAAACCACCAGCGAGCTTCGCTGATACAATAAAAGCTCTGCGAAACCTCCAGCGAACTTCGCTAATAGAAAAAACTTAGGAAAACCATATTCTTTTTTTATACTATATTCGAAAACTAAAAAAATTGTGAATATTTTGAGTTTTATAAAAACACCTAAAAGTTCCGCATATAAACAAGTTGTGGATAATACCGAAAATGAAAAAGACAATCTTACTTTTATTAATAGTTGCTTTAATTTATTCTTGTAAAAAGGAAATCAAACCATTTTTTAATTGCCCTGATCAAAACTGGCCTGATTTTGGAATCTACTCTAGGAATGACAGTATTATATTTTGTGACACCACTAGGGTCAATGTTGTATCAGATAGTCATGAGAAATATGAAATTTTAGCCACTTATAGAAATAGAATTGAATATCTAAGTAAGAAAAAATCTGGTAGTGGTTCAGAACAGATTTATGACCTTAAGACAGGAAAAATTATTCGAAATGAGTTTGGTCCATACTATAAATCATATAATCAAGGAAAATTAATTATTGAGCCTATTAAAATGTTCTTTTACTGGGATACTCAATACGATGAAAATAATTGGACGCAACAATATTACTCTGTTTATAAAGAGGTAATTTATGTTGAAAACGACATAATCAAAATAACAGAAAAAGAATTTGTTTTAGAAGCGCCATTCATAAATGACAAAGCACTGATTAGAGCAAATGAGTATTTTAACGAAACTCTTGAACTAAAAAAGAATAAATCGGACTATGAAAGTAGTTTATGGTCATTGCAGGAAATATTGTTGACCTGTGCTTTAAACAGAGATAAATTGTCAAAACAGAGATTATTGGATTTCAACCGCTTTTTTCCAGAATTTGATTTAAATAGATTAAATAAGAGCATTGAAATATTGAATCAATTTGAAAAAAATGCACGTACTCACAACAATATATAACCACAATTAAGGCAGAATCAACCACGTCGGAATCCACTCGGAATTACTAAAGTCTGTACCAAACCGAAAATAAGTAATTTTAAAACTTTAACTGACGGCTATAAGAAACCGTTGTGATTAATATAAAAAAACGAACAGAATTGATATTTAGAACTCTGAAATACGAAAAATATGCGAACAAAATTTGTCAAAAGCTAACTGAATTTCAAAACGAATTCAAAGCTGAATATGACCTTGACAATTATGCTAATTGGTTCTATAATCAAGCTAGCGAAACGTTAAAACTGTATTCAGACAACAAAGAAATTTATTTCAAATACATTCCTGTTGGAACTTTTTCTCAAAAGACAAATACTTGGATGTGGGCTTGGGCAAATGAACATTCTGTTGAACCAAAAAAATTCAAAACTTTAAAAGTTAAGGCGTACGGAGAAAAGAAGAAATATAAAAATCTGACCAATGCTCATTTTGACGGAGATAAATATACAGGTTGGGAATTGACTTCTATTGCTTTTGACATACTTGGTGGGATTGGAGCTTATCGAGTAATTTCAGACCATTTAGAAATATACTTTTTACTCACAGACCAAATCTCAAAAGAAGAGGTTGAGAAAATAGATAACGAATTAATTAACTGTGGAATTCACGGAAAATTACGAAAGGCATTTATCTGCCAACATCTGAACACTAAAATCAAAACTGGATTTGAAGAAGCTTTTGAAACTTTTCGTGGAATGGAATTGGATGAGGAAGATGATTTTCAAGCTTGGTGTTCTGAATGCGAAAAAGAACGACTTAGAACAAACGGTTGGAATGATGAATCAATGGAATTTTCAAAGATTAAATTGGTCTGTGAAAAGTGCTATTTTGAAATAAAGGAATTTAATTTAGGTGAATAAAAACATAAACTACAACAATAACTATAAGTAATTGCTTATTCTCGCCCACTACTCACCTATTCTTTAACAATACCACTTATAATTCTTGCTAAATCATCAGCGAGCTTCGCTGACACAATAGAAACTCTGCGAAACCTTCAGCGAGCTTCGCTGATGCAATAAAAACTTTACGAAACCTCCAGCGAGCTTCGCTGACGCAATAAAAACTCTGCGAAACCTTCAGCGAGCTTCGCTGATACAATAAAAACTTTGCAGAACCTTCAGCGAGCTTCGCTGATAGAAAAAAATAAAAAACCTCATTTACAACACACTACATTCTTACCAAACATTTACTAAGGATTTCTCCTGATAAAAAAATAAGGAAAAACCCTACTTAAAGTAAGGTTTTCCGTAAAGTCAGCTTCTTTTTTTAGGTTACATTCGAAAACTCAAAAAATTTAGTAAATATTTTGAGCTGGATAAAAGGAACAAAAGTTCCGGATAGCCAGCCAAATTGGATAAATAATAGGAACAATGTTTTGCATATTAACAAGTTGTAAGGCATTTAAAGCAAACAATGATAGAAAAATATTATTTTAAGGGAAAAACTTACCAACTTATAAATCAACAAGTCATAGAGCCGAATGAAAATGTCTTTAGCATTCTTGTTGGCAAAAACGGAACTGGCAAAAGCTCTTTCTTAGAAGCATTGACAAATGAATTCTATCATCAATATGAGAATATGAGAAATGATAGACTGTTTGATTTCAATAGAAAATCTATAAAATCATTTTTTCCACGCGAAGTTATTGCTGTTTCTACAAGTCCTTTTGATAAGTTTCCTCTATCAAAATTACATCAAAATATTAATGGTTATACCTATTTAGGTTTAAGAGATTTACCAAGTGCTAATTTTGGAATTGCATATTTGTCAAAAATTATTGCTTCATTAATAAATAGTATTCTTAACGAACCAAAACAAGCTATAGAAATTTCGAAAGTCTTAGATTATTTAGGTTATAACGATACAATTGAAATAAGATTTCATTCAAATACTCTTCACAAAATGCTTGATGAAATTTTGACAACCGAAAACTTAGAAGAAATTTTTGAGACCAGAAGGTTTTCTTCGTATAGAAGATTTAATAAAAGTTATTTTTTTAACGATGATGAAACTCTAAATTATGACAAATTAAGACATTTAAAAATTGTAGCCGAAAGAATTAAAAAAGATGACCTTAAAACCTATTTTTTTATAACTATCGATAAGGATGGATTAGATAAAAATTTTAGATACGATTACTTAAATGATGATGTTTTATTTTTGATACTATCTGGATTTTTGCGACTTAGAAATGTTCGTTTGCAATCAAAAGAAGGTGGACGTACATTCTCGATGAAAAATGCAAGTTCAGGGGAACAAAGTATAATAATTGGAATTTTAGGTATAGCAAGTAAAATTAAAGACAACTCACTTATATGTATTGACGAACCTGAGCTATGTCTTCATCCACAATGGCAAGAAAGATATATTCAAATTTTGACAAAAACATTTAGCACTTATAGAAACTGTCATTTTATAATTGCAACTCATTCACCTCAAATTATTTCAAAACTTTCCGAAGTTAATAGCTTCATAATTGATATGGAAACTGGAATTACAAAAAATGCATCCGAATTCATAGACCACTCTGCAGATTATCAACTTGCAAAGATTTTTAATTCACCTGGTTTTAAAAATGAATATTTGAGTCGTTTAGCTTTTTCAATAATTTCTAAAGTAGGTAAATCAAAGAAATTTGATGAAGAAGATATTAGTAATTATAATATTATTCATAATCAAATGAAAAATTTAGAGAAGACTGACCCATTATTTTCACTATATGATTTAATAACTGAACTAAAAGTTAAATATGCCTGATATTAATGCACCAGTCGTATTCAATTCAGAGCAAACTAAATTAATACGGTCAAAATTAGAGGATGATAAATTTACTCATAAGGACTGGGCTGATGAAAGTCTATTAGACTTACGCTCACATATTCGAAACCATTACAGAGATTTAGATGGAAAATGTTCATATTGCAAAAGTGATGTATCTATTCAATCAGCAAATAATGCAAATGTTGAACATATAGTTCCAAAGTCAAAAGTCAGAAACTTTATTTTTGAGCCGAAGAACCTTTGTACAATTTGTGTTGATTGCAATACTATAAAGAGAGAACAAGAGGTTGGGAATACAGAAATTAATCCAATTAAAAGAAAAGAGGAGTACAAACATTATCCTCGCTCATCGAATGCATTTATAATCGTTCATCCCCATTTTGATAATTATGAAGAGCATATATTTAAATGTGGAGATTTTTACATTGATTTATCTTCTAAAGGAAGTCAAACTATGCTAGTATGTAAATTAAATCGTAAATCTCATAAATTTGGAATAGAACCTATATTGCTATCTCAATCCGAACTATTTGACCTGATGAATGCGATAATGGCTGAAAAGAATTATACAAAACAAATGATGTTAATGACTAAGTTAAGACAATACTTTATTAGTACAGGTTAAAAAACGCCTTACTACAAAGTATAAACCTTATTGCTAGCTTTTAGCTTGAAAACACACAACAAACTTTATACAGAGCCGTTAGGCATAATTTGAATACGACATAAAACCATCAATGAATGTTAAAAAAAATAGACACTATTAAGATTATAGGATACGTATTCCTTATTTTAGGATTATCCTTTGTCTTTTTTCATAAATATCCGGATACTTGGCCTTTTTCTCTCTTAGTAAAGAATTTCTATGCAAACTTAAGCGCTGAATTTATAAGTATTTCTGTAACAATATTGCTCATAAACTACCTATATGAACAAAAAGAAGAAAAAAGTTTAAAACTACGTTTAATAAGAGAATTGGGTAGTGAGGAAAAAGGATTAAGTTCCAGAGCTGTCAAAGAGTTACGTGAAAAAGGCTGGCTTCAAGATGGAACACTAATTAATGCTGATTTAAATAATGCAAATTTATCTAACTTAAATCTAAGTGGTTCTAATTTAACTGGTGTCAATCTCGAGAACGCTGATTTGAGTAACGCAAATTTTAGCAATTGCAAATTAAATAATGCTAATCTAAACAACACAAAATCCTTAAAATTGAATCTAGAGAATTCTGAGTTAAGTAATGCTAAACTTCAAAGTGCGAATTTGTATTCTGCTATATTAAATAAAACTAATATCGATGATACAGATTTTATGAATTCCAATCTAGAGCTTGCAGAGATAATAGATTCGCAATTCAACAAATGTAAATTTGAAGATGTGAATTTTAAAATCTCTAATTTATCAAGAACAAAGTTTATAGAATGTGTGCTACTGAGAACAGATGTTCACTCAACTAATATCACAAATTCAATATTTGAAAGATGTGATATCAAAAACATAAAAAATTGGCAAGAACTTATAAACAAGACAAATGACAGTTTCTTAGCACCTAGAAATATCCCAGAAGGTTTTCTTAATAATAATCCAGAAGTACCACAAGAATGATAGATTATACTTTAAATAAAATAATCGAACGAGTATTCTCGAATTATTTAGACAGTTCTTCAAAAAGAGCACTCGAACAAGATATAAAAATACACCTAGTCAATTCTTATGAAAGATTTAGGCTGACTAAAAATTTATTATTTAGAAATGAACCAATAGATTTTTATTCCAATTATCTTCCTCTAACTTTAAAAGGTGACAATAATTTTATAAGAATAAAGAACCCTATTGAAATAATTGATAATTTTCACAAAACTGTAATCTTAGGCAAAGCTGGAAGTGGAAAAACAACTTTATTAAAATATATTCTACTAAAATCAATTGATAACAGTAATATAATTCCTATATACTTAGAATTACGAAATTTTGTCTCTGAAAAAAACAATTTCGAAAAATTTGTCTGTGACATACTTAGTGAAAACTATAGTAATGAAATAAAAAAACTCTTTAATAGCGGTAAATTTCTTTTCCTATTTGACGGTTTTGACGAGATAAATTATACACAAGGAAGAGATACAATAGAACAAATTCAAAAATTCATTACTAAATACAGTAAGAACAAATTTATTATTACATCCAGACCAGGAACAAATGTGGAAAGTCTTGATCAATTTCGAATTTATGAAATAGCACCTTTGAATGTTAATGATGTTTCTCTTTACATCGAGAGACTAGAACTCTCAAATCATAAAAAAGAAATTTTTTATAATTCCATAAGGCAAGATTCAAATTTCGAACAGTATCTTAGTACACCATTATTTCTTTCTATATATATCAACTATATTGTTAGTCAAAATGAGTTAAATATTCCTAAAAACAAATCAATATTTTTTAGGAATATCATTGATACCTTGTTTTCGAAACATGATTCAATAAGCAAATTGGGTTATGTACGAAATAAATTATCTGGTCTTAATAAAGATGAGTTAGAGTATGTTTCTATATTGCTTGCATTTAGGGCTTTGATTACATCTAAACATATGTTCACTAAGGACAATTTAATAACTGAATTAGAATTAATTAAAAGAAATCAGAAAATTGAATTTGAGAATGAAAAACTAATTTATGATTTGACCATCACAGTAAATATATTGGTTCTTAGTACTGATTATTATTCATTTCCTCACATATTACTTTTAGAATATTTAGCATCTCTTTTTATCTCAAGGTTACCCAATAACACAAAGCAATCGTTTTATGGAAAAATATTAAAAAATAATCAAATTCAATTGAGCCCAAGTTTATTAAATTTTCTTTATGAATTGGATAAACAAGCGTTTCTCAAAGGCTTTTTAATACCTGTAATGGAAGACTACAATTTTAGTTACTCTAATGGGCATTTGGAAATGATTGTTGATGAATTTATTAAGTTTAATTTTAAAACCAATAATAAGTCTATCAGTCGAAATTCTCTATTGAATGAATTTTACCGAATGGTAAAAATGGAAGATGATAATGAGTTAGGAGAACTATTTTCAATGTAAAAACTATGCCTAACAGCGTAATAAAAAATAACGGTTTAAGTACTAAAAAAAGAATAAATAATATAAAAAGTCAGTTATAAACAGAAAAAGTTAGTGCTTAAAAAACCCGTTACTTTTCATATACAACCTCATTATACATAAACAAGAAAAACTATAAAAGGCAGCCCAACAGCTGCCTTTTTATTTTTTTATTCATATCCTATCCCTACTTCCAAACCTTTAAAAAGTCTAATTTATAGGTTTCGCTTATCGGAAACAGTTCCCCGTTAATATGTACTCTGCTGCCCTCTACATAAGTTATATGCGCTAGGTTTACAATATAGGATCTATGAATTCTATAAAAAGTGGTGGGAGACAAATCGTTTAACACATCTTTTAAGGCCCCATGTACCAATAACTTCCCATGGTTTTGAGTTACATACTTTACATATTCACTTTCAGATTTAATATACAGTATCTCAGCAATAGGCACTCTATATTGTTTTTTACCAGAGCGAATCAATAAGGTTTCATCAGTAGTTTGAGCGTTTGTTTCCAGCACTTCTCTTTTCTGATACAGTTCTTTTACCTTTTCAACAGCACGTACAAAGCGATGGAACTCTATGGGTTTTAGTAAATAATCAATCGCGTTTAATTCAAAACCTTCCAAAGCATAGTCTCTATAGGCAGTGGTAAAAATAACTTTGGTATGATTGGGTTTTAAGAGTTTTATAAAATCGATTCCAGAAATATCGGGCATCTGAATATCTAAGAATAAAATATCAATTCTATTCTCGTTTAACGTATCAAGGGCTTCCAAAGGAGATTTATAACTTCCTACTACCTGCATCCCTTTAATTTTAGTACAATAATTTTCGAGCAATCTCCTTGCAGGCTGCTCATCATCTATTATGACACAATTAAATACCATCTGTTTGTATTTTTAAACTCACTTTATACACTTGGTTCTCGTTGGTTATTTGTAATGAATGTTTTTGAGGATACAATAACATCAATCGCCTCGTTACATTCTTAATACCAATCCCTCCTACTTTATCCACTGTTTTTCCTTCAACAAAAGAACTCACACAGCTAAAATTAATTTCACTTTCGTTAGACGAAACTTCAATATGTACATACCCCTTGTCTACATCTTCAATATTCCCATGCTTAAAGGCATTTTCAACAAAAGGCAATAATAACATGGGTGCAATGCTACTTCGCTCATCAACTTGATCGTGTATAAATGTAATCCTGTGAATACGATCGTCTTTTAACTTAAATAAATCGATAAAGTTGGTAATATAAGTTACCTCACTCCTTAAAGACACATACTCATCCTTGTTACCATACAAAGAATAATCTAACATTTTCGACAATTGCAAAATGGCTTCAGGTCCTTTAGGATTGTTATCTATAGTTAACGAATAGATATTATTCAAGGTATTGAACAAAAAGTGTGGATTGATTTGCTGTATTAAGAAATTCTTTTCCGCTAAAATTCTCTTCTTCTCTTTCTCTTCTCTTTTCAACTCCTGATGATAGTTATGGAGGATTAACGCCACAAAAACACCTATAAAAGCAGGTACAGAATGTGCCATGAGGGTTTCAAAAATATCGTAACCACCACCAAAAACTTCCTCCGCTCCTTCCTCTAAAAGCGTATTGATAAAGGCTGCTAAAATGATTAAAACTAGATTAGACAGTATAAAAAGCACATACTCTTTAACATCTAGTAAAAAAGGAAACAACAGCTTGGTATTCATACAAAAAGCAGCTAACTGAATTGTAAAGAAAATAGCCGTATGCTTTAAAGGGTTTTCAGTTTCTATTATAAAAGAAAACAAAAGGTATAGTAACAAACTATAACCTGCCCATGCCAACATATTTTTAGTAAAAAACCTCATTTCTTTATCAAAAGTACTTTAAAACCATCAGTCTACATTCTAATTTCAGCGAAACAGCCGAAAAATTCAGCGAAATTAAAGTTAACTTAAATTAAGCAGCTATTCATCACTTTACTGATAAAAAACCGAGTTCTACAGAATTAGCGCTCACAGTTATTGAATCTTTTTTCTCAGTCTTTTCAACCTCTCGTTATTTGCACTTAATTAAAACAAGTCTAAATAAAAACTAAATGAGGTTTCTAAAAAACATCCTTTTTGTGTCGTTAGCACTTACACTATCCGCAAATGCACAAGAGATAAACATTGACAGTTTAAAACAACAAATAAAAAAAGAATTAAGAGAAGAAGGAATTACTAAAAGCTCAAAAAGTTTGTTACGATGGCAGAACTTTAAGCTACGCGGTTATGGAGCAATTAACTACTACAACAATAACTTCGATACCAATCCCAATGAAAAGAACAAAGTAGATCCAGAGCGTTTAAACGTATACTTAGATTATCATTTTACACCAAAAATTGCTTTAAAAACTGAGATAGAGTTTGAACACGGAGGAACGGGTAGCACTTTAGAACTAGAAACCTTTGAAGAAGGTGGAGAATTTGAACACGAAGTAGAATCAGGTGGTGAAGTCAAGCTAGAACAGGTGTATATCAACTTCAACATCAACGAAAACCTAAACGTTAAGGTCGGACGCTTTAAAGTACAGTTCGGATTGGCACAAAACTTAGATACTCCAGACGAATACTTTACATCGTACAGACCCGAAATGGAAAATCAGTTATTGCCTTTAGGGTGGTACGAAACTGGTATAGATGTATACGGTTCTTTCTTTAAAGGAAAACTACGATACCATGTTGCCTTGGTAAACGGATTGGACGGTACTGGATTCAACTCACAAAACTTTATTAGAGACGGTCACCAAACACGTTTTGAAATGATGAATGCCGAGAACTTTGCCATCTCTACTCGTTTAGACTATAAGTTTGGAAAACACAAAAATACCTTTGTTGGTTTTTCTACCTATTACGGAAACACCAGTGGTAACAGACCTAAAACCGACATTGATGTTGATGCTTTCTTAACCATGCTAGAAGGACATTTCTCGTATAACGAACATCCGCTACGAATTGCTACTACTGCTATTTGGGGGAACTTAGGAAACTCAGAAATTGTAAGTTTTTTTAACTCAAACCTATCCAACAACCTTGGCGTTAGAAGAACTCCAGTAGGAAAAAATGCTTTAGGATTTGCTGCTGAAGTTGGATACGACATCTTACCATTTTTTACCAAACAAACCAGTCAAATGATGTTATACCCATTTGTACGATATGACTACTACGATACTATGCAAACAGTTGCCAACGGAATTACTGACAATCCAAGATGGGAACGAAATGTAATTACAGGAGGATTCAACTGGTTTGTACATCCTAAGATTATTATCAAAGCACATTATTCAGAAAGAAAACTGGGGGCTAAAAATATTGATCCTGTTACGGGGAATCAACTATCCAACAACCAAATAGACAAAATATTTTCAACAGGTATTGGATTCACTTTTTAAACATTAAAAAAACGCGAAATGAACACACAATTTGTAAAAAAAACATCCATTTTATTAATCGCACTTGGGCTATTTGCCTCATGTAGCAGCGATAATACGAGTAATGCTTTTAACAATCAAAAAGACTATGCTACGGAAATAACAAACATTACTAACAATGTAATTATTACTACGTATAACAATTTAAACAATAAAGCGCAAGCCATGGTAACGTTAGCACAAACATTTACCGTTGCAAATGCTACTGGTTTAGAAAGTTTAAGACAATCGTGGAGAGATGCAAGAGAGCCTTGGGAGCAATCGGAAGGTTTCTTATACGGTCCAGTAGATACGGAAGGAATTGACCCAGCTATAGATTCTTGGCCATTAGATTTAACATTTTTAAATACTGTTTTAGGAGGTACCGATCCTATTACTGATGCATTTTTAGCGAGTCAGAATAACAACGCCAAAGGTTTTCATACCATTGAATACTTATTATGGGGAATAGATGGAAATAAAACTGCAGCAGACTTTACAACGAGAGAAATTGAATACTTAAAAGCAGCTACTAAAGACTTACAGAACAATACCCAAGCTTTATACGACGGATGGATTGCTACTTCTGGTAATTTTTCAGCACAATTCTTAAGCTTACCATCAACTAACTATGCATCACAAAAAAATGTATTACAAGAAATTACAGACGGGGTTTCTATTATTGCTGATGAAGTTGCGAATGCAAAAATTGAAGTTCCATTAAACGGAAACTCAGGTAATGCTGCTCCAGACCAAGAAGAGTCGCGTTTTGCGCACAACTCTAAGGCAGATTTTGTAAACAATATGAAAAGTATTCAAAACATCTACTTAGGAGGTTTATCTACTGTAGTTGCTGCTTCTAATAGCGCTTTAGACACTACGATTAAAACACAAATAACAGATGCAATTGATGCCATCAACGCCATTCCTGGAACTTTTACAGATGCTATAATCAACAACAGATCGGCAGTACAAAATGCACAAATGAAGGTAAACACATTATTCAATACAACTGAAAATGAGTTAAAGCCTTTTATGAATTCATTGAATTAATAAAAAAGAGGAGATTCATTGCTCCTCTTTTCACAAAAACTAACAAAAACAAGTGAAAAAATTATTATTAATTACATGTATAACGCTTATTATTAGCTGTTCTGATGAACCCGCTACTAATGAATATACTCCTTTAACGGATTTGACTGAGAGGGAATTGGCAGGAGGAGAAACAACAATCTTTTCTTCAACATCCTTCGCTTTTGAGAATCCAGCAGCCAATCTTACTGGGTTAAATTTAGATTTACACCTAGCTGGAGATGCAGAATTTGAAAATACATTTGTTACCGCTGGTTCGCCAATAAACCCTGGTTTAGGACCTCGATTCAACAATACCAATTGTGTTGCTTGTCACCCAAGAGACGGTCGTGCTGCTTTTCCAACAAACGTAAATGCAGTTAGCGGATTACTTTACAGAATCTCTTTAGGCAACGATCCTGCAACGGGACCTATAGCCGTTCCTAACTATGGAACACAAGCTCAAAACCAAAGTGTGATTGGTTTTGTACCTGAAATGGATTATAAAGTAACTTGGCAAGAACACAACGAAGTTTTAGCAGACGGAACTGTAGTAACGCTGAGAAAGCCTACATTTAGCTACGAAAACCCGTACATGCCTATACCATCAGGAATTAAAATTTCTGCTCGTATTGCGCCTCCTGTATTTGGTTTAGGACTCTTAGAAGCCATACCTGAAAACGACATACTAGCCTTAGCCGATGAAAATGATGTGGATGGTGATGGTATATCTGGAAAAGCAAACTATGTGATCAATCCAGAAACAGGCGCTAAAGAATTAGGGCGATTTGGTTGGAAAGCCAATACTTCTAACCTAAGAATACAATCGGCAGCAGCTTATCATGAAGATATGGGAATTACCAATGAAATCTTTTCAAAAGACATTCCAAAAGATGGCTTTGCCGATGATCCTGAAATAACTCCAGAAGTTTTAAATCAAGTTACTGTGTATTGTCAAACTTTAGCAGTACCAGCCGCTAGAAATATAACCGACGAAAAGGTACAAAGAGGTGCTACTATTTTTAATCAAATCAACTGTGCTTCGTGTCATACGCCTAAACAGCAAACACAAACAGCATCCATAAGTGCCTTGGCAAATCAAACTATATGGCCATATACAGATATGTTGTTACACGATATGGGTGATGGTTTGGCTGATAACCGTGGGGATTTCTTGGCAAACGGAAAAGAATGGAAAACACGCCCTTTATGGGGAATTGGTTTAACTCAAGTAGTTAACGGACATACGAACTTTTTACATGACGGTAGAGCTCGAAACATTACCGAAGCCATACTTTGGCATGATGGAGAAGCAAAACAGTCAAAAGAAGCATTTAAACAATTAACTAAAAAAGATAGAGATGAGTTATTAGCATTCATTAACTCGCT
The DNA here is from genome assembly GCF_008806755.1 of Tenacibaculum aiptasiae. Classification (GTDB taxonomy): domain Bacteria; phylum Bacteroidota; class Bacteroidia; order Flavobacteriales; family Flavobacteriaceae; genus Polaribacter; species Polaribacter aiptasiae. The sequence goes on from NZ_WAAU01000012.1 coordinate 60,918, forward strand.
TTAATCGTAACTTTTTATTTTTATTTAGATTTGGAAGAGGTTCACGTTTATTTGTGGCCTCTTTCTTTTATTTACTGAAAAATTAAAGCAACTCATTGATTTTTTTTGAAATCCCAAAACTCAAGTAGGTATTTAGCTAAAAAATAAAAACCATGTTAAAGTATCTATTTGTAAAAGTATTCGTTTTTTTCAGTCTTATCTCATTGGTGACATCCTGTTCAAGTGATCCTGGATATATTCCAGCTCCTGATACAGTAACCTTTGGTCAGAAACTATCCGATTATAATATCTACCAAGGTACTATAGTAGATTTAACTCCTACTACAGATTATCATTTAATCGAATTGTCTTCTTCATTATTTGTTAACTACTCAGAAAAGCAACGCTTGATAAAGCTTCCTGCAGGAACTAAAATTACTAAAGTAGACAATGGAATTCCTAATTTTCCTAACGGTACCATCTTAGTTAAAACATTCTATTACTACAAAGACAAACGTAAGCCTAGCTTAGGAAAAAAAGTAATAGAAACCAGACTTTTAATCAAAGAAGCTGACATGTGGAATGTTGCCACCTATGTTTGGAATGATGCTCAAACGGAAGCTGTTTTAAACCTTAATGGAGTAAGTAAAAACGTATCGTGGATTGATGCAAATGGTAATAGTAAAACAGTAAAATATCAAGTACCCACAGAGCAGAACTGTACTACTTGTCACCAAAAAACCTCAACAGTAGCACCTTTAGGACCTACATTAAGTAATATGAATATTGAGGTTACCAGAAACAATACAGCTATAAATCAATTACAACATTTTCAGGATGCAGGGTTAATGGATAATTTCAATCATACGCAAATACCAACATTACCCGATTATTTTAATCCGTCATATACTATTGCAGAAAGAGGAAGAGCTTATTTTGAAATGAACTGTGCCCACTGTCATAATCCAGCAGGTTTTCCAAAAGCAGCAAAAAAAGGATATGATTTCAGGTATACTACTCCCCTTTCTCAAACGAGAATTCCTTCAAAAAAAGGAAAAATCAGCGGTGTAATTGCTTCTGGTGAAATGCCTTGGATTGGTACAAATACCTTAGATGTTGAAGGATACGATGTCGTAAAACAATACTTAAACAGCTTATAAACAACAACTAATGAAACATTTATTAAAAATCTTTTTATTCCTAGTTACAACGTCGGTTTTGACCTCTTGTAATACTAAAGAAACTTATAAACCAGTGCAAGGTCAGTGGATTAAAGGTACTGATCAAGAAAAACTAAAAACCATTGAATCGCAATTTAGAGGCTTCGACAAGGCTATGGTTGAAGTCGGATACCGATATCAAGAATTGTACTGGGCAGGTCAGGATGAAAATTGGGACTATGCCAACTACCAGCTAAACAAAATTAATAAAGCTATAAAACTAGGTCTTATACGCAGACCCAAACGAGCTGCTTCAGCTGAGAACTTTTTAAACTATGTAATTCCTGAAGTTAAAAAATCAATTACTGCTAAGAATAAAGAAACGTTTAATAAAAACTTTGAAATGATGCGTACCAATTGTACCAGTTGTCATATGGCTGAAAGGAAACCTTCTTTCACCGTTCAAATTCCAACACACAGACTTTCTCCTATTAGAAAAGAATAATAGTTTGTTAAAAATCAAAAGACAGTGATCATTCGTTCACTGTCTTTTTTACTACTGCTGCTTCTTTTGTTTTCTAATTAAATTCAACTGTAATAGTATTTTTACTGAGGTACTTTTGCTTTGTAAATTACCGCAGTGTCTGTTGTTTTTATTTTGTATTTACTGCCTGCTTTAAAAAATACAGACTCTCCTTTTTTAAGATATAATGACGATTTTTCTTCTAAAACATCCACTTCTCCACCAATCACAATTAAAATCTCTACTGTTTTAGCTTCCGACTTATAAATCTCTCCCTTAGAAAGATTGATCTTACTCAGTTCAAAATCTTTTGCTTCTGTAGTATACACACGCTCTAAACCATCTTCCTGCAAGTCTCCCAATAATATATTTGGAATTGTTTCTTCAAAAAGTACATGCTTTAAAAGTTCTGGAACATCCACGTGTTTTTGGGTCAATCCACCTCTTAAAACATTATCAGAGTTTGCCATCAGTTCAATGTTTTGCCCTTCTAAATAGGCATGCGGCATTCCTGCTTTCTGATAAATCGCTTCTCCTTCATTTGCCTTAACAATGTTGAAAAAATAGATTGAAAAAATCCCTCTGTCTAAATCGTTCTTATCAGTCGAAGTCGCTACTGCCTTAGCAGCCCAATAATCTGGCGAACTTTTTTCTAATTTGTTTTCCTTATACAAAGGCATTATCCTGTCAATTAAAGGAGCTAACATTGTATTTGTTTCCTCTTTTGACTTTTCCATCACATTCTTATACAAACCAAAATATCCTTGATTTTCAAAAATGCTAACTAAATCGGTAAACTCAGGTGTTGCTTTTAAAACTTTCATCAGTTTTTCTTCTGATAAAAAACCGTGCAACAACCAAAATTCGCTTAATGCAACCATAATTTCTGGCTTATGGTTATCGTCTTTATAATTTCTATGAGGCGCCGTTAATGGTATGCCTAATTCATTTTCGTATTTAAATCCTTTTTCTGCTTCAATTTTACTAGGATGTACCTGAATTGACAACATCTTATTTACATCCAATACTTTGAATAAGAAAGGTAGTTTCCCATAGGTATCCACCGTTTTTTTGCTCAAGCACTTTTTTAAGTTTGCTTTTAAATACTCCCTTAATGATAAGTTTCCTTGCGATGTTTTAATTACCGAAGGTGCTTTGATATGAGCGCCTAGCCAATATTCAGCGGTTTTTACATTGGAGATTTTATTATTCAATAATGTTGAAATATACTTTTTTCCTCCCCATGCATAGTTTTGTACTTTTCCCTTAAGGGCAAACATGTTAAACGATTGTGATGTATTACTTATCATAACACTATATGCTTTTTAAAGCTCAGAATTTCATCTATTGAGAAGATGTCTCTTAAAATTCTACTTTTCTTTCTATTCTTAAATAAATCAGTTCCTAGTTTAATTTGAGTTTTCAATGCTTTAAAATAGCTTAGCATGTTAGGTCTCATATAAACTATATAATCAATATCTGTTCTGCTAAATAAATACCTAGCACCAGCTTTAACAGCTGCATTGATACCTTTATTCTTTTTAATATCTAAAATTGATATGTCAATTTTCGCATCATCTCTAATTACCTTTAAGGCTTTTAGCGTATTGTCTTTACTTCCATTGTTTATAAAACATATTTCGGAATCACTTTTTACATTAAATAACTTTGCCATTTCATACTCAATAATTTCTTTTTCGCTATTACAAAATAATATCAGGATTCCTACTTTCATATATTCTACGGATTTATGGATTAAAGAAAAACGACTTAATGCTAAACTTAGGCTGCGTGACGTTTTTCGTATTTTTTATGTTTTTTTTTCTATAGGACCAAGCTATTTGCCCTAATTGCCCTATAATTCTAATTGAATCTCTCATTGATAATTTAGAACCATCTGCATGTACCCATCTTTTTAATGGTTGCTCACACATCATTTCTCTGGCTTTATCTATTTTGTAGTACCTCTTTACTCTTAAAAAGATTTCTACATCAAATAACCATTTGGTAATAAATTTTTTATCGAACGCTATATTGATTACATCTCTGTGAAATATTTTTGCTCCACACTGAGTATCTTTAAAGTTCATTGATAATATCTTTCTTATAATGTAGTTTATCGTTAAACTTATAATTTGTCTTGCTGATTGCTTTGTGATGTTAGCTCCCATTCTACTAATTCTAGAACCGCTAACAATTTTAAAGTCTGAATTTTCTATCGTGGTTACTAAATCGTCAAAATCAGATAAGTCTGTAGATAAATCTGCATCTAAGAAACCTATATAATCTAAACCTTCATCTTCTGCCAAATGCAACATTCCCAATCGTACAGCTTCTGCTTTCCCCCCATTCTTTTCACAGTCGTAAACGCTAATAAAATCTTCTCTTCCTTTTCTAAGATTATTTAATACATCTAATGTTTTGTCGGTACTACCATCATTGACAAAACATAATAAGTATCCCGTATGTTTATCTATAAAGTTGATAAACTCTTTACTTAATAATCTTTCTTCTTCGTTATAACAAGGAATTACTACCCCTACACATCTTTGCTGAATAATGGTATCGTTAAATACTTTTTTATCAGCTCCTTTTTCTGGTACTCCTATTAATCTTTTAACTCTTGCACAAACCTCATTTAAACTTAAAGGCTTTTTCATGTAATCGTTAATTCCTAAATCAAAACCTTCTGTTATTACATCATCATCAGTATTTCCAGATAATACCATTACTGGAACGTCAGACTCTTTACTCTTTCTAATATGTTTTATAACTCCCAATCCAGAAATAGTAGGCATGTTCATATCAACAATTACTAAATCTGGCTTAAATGAATCAAATAATTCTATCCCCCTTACTGCGCTAGTTTCTGTTTGAATTTCATATCCTAGTTCCTTTAATCTATTTTCTAAAGGAATTAGTACTAATCTTTGATCATCTATAGCTAAAATCTTCATATATAATAGGTTGTTTGATGGTTATAGTCAAAAATAGCTTTGATTGCAATAAAAAAAGTTTATTTTTACTTAAAAGGACGTTTTCCTTAGATGAATGGTTCTTTACTATAGATGAATAAAAAATAAAGCTTATTTAATTCATTTATATTTACATAATTGCAAATGATTAACCCGCTAAATGAGAGGTACTTCTAATAAATTTTTAATTATCGCCATACTGCTTGGAGTAGCGTTCCATGGTACTGCTATTTTCTTTACTTTAGAAACTACTTACGATGCTCTAATTCATTTATTTTTTGCTGAACATTATGCCAATAGTTGGTTTGAACCTTGGAACTATAAATGGTATACTGGTTTTACTGTAATGAGTTACCCTCCTTTGGTTCATCAAACCATGGCTGCCTTATCCTATATTGGTGGATTAAAGTTTGGGCTTTTTACACTCGCCATCATTGGAGTTATATTATTTGCTACAGGAACCTATCGATTTTCTTACTTAATTACTTCAAGCAAAAAAGCAGCTGGATACGCTTGTATTTTAGCCATGTTTTCATCTTCTTTTGTGGAAACACTTCATATTTTCGGACAGTTGCCCAGCATTATGGGAATTTCCATTCTAATGCATGCAATGCCCGAAATTTACCAGTGGTTAAAAACGGGTCGATATAAATATTTATTTACTTGTTTATCTTTAATTTCAGTTACGGTTACTTCGCATCATGTTACCCCTATTTTCGGAATGGTTTTTTTCATTTTTCCTTTGATAGGTATGGTCGTAATGGATGCGTGTAGAGAACAAGTAGAAACCTCAAAAGAGATAACCTTTAAACTCTTTTTACAAGTATTTTTAAAACTCTTTAAACGAATTATTGGTTTTGGTTTTCTTTCGTTAATGACTATTATTTGTTGTTTATTACCTTATTGGATTAACTCTAAGAAAAATCCAATAACTCAAGTGCCAATTCCACATGGTTCAAGAGATAACTTTTTAGAAGTAACTTCTTCTGGACTAGTATTTTTTACCATTCCTTGGGGAATATTACTTTTTATTTTGCCTTATATATTTTATCGTTATTACAGTAAGCGATATTTATTCTTTGGAATTTCAATTACCATGCTAACGATATTAGGTACTGGAGGAACTACCCCACTTCCTAAAATGATGTTAGGTGATAATGCTTTTAATATTCTTACGCTAGATAGATTTACTTTATGGGCATCTATAATGTCTATACCGCTTCTTGGAGAGTTTACATACCGATTTGTTGAAGGTGATTTAAAAGAACTCATTCAAAAAAAATACGGTCCTCTTTATCATAGAGTCATTGGCGGATTTCTAGCCAGTTTATTTATAGGAACTGTAGTTTTCACCATGAGTTTAGGTTACTTTAGACCTTCACAACCGCAAAAGATTAAAATGCTACCTATTGTTAACTTTTTAACGCAAGATCAGCACGATCAATGGCGTTATTTAACCTTAGGTTTTGGCGATCAAATGGCTTGGCTTGGCGCACAAACTAAAGCCTTGACTGTAGATGGGAATTACCATTCTGCAAGACGTTTACCCGAATTGACTACTAGACCAATTGAACGTTTAGAAAACTCAAAATTTAAAGGAGTCGCTGGGATTGGATCTTTACAACAGTTCTTAACAACTCCTGCTAAATATAACTTGAAATACATTTTTTCTAACGATAAATTTTACGACCCTATTTTATATTTCTGCGGTTGGCAACGTTTACCTCAGTTAGAAAACGGTATTATGGTTTGGGAGCGTTTAAACATTCCACCAATGTCGTCTATACTTCCTAAAGAAGACGTAGGTACTTGGCAAAAAATATTATGGGGTACTGTGCCTTTTTTAACCTTTATTATAGCGCTATTTCTTAATACTAGATTGTTTTTTTCTAGGTATATAAATCCAAGAAAGTACATTCGTTCTGACTATTTAAAATTTAAAAATGATTATACTAAATTTTCAAACAATCTTCTACGAGTATCCCACGTTTGGGCAGTTATTTTAATAATCATATTCGTTTATGGTTATTATATATTTCATATGAAAAACGATTCGCAACGTTCTCCTCAAAATGTCGTTGCTGCCTATTATGATCATTTAGACTTTAAACGATTTATAAAAGCACATAAACTTATTAGTCCTAAAAGTAATGTAGCTCTAGACCAATACATGTTAGAAATTTCTGTTACTGATGGTTTATTAAGTTCTTATGCTAAATTAGATGCCTTAGAATCTACTGTTATTAAAAGTACTGACAGCTTAGCTACCTTAAAAGTAGACACCAAATGGATTACTCCTTTGGAAAAGGTTAGCCTGACTGATTACAAAACCGCGGTAAAAGAAAATGGGAAATGGTATTTAAAACCTGAACCTATAGATTTAGACTTACCTCCTGATCAATTATATTCTAATAATAAAACTGCTTATTTTAATCAGGGAAGAAAAAGGATTACTACAGAACAAACACATCACGAAGATGTTTTAAAACAACCTGTATTAGAAATTATTGAAGCTAAATTGGTGAAGTATAAAGATCAGTATTCAATAATTGGTGAAGTACAAAACATTGATAATGTTCCTGCCGATGTTGTTTTAAAAGGAACTTTATATAACGATGATAATAAAGAGCTTGCTATATATGATGCTAAATATCATATGAAACATAAATTGATGCCTAAAGAAATTACTTCATTTAGAATAGATTTTGAAGGAATTGCTTGGACAAAAATACAGGATTCTATTCCTAAAACATTTAATCCAGACGAGTTTACTCCTATTGAATTGGAAGAACAACCTACTAAGTTTAACATACAAGCTGCTGGAAATGTTTCGGGTTCTGATTTATTTAAAAATGTGGTGCTAAGTGATCTTTTTATTGAAGGTCAAAAAGTTAGTGGAAGTTTATTTAACAGTGGTATCCAAGAGATAACAATACCTCAGCTCATTATTACTTACTACAATGAAAACAAAGACATTGTATGGGTAGATCAAATGTTTGTAGACGCTGGTATTAGACAACAACGAAAACAATATTTTAAATATAATTTAGTTGATGATTCTGAAGTTGATATCATTAGTACCGATATGGACTTTTGTTATGTAAATGGATTACCAAACAATAGTATTTCTGACGAAATAGTACCTAATAGAATTGAAAAACATACAGTTAAGGAACTTCAAAAAATTGATCATCCTGTTTTTAGTTTTGTTAAAATTGAAATGAATATTTATATTGGAGCTCCTAAATGATGCCTATAAAAAACATATACTTTTTACTACTCAGTATTCTTATACTTTCCTTTAACGAAAGTGTAAAAAAAGTGAATGGGCCAATAACATTATTAACTACTTCAAAAGAATTTAAAGCAGGTAGTAAAGTTTCTTTAAGTTTTTCTGGTATTGAAAATGATTCTATTAAGTTATACTGTTCTAATAGTTATGGTAGTACTCTATTAACGTCTTCTAAAACAGAAAATAATCAAACCCAATATATCTTTCCTGAATATATTAGCAATAAAATTGGCACTGTTAACTGGAAACTTTTAACTGATAGTACAAAGCTTTCAGGAAAGTTTATGATAACTCGTAAGCAACAACCTGTAAGTTTAGAAACTTACCTTGGTCCTCCAAGTATTGAAGCTGGAGGAAAAGATTACGCTATGATGGTTACCATTCCTACCGATGTTTTAGACAATCCTATTAAAAACAACACTAAAGTAACTATACAGCATCAATTTTTAGCTTCGGAAAGAAAAGAACAAGTTTATACTAAAAACTTAATCGCTTATAAAAACATTTATTCTCCTATAAAAAGTGGGAGAATGTTATTATCTTCAAACTGCTTAAACTTAGATTCAAAAGAATATAATTTAAGCATTATGCCAGCTATATCTGTAAACTTTGAAATTTTTGCAGAAAGACATCATGAATATGCCGATGGGAATCAAATTACCACTTTTACTACTTCTATTTTAAAAGACAAACATGGTAATGTTGTTAGTGATGGTAGCTTTGTTGAATTTTTTATAACCAATTCTGAAGGAAATATTTTAAAAACAACAGGAACTACAATTAGAGGAATTGCTACCGCTCAAATGATTCATCCAGATCATGAAGAAAGTTGGTCGATAAAAGCCTATGTAATTGGTATTTCTGAAAGCAATGTATTAAAAATTAGGTATAAAAAAATTATACACGATTTTGATGTTGTCTTTTCTGAAAATAATAGAACCATAACAATTGGCCCTATAAAAAGCTTTATGAACCAAATGATTCCAGATGGTTTAGAAGTACGTTTAGAAATTTACAGAGGTGATACAATTCTAGACGAATATTTAAAGGAATCTCGAGAAGGTTATGTTCGCTTCCATTTAAACGAAAATATATTTAAAAATGGAACCTATAACTTAAAGATAAAGTCGGCAGGTATTACTCAAAATTTTAAAGATAAAAAGCTATGGTAAAAATTGACAAAAATATTATGAGAGGCATTATTGTATTATCGTATACACTTAGTGTTTCTGTTTTGATATTTCTTATCAGTTCGGCTTTTACTTATCTAAATACGGGTGCTGATAGAAGTAAACTTCTACATACCGAAGTAAGAAAACTAGATCAATATTTACCTAAAACCATATGGAAGTCTGATGGAAATGAGGGACGTTATGTAGATCCTCAAACACTTGGTGAAGTTGAAAATGATTATTTAGATGCCTGGTATGTACGACATGTAGCTTATAAATCGAATAAAACAGTTGGTATTGACGATTATTATACTGATAATGCTAGAAAGAACTTATTCAGTTTTATTGAACAAAACACAAAGAATAATATTTCAATAGAATCTACTACAGTTGAACATCATCCTGATATTCTGTTTTTTAGTGAAGACGGACAATTAATTGTTTTAAAAGATGAAAATGTAGTTGAGTACAAGAAAATTTACCATAATAAAAAGTTGATTTCTGAAATTACAGAAGTATCAAGTTATAAAATGATTTTATTGTTAGAAGATGGTTTTTGGAGGATTCGTCATTTGGTAAAAGAAAATACAAGTACCTATAACGAACCTAAAAGTGATACGTCTTTAAAATATGCTAACATAAAAGGTATTAACTATTACCCACAAGCAACACCTTGGGATATGTTCGGTAAAAAGTTTGACATTGAAATCATAAAAAAGGATTTTAAAATTATAAAGGATGCTGGGTTAAACACTATTAGAATTTTTGTTCAGTATGACGATTTTGGCAAGGCAAAAGTTAAATATGAAAAGCTCGATAAACTGAAACAAGTATTGGACAATGCTGAAAAAGCTGGTATTGATGTCATAGTTACCTTATTTGATTTTTATGGAGACTACAGTACTTTAGATTGGACTTTAAACCATAGACATGCCGAAAAGATTGTTTCAACATTTAAAGACCATAAAGCAATTATGGCTTGGGACGTTAAAAACGAGCCTAATTTAGATTTTAAGTCCAGAGGTAAGGAAAATGTGATTGCGTGGCTTAAAAGCATGATTACACTTATAAAATCTATAGATACAAAACATCCGATTACCATTGGGTGGTCTGATGCCGATAGTGCTCCTATTTTACAAGACAAAATCGATTTTATTTCGTTTCATTATTACAAAGAGTTGAATAACTTTGAAAATGAGTTTTTAAACTTAAAAGAAAAAATCAAGAACAAACCTATAGTACTTGGAGAGTTTGGAGTTTCTTCTTACGGTGGATTTTGGAGACCATTTGCAGGCTCTGAAAAGAAACAAGCACTATATTATAAAAAAATGCAAGAGGTCTTGAAAAAATATAAAATTCCGTTTATTTCATGGACTTTGTATGACTTTAATAAAATCCCTGCTTCGGTAGTTGGAAGGCGTCCTTGGAGAGTATATCCTCAAAAGAAATTTGGTTTCATAAATAAAGATGGCCAAAAAAAGCCATCTTTCGCGCATATATCAGAATAACATATGTTATCCTTTTAAACAATTAAATCTCTAACGTATACTTCTTTTTTAGCCATAATAGACTCAAATTCTTTCATATACATGTCTGTTATCCTTTCCATAGGAAAAGCAGTAGCTGCTTTGTAATTAGCTTTTCCTAAAGCAACTCTGTATAAATCATTGGTAACTATTGTTTTGATTGCATCGGCTAAACTCACAACACTTTCAGGAGCAAAAAACTCTCCCAAATAACCTTCATCTTTTACTAAAGAAGCTAAATCTCCCAAATCTGGCATTACAACAGCTTTACCATAACTACCTGCTTGGTGTAACACTCCAGAACTTCCCGTAGTAGATGTATATGGGAATACTACCACGGCACTATCATTAAAAATACCTTCAACATCTTCTTCTTCTACATAACCTGTAAAAGTTAACTGTGGTATATGTTTATATTGTTCCTTTACTCCGTCTAAATAACCTGGTACATTAGGATTATCTGTTCCTGCTATTACTATTTCTAAGTCTAAACCTGTAGCTTTTCTTACTTTCACCACTGCTTCTATCATATTCTCTACTTTTTTATAAGTTCCGAATTTTCCAAAACTCATAATTTTCATAGGCCCTTCTGGTAATTCATAAGAAGGTTTTTTAGCTACTTCAAAAGTTCCATGTGGTATATTCATCACATTGTTAGTTCCATATTTTGAGTCTAAAATATCTACATATTTTTTCATCGTAACTGCAACTGTATCGGCCTTCAAAATTAATTTTGTTAGCGTTTTACCTATAAGATTATAGGTTTTTTGTAAAATTTTGTTTGAAGTAAAACCAGCACTTTCCAAATCTACTTGTTCCAAAATATTATGCAACAAAACTATAGTTGGTATTTTCTTCATTTTACATATCCAAGGTAACATTAATCCTAAAGCTGCTGCTACTTTTTTATCTCCAAACTTCATAAACTGAAGATTGAATAAAATAGCATCTGGCTTTGTCTTGTTAATTGCTTTTACAACCGAGAATATATTTCTATAACTATTAAATTTCCAGCATTCTTTTACTGTTATTTTACATCCTTTTTCTGTAAAATTTAAATCTTTCTCTTTCGGAGTCTCATCTACCAATAAAATCAACTCTGTTATTTTCTCTTTCTGACGAAAACTTTTAACTAAATGATAAGCATACTCATTTAAAGTTACTTTACTTGGCGGGTACGAAGTTACAATGGCTAATTTCATCTAATTTAGTTTTAAGTTATTATATAAATTTGGCTTTTAAATATTAGAAATAATGGCATAACCAGTTTAAATACCATTAAGTGTAGATAAAAGGAATAAAAGCTTAGATATTCTGTTGATTTAGGAATCCTTTTCTATTCTCCAAAAAGAAGAAAAATAGCTGTACAAATAGTAGTAAAAACATAGCTATAATCTGTACATGTACCACCTGGGCTAAGTCTTTATGAAAAAGGACTACTAATACTATTTGTAGCATTCCAAAAATACCTGACAATACTACTGGAATATATTTTTCTAACGATAAATAGTAGTACGCAAATATATTGGACAATGCAAAAATACCCGTGGCTAGTGCATACTTCCATAATAGTGGTGTTACACTTAAATAATCACCCCCAAATAATATCTGAATAATTGCAGTTGGGAATAAAAAACAAGCAAATATTATTGCTGCAGAAATTACTGAAATATATCCCACATATTTTAATAAAACTGTATGAGTAGACTTTCCTTCTTTTTTTAATTGAACTACCGTTGGTAATAACATCATTACAAACATCCAAGCAATAAAATATACTACTCTACCAATTAATGCTAACGATGCATATAAACCTGCTTCATAAGCTTCAAAATAATGTTTAACGAGTAATATATCGCTATTGTTAATAATGATTTGTGTTAGTTCATAAAAAGCTGTGATAATAAAAAAGTTACGTACTAACTTCTTCTGTGAATCATCTAAACTTACAGATTTGAAAAAAGATATATTCTTTAATTTATAAGGAAATAATCCAAAAACAAACGAACATAAAATTCCTAATGCAATTATGATAGACGATTCTATATTGAGTATATATAATAACCCTAGAGTAATTAACAACCTACTTATCATTTCTGATTGATAAGTTATTGCTAAAGAATTGAATAATTTTTTTCCTTGAAAAACTCCCCTATTTATACTCATCATAAAATAAAAAGGCACTCCTATTCCAAACACAACAAACATATTGCTTGTTTTAGTTTTGAAAAAAGCTTGTAATTCTGGTGAAAAAATCACGATGAGTGCTCCAAAAATGATCCCTGTAAAACAGGCACTCTTATAAACATTTGATATAAATGTATTAAAAGCATCTCCTTCAAAAACGATAGCAAACTTGGCTGTTACCAATTGAAATGTCATAGCTATAAATGAAAGCACTAGTAAAAAAGTGATCATAATTGCTGCATCTGCAAACATTTCAGGGCCTAATATTCTACCTAATAATAAATTATATAGATAATTTCCTCCATTTACAAAAAGAGCACTTATCATAAATAAATGCTCTTGGGAAATTTTTATTTTTACTTTTTTTGATAATACAATCAACATTCTTTTTCAATTTATATTACTATGATATACCAAAATTGTTAAGATGTTTGAATGCACCTTTGTATCCAACTGTTAGGAATTTTTTTCGCTTTTTTAATGCAATAGCCATTAATGTTTTTATTGCATCCATACCAGCCATATCAATCTCTTTTACTTTATCCATGTTTATGGTTACGCTTTTACTCTTCGATATGTAATGTTCGAAATAAATTATAAAAGATCTAACGGTAGAACAGTTAATTCTTCCATTTAAGTAATAAACCCCTTTTCTTTCTAAAATTTGTAAAGCCATAATAAAAAAGTTTAATTGGTTAATAGTGAAACAAATATCTTTCTTATATTTAAAAAAAAATGTAATTATCGTTGAAAGGCAATTTCCTTTCGATGAATGGTCAATAACAAATGCTTAAAGCGCATTTATTAAAAAAAGGTTATGATTTTAAAAAAAGTCCCCTACATCATGCTTCTTTTAATCAGTATTTCTGTGGTTTCACAAAATATGAAAGAAGGTTTTACTTACTTAGAAACTGGAAAATATAAACAAGCCGAAACTTTTTTTAAAGAAATTTTAGAAGACTATCCTACCAATAAAACCGCAAGACTTTGTTATGGTAGAGCCGTTGGTTTAAATGGCGATGCTAAAAAAGCTAAAAACATATTTATCAACTTATTAAAAGATTATGAAAATGATTTTGAAGTAAAGTTAAATTATGCTGAATCTTTACTTTGGGACAAAAGTTTTTCAGATGCAAAATCCTATTATAAAAAATTAATTGATGAAGATTCTAAAAGCTTTTCTGCATTACTAGGTTATGCAAATACCTTATCCAACTTAAAAGAATATGAAGATGCTATTGTATACATAAATAAAGCTTTAGAGGTTTCTCCAGGGAATCCGAATGCTTTAACTTCTAAAAAGTTTATTTACTTAGGATATGCTTATCAGCAACAACAATTACAAGACTATCCTAAAGCTGAAAGTATTTTAAAGAAAAACTTAACTTTTTTTAATAACGATCAACAAACTTTATTCAACCTAGCAAACCTTTACCTAATTGCAAATGAATTAGATAAAGCAGAAGAAATTTATACTCTCTTAGAAAAAAAAGAAGAAAGTAAACTAGCTGCTTTAAATGGTTTGGCATTAGTTTCTCACTTAAATGGAAAAGAGCCTGATGCTTTAAATACTAGTAAAAAAGCTTATGATTTATTATCAGATTCCTCTTCTCCTACTATAATTCAACAAACAAAAGAGCGTTATGTTCAAGCTTTAATTTGGAACAAAAAATTTAAAGATGCTGAAAGCTTAATCAATAATCTAGTCAAAGAATATCCTAATGAAAACTGGGTACTATCTTTAAGAGCAACTCTTAATATTTATAGAAGCGATTTTAAAAAAAGTGTTGCTGATTACAATCTGATTTTAGAGAATGATAGCTCTTCTTTTGATGGAAACCTAGGAAAAGCTAATGCTTTAAAAGCACTAGGTAATTACGACAACGCTTATAAAAGTGCAGAGAATACTTTAGTTTTTTATAAAAATCAAAAAGATGCTAGTAATTTTATTAAAAAGTTAGATGAAAGTTTTACTCCTTTTATAGACAACAAAGCTTCTTATTCTTTTGATAATGGTGATAATGAGGCCTATTCATACACTGCAAAAATTGAATTTCCTTTGTCTACAAGGTTCAAAGTTTTGGGGAACTATAACTTTAGAACCACAAAAAATACCGTTAGTAATATTAAAGCTACTTCAAATAACTTTTTAGTAGGGATTTCTTATGATTTATTAGGTAATTTAAATTTTAGCGGAAGTGTAGGGATTACTTCTTCAAAAGCAGAAACAAAGAGCTTTAATCAGATTTTAAGTGATGTTTCTTTTAACTATAAACCTTTTAAACTTCAAAACTTAAAAGTAGGTTATAAAAGAGAAATTCAAAATTTTAATGCGGAGCTTATCAATAGAGAAATTGTTCTAAATAATTTTTATGCTAACTATAGTTTAAACACAAACTTTAATGTTGGATTATTCTCTCAGTACTTTTACACAACTCAAAGCGATGACAATGCTAGGAATTTACTTTTTGCCTCTTTGTATTATAATATTATGAATAAACCTTCTATAAAAGCTGGTTTCAATTTTCAAAATATATCGTTCAAGAATCAAGTTCCTGCTATATATTTTAGTCCAAGTAAGTTTAATGCTTATGAAGTTTTTGTAAACATTATACGAAATGAAGTTGCTATTAAAAGTGAGGAATGGTTTTATGAGTTAACAGCTGCTACCGGTTTTCAGTTTATAGAAAATGATGCAAAACAAAGTACTTATAGAGTTCAGGCTAAACTGGGTTACAAAATATCAGATCGTAGTTTGGTAAATATATTTGCTTCTCAAAGTAATATTGCCTCTGCAACTGCTTCGGGATTTCGTTTTACAGAAATTGGAGTTCGTTTTAAATGGTTACTCTTAAAGAAACCTATATTCAAGAAAAAAGAGCAAAAGAATTAACTTTTGCTCTTCAAAACTTAAACTACTTTGGAACTAATATCTCATTTTTAATTAATGAGTAATTTTAATGTGCTATACTTTTTAGAATCGCTTTCAATTCTACAGATATACATTCCTGACATTAAATCTTTTCTTCCTATTGGAATTAAATTCTCTCCTACTTTTGTAGTGTAATTTGTTTTATAAACCAATTGGCCTAAGTAATTATATATATTTAACTTTACTTCTTCATTAATTTCTGATGTGAAATAGATATTACCTGAATTGTTTATTGGATTTGGTAATGCTAAAACCTTGTTATTAAATTCAACTACTTCTTCTACTATTTGCTCGGCTTTTAATCCGAACGCTACATCATTTACATTCATTTCAAATGGAACATAAGTACTATAATCTCCTTGTAATGAGAATACAATTGTTTTTACATCTGTAATATCTCCTGACTTTCCGCTTTTGTCAAGAAAATCATTAAATGAAATGCTGTATTCTTTTTCAAATTCGTTTGCTGGAATTTTAATTCTTAAACGGTTATCCCAATCTGTTAATCCTTCTTGTACTAAGATTACTTCAACTGACTTTGTATTTTGGATTTTAAATTGAATAGACTCATACTCTGATACATCTAATGTTTGATCTCCTGGTAACACATGTCTAAACAAGTTAATGGTTCCTTTTACTTGCCCGCTTACTGAAGGCTCTCTTTCTATTTGATAAATATTTTCGTCGTAATCTTCATCATTATTTTCTACAATGAAAGAGCTTACATTTACATTTTCTTCTAAATAATCAATTCCCCAAGGACCGTCTGCTAAATATAAAGCATCTTGCTGCTGTGATAAGTTTGTACTTAATGAAAATCCAACATCAAATAATTGACCTGTAGGAATAACTACTTCATCTTTCCAAGTACCTTTCAAGCTAATTACTTCTGACATGTTTGTTTTATCTGCCACTTCTGTTTTAGATAATACTGCTTCAAAATTCATAGAACTTGCTTTAACTTTGTTAACTATGTTTAAATGTAAGTTTCCATTTTTATAGTATCCAGAACTAACAAATACTGGTGGTACAACATCTTCTAACGATGTACTAACTAAAGGCTTAATATTTGTGAATGTATCTAAGATATGGTTACTCAATGTAAATACTTGTGAAAAAGAGCTACCCCATACTTGAAAATTATAATAATCGCCATTAGGATACTGTTCAATATTCCAAAAACTATATAATTCATTCGCTGCATCTCCTAACTTCACAGAAAATCCTAATGTATACTCTACTTCACCTGTAGCCCTTTTTATTTTTGAACTTATTATTTGATGACCTCTAACTTTTACTGTTCTAATATCTTCTAAAACCGAGTTATTTAATCTATCACATATTTCTTTTGAGTGATCATATACTTTTCCTTTTGTTGCTGTAGCTAATACTGCTGATATTCTTTCCTCTCCTGTATATAAGTCTACTGAAAATACTTCTTTAGCATTAGTAATTCCTAATAAATCTGTTGGAGTTGACACATATGCTTTTTCAGATCCATACATTCCAGTTTCTGGTAAGAAAGCCTCAATACTTGATGGATTTGCTCCTTTTGCAAGTAACAATTGTTTCTTTTTATATCTTTTTTGTAATGCTTTTTTGTTTAAAAGATTACCATTTTTTTCACGTTTGAAGTTTCTTTTAGCAATTAAACTTGCTAACTTTCCATTACTTTCTAATCCTCCATCATGTGCTGATGTTACATCTGTTGCACTAGATACGTCTGCAAAATTTGTTGACGTAATTGCTGAATATGGATTTGCTGTTACATAAAAAACTGCATCGTTAAAATCGTTATCACAAGAACCATAATCTCTTCTAATATCTTCAAAACCTAAGATGATTCTTTCATTATCTGGATCATTTAATAATACGTTATGGTGTCTTAAATTTTCATCTGCTTCAGGGTTATAATCTGGATTAGAATATACTTTCCAATGTCCGTTCATAACTGTACTGTAGTTAGCACTCCATGCATTTGCTAATAATACCCAACCAATACCTGTTCCTGCTGGAAATGTTCCTATTTTTACTTTGTCTCCTACTTGAAGTCCACCTCCACTACCTAATGCAGATGCATTTGGAAAAATGATCGTGATATCTTCTGCAGCTGGTGGTGTTGGTGATGGATTGTTTACATCATATGTATAAAACCCTAACACATTTCTGTATCCTGCTCCTTCACTAACAAAAGTTACATAAATATCAGCCTCTTCAGTTAATTTTAAATCTGTATCATAACCAGAAGAAATATAATGTGGATTGTAATCTGGTACTGGGTAACTTTCAGGAATTGAGTTACTAATCATTTCTAATGTTTCTACTGATACATTATCTCCTGGACTCTCTAAGTAAAGAGGTGTTCCATTTGATGTAAACTCACCTAAGTATTGGTAGTTTTGTGCGTAGATATTTGCCGTCGTTATTAGTATTAATAATGTAAGTAATATTTTCTTCATAGTGCTTAAGTTTTAATGTTATACTGTAAAATTAGGCACTTATTAGGCTGTTTTTTTAAATCTTCGCTATGTAGAACTTAAGAGTAGTTTAAATACAAATTACTATAGATTAGGGCTTTTTAATACCATTCGTCGATACTAAATTACTTTTTAAGTCAATTATCATTATGTATACTTTTCTAAAAAATTTCTATAAAAAAATATCCGCTTAGTTAAGCGGATATTTTATTTAGTATGTTTATAATTTTAACGAGTGTTAAACATCTTAAAATTATTAGTGCACCATTTCTAATGCACTAATAATTTAACTGGCTTAAATGTATTTTTTTTGCCTATTATTTTGCAGAAATACAATCCTGTATGTAAAGATTGACGATTGAAATCAATTTTATTAATTCCAACTTCTGCTTTGTAATTAGCTTTATACACTAGCTTCCCTAATTGATTATACACTACAAATTCTAGATCTTCTTGTTCTTGTGCTTTAAAATATAAGCTTGTACTTAATGTTACTGGATTTGGTACAGCAGTTACTAATCCGCCTTCATATTCAATTAATTCAGTAAAATCTATTTTAGAAAAACGAATATTGGTTAAATTCATTTCTTTGGTTGTTACTGAACCGTCTTCTGAAACCATTTTAAAAACTATAGTTGCAATATCATCTAATACTAACTCTCCTCCTTTTTTAGAAACAAAACTTGTAAAAGGTATCACGTAATCTTTAAAAGAATCAGATAACGCTATAGTAGTTTTATATTGGTCTTCAAAAGAAGTAATACTTTTCTTAACAAAAGTAATTTCTAACTTTCCTGTTCCTTTTGCTTTTAGTTTAAATCCGTTGTAGTCCGATAAATCAACTGGCATAAAACGTGGAGTTAATGCTCTATATGCTGCTATAAATGTACTTGTTGTTGCTGTTAATGCTACATTTCTTTCAACTGGAAAATCTTTTGCTTCAAAAGTATAATCATTTGGTGCTATTGCATAATTTGACACTACTGTATTTGCTCCTGAAGCATCTACACCCCATGGTCCATCTGACATAAATAAATCATCTGGTGTAGCAATACCGTCTCCAAGTCTGAAACCTATGTCAAATAAATTTCCTGTAGCTACTTTTAAATTGGTTATATAATTTTGCTCTAGATTTATAGTTGAATTTGATTTTTTCAAACTACTTGTTTCTGTTTCTCTATACCCTGCATCAAATTCTACTTCACCACTTCTATTTCTGTTTATGATTTGTAAATCTAAAGACCCGTTATTATACTTTCCTTTTCTTACAAATACTGTAGGTGGTTTTGATGTTTTATAACCAGATATAGGTTTCTCTGCATTTAATAAACTAACTACTTCATTTGCTAAAAGATATAAGTCATCTAGTGAATTTGACCATATTTGGAAATTATAAAATCCTACATTGCTTTCATACTTATCTAAATTCCAATGACTTTCTATTTCAAAATTGGCATCGTTATTAACCATTTTTGCAGATAAACTTAATGAGAATTCTATAGTATTGTCTGCGTTTTTAATTAATGATTTTATAAACTGATGTCCTTCGATTTCTATGGTTGATACTGATATTAACTCTGCTCCTAGTAAACGATCGCAAATATATTTTGTATGTTCATATACTCCGTTCTCTGTTTTTAAAGCTAGTATTGAAGCTACTGGGGTTCCTTGTTCTACATAATCAACAGCGTAGATATCCGTTGCATTGGTAATAGCTATTAAATCTGTTGGTGATGATTCTACTACTTCATCTTCCTTAATTACATCTAAAGGAATAAAGTCTTTTAATTCTATTGCTCCACCTTTCTTTTTGTAATCTAAAGATTTAGTTACTCTTGCTGCTTTGCTTCTATCAAACTTGTAATTAACTTTTGCTCTATTGTAATTACGTTTGTTAATTTGTTCTGATAATCTATTATTACTTTCCAAACCTCCTTCGTTCCCTCCTGAAGTTGGAGCCAATATTACACTACAATTTCCATAACCAGAACATGATGGATCATCACAATCAACTAAACCATCTCCATCATCATCAATTCCATTATCACAAATTTCTTGTGGCACTGGTGCTGTTGGACATCGTGCTCCATCATTACTTGAACTAGAAGGTCCAAAAGCGAATAAATTAGAATCTATTGCATTAGAACCAGTTAAATCTTGAACTGCTTGTATTACGTAAATAGTACCTGTTTGGTTTGCAGACACATAAAATCGACCAGAAGCATCAAAATATACTGCTCCATACGTATAATTCAATCCTGACATAATTGGTACTTCTCCTAAAGATTGTACAACACCATTAGAAGGATCTACTCTATATAATTTGTTTGTCTTTTTTTCTACAGTATATAAGTTACCATCTACTGCATTAAAAGCCCAATCATGGATATTGATGTTTGCCGATAAAGTTTCTGTTGCTAAATGTTGTCCATAGTTGGCTGAATCTGGATCTAAATCTATTTTATAATAAGTTGTTCCACCTCCTTTAAGATAATATACACCGTCTGGATTAATTCCTCCAATGTATCTTCCACTTGTAGGTAATTCATCGATGTAATAGGTAGTTACTTTAAAATCATTCCCAATTCGAACAATTGTTTTTGAAGGTGTACTTAATGATCCCCATATAAATCCATCTTGCGGATTGTAAGCCGCTGCATTAATACTACCTGGAGTAACATCTTCAGCTACTAGGTAAGAATTCCCTGATGCTAAATCTATTGAATAGACGTCATTAAATTGAAATAAGTAAGCATTGTAAACACAATTGAATGGCGTGTTTTGGGAAACAATACTTAAACTAAAAAATGCAATAAATATGCACAATAGCTTTTTTAAAAGAGTAATAGTTTTAATCATAATATAATAGTGTAAAATCTCTATTAAAAATAATTAACTATTAACTCTCCTCTTTAAAAGCTCGTTAAGTTGTAGCTTAAGTGTAGACGAAATGCAAAATTCCTTAGATAAAAAACTATAATAAATCTAAACGCTTCATTAATTCAGGTCTTTTTGATCGACTAACAGGAATAACGTTTTTCTTTATTAAAACACTATTATCCTCTATATCAATTATCTTTTTAACATTGATGATGTACGACCTGTGTATTTTTAAGAACAATGATTCTGGGAGTTTTTCTTCTATTTTTTTAAGAGTAGAATGCACTACATAATCTTTTTCTTCTGTTTTTATATTGATATAATCTCCTTTTGCTTCAACAAGATAAATACTTGGTAAATCAATTTTTATTAAACGTCTATCAATATTTACATAAAAATCATTATTGATTTCTTGCTCTTTTGAAGAAGAAGATTCTTTGACTTGGGCTGCTTCTATACTCTTTTTACTCTTTGCTTTTTCTATAGCTTTATCAAAACGTTCTGCATCAATAGGTTTTAATAAATAATCTACAATACAATCATATTGAAAAGCTTCAATTGCAAATTGTGGATCTGAAGTAGACAGAATAATTAAAGGAGGATTCTTTAATGTTTTTACAAAATCAAATCCCGTAAAATCAGGCATATGAATATCTAAAAAGATAAGGTCCACTTTATTCTCATTTAAATACTTAATGGCTTGAATTGCATTAGGAAATTCCTCAACAACGGTTATACCTTCCTTTTCATTACAAAGTGCTTTTATAATTGACCTTGCTAGTTTTTCATCATCAATAATAATACTGTTCATAAAGTTTAAATAGTTTTCAAATATTCAGAAATTGTTTGTAAAATTTTATCAAATCCTTCAGCTCCTTCTATATTATCCTCTCTAAGATTATGTTCATACTTATTAGCTTCTTCATAACTCTTAGTTAATCCTAAAATACTAATTTTATGTTTAATTTTATGAACATTTTCTTCAATCTTTTTATATTCTTTTTTTTCGAAGCTTTCTATATATTCTTGCTTTTCTCCAGGAAACTCTGATTTAATAACATCTATCAATGTATTTTTTACAGACTCATCTCCTCGAGCTAATTGATCTATGTATGATAAGTTTGGTTGTTCCATAATCTATTTTTTTAATGTAAAATAAAATGTTGTTCCTTTTGTTAGTTCGGACTCAATCCATATTTCACCCTCGTACTGTTCAATAATTTTTTTCACTATGGATAATCCTATCCCTGCCGATTTATAATCGTTCTCTAGTTTTTGAAAGGCTAAGAATATTTTTTCAAAGTATTGCTCTTCCATTCCTTTTCCATTATCCTTAATACTAAATTCCCAAAAATCTTTTGTATCTGTAAAATTAATTATTATCTCCCCTTCTTCCTTATCGTTAAACTTAACTGCATTATCTATAATACTATAAAACAATTCTTCAAGTCTAAAATTGTCTCCCTTTACTATTGGTAATATTTCAGGGATACTTACTGTAATATTTTGAGGTATTGATACTTTCTTTAATACTTTATTTACAATTTTATTCAGGTCTACTTCATAGGTATCTTTAATTAGTTTTCCAATGGTTGAATATTTGGCTATTCCTTTAACCAACTCATCCATTTTTTCTACATTTTCTCTAATTAAATTAATTTTTTCTCTTCCATCTTCTCCTAACGCTTCTTTATAATCATCTCGTAACCAAAATGTAAGAGCATCTATACTTTGTAATGGCGATTTTAAATCGTGCGTTACTAAATGTGTATACTCATTTAGTTCTTTATTTCTACGTTCTAAGTTTTCTAACAACCTATCTCGTTGTTTATTTATCTGAAGTATTTCTTTAGTCTGATTATCAATAACATCTACTAATTTTGAAGAATCTAATTCAGATATTTCATCATTCTCTTCTGTTAAATCATAAGAGTTTAATGTACTTATCACATTTTTCAGTTTTTCAATAACTTCTTTTTGAGATTTCGACTCTTTTCTAAGTCGCTCATTTGCTTGATAAAGTTCTTCGGAACTTATGGCTGTTGCTCGTTGCAACATACTAAACTGCTCTTCAGAAGTATTATAGGATTTACTTACCGCTTCAACAAGACTCTTTACCTCTTCATTCTCTTGTAAAGAAGGGCTTAGGTATTTTCGCAACTGTCTTTTTATTAACGGGTTCATTATTCACTAATTAACGTAATTGTCATTGTTTGATTATGCAATTGGCAGTTCGTTTCATTTCTAAAAGGAGCAATTTCTCCATATGAATACAGGCCACAAATAGTTGTGTCTTTTCCTACTACTTCTAACACTTCTTCTACTTCCTCCTCTACTCTTTGATCTAAAACTAATTTTCTTCCAATACAACTCACCAAAATGGCTAATTCTGGATCGGTTTTTCTTAATTTTAAAGCATCTGAAGCTGCTTTTTCAGAAGCATTTACAATACTATCTACATTTGTCATCATCAATTGAACTCTTGAACCTTCTAAAATATCTCCAGCTAAAATCATTGAGTTCTTTTCTTCATCTATATTTAAAATAGTTCTTACTATTGATTGCTTATCGTTTGTCGATTTTACTTTTAAGGGGTATAATAAAGCTGCTCCTGGCAGTTCTTTTGATTTATCTCCCAAGTATTTTTTATATAAATCTAAGGCTGGTAAATCATCTAATTCGTATAAAATATTAGCATCAGATTTTGTTACAATTCGTTCGGGACCAAAAGGAGTCCAACCTCCATTAATTGAAAAACTTACATCTAAGGTTTCTCCATATAATCCTATAGCTACTATTTCACCTTTTTTAGGCTGTTCATTATAAGAAGCAATTGTTTTTTCAAAACGTGCTGCATCTCCACATAAAGCTCCTGTAATTAGCAATTCATTATCTGTAGCTGCATTCATTCCTCTTGCTAACTGACTTCCATTTATAAAGCTTCCTTCTGAAACAATAAATACATGTTTTAAACCTTCACTTGAGAACTGTTTAATTAAGTTTTCTCCTGTTACAAAACTCTTCTTGTTAGAATCGTCATTTAATACATTGGCCGTTTTTATAACATATGTACTTTTTTCAAATTCTATTGCAGTAATTGTTACACTTTCATCATCTACATATTTTGACGTGATATCTCCCGACGTAGATCCAAAAACAATATGTCCATCGTCAAATAATCCTTTTACTTCATCATAAATTTTTTCATCTTCTAATAAATATCTATTTCCAAATACCAATACTAAAGGCTCTTTTAACGAAACTTTTTCACTTATGTATTCCCAATCAGTATTCTTCGTTTTTTTTAATTGTACAGTCTTCATATCTTGTTATTTTTTAATGGTAAAATAAAAGGTAGTTCCTTTGTCTACTTCACTATCTAACCAGATTGTTCCTTCATATAAGTCAACTATTTTCTTAACTATCGAAAGCCCTATACCTGTAGATTCTTTACTTTTATTTAATGAATGGAAAATTTTAAATATGCGATCATGGAATTTTTTCTCTATTCCTATTCCATTATCTTTTACATAGAATTCATAAAATGAAGTTTCTTCTTTAAAGCCAATATCTATAATTCCTTTTTCTTTATTTCCAAACTTTATAGCGTTACTAATCAGATTCTGAAATAATTGTTGAAATTTCGTTTTATCTCCTTTTACTGTTGGCAAGTCATTTTGTACGTTTATAGTAGTATTTTCTGGTATATAGAGCATTTCTTTTAAATCGCTTAAAACCACATTCAAATCTACATCTTGTGTTTCTGTAGTAACAGAATCTACACTTGAGTAGTTTAAGATATCTGAAATTAAACCCTCCATTTTTTCAAGAGTATTTTCTATTAATTCGAAATTTTGAAGTGTCATTTCGTCTAATTTCCCTTCATTATCAGCTTTTATCCAAGAAGTAAGTGCATGTACACTTCTTAGAGGTGATTTTAAGTCATGAGAAACTATATGAGCATATTCGTTTAACTCATTATTACTCTTTTCTAGTTTATTAAGTAATTGAATATTTTTCTTTTCAGCCTTTTCACGCTCTCTAATATTCATAGCACTCTTTAATTGCATTGAAACTAAACTTGCTATGTGTTCTAAAGTATCAAGATGATCTTTTCTAAAAAAGTTTTTATCAGGATGCTCAGAATCTATAACTCCTATTACCTTTCCTTCGCTAATAATTGGCACTGATATTTCAGAAAATCTTTTTTGTCCGTCAATAACATAGCGATCGTCTTTAGAAGTATCTTTGATAATCTCTGCTTTTCCTGAATTTGCTACGTGCCCTACTATACCTTTACAAATAGGTAAGGAAAATTTATCTATAATTTCTTTAGCCTCACTTACTTTTGCTCCATAGGATGCTATTTTTTCTAGCGTATTGTCTTCTCTATTTACTAAATAAATAACGCAATCGTCTGTACCTAAATATTCCGCAATTTTCTGAGTCATTTCCCATGCTATCTCAAAAATATTATTTTTCCCAAGGATAGATTTTGCCAAATCATTAATCATATCTATAATTAACGTTCTTTCTCTCTCATGAGTAATATCTTCTATAATAGCAACTTGAAATTTGATTTCCTCTTGACTATTTCTAACTGCATTTACATTAGTTTTCGCCCATAAAACTGATCCGTTTTTTCTTTTATATCTTTTGTTTAATACAAAATTATCAATCTCTCCAGAGTTCATTTTATCTATTAATTTTTTAGACTCTGGATAGTCTTCTTTAAAAGAAATATCGGCTACAACAAGTTTAGAGAATTCTTCTTTTGTATATCCTAATGCTTTTTGAAAAGATTCATTGGTTCTAAGAATACTTGTACCTTCTGTAAGTACAATTCCAAACGGTGAGTTTTCTACAATGATATCAAGTTCCTTCTTTTGTTCTTCTATTAATGCTGAAGTACGTTTAGTTTCTGTTATGTTTCTGATAATTCCTTGTGCAGCAACAGGTTTATTATCTTTATCATACACTAAACTTGCATTAATTTGCACCCATTTTACTTGCTTGTCTTTACTAAAAATTCTCGCAGTGTAATTTGAAAAAGTACCTTTATCCTTTAACTCCGTAAAAGATTTAAATGCATATACTGCATCTTCTGGATATATTAAGTTAACTACGTTTAGTTTTTCTTTTTCTATATCATATCCAAAAATATCAACTGCAGCATCATTCATCCGAAGCACATTTCCTTTTAAATCCATTATAAGGTATGCATCGATGAAGTTTTCGAAAACCCCTTCTAATTGAGAAGATTTCTCGTTCAGTAAATTTTCGAGCTTAGCATTCGCGGCCTTTAACTCTTCAGACATCAAGTACAGTTCTCTTGATTTGTCTTCTAAGATTTTTTCTGCAGCTTTTCTGGCCGCTTTTTCTCTCGTTAAAGCGCGCTGCAATAGATCTGTCGTTGGGGGACTCATTTATTTTTCTTTTTAAAAACCCTTCTTAATTTTTATCCTTTAAAAAAAACAATAGCTAAGTATTTTTAAAAGTGCTAAATGTTACATTCTATCAGATATTAAATTCAGTATAGTTTATTAGCGTCTGTACCAAATCTAACATTTTTTTTTGATTTTTAAAAATTTTAACACAAGTTTTTTCACTCAAAACCAACCATTTATGGCTCTAAATTAAATTACGAGGTATTAAAACACCTCCAACGACCTGATTATTTATTTACTTCTATTTTCGAAATAACTTTAATTTTTATTAATAATAAACTTTACTTCACTACCATCTTTCTTTGTTCTCTCTAACACAATAGTAGCCGTACTGTTAAAATATTCAAACGTTTTGTTCATTAAACCTAAGCCAAAGTGATGCATTGCTCTACTCGACTTATAGATTAAAATTAACGAGCTCTTCGTTTTTTCTTCTACAATAAATGTAGGAAGTTCTGCTTTTGGGTATATTTTACGCACCTCTACATGAATATGATTCTCAATTGATGCCAATAGTTCTATTGGATCAGTATAAGTGTTTAAAAGCCCTGGATAACTTTCTTCTAAGACGCTAAAAAAATGCTCTCCATATACCAAAAGTAAATTGTCTGTTGAAATCCCAGTATTATTACTCAGATTTCCTAACAATTGAAGCATCTCTGAAAAACGATATGTTCCAATTGAAGTATAGGCACCTCCAGATTCCAATTCAGATTGTGATATAATTTTATCAACCATTTCTAATCCAAACTTACTTTCTACAAGGTCCAAAAACTCTGTAAAAACTATCCCTTTCAATTGTTAACTATTCTTTAGTTCGTTTATTGACCAATATGCTAGGGTTGCTTTTATTTTTTCCACATAATCATCATACTTTAATGGCTTTAACATATAACCAGATACACCTATTCTATAACATTCGTGAATGTCTTTTTGGTTATCTGATGTTGTTAAAATCACCGTTGGTATGTGCCTTAGATCTTCATCTTTTTTTAAGATTGATAAAAATTCTATACCATTTATTTTAGGCATATTTAAATCTAATAAGATTAGATCTGGTAAATTCTTTTTTGTTTCTAAAATGACCAAAGCTTCCTCGGCCGTTTTAGCTTCTGTGATATTATGTTTTAGTTCTAATAATGAAACTGTTCTATTCATTTTCATTATTTCTATCATATTATCCTCAATTAATAGTACATCTAATATTTTTGCCATCGAATTATTACAAATAAATTATGGGTCCAATTTAAGTTTAATTATCAAAAATTAAAGATAGATTGCGTCTAAATTAAAATAAGTGTCGATAAACGGTAAAAAAGTGTCGGTAAACAAAATTCTGTTTCCTTTAACGGTTCTTTAAAAAAATTTTAATGAATTAATATTACCTTAAGTTTGTGTATACATTATTAAATGTTAAAATATAACTTCTAAAATTAGTTAGTTTAATATTTAACCGACATTATTAAAAATTAACTTATTCTTGATATAAAATAAAAAACCAAGCATTGAGCTTGGTTTTTTTATGTTTATTATTTCTTTATTAATATTTTGTATTCCCATGGTTCTAATGAGATTTCTTCTCCGCTTAACTGAACTTCTTCTCCCGACATATAATCAACAAAACTCCCTTCATATTGAATACTTTCTTTAATTGGTTGCTTTGATAGGTTTCCTATAAATACCACTTCTTTATTATCTTTTTTTCTTGAGAATATTAAAGCTTCTTTAGTTGTATCAAATAATTCATATGACGCTGCAACTTTTCCTCCATTTAAAGCTACATTAGTTGTTTTAAGCTCTCCTAACTTTTTTAATAAGCTCCACTCTTTTCCTTTTGTATGTGGAATAGAATCTTTTTCAAAAAACTTTAATCTGTGGTCTAATCCATATTCTTGACCTGAGTATATTAATGGCATTCCTGGAGCTACATAGGTTAATGCTGTAAAAAGTTCAGCAGCATCTCCCATTCTTTCTTTAATTGTACCATTCCAAGAGTTTTCGTCATGATTGGTTACAAAGTTCATTAGAATATCATCTTTTTCATACAAAGTATCTATTTGTACCATTCTTTTATTCCAATCTTTTACACTTTCTTCTCCTTTTGCAATATGATTCATTCTATGGTGTGTATCCCATCCATATCCCATATCAAACAAACCTTCTTTCATTAATTCTGGTTCCCAAGCTTCTGCTAACATAAAAATGTCTTTTTTAGCTCTTAATTGTGGAATTGCCTCTTGCCAAAAATCAGTAGGTACTGATCCTGCAACATCACAACGGAATCCATCTACTCCTTCTTTTGTAATCCAGTATTGCATGTCTTTTACCATCTCTTTACGTAACTCTTTGTTATCGTAATTTAAATCAGCTACATCTGCCCAACCTACTGGTGTTCCATCTTCATTTAAAGGATCTGTAATTTCTCCTTTATCATTTTTAGTATAAAATTCTGGATTTGTTTTCAACCATGTATGATCCCATCCTGTATGATTTGGCACCCAGTCTAATATAACATACATATTATTATCGTGTGCTGTTTTCACTAATTTTCTAAAGTCCTCTATAGTTCCAAACTCAGGATTTATCTTAGTAAAATCTGATACTGCATAATAACTTCCTAATGCTTTTGCTTGTTCTTTTGGATCGGTTAATTTGGATGCAAAATCTCCTCCTGTTGCCTTTCTTTTTGTTTGTGAAATTGGGAAAACTGGCATTAACCAAATAATTTTCACTCCTAATTCCTTTAACTGAGGAATGTCTTTTGTAAACTGCTCAAATGTCCCTTCTTTTGAATATTGACGAATATTTGCCTCGTATATAATAGCATTCTCCATCATTTCATTTGTAACTGGAGCTATTGAAACTTCTTTTGTTTCTTTTACCTCTTTTTTAGCTACTTCTTTTTTTTCTGTTTTACAAGCAAACAACATTGCTGCTACTAAAAAAATACTAATTGTTTTTTTCATTCTTTATTGTTTAATAATACTCATAGCTACACCCCCACCTGAAGCTAATTTTATGTTCATTTTAGTTTTATTGGTTACTTCTATTGTTTCTATTTCTAAATCTAATGGATTGTTGTTCCAATGCGCATTTTTACCATCTTTATAAATGGTTACTTTATAAGTTCCTTCTTCTAAAAAATTAAAATCTAATGGTATCTCTCTTGATTTTTCGTTTGTAATTGCTCCTAAAAACCAATTATTGGTATTTCTTTCCTCTCTTGCGATCGTTACATATTCTCCTACCTCTCCATTTAAAACTTTCGTTTGTTTCCAATCTACTCCTACCTCTTTTATAAATTGTAAGGCTTTTGGATTTGCTTCATAATGTTCTACTAAATCTGCCGCCATTTGTACTGGACTATAAATAACAACATATAAAGCCAATTGCTGTGCTAAAGTGGTATTTACCTGATTATCTTTTTTAAACTCATCAAACTTTATATTGAAAATCCCTGGTGTAAAATCTATTGGTCCTGCTAACATTCTTGTAAATACAACTATTGGTAAGTGCTCTGGTGGATTTCCACCATCAGAAGCCCAAGCGTTGAACTCTTGTCCTCTCAATCCTTCTCTCGATATTGTATTTGGATATGTTCTTCTTAATCCAGTAGCTTTAATTGGCTCATGTGCATTAATTGCTATTTGATATTTTGCCGCTTTCTCTACAGTATTATTGTAATGATTTACCATTTTTTGTCCATGATGATACTCTCCTTTTGGTAATATTTTACCTACATAACCTGTTTTTACTGCATGCATTCCGTACTTTTTCATTAATGCAAAAGCAGTATCTTGTTGCTTTGTATAAGTAGCTGTTGCTGCTGAAGTTTCATGGTGCATTATAATATCTACTCCTTTTTCTTTTCCATAACGAACTATTTCTTCAATATCATAATCTGGATATGGCGTTACAAAATCAAAAACTCCTTCTCTATCTTCAAATCCTATCCAATTTTCCCAACCTGTATTCCAACCTTCTACTAATACTCCTTTGATATTATTCTTTGCTGAAAAGTCAATAAATCTCTTCACATTTTCTGTCGTCGCTCCATGTCGTCCATGAGCTTTACCTGTATCTACCCATTTTCCATTTTCATCTTTAGTCATTCCGTAATCCCAAGACGATTTACCTAAATGCATTTCCCACCAAACTCCTGTATACTTCATTGGTTTAAACCAAGAAACATCTCCTAATTTATTTGGTTCATTTAAATTAACTATCAAATTAGATGCTATTAAATCTGGAGCATTATCTGTTATTTGAATTGTACGCCAAGGTGTATTAAACGGTAGTGTTCTTTTTACTTTATAATCATTGTTTTTTGAACCTACCAAAATACTCTTCAGCTTTAATTCTTTTTCATCTACTCCTAATGTCATCCCTGAGTAGTCTACTAATGCAGCCTCATGAAAACTTAAATGTAATCCGTTTTTACCAACCATAGTTACTGGTGTATTAACAGCATTATGTGGTATTTGCGTTTGTGCTAAATTTCCGTGGTTTGCTTTTGCTAATGCATCTATTTTCGACAATGGTGTTGTATTGTATAAATGCTCATAGCTATCCCAATCTCCTGGAATCCAAAAAGTTTTATAATCTTCCGTTAAATTAAATTCTGTATGTTCATCTGTTATTAAAACTTCTGATAATCCTTCTTGTTTTGGGAACTCGTATCTGAAGCCTATTCCATCATTATAAACTTTAAATACTACTGAGAACTTACGTTTTGAACCGTCTTCTTCTAAATCTACTTTTAATTCATTGTAATTATTTACAACTTCTTCTTGCTCTCCCCAAGGCATTTGCCAAGTTTCATTAAAAGTACTTGTTATTGTATTTAATACTTTTAAGTTTTCTTTTAATGCTTTTGCATTTTTAAACTCAAATCCTAAATACGATGTATCTATTACTATTTCGTTTTTTCTTTTAACGATATAGTATGAAGATTTACTCTTATCTAAACCAAACTCTACTTTTAATTGTGCATCTGGTGAAGTTATTTCTATATCTTTTTTACTCTTACTACATGAAAATAAGAGTGCTGTAACTGCTAATAAGGCTAGTTTTTTCATCTTTAATTTATCTTTTCTAATAAAACTACTGGCTGACTTCCTTTTACCGCTATTTTCCCTTCTTTTACTTCGTAAGTAAGATTTGAAAAAGTATCTTTCAGTTTATCTCCATCTTTAAATATTGGAGAAACCACAATCTCATTGGTTTCATTAACTAAGTTTAATCCAACCACGACTTTATCTGTATAATCTCCTTCTTTATAAACTCTAGAAAAAACATAAGGTTCTTTAGTTATCATCTGATGTTTTCCCGCTCCTACTGCCGGATGATTTTTACGAAACTGTCCTAACTTTTGCCAGTATTCTAATATTTTTTGCGTTTGTTTATTATTCGTTATTTCCTCCCAATTCATAAATGAACGTAACGTTGCATCTCCTTCTGTTCCTTCTATAACTAAAGAACGTGCTGACTCATCACCATAATAAACTTGTGATGTTCCTAATCCTAATAATAATCTATTTGCTGTTTCAAATGGCTTTTCTCTCTTTGGATCAAATGGCTGACCGTCATCATGTGAACTAACATAATTTAAAGTTCCATAACCTTTTAATTTTTTATTTAAAATACTATCGTACTTCACATTCGAGTCTTCATAACTCAATTGTTTTGCATTCCATTTAAATTCAAAATTGATTAAACTATTAAATGCTTTATCAAAATAGTTTACTTTTTTATCGCCAAAATCATAGTTCTTTTCTCCACTTATTCCATATCCATATACTTCTCCTACTAAATAAAATGGCGTTTTATCTAACACTTTCTCTGGGTGATCTTTTTTCCATTTTTCAAATGCATAATCACATTCTTTTTTAAATTCTTGCCATACATTTTCTTCTGTATGCTTTACTGTATCTACTCTATACCCATCTATTCCATATTCTGTAATATAGTCTGTTAACCATTTTATAATATAAAATCTTGGTGCTCTTGGGTAACCTGTTCTAGCAAAAAACTCATCTAATTCTTTTACTTCTTCTTCATATCTACCTTCTTGCTTCCATTTTTCTAGAAGTTGTGGTGGTAATTCTACATTTTCATTGCTCTCTGTTTTTATATCTGGTAAATTCTTAACTAATGTACATGTTACTGTATTTTTATAATTATTATATACACACTGTGGTTCTGTTCTTACCCATTCTGATGGCCATACTGGATCTTTTTCCGTTACTGGACCTGTATGATTTATTACAGCATCTAACAAAATTCTAATTCCGTTTTTATGTGCTATTTCTACTAACTCTTTTAAATCTTCTTTGGTTCCATAATTAGGGTCTATTTTTGTCCAATCTTTTGTCCAATATCCATGAAAACCATAAGTTACTCCTGTTCCTTCATCTGTTCCTCCATGTATTTGCTCAACTATTGGAGTCATCCAAATAGCATTGATTCCTAACTTGGTAAAGTAACCTTCTTTTATTTTTTGGGTAATTCCTTTGATGTCTCCTCCTTCAAAACCTCTTAACTTCCCTGGTTCTTTTGTTCTATCAAAATTAACGTCATTGGCTGTATCACCATTATTAAACCTATCGGTTAATAAAAAATATAAGTTTGCTCCATTCCATACAAAAGGTGTTTTTTGTTCTTTTTTTATTGGTTCCTGCACTTTTGTTTTACAAGCTACCATACTTACCACTAGAAGAATTACAATTGCTAGTTTCCTCATTTTTTAAAACTTTATTTTTATGTTTTTTGAAGTTGTTGTTTTCCAAGTAACTGGTATTCTTAAAACTTTTGTTTTAGCATTCCAGTCTATTTTTTCTTTCTTTTTCCCTACTTTAATTCTTGTAGGCTTAGCATCAATATTGTGAATTATTAAATTAATTTCTTTTTCAGAAATAGCATATTCTTTTCCTTTTTTTGAACTTAATTTAATCTCTAAACCTTTTTTGTTTGATTGACTTTCAAAAGTGATCAATTCAAATTTTCCTTTTTCAAAAGCTTTTACTGTTCTTCCATCATCATTATATAGCTCTCTTTTACTTTTTTCTACTGAGGGATCATGATAATAATGAACATTTATCTTATTCTGATTATACTCTTCTGTATTTTGAATTGTTTCTGTCATCGGAATAAAAGCTCCTGCTCTTACATAGGTAGGTATTGATGTTTCCTTTACCTGCACTTTTTGTGCCTTACCTCCTGTAATTTTTTCATCTGTATAAAAGTCAAACCAAACATTCTTTTTTGGAAAATACACCTCTTGCTCTCTAATTTTTGATTTCATGATTGGTGTTACTAAAAAATCATTCCCCCATAAATAGGTAGTTGATTTTCCTTGTAAAACTTTGTTTTCTTTTTCTTCAAAAAACAGTGGTCTCATTAATGGTTTTCCATATTGGTTATTTTCAAAAACTAAGTGATAGTTATAAGGCAATAACTGATATCTTAATTCTATCGATTTTTTTGCTAATGCTTTTGTTTTTGGTTCTCTAAATACTGGTTCACTGGCCACCTCTTCTTGGGCATGTGGTCTGTATATTGGCTGAAACACTCCATATTGTAACCACCTAGTATATAATTCGTCATTTAAATTTGCTCCTGCAAAACCTCCTAAATCTGAATGCATATACCCTAAACCTTGCATTCCCATTTGTAATGCTATTTCTGGCTGACTATGTAATCCTCCCCAAGTTCTATTTACATCTCCAGACCATGGCACCATTCCAAATCGTTGTGATCCTGAATACCCTGCTCTCATTAATATAAATGGTCTTTCATTTGGATATTCTTTTTGGTAACCCTCAAAGATTAATCGTGCCCAATCATGTCCGTAAATATTATGTACTTCATCTGCACTTCCTGTTGCATGTTGTACCCAAGTTGGATGTACTTCTGGTTCTCCTAAATCTCCCCAAAAACCTTGTATTCCTAATGATTTAATATCTTTATAAATATTCCAAAACCATTCTTTTCCTTGTTTACTGTAAATATCTACTATTCCTGTATTTCCAAAATAGAAATCGTAAGTAGCGGGATTTCCTATAGAATCTTTTGCTAATACATTATTGGCTACAGCATCTTTCCATTTTTTTGATGTTGACACTATAAATGGCTCAGTTATTAAAACTGTTTTAACTCCTTCTTTTTTAAAATCTGAAACCATCTTTTTCATGTCTGGGAAAGAGTCTTTATAAACCTCTAAATTCCCCATTGTTCCTTGAATATCTTTACCAAACCAATATAAATCAAGGATTACTGCATCTACAGGTATTTTTTCTGATTTAAATTTCGCTATGGTATTTTCTGTTTCTTTTTGTGAATGATATCCAAATCGACTTGAAAAATTTCCTAGCGCCCAACGTGGTAACATTGGTTGTTTCCCCGTTAAATCAGTATAATTATCTATTAAATTCAACCAAGAATCTCCTACAATTACCTGATAGGTTTTTCGTCCAGAAATAGTTTCATAAGTCAATGTATTATTTTTCTTACTATCTAAATCTAAATAACCAATTGGTGCATTATCAAAATGAATTGCATACAGATTTGAAGAGTATACTAATGGCATCGTATAGTTCATTAGTTTCGATTTCTCTTCATAACCATAATGCGCTCTATTGTACAAACGTAAACGATTCCCTCTTCTATTCATCCCTAAGGCTCTAGCTCCTCCTCCATATAAAACTTCGCTTGGTTGTAAGTTAAATTGTAGCGTTTCAAAATCGTCATTTCTTTGATAACCATTTTTCTCTGAAACTAACTCTTTTCCTTTGTACCAATACGAAATATTAAATGGTCTTTTTTGAATAACTACAGAAACATCTTTTGTACTGAACTCTATTTTTTCTTTACCTTCTTTAAACTTAACATTTTTATATACTGAATTAATAACCACTGCATGTGATGCTTTTTTAGCTTCTTTTTGATCTTTAGGAACAAAGGTTGTTTCTACTATTTGAGAATTTAAAAATTTAATCAAATACGAACCATCAGAAACCTTTATTTCTAATTCATCTTTTACAAATTGTACAGAATCGAATTTTCTTTCTTCTATTTCATTTTTAAATAGCCATAGAATAGTTTCTTCAAAATTAGTTTTCCATAATTCTTCATTATGCTTTCCTTCTGGAACAACCTTTACTTTTATATTTTCTGATGGAAAATTCTGTTCTTTAAGAACATCTACCATCAAATTCATATCTCTTACTGTCTTACTTATTTCATTAAAAGCTGTATTTCCACCTTCTTTTCCTCCTGCTAAAAAATACATTTTTGTATCTGATAGATTCCCTCGATTTTTTGAAAATCCTACAACTTCTGGAGCAAACCAAAAAGAAGGTGAATACACTCCTATTTTACCAAATACTTTTGGGTATTTTAATCCTGCATAGTGAGAAATTAATCCTCCCATAGAACTACCAATAATTCCTGTATTTGATTTATTCTTTAAAGTTCTGTACTTGCTATCTATATATGGTTTTAATATGTTTACAATAAATTCTAAGTAAGCCTCTCCTTCTCCTCCTCCATATCTATTATTCTTCCATGGCGAGTATTCATCTAATCGTTTAGAACCTCCATTGTCAATTCCTACAACTATAAGCTGTAAATTTTTATCCTCATACAATTTATTTAGCGCTTCGTCAACTTCCCATTCTCCTGAGAAAGAGGTTTGTTTATCAAAAAGATTTTGTCCATCGTGCATATACACTACTGGATAAGATTTTTTCGATTTTGTATAACCTGGTGGTAAATACAGTCGGATTGTTCTTTTTCTATTTAATTCTGGAATCTCAAATTCTTCTGATATAACTGTTACGTTTTTAGAAGCTGTTGAACTTTTCTCTGAACTTGTTAAATGAGACCAACCTGCTATTTTGATTTTTAAAGTATCATTTGCTTTATTGAACTTATATGATCTATTATCTATACTTGTTCCATCAGCTGCCGATTCTGCAGTTTTCCATGAACCTTGCGTAAACTTGAATAAAATATTTTTTGATTGATGTGGAAGTGTTATGCTATAAACTCCCTCTTTATTATCTAGTTGATATTCTTTTTTTCCTCCAGACCAACCTTCAAAATTTCCAGAAATAAATATTGGAGTATCTTTTGAAGTTCCACTTGGTAATTCATCAATTGTAATAGTTACCTGTGCTAATAAATTGTAACCTATAAATAAAAATAATATACTTAAAAGTTTTTTCACTTAGTTTTATTGTTTTGTAGTTAATAACAAGCTTCCTTTTTTATTTAAAAGAAGACTATCTTGCCATACAGTAGTTTTGTTTGTAATTATATTTTTAAACGTTTTTCCTTTAAGATTCATTTCTTTAAAGCGATTCAAGTCTAATACATAAGGCTTATCGTTCTTATTTAAAATCAACACTACTACTTCATCTTCATATTTTCTAAATAAGACATATACTCCTTCTTTTGGAGCAAAATGCACTGTTTTTCCTTCTTGAATTGCTTTACTCTTCTTACGATAAGTTAATAGTTTTGAAACAAAACTTTGCATTTCTATTTGCTCTTTAGACAAACCGTTTTTTGTAAATGCATTTATTTTATCGCCTTCCCAGCCTCCTGGAAAATCTGTTCGAATTAACCCATGATCTCCAGGTTTAGCAGTATCGTCCATTAAAATCTCAGTTCCGTAATATACTTGTAATATTCTTGGTAAAACTGAATAAGTAGCTAATGCCATTTTTGTATTTACAACATCCTCTTTAAGCTGCGTGTAAATTCTACTTTTATCATGGTTATCTGGAAAAATTAAAATGTCTTTTGGTGTTTTATAATGAAAGTCGTTGGCTAAACCTTCATATATTTTAACTAGTCCTTTATTCCATTTTTCTGGTTCATTTAATGCATCTACAACATTTTTTTGCATTGCAAAATCCATAGTAGACTTTAAATTTGATTGATAACCATCTCTATTCTTTTTTCCTTTCTGCCAGTATCCTATTAACAATGGATTATAACTCCACTCTTCTCCTACAATTGAAAAATTCGGATATTCATTCATAATAGCATTTACCCAATTTGCCATAAACTTTTTATCTGGATAAGGATAGGTGTCTTGTCGAATTCCTCCTAAACCTAAGGTTTCTATCCACCAAATTGAATTTTGGATAATATAGCTAGCCATAAAAGGATTTCGTTGGTTTAAATCTGGCATATCGGAAACAAACCAACCTTCAGTATTTTCTTTCGCATCTATTTCTGAAGCATATAAATCTTGATTTGTTGTTCTTTTATGATTTGAGTGCTTTACAGTTTTCCATGACCAATTTTCTTTATTTTTTTCATAGTGTGATTGATAATTAACCCAATTATCAAAAGGTAAGTCTTTCATCCACCAATGCTCTAATCCACAATGATTAGCTACCTGATCCATTATTAATTTCATTCCTCTTTTAGACAATTCTGATGATAATTTTTTATAATCATCTAAAGTTCCAAATCGAGGATCTACTTTATAATAATCGGTCATAGCATAACCATGATAAGAAGCATTCGGCATATCATTTATTAAAACTGGAGTTGGCCAAATAGCCGTAAAACCTAAGTTTTCTATATAATCTAAATGATTTATAATTCCTTCTAAATCTCCTCCATGTCGTTTATAATCATCATTTCTATCGACACCAGTTTCTTTAAGACTTTGAAAACTATCATTCTTTGAGTTTCCATTTGCAAAACGATCGGGAGTTATTAAGTAAATTGCATCTGAACTATTAAAACCGATATACTCATCTGCTGATTTTTTTCTTGGCTTTAATTCGTACGTATGTGTTTTTTTTGAGTTATCGTTTAAAGTAAAAACGATATCAAACTTTCCTGGTTTAGTGTTTTTATTAATCGTTAAATCGATGAATAAATAGTTGTTACTTTTTGCCTTATGAATCTTGTTTATAGTTATTCCTTTGTAAGAAATTGCAGGTTTTGAATTTCCTATATTTTCTTCTTTCACTAGTAACTGAAGTGTATCATTTGTAAAACCCACCCACCAGTTTGGAGGCTCTACACGTTCTAAAAAAGTATTTGAAACAGCTACCTGAGTTTCTTTTATTTCACCTTCTTTTTTTTCAGAGTTACATGAAATAAAAACTAATAAAATAATATATAAACCTATTTTTTTCATAAGAATAAAACCTCACAGAAATTCATCTGTGAGGGATTAATTTTGATTACACAGTAATCATACTATTAGGGGATATTTTTATGCTTTTTGATTCGAATAAAACTTCTAATTCTTCAGTTCCTTCTAATTCAAATTCAGTCTTTTCGTGATTTACAGATACTTTTAATATTTGATTTCTAAAGTTAACTTTAAAAGAGTATCCATCCCATTGCTTAGGAATCTTTGGTTCGAATGAAAGTTTATTTTCTTTAATTCTCATTCCTCCAAAACCTTCAACAATACTCATCCAAGTTCCCGCCATTGAAGTAATATGTAGTCCTTCTTCTACTTCTTTGTTATAGTCATCTAAATCTAAACGAGAAGTACGTAAATAGAATTCATATGCTTGATCCATTCTATCTAATTTAGCTGCTTGAATACTATGTACACAAGGCGACAATGAGCTTTCGTGAACTGTAAATGGTTCATAAAAATCGAAGTGTTTCTCTAATTGTTCTTTTGAAAAATGATCTTCAAAGAAATAGAAACCTTGTAATATATCTGCTTGCTTAATATATGGTGATCTTAATATTCGATCCCAACTCCATTTTTGGTTAATTGGTCTTTGCGACTTATCTAAATCTGCCACTGACACCAATTCTTTATCTAAAAATCCATCTTGTTGTAAGAATACGTCATGCTTTTCCGAATACGGGAAATACATATTTTCTGCTACTTTTTTCCAAGCTGCTAACTCTTCATTAGTTATTTGAGTTTTTTCTAAAATTCGCTCGTAATCTTTAGCATAGTCCTTAGCTACTTTAGCAATGCTTTCTAAAGCATATTCTATACACCATTTGGCAGTATAATTTGTATACCAGTTATTGTTTACATTGTTTTCGTACTCATTTGGACCTGTTACTCCAAGAATTACATACTTATCTTTTGCAGTTGAGAATGTAGCTCTTTGCTGCCAAAAACGCGCAATTCCAATAAGTACTTCTAATCCTTTTTCTGGTATATATGAATAATCTCCTGTATACCTGAAATAATTGTAAATAGCAAATGCTATAGCTCCATTTCTATGAATCTCTTCAAAAGTAATTTCCCACTCGTTATGACATTCTTCTCCATTCATTGTTACCATTGGGTACAATGCAGCTCCATTGGTAAATCCAAGTTTTTCTGCATTTTCTATGGCTCTATCTAAATGATGGTAACGATATTCTAACAAGTTTCTTGCTACTTTTTCATCTTTTGTAGCCATGTAAAATGGTATACAATATGCTTCGGTATCCCAATAAGTACTTCCACCATATTTTTCTCCTGTAAATCCTTTAGGTCCTATATTCAATAAAGGATCAGTACCTAAATAAGTTTGATTTAATTGAAAAATATTAAATCTAATTCCTTGTTGAGCTTTTACATCACCAGAGATCGTTATATCTGCAGTTTCCCAAATCTTTGCCCAAGAGTTTTTCTGTAGTTCTAGCAAGTCATTAAATCCTAATGACGTAGCTTTTATTAAAACTGATTTTGCAGCTAAAACTAACTCGCTTTTATCATGATTTCTATCAGCAGTGTATCCAGCAAACTTAAATATGGTATAACTTTCTTTCTCCTTAACCTCTGCTGTATAATTAAAAGAAACTTTCTTTTCAGATTTTACTACTTCTGGCTGAATACTTAGTTGTTTTCCATTCAATTCTAATTGAGACTCCATGAATGTACAAGTATGGAACTCAGTTTTCATTGTATGCGCCTCTATAAATGCTTGATTTCCTTCTGTTGATACATTTAGAGTGTTCCAGAATTTCGCATCCCAGTTTGTATCTTCATTAGTAATTCCACTATCTAAATATGGCTCAAAACTAATTGTGGCATTAGAATTTAATGGTGTTATTGTATACTTAATAGCACCTACTTCATCTAACTCTAAACTTAAAAAACGTTTTGCTTCTACAGAAATCTCTATTCCATTTTGTAAAGTCGCTTTGAAGGTTCTTGATAACCAACCTTCCTTCATATTCAACTCTCTTCTGAATTCTGTAATTTTTGAACAGGTATTTAAATCTACTTGTTCGTCATTTACTTTTACGTTAATTCCTATCCAGTTTGGAGCATTTAAAACTTTTGCAAAATACTCTGGATAACCATTCTTCCACCATCCAACTCTTGTTTTATCTGGGTAATAAACCCCTGCGATATAACTTCCTTGAAAAGTGTCTCCTGTATATGTTTCTTCAAAATTGGCGCGTTGCCCCATAGCCCCATTTCCAATACTGAAAAGGCTTTCTGATGATTTTACACGTTCTGCATTAAATCCCTCTTCTATAATACTCCATTCGTTGGATTTGATATAATCTTGATTCATTTTAAATCATTCTATTTTTTAAAACTCTACTTAAGTTTTGTTTTCTATTTCTCTATTAACTCTTTTAAAAAGACGATGCTTATCTCAGTAAAATCACTAAAAACATAATCTGCTTCTTTTAAAACATCTTTATCTCCAATACCTATTGATATCATGTTTGCATTGTTAGCAGCTTGAACTCCCGCTAAAGAATCTTCAAAAACAATACAGTTTTGCGGAATCATTTCTAACGATTTCGCAGCATTTAAAAATACTTCTGGATCTGGTTTTGCTTTTGATACATCATTACCATCAACAATAGCATTGAAATCTGAAATTAAATTCACCTTTTTTAAAATTTGTCTAGCATTTTTACTTGCTGACCCCAGCGATATTGGCTGGTCTTCTTTTTTTAAGTAATTCAATACTTTAGGAACATCTGGCAAAATCTCACTTTCATCCATCTTGGCTATATAACTCAAATAATCATTATTTTTTTTTGCCATGAGTTCCATAAATTCGTCTTCTGGAATTGTTTTATTTCCCCAAGACAATATTTTTTCTAAAGATCTTACTCTACTTACTCCTTTTAATTGTTCGTTTTGAGTTTCGGTAAAATCTATTCCTATATCATTTGCTAATTTTTTCCAAGCTAGAAAATGATATTTTGCGGTGTCAACAATAACACCGTCTAAATCGAAAATAAATCCTTTCTTCATTTTTATTCTTCTACTGTTTGGTAAGTAATTGCTTTAGGGTTTGTTATTAAGAAGTTTGCTAAACCAGCTAATAGTAAACTTACCCCAGCTACTGTCATTGCATTAATAGCTTCTTCGCCTAATAAACCAGAAATAAAATTAACTCCTCCTAAAGCAGCAACAATCTGAGGTATTACAATAAACATATTGAATATCCCCATAATTACTCCCATCTTTTTAGGATCAACGGAACTTGACAACATTGCATATGGCATTGACAAGATACTTCCCCAAGAAAACCCTATTAAAACAAACGAGATTGTTAAATATTCTGGCGATGGTATAAACTTCATCATTAAGAAACCTAATCCCCCAAGGATTAAAGAAACCATGTGAACATACTTTCTATTAATTCTTCTTTTTGATGTATATAACACTAATAATAATGCAAAAGCCATTGATGATAATCCATATGTCCCCATATATGACCCCACCAAGTTTGATGATTTTTGAAATGCTGTATTTGCTACATTAAATGCTTCTGCTTGTGCTGCTACAGCCATATCATAATTCGTTTCAATTGGTGCGGGCGTTTTAAATACGTGCTCTGTAAGTGCAGGGTTAGCCATACTCCACATAGTAAAAAAAGCAAACCAACTAAAAAATTGTATTACACCTAACCTCTTCATCGTTGAAGGCATACTTCCAACATTATTTAAAATATCTGGAATAAATTGATTCTTCTTAGCTTTTTCTTTTTCAAAAGCTTCCATATCCTCTGGAGGATACTCTGAAGTAGTAAAAACTGTGTAAAGAATACTTACTAAGAAAACAAAAGCTCCAATTGCAAAGGCTACTTTTACCGACATTGGCACCACTCCTGAAGCAGCAGAATCACTTACTCCAAATTGTGAAACCATCCACGGTAAATTACTTGCTACCCAAGTTCCAATACCTATAATTAATGTTTGTACAACAAACCCATAAGAACGCTGAGATTCTGGCAACTTATCT
Organism: Tenacibaculum aiptasiae; assembly: GCF_008806755.1. Classification (GTDB taxonomy): domain Bacteria; phylum Bacteroidota; class Bacteroidia; order Flavobacteriales; family Flavobacteriaceae; genus Polaribacter; species Polaribacter aiptasiae. The sequence goes on from NZ_WAAU01000012.1 coordinate 103,678, forward strand.
GCCACTAAAGCTCTAAATGGCTCCATAGATACATTAATTGAAGCATCTAAAATCCATAAGAAACCAGCAGCAATCCATAAAGCTGGAGAATGCGGCACTAAAAATAATGCTAGGGAACTTAAAATAGCTCCTATTAAAAAATAAGGACGCCTTCTTCCCCATTTCATACTCCAAGTTCTATCACTTAGATATCCAATAATTGGTTGAACTAATAGTCCTGTTAATGGAGCGGCAATCCAAAGCATAGGAATGTCATCCTTAGCAGCACCAAGAGTTTGAAATATTCGAGACATAAAGCCTCCTTGTAAGGCAAAACCGAACTGAATCCCTAAGAAACCGAAACTCATGTTCCAAATTTCCCAGAAACTTAATTTACGCTTTTTCATTATCGTAATTAATTAGTTTATACTACGATAAGCGCTATGACTTATCTATTTATTTGTGGAATAAAAATTATTGATAAGTCTTTTTGTCGTGATAAAGATATAACTTAGATTGTTAACTATGAAAAAAAGTTACTATTACGATTTCGTAGATTCTCTAATCTTCAAGTTGCTGGAAATCACTTTTGTTTGAAACCTTTTTTTATCATCTCCATTTTCTATCCTATCTATTAACATTTCCGCTGCTTGTTTCCCCATTGTAAATCCATGTTGAACTACTGTAGTAATAGATGGTGATGAATATTCTGATATTAAACCATCTGTAAATCCGACTATTGAAATATCTTCAGGAACTCTCAAACCTTTTTCTTTTGCTATTCGTATAGCGATAGCTGCATAAATTTCGTTTACAGCAAATACAGCATCTACCTCATACTTAAACAATTCTTTAATTTGAGTATAAATATCATTCTCTTCATCTACTTCAACAATTAAATCCCTATCAATAACTTCTCCTTGTTCCTTTAGTGCTTTTTCATAACCTTGCTCTCTATGCAAACCTACCGTTACATGCTCAGGAGTAGTTATAATTGCTATTTTTTTACAACCTAAATCTAATAAATGTTTAGTTGCTTTATATCCTGCCCCTATATCATCAACTATTACTTTATCACAATTTATAGACGCGTGCGTTCTATCAAACAATACTAAAGGAACTTCATTTTCTGTTAATCTTTTAAAATGTGAAAAGGTATTATTTTCTAGCGTTTCTTTCGCTATTGAGACTAATAAACCATCAACACTTCCATTAGTTAAAACATCTATGGTTTCTGCTTCTTTCTTCTCATTATTATTAGAAAAGCAAACCATGATATTATACCCTCTTTTATTCGCCTCGTCTTCAATACCTTTAATCACTGTTGAAAAGAAGTGATGTACAATTTTGGGTAATATAATACCAATAACTTTTGTTTTCTGATTTCTTAATTGTAATGCTAAATTATTAGGTCTATAGTTATAGTAATCGGCATATGCTTTTATACGATCTTTCGTCTCTTTACTAATTTCATAACTGTCTCTCAAAGCTTTAGAAACTGTTGAAACTGATACACCTAACTCTTTTGCTATTATCTTTATGGTAATTTTTGGCTTCATATTTTACAAAACTGATAAATTTTTCGGTTAATATTATCGATATGTTAAGTTAAAGTAAAAAAGTTATTAACACGAAAACGTTTTCGCAGCATTAATAGTACTTAGAAAGACATTTTAATGACTACCTTCACGGAGTGGAATTTAAATTATTGATTGCTTATTAATCAAATTTACAGTTATTATTTAATAATTTATACATGAAAAATTTAAAATTATTGTTCAGTGGAATTCTACTACTTTCCTCTATAACAATGTTTGCCCAACAAACTGTTACAGGTAAAGTTACAGAAAAAGACACGGGTGAACCTTTACCCGGTGTAAGTATTATCATAAAGGGGACAATTAAAGGTATTGAAACCGACTTTGATGGTAATTATAGTATTCAAAATGTTAAACCTACAGATGTTCTAATCTATTCATTTATAGGTTTAAAAACAAAAGAAGTTTTAGTAGGTGATCAAACCTTAATCAATGTTTCGTTAGAAAACGACAACCAAAACTTAGATGAAGTTGTTGTAGTTGGTTACGGTACCACTACTGTAAAAGATGCTACAGGTTCTGTAGAAGCTATTACAGCAAAAGACTTTACAAAAGGTAATGTTGTAACTCCAGAAAATTTATTAAGCGGACGTGTTTCTGGTGTAGAAATTAAAACAAGTGGTGCGCCAGGTTCTGGTTCTCAAATTACCATTCGTGGAGGTTCTTCTATTTCAGCTTCTAATGCTCCTTTAATAGTAATTGATGGTTTACCTATTGAAGAAAATAGCGTAGCTGGTTCTCGTGGTGTTTTAGCGAATATAAACCCAAATGATATTGAATCATTCTCTGTATTAAAAGATGCTTCTGCTACTGCTATTTATGGTTCTCGTGCCTCTAATGGTGTAATCATTATTACAACTAAAAAAGGTAAGAGAGATTTCACTTTAGATTTAGATTATCAATTTACTTATGGTGAAATTAGAGATAGAATTAATGTTTTTTCTGCTGATGCATTTAGAAACTTAATTCAACAAAGAAGACCTCAAGATGCTAGTTTATTGGGTAATGCTAATACTAATTGGCAAAACGAAATTTTTAGAACTACAGGTTCTTCTTTAACCAACCTAACAGCTAAAGGTCAAATCTTTGGAGCTATCCCTACAAGGTTATCTCTAGGTTTCGCTAGTCAGGAAGGTAACATACTAACTTCTAATTTTGATAGAAAAACTATATCGTTATCGATGAATCCTTCTTTATTAGATGATCACTTAAAAATTAACTTAAATTACAACAGAAACTTCGAGGATAGTAGATTTGGTGATGCTGGTCAAATTGGAGCCGCATTGCGTTACGATCCTACACAACCAGTATATGATGCTAGTTCTCCTTTTGGTGGTTTTTACCAACACAGAAACGGAAACTTAGTTTTAAACGGTACTCAAAACCCTGTTGCTGCATTATTATTAGCTAATAGTAGAGGTAAAGTATTTAGACACTTTGGAAACTTAAACCTTGATTATAAACTTCACTTTTTTCCTGATTTAAGAGCAGTTATTAATGTTGGTTTTGATAAAGCTGAAGGGCAAACAACATATACAAACCCATATGATATTGGAAATGCCGATGAAACATTACGTTTTGCTGGTATTAACTCTTCAGGGTACTCTGAAAGAAGTAACCAATTATTAGATGGTTATTTAAATTATACTAAAGAATTAGAAAAGGTAAACTTAGACGTTACAGCAGGTTATTCTTATCAAAAATTCAAAAACTTTGGTGGTGACTCTGGAAACACATCAAACCCTGATTCTTTTGCCACTACTTTTGCTGACCCTAATGTTGTAAACATTGGTTTCTTTGGTAGGGTGAAAGTTGACTTTTTAGATAAATATTTACTTACTTTAAACTATCGTAGAGATGGAACTTCACGTTTTAGTAATGATAATCGATGGGGAGACTTTGGGGGTGCTGCTTTAGCTTGGAAAGTAAGTGAAGAAAACTTCTTAAAAAATTCAAAAATATTATCTAACTTAAAATTAAGAGTTAGTTATGGTTTAACAGGACAACAAAACTTACCAGGAGTAAATGATGTTTATTTAAATAGATATCGTTTCGGAAACCAGAATTCTCAATTCCAATTTGGAAATAATGTTATCAAAGCAACAATTCCATCAGTTATAAACCCTAACTTAAAATGGGAAGAAACAGCTACATTAGAATTTGGTATTGATTATGGGTTATTTAATAATAGATTTGACGGTTCCTTAAACTATTTTAATAAAAAGTCAACGGATTTATTATTTAGAACTAATTTACCTGATGGTACCAACTTTAGTAATCGAGTTGTACAAAATGTTGGAGATTTAGACATTAAAGGTATCGAATTTACTCTTAATGGTGATATTTTAAAAACTGAAGATATTAATTGGAATTTTACTTCTAATGTTACATATCTTGATAGAAAAATTACTGCTTTAGCTAATAATAGTGATATTAGAACTGGAGGTACTGCTGGTGGAACGGGAAATACTATCCAACTTTTAAGAGAAGGATTTGCTCCAAATTCTTTTTACGTGTTTAAACAACTATATAACAATGCTGGAAAACCTATTGAAGGAGCTTACGCTGACCTAAATGGTGATGGAATTATAAATGATAACGATCGTTATTTAAAAGAAAGTCCAGATGCTGATTTACTTTTAGGTTTCCAATCTAATTTTAACTATAAGAATTTTGATTTATCTTTTAACTTAAGGGCTAGCATTGGTAATTATGTTTATAATAACGTAAATTCAGCAAGGGCTCAATATGCATTTTTACAAGATAATGCAGTACTAGGTAATATACCTACTTCAGTTTTAGCAACTGATTTTGTAAATACTTCAGATGTTTTAAACTCTGATATTTTCATAGAAAATGCATCCTTCTTAAGAATGGATAATATAACTATTGGTTATACATTTGATAGACCTATTAAAAAGTTTTCTAAAAATAGTATTCGTATTTGGGCTGGAATGCAAAATGTATTTACCATTACAAACTATAGTGGTTTAGACCCTGAAGTATTTGGAGGAATTGATAATACTATTTATCCAAGACCTAGAAACTTCCTTATCGGTACTAATATTAAATTTTAATACTAAAAAAATGAAAAAATATATTCAATCAATAAAGTTCATAGCTTTCTTAGTAAGTATAGCTTTGGTTGTTTCTTCGTGTACTAAAGATTTAAATATTACACCACAAGACGATCAAACTGTATTAGGTGAAGAATTATTTAAAAACGAAAGTGCCTATAAAGAAGTTTTAGCAGGTATTTATGCTAACTTATCTTTAACTGGTGTAGATGGTGCTGGAAGTTCTAATGTAGAAGGTTTAGATGCAGGTACAAGTCAATATGGTCGTGTATTAGTATACTTACAAACTTTATCTGCCGATCAAATGATTTGGTCATACGAAAACGATCCTGGTACAAGAGAAATTCAACGTAACATATGGACAGCTCAAAACCCTTTATTCCTTGGTTTCTTTGGTAGAGCTACCCTTTCTGTTTCTTTTGCTAATGGTTTTTTAAGAGAAACTACGGATGCTAAATTAGATTCTAGAAATGTTTCAACTGCGACAAGAGCAGAGATTAAAACTTTTCGTGCTGAGGCTAGATTATTAAGAGCACTATCTTACTATCATTTAATGGATTTATTTGGAAAGGCTCCAATGGTAGTTGAAACTGACCCTGTTGTTAATTTTAATCCACCACAAGCAGATAGAACTACTCTTTTTACTTTTATAGAAAGTGAATTAAATGCTATTGAAGCTGATTTAATGGACCCAATGGCAAACGAATATGGGCGTGCTGACAAAGGTGTCGCATGGATGATATTAGCTAAAATGTACTTAAATGCAGAAGTATATATTGCTCAAAATAAATATACTGAATGTTTAACAAACCTTAATAAATTAATTAATGGTGGTTATACCTTAGCTCCTAATTACCTAAACAATTTCATGGCAGATAACAATACTAATCCTGCAAGAAATGAAATTATTTTCCCTTTAATTTCTGATGGAATTACAACTCAAAACTTTGGTCCAACAACTGTTATGGTTAATGGAGAAGTTGGTAGTATTGAAGCAAACGGAGTTTCGTTAGGTGTTGGTGCCGGCGGATGGGGAGGTGCTTTAAGAGTAAGAAAGCAATTTGCCGACTTATTTAACAGTGGTGTTTTTAATAACGATACAAGAAACACATTAATTACAGCACAAAGAGATGTAAATATTAATGATATATCAGATCAAGATCAAGGATATATTATTGCTAAATATTCTAACCGTACTTCAACTGGGGTTCAAGGTAGTAATCAAACGTTTGTAGATACCGATTTCCCATTATTTAGACTTGCAGATGTATATTTAATGTATGCAGAAGCGGTATTAAGAGGTGGTAATGGAGGTACAAATACAGATGCTGTTAACTATGTTAATCAGTTAAGAACACGTGCAAACAACCCACAAACAATTACCGCTGCTGAATTAACTTTAGATTTTATTTTAGACGAAAGAGCTCGTGAATTACATTGGGAAGCTCACAGAAGACAAGATTTAATTCGTTTTGGAAAATTTACAGGAGGAAACTATAATTGGGCATGGAAAGGAAATGCTAGTAATGGTATTTCTATCCCTAACCACATGAATGTGTATCCTATTCCTAGCAGTAGTTTAGCTTCAAATCCTAACTTAACTCAAAATACTGGATACTAATATTTGAAAACATTAATTATGAAAAATAAATTTTTAAAACTAACAAGTTTAGTCATTGCATTAGTTACACTTAGTGTATTTAATGCTTGTGATGATACTTCAGATATATTTACAGTATCCGATGGAACTGCATCAGTTTTAGCCGATGTTAGTATAAATAAAATCACATTAGATCCTGTTAACACTACTACTCCAGCGTTAACTTTGAATTGGACTAATGCCAATTATGGACAACAAACAGCTATTAATTATGCCATACAATTCTCTAGTGATGAAGCTTTTACATCTCCTGTAACTGCTACAACATTAACGGGGAAAAACGATGTAACTTTTTCTATGGCTGAATTAAATTCTGCTGCAGGAAATGCAGGTTTAAATCCTTTTGAGTGGAATACTATATATGTAAGAGTCGTTTCTTCACTAGGAACTCAAAATGGAAATCCTATAAATTCTAACACTATTAATTTAATGGTTTATCCATACTTTAACTATGTGTTTAAAGATTATTATTTAGTAGGAAATGCAACTGCTGCAGATTGGAATAACAATAATAATAATCCAGCACTATTCCGTAACCCTAACGATGAAAACGAATACACTTATACAGCTTATTTTGGAGCAGGTGAATTTAAGATTCTTGAAACAAAAGGTTTATGGCAACCTCAATGGGGTACAAACGATGGTGTATTAGCAGGTGGAGAATATTCTGGAACAATTGAAGTAAATCCAGGCGGAGGTACCGATCCAGGTACATTCCCTGCTAATAACAATGGTATAACAGCTGGTTTTTATACGTTTACAATCAACTTTGCTAGCAAGAAATATTCTTTTAAATCATATGATGCATCAGGAGTAACTAGCCCTGCTTCATTAGCTTTACAAGGTTCTGCTGTAACAGCCTCTACTCCATTAACTGCATTAACTTTTGATGGACATATTTGGAATGTTAGCAACGTTCATTTAACTCCTGGTAATTTAAAATTTGTAACTGGAGCTGGAGCTTCTTGGGGAAGTAATACTTCATTTTCAGGAACTGCCACTAATGGAGGAGCAGATATTCCTGTAGTGGTTGAAGATGATTACGATGTTTGGTTTAATGATTTAACAGGAGAATACATCCTTGTTCCATTAAACTTATAAAAAATAGATTTTAACATAATCACAATAAAAATGAAATATTTACATAAATTAAGTCTGATATTAATAGCTTTTACGCTAATATTCAGCTCTTGTGATACAGAAGAAAGTTTAAATATTGTTACTCCAGAAGCTAAATTTGTATTAAACACTCCTGGAATTTCAAATGTGTTTTTAAACTTTTCTTTACCTGACAACCCTGCCTTTACTATTACTTGGATTGATGAAGTTACAGGAAGTTCAGAATACATGGTAGAAATGGCTTTAGAAGATACTTTTGCTAGTCCTGTACTTTTAGGAACTACAGACAAAAATAGTTTTTCAATGACAGTATCTGAATTCAATACTGTTTTAAGCAACGCAAATATTAAATCATTTACAGAAACTGGTGTTTATATCAGATTAAAAGCAGGAAGTGAAACCTCTAATACTATTTTATTACAAGTATCTAAATTTGCTGTAAAAGTTCCTGTAATAACTAGTCCTGATAATTCTTTTACTAAAGTATTATCTGATGCGGACCCTAGTTTAACTGCATTAACAATTAACTGGGACGACCCAGAAGCAGCTGATAATAGTAGTGTTAAAATTACTTATGAAGTAGAAATGGCACTTGGAGGAACTAATTTTGCTACCGTTAGCAATATTGGATCAACAGAAAATAAATCTTTTGAAATTTCTCATGAAGCTTTAAATGATGCTGTAATTGCTGCTGGTGGAGTTGCTAATACTGCTGCTAATTTTGATTTCAGAATAAAAGCAGTTGCTAAAACAGCTTCAGGAGATTTATCTAGAACATCTGAAATGATTACTATTTCATTAACTCCATATAAAGGTGCTGTACCAGATAACTTATTTATGGTAGGTTCCCACAATGGATGGAATAATGCTGATGCTACTCAAAAGTTTTATAATGATGGAAACGGTGTATTTTCAAGAGTACAAATGTTCAATGCAAATGATGAGTTTAAAATGCTACCAACTTCAGGATCTTGGGATGGAGACTGGGGAGAAGACCCAACTAATGCTGGTAAAATAGTACAAGATGGTGAACAAAACATTAAAGTTACTGATGCAGGAAACTATATCGTTATTATCGATTTTAACACATTAAGTTTTAAGCTTTCTAAAATAGATAACTTATACATGGTTGGAGCTCATAATGGATGGAATAATGCAGATGCTACACAGCAATTCAACACTTCAGGAAATGGAGTATTCACAAGAATCCAAACTTTTTCTGCAGGTGATGAATTTAAAATGTTACCAACTTCAGGGTCTTGGGATGGTGATTGGGGAGAAAACAAAAATTCTTCAGGAAAAATCATCCAAGACGATGAACAAAATATAAAAGTTGCTGATGCTGGTACTTATATGGTAACTGTAGATTTCAATGACTTATCATATTCATTAGTAACTGTTCCTGCCGCATTACATTTAGTAGGATCTATTAATGGATGGGATAACACTACTGCTGCTCCATTTACAAAAGTTTCAGAAGGAGTTTTTGAAATTAATCAAGTATTAACTGCTACTGATGAATTTAAATTTTTACCAATGCAAGGATCTTGGAATAACGATTGGGGTGAAAGCTCTAAATATCCAGGAATGATTGTTAGAGATGGTGAAAGCAATGTTAAATCACCAGGAAATGGTACATATAAAATTACTGTAGATTTTAACAAAGGTACAGTAACTGTTGAATAATTTTTTGAAAAGGCTGGTTTACAAACTAAACCAGCCTTTTCTTTTTCTACCAAATTACAATGAAAAAAATCCTACTATCCCTTTTTACATTTATAGCATCAATAAATTTGTTTTCTCAACAACAAAACATTGATTTTGCTATAAATCCAAATACGTTTAATGAAACAGATGATATAACAATTACTTTTTCAAATATAAATCCTGCAACATGGGGTGTTACTGATTTATATTTATGGAGCTGGTCATACGATACAAATGATTTAAATTCAATGGATGCTCCAAATAATGGTACTTGGACAAACTCTAATGAAGCTCAAAAACTAACAAACAATAACAACGGAACATATTCAATTACATTAAAACCAACTACATTTTACAACAGAACTGGTATTGGTAAAATAGGTTTTTTAGTAAAAGCAAAAGATGGTTCTGGAGATAAAAAATCGCAAGATATGTATGCTGAAGTTGGTGCTGCAACACCAGACCCAACTGTAACTGAAGCAACATTACCTAGTGGAATGAAAGATGGGCTAAACTTAGATCCTAATGACAACACTAAAGCTACTTTTGTACTATATGCTCCGCAAAAAAAGTTTGTAAATCTTATTGGAAGCTTTAATAATTGGCAAAGAGACGATGTAAACTACCTATTAAAAAAAGACAGTGCTAAAGACCGTTTTTGGATTGAAGTAACAAACTTAACTCCTCAAACAAATATCACCTATCAATACTTAGTAGATGGTGATTTAAGAATAGCTGACCCCTACTCTACCACAATATTAGATCAGAATAATGATTCTAGTATAAATGCTACAACTTATCCGAATTTACCAGCATATCCAACAGGAAAAACAGAACATGCTGTATCCTTATTCAAAACAGGAGAAGCTGCTTATAATTGGCAAATTACCAACTTTACAAAACCAGCTAGAACAGATTTAGTAATCTACGAACTACTAATAAGAGATTTTGATCAATTACATAGTTTTGATGCTGTAAAAAACCGTTTAGATTACATCCAAAATTTAGGAGTTAATGTAATCGAATTAATGCCTGTTAGTGAATTTGATGGAAATGAATCATGGGGATATAATCCTTCCTTTCATATGGCATTGGATAAATATTATGGAACAAAAGAAGCGTTTAAGCAATTTATTGATGAGTGTCATAAACGTGGAATTGCTGTCATTTTAGATGTAGTTTATAACCATGCTACAGGGCAAAACCCATATTTCAGAATGTGGAATACAAGTAACGGTGGTTACGGAGGTCAACCAGCAGCAGATAGTCCTTTCTTTAATGTTTCTGCAAAACATTCATTCAATGTTTTCAATGACTTTAATCATAGCAAACAAGCTACAAAAGATTATGTAAAAAGAACCTCTCAATACTGGATTGACGAATTTAAAATTGATGGATTCCGTTGGGATTTGACCAAAGGTTTTACTCAAAATTGTTCAGATGGTAACGATTCTTGTACTAATGCATATCAAGCAGACAGAGTTGCTGTCTTAAAAGAATATGCCGATTACCAATGGGAAAAAGATGCTGATTTCTATGTTATTTTCGAACATTTAGGAACAAATCAAGAAGAAACCGAATGGGTTAATTATCGTTTAAACGAAGGAAAAGGTATTATGTTTTGGAGCAATTTAAATCATCAATATAATGAAGCTACATTAGGATATCATGATAGTGGAAAATCAGATTTTTCTTGGATAGATTACCGCAAAAGAAACTGGACTACTCCTGCTAACATTTCTTATATGGAAAGTCATGATGAGGAACGCTTAATGTATAAAAACTTACAGTTTGGTAATTCGAACGGAAGTTATAGTGTTAAGAATTTAGCAACAGCATTAGAAAGAATGAAATTAGCTGGTGCGTTTTATTTTACCATACCAGGTCCTAAAATGATTTGGCAATTTGGTGAATTAGGTTATGACATAAGTATTGAAGAAAATGGTAGAACTGGTAACAAACCTATTCTTTGGAATTATGAAAACGAGCCTAATAGAAAAGCTATTTATGATACTTGGAAAGATTTAATCAAATTAAAAAATGGAGAACCTATTTTTAAAACTGGAGATTTTACTTTAGACGTTTCCGAAACTACAGGTTTAAAAACTATCCATTTAACACAAGGTTCTGCTACAGGTAATGAAGTTAAATATGTTACTATTATTGGTAATTTTGGAGTTACAACACAATCAATAAATCCAAAATTTCAAGAAACTGGTGATTGGTATGAGTTTTTAAATAACAACTTAAAAACAACTATTACTGATGTTAATGGGTTAATTTCACTGGCGCCAGGAGAATTTAAAATCTTTGGTAATAATCCTTCTAGTTTATTTGCGAATAATGATACTGATGGTGATGGTGTTTTAAATAGTGATGATAACTGTCCAAATACTCCTGCAGGAGCTAAAGTAGATGTTTTTGGTTGTGAAATATTTACCTTACCTGCAAACAACTTTTCTTTACAAGTTTTAAGTGAAACCTGTAGAACTAGTAACAATGGTAGTATTATAATTTCTGCTCAGAAGAATTTAAACTACACAGCAACACTTACTGGTAATTCAGTTTCTTTAACTAAAACATTTACTACAACACATACTTTTGAAAATCTTTCAGCTGCAACTTATGAAGTTTGCATTACTGTAGATGGGCAACCTAATTATAAAATATGTTTTAATTCAGTTATTACTGAACCAGAAGATATTACGGTTGTTTCTAAAATTGCAAAGGAAAGTAATACTGTTGAGCTTAAATTAGACGGTAGTAAAAACTATAATATTACGCTGAATGATGAAACTTATAAAACATCAAACTCGTTTATAGAATTACCTCTTTTACAAGGAAAGAATACATTAAAAGTTGTGGGGGATAAAGATTGTCAAGGAATTTTTGAAAAAACAATTTATTTAGGTGAAGAAATTAGCACTTTCCCTAACCCATCAACTACTCATATTAATGTTTATTTAGGTACTTTAAAAGAAAAAGCATCAATAGATATATATGCGTTAAATGGAAGTTTAATTTATCAAACATCAGCAAATTCTGAAACAAAAAGAATCGATGTTTCGGATTTAGCTAAAGGAATGTACATCTTATATGTAACAAAAAACAATGAAAGTAAATCGTTTAAAATAATTAAAGAATAATGACTTTTCGTAATATATATTTTATCCTTTTTTCAGGTTTAATTTTAACTTCTTGTGGAGGTGGTAGCAGTGCGGAAGATATTCCACCAGCTGCTCCAACTAAAGCTACATTAGTTTTTCCTGAACAAAATTCTGAATGCAACGAAGGAACTATTATTAGTGATACTAAAAGTTCAGTAACGTTTAATTGGTCTGATGCTACAAACACAACTAATTATGAAATCTTTGTAAAAAACTTAGACACTGACGTTACTTCTACTTATACAAGTAGCGATTCTGAAAAGATTATCACTATTAACAGAGGAACTCCATACTCTTGGTATGTAGTTTCAAAAAATTCAGGTACACAGGTAGCACAAAGTGATACATGGAAGTTTTATAATGCAGGTAAACCTGTTTCATCACACGCTCCTTTTCCTGCTGATCTAGTGAGTCCTTCTATGGGAGCTAACTTATCTAATAGTACGACCTCAGTAAGTTTAAAATGGACAGGTAGTGATGTTGACAATGATATCAGTAAATACACAATTCAATTAAATATAACAAGCCCCCCTACTAGTTCTATAGGTACAGTAACGACAACTTCGTTAGACACAAATGTAAGCTCTAATACGACATACTATTGGAGAGTAATAACTGAAGATTCTAAAGGTAATACATCAACCTCAGAAATATTTCAGTTTAAAGTTAACTAGAAAAAAAGGCATTTACTAAGTAAATGCCTTTTTTATTTCCTCTCTTTAGTGGTAAACACTAGCCCTAACCTATTATTTTTCAAAAAATTAAAAAAGAATAGCATTAATTCAAAAAAAAGTATACATTTGAATCGATGTTAAACAACAAAGGAAATATTAATTCTTTACCAGTCGTAAACTTTACGACTTCTTTTGTTGGCACTACTACAATTACTACTATCATTACGGGTACCCTTTAGGGGGTTCATTTTTTACATATCACCTTAGGCTATAGTTATATTTTTGAAAGATTCAAAAAAAGATAACTCACTCAAAATCAATTTATAATTTCACACATTAAACAATGAAAGTTTTAAAATTTGGTGGATCATCAGTTGCCAATCATCAAAACATCAAAAAGGTTTTACATATTGTAAAACAAGTATCTAAACACGAAAAAGTTGCAGTTATAGTCTCTGCTTTCGGAAAAACAACCGATAAATTATTAGCAACAGCACAAGTAGCTTTAAAAGATAATAGTACCGTTAATCAATCAATTATAGAATTAGAAGAGTTACATTTTTCTGTAATTGAAGAATTAATTTCTGAAGAAAAACAACCTAAAATAATTCAAGAAGTTCAGTATTTATTTAACAGGTTAAAAGCTATTTATGAAGGTATTTTTCTCTTACAAGAGCTTTCTCCTAAAACTCTAGCTAAAGTAGCTAGTTTTGGTGAAAGACTGTCATCTTATATTATTGCCAATGCTGCAAAGGAATTAATAAATGCAACATATAAAGATAGTAGAGAACTTATAATTACCAATAGTGATTCTTTAAATGCTCAGGTAAATTTTGAACTAACTAATAAAAATTGTAGTAGCTTTTTTAAAGAAAACTCTTTTGATGCTGTTATCTTAGGTGGGTTTATAGCTTCCAATGTAAAAAAAGAAACAACAACTCTAGGACGTGGTGGTTCTGATTATTCTGCAGCTATTTATGCTGCTGCGCTTAACGCTAATGAACTTCAAATTTGGACAGATGTTAGTGGAATGTATTCAGCAAATCCTAGCATAGTAAAACAAGCATTTCCAATTACTCAAATTTCGTATAAAGAAGCAATGGAATTATCGCATTTTGGAGCTAAAGTCTTGTATCCTCCAACTATTCAGCCTGTATTAGAAAGAGAAATTCCTATTCGAATCAAAAATACATTTGATCCAGAAAATGAAGGAACTCTAATTTCAAAAGAGTCTACCAATCATAAGCCTGTAAAAGGAATTACGCATATAGAAAATATAAACCTCTTAACTCTTGAAGGAAGTGGCATGATTGGTATTCCTGGTTTTTCAAAGCGAATGTTCGAAACATTATCGCAACAAAATATCAATGTAGTATTTATAACACAAGCTTCTTCTGAGCATTCTATTTGTATTGGAATTTACGAAGAAGACGCTTCACTAGCGAAAGAATCATTAAATGAAACTTTTTCTTTTGAAATTCGACAGCATAAACTTAATCCAGTTTTAGTTGAAAACAACCTTGCTATTATAGCTTTAGTAGGTGATAAAATGAAAAATCATCAAGGTTTGAGTGGACAAATGTTTAGTGCTTTAGGAAAAAATAATGTAAACGTAAGAGCGATTGCACAAGGAGCTTCAGAAAAAAATATTTCAGCTGTTATAAATAGTTCAGATGCAAAAAAAGCGCTGAATACATTACATGAACAGTTTTTTGAAGAAAAAGTAAAACAATTAAACCTATTTGTAACGGGTGTTGGAAATGTAGGTGAACGATTTTTAGCACAGGTACATCAACAAAAAGAGTTTTTAAAAGAAAACTTAAAATTAAACATTCGAGTAATTGGAGTTTCTAACTCAAGAAAAATGGTATTTCATGAAGAAGGTATCGATTTATCGAATTGGAAAGAACAGTTAAAAAATGGAGAAGAAAGCTCGATACAATCATTTTTTGAACGTTCAAAATCTTTCAACCTTCGTAATTCTGTTTTTGTTGATAACACAGCTAATCAATCGGTTTCTGAAGTTTACGAAAACTACCTACGTAATAATATTGCAGTAGTTACTTGCAATAAAATAGCTTGTGCTTCAGATTTAGAAAATTATAAAAAACTAAAGAAAGTTTCCAATAAGTATAATGCTCCGTTTTTATTTGAAACTAATGTTGGTGCTGGACTACCAATTATAGATACTTTAAAAAATTTAATCGCTTCTGGAGATAGAGTTCATAAAATACAAGCTGTTTTATCTGGAACTTTAAATTTTGTATTCAATAATTTTAATAACAAGAATACTTTTCATGATGTTGTTGCTGATGCACAAGCACAGGGCTATACTGAACCAGACCCAAAAATTGATTTAAGTGGAATTGATGTTGCTAGAAAAATATTGATTTTAGCTCGTGAAAGTGGTTTTAACTTAGAATTATCAGACATTAAAAACAATGCGTTTTTACCTGAAAAAAGTTTAAAAACAACCAATAATGATGAATTTTACATTAGTTTAACTGAATATGAAGCTCATTTTCAAAAAATATTCAAAGAAGCTAACGATCAAAATTGTCGTTTAAAATATGTAGCTGAATTCGAAAATGGTAAAGCTAATGTTGGTTTACAGCATATTCCTTCTGACCATCCTTTTTACAATTTAGAAGGTAGCGATAATATTGTGTTATTCTTTACAGATAGATACCCTGTAAATCCATTGCAAATAAAAGGTGCTGGTGCAGGTGCAGATGTAACTGCTTCAGGAATTTTTGCTGACGTTATTAGAATAGCTAATAATTAAAATTGAATGGTGAATAAGTATCAACATATCATAGAAACTTATAATAAGGTATCACAGCAATACCATGATAAATTTATGGAAGCAACTATATATCATCATAGTTACGATAGGCTTTTAAAACATTGTAAAAATGACCATAAAACAATCTTAGATGTTGCCTGTGGTCCTGGAAATATTACTAAGTATTTACTTAATAAAAGGAGTGATTTTAAAATTCTAGGGATAGATGCCGCAGAAAATATGATTCAATTAGCAAAAGGACATGTTAAAGATGCTAGTTTTAAAGTTGAAGACTGTAGAAACATTAAATACTTAAATCAAAAATTTGATCTTATTATTTTCGGTTTCTGTTTTCCATATATCTCAAAAGAAGATTGTATCCGATTAATTGAAGATGCTTATACTATCTTAAATGAAAATGGATTACTTTATATAAGCACAATGATAGGTGATTATAATACTGACTCTGGATATAGAACCAGTTCAGATGGAAAAAATAGCTTATTTATTCACTACCATAATCAAGAATATTTAGTTGATGCTTTACAAAACAACAAGTTTCAACTATTAGAAAATTACACAAAAAAATATCAAGAAGGTAGTACTATTGGTGATACCGACTTATTTTTAATTGCAAAAAAATGAACTATATAAAAATATTTGCTCCAGCAACAGTTGCTAATGTTTCTTGCGGATTTGACTCTATGGGATTTGCCGTAGATACTATTGGCGACGAAATGACTTTTACAAAAACTGTAGAAAAAGGAGTTAAAATAACACAAATAACTGGCGCTAAAGGTTTGTCTTTAAACCCAAAAGAAAATGCGGCAGGAGTAGTTGCTTTAGCTATGCTTAAAGAACATTCAGTAGACTTTGGTATAGAGATTACTATGCATAAGGGATATTCACCTGGAAGTGGATTAGGAAGTAGCGCCGCTAGTTCTGGAGGTGCTGCTTTTGGTGTAAATGAATTATTAGGAAAGCCATTTTCTAGCTTAGAGCTTACAAAATTTGCAATGTTAGGTGAAAAAGCTGCCTGTGGGACTCCTATAGCTGATAATGTAGGTGCTGCTATTTTTGGAGGTTTTGTCTTAATAAGAAGTTATGAACCTCTAGACATTATAAAGCTGCCTGTTCCTAATGAATTACAATTAGTTGCTATACATCCACAAATAGAAGTAAAAACTAAGGACGCTAGAGATGTATTACCTCAAAAAGTATCTTTAAAAGATGCTACTACTCAATGGGCCAATGTTGGTGGTCTTGTAAGTGGATTGTATACAAGTAATTATCAAGTAATAGCCAATTCATTAACTGATGTTATTGTAGAACCAGCTAGAAAGCATTTAATTCCTCATTTTGATTTAGTTAAAAATGAAGCTATCAAAGCAGGTGCATTAGGAGCAGGAATATCTGGTTCTGGCCCTACAATTTTTGCATTATGTAAAGGTGAAAAAACAACTAAAAATGTATATGAAGCTATACAAAATGCATACAGTGATAAAAACATTGATTTTAACCTTTTTACATCTAAAATAAATACGCAAGGAGTTAAAATATTAGAGACAAAATAAACACAACACAAAATGAAATATTACAGTTTAAATAAAAAATCACCAAAAGTTAGTTTTCAAGAAGCTGTTGTAAACGGATTAGCTCCTGATAGAGGTTTATATTTTCCAGAAAATATTACTCCTTTAGACAAAGACTTTATTGAAAATATTGGAGAATATTCTAATGAAGAAATTGCATATAAAGCTATTCAACAATTTGTAGGAGATGAAATACCTACCGAAACTTTACAAGAAATAATTAAAGAGACATTGTCTTTTGATTTTCCTGTTGTTTCAATTGAAGAAAATATTGGAACCTTAGAATTATTTCATGGTCCTACCATGGCTTTTAAAGACGTAGGAGCTCGTTTTATGGCACGTTGCTTAGGATATTTTAATAGAAACAACAACAATAAAGTAACTGTTTTAGTAGCTACTTCTGGCGACACTGGAGGTGCTGTTGCTCATGGCTTTCTAGGGGTAAAAGGTGTAGAAGTAGTTATACTCTACCCTAGCGGAAAAGTAAGTGATATTCAAGAAAAACAATTAACTACTTTAGGACAAAACATTACAGCTTTAGAAGTTAATGGAGTATTTGATGACTGTCAAGATATGGTAAAAACTGCTTTTCTAGATTCAGAAATAAATCGTGTTTTAACCTCAGCTAACTCAATTAACATTGCTCGTTGGTTACCTCAAATGTTTTATTTTTTCTTTGCTTACAAACAGATCTATAAACAGCAAAAAGATGTTGTATTCTCTGTTCCTAGTGGAAACTTTGGAAACATTTGTGCTGGTATTATGGCTCAAAAATTAGGACTTCCAATCAAACATTTTGTAGCGGCTACGAATGTAAATAATACTGTTCCTAACTTTTTAAAAGACGGAAATTATAATCCAAAACCATCAATAGCTACAATTTCTAATGCTATGGATGTTGGAAACCCTAGTAACTTTATACGTATTCAAGAATTGTTCAATAATGATTTAAATGCTTTAAAAAGTACTTTTTCGTCTTATTCTTTTACAGATGAAGAAACACGTAGTGCAATGAAAGTAATACACAAAAAAAGTAATTATATTGCCGATCCTCATGGAGCTGTTGGGTACTTAGGTGCTAAAGAATATCAAAAAGAAAATCCAAATTCTATAAGTTTATTTTTAGAAACAGCACACCCAGTAAAGTTTTTAGATGTAGTAGAAAACACATTAGACATTCAAGTAACTATTCCTGAACAAATTCAATCGATTATGCATCAAAAGAAGAGTGCTATAGCCATAAACTCATATGAAGATTTAAAAACTTTTCTTAATTCTTAAAATAAAAAAGCCTCAAAATATTGAGGCTTTTTTTAATATTTTAATCTTTCTAAAGTATGCTTTTTATATAGATCTCCAATTGGAATTTCTATAGAATCTATTTCAATATCCTGTTTGGTATAGGCTGTTACTTTTTCTGAGTTTATAATATACGATCTATGTGCTCTTATAAATCTATTATCTAATTTATCTTCAAAAGCGGAAATTCCATGTTTTATAATAATTTTCGACTTCTCAGTATGAATTTTAATATAATCTTTTATACTCTCTATATATAAGATATCACTTAATTGTACTTTAATATTTTTTTTATTACTCTGCACAAAAATATGTGTCGATTCTTGTGTAGTTTTATCTTTTTCTTTTAAAACGATCTGTGTATCTAAAAACTTCTCAATTGCTTTAAAAAATCGGTTAAAAACTATTGGTTTTAATAAATAGTCAATCACATTTAACTCATAGCTTTCAATTGCATATTCTCTATGTGCCGTTGTAAATATTACTTTTGGTTTATTAACTAAGTTTTTTAAAAAATCTGTTCCTTTCAATAAAGGCATTTCAATATCTAAAAACATTAAATCAACAGTCTCATTTTTTAAAACACTATTTGCTTCAATTGCAGAAGCACAAATTGCCGCAATTTCAAAATCTGGTAATTGACTTAAGTGTGTAGCAATTAATTCTCTTGCTAACTCTTCATCATCAACAATTATGCATCTATATTTTTTCATTTAACTTAAGTATTAATTCCAAACTATAGTCCTTATTTGTTTCATTAACCTCTAAAGAATAAGCACCTAAATATAAAAAATCTAATTGTTTGGTAATATTTTCCATTCCAATTGATTTTCTCTTTTTATTACTATTGTATAAACTTGGTTTAGTATTTTTTAGTTTAAACTTTATTTCGGCTTCCGATGCTACTATAGTTAAAGTTATAAAGCCTTTGTCAATTTCTTGGCTTATACCATGCTTAAATGCATTTTCTACAAAGGTTAATAATATTAGGGGAGCAATTTTTACATCACTTTTAATTTGTTTTTCAAAATTGACCTCTACCCTATTTCCATATCTTACTTTTTCTAAAGCAATATAATTTTCTAATAATTCTATTTCTTTATCTAAAGAAACATAATTGTCTTTACATTGATATAAAATGTAATCTAATATCTCCGAAAGTTTAGCTATTACTTCAGGAGTTTTATCAGATTTCTTTAAAGCTAAAGCATATAAATTATTTAATGTATTGAATAAAAAATGAGGATTTAATTGATTCTTCAACAAATTAAGTTCTGTCGTTTTCTTTTGCTCTTTCAACATTATAAGATCCTTTTGATCTCTATAATACTTTATCGCTATAAATATAACTGTTGGAAAAAGTACCCATGTAATATTCCTTATGAATACAATAATCGAAACCATTCTATCTTTTAAAATATAAGGAGGCATTCTCTTATAGATTTCAGGGTAATTACTAGCAAAATAATAAACTCTGACTACTCCATATAATGACTGAATTAAATATATGGCTATCAGACTTAGTAACACAAAAAGGAATTGCTTTTTTTTATTTAAAAATGTAGGAATTAAATAATAAACTATTGTAACACATAATAAAAACTGCAAAAAGACCTTAAACCCTATGTAAGTTATAATATAAGTCTTATCGTGTTCTCTATACCAATACGAACTAAGTAAGTATAGAAACATAATACCCCAAAAAATTGAATTTCTAATAATATTTTTTGACAGAATATTCTTCATTTATATTAAATACAAGCTTTTCTTTCTTAGAATAATTGCTAAATAAACAAATCTAATAAGAATATTGTTTTATGGTGTTTTTTGTAGACAAATCTTAATTACAAGAAGTCCAAACCCAAGTTACAGACAATAAATCTGTTTTATCTGGAAGAATTTACTCTCATTCTTCTCTTTGTATTTGTATGTCTACAAAAAAATATAGCTCTTGTATTTCAAATAAATTGCATCGATATCAAATTATAGAAGCATATTATGAAAACTAAAAAACATTCTTTACTATTAATTACAATACTATTTTCTGTTATTATACTAGCTCAAAAAAAGAGTTCTCATAAATATTTTAGGCATCTAAAATATAATCATGTATCTCCTTACATTAAACTATCGGGGATATTTCCTATTGATAAAGAAACTGCTAAAAGCACCTCACATTATGTTTTTACTTATAATAATGACCACAAACTAACTCTTATTACAAACAAGCATTATTTTACAGAAAGAAGGCACCCTTTAGGTTCTATAGGAGCTTACAAAACAGTAATTACTTATAAAAATGGAAAAGAAACTCGTATTTTCTTGGATAAAAACAACAATAGAGTTACTAATGATAGAGCCGTTTTTAAAGAGGTATTTACTTTTGATAAAAATGGAAACTATAGTCAACTAGAATTTTTCAATCTTGATGACTCTCCTATGGAATCTAACTGGAAAATTGCTAAATACATTTGGTTCAAAAAAAATAAGATGATTATTGAAAAAAGATATAATCTAAAAAATGAACCTCAAAATATATCTACTTATTTTGAATTTGGTACCACTGGTATGAAGTTTAACAAAGATGGTAGTCCTATTGCAAACTATAATTTAAATAAGGATTTACAAATAACAAACAATTCTTTTGGAGTAGCTTCTTATCAAGATATTTATGATAAAAACGGAAATCATATAAAATATACTTACCATGATAAAAACAACAAACTTGTTATGAATCAGTTTGGTTTTTCTGTAGGTATAAAAGTATATGACTCTATAGGAAACTATATAAAACAACAACATTACGATACTAATAATAAGTTATTAAGACAAAGGACCATACCTAACAATCAATATGTTTCTTTGAGTAAAAAAGCATCGAAAAAAGATAGTTTAGAAATTAAACGAATCTCTTTAGGTTATTTAATTGCTTTACAAGATTTAAAACCTGAATTAATGAAAGAAGTAATGAATGATAGTTTAAATAAAGTTACTGTTGGATTTAATAGAAAAATTAGAAAAGAAGTTGCTAGAGCTACCTCTAAAGAAAGAATGATTGAGAACGCTAAAAATTGGAATAAATCAAATACTAAATTCCCTTCTACACCTAATAATCAAATAAAAATATTAGACATATATCATCGAATTGCGACTGTAAAACTATATTCAGATAATTGGGTTGAATATTTACACTTAATCAAGTTAGATGGTAAATGGAGTATTATAAATTTATTGTGGCAACATAAAAATGTAAAAATGTACCCTTTTTAAAAACTACTTTGTAAATAAAAAGTCACTTCAAAAATAGAAGTGACTTTTTATTTAAAATTTACAATTTATTCTTCGCTATTTTGAGTCCTTCCTTCATTAACTTATCAAACTCAGATTTAGGGTACTTCTTTATACCTTCTTCAAAAAACTTAACAGCATTTTTATAATCTTTATGCTTTAAATAGAATTGAGCTAATCTGTTTTTCCAATAGGCACTATCATATCTTCTCGTATCTAAAACATCTTTAAACTCTTCCATAAAAAAGCTAAAGTATTTAAAATTGTCACGTCTCCATGCTAACCATATCAATGAATTCTTAGTGCTATTATCTATTTTACCATTACCTCCAAAACGTTTAGCTCTTTCTTTAAAAAAAGACTTTAAATACGAAATTCCTCCCGCTTTTTCATAAGCTTCAATACTTTCAAAAACTAAGGAATCATAATTATGATAATAATACATAATCCCTTTGTACATTGCTAAATGTGGCATTGTTTCATGCACTTCATCGTTAAATAATTCATATTTCCAAAGTAAATTTTCGGGGTTGTGTTTTTTTAATCCTTTACTAAACGCTTCTGTTGATGCTATATAATAAATATCCTTCTTAGAATTCGCTATGTATAGATATACATCTTTAGTCGATTTAAAATTTTTAATAATTTTCTCAGATGCAAAGCCCCCATCAGTTATAATACCACCACTAAACAATTCGTTCTTTTCTAAAATAAGTTTACTAACATAATATGCTGCTGCTTCCCATCCATATATAATTCGTTCATTAGTAGTTCTAAAATTACCATCTATGAAACTAATCACTTCTTTCTCTAAAAATGATGTAAACTTTGTTCTCTCATTATTAAACAAGGTTCTTCTTAATGGGTTTTTATTTTTAATTCCAACAATAATCATTTCTGGAATGGCTCCAGGAGTCCTTAATGATTTTTGAATTCCTACTCCATTTGTAAAAAACCACTGTCCGTCCAAAATATACATTACTGGATACCTTTCCTTTGAACTATTATAACTATCAGGTAAATAAACTTGAATTTCTCTATTTTCATTTAAGATAGTTGATTCAATTATATAATTAGTACCAATGGTTATTTTATCATCTTTCTTTTGAGAATAAGAATGAAATGTAATCAATAACGTTAAAATTAAAATTGCTTGTTTAACCATAGTTTGAATAGTTTTTTCTCAAATTTAAAAATATAGTTATCATATAATTAACATTTTAGCTTCTTTATAAATATTTTAACTAAAATTATAATTTTACCATATTATCCACTAAATTTTCATCTGATCTGGTACCATAAGGATCGATTGCAATATATTTTGGTTTTTCTTTTACAATTATTTTCATTTCTGTTTCTCCCTTTTTTATTTGGGTTAACTTATAATGAAGTATGCTACTTTTATTTTTAACTTCTGAAGGATGTTTGGTAAAAACTCCAAGCCTAATAGGTTCATTTAATGAAATTTCTTTTATCTCCCCATTATTTTTTGTTTCAAACTTATTCGCTTTTATTTTTACAGACACTTCATAAGTTCCATCATTTAACTTTTTATAATCACCACTTTCAATACCTAAATCATAAGTGATTACCCTTTTAAACCAGTCATCTACAAGATTATAATACTTAGTTGGAGTTTTCTTATATACACATTTTAAAAATTCAATAGAAGTTACTTCCAATGTATTTGTTTTTCTATACTTATCAGTTAATTCCTTTATAACTTCATTAACTTTTTCTTCTCCAATTAAATCTTTTAAAGCTAGCATTACTGTTAATGCCTTCCCATAAGAAATATAACCTTGTCCAAACACTTTATATACTGGTGGTTCTAAGTCACCTGCATAGGCTCTTCCTCTAAAATATCTACTTCTTGCATTTTCTACTAATTCATAAACAGCAGTTTTTCCATATAATTTTTCTAATATTACAGCTTCTGTATACTTTGCGAATCCTTCTGTAAATAATGATCCTCCTGGAACTGGCTTTGAAGATAGAGTGTGCCCCCACCACTGATGAGCTACCTCATGTATTGTTCTCTTAGCTACTAAATTAAAAGTATCTTCATCTCTTATATCACATAAATATAATCGATCTTCTACCATGCTAATAATTCCAGGGTGTGCAAATCCTCCAAAAGACCAATGTGAAGGTACTTCTGCTATTCTTACATAATCAAAATTGTATTTTCCAAAATTTGCTTGACAATAATCTAAAGTTTGTTTAGTACTCTCTTCTATGTCTTTTATATTAAAATAATGGTTTTCATCAAAAAACTGCTCTATTGAAACCCCTTTATAGTTTACCTTTTTAGTTTTATATTTTGCTGAAAAATATGCAACCATTGGTATTACTTCCCCTTTTGTTTTATAATGATAATAATTTCTATTATTCTCTATCCATGTTTTCAGTAATTTACCTGAACTTATTCCTGTTTGATTTTTTGCAGTAGATAATATAACTTCAAATGGAATTTTTTCATTTTTGTAATCTTCAAATTCAATATGAGTATCGGAATTATCTTCTTCTTTTCTTTTAGGTAAATTTCTTTTTTCTCGTTCTATTTTATCTGAAATTTCCAAATTGGCATTATATCCTAAAACAGGTTCAAAACTTTGATGCATTATATAAGTTCCATTCTTTAGAATTGAATTATCTTCCTCATATACTTTCAATGACTTACTTATTTCATAAGAGTATTTTATAGAATGATTAGGCTTTAATGGAGTTTTCAGTTTAAAATTATAAGTTCCGTAATTGGTGTCATGATTTACTAAACTTGCATTTTCGATAGTAATATCTTGCAATGGTATTCTCTCAGTTATAAACACTTCTTTTAATGGCTTATCACTTTTGTTTTTCAATAAATAATAAGCCTTAACAGTATATTTTTGATTTTCGGGATAAATAGCTACTTCTGTTTTTATTGAAACAGGATATAAACGTTCTAAACTTTCATACTGCTTAAACTTACGTTCATAATTTTCTCTAAAACTTAGTCTATTTTCTACAGTAACATAATCAGAAATAATATTCGTATTTCTATATATCAAACTTGCACTACTTACAAATAACAACAATAAAACTAAGCTAATTACTTTCTGAACTTTAGTCCAATTATACTTAAACTCATTTATTTTACTTAAAAAGATTGTATTACTCCCCCTATGCCATAACTTAAAAGAAAGTACTACTAACAAACTCCCAAAAGTTGCCCAGTATATTGCTAAATGATGAAACATTTTTACCCCATAAACACCATTCATATTAGTATATGCTGCTCTTGGCATAAAACCAATATTAGTTAAAGGATGCTCCAAACCAAGTAGATTAGCTTTAAAACTTAAAATAACTAGTAAACCAGAAATTCCCATTCCTAAATACTTACTTTTTGCTATACTATTTATAAATAATATAATCATACAAAATATAACTAATTGTAGTCCGTAATAATAGAATAGAGAGAGATACACTCCTAGTTCAAAGTTTGTATATCCAAAACTTATCTGAAATGCAATACACATTAAAATTCCAGTTACTATTAAAATAATTGGTAATAACAGTATTGCAAAAAACTTGGACAGAAAAAACACACTGTTTTTAATTGGAGTAGCATCTATGATAAGATTAAAGTTTAAGTTTCTTTCTTTCCAAATTATTTCTGAACTATAAAAAACAATTAAGATCAAACTAAAAATAGTTAATGGATCTACAATCAACTCAATAAGTTCATTTGTATAGGGATATAAGCTAACATTATATTCTCCTCCACTTGTAATAGTCGAATATAATTCTGAAAAAATAATAAAAAGCCACATTAATAACACTGCTAAAAAAGGTAAGCTTTTAAAAACGTTTTTTAGTTCCAACTTTAACAAAGAAAAAAATGCTAATTGTTGCGCTTTAAAATTATGAACTGTTTTTAGGGGATTATATGCTGTTTGTTGAACATTACTTATTTGTTGTATCTTTTCTTTTTTTACTTTCTTCGTTATTTTTCTAAAAGAAAATATTTTATAAGTGATTAAAAGAAAAATTAAACTACTTACAATCCAAACGAATCTATTTAATAAAAACAAGCCTGAAAACGACAATAATTGAGTATTCTTTTGATATGGTGTCCAATATTGTGTTTGTTCAAAAAAAGCTGCAATTCCAAAAGGATCTAAAACTGCTGCCAAACGCATTGCTTCTGGTGAAGCAGGAACTGATTGAGCTAATAGAGGGGAATTTAAAAACATAGAACAAACAAAATATAGCATGTAAACAAATACTGCACTTGCATAAGTTGCAACACTATTCTTAGTAATAGTACTCACAGAAAAAATTACGGCTGAACTAATAAAAATATTTGGTAAAATCATATACAGCCACGGCTGTAAATAAGTTAGTATTTGAAAATCTCCAATACGTTCAGGATCTAAATCAAAAAAATAGTTTCCTACTATATATCCTAGCATAAAAGGACTGAATGCTAAAGCACTAAAAAGAAAAGTTCCTAAAAATCTACTCCAGAAATAATATCGTTTTTTAATTGAAGAACTATAAATTAATCCTTCCATATGATATTGTTTATCTCTTAGCATTGCACTAATAGCAAAAAACATAATTATGAATACACTTCCTAAAGTAAAAATCCCTGTATGAAAATATACCTGATAAACCGCGTTAAAATTTACTCCTTTTGGCGCAAATCCTTGTTTCCCTATAAAAATTCCTAAAACAAAGAATAAAAGAACAAACAATGGAAAAGCTTTTTGCTTTAATTGATAAAAAAACTCAAAGTCTAATAATTTTCTAAACATAGCTTACTTCTTTTTTTGGTTATATAGTGTAGAGAAATAATAATCTTCTAAACTCGGATTAATCATTTCAAAATCTAACTCAGGTTTGCTATTAGATAAAACTCTAATTTGAGTTTCTCCAGAGATTAACTTTGTTGAAATTATATTGAACTTATTTTTATAAAATTCAATTTCTTTTTTAGCAATAATTTTACTCCATACCTTTCCTTTTATACTCTCAACTAATTCTTTAGGATTTCCTTGAGAAATAATTTTTCCTTCAGAAAGAATTGCCATTCTTGGACACAAGTTTCTAACATCTTCAACAATATGAGTTGAGAGAATTACAATAACATTTTCCCCTATTTCACTTAAAAGATTTAAAAAGCGATTACTTTCTTCTGGATCCAAACCAGCTGTAGGTTCATCCACTATTATTATTTTTGGACTTCCTAATAAAGCTTGTGCAATTCCAAATCGTTGACGCATTCCTCCAGAAAAAGTATATACTGCTTTCTTTCTATGCTGATATAAATTTACTTGTTGCAATAAAGCTTTAACTTGTTCTTTTCGTTCTTTTTTATTTAAAATACCTTTTAATACTGCTAAATGATTTAACAATCTTTCTGCTGAAATTTTTGGATACACTCCAAATTCTTGAGGCAAATAACCTAAACACTTTCTAATTTCATCTGGTTGTTTTACAATATCTATTTCGTTAAAAAGAATACTTCCTGATGTTGGTTTTTGTAAAGAAGTAATAGTACGCATTAAAGAAGATTTCCCTGCTCCATTTGCTCCTAACAACCCAAACATACCATTGGAAATTTCAATATCAATTCCATTAAGAGCTTTTACTCCATTAGAATAAGTTTTGCTAAGATTTTTTATTATTAATGTATTCATTTGCAATGATAATTTTTAAATTATATCACGAATGTCTACTGCTATTTTTCTCTTTCAAATAAAAAATGATGTATACTTTTATTTTTACATCATATAAAACAGTATTGACTTTATACCATAGTTGAACATTAAAACATATATGTTTATCTAAAAAATAATACTGTACATCAATATTATTGTAAAAACTCAACAACATTAGTAGTTTTGAAGTATGATTCAGTTTATAAAAAAATACAAAGCCTTTTTTATAGCATTAATAATTATTCCTATTATTTATTTACTTGATTTAATTGGCTTTTTAAATATACCTACTAAAAGGCCTTTTGAAGTTTTTCTTGTTACACTATTTTGGTTTTTAGTCATTGCGCTTCCAATTCATAATTACCACTATCTAAAACATAAAAAAAAGACATTTATTAAAATAGGAGTTTTATTACTTCTCTTCTTTTTTGCATTACTTGTAGATACCTCTATGAAATTACCAGATAATCCAATAACATTTATTTTATTAAGTGGGTTTTGGTTAGGAATAGCTTATTTATTAGTCCCTACATTTATTTTAAAATATTGGAAGTTTATTCTATTTCTTTATCTTCCTTTATTTATCTATTTCCTTTATTTACGCTTGTTTTCTGGTGATTTAGAAGCTTATCTAAAAATTAAAAAAGATTTTCCTTTTTACATATTCTTTATTCCAATTCCTCTTTTCTTTTTTCTTTGGGTTTTTGAACAATGGAAATGGTTACAAAACTTAAAAGCTGAAAAAACAAAAACAGAATTATCTTTATTAAGAACTCAGATAAACCCTCATTTTTTCTTTAATACTTTAAATAACTTATATGCTTTAACAGTCAAAAATTCTAAACAAGCCCCTGAAGTAATTTTAAAGCTATCAGACATGATGCGTTATACTATTTACGAAGGAGAAAATGAGAAAGTAAGCATTAAAGAGGAAATTACATATTTAAAAAACTATATTGAATTACATAAAATTAGGTATAAAAAAACCGTAGATATTATATTTAATCATAATGTAGATCCCGAATTACATATCGCTCCGTTATTATTTATTATTCTTTTAGAAAATGCTTTTAAACACGGAATAGAAACACTTACAGAAGATGCTTTTGTACACATAAATTTATATGAATCTAACAATTATATTTGCTTTGATGTAGAGAATAATTTTGATTCTAAAGAACTAAGCAAATCAAATGGAATTGGTTTAAATAATTTAAAAAAGAGACTATCATTGTTATATAATAATCAACATGAATTTTCAATTAAAAAAACTGAAAATATCTATAAAACTACTTTAAAAATAAAAAAACATGCTTAAATATATTATTATTGATGATGAGCCTTTAGCACATGAAATTATAGAAGAATTCTGTAGCATGTTACCACATTTACAATTAGAACAAAATTGTTATAATGCCATAGAAGCTATAAAGTTTTTAAATGAGAACACTGTTGACTTTATGTTTTTAGACATCAACATGCCTAAATTAAAAGGTTTAGACTTTCTAAAAACATTAACAAATCCACCTAAAACAATTATTACTACAGCTTATAAAGAGCATGCTATAGAAGGCTTTGAATTAAATGTAGTGGATTATATTTTAAAACCATTCAGTTTTGATCGTTTAGTAAAAGCAATTAATAAAGTTTCTAAATCGCAAGAATCGAAAACTACTATTAAAGAAGTTACTAGTACCAATACTCCATCTAACCGTCTCTTTGTTAAGGGAGACAAGAAGCATCATCAAATAGATCTAAAAAATCTGTTATTTATTGAAGCATACGGAAATTACACTAAACTTTTTTTAAATGATGAAATGATTATAAGTCATGAAAAAATATCTCACTATGAAACTATTTTAGAATCTTCTCTCTTTTTAAGAGTACATAAGTCGTTTATTATAGCCTTAGATAAAATAAAGTTCATTGAAGGAAATAGAATCATTATCGATAATCATAAAGTACCTATAGGTCAAACTTATAAAAGCACTGTAAGTAAGTTATATAATTAACTCTTTCACTTTTTTTTCATAGATTTATGGCAAACCGCTTACATTTATGCAAAAACCTACAGAAATTACTCGCCTTTTTGATTTCCCTTATTACCAGTTACAAACATACCCACAACAAAAGTGCTTAGTTTACAAAGAAGAAAATGTTTGGAAAAATATCTCTACTCAGAATTATATAGAACAAGCTAATCAAGTAAGTAGAGCTTTATTAAATTTAGGAATAAAAAAAGGAGATAAAATAGCTGTAATAACATCTGTCAATCAACCAAAATGGCATATTTTAGATATAGGCGTTATGCAAATTGGAGCCATAAATGTACCGCTATATCCTACATTCTCTGAAAAAGATTATGCATATATTTTAAATCATTCTGATAGTGTATTCTGTTTTGTTTCTGATAATGAATTATATCAAAAAGTAATTAAAGTTCAAGATCAAACGCAAATTAAAAAAGTATATACTTTCGAAGAAATTGATGCTGATTATAGCTGGACTTCTTTCTTATCACAAGGAAAAAATAATGAATTACAATCAACTGTAGAAAACGCTAAAGATAATGTGCAACCAGAAGACTTAGCTACTATTATTTATACATCAGGAACTACAGGTACTCCAAAAGGAGTTATGCTCTCACATCAAAATGTAGTAAGTAATATTTTTGCTGTAGGTAATTCTTTAGATTTACACGACAATCAAAAAAAGGCTATTAGTTATCTTCCTATCTGTCATATTTTCGAAAGAGCAGCGTCCTATTACTGTCAATATATGGGCTTTGAAATTCATTTTGCCGAAAGTATTGAGAAAATTGGAGATAATTTAAAAGAAGTTAAACCTAATTTTATGGCAGTAGTGCCAAGGTTATTAGAAAAAGTTTTTGATAAAATTGTAGATAAAGGAAGTAACTTATCAGGTTTAAAAAAGCGTTTATTCTTTTGGGCACTTAAGCTGGGGGAACAATACAAACCATATAAAGCAAATGGTTGGTGGTATGAATTTCAACTAGGAATAGCTAGAAAACTTATTTTTTCTAAATGGCAAGAAGCTTTAGGTGGTCAGTTAGATTTTATGTTAGCAGGAAGTGCACCAATGCAGCCAAGACTAATTAAAGTTTTTACAGCAGCAGGAATCCCAGTTTTTGAAGGTTATGGAATGACCGAAACATCTCCTGCCGTTTCAGTAACAGATATGCGTAATAATGGTTTTAAAATAGGCACAGTTGGAAGAATCATTAAAGATGTTGAGGTTAAAATTGCTAACGATGGAGAAATCTTGGTAAAAGGTCCAAATGTAATGATGGGATATTATAAAAATGATGAACAAACCAATGAAACCATTAAAAATGGTTATTTACATACTGGGGACATAGGAGAAATTGACTCAGAAGGCTTTTTAAAGATTACAGATAGGAAAAAAGAAATTTTTAAAACATCTGGTGGTAAATACATAGCTCCTGCTGTATTAGAAAGTGAATTAAAAAAATCACGTTTTATTGAACAAGTAATGGTTATTGGAGAAAGCGAAAGAATGCCTGCAGCACTGATCCAAGTATCCTTTGAATTTGTATACGAATGGGCTAAAAGACATCATCATACAATTACCGATGTTTCTACTGATCAAAAACTGATAAATCGTATTCAAAAAGAAATTGATTATTACAATAAAAAATTTGGTAATTGGGAGCAAATTAAACGATTTGAAATTACTTCAGATGAATGGACTACCGATGCCGGGCATTTAACCCCAACATTGAAAATGAGACGTAAAATTATCTTAGAAAAATACAACGATTTATATAAAAAAATATATAATTCACAATAAATCAACCATTAAGCTCAAACTTGTGCAATCGGTCTATTTTTCATAATTTGCAGAGCCCAAAAATTTGAACATATGTCGATTGAAATTACTCGTCTTTTTGATTTCCCTTACTATCAACAAGAAACTTATAATTTAAAAAAAGCTTTTACAACGAAATATAATGGTAAATGGCAATCAATATCAACTCAAGAATATATTGATCAAGCGAATGCTATTAGTAGAGGTTTACTTCGTTTAGGTGTACAGCCAAACGATAAAATTGCAGTAATATCAACAAACAATAGAACTGAATGGAATGTTTGCGACATAGGAATTTTACAAACAGGTGCTCAAAATGTACCTATTTATCCTACTATTTCTAAAGAAGATTACGAATATGTTTTAAATCATTCAGAAGCAACTTATTGTATTGTTTCTGACACTGAAATTTTAGAAAAATTAAATCAAATTAAAGGCAATACAAAACTTAAAGATGTTTATACTTTTGATGAAATTTCTGGAGAAAAAAATTGGAAAGAAATTTTAGAATTAGGTAAAGATAATAGCAATCAAAACGAAGTAGAAGAGCGAAAAAACAATGTAACTTCTGATACACTAGCTACGCTAATTTATACTTCAGGTACCACTGGTAGACCTAAGGGGGTGATGCTTTCACATGGAAACATTGTTTCTAATGTTTTATCTAGTGAAAAAAGAGTTCCACTTTTATATGGAGAGGAGCGTGGACTTAGCTTCCTACCTGTTTGTCACATTTTCGAGCGAATGATATTGTATTTATACCAATATTGTGGAGTTTCAATTTATTTTGCCGAAGCAATTGATAAATTAAGTGAGAATGCTCAAGAAGTAAAACCTCATGTAATGACAGCCGTTCCTAGGTTGTATGAAAAAATATATGATAAAATCTATGCCAAAGGAGCTGATTTAACTGGAGTAAAGAAAAAATTATTCTTTTGGGCTATTGAATTAGGACTTAAGTATAAGCCATATGGTGCAAATGGATGGTGGTATGAAAAACAACTAGGTATTGCACGTAAATTAATTTTCTCTAAATGGCAAGCTGCTTTAGGTGGAGAATTGAAATTAATGGTTTCTGGTTCTGCTGCTCTTCAACCGCGTTTAACAAGAGTATTTGCTGCCGCTGGAATGCCAGTTATGGAAGGTTACGGTCTTACTGAAACTTCTCCTGTAATCTCTGTAAACGATGTACGTAATGGTGGTTTTAGAGTTGGCACTGTAGGTCGTATGATAGATGGTGTTGAGGTTAAACTTGCAGATACTGGAGAAATATTAGTAAAAGGACCTAATGTTATGAAAGGATACTATAAAGATCCTGAAAAAACAGCTGAGGTACTAAAAGATGGATATTTCCATACAGGTGATAAAGGAGAAATTTGTCATGATGGATTCTTAAAAATTACAGGACGTACCAAAGAGATGTTTAAAACCTCTGGTGGTAAATACGTTGTTCCGCCTTTATTAGAAGGTGAATTAAAACAGTCTCGTTTTATAGAGCAAGTAATGGTTATTGGTGAAGGTGAAAAAATGCCTGCAGCACTTATACAACCAAATTTTGAGTTTATTAGAGAATGGGCTGTAAGACATCATGTAACTCTAGGCGATAATGAAAATTTAATTAAAAATCCTAAAGTTATAGAGCGTATTCAAGAAGAAGTATCTCTTTGTAATTCTAAATTTGGAAAATGGGAGATGATTAAAAAGTTTGAATTAACAGCAGAAGAATGGTCTATAGATGGTGGACACCTTACTCCTACCATGAAAATGAAACGAAAAATAATTAAAGAAATTTATAAAGATTTATACGATAAAATTTATAATAACTAATTTTACTAAAGTGTTGTGTAAGCAACACTTTTTTCTTTTTAATATATGACTAAGTTTATTCATTTTACATCTAGTATAAATGCTATTTCATTACCTCAAAAATTTGATTATCCTCATAACTATTCACCTCACAAATTAGCTATAACAGCAGCAAATGAATTACAAGAGTATTTAAAAAAACAAACAGATTTTGAGCATAACTTTGGAATAGAAAACAATACAACTAAAGATGCTTTAGGTAAAATGTTTGGTGTTTTAGTAGTAAAAAACTCAAACGAAGAAATAGGCTATTTGGCAGCTTTTTCAGGAAAAATTGAGAATACTTCTGTACATCAACATTTTGTTCCGCCTGTTTATGATATACTAGATAAAAATGGTTTTTATATACAAACCGAAAAGAAACTCAATCAAATTAATCAAGAGCTTTTTGAACTAGAAAACAATATTCAGTTCACAACAATTAAAAATGATTATAATACACTTTCGTTAACTAATGAAAAACTTTTAAACGAAGAACACTCTAAAATAAAAGCAAGAAGAAAACTAAGAAAACAACTAGGTAAACAAAACAATCAATTAAATATTAATGAAGAGTTTTATTTACGAGAATATGAAGTTTATTTAAAAGCTAAGATTCTTCCTTTAGAAAAAGAATTTTTAAGCTACCAACAAAAAGTTAATCAATTAAAAAAACAACGAAAAAAACTTTCTGCTTGGGTACAAACTGAAATTTTTAAACACTATCAGTTTTTAAATCAAGAAAAAGAAACTCAAAATCTTTTAGATATCTTTAAAAACTCAAAGCAAAACATTCCTGCTGGAGCTGGTGACTGTTGTGCCCCTAAACTACTTCAATATGCTTTTAAACATGGTTTAACACCTATTTGTATGGCAGAATTTTGGTGGGGAAAACCTTTAGCTACTTCTGTAAGAAAGCATAAAAACTTTTACCCAGCTTGTACTGGAAAATGCAAACCTATCTTAACACATATGTTAAAAGGTATGTTAGTAACTGAAAATCCTTTATTAGAGCAATTATCAGTCAATAAAAAGGAGATTACAGTTATTTATGAAGATGATGCTTTAATGGTTATAAATAAACCAGAAGAATTGCTTACAGTAGCTGGTAAAGAAATACAAGATTCCGTTTATCAACGTATCAAAAATAAATACCCAGAGATTACTGGCCCAATAATCGTACATCGTTTAGATATGTCAACTTCAGGTATTTTATTAATTGCTAAGAATGAAAAAATATATAAAGCTTTACAAGCTCAATTTATAAATAAAACTGTGCATAAACGCTATGTAGCTTTACTTGATGGAACTTTATCTAAAAACAATGGATCCATAAACCTACCTTTAAGAGTTGATTTAGATGATAGACCCAAACAGTTGGTTTGTAATGAACATGGGAAACCTGCTTTGACTAAATGGGAAACAATTGAAGTCTATAATGGAAAAACAAAAGTACATTTCTACCCAATTACAGGACGTACACACCAATTACGCGTGCATGCTGCTCATAATTTAGGTTTAAATACTTCTATTGTTGGTGATGATTTATACGGTGAAAAATCTAATCGATTACATTTACACGCAGAACATATTGAATTTATACACCCAATAACCAAAGAAAAAGTGAGTTTTACCTCAGCTTGTCCTTTTTAAAACTATTCTACATACTTTGTTTTCTTAAGAGTACTTAAGATAATAAATGATATTAAAAAGAAAATAGCCAAACATAATACACTCCACTGCATTGAGTTTGTAATTGCATATAAAGCACCATAAACAGCGGTTCCTAATACGATTGCTATTTTTTCAGTAACATCATAAAAACTAAAGTAAGTAGCATGATCTTCAGTTTCTGGTAATAATTTAGAATAAGTAGATCTTGTTAACGATTGAATAGCTCCTTGTACCAAACCTAATAAACCTCCTAGTCCATAAAAATATAATTCAACATTCTCTTGACTTTTGTCTAGCATAAATGCTGAAAAACAAACTAGCATCCATATTCCTATAGTAACTTTTAAAGCTGTAAAATTTCCATATCTATCAGAAAATCTTGAAAAGAAAAAAGCTCCTACAATAGCTACTACTTGAACCAATAATATGGTAATTATCATGTTTGTTGAAGGTAACTCTAATTCAGTAGAACCAAAAATGGCTGCCATTAAAATTATGGTTTGAACTCCAATACTTAAAAAGAAAAAAGCTACTAAAAACTTCTTTAAAGTAGGATAATTTAAAACCTCTTTAAAAACAATTTGTAACTCTCTATATCCTTTCCATATATAATCATTGTCAGGCTGCTTATTATAAATATCATCTGGTAGCTTACGAAAAGTAATTTGTGCAAAACCAATCCACCAAATCCCTACCATTACAAAAGAAAGTCTCGAAGCCATTCCTGTGGTAATTCCTAGAGCATCAGGAAACATAATCATTCCTAAATTGATAATTAATAAAATTACAGATCCAATATAACCATATATAAAACCTTTTGCGCTTGCTCTATCCTGTTGCTCTGGTAGTGCTATTTCTGGTAAATAAGCATTGTAAAACACCCAACTTGCCCAAAAACCAATACTTGCTAAGATGGTAAACCAAATTCCAATCCATACAGTATCTACTCCATCAAAAAAGTATAATGATGCTACAGACAAACCTCCTAACCAACAAAAGAACTTCATAAACTTTTTCTTACTCCCTGTATAATCAGCAATACCCGATAAAATAGGTGAAATAAAAGCAACTACTAAAAAAGAGAAAGATAAAGCATAACTATACAAACTATCTGGATGCTCCCAATCCATTCCTAAAAAACGAACTGTTTTACCTTTGGTTACAGCACTATAATACAATGGAAAAACGGCTGTACTAATTACTAATGAATATACTGAATTAGCCCAATCGTAAAATGCCCAGGCATTAATTAGCTTCTTATCTCCTATTTTATACATATTTATTCTATTCTTTATACAAAAAAAACCGTTCAAAAAAATGAACGGTTTGCAATATAATATAAATTATTGAGTGCTATTATTTTTTAGCAGGCACATTGTATTTTGCTGCTAAACTCCTTGCTTCAGGTAAAAATGCTCTTAATGTTTTAATACGTTCTTCATTTGAAGGGTGTGTACTTAATATTTGTGCAGGCTGTTTACCTTTAGCACGTTGACTCATTCGTACCCATACCTCAGCAGCTTCTTCTCCATTATATCCAGCCATAATCATAAAAACTAATCCTAACTTATCTGCTTCCGTCTCATGCTTTCTACTAAAAGGTAACATAACTCCTACTTGAGAACCTATACCATATGCCATATTCCAAATTTTAGCATTCTCACTATTTTGAGTCCCTAAAGCCACTGCTGCACCACCTAATTGTTGTAACTGTCCAGTAGACATACGCTCTTGTCCATGCTTAGCAAAAGCATGAGCTACCTCATGTCCCATAACAGCAGCTACACCATCTTCATTTGCACACATTGGTAAAATTCCTGTATAAAAAACCACTTTTCCTCCTGGTAAACACCAAGCATTTACTGTTTTGTCTTCTATTAAATTAAATTCCCATTTATAAGCATTTGCTTCTGCTACCATTCCATTAGCTCTCATAAATCGATCAACAGCTGCTGAAATTTTCTTCCCTACTCTTTTTATCTGATTTGATTTAGCTACATTTTTAGACAGTTTATTTTTTTCTAAAAATCCTTTATACTGAGCAAAACTTGCTGGAAGCACCTGAGAATCACTTACAAAATTAATACGTTTCCTTCCTGTAATTGGCACCGTGCTACACTGTATTAAAAATACTGTTAAAAAAGCTAAGGCTATACTTCTTTTCATTATTAATGTTTTTATTTGTTTGAGTTATATAATTATGACACATCATTCAAAATAATGTCACAATTTTAGAACGCTTTATATCATTTAAAATTACAAATTCTATCTTTATCCAAAAAATCAATTTCATGAATTTTATGAATTCAAATATATTTCCTCCTAGTTTAACAATTCCTAAACCAGTTATTGCTATCGCTAAGTTTACACAATTTTTTTCAACTTCTTTAACTGCTAAACTTGCTTCAAAGCTTTTTATAACTCCTATTGGTTTTTCAATACCAAAAAGAGAAAAAGTAATGTTGGAAAGTGCTCAAAAGAAAACGATAAATGTACCTTCAATAAATCAAAACATTCAAGTTTTATCTTATGGATATTCCAAAAAGAAAGTTTTATTAGTTCATGGTTGGGCAGGTAGAAGTACACAACTATTTATGATTGCCGATAAACTTTTAGAAAAAGGATATATGGTAATTTCTTTTGATGGACCGGCACATGGA
The DNA here is from genome assembly GCF_008806755.1 of Tenacibaculum aiptasiae. Taxonomy (GTDB): domain Bacteria; phylum Bacteroidota; class Bacteroidia; order Flavobacteriales; family Flavobacteriaceae; genus Polaribacter; species Polaribacter aiptasiae. The sequence continues at coordinate 141,362 of NZ_WAAU01000012.1, forward strand.
GCCTCTACAGGAAAAACTACTATGATGCCTGATTTTTTAGATACTATTAGTGAAATTGATCAACAGTTTGGGCCTTTTGAAGCTGCTGTGGGACATTCTTTTGGAGGAATGTGTTTATACAATAGTATTGATAGAGACAATTTTAATATTAAAAAACTAGTTACTATTGGTTCTGCTGATAAAATTTCAGATGTGATTCTAAATTTCACCAACAACTTAAAAGTGAAACCTATAGTTGCTAAAAAGATTAAAGCTAAATTTGACAAACAATGGCAAACTAATATTGATAAACATTCTTCAAGTACTGTAGCAAGAAGCGTTTCTATTCCAACTTTAGTTATTCATGACTCTCAAGATGGAGATGTTCCTGTAAGTTGCGCACAAAACATTCGTCAAAATTTAAAAAGCGGAAAATTACTCATTACACAAGGTTTAGGGCATACTAAAATTTTGCGTGATAAAAATGTAATAAACCGTGCCGTTAATTTTATTATACAAAACGAATGAAACAATTATTAGCTATCTTATTTTTAGGACTTTTTATTAGCTGTGTAGGAAATGCTCAAACTAAAAAAAGTGAAAAAAAGTACAAAGTTGAAAAAACAGCTTCTGAGTGGAAAAAAACACTGACTCCAAAACAATACTATATACTTAGAGAAGCTGGAACAGAACGCCCATTTAGTAGTAAATTAAACAAAGTTTATTCTAAAGGAACTTATGTATGTGCAGGTTGTGATACTCCTTTGTATAAATCTGAACACAAATTTGATTCTGGTTCTGGTTGGCCTTCTTTTGATAGAGAAGTAAAAGGTAATGTTGAACTGGATGTTGATTATAAAATAGGATATGCTCGTACTGAGTTAAAGTGTAATACTTGTGGTGGACATTTAGGACATTCTTTTAACGACGGACCTCGAGATACTACAGGAAAGCGTCATTGTATTAATGGAGCTGCTTTAAAATTTATTCCAAAGAAATAAATTCAAAAAAACAACGTAAATTAGAGCTAATTAAACTAGCTCTTTTTTTATGGATACATCTTACTTAACTAGCGTTAAAAAACAATTTGAATACTATAAAAGTTTAGGCGATAAAACTTTTATTCAGCTTACTGAAGAACAATTTTTTTGGCTTCCAAATGCTGATGATAATTCTATAGCTATTATTGTAAAACATATAGCTGGAAACATGCTTTCTAGATGGACAAATTTTTTAACTGAAGATGGTGAAAAAGAATGGCGAAATAGAGATGATGAATTCATCAACTCTTTTACCACTAAAGAAGAAGTTATTGCTTATTGGGAAAATGGATGGCAATGTCTTTTTAAGGCTTTAAATTCTATAACTGAAGAGAATTCTGACACTATTGTTTATATCAGAAACCAAGGGCACACAATTACTGAAGCTATAAACCGACAATTATGTCATTATTCATATCATGTAGGACAAATAGTGTTCTTAGGAAGGTTACTTTTAGGTAAAAATTGGAAATCATTATCTATAGCAAAAAATACTTCTAAAGATTATAATGCAGAGAAATTTTCAAAAGAAAAATCACGTACACATTTTACCGATGATTTATAAGTAAAATTATAAATTTGCACTATGCAAAATTATCTTTTTACTTCAGATCGTTTAGGTTTTAGAAATTGGACAGATTCTGACCTTGACGCTTTACATGAGATTAATTCTAATCCAGAAGTTATGCGTTATTTTCCTACTATTTTAAAAAAAGAGCAAACGCTAGACTTTATTCATCGAATGCAAAAACAATTTAATGAAAAGGAACTTTGTTATTTTGCTGTAGAAATTATAGAAACTAAAGAATTTATTGGTTTTATTGGTCTTTCTGAACAAACCTATGCTGTCGATTTTAATCCTTCTATTGATATTGGCTGGAGATTACATCCTAATTTTTGGGGCAAAGGTTATGCTACTGAAGGAGCTAAAAGATGCCTTGAATATGGTTTTTCTCAATTAAAACTTAAAGAAATTGTTTCTGTTGCTCCTATTGTTAATACTCCTTCAATTATAGTGATGGAAAAAATCAATATGAAAAAAGTAAAAGAATTTAAGCATCCTCTTTTAGGCAACTTTCCTAAAATAGAAGCTTGTGTTTTGTATAAAATTAGTGATTAATTACCTTCAAACCAGCTTTTAAAAGCAGATACTTTTTCTCTACTTACAATAATTTCTTTCTCTACATTTACTTTAGGAGTTATTTTTAAACGACTATTTGAGTATACTATAACATCTTCTACTCCATTAAGACTTACAATAAAAGTTCTATTTACTCTAAAAAACTCTGAGGGCTCTAAAACTTTAATTAAGTCTTCAAGCTTATAATCTAAAATATACTTTTTATTTTCTTTAGTTACTAAATAAACTGTTCTTCCTTCAGCATAGAAAAGCAATATATCTGTAGTTTTTATAGAATGAATATGATTACCTAAACGAACTAAAAATCGATCTTTTGTTTTTAATTTTGTTACACTACTTTTTACTTTATTGATAGCTTCTTCATTTACAAACAAACTTTCCATTGTTTTTAGTTTCACCATTGCCTTAGATACATCGGTAAATGTTATTGGCTTTAGTAAATAATCAATACTATTTACTTTAAATGCATCTATTGCATATTCATCAAAAGCGGTAGTAAATATTACTGGCTTCGTTATTTTTACTTGATTAAATATTTCAAAACTCAAACCATCTGTTAACTGAATATCCATAAAAGCAACATCATAATCAATTCCTTTTTCAAACCAAGTTACTGCGTCTACTATACTACTTAGTTTTATTAAAACAGATACATTTGAATTATACTTTTGTATATATCGCTCTAACTTTTCTGCTGCTAAATGCTCGTCTTCTACAATTACTATCTTCATCTCTTTAAGCTTTTTCTATAGTTAATTTTGGTAGTAAAATTTTTCTCATTGCACTTGTTTCTTCTATTTGAATCTCATAAGTACTATAAATACTAAAAACTCTTTCTATTTCTTTTAAATTTTCAGGTTTAAACTGTGTTGTAATCTTATCATTCGGACTATATTCAATAACCCAATAGTTTTCCTCTTCTTTAAGAGAAATCTCTAATATTAAAGAAGAAGTTATTGTTGTTCTTACAATTTGTTCTATAACAAACAACAAACTTTTAGGTACTGTTAGAAAGTTAGACACTATTTCATTTATTAAAACTATATTTCTATAGGGTAAATAATTAAACAAATTAATTAATTCGTTTACTATTTCTATTTCCTCTTCAATAGTTACTAATTGTTTTTTGTTACTTGATAGTATGTATCTATAAATAGTTGCTAAATAATCTATGAAATCATCTGCTTTATTTTTTTCTTGCTGTATAAGAATTAACAATACCTCTAAGCTTTCAAATAACAACTTAGGGTTTATACCTTGTTTAAAATCTATAAAATCGGCCTCTATAATTTGTTTTATTTCCTGCTCTTTAAATAGTTTTTCTGTATTTGTTTTATGTAAATACTGATTGCTTATAAATAATAAAATATAAATAAGTGTTACTACACTGAAAACACTATTAAAAAGCCATAACTCTTCAGAATTTGGTGAAAAACCTAATACTTGTTTATAGTACACTGTAATAGACACACTAACTATTATAATACATAAAAACAGTGAAACAATTATTTGCAATCCTATATTCAATAAGATACTTTCTAACTTAGGTACTTTTTTAAAAAGGATAAGTAATATTCTAGAAAACTCTTGAACAATGTATGATAATCCTATGCATACATACAGTTCTTCTCCTAAAAATTGCTCTTGTAATTGTGACACATTGTTATTTACTAGCAGTATCAGTAAATAAATAACGGCCCCACTAAATACCGGACTTAATAACCTAAATAAAGGCTTATGGATAAATAATTTTTTCATCGTATGATAGGTATTTTAACAACAAAATTATTTCCATTGGTTATGATAATTCCTTCACCATGTAACAATAAGTATCTAGAACTAATATTTTTCAATCCAATTTTAAAAGAGTTTACTTTATATGGCATTGAAGTTATATTATTTTGAATAGTAATATGTTTTTGATCTGAAGTAATATGAATAGACAATGGTTCTTCATTACTCATAGTGTTATGTTTTACCGCATTCTCTATCAACATTTGTAAAGCTAAAGGTGGTATTTTAGTTTCTAATAAATTATCATTTATTGAAATTTCACAACTAAATTTATTTTCAAAACGAGTTTCAACTAAATAAATATAAGAATGTACAAACTCCAATTCTTCTCGTATCGTTATCAATTTTGAATGATAACTTTTTAAGGTATAATCGTACATTTTTGCCAGCTTACGGATAAAAAGCTTAGCTCTAGTTTCATCTTTATAAATTAATGATGAAATTGTATTCAAACCATTGAATAAAAAATGAGGACTCAATTGAGATTTTAAAGCATTTAATTGTAATTCTACTTGCTTTCTCTCCTGCTTTACTTCTTCTACCTGTAAAGAAGCATAAGAATAATAAGAATAAAGAGCAAAATATATTATTTGATATATAATAGTTAGTATAAATAAGAGTATTCCAAATTTTATAAATACTGGTTGATATTTACTTAATATACCTTCGATGTCAGAAAGGTTATAAATACTAAAAAGAATAAAAAACAACGAAAAAGACAATACAAAATGCGTTATAATTCCTAATAACAATCGAGTTCCAACTTGCTTTTTCCAAGGAATACTTTTATCTAAAAGTTTTGTTATTAGATAACAACAATACCCTATAACTACACCACTAAGTGCTGTCAGAAAAAATTGAGATAGTGTAAAATCTTGCTGCTCACTAACTAGTAAATAATACCCTAGTAAAGCTCCAATTAAAACTCCTAATAAAGTTATGAAAAAATGTTTTTTCACTTTAGGTTGATTGATTAGCTGATTGATTTTTTGCATGAAACTAAGGTAAGTAAATTTCGTTCTGAATATTTACTTACCTCAGTGAAGTTTTTAATAAATAGCCTTCATAGCTCTTCCAAAATAGGTATCAGAACTTATTGATTTAGCTACATTCATGTAAGCATCTTTTACTCTTTGACTACTATTCTTTACTTGAGAACCGAAAGCAACCAAAGAACTCGATAGATAATTATTTGAACTAATGCTCTTCTTCATAGATTCAAATGTTTTTATCAATTGACTTTCTGTTAATCTCTTCTTTGCTAATTTTTTATAAATTCCAGAAGCGTAATAATCAGAACTCACATTTTTAGATATTAATTCTAATAATTTATCTAATGATTTATTATCTAAATCTTTTTTTAGTAATTCTTTTATAATGTTTGATGCATAATGATCTGATCCTACATCATCCATAGAAGAAATAAAAGTATCATAGTTTTCAGAAGATAAATTCTTCTTTTTTAAAGCTTTCTTTAAAACTTGCGCTTTATAATAATCAGAACCAATACTTTTTGAAAGTTTCATAATTTTATCCATATTCGACTTATTCAACTCTCTATTTTTTAGAATATCTGATAAAACTTGCGATAAATAATAGTCCGAACCAATACTACTTGAAATTTGTAATAAATCTGTTAATTGATTATCTGAAATTCCATCAGTTTTTATAGCTTTTCTTAATACTTGCGATAAGTAATAATCAGATTTTATGTTTTCTGAAGCTCTGATATAAGCCGATAACGTTTGTGAATTACTTAAAAATGCTTTTTGATTTTTTTGCAATGTTTGCGATAAATAATAATCAGACTTTATGTTCTTTCCTGCCGACTGTAATACTTTAACTAAAGCATCATTATTTAAATCTTTTTCTAGTAAGAATCCGAAGTATTTAGACTGTACAAAATCACTTTGTAGCTCTCTAATTTCAGCCAACACAGCATCAACCCCTCCTTTATTATAAAACCTATTTACTCTAGACTCAGCTGCTATTACTGTAGTCCTTACTATTTCTGGTAAAATTTCAGCTAACCATGCTTTTCCTTCAGGGTTATATGCTTTTTCATTCCACCCAACATAATACCTTTTATTCAACTTTCCACTTTCAGCTTCAATAACAACTTTTCGTTTTTTACCAAAACTCGATTTTTTTATAATGATAAAACCTCCTCTTGAAATAGCTATGATATCTTTATCGTCATCAGATAAAGTAATATCTCCCTCATATTCAACACTAAAATTATTTTTATCATTCTTCACATTAATTCTATGTACTCCTGTTTCTGTTGAAGTAACATGTGTGTAGTTATCTGAAGATTTTTTTTGTGCAAAAATAAAAGTAGTACTAAGTACAAATAAAAAAGCAGCTACACTTATAGCTCTTTTTAAATTAAATATTGATTTCATAATGTTTATTTTTTCATTTGGACACCTCAAAAGTATTTCCTCATTGGAATAAAAAAAAACTCAATGTAGTGAACTGCAGAATTTATGTATTCAATTGTATTTCTTTTTAAATTTCATATTTTTAAACCTCTAAATAATATTATTTATGAATAAAGAAGGTATAGTTAATTTACTAGAAGAAAAGCATCAGGAATTTTTTAAATGGGTAGAAAATCAGCCAGAAGATAGTTTTGAAAAAGGACCTGAAGGTAAATGGACTTTAGGACAACATACGGTTCATTTAGTGGATTCTTTAAAAAAATTAAACACAGCTCTGAGTGTTCCTAAATTTATTCTCAAATATAAATTTGGCGTTTCAAATCGTGCACTTCGTTCATACGATGAAATCTCAAAACGCTATCAAGAAAAACTTTCTAAAAATCTTGATAAAGCTAGAGAATTTAATAGTTCAGTAAAAACACCAAGCAAAAAAAAGTTTCAACAACTACTTACTACTCTTCAAGTTCAAAACAAAAAATTACAGTATAAAACACAGCATTGGAAAGACAAAGATTTAGATGATTTAATTTTACCACACCCCCTAATGGGAAAAATGCCTGTTCGTGAAATAATTATGTGGACAGCCTATCATACTGATCATCACCTGAATATTTTAAAAGAGAAACATTAATTTTAATTTTTCTATTTAAAATTAAAAATATTCAGATAAACTGCTTATAAAAACCTACAGTCCTAACAACTAAATTATTATATTTGTGCCTCTAAAAATGAAGTAGACACATGTTTAATAATTTAAGCGAAAAGTTAGATAAAGCGTTACATACGCTGAAAGGACACGGAAAAATTACCGAAGTTAATGTTGCTGAGACACTAAAAGAAGTTCGTAGAGCTTTATTAGATGCCGATGTTAACTTTAAGATAGCCAAAGAGTTTACTAAAAGAGTACAGAAAAAAGCCATAGGACAAGATGTATTAACTACATTAAATCCTGGTCAGTTAATGGTAAAGTTAGTTAAAGACGAATTAACTGAATTAATGGGTGGAGATACTGTTGGTATCAACTTAAAAGGTTCTCTTACGGTTATTCTAATGTCTGGTTTACAAGGTTCGGGTAAAACAACCTTCTCTGGTAAATTAGCTAACTTCTTAAAAACAAAGAAATCTAAACAAGTTTTATTAGTAGGATGTGATGTTTATCGTCCAGCCGCTATTAATCAATTACAAGTTGTTGGAGAACAAATTGGTGTTGATGTTTATGCTGAAGAGGGGAACCAAAATCCTGTAGAGATTTCATTAAACGCTATTAAGCATGCAAAAGCAAACGGTAAAAATGTAGTTATTATAGATACCGCTGGTCGTTTAGCTGTTGATGAAGAAATGATGAATGAAATTTCTAACATTCATAAAGCTGTAACTCCACAAGAAACATTATTTGTTGTAGATTCTATGACAGGTCAAGATGCTGTAAATACAGCAAAAGCATTTAACGATGTTTTAAATTTTGATGGTGTAGTTCTTACAAAATTAGATGGTGATACACGAGGTGGAGCTGCATTATCTATTAAAACGGTAGTAAACAAACCAATAAAGTTTATCGGTACAGGTGAAAAAATGGATGCAATTGATGTATTCCACCCTGATCGTATGGCTGATCGTATTTTAGGAATGGGAGACGTTGTTTCGTTAGTAGAACGTGCTCAAGAACAATACGATGAAGAAGAAGCTAGAAAATTACAAAAGAAAATTGCTAAAAATCAATTTGGTTTTGATGACTTTTTAAGTCAAATACAGCAAATCAAAAAGATGGGTAGCATGAAAGATTTAGTAGGAATGATTCCTGGTGCTGGAAAAGCTTTAAAAGATGTTGATATAGACGACAATGCTTTTAAAGGGATTGAAGCTATTATTCAATCCATGACACCACTTGAAAGAAGTACTCCTTCTACTATAAATGCAAGCCGTAAGAAAAGGATTGCAAAAGGTTCAGGAACCTCTGTACAAGAAGTAAATCAACTGATGAAACAATTCAACCAAATGAGCAAAATGATGAAAATGATGCAAGGTGGTGGCGGAAGAAAAATGATGCAAATGATGAAAGGTATGAGATAATATAAAGAGAAGTTACGGCTTCTCTTTTTTTTATATACAACTTAACAACAAACCCACAACACACTAAAAATGATTTTACTAGACGGTAAAAAAACATCCGCCAACATTAAAGAAGAAATTGCTCTAGAAGTATTAGAATTAAAAAACCAAGATAAAAAAACACCTCATTTAGCTGCTGTGATAGTAGGTAATGACGGAGCGAGTTTAACCTATGTAAATGCTAAAGTAAAAGCTTGCGAGCGTGTTGGTTTTGAATCGACTTTAATTAGATTACCTGAAGAAACTACTGAAGAAGAATTATTAAACGAAATAAATATTTTAAATGTTGACAATGATATCGACGGTTTTATAGTTCAACTCCCTCTACCCGATCACATTGATGAACAAAAAATAATAATGGCGATAGATCCTAATAAGGATGTAGACGGTTTTCATCCAACTAATGTTGGAAAAATGGCTTTAAACTTACCTACTTTTATCTCTGCTACACCTTTTGGTATTTTAGAATTATTAGATCGTTATAATGTAGAAACTAGTGGTAAAAATGTAGTTGTAATTGGACGTAGTCATATCGTTGGAAGTCCAATGAGTATATTACTATCTCAAAAAAGAAAAGTAGGTAATGCTACAGTTACTTTAACTCATAGTAGAACTCAAAACTTAAAAGAAATAACTTTACAAGCAGATATTATTATAGCAGCTATTGGTATTCCTGAGTTTTTAAAGGCAGATATGGTTAAAGATAATGTAACTGTAATTGATGTTGGAATCACTCGTGTTGCCGATCCTTCTAAAAAAAGAGGTTTTCGTTTAGTAGGTGATGTTGCTTTTGATGAAGTTTCTAAAAAATCAGATTTTATAACTCCTGTTCCTGGTGGAGTTGGACCAATGACTATTGCTATGTTATTAAAAAACACCTTACTATCAGTAAAAAATAAACAAGCTTAGTTTTTAAACTACTATATAAAATATAATGGAGATGTTATTAAAAGTAACACCTCCATTTTTTATTTATTTAAAGTTTAATCTAAAAAGTAAATATTATAGAAAATATTTAAAGTACTACCATCAACTTTATTTACAAATACATGTTGGCGATTCCAATCTAATGCATCTAAAATAGTATTACTTGCACCTGGCCTACCACCATGTCCAGTCCAAGTTTTAGACGCTGCGCTATATTCGTAAAATACTGGAGCAACTCCTCCATTAGGTAAAACTGTACAAGTTGCATCACATTCTCTAGCTGTTGATACAACTCTAAAACGCTCTCCATTAATTTCATCTATGTCAAAGTCTACAAAACGACTTCCTCCTAAAATACTATAACTATTGCTATACTTATAATAATCTCTTTGAGTATGCTCTACTCCGTAACCCCACCAAAAAGGACTAACAACATCATACCATTGATTTAAATCTCTATCGTATTTTTGTACTTTAAACCACCCTTGAATTTCTAAACCTGAGGTATTATGATCGTATGAATAATAATCTAATAAAACTGCTGTAGGATTAAAACGTACTCTTCTTCTAGTTACTAACTCACAATTTCTTTGTGTATATTTTACATTACTAACTACCTTAAATGGAGAATTATTAGACACATAATTAACCTTGTATGAAATTGGATACCCTGGATTAGTTCTAGATACATTTGCTCCTTTTTCTAAGAATGCATTTATCGCATTTAAATCACCAGCCATTGCTCTTAATCCAGCTGTAATTCCTGGCTGAGCATCACCTCCTATTTGTTTAACTTTTACTGTAGTATTCTGTAATGTTTGGCTATATTTTGTTGACACATCTGCTGTTACAGAACCTATTGCTCCTTTATAGGCAAAATTTAATGCAGCAGATACATTTCTAGCACTTTCAGATGATTCATAGATTAAAGTAAATAATCTACCATAAGTAACAGATTCTACATAACCAGCAGGATTCATATCAACATTCGAAACTTCACTTTTAAAATCGGTTACATAAGGAGCTAAATCGTTTGGAGTAACATTAGAATTATACCAACCTCTTTTCCCTATTAACTGAGATTTAGGAGTCACAGTTGCTGTAAAAAAACGTTGCTTTAATGTTACAACATAGCGAGTTTTTTGCTCGTTAAAATTGATACCTAATTCTCCAGCAACATCAACTCCATAACCAGAATATCCAGCTTTTAAAGCAAATTGTAAATCACTTGCATTATGAACTCTTTCTATAGAAACTTCAAACGCCGCTGGAAAGCTAGCACCAGAGTCATAGTAATTCCCCAGAATTCTATTTAACTCATTTCTAACAGTACCAGGAGAAGGGCTTCCCACTACTGTAGACGTTGATGCAGCTGTTCCAGAAATGACGTCTAAACCTATTTCTATTGAGTTTCTATCCGCTCCATAAAAAGGAACAGATGTTGGTGCTCCGTCTTGAATTGATCTTAAAGCAACTATATTACCTGGCCATAATAAACTACCATTAGGGTTAATTAAGAAGAAATTAGAATCAGTTTTATCAAAACTTACTTCTTTTTCTACACAATTAGCTTCTACTTCTGATCTTGAGGCTAGATTATTCTTAATTTCTTTGACTTCTAAATTGCTAATTCCATCAGGGATATTTTCATTTAAAAATTGTCCTTTTGATAATTCTAAGTTTTTTTCTACTAAAACCTCATCATTTTTACATGATACAACCATTGCTAAACACAATGAAAGTATTGTATATCTAATATATTTTTTCACGTTGAAAAATATTTTTTTGTTAATTATAATTTTGATTTAATAAAAAATAAGGGAAACAAATCAGCCAAACCGTTTGTTCAAAAAGGTATTCCTACCGAAGTAATTAATCTCTTTATGTTATATTTCTAAGAAATGAAATATTTTCATAAGTAGACTTTACACAATAATGAAGTTATATAGCTTCATTATGTAATTCAATTGCATCCGGGGGGCTATGCTATCGCTTATTTTTTCAATAACCAACTATAATTTATAGATGACTAGTATACTTAACTAAAGTTTAATTATTGGCTGCCAAAACTACAGCTTTATATCTAAAAAACAACACTTTAATGAAAATTATTTATTTTTTTTCTAAAAAAATTACAAATACCCTATTAAAACAAGGGTTTCCATGAATTAATTTTAAATAAAATATTTTTAATTTTTTGATATTTTAATTAAAAAAATTCTATACAAACAAAAAAACAGCTAAAATGTATGCATACATTTTAGCTGTTTTTAATTTAAGTTTAGAATTATAATTATTCTGTTACTTTTACTTTAATCTCTTTTCTTTCTTCCGATTTTATAACATTTTCCCCTAAGATAGATTTGAACTTTCCAAAATCTAAATTCTTTTCATCTAATTTAGACTTTTTCATCATATCCATAATTTTTGCAGGATTCATATTATCTCCTAAAAGACGAGCAATTCCTACTCCCATTTCTTTGCTATACCCAAAAGCAATAATTTCATCAATAGCATCTGCTTCACCTGTGTAATAAATCACTGCTGTTGCTCCATCTTTTTTGAAATTTATTAACCTTTTATAATCAGAATTCTTAAAAATCTCTTTTAGTTTATTCTTTTCAGCTTCATAAGTAGCCTCATCGGTATCTTTAAAAGGTAATCCTGTAACATTTATTTTACGAATACTTTCATAAGCTTTTTTATCTTCCTCTGATGCGTTATCTGTACTTAACTGTAAAAGACTAGCAGGTAAATCAAGAGAAATAAATCCTTTTTTGTCTTGGCTTTCTACTAAATAACCTTGTAATGATTGTTCTTTTTTACAGGAAATAGTAGCAAATGCCACTAATAATAATGAATATATAAATAGTTTTTTCATCAGAGTATTTTTATTGATTAGCAAATAGAAGTTGAGAAAATCTCAACTTCCATTTTTTGTTATTTGGTTTTAATTATTTCTTTTTATCAGAATATTTACTAGCTATTTTTGATAATTTATTTACATCAATATCACCAGTTAAAGAAATAATAGTTGAGCTTAATTTACCATTTTTATTTCCTTTGTTAGAGTTTTTTACAAACATTAACACTTCACTAACAATATCTTTGTTTTTAGTAGCTTTCACGTAAATTTTCACTCTAGACCCTTTGTCTTTAACTCTCATTAATTGTGTTAAATTAGATCCTTTAATTGCTGAATTCACCATGCTTTCCATTCTTGAAGCAATGTTAGAATCTTCCGTTGAAAACACTTTTAATTCGTTTAATCCTTTTGCAGTATTAAAAATTTCCATGTCTTCAGATTTAGCATCTGGGAATTTTTTAATTAATTCAAAAGCATCTTTTGTTATAACAACTGATGACACTTCATCAATATCTTCTAATTTATCAAACAATGATTGTCCAAAACTAAAATTTGCTGTGATAACAAACGCGAATAATAATATTATTTTTTTCATGATTTTCTTAATTTAAAAGTACTTGGTTTACTTGTGGTTTACTTAATAATTTACTTTGTTTATAACTTTGTTTACAGTTTCTCCGTAGGTATTCAATTGTTCGATGGCTTCATTTCCTTTGTTTAAGTTGTTTGAAACTGCATACAATGCTTCGTTTCCTTTGTTTAAATTGACTGAAACCATTTGCAGTGCTTCTTTAATTTGTGCAAATTGCTTTCTTTGTTGATGCTCATCATACCTTTGTTTTCCTACAAAAACGCTAAACAATAAGACTACTGACGCTGCTACTGATAACCATTTCCAGTTCTTCTTAGTTTTCTCAGGTTTTAACTGAATGGTTTTTGTAAAGGTTTCATCTTTGCTTTGTTTAAAATACCCGAAAAGCATACTATACTCTTCTAAATGTGGAGCCACATTTCCAGAAGTAAAGTAATCTTGTAATACTTGTTCTTCTTGAAGAGTTGTTTCTGCCTCTAAGTATTTATCTACTAATTTTTCTATGTTAGCTAACTCCATAGTTATGTTTTTTTATTAGTTCTTGTCTTATTGTTTTTCTTGCTCTTGATAAGGCTACTCTAACAGCGGTTGGTTTCATGTCCACCATTTTGCAAATCTCATCAAAATCGTATTGTTCTATATCTCTTAACTGAATAATTATTTTCTGTTGTTCAGGTAATTTTTCAATTAGTTTATGTACTTGGTTTACACTATCATTATGTTCTACTCTCTTGTCTAAAGACGTATCTTTTTCTTTATAATTACTATGAACTAGTGTTAAATTACTAGCTTGCTTTGATTTTAATCGATCGTAGCAATAATTTTTCGTCATCGTCATAGCAAATGCTTCGACATTTTTGTAATTAGACAATTTCTCTTTGTTTCTCCACAATTTAAAATACAGTTCTTGCGTAGCATCTTCAGCTTCCTCTCTGGAAACCAAAAGTCTTTTTGCTAATCGAAAGACTTTGTCTTTAAATGGTAGTACAACTTTTAAAAAGTCTGATTGGTTCATTGTTTAGTTAATTAGTTTAATGTAAAACTCTATAAATTCATTTATTATTTTAAGGTTTACATAACTACGACGACGTAGTTACAAGTTTGTTACATCAATTTCAAAAAAAATAATATTATTGATTAAATTGCGTTGTATTATAGCTAATATATTCCATATGAAATTACTTAAAGTATTTTTAATTGCCTTTTTAATAGTATCAATAACCTCTTGTAGCGATAAAGATGATACTCCAGCAAATATTCAAATCCCTAACTTTGTTTGGAAAGGTTTGAATGCTTATTATTTATGGCAAGATCAAGTTCCTGATTTATCTGATAGACGTTTTTCTAACGATCAAGAATTATACAGTTATTTATCTACTAAAAATGATCCTGCTGCTTTTTTTAGCAGCTTATTATATATGCCTAATGAATATCCAAAAGATCCTAATAGAACTTATTCTTGGATTGTTGATGACTATGTTGCTTTGGAACAAGCTTTTCAAAGTAATCGTTTAACAACTGGTATGAAAGTTAAGGGGAAAAGTTTTTCAGATGGTTCTGGCGGTTATTATGTTTATGTTTATGATGTTGCTAAAGGTTCTAATGCAGAAACTAATGGAGTTACAAGAGGAATGCTAATTACTCAAGTAAATGGTACAACTATTACTGAAGCAAATGTTAATTCATTATTTAACAATGATTCATTTACTATCCATTTAGCTGACTATAACGCTGGAAATCCTGTTGCTAATGGAACAACTATTTCATTAACCAAATCGCAATTAATTGAGAATCCAATAAAAGAAGCTAAGGTTATTACTAGCGGTAGTAGAAAGATTGGTTACATTATGTATAATCAATTTTCTAATTCTTTTGATGGTGACTTAAACGCTGAATTTTTAAAGTTTAAAAATGATGCTATTGACGATTTAATTATTGATTTAAGATATAATGGTGGTGGTTCTGTACAAACTGCTGTTTATTTAGGTAGTATGGTTACTGGACAATTTAAAGATGAACTTTTTTCTAAACAAGTTTGGAATAGTAAAGTAATGGCTGTAACTAATCCTAATCAGTTAATCAACAATTTTACCGATCAAATTTTAAATAAAGACGCTAGCGGTAATGTAGTTTTAGATGAAGCTATTAATAGTTTAAACTTAGGTACAGTTTATTTTATAGTATCGGATAATACTGCTTCTGCTTCTGAACTTATAATAAATGCTTTATCTCCATATATTGATGTAAAATTAGTTGGAGTTCAAACTTATGGTAAACACGTAGGTTCTATTACTTTATATGATTCTGAAAACTTTAGAAAAAATGGTCCTAATTTTAGAACGAATCATACATGGGCTATGCAACCTATTGTTTTAGAAATTCAGAACAAAAATGGAGAAAACAAACCAGAAGGTTTTATTCCTGAGGTAACTTTGGAAGAAAACCCTGGAAACTTAGGAATTATTGGTGATCCTACAGAACCTTTATTACAAAGAACTATTCAATATATTACTACAGGTTCTAAAGGTTTTCCTTCAGCACTAACAATAAGAACTCATACTCCTTGGAATTCATCTATGAGTAATATTGATTACAACAACATGTATGTTGATTTAAAATAAAAACAAATAAAAAGACCAGCTTTAAAGCTGGTCTTTTTATTTACAACAAACTCATTTGTTGACCATTATCTTCGTTTGGTATTTTTAAATTAATACTTAATTCTTTATTCAATTTCTTAATAAAATGTGCTGCTAATAATGGAGATTCTACTTCTAAATTCTGATGTATAAAAAAGTGAATATTCTCCAAACCTAAATCAACCCATTCTTTTAATCTTACAACCCAATCGTCTAAACGAGTGTAATCTGATACATGATTAGCTCCTACATATCGTACAAACGCTTCGTTATTAGTTAAACGCATATGAGCCATATCTCTTCTTCCTGCTGTGTCAACTAATACATTGGCTATCTGATTTTCTTCTAACAACTCTGTAAACTCATCAAAAATAGATGAATCTTCATACCAATCTTTGTGTCTTAATTCTACTGCTAGTGGAATTCCTTTTGGCCAGCTTACTACAAAGTTCTTTAACGCTTCAAAATTTTTAGGTCCAAAATTAGAATGCATCTGTAAAAAAATAGTCCCTAACTTTTCTTTTAAATGTGCCGAATTATCTAAATACAAATTAACTGCATCTTGTACTCCTTGTAAACGCTTCCAATGACTTATCTCCTGCCCTAACTTAGGGAAAAACTTAAAGTTTTCAGGTGTTTTCAATCTCCATTTTTCAAATTGTTCTGCTGAAAATTGACGATAAAAAGTAGCGTTCAACTCTATCGAATTGAATTGCTTAGAGTAATATGCTAATTCATCTTTAGTTCCTCTAGGATAAAAACCTTTTAAATCGGCCTTGTTCCATTTAGCACAACCTACATAAACATTCAATTTATTTGCCTTCTCCTGAGAACTTAACAAATCAACTGTTTTTGCATGTGTAACAGGTAATGAAAAATCTATTAATTCTGGGTGATCTACCTTTCCAAATTTCATAACACTAAGAGTTTTCTAATCCTTCTTCAATTTCTTGATTATCTATCATTTCAGGTCTAAACTCACTCATTTTTTCCTCATTCAATCTTTTAGCATATTTATAACCAGATTTCCACCATTTTTTCATCTTCTCTTTTTCAAAGACTAAAGAATTGGTTGTTAAAACGGTTGGTGTATAGTATAGATTCAATTTTACATCGTGCTGTTTAGCAGATAACTTCCCTATGGTAATATTATGTTTTTCAACATTTTCTAGCATAAAATCGAAAGTATCCATCATTAAAGAAAATGGATTTCTAGCTGGTAATCTATTTATTTGGGTAACTTCAGTTGCTAAAATAATAGCATCTACTTCTTTTGCTCCTCTTAAAATAGCTTCTCTAATAGGAACTAAACTACCAAAACCTCCATCTGCATATTGACAATGGTCTTTTTCTAACAAACTCATAAAAGGAACATAATTACACGAACCCCAAACCCAATCGCAGAAATCATCATAACTGCAATCTAAAATAGATTTATATTCAATTTGATTGGCTGTTAAATTAGAAACCGTTACTACAACATCTTTATTAGCTTTTCGTATTTGGTGGTACATCTTTTTAGTAACACTTTTTTTGATCAGCTTTCTTAGATTCTTACTTTCTCCAAAAGTCTTTCGTCCATTTAAAAAGTTCCAAAAAGTATTTCTGTGTCTAATAGAAATTACTTTGGCGCCATTTACTTTTCTAATTTTAAAAGGACTGTTACTAAAAATAGATTTTTGGTCTACTGAAGTATAAACATCTTTTAATTCATCAACCATCCCTAAAGCTAGGTGTGAAACCATTAAACTTCCTGTTGAAGTTCCTAAAAACATATCGTAATCCTTTCCTTTTTCTTTCATTAAATATTGAGCAACGCCACCTGCGAATGCTCCTTTACTTCCACCTCCAGAAATTACTAATGCTTTCTTCATAGAATTAAATTGATTTATCTATTTTTATTTCTGTAAAAATATCAAAAAATGAAACGAATTTCACTTTTAATTTTAGTCGTAATTATTTCTTTTTCTTGCAAAAAAGAAAAAGAGTACTCACCTAGAGAAATTACTAATATTAACATTCAAGAATTCAAAAGAGATAGTTCTAGTATTAGAGCTATATATGCTCTAAATACAGATACTTTATACTATGCTGGATCTAAAGGAGACTTTGGAGTAACCATCAATGGAGGCAAAACTTGGGATATTATGACCATTAAATATCAGGACTCTATATTGCCACATTTTAGAAGTATTGCTTATAATAGTATAAATGGATTTTTTGCTTTATCAGTAGCAAATCCAGCACTTTTATATAATATTGGTTTCTATGGTCCATCATTGACTTACAAAGAAGAACATGAAAAAGTATTTTACGATTGTATGAAATTTTTTGATGATGGCATACATGGAATTGCTGTTGGAGACCCTACAGAAGATTGTCCTTCTATCCTATTAACTATTGATGGAGGTACAACTTGGTCAAAACTTCCTTGTGAAAAACTTCCTAAATTTGAAGAAGGAGAAGCCTTTTTTGCTGCAAGTAATACCAATATTGCTATTATAAATAAAACCGTATGGATAGCTTCTGGTGGTAGTAAAGCTAGAATTTTAAAGTCTGTAGATTATGGTAACACTTGGGAAATTTACAATACACCAATTGTACAAGGAAATGGTCCTCAAGGAATTTATTCTATTGATTTTTATGATGAAAACAACGGTATTGCTATTGGAGGTAATTATTCTAAAGAAGATGATAATTGTGCTAACAAAGCTATTACCAAAGATGGTGGTAAAACATGGACTGTTGTTGCAAACAATCAAAACCCTAGTTATAAAAGTTGTGTACAGTATGTACCAAACACCAATGGGAAAGAAATTTTTGCAGTAGGTAAAACAGGAGTTTCTTTTTCTAATGATGGTGGAATCTCATGGAAAGAAGTTAGTAAAGATAAATACTACGCCATTCAATTTGTTGATGAGAATACAGCTTGGCTTTCAGGACATGAAAAAATTGGAAAACTTAAATTACCATCAAAATAACTCTTAAATTTTTAAATTCTTAATTATTTGTTAAAACAGGATGCTTTCTTTTTAGAAAAAGATACCTTTAACCATTAATCAACTTAATGTTCAATGAAAAAAACACTATTACTCCTATTATTCATGTGTTTGTCTACAGTATATGCACAAGAATATTTTCCTAATAACAAAGGAGTCAAAACATCCAAAAACAATGTATTTGCTTTTACCAATGCTAAAATTTATGTAAATCCAAATACTATTATCAAAAAAGGAACACTACTTATCAAAGATGGTAAAGTTGTAAGTAGTGGTAAGTCTGTTTCAATTCCTAAAAATGCGCAAGTAATTGACTTAAAAGGAAAAACTATTTATCCTTCTTTTATCGATGCCTATACTACTTTTGGTATACAAACCCCTAAAAGAGAAGGATGGTCAGGTAAGCGTCCACAATATGAAGCTGGTAGAAAAGGATATTATTGGAACGATCATATTAGACCTGATGTAAATCCTTTAAATCAATTTAAATTTGATACTAAAAAAGCTAAAGAGTTATTAAACTTAGGTTTTGGTGTTGTTAATACACACTTAGAAGACGGTATTATGCAGGGTAATGGAGTATTAGTAGCACTTAATCCAAATAGTACTAATGCCTATAGAATTTTAGACAAAGAATCAGGAAACTATTTATCGTTTAGTAAAAGTAAGAAATCGCGTCAAACATATCCAACTTCTCGTATGGGAGCAATGGCTTTGTTAAGACAAACATATTTAGATGCTAATTGGTATGCTAAAGGTAAAATGAAGAATACCGATTTAGCTTTACAAGCATTAAATGATAAAAAAGATTTGGCTCAAATTTTTAGAGGGGGAAACTATCTAGATGATTTAAGAGCTGATAAAGTTGGTGACGAATTTGGAATTCAATATACCATAGTTGGTGGTGGTGATGAATTTGAGCGCATTAATGATATAAAAAATACCAATGCTACTTTTATAATCCCTATTAATTTTAGAAAAGCTTACGATGTTAGCGATCCTTTTTTAGCTGATCAAGTAGCACTTAGCGATATGCGTAAATGGAATCAAGAGCCTTCTAATCCATCAGTATTAGCTAAAAATAAAGTTCCTTTTGCTTTAACAACGTATCAATTAAAAAAAGCAACTGATTTTACAGCTAACTTAAGAAAAGCTATAAAATATGGATTAAACAAAACGAAAGCTTTAGAAGCTTTAACTACAATTCCTGCAAATATTCTTAAAAATACTAAGATTGGAAACTTAAACAATGGAAGTTATGCTAACTTCTTAATTACTTCAGGAGATATTTTTGATAAGAATACTACCTTATACGAAAACTGGGTTCAAGGAGACAAAAATGTTGTGAACCCTATGAACATTAAAGACCTTTCTGGAGAATACACTTTAACTACTAATGGTAAAACATATAATATGACTATTAGTGGAAAAGGAGCTAAACAAAAAGCAGCTATAAAGCAAGGTGATAAAAAAGTGAATTCTAAATTTTCTTTCAAAGATAACTGGGTTACTATTACTTTGAGAGAAGGAGATAATTTCACACGCTTATCAAGTTTTGTAGAAGATAAAAACTTAAAAGGAACTGCTATAGATAATAATGGAAACACATCGCAATGGTCAGCAGTTTTTAACTCTAAAAAGAAAGATAAAAAAGCTAAAAAAGGAGACAAAAATAAAATTCCTGAAATAGTAGCTGTTACTTATCCAAATGTTGGATATGGTAATACTAGTAAGCCAAAACAAGAAAATATTTTAATTAAAAACACAACAGTTTGGACCTCAGAAAATGGAACTATTTTAAACAATACTGATGTTTTAATTAAAAATGGAAAAATTAGTCAAATAGGTAAAAATCTTTCTTCTAGAGGAGCTAAAGTTATTGACGGAACTGGAAAATACTTAACAGCCGGAATTGTTGATGAGCATTCACATATTGCTACATCAGCAGTAAATGAAGCAGGACATAATTCAACAGCTGAAGTTACTATAGAAGATGTTGTAAATCCTGATGATATTAATATTTATAGAAACTTGACTGGTGGTGTAACTTCAATACAAGTATTACACGGTTCGGCAAACCCAATTGGTGGGCGTTCTGCAATACTTAAATTAAAATGGGGTGAAAACGCAGATAAATTAATTTACAAGAACTCTCCAAAATTTATCAAGTTTGCTTTAGGTGAAAATGTAAAGCAATCAAACTGGGGAGATTTACAAACTGTACGTTTTCCACAAACACGTATGGGAGTTGAACAAGTTTATATTGATTATTTCCAAAGAGCTAAAGAATACGATGCTAAAAAGAAAAGTGGTCAACCATACCGTAAAGATTTAGAGTTAGAAGCTTTGGCAGAAATTATAAATAAAGAGCGTTTTATTTCATGTCACTCATATGTGCAATCAGAAATTAATATGTTAATGAAAGTTGCTGAAATGTTTGATTTCAACATTAATACATTCACACATATTTTAGAAGGATATAAAGTAGCTGATAAAATGAAAAAACACGGTGTTGGTGGATCTACATTTGCCGACTGGTGGGCTTATAAGTACGAGGTAAATGATGCAATTCCATATAATGCAGCAATCATGCATAGACAAGGTGTAACGGTTGCTATAAATTCTGATGACGCGGAAATGTCTAGAAGATTAAATCAAGAAGCTGCTAAATTGGTAAAATATGGTGGTTTATCTGAACAAGAAGCTTGGGCTACAGTAACTATAAACCCTGCTAAATTATTACACTTAGATCAACAAACTGGAAGTATTAAAGAAGGTAAAGATGCCGATGTTGTTTTATGGAGTGGAAACCCACTTTCTGTATATTCAAAAGCAGAAAAAACAATTATTGATGGTACTATCTACTTTGATATTGATGCCGATTTACGAAAAAGAAAATCAATTAAAGAAGAGCGTTCTAAATTGATTAATATGATGTTACAAGAAAAATTAAAAGGAGCTAAAACTCAAGCACCTTCTAAGAAAACTAAAAAATTATTCCACTGTGATACTGAATAAGAACTTAAAAAAAACAAACATGAAACTAAAAGTAATATATAGTCTATTGTGTTTCTTATTCATAGGAAATATAATGGCACAACAAACGCCAGCTCCTAAACAAACTACCGATTATAGTATTGAGGGAGCCACAGCTCACTTAGGAAATGGAGAAGTAATTGAAAACTCTTTAATTATGTTCTCTAAAGGTAAAATTTCTTTTGTTGGTAGCGCTAATATGAGAATAGCTCGTATAGGTACAATAATTAATGCCAAAGGAAAACATGTATACCCAGGTTTTATTGCTGCTAATACTTCATTAGGTTTAGCTGAAATTGATGCTGTAAGAGCTACTAGAGATTTTGATGAAATAGGAAATATGCTTCCTCATATACGTAGTATTATTGCTTATAATACAGAAAGTAAAGTTGTTGAAAGTATGAGACCTAATGGTGTTTTTATGGCACAAATAACTCCAAGAGGAGGTGTAATATCGGGAACATCATCAGTTGTACAATTCGATGCTTGGAACTGGGAAGACGCTGTTTTAAAAACAGATGATGGTGTTCATATGAATTGGCCTAGTAGTTTTAGACCTACAAGCTGGAGCTTTGGTGGTGTTGGAAATTTTAAACCTAACAAAAATTACCAAAAAAGTATTGATCATATAGAAAAATACATTACCAATGCTAAGAGTTATTTAGCTGGAAAAAAAGAAGCAAAGATTTTACCATACGAAGCTTTACAAGGAGTGTTAAATGGTACTCAAAAAATGTTTGTACATGTAAATGGTCAAAAATCGATAACAGATGCTGTAAATACTCTAAAAAAGCTTGGTATTAAGAATATTGTAATTGTAAAAGGTAGAGAAGCAGAAAAAGTAGCTGATTTATTAAAAAGCAATAATATCCCTGTAATTTTAGAAAGAGCCCACAGATTACCTGGAGGTGAAGATGAAGATTATGATTTACCTTTCCGTGCTGCTAAAATGCTAAGCGATGCGGGAATTTTAGTAGGTTTAGGTATGGAAGGAGATATGGAACGTATGAATACAAGAAATCTTCCTTTTTATGCTGGAACTTATGCCGCTTATGGTTTAGACAAAGAAAAAGCTGTACAACTTATCACAGAAAACAATGCAAAAATTCTAGGAGTAAACGATAAAGTAGGAACCTTAGCTGTAGGTAAAGATGCAACTTTATTTATTTCAGAAGGTGATGCTTTAGATATGCGAACAAATATTTTAACAGACGCTTTTATACAAGGAAGAAAAATTAGTTTGGAAACACATCAAACAAAATTATGGAAACGATATTCCAACAAGTATAAAAATCAATAACAAAGAAGCTCGGTACTAACCGAGCTTTTTTTATACTTCAAAATTTATCTGAAAACTAGTAAGTCAAATACGCTATATTCAATATTTTTGCAACATGAAAATAATAAGCAGTACGCAAAATTCTTACATAAAAGATTTATTAAAACTACAAGACAAATCCAGAGAACGAAAGAAAAAAGGGTTGTTTTTAGTAGAAGGAAAACGTGAAATATCTTTAGTAATTAAAGGAGCTTATCAAATAGAAACAATTTTATTTGTTCCTGAATTATTTTCAGAAAAAAGTTTACAGGAAATACAAAAGCATACAACAAACTGTATTGAAATAACCAAAGAAGTATACCAAAAATTAGCTTACCGAGATACTACCGAAGGCGTAATTGCAGTAGTTAAAACTAAAAATTTTGAGTTGAACTCTATTCAATTTAACACTCCTACTCCACTTGTTTTAGTATTAGAAGGGATTGAAAAACCTGGAAATATTGGAGCTATGTTACGATCGGCAGATGCAGCCAATATTGATGCAGTATTAATAGCAAATCCGAAAACAGATTTATTCAACCCTAACATTGTACGTTCTAGTGTTGGTTGCTTATTTACCAATCAAATAGGTGTAGGAACTACAGATGAAACTATTGCTTTTTTACAACAGCAAAATATTCATATTTACAGTGCCACATTGCAAAATTCTAATGAGTATCATAAAAACGATTACAAACAAGCTACAGCATTAGTAGTAGGAACTGAAGCTAATGGATTAACACAAGAATGGCGTGACAAAGCAACTCAGAATATAAACATTCCTATGCAGGGGGAAATAGACTCTATGAATGTTTCTGTAGCTGCTGCTATATTAATTTTTGAAGCTAAACGACAACGAGATTTTAAATAAAATCTATTTGTCTGCACTTAATCTTTTAACTATTTTTGCAGTCGATTATTTACTTATGGAAAAATTAAAACAACGTTGGGGTATTGAAAATAATTGGGCAATCATAGCAATCCTAATTGTTTTCGCTATTAACGGTTCTTTTGCAGCTTGGGTTGCTAAACCTATTACAGCTTTCTTAGGGCTTCATCAAGAAACAACTGCTGCTTGGATTTATTGGCCATTACGTATTTTGTTAATTTTCCCTATTTATCAAGCAACGTTACCAATAGTTGGTTGGTTATTTGGTCAATTTAAGTTCTTTTGGGCTTTCGAGAAAAAGTTTTTAGGTCGCTTAGGTTTAGGTTTCCTATTTAAAAGCTAGTTTTTAATAATAATAAATATTATCATTTTCCATTATGATTAAAAGCATTTCTTAAAATTAAAACACAATTAATTCTATATAAAAAAGCTTAACATAAATGTTAAGCTTTTCTTTTTAATTTGCAATATACTCTTGACAAATCTTTTCAAATTTCGCTATTAACCTTCGAGAACCTTCTTCATCACCTCTTCTAAGATGTCTATCTGATCTATTAAGTAATCTTTGGCATCTTCTCATACTTGGACCTCCTGCAAATATTTCTGATTGTTCTGTTCTGGTTAATTCTTTTCCTAGTAATTTCATGTTTTAAAATTTAAATTAATACTGCTAATCTAAAGCTAAAAAATAAATTTCACATAGATTTTACTATAATTTTTTCTTAAAAAGAATATCTAAACCTTGAGTACTTTATGAATAGGAATTGGAAGTTGTACTCCTTCAGCTAAAAAACGTTTGTGTACTGCTTCTTTTAAAGCACATTTTGTTTTAAACTCTTGAAAAGGTTCATTCAACCATACATAAGCACGCATATGTATGTGATCTGGATGTATATCTATTACACGTACATCTACTTGCTCTGCGTTTGCCATTACTTGTTCTGGAGTTCTAAAATCAATTACAGTTGGTAATTTTATGGCTTCTTCTTGTATAATTTTTCTAGCCAAATCAATATTAGCTTTTATACCTAGTTTGAAATTATTAAAACTTAAAACATGTGAATCTTCTATCGTATGATTCAATACTGAATCGGTACTAATAACCGAATTTGGTATAATTAATCGTTTGTTTTCAAAATTATTAATTACCGTATGACGTAAAGTAATGTCTTCTACAATACCAACTCTTGTATCGTCTAATTTGATATAATCTCCTACTCTAAACGGACGGAAAATAACAATAAAAGCTCCCGCTATTAAATTCGATAAAGCTGCCTGTGCGGCAAAACCGATTATCGCAGCTAATATACCGGCTCCTGAGAATATTAAAGTAGCTTTACTTCTAAAAGCTGGTACAGTCATAATAATATAGGCTATACCGAAAAGACCTAGAAAAAACTTAACCGAATTTCTAAAAAACAAGATACTTGTTCTTCCATAGCGATCTGTTTTTCTTCGTTTTATTATTTGAACTATAATATAACGCGTAATTCTAGATAATAACCAAACTACTAATCCGACGACAAGTATGTAACCTACAATTCCAAAAAAAGAATCTAAATTAAACTGGTATGTATGTAGTTCTTTCATTACTTTGAAAGATTAAATGCTTTTGTTGCGTGAATAGTTGTAGTATCAAAAACAGGAATTGAAACATCTTCTTGTTTTATCAATAAAGGTATTTCAGTACATCCTAAAATAACTCCTTCTATACCTTGCTCCTCTAATTTACGTATAATTTTTAGATATGCTTCTTTGGAGTTTTTATTTAAAACTCCTTTAGCTAATTCATTATAAATAACTGTGTGGATAATAGCTCTATCTTCTTTATCTGGTATTATTGTTTCTATGCCCATACTTTTTAATACATCTGTATAAAAAGTTTTCTCCATAGTATACTTTGTACCTAACAATGCTACCTTTTTTAATTTCTTTTCTAAAATTACCTCACCAGTAGCTTCTGCAATATGTATAACAGGAATTTGTATGGCTTCTTTAACCTCATTTATTGTTAAATGCATGGTATTGGCACATATTACAATACAGGATGCACCTGCCGCTTCTAAACTTTTTGCTGCATCAACCATAATGGTAGCTAAAACATCCCATTTACCTTCGGTTTGAAGTTGAGATATTTTACCAAAATCCATAGAATTAATAAGAACTTTTGCCGAGTGCTTTTCGCCAAACGATTCTGTGGCTAACTTATTTAGTACCTGATAGTACATAATAGTTGACTGCGGTGTAATCCCTCCTATTAATCCTATTGTTTTCATTTAAAATAAGGCTGTTTGACTATCGTCATCTTCTTCGGCATTCTTTTTCTTCTTTTGAAGTGCTCTTGCCAATGCTTTCTTTGCTTTATCCTCTTTAGTTTCTACAAATTCCTTTTGCGGAGCTTCCTCTACTTCTAAAGGTAATGTTTCTTCAATTGTTTCTTCTTCGTTTACCTCTATCTCTTCTACTTTCTCCTCTTCTGGTTCTTCGTATGGTAAAGACTCTAATAAATTAACTGTTCTAATTTTATCAGTTGTTAATTGATTTCCTAAAGCTTTGATACCTTTTATAGAAATAAACTCTTCAAAGTTTACCTGAATTCTTTCTAAACTTCTCTTTGAAAAAACAACCTCTGCCATTGGTCTGTAATCCGTAGCAATAATTTCTAATTTAGATTTTTCACTTTCAGAAATAAAAACCTCTTCCTTGTCTGGAGTTTCTATTAAGAAACGTTTCACATAGTAACGCTCTTTTGCTCCTTCAAAATAAATAGCTGATATTGGCTTCTTAGGATTCCATTTCTCCAGTACAATCATATCATTTTCAAAATGCATTGCTAAATCTGGTGAAACTGCTTTTATTTTTCCTGATTGTGTTGCTATTAATATTTTGTCTTCTGCTCTAAATTCTCCTAATAAATCTCCTCTTCCATCTACATTTAATCGTTGAACAGCATCGTCGAACCAAATCTTACGAGGTTTTAAAGTAGAAACTCCTGCTGATTTAAATTCGATTTTTTTTATTGCGAATTTTGTTATTTGGTTTCCTCTTACTCCTCTTCCTTTTATAGCTAAATCGGCAAAATCAATGTCCCATTTTAACTTTTTTATACTACCTACAGCACGTAAGTTAATTGTAACTACTTCTGCTTCTCCATTTGGATTTGCTGAAAAGTATAAAACTTTTGAACCTTTATTTCCATTGGTTAAATCGTATTCTTTGTCGCGAGTTACACTCGTTACATTGAATCGCTTCATATAACTTGGACCTTTAGTTCCATCTTTATACATCATATTATACACCGTACGTTTGTCTTTCTTTTTAAAGACTGCTATGTGTAAAATTCCTTTTCCTACAAAGGTTTTTGATGCTACTTTTGTTACAATCATAGTACCGTTATCTCTGAACACAATGATATCATCAATATCGGCACAATCGGTAACGTATTCATCTTTTCGTAATGAAGTACCTATAAATCCTTCTTCTTTATTTACGTATAATTTGGTGTTACGCATTACTACCTTAGTAGCTACGATATCATCAAATATTCTAATTTCAGTTCTACGTTCGCGTCCTTTTCCAAATTTTGCTTTTAAAGCTTTAAAATAGTCAATTGCAAAATCAATCAAATTATCTAAATGATGTTTTACCTCTGCTATTTTTTCTTCTAAAGCCTCTATATGCTGTTTCGCTTTGTCAATATCGAACTTAGAAATCTTTTTAATTCTAATTTCTGTTAATCGAACAATATCTTCCTCAGTTACTGGACGCTTTAAATGTTTTATATGTGGTTGTAATCCTTTATCTATTGCTTCAATTACTCCTTCCCATGTTTCTACTTCCTCAATATCACGATAAATTCTATTTTCAATAAAAATACGTTCTAACGAAGCAAAATGCCATTGTTCTTCTAATTCGTGTAATTGAATTTCTAACTCTAACTTTAACAATCTAACAGTTAAGTCTGTTGAATGTTTTAATATTTCAGATACTCCAGCAAATACCGGTTTGTTATTTTCAATCGTACATGCTAATGGTGATATTGAATTTTCACAATTCGTAAAAGCATATAGGGCATCTATGGTTTTATCTGGCGAAACATTTGGAGGTAAATGCACTAATATCTCTACATTAGCTGCAGTGTTATCCTCTATCTTCTTTATCTTTATTTTACCTTTATCGTTAGCTTTTAAAATACTATCTATTAACGATGTAGTAGTTGTTGCAAATGGAATTTCGGTAATTACTAGCGTCTTCTTGTCTAATTGCGATATTTTAGCTCTTACCCTTACCTTTCCTCCTCTTTTACCATCGTTATAATTGGTAAAATCGGCAATACCTCCAGTTAAGAAATCTGGTACTAGTGTAAAACTTCTTCCTTTCAAATATTTTACCGAGGCATCTATTAACTCATTAAAGTTATGTGGTAATATTTTAGTCGATAGTCCTACAGCAATACCTTCTGCTCCTTGTGCTAATAATAACGGGAACTTTACTGGTAAATCTATTGGCTCTTTTCGTCTTCCATCATACGACATTTTCCATTCTGTAGTTTTTGGATTAAAAACTACTTCTAGAGCAAACTTTGATAAACGTGCCTCAATATAACGTGATGCTGCCGCTCTATCTCCTGTTAAGATATTACCCCAGTTTCCTTGCATATCAATTAACAGCTCTTTTTGTCCCATTTGTACCATGGCATCAGCAATAGACGCATCTCCATGTGGGTGATACTGCATGGTATGACCTACAATATTGGCTACCTTGTTATAACGCCCATCATCTAAATCTTTCATCGAATGCATAATACGACGTTGTACAGGTTTAAACCCGTCTTCTATTGATGGTACAGCACGTTCTAAAATTACATACGAAGCATAATCTAAAAACCACTCTTTATACATTCCTGTAACCTTGGTAATGGTTTCAGTTTGTTCGTGATTTTGATTTGCTAATTCTTCGTCGTGTTCGTAATTGTTGTTTTCTTCACTCATTGAATAATGTTTATTCTTTTAAGAGTTCTTATTTGTTAGTTTTTTACTACTCAAGTATATTATTAGATACACTAAAATAGCAACTATCATTCTTACATAATTCTTACTATTTCTACTCCAACTTAAATCATTAAAGTCGAGGTTAGAAACACTGATAATAAAAAATGTTGCAGCTACAAGTAAATATATTTTTATTCTTCTCTGCTTATCCATTTTTATAAATTCTCCTCAGCTAAGTCTAATTCTACCTTTAAATTTTCTATAATAAACTTTTGGCGATCTGGTGTATTCTTACCCATGTAGAATTGTAACATTTGATCTATAGACATTTCTTTGTCTAACATTACTGGATCTAAACGTATATCGTCTCCAATAAAATGTACAAATTCATTTGGCGAAATCTCCCCCAATCCTTTAAATCGAGTTATTTCTGGCTTTCCTCTTAATTTATTTATAGCTTCTTGTTTTTCTTCTTCTGAATAACAATAAATCGTTTCTTTTTTATTTCGAACTCTAAAAAGTGGCGTTTCTAAGATGTATAAATGCCCTTCTTTAATTACTTCTGGGAAAAACTGTAAGAAGAAAGTTATTAATAACAAACGTATGTGCATTCCATCGACATCGGCATCGGTTGCGATTACAATATTGTTATATCGTAAATCTTGTAAACCATCTTCTATATTTAATGCAGCTTGTAATAAATTAAACTCTTCATTTTCGTATACAATTTTCTTAGTTAATCCGTACGAATTTAAAGGTTTTCCTTTTAAACTAAATACTGCTTGTGTATTTACATTTCTCGATTTTGTAATCGATCCACTTGCCGAATCTCCCTCCGTAATAAACAAAGTAGTATCTAAATAAGCTTCCTTTTTTGTGTCTCCAAAATGGATACGACAATCGCGAAGTTTCTTATTATGTAGGCTTGCCTTCTTAGCCCTATCTTTTGCTAATTTTCGTATTCCTGAAAGCTCTTTACGTTCCTTTTCAGCTTGTAAAATCTTTCTTTGTAAAGCTTCTGCTACTTCTGTATTCTTATGTAAGTAATTATCTAATTTTGTTTTAACAAAATCGTTGATATAGGTTCTTACAGTTGGCAAATCGCCTCCCATATCTGTAGAACCTAACTTTGTTTTTGTTTGACTTTCAAAAACTGGTTCCATTACCTTTATGGAAATCGCTGAAATAATAGACTTTCTTACATCTGAAGCCTCAAAATTCTTTCCGTAAAATTCTCTAACCGTTTTTACAATCGCTTCTCTAAATGCAGCTTGGTGTGTACCTCCTTGTGTGGTATGCTGTCCATTTACAAATGAATGATACTCTTCTGAATATTGTGTTTTACTATGCGTTATGGCAATTTCAATATCGTCTCCTTTCAAATGGATTATTGGGTACAACATATCATCTTGATTGTTGTTGTCCTCTAATAAATCTTTTAATCCATTTTCTGAATGAAATTTTTCCCCATTAAAAACAATGGTTAACCCTGGATTTAGGTATACATAGTTTTTAAGTAATCGGATTATATATTCTGGACGGTACTTATAATTTTTAAAGATAGAATCATCGGCAATAAAAGTTACTTTAGTTCCTCTTCTACGCGATGTTTCTTCTAAAAACTCTTGATTTGTTAAACTTCCTTTTTCAAACTCTGCAGAGGCTGACTTCCCGTCTCTTGTAGATTCTACTCTAAAATACGTAGATAAGGCATTAACCGCTTTGGTTCCTACCCCGTTTAGTCCTACCGACTTTTTAAAAGCTCTAGAATCGTATTTTCCTCCCGTATTCATTTTCGACACTACATCGACTACTTTTCCTAACGGGATTCCTCTACCATAATCTCTTACAATTACTTTTTCTCCTTGAACAGATACTTCTATTGTTTTTCCAGTACCCATTACAAACTCATCAATAGAGTTATCTAAAACCTCTTTTACCAAGATATAAATTCCATCGTCTGGAGATGAACCATCTCCTAGTTTTCCAATGTACATTCCCGGACGCATTCGGATGTGTTCTTTCCAGTCGAGCGAGCGTATATTATCTTCGGTATATTTTGTTTCTTGAGTCATAAAATTTAAGGAAATTGAAGTCTCTGCTAAAATAGTATTTACTCTGTAAAAACAAAAAACTCTGTTGAATTAATTTTCAACAGAGCCCGTCTTTTTGCTTAAAATGTGTATTATTTAAACTCTAAAACTTCAACTAATAAATTTTTATGCTACAGCTTTCACTTTTATGGTTATTGTTGCAGTAGATGTTAATTTTCCATCCGATACCTCTACATCTATCAAATATGTTTTTGGTGAAATTTTCTTTCCTGGCTGCACTCTTAAAGTTCCATCGTTTAAGAACGCAAATAAGTTATTATCGTCTTTTTTTATTGAGAACGTAAGTTCATCATCTTCTAAATCTGACGCTACTATTTTTAGGCTTAATATCGCATCTTCATTAACCTCAAAAGCCTGCGCTTTAATAATTGGCGCTGTGTTTATCACTGTATCATCCTTTGAACATGAAGTGAATTGTATTAATAAAATTAATGCGAATAATGTGGTAATTTTTTTCATTTTATGTTTGCTTTTATAATTTTCTTCGGCAAACATATTAGCTTGTTTTTCTCTTTTATTCTTTTTGTTTCCCAGTGGTCTTTTTTTATTTCCGTATAAAAAAACGCTGTTAGTTTAAGGTCTAACAGCGTGTTATTATTATTCTTTTGCTAATCGTTTTTTTTCCCATTTACAAAAGGTTCTCCCCAATTTTTCTGCTCTTTTAGCTGTAGTTATTTTAATTTTCACTTTACATGTTAACAGCCCCTTACAATCTTTTTTTAAGTGATATCTCTTACTAGCTACACTTACACAGATAAATACTTTTTTTTCTTCTTTCTTTTCAAATGCTGTTATTATTAAAAATATCCCCGCAATTAATAATAGTTTTTTCATGTTAGTTCTTTTTTAATAAAAATTCCCCTATAATTTTATCTACATGTGATGGCAGATCTGCTCTCACAAGTTGAAACTTTTTAACTTTCATTTCTTTTAACCATTTTCCCCAATACGCATTAATCACATCTTCTTCATATGGATTTCCTTTCTCTGGATTAATTCCTATGACTAATACCTCTAAATCTTCTAAGTTTTCTTCTATTGGTAAAAATCCAAAATCATTATTTTCAAACCTTTTTTTCCAAGAAGCTGTTTTTAAACCAAAACCTTTAATAGTTTCTGGAGTTAAATAAGTTGTTCTGTTTTTTTCTCTTTTTTTATTGTCTTTATGAAAAATATATCCGTCTGTTAAAATAACTATCACATTCCTATAATTTTCATCTACACAATAGTTTTTTATTTTATGTTTGAAAAACCCCCAAGTATCTGAACCTACATATTTACCATCTGATATTGCTTGTTTATATATAGCTCCACAAGCACTCACATATTTTTTAGAAGTTTCTAATATTAAATCTTTGGTCGCATTGTTTCTATTAAAAGCTATTTTTAAATCTGAAATTTTCTGATTCAATTCCTTATCAGCTGGCTCAGGGTCTAGAAACAATTGAATATTATCATTTATACTCCTACTTTTTTTGCTTCTAATATGATTTTCAAATTTTTTAGATATTAATTCAATATACCCTAAATCTCTTTGAAAAAACTCCATTGATTGATTTGGATATTTCTTTGGATTGATTCTATCAGATAAATCTAATAAAACACTAATGTTTATATTCTGTTTGTTATGATTAACATGTTTTACAATTGCTATATCCGTATCAGCTCTTTGTTCTTTTTCTTTTTTACATGCAGTAAATACTAAAAAAGACACTATCACTGTTCCTAATATGTATATAATACTCCTTTTCATAATTCTTTAATTTAATTGGGATTTATATATAATACCTTCTGTATGTTCATCTGTTAAATCATATTTAGATAAATGTTCTTTCTCTACTTCTTCACATTTAGACAATACTTTATTGCGTTTATCCAACTCTAAATAATTATCAGCTATAGATAAATACCATCCTTTTACATATTCCGCATGATAAGTTAAATAACGTTTATTAGGGAATACAAAACCATCAATTGTCCTTTGTAAATCTGCTACTCTAGCTTCAATCTCTGATATATTCTCTTTTATTGTATTTAGTTTTTCAATTGTTTTTGAAATTTCTTTTTCAAGATTTTCTATAGCTTCTCTTTTAGCTCTAATAAAAGCTTTTATTTTATCTATATTATCATATTCTTTCATTACAAAATCAAAAACTAACCCCCAGATAATATACACTACAAATCCAGCAAAAATAATTCCCCAAAACTCTACTTTACTAAACGCTATAGATAAATCAAACTCAGGAGAATCTGGTGTTTTATTAAAGTCATAAATTTTCATCTCTATTTGATATGCTAAAATTGCATCGAAAATAAACGTGATTATAAACAACGCAGCAATTTTAACATAAGACAGCCAATTTTTATGTTTTTGAAACATGTGAATTAAATAACCTAAGCCCATAAAGGCAAATGGTATTGTTACTATAAAAACTGCTTCTAACCAACCATGCTCTAATGATTTTGCAAATGAATTCCCATCAAATATTGCAGCTGATAATTCTACTTCTTCAAAATTTTTAAAAAATGCTGAAAAAGAAGCAGACATATAAAAAACTAACAAATAAAAAGTAATAGGAATTAATACTATCAAACCTAAATAAAATTGCGCCTTTGGTTTCTTATCTACATCTTCCACATACTTTTCTGGGTCTTCTTTTACTTCTACAATTTCGTTCTTAAATTTCTCTACTTTTTCTTCATCATTTTTTATTTCTTCTTCTAATAAACCTTTAGCTGTTTGTCTTTTTTTTAATTCAATATTCACTTTTCCCTTTTCTTGAATATGAGGTTCTTTTAACTTTTTTTGTAACTCTTTATCTTCAGCACACTTAGTTTTATAATCCATATATACATTATTCAAACAAGCTTTAAATACTTTAGGATTTCCTGAAGATTGTTTTGATGAACCGTACCCACTCTCAAAAAAAGTAAAACTTCCTTTCTTAGTATCTTCATTTGATTCTATATTATTCTCTTCTGGCATTTCTTTTTTTAATGCAAAAATTTTTCTTATTGTTTCCATATTCTATTCAGTTAGTTGATTTAACACTTTTTCTTTATCAATATTTCTCTTAGCATTATTAATCAAGAATTCAGATAACTCTGTTACATTCTCTTCTAAAAAACCAAACTTTACACAATACTTTTTTAAGGTATTAATTTCATCATCTGTAACTATTTCATCAGCCCAAATCATTACAGCTAAATCATATAAATACTCTATTTTCAATTCTAAAGTTTCTGGTATTGTACTCTCATGATATGGTGAGAGTAATATATTATCTAACTCTTGTTTAGATATTTTTCTTTCTTCTGCAAACTTGTACAGCATTTGCATTTCTAAAACATCAAAATTATCATCTGAAAATGCCATTTGATAAAGCCTTAGAAAATGACTTTTTAGTTCGGTAGTTAGTTCATTCATATTTTAGTATTTAATTTTATACATGTTTCTATTTTTAAATTTTTGATTATTTTTCTTGGGTTTGCTTAGCTTTTCTCTAGATTTATACGCTAAAAAAGTGATAAGCAGAAATAATATACCTCCTATAATATCTATAGGCATCCAGTAAGGTTTAAAATAGAGGTATACTGGAATAATAGGATTAAACAAAAATGAAATAGGAAGAAAAATTAACTTCCAAATTAGTTTTAAATCTTTATTTAAAATGATTAATAAACTTCCTATAAAAACCAATACCCTTAAAAATCTATAGTATTCAATAGGCATGTGTAACAATGCAGTAAATAAAAAAATTGCACATAATACATTTACTATTCTTAATATTATATTTCTATACCTCATCTCTTATTTCTCTTTAAACAATATCACCAAGCTTAAAATAACAAATACAAAACCTAAGCATCCTCTGTTTGTTGACTTCGAATATCTTTTTCTATAATTCAACCCTTTTATTCCCGTTTTTATAGAGTAACCTTTAGTACTAATTGACCCCTTTCTTGTTCTAATACTTGGAGATATTCCAGATTTACTAAGATTTAAACCAAACCCATTTTTTATTTTTAATCTTTTATAAAATTGAAACCCCATAGTTATTCTTTTTTTATTTTCATTCCACAATTAGGACAATCAATACATCCCCCTTTTTCTCTTTTCACTTTTTCTATTAAAGCTGAACTAATAATACCTGTTGGTAATGCTACAAAGCCAATTCCAATGAGTCCTATTAATGCACTTAAAAATTTTCCTAATGGTGTTATTGGATAAGCATCTTCATATCCAACAGTAGTTAAAGTTCCTAAAGACCACCAAAAAGCTTCAATAATACTGGAAAACTTATCTGGCTGCGCATCGTTCTCTGCATAGAAAATAAGTGTTGATGATAAACCTACTAATATCAACGCGATAAATGCTGTTATTAATAATTCGGGTTTGGTTTCCTTTAAAATTTCATTAATTGTTTTAAAAGACTTTGAGTATCTTCCTAGCTTAAAAACTCTTATCAATCTAAATAATCTAAGTACACGAAGCATTCTTAAATCGAAAGGAAAAAGAAGAGGTAAATAGAATGGTAATATGGATAAGAGATCTAAAACCCCATAGTTTGAAAAAACATAAGACTTCCACCCTCTTTCTTCAAGATTTGCTACAAATAATCTAGTTACATACTCTATTGAAAAAACAATTATTGAAAAGTATTCTATTGTTTGAAAAAAAAGTTCATATTCAATTCTTAATGTTTTAAAGGATTCTAGTATTAAACATATAGCATTTAAGAAAATTAATCCATAGATAAATCTTGCTAGAGTTTCATTATAATTAATAAACTGATAAACTTTAACCTTCATACTACTAACAATTACCGTTTACTCTATCTACATAAGTTTTATTTCCATTATTATTTTTATAATAACATCCTCCTTTAGATCCTGCCCATAATTGTTTCCCTTTATGAAAACCACATTTCCATTCAGTTTTTGTTTTGTCCAAATCATCTTCCGAAGTGCAACTTAGAATTGAAAAAAGTGTAACAAATGAAATAATAAATAGTTCTTTTCTCATGTTTTATTTGTTTGATTAGTCTTCTCAAAACTAAACAGATAGAAAAACAAAACCTTACGGATTTCCGTAAGGCCTTGTTTTAATATCTCTTCTTTCTGTAATTTTTTTTTCTCTTATAAGGCTTTCTTTTTCTATAACTTTTTCTCTTATATTTATATTTAGGTTTGTATCTTTTAGTTTTTGGAGAACTTCTAGTATGAGGTCTTACATAAGTTCCATCTTTACGATAATATCCCTTTACACGTACACTTCCTCCATAATGAGAAGAGTTATTTTTATTAAAAACCTTTTTTAAACTTGGATTATTACTCCACCCATAATATTTCTTATATTTTATTCTCTTATAACCTTTACTGTTTTTTACAGAAACTATTTTTCCTTTAGGAATTGTAGTTAGCTTTTTACTCTTTTCTGATCTTTGTGAATATAGTACAACATTTTCCTTAGTTTCATACAACTTAGAAGTTACCGAACATGAAACACAAAAAAATAATAAACATATTAATTTTATATACTTTCCCATTCTTAAAAATTTTAAAACAGTTGAGTGTTCCTCAACTATCATTAAAGTCTATCCTTTATAACCATGTCTTATTGCATTTTTTACACAATCAAGCTTATTAATATAACCTTGTTATGATGCTCCTACAATTTTTCCATTTAGAGCTTTCCTTCTCCATCTCCACTCATTACTATGATCTTTGTAAAATTCCCATTTGTCTTTCATTTATGATTCTATGTTTTAAATTAATATCATTTCAAAACTATATATACAGAAACACAAAACCCTACGGGTTTCCGTAGGGCTTTTAAATCTAGCTTTATTCTTTGTTCTTGATTTTTTTTGCCTCTTTGAATTTCCCTAAATTATCATACAACCCTAAATTCCCATTTTTTTCAATTAGATAATATTCTCCATGATTATTTTCGTAATTATATCGAGTTAATCCATTTTTTAATTTTTCTTTAAAGACTTCTTCCTTAATTTCACTATTATTTTTAGCAAATTTATTTTTGGGATAAATTGATTTCATAAAAAACCTATTATTTTCTTTAATTAAATATTTCTTATTAGGAAAAATAGCATCATTTTCAAACCAAGAGTTTAACACTTCTCCACTGACTTTAATGCTCTTCATTTCAACCAAAGCTTCTTTAGTAGCTCCTAAAATTTCTACATTTAGCTCAGGTGTTAAATGAGTTGTTGCCCAGGCTCCTTTTCCTGGTTCTTGACCTGGTAAAAAGTAAAAAATCCAAATTTTATCATAATCACTTCTATTGTTTTTAATTTCTAATGCTATATTTTTCAAATCAACTTCACTTATTGCTTCTTTTAACCTGATTTCTATACTTGTTTTACTAAATGCTCTTTCAATATTTTCATTTATTATCACATAATCATACTTAGGTTTATTACTACAGGAAGTAATAAATATTAAAAAGAAAACTGGAAGCACTTCTATTACTACTCTTTCATAAAAGCAGGTTATTACATTTTTTTTCAATATTTCTTCACAAGTTTTACTATCCATAATTATTTACTTTAAATTAATATTAATCCAAAACTACATTCCAAAAAACACAAAACCCTACGGATTTCCGTAGGGCTACATTTATTTTTATATAAAAAATTAAGGTCGCTGTATTTGTTTCAAATTAAGAATTCATATAGTATTAAATCAATCCAAAATCTTTTGTAATCGCCACTAATTGTGTAGGATTATTTGCATTAAAGTTTTCTTTTAACAGCTTTAATCTCTTTTCAACTGAACTTATACTATTGGGTTTTACTTCCTTCAATTTTAACTCTTGACAAATTTCTTTTTGATCCAATCCTTCTGCCAAATATTTTAACAAAAACACATCATAATCTGTAATCTCAAAAGCTTCTTTTTTTCTTAGCGTATGTGATAATTTTGGTGATATAAAAAAGCCTTGATTATATACTTCTTTTATCGCCATTTTTAATTCTCTTTCTCCATGAATAGATTTCCAAACATACCCATCTACTTTTAACTCATTACACAATTGCTGTACTCTATAGGGTTTGTCTTCTACTGAGAAGATAATGGTTTTAAGCCCTACTTGTACTTCTTTTGCTGCTTTTATCAAATCTTCTCCTGTTTTCAATCGTTGTGGATTTGGGTTTTCTACAAACGACAAATCGCTAATTAACAAATCGAACGGTTCTTTTTCATTCCAAGCTTTTTTTAACTTTAAAAAAGCTTCATCGCAATACTTAGCGTGTTCTATGACTGGAATTTGCAAACTTTCTAATGCAGCTTTTATTCCACTAGACATAAAATCGGCATCTTCAGCTATTAATACTTTTTGAAACATACTTACTTTTTAAATTGAAACTTTGATTTAAATCCTTTTTCGTTTTCTGATTCAAAAATAATAGTTCCTCCTATGGATTTTATACGGGTTTCCATATTCTTTAAACCATTTTTTATAGTTACTGTATTTGTACCTATGCCATTGTCTTTGTATTGCACTTGTACGGTGTCTTTTTGTAGTGAAAAGGAAATCACTGCCAAGCTTGCCTGACTATGTTTTGTCATGTTTACCAAGAGTTCTTGTAATAATCGATACAATACAATTTGTTTTTCTTTTCTTAAATCGTTTACATTAACATCCGACAACCCTTTGTTCATTACTTTGCATGTATCTGTAGTAAAGTCTATAAATAATTGTTTTAAAAAGTCTTCAAATAACTCTCCTGTTACCACAGGACTGTTTTCATGTGATATGTTTCTGGTAAGCGAATATATTTTTTCTAAATCGTATAGTATTGAAATATCATCTCGTTCTTCTTTTTGCAATTTATTCATAGCTAAATACATGTCATTGGCTAATTCATCATGTATTTTTTTAGCCAAACGAGTTTCTGTTTTATATACCTCTATAATTTTTTCTCTTTTGGTTTTGTTTCTTTTGTAGAAGACATAGCTTATAAAACCAAGAATAGATGTTATTCCTAAAAAAAGGATTAATTGTTTTTGAGATTTTTGCTTCTCAACATCTATTTGAACTTTTAAGTTTTGTTTTTCTAATTCTTCATTATTATAAATTACTTTAACTAATTTACTTTGAGAAATTCTACGAGCCTCTACGATACTATCTTTAAGTAATTGTCTTTCTTTAACCAATTTTCTGAGTTTTGAATCTTCTTCTAGGTCAATTATTCTATCCAAAGCACTAACCCTTTCATTTGGAATTTGATGCTTTTTTGCAAGCCTACGCATTTCATATGCATAATGTAATGATTGGGATCTATTTTTTTTCTTATTAAAATCTGATAAATATGAGTAGTTAGTAATCAACCCATCAAAATCTTTTATTTTAATTTTCAATTCTTGAGACTTTAAAAACTCTTCTTCTTCTACATTCTTTTTCAATAAAAATTTATTAAAAGCATAATTCCCAATAATTGTAGATTTTAGTTTTAATTCTAATTTATCAAAATAACTACTTTCCATTATTTTTTTATAAATAACAATAGCTGAATCATATTCTTTTAAACCTAAATAATTGTTTGCTATATTATTTTTATACCTATAAATTTTTTCTTTATTAGTTGTTAACTTTATTGCTTTTTCATACCATTCTATAGCTTCATTGTATTTTTTTTGTCTGTTTGAATTAATTCCTAAACAATTATAAATTGAACATATTACAGAATTAAATCTAGACTTATTCATTGAATACCTCAAACCTTCAATAGCTGTTGAATCACTTTTTAAATAAAACTCATTTTCTGATTCTATACTCGCTATATTAAAGTACCTTCTAACTACTTTTATACTATCCTTTAACTTAATATTAATTTCATTCGATTTTTGATAATAGAAATAAGCACTATCGATTATTTTCTTTTTTCTATAATACAACCCTTTTTTAAAATATGCTTTAGAAAAAAGACTAGAATCATTTTCATAAAAGGCAATATTAACTAACTTATTCGCATAAAATAAGGCACTATCTATTTTTCCTTCTTTTGATAATTTTCTTGATAGTAAATCATATTTACTAAAATTGTTTTCTTTATTTTTTACATACTCTTTTTTACAGTTAGATATAATTAATGCAAAAACCGAAAGAAATAAAACCACGCTAAACCTTGATAATAGATCTACACTTTTCTTTTTCATTTTATAATTAAATTAATTTTCCTAATCTAGGAATAAAATAATAGTTATAATTAAAAAAGAGCCTAAATTATTTAGACTCTTTAACATAACTATCCTTTATCTTCTTCTATTGGATCTTCTTCATCTGGGTCTTGTTCATTACCTCCAGTATCTCCATTATTTTGATTACCTGTTGTACTCTGAAGTTCTTGCTTTACTTTTTCTGGAACTACTTTTCCTTCTAAATCTGTACAAGATGTAAATACTCCACTAACTATTAAAACTATGATTGCAAAAATTGACTTTCTCATTATTAAAACTTTTAAAATTGTTATCCTGTCCAAGCACTTTGCTTGAATTCTGAAAGTGTTTGAGAACACTTGAAATTTTAAAAGAGTCGCGCGCCTCTTTTGCGGGAAGTGAAGATGAAAATCAGCGGCATTTAATAGCTTCCCTTCTAAGAAAATTCACTGATTTAAAATCTTTTAATAGTACCAATCGATTGTTATTGTTTTTTGTTTATCGATTAATTCTGGTACAAACATAGAGGTGATTTCAAAGTAGATTGTAGAAAATAAATGGAAAAAGTATGGAAACTTTTTTTCCATTTTACGGGTTTCCTTTTCCATACTTTTTCCATCCATTTTACCTTTGAAAAAACTAACATATTACCATGGAAAATGACATAAAGACTATACCTGAAGAAGTAAATTTTATTTTTTGCGTAAAACATTTTTCTAAATGTTTTTCATCTAGAAAAAATAAAAAGAATCCATTAAAAGAACTTTTTAGTGAGTTATTGGGGCAATTAATGAAAGATGAATTAATTAAAAATAAAACTATTAATGGATGCTTTACTTATTTTGTGAACACATATTTAGGAAATGATGAAGGTAAACCTAAGTATGCTATTAATAAAAAAACTTTAATTAGTTATCATAACAAGTATGCGAACAATATTCTAAACAAATCAGGAGAACCTGCTAATGAATTGAAAGACTTAATGTCTCAATACATAGGTTATAAAAATTACGAAGACTTTTTAAATAAAAATCGAAATAAAAAAATTTGTATTCTATGTATTACTAAATATAAAAAAACTTTCTTACTTGGATTTTTTTCTATACTCCCATTCTTTATCTATTTTTCTTTAAATAAATCAAATGAGAGCTGTATTGTATGGAAAGGCGATCATTATGAGAAATCATCTTGCTTTAACATAAAAGCTATTAATAATAATAAATATAATATTAATATTACTCTCTTTAAAAAAATTTATGCAACTGATACCACTACATTCTTTATAAATGGAGACCCGATTGTTTGGTATGGAAAAAACAAAAAAAGAGAATTTGAGTTTTTTAACCATAGAGGTATACATCCAGAAACTCATAAAGAGCTTAAACCTATTACTCC
The DNA here is from genome assembly GCF_008806755.1 of Tenacibaculum aiptasiae. GTDB lineage: Bacteria > Bacteroidota > Bacteroidia > Flavobacteriales > Flavobacteriaceae > Polaribacter > Polaribacter aiptasiae. The sequence goes on from NZ_WAAU01000012.1 coordinate 182,815, forward strand.
TACTATTATAAAACAAGCGAAATTGTATCGACCATAAAAAAAGCCGTTAGTTTTGTACTAACGGCTCTTACATTTATTTTTTCTCTAATTATCCTCATCATCTTCTACAGGGGTAGGTTCATCTTCTCCTCCTGTATCAAACATTTTTAGAGTTTTTGATTCCTCATCTTCATCTTCTTCGTCTGGATCATGGTCATTTTCACCACCAGTCATTTCAAGTTCCTGTTGTGTTTTATTTTGTAAAATATCTTCTGGTACATCTGTACAAGCTGTAAACATTCCACTTGCTACTAAAATTGCGATTGCAATGATTTCTTTTTTCATATGTTTTAAATTTCTTCAAATATAAAAAACGCCGTTAGTTTTAAAACTAACAGCGTTGTATAATTTATATTTACATAGATTTTATCTTCTACTATAATTTGGTGCTTCTTTAGTAATTGCTACATCATGTGGGTGACTTTCGTTAATTCCACTTGCTGTAATACGGACAAATTTCCCTGTATTTTTCAATGTCTCAATATCCTTTGCTCCACAGTATCCCATACCTGCACGTAAACCTCCTACAAACTGATGAATACTTTCTACCAACTCTCCTTTGTATGGTACTCGTCCAACAATTCCTTCTGGTACTAATTTTTTAATATCATCTTCTACATCTTGGAAATAACGATCTTTTGAACCTTGTTTCATTGCTTCTACTGATCCCATTCCTCTATACGACTTGAATTTTCTTCCTTCGTAAATAATTGTTTCTCCTGGCGATTCTTTTGTTCCTGCTAATAAAGATCCTAACATAACACAATCAGCTCCTGCTGCTATTGCTTTTGGAATATCACCTGTATAACGAATACCTCCATCTGCAATTACTGGTACTCCTGTTCCTTTAATCGCTGCTGCTACTTCTATAACTGCTGAGAATTGTGGAAATCCTACACCTGCAACTACTCTTGTTGTACAAATAGATCCTGGTCCTATTCCTACTTTTACGGCATCTGCCCCTGCTTCTACTAAATATTTTGCTGCTTCTGGTGTTGCTATATTTCCTACTACAACATCCAATTCTGGATATTTATTTTTTACTTCTTTCAATACCTTTACAACACCTTGTGTATGTCCGTGAGCTGTATCGATAATTACGGCATCTACTCCTGCGTTTACTAATGCTTCTGTTCTTTCAACTGCATCGTGTGTTACTCCTAAAGCAGCTGCTACTCGTAAACGTCCATAACTATCTTTGTTTGCCGTAGGTTTTAAAGTAAGCTTTGTGATATCTCTAAAAGTAATTAAACCTACTAACTTATCGTTATCATTAACAACTGGTAACTTTTCAATCTTATTCTCTTGTAAAATTACTTCTGCTTCTTTTAATGAAGTTCCTTCTGCTACTGTAACTAAATTTTCTGAAGTCATTACTTCAACAATCGGACGCTCATTATTTTTCTCAAAACGTAAATCACGATTCGTTACAATTCCTATTAATTTTCCTGCTTCGTCTACAATTGGAATACCTCCAATTTTATGCTCACGCATTGCCTGTTTTGCATCTAAAACAATAGCATTTAACGATAAAGTAATTGGATCGATAATCATTCCACTCTCTGCACGCTTTACTTTACGTACTTCTTGTGCTTGTTGAGCTATTGTCATATTTTTATGCAACACTCCTATTCCTCCCTCTCTAGCAATAGCAATAGCCATAGCTGATTCGGTTACCGTATCCATTGCAGCAGATACTATTGGAACATTTATCGTTATGTTTTTTGTGAATTTTGTTTGGATTGAAACTTCTCTTGGAAGCACTTCAGAGTAAGCCGGAACTAATAGTACGTCATCGTACGTTAAACCTTCGCCTACAAATTTTGATTGATGAGCTTGCATGTGCAATTAATTTAGTGTGTTGTTAATTAATTGCGTACAAATATACTATAAAAAAAGTGAACTTTATCTTTAAATTATAGTTAACAAAGCGTCTTTAGCTTTTCATTTTAAATAACTACAGATAAATTAGAGCTTTTTTTAATGTCCTTTCTCTTTTTTACATATTATCAAATAACTTTTTTACGTAAGACTCTTCTGGTTTTTCATGCACTTCCTTAGTACTTCCTTCTTGTAAAATGACACCTTGTTTTAATATGATAATTTTATCTGAAATAGTAATCGCATCTTTTATATCATGCGTTACAAAAATAGCTGTGGTATTTGTCTGTTTTATTATTTGTAGTATGTCTTTTCTTAATTGACTTCTTAAGATCACATCTAAATTACTAAATGGCTCATCCAATATTAAAAGTTCTGGTTTTGGAGCCAAGGCTCTAGCCAATGCTATACGTTGTTGTTGTCCTCCTGATAACTCGTGAGGATACCTTTTTTCCATTCCTGATAAACCTACCAATTTTAATACTTCTCTTACCCTTTCTTCCTTATTTTCTTGTTTAGAAAGTCCATATGCAATGTTTTTAAATATTGTAAGATGTGGAAACAACGCATAATCTTGGAATACCATCCCAACATTTCTTTGTTGTGGTTCTATAAATACAGAATTAGAAGAAACAGTTGTATTATTTATTTCTATCTCTCCACTATCTAATGTTTCTAAACCTGCAATTAAACGTATTAAGGTTGTTTTTCCACTTCCACTTTCTCCTACTACTGCCAATACATTTCCTTTTTCTAAAGAAAAACTAACATTATTTAAAGCCTTTACCTTACCTGAATTAAATGCTTTATGTAAATTTTGTATTGCTAATAATTTAGTACTCATTACTATTCTTTAGAGATTAATCGATTTAAAAATAATACAGGGATAATTCCTGTTAGAATTATAAACAAAGAAGGCAGTGATGCTTCTGCTACTAATTCGTCACTTGCATATTCGTATGCTTTTACTGCTAGTGTGTTTATACTATAAGGTTTTAAAATTAACGTTAAAGGTAATTCCTTCATAACATCAACAAACACTAAAATAAAGGCACTTAATATTACTGGTTTTAATAAAGGGAACTCTACTTTTTTGAAGGTATAAAAGTTTCCTTTTCCTAAAAGTTTTGAGGCTTCTGATAAAGACTTACCAAATTTTAAGGTACTTGCCTCAATTGGATTATAAGCTACCGCCATATAACGTACAATATACGCATATAATAATGCTATGATTGTTCCATTTAGTATAAAACCTATTTTATAATCTGCTACTTCTTTAAAAAATGTTACCAACCATTTATCTAAAGAAAGAGTTGGTATTAAAACCCCTACTGCTATTACTGCTCCTGGAATTGCATAACCTAACACTCCTATTTTTGCGATGGGATTTAATAAAGCTAGTCGATTCCATTTTGTTAAGAATATTAATAACAACGCAAATACTACCGTTGCTAATGCTGCTATAATTGCAATTCCTAAACTCTGTAATGAAATAGTTATAAAACTTTGAGTAAATACATCTTCATAAGTTAAGTATGCCCAATACAACAATTGGAAAACGGGTAATAAAAAGCCAAACAAAACTGGTATAAAAGCTACCGTAAACAAAGCTACTTTTTTCTTAGCTGTACTTTGTTCTCTTTTTGCTTTCTGATGATTTCTGGTAGTATTTGAATACCCTATTCTTCTTCGCTGCCATTTTTCTAAACTAATTATTAGAAAAATAATCGCCACCAATATAGCTGATAAGTAAATTGCTGTTTCTGGCTCTTCTAATGAAAACCATGCTCTAAAAATCCCTGTTGTAAATGTATTGATACCATAATATTTAGCTGCTCCATAGTCGTTTAAAACCTCCATTAATACCAAGGTAAGTCCGCCTATAAATGCTGGACGAGATAATGGCAATATCAATTTAAAAAAAGTTTTAAATTCTCCTGCTCCTAACAATTTTGAAGCTTCAATAATATTGTTTGATTGATTCAAGAAAAAAGCTCTAGAAGCTACATATACATATGGAAATAATGAAATACTTAAAACAAAAATAAGTCCAAGGTGATTCATTACATCTACCTTCACAGCAAAGAGTTTTTCAAAAACACCTCCATAATCAAAGATTCCTGCATAGGCATAAGCAGTAATATACGATGGTATGGCTAACGGTAAAATTAACAGCCATTCTAACTGTTTTCGAAAAGGAAAAAAATATCTAGATACTGCATAAGCAGATGATATTCCAAATACTAATGTAAGAATGCTAGTTCCTAGAATTAACCAAAAAGAATTTAGTAAATAATTTGGCAATAAATTAGCTACTAAATGGCTCCATGTTTCACCAGGTCCATAAAATAAATTAATAAAAATGGTAATTACTGGAACTGCTATAAACAAAACAATGGTCAATAAAATTATTGACCATTTGTTTGTGTCTCTTTGTATGTTTTGTAACCTGTTTATCACTAGGAATTATCTAATTTAAAACAACAAAGGTATTGATTATTTCCATTGAGCTGAATCAAAAACTAAAACAGCCTTTTTATTGTTTTCTCCTAACTTAGTTAACGATAAAGTATCTTCTTTAAATTCTCCCCAAGATTTTAATAAATCTGATGAAGCAACTTCTTTGTTTACTGGATACTCGTAATTAGCTTTTGCAAATACTTCTTGCGCTTCTTTACTTGCTAAAAACTCAATAAATTTAATTGCATTCGCTTTGTTTGGTGCATATTTAGCAACTCCTGCTCCACTTACATTGATGTGTGTTCCTCTATCTGCTTGATTAGGGAAAAATATTTTAATTCCCTCTCCAGCTTTTACTTCTTCTGGATTCTTTGAATTTAATAATTTACCAATATAGTATGTATTTACTACTGCTACATCTCCTTCACCAGCAACTACAGCTTTTACTTGGTCTCTATCATTTCCTTTTGGTGAACGTGCCATATTTGCTACCATTCCTTTAGCCCATTCTGTTGCTTTTTCTTCCCCAATGTTTGCTATAATTGAAGCTAATAATGATTGGTTATAAATATTTGACGAAGAACGAATTAATATTTTGTTTTTCCATTCATCATTTGTTAATGCCTCATAAGTAGATAATTCTTCTGGTTTTACTTTTTCTGGATTGTAAACAATTACACGTGCTCTTTTTGTTAAGGCAAACCAATTATTATCAGCATCTTTTAAATGTGCTGGAATTCTTTTATCTAAAAACTCAGAAGTAGCCGATTGTAACAATCCTTTATTCTTAGCTCTCACTAAACGTCCTGCATCTACAGTAATTAATACATCTGCTGGAGATTGCTCTCCTTCTACCGTCATCTTTTGCATTAACTCATCTGCTTTTGCATTGACAACATTTACTTTAATTCCTGTTTCTTTTTCAAACTTGGCAAATAATTCTTGATCTGCTTTATAGTGACGGTGTGTGTAAACATTTACCACCTCTTGTTTTTTCTCTTCCTTCTTTTCTTCTTTTTTTTGCTCATTTTTACACGATGTAAAAACTATTGCTAAAGCTAAAATTGTGAATATTTTTTTCATTCTGATTGATAAATTTAGTACTGCTAATATATATGTTATAAAATAACTTTAAAGTTTAAATTGTAATGTTACATAATAACTTCTTGGTGAAGAAGGAATTATTCCTGGTCCTGGGTATCCTGTAGCTCTTCGTGTAAAATAGGTTTCGTCTAATAAATTATTTACTCCCGTTTCTATTTTCCACTTTTTGTATGAATATGAAAAAGAAGCATCTAATATAGAGTATGCTGGTATAGGTCCAACCAATCCTTCTCTACTTGTTCCTGCTAATACTGTTTCTCCATTAGTTGCATCGGTAAATTGCTTTGATAAGTGTGTAAACTGAAGGCTTCCTAAAAAGTTTTTATACCCAAACTTTACTCCTGTTTTTAAGTTTACTAACGGAATAAATTCTACTTTTTTACCTACGATACTACTTTCTTTTGATTTTGTATACTCTGATTCTGTTACTGCAATATTTGTAAACCAATTTAATACAAACTCACTGTTAGAATTATTAAACGTTGATAATAAATTCCAATCTACAAAACTCTCAATACCGTATATAAACGCTTCTCCAATATTATCTCTTACTCTATCTCCTTTGTTTGGCCCTGTAGAAACTAAAGTTACTCCTATACGATCTTGGTAAAACAATCCATAAGCACTTATATCATATGATAAAAAGTTATTCCATCTACCTCTTAATCCAATATCTGCTGTTGCTCCTTTTTCATCACCTATATTTTCTGCAACTAAGAATGATGGATTCACTGTTCTGATATCACTAAAGGTTACAGATCGATAATTTTGAGAAATATTTCCGTATAACTCAAAACTTGCTGATGGTTTATAGCTAGCTCCTAATCCTAATAACACAAAGCTTCTTTCTTTTACTTGGCTCTCAGTTTCTGTACTAATACCTCCTGGCAATGGATTTCCTGCTCCATCTCTTAGTACTCTTGTATATGAACCATTAGCTCCTGTTTTTATATATTCTAAACGAATTCCTGGTGTAATGGTAAAACTATCAGAAAGTTTAAAAATATTTTCTCCAAATACCGCTATGTTTTCATTTGGGAATTTAAAGAATGAACTATTATAATCTTGTTTATCTACAAACCTAAAATCAGCATCACTATTACGTGAACCTGCCCCTTGACGCTCATCGTTATTTGCTTTGTAATATTTAGCTCCTACTAAAAATATACTTTTTTGATTTCCTAAATTATAGTTTGATAAGAAACGTGTTTCTACTCCCCAGTTTTTATAATTCCCTACTATTAAATCTCTAAAATCATACTGTCCATTATCTAACTCATCTGGTGTTGATACTGGATTTAAACCTACAAATCTATAATTTCCTCTATACCCTAATGCTTTTCTTGATGCATTCAATCCGAAGAAATTAAAGCTTAACCTTGTATCTTCTGTAAAATCATGTTCCAATTTTAATGCCCATAAGTTCCAATTAATATCAAACCAATTTCTACTTCTTAAACTTTGTAAAGGATCTTGGTTGAATTGCGTATCGGTAAGACCTCCTGGCTGTTTTGCTAAATAGTTTAAGTGGGTAAACTCTGCTATTAAAGTTGTTTTATCTGATATTTTATGATCTACGTGTGCATAAATATTTTTAGAATTGAATTTTGAATTAGGTCTAAATCCATCACCTCTTTTAAAATTAAAATATCCGTAGTATCCTGTTTTACCAACAGTACCTCCCACACTTGTAAAACTATTAAACAGTCCAAATGATCCTGCTGATTGTCGAGTTACTAATTCAAATTTTTTATTTCTATTAGGCTCTTTAAACTTAAAATTCAACAATCCTCCAAACTGAGTTCCATATTGTAAAGATGCTGCTCCTCTGATTACCTGTATTTCTTTTAAAGCTTCTGCTGGTGGTGTATAATAACTTTCTGGATATCCTAATACATCTGCACTAATATCATATCCATTTTGCCTAGTATTAAAATTAGATGTTCTGTTTGGGTCCAATCCTCTACCTCCAATATTTAATTGTAATCCCGCATCATCGTTTTCATAAATATTTAATCCAACTACTTGACTATAGATTTGACGTGCATTATTTGCTGCTTTGTTCCCTATAGACTCATCTACTAAAACAACTTCTGTCTTTTTTCCTGCAAAAATTGCTGTTCCTTCTACTTCTTGTAATCGTTTAAGCGCAAAGACTTTTTTCTTTCTTTGGCTTATTACTACTTCCGACAATTCTTCTTCTATTTTTTGTAATACAATATCTAATTTTAAATTTTGGTTAGAAATTGTTACTACTTTTTCACTAATTTCATAATCATAAGAGAAAAATACTATTGAGTACTTTCCTGGTTTTAAAGAAGTGGTTTTGTAATCTCCTTGTGTGTTTGTTTTTGCTAAAGTTCCCCCTGAAGCATTATAAATTTCTACACTATTAATAGCCTTTCCTTCATTATCTACTATTTTCCCCGAAATAGTGTACTGAGCAAATAAATTTTGTATTGCAAAAAACAGTACTATAATAATGCTATAATCCTTTAATTTTAATTTCATGATTAAATGGTATAATCCAATTTTTGTGTTTAAAACTATCTTTCTCTTGGTATAAGTCTACTTTTGAATCTATAAATCGTGAACTTAACCTTCCGTTAAGAGTTACAAAACTTTCTACATAAACCTCTGGGTTCTTTATTCCTTTGCTTTTATAGGTATCGCCTAAAAAGTGAGCGAATTCCAATATAAAATCGGGTTGAAAACTCATTTGTTTCTCTTGTAAAACAGTTAAATAATCTCTATTCTTTATATAAAAATACTTACCAGTATCCCCGTCTACTATTTTAAAATCTGCTATTCCTGCCTTTTCCATTAACATCACTCTCCATGAAAAACGATATCCTTCTTCCGTCCAAAACAATTCTCCTGGGTATGCCAAATACCTAAAAGGAAAAAGTAATTGAATTATAAAAAAGACTGCAAATATATTCACTATTACTCTTTGTTTAACGGAATATATTAATGTCTTTCCATGATTAAAACTCTCCTTTGATATTCGTAATGCTTTCGCTATTAAGTTGATTATCTTATGATGAAAATTTGGTGAAAAGAATATTAGTGTACTTACTATCATTATAAAAGGAAACATTCCTATTGGAAATAATATTCTTGTAAATACATGAAAAACTACTACCATAAAGAATGCAAACAAACGTGTTCTCTTATATAATAATAGAAAAGGTATGGTTAAATCGTATAAAGTCCCTGCCCAACTCATCGCAAAATGAAACCAAGTTTTTGGCATTAAAACTCCTAGTATTGGTAAATCGTACTGTACAGGTAACCATATATTTAAAGGTGAAGCTCTAAACAACCAATCGGAATTTAATTTTGCTAATCCCGCATAAAAATACACTATTCCCAACATTAGTTTTATTACATCAACAGTATATTGAGGTATTTTTTGGTAAGATAGTTTAGGATTTAACTTTGCATCTATTGAAAAGTAAGCGTTTGCTGGTAAAAAAATTAAAATAAAACTTACTAAACTTATAAAGTAATAATGGTTTAGATAAGTAGTTTTATCCATTAATTCAATATAGGTAAAACTTAAAAAGAAAATAACAATAGCTATTCTATATTTATAACCAATAGCAATTAATAAGGCTGAGATAGCGCATATTGCAAATAATAAATAAGTATAACTTCCTAGTGTTTTTACCCATTCAAATCCGTAGTAAGTAAAATGAAATTTGGGATTTATGTACAATGATTCTATCCAACCATGGTACCAAAAACGTATGATGCTCCCCAACATCATAACACCAAAAAAAACACGAAAAACAGCTAAAGTAGCTGCTTCCGTAGTTTTTTCTAAATATTTTTGTATTTGACGACTAATCGCCATCGTTATCTTCAATAGTAATTTTAATACTCAATGCACTTGCCATATCAACTTTTAAGTCTTTTACCAAAGCTTGTAGTTTATCAAATGTCAATGTCATTTTTATATTATCATTATTAATCTGATCTACAAAGTTGTTACCTAATGCCCCTATTGTAGTTTTAGCATCAGCTATTTTAGTATTGATTGCTGTTACTAAATCATTTCTCTTTAAAAACTCTAAGTATGATTTTAAACTTTGTCCTGTAGTTGCATTACTATATGCTTTCCCATTGAAAAAATCTTCAGTAGCATTAAAAGCAGTAGTTAATAATAACTTAGAAATATCTCTTTTATAATACGCCTCTGTATTCGTAGGAACTGGTGTACCTGTTCTAGCTCCAGAAGGGAAAGATATTTTCTTTTCACGTACTTCTCTTTCAAAGAATGAAACAATGTAAAAGTTTACTAACTTATCTACACTACTAGTAGCAGAAGAACCATCGTTATCTATGAATGATGTTTTAAAACTCCCATTCCAATCTGCTAATACTTCTTTTGCTAAAGCATCAATTCTTATTACTAAATCATTTAAATACTTATTATACTTAGCTGCATCTGCTCCTGTATAATTTGCTATAATAGCTGTATCATCTGCTCCTGCTCCATTTAACAAATAATCTAAAGCAGGAAAACCTTGCTCGTCATATTCATTTTGTGAAGTTAAATCATAATTACCTGATGTGATATTTAAAGTTAAATCACTCACATTTGTAGGATACGTATTCATGGTATTTACCATGTTTAATGTTTCAGCTTTTCCTATTTGAAATATTGAAACTTTTTGCCAAACAACATAAGCATCTTGCCAACTTGTTCTTAAAGCTCCTAAATTTGTTGGATTTGGTGTAGTTGTAAAAGTTTCTACTGCTGTTTTTAAAGCTCCAGTTTTCTGAGCAAAATCTGTATATCCTGGGATAATTATATTCTCAGCCCAATGCGTTAACATTGCCTTTCTATTAAATCCATCTCCAGTACTCACATTCGAATCAGAACTTGAACTACAAGCGTACATTACTAATACTGAAACAATTAAAAGTAAACTAACTTTTCTTAACATATTATTACTATTTATTCTAAATAAAGGTGCACAAATATAAAAAAAGTAGCCGACTAATCGACTACTTTTTTTATACATATTTATTAAAAGCTACTAGTTACTAGCGTCTTTAGCTTCGTCTACGGTAAATCCATATGCAGCTGCAATCTCATTAGAAATAGTATCTAAAGTAGCTGGAGTTACATCCCAGAATCCATCTCCTGTCATTAAAGTAGTTAAGTATCCTTTTACTTTAGTTTTATCTAAGTGAGGTGCTCCTGAAGCGTTACGAGTAAAACGTAAACTGTAAACAAAACCATATCCTTCAGATAAATCGTGGAAAGCTGCAGTTTTGTCTGAAGTTAATTTAGCTTTACCAGCTTGTAAATAGTATACTGCTCTAATAGCAATTACTTTAGAAATAGCTGCTCTAATGATTTCAGCTTGTGCATCTCTAACTGTATAATTTTTAGCTACAATTGCTGCTCTACCTAATTTGAAAGCATCGTAAACTTCTTTTGCAATTCCTTTAAAACTAGGATCATTTTCAACTCTAGTTAAGTATTTATTTAAAAAGTCGTCTGCTGCTAAAGCTGGTACTGCTGGGTTAGCTTCTGTACCGTATAAGTATCCATAAGCTTCATCCCATTTGTGTTCCATCTTCGTGTAATTTTTTCCAGCCTCTAAAACTCCATTATCGTTATTAGCTTTGTTTGGAGTAGCGTCAAGTACACTTTTACTTAAATAGTTGTTTAACATTTGATCAGTCATTAAAGCACCAATTAAAGACTTTCCAAAAGCTTGATTTAATTCTAATCCTTTTGCATTTACATAACGGTAAGATGCTGGATTAGAATTTAATTTTTGTAATCTTCCTGCATTTCCTTTTGAAGCGTCATCGTTCCATTTTGGAAATACGTTATCTACTTGAGAGTTAATCCAACCATCGAAATCTGCTAAAAGCTCATTTCTTTCAGTAGTATTAGCTTTAAAGTAATCTTCTGAAGCTGCTACTTTATCACGTACTTTTTTTCCTGAAGTATTTAAAGATGCTTCTGTAAAACCAGTACCGTCTTTAAACATTTCTGTTAATCCTGCTTTTGTACTAGCAGTATTTGATAAAGCTCCCATTATTTCGCTAGACATTTTAATTCTAGCTGTTTGTCCTGAAAAACTAACAGTAGTGTTTCCGTTTCTCTCAAACTTATATGTTGTAGGTGCAGTAACGTTATTTGCTGGTGTATCATCATCTGAACATGATGTTAACACCATAGCTGAAACAGCTAACATTGAAAAAATTACTCTTTTCATTTTTATTTAGATTTAATTTTGATAATTTTCTGCAAATCTACAGAACAAAACTAAATCTCCAAACTTTATTTAGATTTATTTTAATTTAAAATAAAGGTTTTTATGAAAGAGATTTTAAATACTCTATAACTCCTTTTCGTATATCAAAACTTAGCTCTGACTCTTTTGGCTCATAAACATTAAGTACTCCTGGATTTTTGTCTGAAAGCATTGGAATATCTAATCCTCTTAATAAGTAATCTGAAAAAGCCACTTTATAAACTTTAGTATCGTTTATTTCTTTTCCATTTATAAACCATTTACCTTCATCTTGTTTTACATTATAACGTTGTAGGTATGCTCCTGTTCCTACTGCATTAAGACCATAATCTAAAACTTCTTTTAATAAGCTTCCTTTTATATCAACTTTCAATACAGCTCCTCCATATGGTAATACTCTGAAAATATCTATAACGGTAACATCTCCTTTTAACTCATCATCTATACGTACTGAACCTCCGTTTACCAAAGCACAATCTACTTTGTTATCATATGCAAAACTCATTGATTTTGTAATGATATCTCCCATATTTGTTTGTACTGTTCTTATTGGAGTTTCCCTAGCATCTAAAGGCGTTTCTGCCTTATAAACTACTTCATAAGGGTTTGGAACTATATCTTTTATTTTATTATCTAAAATCTTTTGCCATTTTTCAACAATTACATTTACTTTTTCATCAGCAACAATTTGATCATTGATTTCTTTTAATTCAGATTTAAACTCAACTTTTTTAGTTGTTGGATCGTATTCAAAACGATGTATATATGCTGTTTTAGCATTAGCATCTGCTTTTGTTATAATGACATCTCCTACTTTATCATAACTGTTTGTATGCTCATGTCCCCCCATAATTAAAGGTACATTTGGCAACATTTCAGCTATCTTTTTATCTTGCGCTAAAGAACCATGTGTTAAACCTATTACTATATCTACCTTATCTTTAATATCATTATAAGAACGCTCTATTTCTTTGTACATGTCTCCATAGTACACATAACTTCTTGGATTTGATGGAATACATACACTTATAAAACCTACCTTTAATTGAGTCCCATCTTCATTTTTAAACTCTTTTATAAAAGAATCTTCCAAATACTTTTTCTTTCCATCAACCATTTTATGAAAATACTCATGTTTTCCATCTACATTATGTAAAACATTTGCTGATATCCAGTCAAACTTACTTTCATTAAGTCTTTCTTGTAAGTTTTTATAACTCAAGTCAAATTCATGATTTCCAAATGCAACTAAATCAAAATTCATTGCATTCATTACTTCTACCATTTGTTTTCCTCTTACTCTAGTTCCATCTACTTTCATTGTACCTATTAAAGAAGGGTTTAAAAAATCACCAGCCAGTACTAGCATTACATTTTTGTCATCCTTTAATAAGTTTTGATGTACCGTTTCTACTCGTGCCATTCCACCATACTTTCCTCCTTGGATAGGTGCTATTTCATAAACATCATTTAGTTGTAAAATTGTAAACTTAGTTTTAGCAGTTTCTTTTTTTGAAGCGCAACTAATCATAATAACAGCTAATGCTGCTACCATTAAATATTTAATTTGTTTCATTAAGTATGTTTTTATTAATTACCTTTTAGGTTTGTAATGTAAGTATTTACGAGTGTTTTTCCTTATCATTCTTCTATATTCTACTAACTCTGGAAATTGATAAAAGAAATTTATTTTTTTATGAGCAATTGTACGAGGCTTTCTAATTTTTGGTCTAAGCACAAAAGCTGTCCAGCTTTCTACAATATCTTCTTCTGGGCTTTCTGCAGCATAGTCTGTAACAAACTCTGTACGATTATTATCATACAAATCGTATAATTTCTCTACACAATTAGCTTCTGTATAACAATATTTTTTTTGAATAGTATCCCAACTATCTAATAATCTACCTTTCCAAAACAAATTAACAAACCTATTAATATAGCTATTTTTATATGCTTCTCCTTCTAAAGTTAAATATAACTCTCCTTCTTCTTGAGTTGCTTTAGTGGTAGGTCTTATCTGTGTTCTATTTAAAGTCAATAAATGTCCAAATTCATGTACCATAGTATAGACAGACTCGTGAAGTCTCCTTCTATCTTTTGTTTTAAGATTTACATCTTGAACATCTATTTCTAATTGCCACTTATCATTTCTAGAGTTTAAAGACACTAACGCTCCTGTTTTTTCATCAATCCCATCAGTCATTAAAACAATACGTTTAATATATTTTTTGGTTAATTTTTGAGGAAAAATTCGGTTAAATTCATTCCAATAATAACTAGCTAATTCGTTTTTACTTGATTTATTTTTTAATAAAACCCCATTTTTAATATGCCATACACCTATTCTTCTATCAGTTTTTGCCTGATAGAATGTAAAAAAAAAGAAAAAAAGAGTTAATATTTTAATTTTCATCATTTATTAAAAAACTTCTAACGCTTTATTATAGGCGCTTTCAAAACTCATTGGTTTAATATTTGTTTCAACCTTTTCAGCTGTAAAGTATGATAATAATTTTTCTGTTGGCATATTACCTGTCAACTCGTCTTTTGCCATTGGACAACCACCATATCCTTTAATTGCTCCGTCAAAACGGCGACAACCAGCTTTGTATGCACTACTAACTTTTTCGTGCCATTTTGTTGGTGTTGTATGTAAATGAGCTCCAAATTCAATTTGCGGATAACTAGGAATTAAATTTGAAAATAAATAATCTATATCTTCTGGTGTTGAGCTTCCTATTGTATCTGATAACGATAAAATCTTAACACCTAACTTAGATAATTTCTCTGTCCACTCTCCTACTATGTCTACATTCCATGGATCTCCATATGGGTTTCCAAATCCCATAGACAAATATGCTACAACTTCTTTATTTGTCCTATTTGCTATAGCCAATACTTCCTTTAACGTATCTATTGACTGTTCTATTGTCTTATGTGTGTTTCGCATCTGAAAATTTTCAGATATTGAAAAAGGATACCCTAAATAATCAATTTCTTTAAATTGTGATGCATCATTTGCTCCTCTAACATTTGCTACAATTGCTAATAATTTACTTCTAGTTGTAGACAAATCTAACATTGATAAAACCTCTGCCGTATCTCTCATTTGAGGAATAGCTTTAGGCGATACAAAGCTTCCAAAGTCTATTGTATCAAAACCTACTTTTAACAATGAATTGATATATTTTGCCTTCAACTCTGTTGGAATAAAGTGACTTTTAATTCCTTGCATTGCGTCCCTAGGGCACTCTATAATTTTAACACTGTCAATCATTGTGCCAAATATACATATTTTGATTCATTTTTTCCGTTGAACTTCCTTATCAATTAAACAGAAAACCAAACAACACTCAATCATCTAAAAAACAATAAGTTAAACATAAACCCCTAATGTTTTTCAAAAAAAAGTTACTTTTATTTAAAATAAACTGTCACAATTTAAAAAGTAAATTGTCTCTAGTATAGAATGATTTCTTTGGAGTCTAAAAAAACACATATCAACCAACTAATCGAACGCTGTAAGAAAAACGATAGCACTGCTCAAATGCAGGTGTACGATGCATATTATAAAGCAATGTATAATACTGCTTATCGTATTTTGAAAGATGAGTTTGAAGCTGAAGATTTAATTCAGGAAGCTTTTTTAACTGCTTTTTCAAAGTTACATACTTTTAAAGGTGAAGTTACTTTTGGTGCTTGGCTAAAAAAGATTGTAATTAATAAGAGTTTAACTCAATTAAAAAAGAATATTCGTTACGATGAAGTAAAAATGGAAGTAGTTTCTAATTATGAAGTAGAAGATACAGCTATAGATTACAATTCTTTAAATGTTAAACAGGTACTAGATAGTTTACAAAGTTTAAAAAGTAATTATCGAATAATCCTTACTTTAAATTTGATTGAAGGATATGATTATGAAGAAATTTCTCAAATAATGAAGTACACCAATGAAAATGTGCGTACAACAATATCGAGAGCTAAAAAGAAATTAAAACAAGTTTTACTTGCCAATACTAATAAAACACAAGTGTATGGAGGATAAATTACATCAATTTTTTGATGAAAATGATTTCGATATTTTCGAACCTCATTCAGGACATTCGGATCGTTTTCAAAGAAAACTTCAGCAATCTAAAAAAAATAACAAACCAACGCTATTTTGGATGAGTATAGCAGCATCTGTAATATTGGTTTTAGGTTTTTATCTTGGTAGCTACCAACAAAAAAGTTTTTATGATTTAGCTGATGTTTCTCCTAAAATGGCCGAAGCTCAAAGCTTTTTTGTATCAACAATTAATCAGGAATTAAAAGAAATTGAACAATATAGAAGTATTGAAACAGAGTCTATTATTGAAAACTCCTTAGATGAAATCGAAGATTTAGAAGATAGATATCAAAATTTAATCAAAGAACTCTCAAACAACGACAATAAAAGACAAATTATTCAAAAATTGATTAACAATTACCAACAAAGATTGGAAATTTTAGAGAGACTTTTATTACAATTAGAATTACAAAATAACCCAGCAAAACTAGAACTTAAAGACGATGAAATTATATAAATTACTTTTCTTATTTTTTCTTATCCCAACTGTTTTAACAGCAAATAATGATAGGAAACACGAAAAAAGCAAAACCATTAATAAAAACTTTACGGTAAACAAAAATGCCACTTTATACATTAGTAACAAATACGGTAATTTAAACGTTACTACATGGAATGAAAATCGTATTGAAATTAAAGTAAAAATAACTGTTAAAGGTGATGACTTAAGTAATGTAGAGCAGAAATTAGAGGCTATTGATGTTCTTTTTGAATCTTCAGAAAACTTAGTCGAAGCTCGTACTAAGGTTGAAAACACCAAATCTAAATGGTCTTGGTGGGGTAAAAACAACACCAACTACAAGATAAATTACTTTGTAAAAATGCCAATAAGCAACAATGCTGATTTAAACAACAAATATGGAAATATTGAACTATCTAGTTTAGAAGGTAAAGCTAATTTAAACTGCGATTATGGTAATATAGAGGTTGATAGACTTTTAAACAACACCAACTCTATTAGTTTAGACTATTGTGGAAATTCAGAAATCAATTATATAAAATCTGGTATTGTAAGTGCCGATTATTCTAAGTTGAGAATTGAAAAAACTGAAACTTTAAAAGTTAGTGCTGATTATTCATCTATAAAAATTGGTGAAGCTGAAAACCTTAAATTCAATAGTGATTATGGAAGTATCTCTGCTAGAAGCGTTACTAACATTACTGGTGGTACTGATTATGCAGCTGTTAAAATTGGTGACTTAAAAAAACACTTACAAATTAATACCGACTATGGAAGTATCAGAGTTCAAAATATAATGAAAGGATTTGAGAGCGTTACAATTCATGGAAGCTATGCAGGTATCAAATTAGGGACTAGCAGTGACAATAACTTCAAATTCAATATCGATTTAGGTTATGCTGGTTTTAACTATCCTAAAAGCAAAGTAGACATGTTTAAGAGCATTAAAAAAAGCACTAAAAAACATTACGAAGGCACTTTTGGCAAGGGCAACTCAAACTCTGTTATTAAAGTAAAATCTAGCTATGGAGGCGTATCTTTAAAACTTAACGACTAATTTTCTTTCGTTCAATCATAGATACACAAATTAAGTAACGTGCTACATAATACATAGTTGTATAAACAATTACATAAATCATATTATAATCTAGAAATTTATTAAAAGCTATTAAAACATCTGCGGTTACAATAAGTAAAACACCAAATAAAAAGAACTTACTTCTTTTATTCATTTCATTTAAATAATTGAAAAAAGATAAACCTATTATTATTGCAGAAGTGATACCTAGTAATATAAACGAAATAGAAATTTCTTGAAGATATGGTTTTAACAACACAAAAATAGTTGTAAATAATAGCAAACTAGGAATTACATAGATTAATAACATTTTGGGTTTTGTTCTAAACAATGCTCTTCTAGATAAAATAATATACAAAAATCGATTGGCTAGTAGTAAATAAATGCCAAGCATCATAAAAGCATCATCGAAAATTAGAAATGTATCGGATGCTATAGAGTTCATTAAAACTAATAAATAGAAATAATTAATTTTTTTTGAAGAACTCAAATACAAAAAAGATAAGAACATTAATGAGAAAATTTTGATAATCATCTCAGTAATTGAATTGCCCGTGTCAATAAAGAACAAAGAGACAATACATGCTAAAAAATAAGCAACACTATATAAATTGATTTTTTGGGGCATATAAAACTTAAATATAACCAATTTTAACTTTAAAATACACAAAATGAAAAAACAACTTATTACAACTCTTATAATTTTACTTTCACTTAACATTAACGCTCAAAGTTGGTGGAATTCTAAAAAAATAAAAGGTAACGGAAACGTAGTTACTAAAACAAGATCTATTAGCTCTTTTGATAGAGTAAGCGTTGGTGGTTCTTTTGATGTAAACTTAGTAGCTGGAACTGAAGGAAAAATAACCATTAAAGGAGAATCTAATATAATTCCTTATATAGAAACTGAGGTAAAAGGTGGTAAATTAAAAATCCAATTTAAAGAAAACACAAATATTAGAACTACAAGAAAATTAGTAGTAACTGTTCCTTTTGAAAGAATTAGAGCTGTTTCATTAGGAGGTTCTGGTAATGTACGAGTACAAAAAAGAATGAAAGCTGACGATGCCTCTTTTAACATTGGTGGTTCTGGAAACATCTCTGCTGATGTTGATGCGAATACTGTAAAAGCTTCTATTGGAGGTTCTGGAAACATTAGATTAAAAGGTAAAACGGATAACTTTAAATGTTCTATTGCTGGATCAGGTAGTGTAAAAGCTTACGATTTAGATGCGAATACTTTAAAAGCTAGTATTGCTGGATCTGGAAGTGTACAAACTAGTGTAAGCTCTAAAATTAAAGCTAGTGTCGTAGGATCTGGTAGTGTTTACTATAAAGGAAACCCTAAAATTGACAGCAACTCTATTGGTTCTGGTGATGTTATTGACAGAAACTAAAAGTTTATTTTTATAATAATAAGAAGAAGAAAAGCCGCTAAAAATAGCGGCTTTTCTTTTTTTTACTTTTAAGTTAGCGATGCTAAACTTGATTTAATTGTTTCAATCTTAGCTAAAGTATCAGATTCTTTTTTACGCTCTAATGCTATTACTTTCTCTGGTGCATTACTTACAAAACGTTCATTTGACAATTTCTTTTGAATTCCAAATAGAAAACCTTCAGCTCTTTTTAATTCTGCATTCAATTTCTTTGTTTCTGCTTCTACATCAATATTTTCTACAGAAATAGGAACAAAATATTCATTAGACTTTACTCTAAATGAAGCTCCTTCTACTTTTTCTGACACATAATTAATTACTGAAGTATTTGTTAACTTTTGAATAACCACATCAAAATCATTACCAATATTCTCGTTATTTACTACAAATAACTCAACTGCTTCTTTAAACGAAATATTTTTATCCTTTCTAATTGTTCTAATACCTGAAACAACATCTGTAGCAAATTCAAACTGATTGATGATTGCTGTATCTACCTTTTTAACCTCTGGGTATTTAGCAATAATTAAAGCTTCTTCTGGTGTTCTTTCTGTAATGTGCTGCCATACTTCTTCTGATAAGAAAGGCATAAACGGATGTAATATCTTTAAATTATCTTCAAAAATAGCAATTACTGCATCAAACGTTTTCTTATCAATTGGTTGTTGATATCCTGGCTTTACAGTTTCTAATAACCATGAAGAAAAATCGTCCATGATTAATTTATAAATCGCCATTAAGGCATCTGATAAACGATATTTAGAAAAATGATCTTCTATTTCGGCTAGTACTGTTTGAAACTTCGCATTATACCATTCTAATCCTATTTTTGCAGCCTCTGGTTGCTCTAAAGCAGCATCAACTTCCCAACCTTTTACTAAACGGAAAGCATTCCAAATTTTATTTGCAAATCCTTTTCCTTGTTGACATAAATCTTCGTCAAACATTAAGTCATTTCCTGCAGCAGAACTTAATAATAATCCTACACGAACCCCATCAGCTCCGTAATCGTCAATTAACTTTAACGCATCTGGTGAATTCCCTAACGATTTAGACATTTTTCTACGTTGTTTATCACGTACTAAACCAGTTAAGTATACATTTTCAAACGGACGCTCATCCTTGTATTCGTATCCTGCTATAATCATACGTGCTACCCAGAAAAATAAAATATCTGGCCCCGTTACTAAGTCGTTTGTAGGATAATAATATTTGATTTCCTCATTCTCTGGATTACGGATTCCATCAAAAACAGACATTGGCCATAACCATGAAGAAAACCAAGTATCTAATGCATCTTCATCTTGACGTAAATCTGCTGCTGATAATGAGTTATTACCTGTTTTTTCTTGTGCTAATTTAACTGCATCATCAATATTTTCAGCTACTACAAAATCTTCTTTTCCATCTCCGTAGTAAAATGCAGGAATTTGTTGTCCCCACCATAATTGACGAGAAATATTCCAGTCACGAATATTTTCCATCCAGTGACGGTAAGTATTCTCAAACTTTCTTGGGAATAATTTCACCTCTCTATCTTCACCTAAAACTGCATCAATAGCTGGTTTAACTAATTCTTCCATTTTTAAGAACCATTGATCTGATAATCTTGGTTCAATAACAGCTTTAGTTCTTTCTGACGTTCCTACTTTATTTGTATGAACTTCTGTTTTTACTAATATTCCCTTTTCTTCTAACTCTTTTGTTATTTCTTTACGAACCACAAAACGGTCTTTTCCTTCATAGTGTAAACCAAATGAGTTTAATGATGCATCTTCATTAAAAATATCAATAACTTCTAATTGATGCTTATCTCCAAGAACCTTATCATTCTCATCATGTGCTGGAGTTACTTTTAAACATCCAGTACCAAACTCAACATCTACGTATTCATCTTCTATAATAGGAATTATTCTATTACAAATAGGTACAATTGCTTTCTTACCTTTTAAGTGTGTAAATCGTTCATCATTTGGATTGATACAAATTGCAGTATCTCCAAAAATGGTTTCAGGACGTGTGGTTGCAATAGTTAACTTATCTTCAGAACCTTCTATTTTGTACTCTAAATAATAAAGATTCCCTTGCTTCTCTACATGAATTACTTCTTCATCAGATAAAGTTGTTTTTGCTTCAGGGTCCCAGTTTACCATTCTATATCCACGGTAAATCAATCCTTTATTATATAAATCAACAAATACTTTTATTACTGATTCAGATAACGCTGGGTCCATAGTAAAAGCAGTACGTTCCCAATCACAAGAAGCACCTAACTTTTTTAATTGTTCTAAAATTATTCCACCATATTCGTGTTTCCATTCCCAAGCATGTGCTAAAAACTCTTCTCTTGTTAAATCGTTTTTATCAATTCCTTGTTCTTTTAACTTCGCTACTACCTTTGCTTCAGTTGCTATAGATGCGTGATCTGTTCCAGGAACCCAACATGCATTTTTACCTTGTAAACGTGCACGACGAATTAACACATCTTGGATTGTATTATTCAACATATGTCCCATATGTAATACTCCTGTTACATTCGGTGGTGGTATCACAATTGTATATGGTTCTCTTTCATCTACTTCAGAATGAAAATAATTGTGTTTCATCCAGTAATCGTACCACTTTCCTTCTACCTCTTTTGAATTATATTTTGATGGAATATTCATATATTTTTATATCTTTATAACCAATTATTGTCTAAGACTTAATTTTTGGCATTATTTTTGAAATTTCGAAAGCAAAAATACAACTATCTCTGAGGTACAGAAAATAAGATGTTGTTTTTTTGGAACTAAAAAAATAATACTAAATTTGTAACGGTTTAAATTAAACCCCTTAATTAATTTCTAAATTATGAAAACAATTTTATCATTCCTAGCTGTTTGTTTTATTACGTTAACAGTAAACGCTCAAGAATTTAAATTTGAAACTGAAACTATTAACTACGGTAAAGTAGCTATTGGATCTGAAGGTAAGCGTACATTTGAATTTACTAATGTTGGTGATGCTCCTTTAATTATTAAAGATATAAAATCTACTTGTGGATGTACAGTTCCTAAAAAACCAGAGGCTCCAATAATGCCTGGACAAAAAGGACAGATTGAAGTTTCTTACGATACTAATAGACCAGGTGGTTTTTCTAAAGCTATTACTGTAATTTCAAACGCTAAGAAATCTAGGACAATGCTTAAAATAAAAGGATTTGTTTCTAAAAAAGCTGCCCCAGCTAAAGAAAAAAGTATGATGAATGATAGTGAATAATTAATTTCACATTATATATAAAAAAAACATCACCAAAATTGGTGATGTTTTTTTTATATCCTTTTTTCTAATCTAAACTCAAACCTTAAATCAACCCCTCCTCTTTTTACTTTTATCTTTATCTTTTTATTAGGTTTTGTTTGAAATAAATTAACTATTTCCTCTAAGGTAAACTGATAAGCTGGTTTGTTGTTAACATTTAATATAATATCACCAACCATAATGCCAGCTTTATCTGCAGGTGAGTCCTCAACAATCTTATCTATTTTGTACTTAGATTTAAATCTATAATGATAAGTATCTATAAATGCAATAATATTATTTCTCATTGATTTATTTCCTTCATAATTGGAATTCAACAACTTTGTTAAGGCTTTTTCCTTAACTAATTCTTGTCCGTCATGAACTATATGTAATCCACTCATATTATAGTAGAATCCATCTTTAAGAGAAGCATTTTTTTTAAATATTATTTTCTTATTTGGGTAGTCTATCCATATCTTAAAGCGCTTTAATATATTACCTCCAATACTACCATTTCTTTGTTTAAATTGTCGAGCGTTAAATGTTGATGTTGAATCTAAAAAAGAGACTGTTGGTTCTTGCAATTTAAATCTACCTATAGAAACATGAGGAATTTTACTTCTATTCCCATAAATAGTTCCACTTATACCTTCCCCCATAATATCTCCAAAATGTTTTATCGGTGTTTTTATAATATCCTTTGTGTTTTCAAACAACCACATTGCATCACTTCCTCCTGTATCGACTAATAGTTTTAAGGGAGTTTCAATATTGTTTACTGTATCTATTCTAGCTTTTATATCTATATAAGGTTTATTTCTATAAAACTGTAAAGGAAAAACTTCACATTTTCTACATTTAGGTTTTTTATATTTTTTGGGATTATAAAAAACAATTCTTTTACTGTTATAATTTACCTTAACAATAACGTCCTTTAATAAGTCATAACCTATAATCCCATGAATTGTAACTCCCATTTTAGCCGATAGATTAAATGCATCTTTTAAAATAACGTATAATTCTTGATTTGTTCCTGTTAAATTTTTTACTCTAAATCGATTTCCTTTAGACAATAATGCTTCTATAGGTTCACCATCTCCTAAACCTCTAATAAAAACTTTTTCTATATTATTTAATCCTATACTATCATTCTGTGTTAAATTAAATAGAATTGTTTTATTTACTCCTGTATCTAATATGAAAGACAATTTATTACCATTAATTTCTAATGGAATTACAATTAAATTATTTATCAATCTAAACGTTAACTCCTGTTTATCTGTTCTTTTCCCAAGAAAATGAAACTTTTTTTGAGAATAAATTGATAAGCATAAAAAGAAAGTAATAATGTAAAGTAATCGTTTTTTCAAAAGGGAAAGTTTTAAGGTTAATTTTAAATATACAACCTTCATTTTACATTTTCATTTTTTTAAGATTTTTTTAACCTCTCATTTTCATAAAAAACAAGTTAATTTTATCAAATATATTTTGCAAATTTGCCAAACAAATAACTAATTCTATTTACAATGCCATCTATTTCTATAAAAGGAAATTCTATGCCACAATCACCAATTCGTAAATTGGTGCCTTATGCAGAAGCTGCTAAAAAGAACGGAACTAAAGTTTATCACTTAAACATTGGTCAACCAGATATTAAAACTCCTCAAGTTGCACTTGACGCTGTTAAAAACAACGCTATTGAGGTATTATCTTATGCTCGTTCTGAAGGTTCTGAAGAATACAGAACAAAATTAGCTAGTTATTACGCTAAAAATGATATTCATGTAAATGCTAATAATATTATAGCTACAACAGGTGGTTCTGAAGCTTTATTATTTACTATTGGTAGTATTACTGACCCAGGAGATGAAATTATTATTCCTGAACCTTTTTATGCTAACTACAATGGTTTTTCAACTGCATCTGGAGTAAAAGTAGTTCCTGTAATTTCTAAAATAGAAGACAATTTTGCTTTGCCTGCTATTGAAGATTTTGAAAAGCTTATTACTTCAAAAACTAAAGCTATTTTAATTTGTAACCCAGGAAATCCTACTGGATACTTATATAGTGAAGAAGAAATTGAAAAATTAAAACAAATAGTTTTAAAACACGATTTATTTTTAATTGCTGATGAAGTTTACCGTGAATTCACTTATGATGGTGAAAAACACAATTCAGTAATGACTTTAGAAGGTTTAGAGCAAAATGCTATCATGATAGATTCTGTTTCTAAACGTTATAGTATGTGTGGAGCTAGAATTGGTTGTATTGTTTCTAAAAATGAAGAATTTATTAATACAGCTATTAAGTTTGCACAAGCTCGTTTAAGTCCTCCTACTTACGCTTTATTAGCTAGTGAAGCTGCTTTAGATACTCCTCAAAGTTATTTTGATGAAGTTATTGAAGAGTATGAAGATCGTAGAAATACTTTAATTTCTGAACTACAAAAAATTGAAGGGGTTAAAGTAGCAAATCCTAAAGGAGCCTTTTATTGTGTTGCTGAATTACCAGTTGAAAATGCTGATGATTTTGCTCAATGGATTTTAGAAAAATTCAATCATAATAACGAAACGATTATGGTTGCACCAGCTAGTGGTTTTTACTCTACTAAAGGAGAAGGTAAAAATCAGGTACGTATTGCATATGTTTTAAACAAAACTGATTTAAAACGTTCTGTTGAAATTCTAAAAATTGCTTTAGAACAATACAATAAATAACATTGGATATTCAAGAAAATATATCATTAAAAAAATACAACACGTTTGGCATTGATGTTAATGCCAAACGTTTTGTTTCTATCGATTCTCTCTATAGTTTACAACAACTTTTAAAAGACGAACAAGATTTATTTTTAATTAGCGGTGGTAGTAATATGCTATTAACTAAAGAAATTGAAAAACTGGTAGTTCATCTAAACTTAAAAGGAATTTCTATAGATAGAGAAAATCATAATGATATTTATATAACTGTAAATGCTGGTGAAAACTGGCATGATTTTGTCCTTTGGTGTGTTTCGCAAGACTATGGCGGATTAGAAAATTTATCTTTAATACCTGGTAATGTTGGTACATGTCCTATTCAAAATATAGGAGCTTATGGTGTAGAAGTAAAGGATACGATTACTCGTGTTGAAGCCATAGATATTGAAACAGGAAAATTAGTAGAGTTTTCAAATTCTGAATGTAAGTTCGGTTATCGAAGCTCTATTTTTAAAAACGAAGCTAAAGGTAAATACATTATAACTTCTGTGAGTTTTTTACTTACTAAAAACGAACATAAGTTAAACACTTCTTATGGAGCTATTGAAGCAGAGCTAGCTTCAAAAAATATTACTAGTCCAACTATTAAAGACGTTTCTGATGCAGTAATTGCTATTAGACAAAGTAAATTACCAGATCCTAAAGAAATTGGAAATAGCGGTAGTTTTTTTAAAAACCCTGTTATTTCAACATCGCTTTTTCAAGAAATACAAAAAGATTTCCCTAACATTCCTAGTTATCCAATTTCTAGAGAAGAAGTTAAAGTCCCTGCTGGGTGGTTAATAGAACAAAGTGGTTTTAAAGGAAAACGCTTTGGTGATTATGGAGTACATGAAAAACAAGCTTTGGTTTTAGTCAACTACGGAGGTGCTACAGGTAAAGAAATTTATGAGTTAGCTCAAAAAATTCAAAAAACCATTAAAAAAAAGTTTTCTATTGAACTAGAAATAGAGGTAAATGTTATTTAACCTTCTTTTTTTAAGATTTCAATGTGACGAATTAGTCTTTCTGTATCTAAGCCTAATGTACCGTTATAAACACCTCTAATACGTCCTTTTTTATCTATCAGCACAAAGTTTTCTGTGTGAATAAAAGCATTTTCGTCTTGTGTTTTTACAAAATCTTCATCAGCAAAATATGCTTTTCTAGCTAGGTTATAAATTTGCTCTTTATCGCCAGTTACTAAATTCCACTTATCTGAATTAATATTATTTTCTATTGCATATTTTTTTAATACAGGTACAGAGTCTTTTATTGGCATTACAGTATGTGATAATAGAAGTACATCTTTATCATCTTTAAATTTTTCTTGAAGCTTACTCATATTTTTTTCAAGAATAGGACAAATTCCTGGACAAGACACGAAAAAGAAATCTGCTACATAAATTTTCCCCTTATACAAATTACGGCTGATTCCCTTTCCGTCTTGATTTACCAGATTAAAATCTGGTATAGTATGTATTTTATCATATTTGGATGAGTCTTCTGAAATCCATTCTGGTGTAAATTCTGCCGAATTAAAAAATGGTAGTGTAATTTCTTTATTTACCTTTTTTTCAGTTTTACAAGCTGTTAAACTGAATAAAAGAAAGAATAAAAAATAGATTACCCTAATTTGCTCTATACTATCTATAATTTTATTTGAATGACTCATCTTTAACATTTACTGAATAACACTTTTTTAATCCTATTAACCCAAATCTTTCACCATTTTTGGTAACAAAATTTGCTCTTAACTTCCCATCTCCTTGCCACATCTTTTGACTTCCACTCTCCTTACCTTCTCTGTAATTAAAGTCTTTATATAACTGTCCGTTCTTATACCAAATTTTTACATTACCATTATACTCTCCTTTAGTATTAAAATGATAAATAAATTTTTGATTTCCATTCTCCCACCAAGCTTTATGGATTCCAGACTTTAATCCTTTTTTATAGAATCGTTGCTCAGCTAAACTTCCATTTAAATATTTTTTTAACTCCTCTCCTTCTTTTTTTCCGTTTAAATATTGAGCTGAATCATTTGTTTTATTTACTTCATTATAAGAAATCATAGTACCTGAAAATGGAACTCCTTTATAAAAAAGGACTCCATTTTTCAATTCTATGTTATTATTAGGATATTGAATTTTTAGTGCAATTTTCTCTGGCTTTTCTCCACAAGAAAAAAAACTAATACATAGCCATATAAAAAATAACTTCTTCAATTATTGCGAAATATTTCCAGGTGTACCATAAAATGCGTTTCCATTAATATACGGATCATCAGCAGTAATATGATAATGATAAATTCCATTTGGAAAATCTGCAGTTGCTGAAGTATGTCCATGATAAATATCTAAATCAGCGCTTGTAATTGTTGTTCCATTTTCCTCAGGACCATATACTGGAAAACCATCAGCTAATAATCCTAAAAATGCACTTTTTCCATTTTGAGCTGTAAGAAATAATGGTTCTTGGTGATAATGATATTGCCCTGAATTTTGCGGATGTCCTAAATACTGATCAAAAGAATTTATCTCATTGGTTAATGGTTGATTATTAGGCCCTGCATACTGATTATAAAACGCAACTCCATTTATAGCTAATCCCATTGGTCCAAGAGAAGTATTCGTTTTGGTAGATGCTTCTGATGGATTTAACGGAATTTGAAACGTTATATTCTGAGAAGCTATTGTATTAGGGTTTTGATTCCAATTTGGATTGGTTCCATTATAAGCCTCATAATTTGCATTTCCTACTCCCCAATATGGACTTTTATGATTAGGTAAGTTATTTGTTGTAAAAGTTACTACATTTCCATTTATAGCATACGTCACTCCAGAAACTCCATCAAACTTGGATAAAATTGGTGTAATATCATACGTTGTTCCTGAAGGATTACTTCCATCACCACCATCACTTACATCGTCACTTGAACTACATGCATATAATACACTCGTTACTACTAATAATCCTAATAATGTTTTAACTAATTGATTTAAATTCATTTCTATGGGGTTTTTAGTTTATACAATATACTCATTTCTTCTAAGACCTTCAAAAACTCAAAAAGTTTAAAAATCAATTATTTTTTTTCAAAAAAAATAGACATCATTAATTATGATGTCTATTTTAAACCTTCAATAAAAGTAATACTATTCTTTATTTATCAAGCTATTATAAATAATTCCTGCTACAATTGCTCCTCCAATTGGTGCTATCCAAAATAACCAAGATTGAATTAAATATTCTCCTCCGACAAACAATGCTTGACTCATAGAACGTGCTGGATTTACCGATGTATTTGTTATCGGAATACTTATTAAATGAATTAAAGTAAGACCTAAACCAATAGCTATAGGAGCAAAACCTTTTGGAGCTTTCTCACTAGTACTTCCTAAAATGATTAACAAGAAAAACATTGTTAATACAAACTCTGCTACAAAAGCAGCTATTAAATTATAACCACCAGGAGATAATGTTCCATAACCATTGGCTGCAAAACTTCCTATTGATTCAAAACCTTCTTTATTAGAAACTATTAAAAACAAAAAGCTAGCCGCTAAAATAGCTCCCAATAATTGAGAGGCTATATAAGGAACTAATTCTTTTGAAGAAAATTTTCCTCCAGCCCATAAACCCAATGATACTGCCGGGTTAAAATGTCCTCCAGAAATATGTCCTACTGCATAAGCCATGGTTAAAACTGTTAAACCAAAAGCTAGTGCTACTCCTAAAAACCCTATCCCTAAATCTGGAAAATTTGCAGCAAAAATTGCACTACCACAACCTCCAAAAACTAACCAAAATGTTCCGAAAAATTCAGCAAAATATTTTTTCATATGATTATATAATAAATTAATTGATTATTAATTAGGACACTTAAAAAAATAAAAGTCACAACCTTATAAACTGCACAATAATCCATTTATATAATCTAGGAAGTTTGTATCTTTGCTGCACTAAAATTTTTCAAGAAATGAAATTAGTTTTTGTAACAATTGGATTATTAGCACTTGCATTTGCAGGAATAGCTATTAAAATTTGGGCTAAAAAAGATGGTGAATTTGCTGGAACTTGTGCTAGCCAAAATCCTGTTTTAAATCAAAGTGGTGAATCTTGTGGTTTTTGCGGTAAAACACCAGACCAATTCGATTCTTGTAGTGAACCACAACACACAAACTAAATTTATTTTATTTATATGATCTTTACTGTAGTTTTCTACATTTTTGTGGCAGTTACGATTATACAAATAATTTATTTTTTAAGTTTTTCCGTTTTTGCTTTTAAAAAAGAAAAAAAAGCAATCTCTAAAAATATTCCTATCTCAGTTATCATTTGTATTAAAAATAAAGCAAATGAGTTAGCAGATTATATTCGAGAGTTTTCTAAACAAAATTATACTGATTTTGAAATTGTTTTAATAAACAATGCTTCTTCTGATGATACACTTGATGTTATGGAAAATCTTCAAGAGGAATATTCTAATATCAAAATTGTAAATGTTGTAAACACTGAAGCTTTTTGGGGGAATCGTAAATACGCTTTAACCCTAGGTATAAAAGCTGCAACTCATGAACATTTATTATTTACAGACATTTCTTGCAAACCAGATTCAGCCTATTGGATTGAGGAAATGAGTTCTAATTTCACTCAAGAAAAATCAATTATTTTAGGCTATCAAAAAATAAAACATAAAAAATTATCTTTCTCAAACCTACTTATTAGGTTCGATAATATTTTTAACCATATTTTATCTTTCTCTTTTGCTAAATTTGGAAGTCCTTTTAGTGCCAATATTAAAAACTTGGGGTATACTAAAAGTGAGTTTTTTAAAGTAAACGGCTTCATTAAACACATGGATAGTTTTTTAGGCGAAGATGATTTATTTATAAAAGATGCTGCTAATAATAAAAACACAGCTATTTCTATAACTGAAAATAGTCTTATAACATCAAACTCTTATATTTCTTTTAAAGATTGGTTTACACAAAAAAGAAAACTATCTATTATATTTCCTTTATATAAGTTTAAACATCGTTTTTTATTAAACCTTTTCAACTTTACGAAAATTATTTTTTTCCCTTTAGCTGTTTATGTACTTATCTTAAAATGGAAAATAGCTTTACCAATTGTTTTATTCTACTATTTTATACAGTTTTTAATTATTGGGAAATCAGCTTTTAAGCTTCATGATAAAAAAATTCTTTTCTTGTTACCCATACTTGACATTTGTTTAGTATCATTACAAATCATTATATTTATAACAAATACAATTTCTAAACCTACACATTGGAAGTAAATAAAGAAAAAGTTCTTCACCACATTCAGCTTGCTAAGAAAGGAAACCAAATTTCTTTTAATTTCCTATTAGATACTTTCTGGGGAAATGTATACAACTATCAATTATCAAAAATTAAAAATGATAATGATGCTGAAGATATTACTATTCAAACTTTTTCTAAAGCTTTTGATAAAATAGACACCTTTAATGAAGAATATCAATTCAAAACTTGGTTAATTACTATTTCTAAGAATGTACATATTGATTTTCTACGTAAAAAAAAGTCAACAATTTCAATTGACACTTCTAAAGAACAAGAAGAAGCCGCTTTTCAAGTAGTCGACGATGCTCCTTCTCCTGAAGATAAAATTATTACGGAGCAAAATTTAGCTAAACTTTTAAAGGATATAAAAAAGCTAAAACCGAAATACCAAGAAATAATTAATTTACGTTTTTTTCAAGAGTTAAGCTATAAAGAAATCTCAGAAAAAATAGGAGAACCAATGAATAACGTAAAGGTTAAATTATTGAGAGCTAAAAAATTATTAGCAGAAATAATAAAGAAATCTTAAATTGCCCCAACTTTAACAATTAAAAAACTAAAGAATTGTATAATTTATTATACAGTATCAATTAATTTAACATTTTCTTTCATTTTCCCTTTATGAAAAAATCTTTTTTAAATTTACTTGGTCCTGGTTTGTTATTTGCTGGTGCTGCAATAGGAGTTTCTCACTTAGTACAATCTACAAGAGCTGGTGCTGATTTTGGGTTTGGTTTACTTTGGGCTTTATTAATTGTTAATATTTTTAAATATCCTTTTTTCCAATTTGGCCCACGTTATGCTTCTGCTACTGGCGAAACTTTGTTAGATGGTTATAAAAAACTAGGTAAATATGTTTTAGTTAGCTATTATATTTTAAATTTTGCTACCATGTTTACCATTCAAGCTGCAGTAACAATTGTAACTGCAAGTTTAGCTTCTAACATCTTTGGTTTTACCAATGATTTAGTAATATGGTCAATAATAATTATGTTTATTAGTGTAATCATTTTAGGAATTGGAAAGTATAAACTACTTGACAACCTAATGAAGTACATTATATTAACATTAACCATAAGTACTATTTTAGCTGTAAACATTGCTTTATTTAGTACTCAAAAAGGATTCAGTTTTCAACAAATAGTACCTAGTGGTACAGCTCAAATAACTTTTTTAATAGCCTTTTTAGGCTGGATGCCTGCTCCTTTAGATATTTCTATTTGGCATTCAATATGGTCGGTTGAAAAAAGTAAAACTACTTTTGAAAAAATAAAACCTAAACATGCTATTTTCGATTTCAATGTTGGATATATTGGAACCTTCTTTTTAGGTGTTTGTTTTGTAATGTTAGGAGCATTAGTTATGTATAGATCTGGTGAATCTTTTTCTAGCAAAGGAACTGTATTTGCCTCTCAACTTATTAATTTATATACAAAAAACTTAGGTGATTTTTCTTACTTATTCATCGGTATAGCTGCTTTTACCACCATGTTTAGCACTACATTAACCACACTAGATGCTTCACCTAGAGCCATGAGTAAAACTTCTACTTTAATTTTTAATAAAAAAACAAAGGCTTCTTATTGGTTCTGGATGTTATTTTTAGCTATTGGTACTTTTCTTATTCTAAAGTATTTTTTATCTGATATGGGGTTTTTGGTTAAAATAGCTACGGTATTATCTTTCTTAACAGCTCCATTCTATGCTATTTTAAACTATATATTAATTACCGGTGAGCATACTCCTAAAAAGCATAGACCTGGTTTAGGCTTACGTATTTTAAGTATTACTGGCATTGTATTTTTAATCGCATTTAGTATTTGGTTTTTACTCAATTTATAATTCTTTTCTTTGTAAATTTGCAGTTCAATTTTTTTATAAAATGGAAAACAAATCTGTAGTATTACCTGAAAGAACAAAAAAACCAAAATGGTTACGCGTAAAGTTACCTGTTGGTAAAAAATATACAGAACTTAGAGGTTTAGTAGATAAATACAAATTAAACACTATTTGTACAAGTGGTAGCTGTCCTAATATGGGAGAATGTTGGGGAGAAGGAACTGCTACTTTTATGATTTTAGGAAATATTTGTACTCGTTCTTGTGGTTTTTGTGGTGTAAAAACCGGTAGACCAGAAACTGTTGAATGGGACGAACCTGAAAAAGTTGCTCGCTCAATTAAATTAATGAGTATTAAGCATGCTGTATTAACTTCGGTAGATAGAGATGACTTAAAAGATGGTGGATCTATCATTTGGGCTGAAACAGTAAATGCAGTTAGAAGAACAAACCCTAATACTACTTTAGAAACATTAATCCCAGATTTTCAAGGAAATGAAAAATTACTTGATAGAATTATAGAGGTAGCGCCTGAGGTAGTTTCTCACAACATGGAAACTGTTCGTAGATTAACTCGTGAAGTTCGTATACAAGCTAAATATGACAGAAGCTTAGCTGTTTTGAAATATTTGAAAGATAACGGTATGCGTACTAAATCTGGAATTATGTTAGGTTTAGGAGAAACTGAGGAAGAAGTTATTCAAACAATGAAAGATTTACGTGGTGTTGGGTTAGATATTATTACTATTGGTCAGTACTTACAACCAAGTAAAAAACACCTACCTGTTAAGCAATTTATCACTCCTGATCAGTTTAAAAAATATGAAACTTTAGGTTTAGAAATGGGCTTTATGTATGTTGAAAGTGGCGCTTTAGTTAGATCTTCTTACAAAGCACATAAGCATGCTAGTTAATCAAAAAGTCATTTTATTAATAAATTGTTAAAATTAACAGTTTACTTATACATTTGTTAACACAAAGACTATATATCGTTAAAAAATTGTGAATTCTCAAATAACGTTTTTAAAAACATATAAGTAATTCGTAATTTTGGCACAGAATTTGAAAGCAATAATTCGTAGACAAGTAACATTGTTTTCATTGTGTAAATTATTTGAATTAGTTGATTAACAAAAGCCCACTCATATGAGTGGGCTTTTGAATTTTATCCCATAAAAATTTATTATTTTTGGTTACAACCTTATTTAATATGTTTTTAAAAAAGATCTTATTCTGCAGTATTGTTTTTTTTATCCTATCATGCAAAAACACCTCAACAAAAAATAATACTAAAAAACATAAATACACCAATAGCTTAATTCACGAAACAAGTCCGTACTTATTACAACATGCGCACAATCCTGTAAACTGGTATCCTTGGAATGAAAAAACATTAGAACTTGCTAAAAAAGAAAACAAACTTTTATTAATTTCCATAGGATACTCTTCTTGCCATTGGTGTCATGTTATGGAGAAAGAGTCTTTTGAAAATGAAGAAGTTGCTAAATTGATGAACGACAATTTTATCAATGTAAAAATTGACAGAGAAGAACGTCCTGATATTGATAAAGTTTACATGACCGCTGTACAGCTTATGACTGGAAGTGGCGGATGGCCCTTAAACTGCATAGCTCTACCTAATGGAAAACCTGTTTTTGGCGGAACTTATTTTCCAAAAGACCAATGGATTAATGTTCTTAACCAAATTTCTTCTCTATACACAAAAGAACCTCAAGAACTAATTAATTACGCTGAAAAACTAACAGAAGGCATTAAAGAAAATTCTTTAATTTCTATCAATAACAAAGAACAAGACTTCAACAAATCTCATATAAAAAACTCTTTAGATAACTGGATCAAACACTTTGATAATTCATTTGGTGGTATTGATAGTTCTCCTAAATTCCCAATGCCTGTTAATTATGAATTTTTATTACAATACGCATATCTCACAAAAAGCAAAGAACTTTTATCTCATGTTAATACTACCCTAACTAAAATGGCTTTAGGTGGTATTTTTGATCAAAGTGAAGGTGGTTTTTCTAGATACTCCACTGATAAAAAATGGCACATTCCTCATTTTGAAAAAATGCTTTACGACAACGGTCAGCTAGTTAGTCTATATTCTAATGCTTATACAGCTACGCAAAAGCTTCTTTACAAGGAAACTGTGTATCAAACATTGAACTTTATAGAAAAAGAATTAATGGATAAAAGCGGTGGCTTTTACTCATCCCTAGATGCAGATAGTAGTAACAAACATAATAAACTTGAAGAAGGAGCTTATTATGTATGGACTAAAAACGAACTTACCTCAATTATCTCTAAAGATGATTTTGATTTATTTTCAAATTATTTTGGAATCAACTCATATGGATTATGGGAAAAAGAAAAATATCATTTAATAAGGAAGTTTTCCAATGAAGAGTTTTCTAAAAAACACAATATATCATTAGATAAATTAAACAAAAAAGTAGCGCTATGGCGTTCATTATTAACAAAACATAGAAGCAAAAAAAACAAACCTAGGTTGGATGACAAAATTCTTACTTCTTGGAATGCTTTAACTTTAAAAGGTTATGTTGATGCTTACAAAGCTTTTGAAGATTCTCATTTTTTAAATATTGCTCTAAGAAATGCTAATTTTATTAAAGAAAATTTAATTAAACAAAATGGTGAAGTTTTCAGAAATTATAAAAATGGTAAAGCAAGTATTAATGCTTATTTAGAAGATTACGCCACCCTAATTAACGCCTATTTAAGCTTATATCAAGTTACATTCGATTCTCAATGGCTATCACTATCAAAGAAGCTTACTGACTATGTTTTTGATCATTTTTACGATAAAAAAAGTAATTTCTTTTATTATACTTCTAACCTAGAAAAAGAGCTAATTACTAAAAAGATTGAAACTGACGATAATGTTATTGCTTCTTCTAATTCAATCATGGCTAAGAACTTATTTTTATTAAGTCATTTTTATGAAAATGAAGAGTATTTAAAAGTAAGTAAGCAAATGCTACACAATATTAGTCCAGAAATGAATAATTTCCCTTCTTCTCATGCAAATTGGCTTTCTTTATATTTAAATTATACCTACCCTTTTTATGAAGTTGCTATTTCAGGAAATAAAGCTCTTGAAAAATCTACTCTATTAAATAAAGTTTATTTACCAAATAAGTTAGTTGCTGGTAGCCTTAAAGAAAGTGATTTACCTTTATTAAAAAACAGGTTTTCTTCTAAAGAAACATACATATATGTTTGTATTAATAAAGCTTGTAAATTACCTACTAGTGATGTAAAAAAGGCAATAAATCAATTGAAAAATTAAATAACATTAAATATCAGACACCACATTCAAACACATCCTAACAATATGATATGGAGTTTTCCACATAGCTACTTTATGTTCTGGCCTTCCTCCACTCTCTGTTATTTTTGAATGCCATTCTCCATTATCATTATCAATAAAATTACCTTTCACAAAGCACCATACTTTATTCAAGCTAATTAAATACTCTTCTTTTTTAGTTTCTTTATATAGCGTATAAAAAGCAAGCATAGCCTCTGTTTGTACCCACCAATTCAATTCAACATCTAGCTCTTTAGAAGCTATATTTTTTCCTGTTAACACTGCCCCGTCAAATGTTACAGCTTCATTTAGAAAATTAGCAATACTATGCTTCATTTTTTCAACAATAATTTCTTCATATTTTTTATAACCAAGAGACCTCGCTATATCTAACAACATCCATGGGACCTCTGCATTGTGTCCAAAAGAAATTGTTTTACTTATATCAACCCACTGTTTATCAAATTCTAAAACTAAACACTTATCGTTTTCCCAAAATTTGTTTACAATAGTTTCTAATAAATATATTATTCTTTTCCCTAATTCATCATTTTCATACACTTTATACAAAGCACTATAACCTTCTAACAAATGCAAATAAGTCCCTAACTTCTTAATCTTATCTTGAACTCCTTCTTTAAACTCTTCATTCAAATAACTTCCATCAGAAGACTTCAACTCTTTCTCTACAAACTCAAACAAATTTACCGCCCAAGTTTTTACTTCTTCTTTTTTTGATAATTTATAATATTCTGACAATCCTAAAATAGTATATGCCTGAGCTATTGCATTTTTTGTTGTATCGATTGGTTCTCCATTGTAATTAAGCTTCCAATATACAGCTGATGTTTCTTTATCTTTAAAAAAGTACTTTAAGTATTGATAAGCTCTATTAGCAAACGTTTTATTATCTTTTATAACCTCTTGATTACAAACTGCTGAAAAACTCCACAAAGTTCTAGCATTCAATATAATTCCCTTAGGTGCTTTTGGTACTACATTTCCCTTACTATCAACTCCACCCAAAAAACCTCCCTCTAAATCATCTATAGTATTCGTTTTCCAATAATCTAACACATTTTGTAATTCTTTTCTTATTTCACCTTGAAGCTTTCTTTTAATAGAACTATCTACAACTCCTACCATCTATTTATGAATTCCTTTGTTCATTTAACACTTGCTCAACTTCTTTCATTTTTTTAGTTGTTAGTGGGTAAAAAAGTAAAGCCACTACAGCTAACAACACAAACAATGCTGGAACTAAACTCATATTTAATTTTATCCCTTCAAGCATTTCCGCAGTTTTAACAGCTACATCCCCTTCATAATTATACATATTTAAAATAGCTAAAGTTATTGCTCCAGCTACCCCTCCTCCAAATTTCATTGCAAATGTACCTGCCGAGTAAATTAAACCAGTAGCTCTTCTTCCATTTTTATACTCTGAATAATCGGCTGAATCACCCAACATAGCAAAGAAAAGTATAGGCATTAATCCTGCTCCAAACTCTGAAATTATACCAAATAAAAATATACTCCCCACTTGGTTAGGCTCTAACCAATAGATAGCTCCTGCAGTAATTGACGAAAGTAAAACACTTAAAATAAAAAGCCTCTTTTTCCCTATTTTTTTCGATAAATACGGAGCAAACAGTGTAGAAATCATAGATATTACCAACAATGAAAGCAAGTATAATCCAGCTAATCCATTTTCTCCTCCCCATCTCGAAAGACTTCCAAAAAAATTTGTTTCATCTTGTACATAATGTGTAAAATAATACATTGTTGCACTTTGTTTTATTACATTATACGTCACAAAAACAAAACCTAGAAACAATAAAATTAACCATGCCTTATTAGTTATTAAATCTTTATAATCTTGCTTTACATTCGATTCACTATTTATAATCGGTACTCGTTCTCTTGTAGTTAAAAACGTAATTACTGAGAAAATAGCCAATATAAACGCTAACACATACATAGTATATTGATAACCTAAGTTTTTATTTCCTTCTCCTAAAAAATCTACCAATGAAATAACACCAATTGTAGCTATTACTCCTCCCAAGTACGCTCCAAAGAAACGATACGATGATAGAACTGTTCTTTCTTTTATATTAGAAGTCATAACCCCCATTAAAGCTGAATATGGAACATTATTAGCCGTATACATTAAAGTATAAAAAATAGATGTTGCATATGCCCAAATTAGCTTTCCTGACAAACTTAAATCTGGTGTTGTAAACTGTAATATTAAAGCTACTCCAAATGGTAATGCTGTCCATATTAACCAAGGTCTAAACTTCCCCCATTTTGTTTTAGTTCTATCTGCAATATTTCCCATTATTAAATCAGTAACTCCATCTCCTAAACGAATTACAAATAATAACATAGCTACAGCTGCCGTACCCAAACCGAAAACATCGGTGTAAAAAATAGGTAAAAAGGGGCCTATGGTTCGCCATGCAATATTAGCTGCTGTATCCCCTAAAGCATATCCTATTTTTTCTTTTATTGATAATTTATTTTCGGTTGACATATATTTTCTTTTATCTATTTTTTGTTGTTTCTCTAAGTTCTATACTCGTATTTATAACCTTTGTTATTCTTTCTACTGGAGCTTTCCCTTCTATTCTTTCAATAATCATACGAACAGCATTTTTCCCTATCTCTTCAGAATGCTGTGTTACCGTTGATAATTTTGGATTACAAAAAGGCAATACATTTTGGTCTGAAAATCCTATTATTGAAATATCATCTGGAAATTTATATCCAAAATCTTTTGCCTTATTTATCGCTATCACTCCTAATGTATTATCAATAGCTAAAATTCCATCTACTCCATCATACTCTTCAAATACTTTACTCACTTGTTCTTCTAAATCAACAGTAATATCTATATTCACTATTATTGGTTTTTCTTTATACGTCTTACCTTCTGTAATTGCTTTTAGGTAACCATCTGTTCTAAGCTTTCCAACATTTAAACCTTCAAGCGTACTTAGCAAAGCTATTTTTCTTCTTCCTTCTTTTAATAATTGATTTGTTGCTTTATAAGCCGCTCCAAAATCATCAATAATTACCTTATCACAATTTACATTCTCTATCATCCTATCGAACATCACAATTGGTAATTGTTGCCTTAAAATAGCCTTAAAATGCTCTACCTCATCCTTTCTTTGCGTTTCTTCTGCTACCGAAATAATGTAACCATCCACGCTTCCATTAGCCAAAAGTTCTATATTCTTTTTTTCATTTTTATATAATTCATTTGATATACAAGTAATAATACTATACCCTAATTTTGAAGCCTCTTTTTCAATTCCGTGTAAAGACTTTGCAAAAAAATGATTTAGAATATCTGGAATAATAACACCTATAGTTTTTGTCTTACTTTTTTTCAAGCTTAACGCTGCTTTATTAGGCTTGTAATTATATTCCTTAGCTAATTTTTGTACTTTTTCAATTGTCGCTTGACTAATTTCATAACTATTATTTAATGCTTTTGATACTGTAGATACAGATATATTTAGCTCCTTGGCTATATCTTTAAGTGTTATCATTTTTTTCTATAAAACTAATGAAATTAAACTGACTTTTGTAAACGACAAACTATCACTATTGATAATCCATTCTTAATTTATAAAGTAAAATTCTATAATTTTTTATTACTCATAGATAAACTCCAGCTTTTCTTTTGAAGCTGAACTTGCTCCTATCCAAACATTGAATTTACCCTTCTCAACTCCATATTCTAAATGGTTGTTATAATATTTTAAATCTTGGAGTTTTATTGTAAAACTTACCTTTTTCTTTTCATGAGGTTTTAAACTTATTCTTTTATATCCTTTTAATTCTTTTACTGGTCTTGTAATACTTCCTACCACATCTTGAATATACAACTGAACCAACTCTCTCCCCTTTCTTTTTCCTATATTGGTAACATCAACTGAAGCGATTATATTTCCATTATGTGTTAATTTATTTGTTGATAATGTTAAGTTTGAATACTTAAATGCTGCATATCCCAATCCAAAACCAAAAGGAAATTCAGGTTCGTAACCTGCATCTAAATAATGAGAAGTATTCCCTAAAGAGCTTTGCCAAGCACCAATTGGTATACTATCTATATGTACAAATTCTTTAGCACTTGCTGGTCTCCCTGTATTCTTATGATTGTAATATAATGGTAATTGGCCAGCCATTTTTGGCCACGTTATTGGCAATCTTCCTTTTGGTTCTTCCACTCCATAAATCATCTCATAAATAGCATCTCCTCCCATAGTTCCAGGATGCCATGTCATTAAAACACCATCAATTTTATTTTTTATGTTCTGTAGAGTTATTGGACGACCTGCCATAATTGTTAATATTATCGGTTTTTTAAGCCTTGATAACTCTTTTATTAACTCTTCTTGTACTCCTGGTAAATTTATATTCGCTCTACTATGTGCCTCTCCTGATAATATTGCTTCTTCTCCCCCTATAAACAAAATAACATCAGCTTTTTTAGCTTTAGACATCACTTCTCTAAATTGTTTTTTACTTGAATCTCT
Organism: Tenacibaculum aiptasiae; assembly: GCF_008806755.1. Classification (GTDB taxonomy): domain Bacteria; phylum Bacteroidota; class Bacteroidia; order Flavobacteriales; family Flavobacteriaceae; genus Polaribacter; species Polaribacter aiptasiae. The sequence goes on from NZ_WAAU01000012.1 coordinate 222,764, forward strand.
ACTATAAGTTAAACCCTCTATAAACTCAAAATTTGCGTTATGGTTTCTAAAAGACATTACTGGTGTTACTGTATAGTTCTTATCTCCATCAAAAGTCCAAGTTCCTAATTGTTCCCTAGGTTTATCAGCCAAAGGCCCAACTATAAGTATTTTCGTATTTTTATCTAAAGGAAGAATATTGTTTTTATTTTTTAATAATACTGAACTTTTTATAGCTGCTTCTTTTGCCAACTCTAAATGCTTAATATCGTAAAGTTTTCCTGTTTTACTCCTATATGGATTCTCAAACAACCCCATTCTTATTTTCACTCTTAAAATATCTGCTACCAATTTGTCTATTTGGTTTATTGATAACTTTTTCTCTTTTAATAGTTCTTGTACATTGTCCTCATAAGACTTACTTGTCATTTCCATATTCAATCCAGCATTAATAGCCTTTTCTGCTGCTTTCTTTTCATCTTCTGCGTAACCATGAGCTATCATTTCTGTAACCGAATTCCAATCGCTAACCACAAAACCATCAAACTTTAATTGTTTTCTTAAAATATCTGACAGCAACTCTTTATCCCCTGATGCTGGTACTCCATTTACTTCGTTAAATGAAGTCATTACGGTTTGAGCTCCTGATTCAAAAGCTGATTGAAATGGTGGTAAATAAGTATTATATAATTGTTCTTTACTAATAATCGCTGTATTATAATCTCTACCACCTATTGCTGCTCCATATCCTATAAAATGCTTTGCACATGCAATTAAACTTGTTGGATCAGATAAACTATCTCCCTGAAACCCTTCTACATATGCTTTTGCCATTTGTTTTGCCAAATATGGGTCTTCTCCTGGCGATTCTGCTATCCTTCCCCATCTTGCATCTCTAGCTATATCTAACATTGGCGCAAAAGTCCATCTTACTCCAAATGCAGAAGCTTCTATTGCTGCTACTCTAGAAGAATTCTTTGCTACTTCTTCATCCCAAGATGCAGCTACACCCAAAGGAATTGGAAAAATTGTTTTAAATCCATGAATTACATCTCTTGAAAAAATTAACGGTATTTTATTAGGACTTTCTTCTACAGCAATTCTTTGTAATTCATCCACATATTCTTTATTCATTACATTTAAGAAAGCTCCTATCCTTCCTTCTCTAACAGCTTTTTTCAATGACTCTGGCAATGTTCCTTTTACTCTACTAGAAGTTCCCCTAAGATTTAACTGCCCTATTTTTTCTTCTAATGTCATTTTAAACAAAAGTTCTTGTACTTTAGATTCTATTGGGGTATTCTCTTTTTTATTCTTTTCACAACCTATTGCGAAAAACATTATAGTTCCTAATAAAAAAATAACTATTGCGCGCATATTGTTTTTACTTTATTTGTCCTACAGCTAACTTTTCTTTATTATAAACTGGAGTTTTAAAATAGCTTGACCTCACCCCTTTTACACCTGGAATAGCTACAAACAAAGAGCCTGCTAATGGATATTTTTCTCTTTCTTCTTTTGTCATATCAACACTTGCAGTTGTTATATATAATTTATCTAAATTTTCTCCTCCAAACGCACAAGAAGTTACATTATGAGCTGGCACTTCTATTTTAGAAACCAATTTTCCTGTTTTAGGATTATATTGAGCTACTGCATTTCCATTCCACATTCCTACCCACAACATATCATTCTCATCTATAGTCATTCCATCTGGAAAACCATCTTTTTGATTAACCTTCACTACTATTCTTTCATTTGAAATTGTATTGGTTTTCAAATCAAAATCAAAAGCTCTAATATTTCCTGTTGGAGTGTCTATATAATACATTATATCTCCCTTTTTAGTCCATACAATTCCATTAGAAATTGTTATGTTTTCTAACATAGTTACTGTCTTTCCTTGATTATCTACTTTATATAACTTACCACTAGACGTTGTTTGCTTTAAATTCATTGACCCTACCCATAAATTTCCACTTGGATCACATTTCCCATCATTAAATCTATTTTCTTTAATTAAAGCTTCAATATCTGATAAAAGAGACATTTCTTCAGTATTAATGTTCACTACATAAATCCCATCTTCCAAAGCTACCACTACTTTATCTCCTGTTTCTGAAGGAACAACTGTTCCAATTTTTGAAGGCATTGTTATTGTCCTATTCTTTTTATTCAATGGATTATATATGTGTAATCTCTTTTTTTCTATATCTACCCAAATGAAATTTTTCTTTTTATAATCCCAAAATGCACCTTCTCCTAATTTTGCAGGGGTTTGATATTCTAGAACTGCTTCAACTGAATAATTTTTCACCTTACATGCTTCTAAAACCATAATCCCCAACACTAACAATAGTATATTTACAAGCACCGTTATTTTTCTTTCTTTTAATCTATTCAACATCATTCTTAATGATTTTTATTTCAAAATAAATGTATAACTCCCTTTCCTGTTCTTTAAAAACAAGCAATTAAACAACAACATTTATTAAGTATATATTTATCTATGAGAAGTATAAAAATGTTCCTATCACAATAACACATATCAATACCCCCACTAACTTTACATGCTTCCAAGGTGTGATATCTACTTCTTTTGTGAATTCTTGGACATAATCTTTATCTCTAGGGTATAGTTTACCTATTAACAACATTATTAACACATTCAATACAAATAGTATTGCCATAACATGCAAAAAGTGAGGATAATTTTCCTCTCCAAATACATAAGGTTTTAAATAAAATTGACTAATCACATACAATACAACTCCTGATATTATGGCAACCTTTGCTGCTATAGCTGGTACTTTTTTAGTTAAATATCCAACAACAATTATTGTTAATATAGGTATACTATAACAACCATTTACTTCTTGTAAATAACCAAACAAACCATCTGGTGCATTAGCAATAAAAGGTGCTACAAACATTGATAATACCGCCAATACAACTCCGAATTTCTTACCTGCTAATACCACCTGTTTTTCACTTGCTTCTTTATTTATATATTCTTTATAAATATCTATTCCGAAAAGTGTTACCGAACTATTTAGCGCACTATTAAACGAACTTAATATTGCTCCAAACAATACAGCAGCAAAAAAACCTACAAATGACAATGGTAAAACCTTAGTTACTAACTTTGGATAAGCTTCATCTGGGTTTGTTAATGATTCTCCAAAAAGATGAAACGCTATAATCCCTGGCAATACTACTATGATTGGTCCTAAAATTTTAAAGAATGAAGCTAATAATAATCCTTTTTGACCTTCTTTTAAATTTTTTGCCCCTAGAGCTCTTTGTATAATAGCCTGATTAGTTCCCCAATAAAACAATTGCACCAACATCATACCTGTGAAAATAGTTGCAAATGGTATCGAAGAACCACTTCCTCCTATTGAATTTAATTTTTCCGTATGTGTAGTTGTTAAAATAGTTATCCCTTCTAAAAAGCTTCCTTCTCCAACTTCAATTAAACCAAAAACTGGAATCAACAAACCTCCTACTATAAGTCCAACTGCATTAATTGTATCTGATACTGCTACCGCTTTTAAACCTCCAAAAATTGCATAAATAGACCCAATTATTCCTATTGAAAATATACATATCCATAAAGCTGTTTCTTTTGATACTCCCAATAAATCTGGCACATTAAACATTGTACTTATTGCCAACGATCCTGAGTATAATACTATAGGTAAAAAAACTACAACATAACCAGATAAGAACAATCCTGATGCTATCGATTTTGTGATTTTATCATACCGTCTTTCTAAAAAAGTTGGCACCGTTGTTAAACCTCCTTTTAAATACCTAGGCAACAAAAACACTGCTGTAATTACCATTGCTATTGCCGCCAAGGTTTCCCAAGCCATTACCAATATCCCTTCTTTAAAGGCTTGTCCATTTAAACCTACTAATTGCTCAGTAGATAAGTTTGTTAATAATAACGATCCTGCTATAACTGTAGCTGTTAAACTTCTTCCTCCTAAAAAATATCCTTCTGAAGATTGTTCATTTGTTTTTCTAGTTGCCAAATAAGCTATAACTGCTACTAAAACCGTAAATCCTATAAAGGAGATTATACTTAACATATTCTTTTAATTATTAATTTTTATAAACTGTAGGTAATCGTTATTTTTTACTGAAATGATATACTTTTGATTACCCACCGTAATTGGCACCAAATCCTTTACATCTCCTTCTGTAAAAAGTCCGCTATTTATTGTTGAAATTGATTTGAATTTTCCTTTTCCATTCCCTTCTAAAAACACTCCATAGCTTCCATCATTTCTTGGTGTTTCTACTTCTGAATTGTATAAATTCCCTGCCACTACTGCATCTAAATTCCCATCGTCGTTAAAATCATTTACTATTATTTGATTGATACTTGAAAATTGAGCTTCGATTGGTAATTCATGTACAATTAATTTACCTTCTTTATTTTCCAAATAGATACTTGCAAATGAACTTACTTGATAATGCAATGAGTTCTCTAAATTCTTACTTCCATAAACATCCACCAGAGTAGCTGTTGAAAATTCATTGTAATTTTTAAACTTACTCTTTAATGATGGAATTTGTTGAGACGAACATTGCTTTCCTCTAACCGGATACTGCTTTCCTTCATTATAGTAACTCAATACAATATCATTTTCATTGTTTTTATCAAAATCGTTTACATAAATATCAAATGTTTCTTTTTCTGTAGCTTTATATTTATAGTTTAAACCGTTATTTCCAACGATGTAATCCATATCTCCATCATTATCAAAATCTCCTTGATTTATACTCCACCACCAACCTGTGATATTTTTAGTTAGTCCATATTTTCCTGAAATTTCTTCAAATTTTCCCTTATGATTTACAAACACTTTTATTGACATCCATTCTCCAACAATTATAATATCTTCCCATCCATCATTATTTATATCAGTAACAACTGCTGATGTTGCCATTCCTAAGTTTTTAAGTAACGGTATTTTTGAACTTGTTACATTATTGAATTTTATAGATTTTTCATCCGAAGCATTTTCTAATAAACTACTTGATGTTGGTAACGGATACTTCCCTGGAACTTGCCTTCCTAGAACCAAAACATCTTGTTTACCATCTTTATTAAAATCTAATTTATAAACTCTTGAACCACTATTTTGCAGTTGTGGTAATGCTTTTTTTTCTTTCTGAAAATTACCCTTTCCATCATTCACATATAATCTATCTTGTAGCATTGTTGATTTTTCTGCATATTCATATCCTCCACTAACTACATATAAATCCTGATCTCCATCATTATCTGCATCAAAAAATAACGCCCCTAAATCTTCTGATAACTTGTCTTTTGTTATTTCTAAATTTTGTTTTTCATAAAAGCCTTCTTTCTTTTGAATAAATAATCTTCCTTCGTTCCCAAAAGAACCTCCTACAAAACAATCCTCTAAACCATCATTATTTACATCGGCTACTGCTACAGCTGGCCCTAATGTTGACATTTTGTGTGGTAATAAAACTTGTTTATCAAAATCGTTTATATCATTTTCTACAGATTTGTACGCTAATAATTTTGAATTTTCATTTGAGAATATTTTCTTTTTTACTAAAGTTCTATCTTTTCCTTTCTCAGCATTAGCATATTTTAAAACTATGGACTGATTCGTTTTTACTCCTTTAAGAACTTCTTCTTTTCCTCTAGGCCAAACTACTTTTAAACTATCTACTTTTTTAGCATCTCCTAAACCGAAATGTAATTTTGGTGCTACTGACGACTGAAACCCTCTTGTTAAAGTTAATTCTTGTTTTTGTACATTTTTCCCAACATAAGTATAAACTTTAGCTCCTAATCCAAAAGGATTTTTTTGAGTCCCTTTAAAAGAAACACTTAAATAATTTTTATCATTTCCTTTATTTTCAAATACACTTGCAATTTCATCAAGATTATTGATTACTACATCTAAATCTCCATCATTATCAAGATCAGCATAAGTCCAACCATTTGAAAACCCTTTATGCTCTATTCCCCATTTTTTATTTACCCTTTCAAACTGAATTCCATTAACATTTTTAAACATAAAATTGTCAATTTTTTCAGAAGGAATCATTTTTGTTTTCTCTAACAATGAATACTTCTTATACTCTTCTCCATCTATTTTCTTAAAAAAATCTTTATTATTTACCTCTCTTCTTGTTCCATTAGTTATATACAAATCTTTAAAGCCATCATTATCAAAATCAGCAAACATAGGCCCCCAACTCCAATCTGTAGATGAAGTTCCTGAAATCCTAGATATGTTTGAAAATTTTGGAACATTATTTTCTATACTTCCAACATTTAATTGCAAGCAGTTATGCATGTATTGATAATGGAACCCGTAAAGTACTGTTTCATAAAATAATCGAGGATTCATACTTGCCATATTTGCTTTTTGTCGTCGATTATTATTCGATTCCATATCAACTTGAAATACATCTAATAACTCATCATTATTGATATCAGCAATATCAATCCCCATCCCATAAAAAGAAGTTTGAGAAGTTGCTTCTTTTATCACCTCTTTAAATGTTCCATCTTGATTGTTTATGTATAAAAAATCTGGAATACTGTAATCATTCGACACATATAAATCTTGCCAACCATCATTGTTTAAGTCTGCAGCTACGACTCCTAATGAAAAACTATAATTTTTCACTCCAGATATCTCTGTAACATCAATAAAATATTTTCCTTCGTTTCTATACAACTTATCTGTTTCTTCATCTGAAACATTTTTCATTCTATAGTCATATATTGCATTTGAAGTTGTTGGATGAGCAATTGGATAATTTGCCACATACAAATCTAAATCTCCATCATTATCAAAATCAAAAAAAGTTGCTTGTACTGAATTCCCTAATGCATCAATTTGATATTCTTTTGCTCTTTCTGTGAATGTATTATCTCTGTTATTTATATACAATTCATTTCTCTTATCTCCATTTTTACCTGAAACTGAACAGTAGATATCTAAGTAACCATCTGCATTTACATCGGCCATTGTGACTCCTGTATACCATTTTGAATCGCCTTCAATTTTAGCTTTCTCTGAGATATCTTCAAAAGAAAAGCTACCCTTATTTAAGTATAATCTGTTTTTAACTTGGTTTCCTGTAAAGAATAAATCTACTAATCCATCATTATTTATATCACCAGCAGCAACACCTCCACCCATATAAATAGAGGTGTATTTAAAGTAATTTAAAGAATCTGTTTCTGTTAAATTATTTTCAAAACGAATACCTGTTGTATTGGATTTTAACTCATTGAACAACAGGTCGTTTTTTTTAGTACTTTTTTGATCAGTACACGCTACAAATAATATTACAATTATGATTAAAAAGGGAAATCTCATATACTTAAGTAAGACTTAATAAACTAGATAGTTAATTGCTTTTTTAGCAACTAACCACCTAGTTAAGTCAATAATAAAACAAAGTTTTTTTTAATATCCTGGGTTTTGATCAGCACTCGTTAACTTAGAATTCTTATCAATTTCTGTAATTGGTATTGGAAATAAATCGTTTTTAGGAGCATATCCTGTACCTGCTAGTTCAGTTGCTGCTTTACCCCAACGCACTAAATCCCAAAAACGCTGACCTTCATGTGCTAACTCTAAAAACTTCTCGTTAACAATTGCTTCAAATAAATTGTTTCCAGATAGAGTTGGATCAACATCTGGAAGTCCAGCTCTTGTTCTCACTTTATTTAACTCCGTTCTTGCTTGTGTATCCTGTCCTGTTTTATTATAAGCTTCAGCTGCTAGCAATAAAACCTCTGCATAACGGAACAATCTAAAGTTTGTTGAATAATTCAATTCTTTTACTCCACCTGGGCTAGTATCTTCAGATTTTGTACTATATTTTATTCTTATAGAGCCTTCATAATCCCAAACAGCACCTCCTGGAGCAGCCGATTGATCTACACTACCTCCTGCAGCTATCAATTCAGCTTCTGTCATTAAAGTAGCCGCTTTCCTATTAGTATCTCCTGCTGTTGTAAAAGCATCTGCTAACTTTTTAGTTGGTAAGTTAAATCCCCAACCATTTAATAAATTAACCGCTGCAACATCAAAAATACCATCTCCTCTAGGCCCCATTAACTGAATATGTAAGTTACTCTCGTTTCTTCCTCCCCAAGCTATATTTCCCCAATCTCTTCCTGTTGTTGAAATATATCCTATTTCTAATAAAGATTCTCTACCAAACTCTTTATCAATACTCCAAATATCATTTGACGATGCTTCTAAATCGTGAGATGAATTTGAAATAACACTCTGAAAAAATGGTATTGCTTCCGAGTTTTTATCTTGAAATACTAAAACTTTTCCCATTAAAGCTTCTGCTGCTCCTTTTGAAACTCTAAATGAGTTTCCTAACACTGATTTTTCTGGTAATGATGCTATTGCATCTGTTAAATCTGCTTCTATTTGAGTATATATTTCTGCTCTTGTAGATTTGCCAATCCCAAACTCTTCTGGTGTTGCTGGCACTGTTAAACGTAAAGGAATATCTCCAAACATTGTAGTTAATTCAAAATAACACCATGCCCTCATAAATTTAGCTTCTGCCAATGCTCTATCCTTATTACTTAAATTAGAATCTTTTACATTTTCAATCACTAAATTAGACAAGGCTATTGTTCTGTAAAACAAATCCCATACACTTGATATTGATGCATTTGAAGACGAAACATTTGTATAGTCATCTATATCTTGTAATTGTGGTTGATCTTGAGAATTACCTCCTGCTGCATTAGCATCATCTCCTGGTAATAGCTTTACTAAAAAGGCACTGTGCCAATCTCTTCCATAATTGTATTGCATTAAATCATAGATACCTATCACTGCAGACTCTACATTTTCCTCCTTTAAAAAGAACGTTTCTAAGTCCTGTACATTTTGTGGAGGATTTACTGTAAAATCTTTATCACAAGCAAATACCCCAATTAAAAGTATTGCTATAACTGTTAAAAATTGTTTTTTCATAATTTATAAATATTAAAAATCTAATGATAGTCCTAACAATGCTTTTCCTGGTGTTGGATAATAACCTCTATCTACACCGATATCATTATTTCCAAAGTTTCCAATCTCTGGATCAAGACCTTTATAATTAGTAAAAGTGAAATAATCATCTAAAGACACGTAAACTCTTAAATTGTTAAGATGTAATTTATCTGTTAAAGATTTAGGAACTCTATACCCTAGTTGAATTTGTTTAATTCTTAAATACGATCCATCTTCAACCACTAAATCTGTATCATATGCTGTATTAGCGTATTGCGCAGCTGGAAAAGATGCATTATCTCCTGCTTGGGTCCACCTATTATTGTAAAAATGTATTGGTTTGTTCGTTATAGGTCTTGAGGGCTGATGATATGTAGCCATAATATCATTTCCTATTGTTCCTTGAAACTGTACGTTAAAATCGAAATTCTTATATCCTAAACTAACATTACCTCCATACAATACATCTGGATGTGGTGAGCCAATCATTGTTTTATCAGCATTATTTACTGAACCATCACCATTAGTATCTACTAAATTAATTTGCCCAGTTGCTGGATCAATACCATTAGTTTTGTATCCATAGAAATACCATACTGGCAATCCTTTTGTAAATCGAGTAACTCCATCATTATTTTGCGGTGCACTTGCTCCAACTATTGAAGTTCCTTCTGGCACAAATAATACTTCTGTTACTTCATTATTTAAAGTAGATAAATTAAGATTTACATCGTATCTAAAACCACTTTCTGATTCATCACCATAACCTAACTCAAATTCAAAACCTTTATTTTCAATAGTTCCTGCATTAAACGGACTAAAAACAAATCCTGCTGAACCTGGTGTTATTAAACTTCCATCATTTACAATTAAATCTTTTGTTGTTTTGACATAATAATCAACTGAGAAGTTCATTCTATTATTAAAAGCTTTTAAATCTACTCCTAAATCTAATTGTTCTGATGTTTCCCATACTAAGTTTTCATTAGCAAAACTTGTAATTTGCGAACCTAAAGAACCTAGATAATTAATTGGATTCCCTCCATGTAATTGAGTAATAAAAGTTCTATCTGTATTACCTGGTAAATTACCCCAGCTACCATTTTGCCCCCAACTTGCTCTTACTTTTAAATAATCAATTTTTGAATCCTCATTCCAGAAGTTCTCTTTAGAAACTACCCATCCACTTGATACAGCTGGAAAGAATGCTGTTTTATTTTTTGTAGGAAACTTATCTGACCTATCACTTCTAAATGATGCCTCTAATAAATACTTACCTGAGTAATCATATGACAATCTACCAAAAGCTGAAACTAAATTATTTCTGTATACTGGCACAAAAGGACTTACTCCTTGAGTATCGACTATCTTTGTAGTCGTTTTAGTATCTTCTGCCGAATAACCTACTAAAGCTGTAAAACTATGCTCTTCAATTTCTTTAGTATAAGTTGCAAAATTTTCCCATAACCACCTGTTGCTTTCTACATCAGCTGTTGACCTAGTTAAAGTTGTATTTTGAGCTTCTGAAGAAACATAATAAGGATAATTAGTATTTACAGCACTCCATGTATTTTGCTCTAATCCTAATCTAGTTGTAAAAGTTAAACCTTCTAAAATTTTGAACTTAAAATAGGTCGTATTTAAAAATTGAGTTGCATCTGTAACATTACTATTCATGACATTAGAATACGCCACGGGATTTACCACCTCTCCTGTAGAAAAACTTGGATATCCATACACATTACCATTAGCATCTAGCAATAATGGCACTCCATTATTTGTAGCATTATCAATTACTGTTTGAGGCACTTGCCCATTAGGATATGTAACAGGAGTTAAAGGATCAATTATTAACATGTTTTGTATAACCCCTCTAGTATCACTGTTCTCTGTAATACCATTTTTATCAGTTATAGAATATGTAGCATTTAATCCTACTTCCAACCAATTTGTTAATTCTCCTTTAAGATTCAACCTAAAGGTCGTTCTTTTAAAAGATGAATTATCTTTTCCTACAATACCTTTTTGATTCAAATTAGATGCAGAAAAATAATACGACCCTTTCTCTCCTGCCCCAGATAAACTTACATCATTTCTATACATTGGAGCTGTAACAAATGTTTCATCAATCCAATTAGTATCATAACCATTATTTACTACACCAGTTTGACCTGCTTCATTCATATAAGTAACAAATTGAGAAGCATTCATTAACTTCATATCTGTTCTTACACTTTGAGAAACAAATTGAGAATTAACACTAACTTTTAACCCTCCTTTTTTTCCTGTTTTTGTTGTAACAATTACAACTCCATTTGCACCTTCAGTTCCATAAATAGCTGAAGAAGCAGCATCCTTTAAAACTTCAATATTTTCAATATCACTTGGAGGTAAATTATCTAAATTAGCTACTTTCATTCCATCAACGATAAATAATGGGTCAGAATTACCATTAGAACCAGCACCTCTAATTCTTATCTTTGCTCCAGAACCTGGTGAACCTGATGATGCTACAACTGTAACCCCCGAGGTTCTACCTTGTAAAACTTGCTCTACTCTTTGACTAGAAACACTTTTTATCTCTTTACTATCTATACTAGAGATAGCACCAGTAACTAAACTTTTCTTTTTTGCTCCATAACCAACAATTACAACTTCATCTAAATTGTTAGAATCCTCTTCTAGTAAAACATTAATAACCTTTCTTCCATTTACACTTACCTCTTTTGTTTTATACCCAACAAAACTAAAAACAAGTATTGCGTCTGGCTTTACATTATTTATTGTATAAGACCCATCCATTTCGGTTACTGCACCTATGTTTGTACCTTTTACTACAATATTTACTCCTACTACCTCTCCTAAATTATCTGTCACAACCCCTTTAACGGTTTGTGAATACCCATAAATACTTAGAAGAAAAGCAGATAAAAGTATTAACTTTCTAAAAAAACTGTTTTTCATAATTAATAATTAAATTATATTTTTCTGTTATATCACTAATAATCTCATTCGTTTTTTAAAGACTTCGTAAATAATTAAAGATTACTCAAATTAGTCCACAGTTTACGAAAAGGATTTAGATGATACAAAACTATACGTTAAAAAAGCTACTTAATAATATATTTTTGTCATTTAGTAATATATTTTTTATATTATTGAACCATAAAACCATAAAAAAAAAATGCAAAACAACATTCACAGAGAGATTACTCAACTATCTCCATCCGACAGTTTTTTAGTATATTATAGAGTAAAAGACGAATTTGATTTCCCCTTACATTTCCATCCCGAATATGAAATAAACTTAATCCATAGAGGAGCTGGAGTTAGAAGAATTATAGGAGATCATATTGAAAAAATTTCCGATTACGAACTAGTACTTGTTGGACCTAATCTTCCACATTGCTGGGAACTTCACGAGTGCACCAACAAAGAAATACATGAAGTAACCGTTCATATCCATAATGATTTACTAGACGAAAAACTACTTTCTAGAAGAGTTTTCAAATCAATAAGAGATATGTTTAATAGATCTATTCATGGAATTCTTTTTTCTGAAAAAACAACAAAAGAAGTTATGCCCAGGCTAAAAAACCTTCCAAAAACCTCTGGAATTGACTACTTTATAGAATTCATCTCTATACTACACGACCTTTCCACCTCTAGAAACCAAAAGCTCTTATCCACAACCTTTTCTAATATTGAAAACTTCGAAAACAGCGATAGAATTAAAAAGATATACGAATACATACAAGAGAACTATCATAAGAAAATTACTCTTGACGAGATATCTGAACTCATTAACATGAGCCCAGTATCATTTAATAGATTCATAAAAAAGCGCACAGGAAAAACATTCATTGCATACCTAAACAGCACCCGTGTAAGCGCAGCCACACGACTCTTATTAGAAACCGATTTAAGCATTAGTGAAATCGCTTTTAAATGTGGCTTTAACAATATTGCCAACTTTAACAGAATCTTCAAAAAAGTAAAAAACTGCACCCCTAGCGAGTTCAAAACTGAGTTCAAAGGAATACAAAAAGTACTATAATACTATTTTGTCATTTAAGAGCATATAAAAAACAATAAGTTTAAAAAAATACCACCTTTTGATTATTTATGTATACTTTTCAAACACTCTTTCTTTTAATTTTGCATACCATAAACATTAGTTCAAAACATAATTCCACAAGTTAAAACATGAAAAAAATTATTATTCCAATAGTAATCGTAAGCTCGTTAATCATTCTTGTTGGATGTTATTCAAAAAATGAACAACACAAGAAAGGTGATATAATGATGAACACAGAAATTGAAAAGAAAATTGATTCCCTCTTAGAAAAAATGACCGTTGAAGAAAAGGTAGGACAAATGAATCAATATAATGGTTTTTGGGATCTTACTGGGCCAGCTCCAAAAGAAGGAAGTGCTGAAACCAAATACCAGCATCTTAAAAATGGGTGGATTGGTTCAATGCTGAATGTAAGAGGTGTAAAAAATGTAAGAGCTGTACAAAAAATTGCCGTAGAAGAAACTCGATTAGGTATTCCTTTAATTATAGGTTTTGATGTAATTCATGGGTACAAAACACTTAGTCCAATACCTTTAGCGGAGGCTGCTAGCTGGGATTTAGAAGCAATAAAAAAGTCTGCAAGTGTTGCAGCAACAGAAGCTTCTTCAGCTGGAATTAACTGGACTTTTGGACCAATGGTAGATATATCAAGAGACCCTAGATGGGGACGTGTAATGGAAGGAGCTGGTGAAGATCCTTTTTTAGGAAGTAAGGTAGCTGTCGCTAGAGTTCAAGGTTTTCAAGGTACTAACCTAAAATCACCACACACCATTGCTGCTTGTGCTAAACATTTTGCTGCTTACGGTTTTTCTGAAGCTGGTAAAGAGTATAATACTGTTGATATTGGTACTTCTACTCTCCATAATGTTGTACTACCTCCTTTTAAAGCAGCAGTTAATGCAGGTGTTAGAACTTTAATGAATTCTTTTAACGAACTTAACGGGGTACCTGTTACGGGAAGTAGTTACTTACAAAGAGACATTTTAAAAAATGGATGGGGTTTTAATGGATTTATTGTATCAGACTGGGCATCTATTAATGAAATGATCAATTGGGGGCATGCTAAAAATAAAAAAGAAGCAGCTGAAATAGCTGTTACTGCTGGTTCTGACATGGATATGGAAGGCTATGTTTATGTAAAAGAATTAGCTCAATTAGTTAAAGATGGTAAAGTAGATGAATCCTTAATTAATGATGCAGCTAGAAGAATTTTACGAGTAAAATTTGAATTAGGTTTATTCGATGATCCATACAAATACTGTAACGAAGAAAACGAAAAAAACTCTTTATACAATCCTAAACATCAAGAAGCTGTTTTAGATGTAGCAAAAAAATCTATCGTATTACTAAAAAACGAAAACGATTTATTACCTCTTAAAAAGAGTGGTCAAAAAATCGCGCTTATAGGATCATTAGCAAACGACAAAAACAGTCCTTTAGGTAGCTGGCGTATTGCTTCTGATGACAACACTTCTATATCTGTTCTTGATGGAATGCAACAATACGAAGACAACACCCTAAATTATAGTAAAGGAGTTGATTTAATCACAGAAAAGACATCTTTTACTAGCGAAGTAAAAATAAATTACACGGATAAAAGTGAGTTTAAACATGCTGTAGCAACTGCACAAAAATCGGATGTAGTAGTTATGGTACTTGGAGAACATGGTTTTCAAAGTGGTGAAGGAAGAAGTAGAAGTAACATAGATTTACCTGGACTTCAACAAGAATTATTAGAAGAAATATATAAAGTAAATAAAAACATCGTACTTGTATTAAACAACGGTAGACCTTTAGCTATTGAATGGGCTTCTGAAAACATCCCTTCAATTGTAGAAGCTTGGCAACTAGGTTCACAAGCCGGGAATGCTATTGCTCAAGTTTTATATGGTGATTATAACCCAAGCGGAAAGCTTCCAATGACTTTTCCTAGAAACGTTGGTCAAATTCCTATTTACTATAATTATAAAAACACAGGAAGACCAATAAACAAAGATAATAACGTATTCTGGTCTCACTACATTGATGTTGAAAACACCCCTCTATACCCTTTTGGTCACGGCTTAAGCTACACTACCTTCAACTATTCAAACTTTAGAATTAGTAAAAAATCAATATCGATAAACGATTCTATTAAAGTATCTGTAAATGTTACCAACACTGGTAAATACGACGGTAAAGAAGTTGTTCAACTATACATTCGTGATATGGTTGGTAGCAACACACGACCTGTAAGAGAGTTAAAAGGATTTGAATTAATTGAATTAAAAATTGGAGAAACTAAAACTGTAGAATTTACTCTCGACAAAAATACTCTTGGATTTTATAATAATGATGGGGAATTCATTACTGAACCTGGAGATTTTAAAGTTTTTATTGGTGGCAGCTCCACCACAACATTAGAAGGACAGTTTGAATTAATTCCTTAACAATAAAAAAGCCCGTAATAACTTACGGGCTTTTTATTTTATATGTCTAAAATTAGCTTATTGCACTAATTACATCATATTTTGTAATAATATGGTGTTTACCATTTTCTAAATCAACCAATACTGCTTGATTCTCTTTAGAAATTAACTTAGAAACCTCATCAATAGAAGCATTTAATTTAACTTCTGCATACTTAGCTCCCATAACATCCTTAATTGGCTTGTCTGCTATATTTTTATCTTCTAAGTAGCTACGTAATAATGTTGATTCGTCTACCGAACCTACAAATCCATTGACATCTCTTACAGGGATTTGTGAAATTTTAAAATCACGCATTCTTTCAATTGCATGAGAAACTAATTCTTCAGTTTGTACAGTCACTAATGGCTTATCAATATGCGACTTGATTAAATCTTCAGCAGTAGTAACTTCCTCTTCTAAGAATCCTCTATCACGCATCCAATCGTCGTTAAACATTTTTCCTACATATCTACTTCCGTGATCATGGAATAATACAACAACTACATCGTCTTTTTTAAACTCATCTTTTAATTGTAACAATCCTTTAATTGCCGAACCTGCCGAGTTTCCTACAAAGATACCTTCTTCCTTAGCTATTTTTCTTGTATAAACAGCAGCATCCTTATCTGTTACTTTAGTAAATCCATCAATTAAAGAGAAATCTACATTCTTAGGTAAAATATCCTCTCCAATTCCTTCTGTGATATATGGATATATTTCGTTCTCATCAAAAATACCTGTTTCATGATACTTCTTAAATACAGAACCATATGTATCTACTCCCCAAATTTTAATGTTTGGATTCTTTTCTTTTAAATATTTAGCTGTTCCAGAAATAGTACCTCCTGTTCCTACTCCAACTACAAAATGTGTTATTTTACCTTCTGTTTGTTCCCAAATTTCAGGTCCAGTTTGTTCGTAATGCGCTTTTGCATTTGATGGATTATCATACTGATTTACATACCAAGAGTTTGGTGTTTCTTCTCCTAATCTTTTCGATACTGAATAATATGAACGAGGATCATCTGGTTCTACGTTTGTTGGACAAACAACCACCTCTGCTCCTACAGCTCTTAAAATATCCATCTTTTCCTTAGACTGCTTATCCGAAATTACAAAAATACATTTGTACCCCTTTATAATTGCTGCTAAAGCTAATCCCATTCCTGTATTTCCAGAAGTACCTTCAATAATAGTTCCTCCTGGCTTTAAACGCCCATCTGCTTCTGCATCTTCAATCATTTTTAACGCCATTCTATCCTTTACTGAATTCCCTGGATTGAATGTTTCAACCTTAGCCAACACTAAAGCATCTACTTCTTTTGTTACTGAGTTTAACTGAACTAAAGGTGTATTCCCAATAGTTTCTAATATATTTTTTGCGTATTTCATCTTCTAAAATTATGCTGCAAATTTATGCAAATCGAATGGATTTTGAAGGGTGTATTTTGGTTACTATATATGACGGAACTATTAACATGAAAAAACATAGGATAAGTGTCCCTATATTTAACAATAAGATAACCCAAAAACTAATTTCAACTGGCACTGAAGACACATGATACGTTTCAGGATCTAATGTTATAGGCTTGAAATATTTCTGAATAAACAATAAAGTAACACCAATAATATTTCCCCAGAAAAGCCCTTTCAATATTAAATAAAAAGCATTGTATAAAAAGATTTTCCTTATACTCCAGTTAACACTTCCCAATGCTTTAAGAATACCAATCATTTTAACACGTTCTAATATCAGCACTAATAAAGCTGTTATCATATTTATCCCCGCAATTAAAATCATGATTGCAATAATAAATCGAACATTATTATCAAAAAGTTTAATCCAATCAAAGATTAATGGATTACTTTCTACAATGGTACTACTATTTAAAGTCGCTCCTACGTTTGAATAAACTTCATCTCCTTTTTCTGCTAGCATATCAAAATCATCAATTACAACTTCAAAACCTCCTATTTGATTATCGCTCCAACTATTAATTCTTTGTACTTCTCTAATATCTCCAATCAATATAGATTTATCAAATTGCTCTAGTCCTGTATTATAAATCCCAACAATAACAGGTTTACGTCTTTTATGTTTTAATTTACTTTTTTCAGAACTAAACAATGTTTCAATAGTATCATTCAGTTTAAAATTTAATCGATTCGCAATCGACTCTGATATTAATATCTCTTTATTTCTACTTTGATTAAAATTAGGTAATCGTCCTTCTTTTAAATATTCTTTAAAAAAAGAAAAATCATAATCAGACGATACTCCTTTAAATATAATCCCTTCAAAATCGGTTGGGGTTCTAATAATCCCTCCTACATTCGCAAAAACTTGTACGTTTTTAATTCCATCAATATTTTTAAACTCGGGATAGAAATCTTGGTTTTTTTCAATTGGAACTGTAGATAAATCAGAATTATTATTATCGTAATTTACAATTTGAATATGCCCTTTAAAGCCAGACATTTTATCTCTAATCTTCTTTTGAAAACCCGATGCTATCGATACAGATATTAACATAATAGCAATACCCAACGCAATAGCAATTGTAGCTATTTTAATTATTGGTGACGATATACTACTTTTATGCTCTTTACCAGCAATAATTCGTTTAGCTATAAATAATTCGAAATTCAAAAGTTGTTGTTTTTAAGTAAATCCAAAAGTAATTAATTCTTCTTTAAATAATATTATTTATCATGATTAAAGCTTCATTTTCTGACAAAGAATTAGTTACTGATATTTTATACAGTGCTTTTGTCAACATCAAAAAAGACAATTCTATAAGCTTTGTTGTAAAACAAGATTCCAAAAGAAATAAACGTCTTCGTTTTTTAATGGAATACCTATTTTTAACTTCTTTTGAATTTGGTGAAGTCTTTATTTCTGACAACAAAAAAGCATGCCTACTTATCAACTATCCCCATTTACAAAAAACAACCTTAAAAAACTCTTATTGGAAACTTCTTTTAATTATTAAAACCATTGGAATTTTTAATGTGTTTAAAATACTAAAAAGAGAGCGCGAATTAAACAAAAACCATATAAAAACGCCACATATTCATCCAATTATTACGGGTGTGCTTAACGAGCATCAACAAAAAGGCATTGGTGTTCGACTCATTAAGGAAGTGCTTTTACATTTTAAAAACAATCAACTTCCTTGTATTATAGAAACTACTACCAAAGAGAATTTAAAGCTGTATAAAAAATTTGGTTTTAAAATTGTAAGAGAAACTCATAGTTTAAATTATCCACTATTTTTCTTACGAAAAGATTTTTAAACTGTAACTTTATCTTTTAAAACATACATTTAAATGAAGAGAACTTTTAACCACCTTTTATGTTTAATTTTTATTAGCTTTCAACTAAACTCTTGTGCTCAACAACAGAAATCAAAAACTAAAAAAGCTATAAAAGAAACAGAAACTTTACAAGTAAGAACTGGTGCTGATAGAATTAATTTATACTTACCTAAACTAAAGGGTAAAAACGTTGCTATTGTAGCCAATCAAACATCAGTTTTAGAAGTTTTACAAAGAGCCGAAGTAGCTCCTAACGTAATGGGTTCTAAATTAGTTCAGTTTCATCTAGTTGATTATTTAAATGATTACAACGGAATTAACGTTCAAAAAGTTTTTGCTCCTGAACATGGTTTCCGTGGAAAAGCAGATGCTGGTGAAACTGTTGTAGATGGTATTGACACTAAAACAAAGTTACCTATTATATCGTTGTACGGAAAAAACAAAAAACCTTCTGCTGAACAGTTAAAAGGTATTGATGTTGTCGTTTTTGATATACAAGATGTAGGAGCTCGTTTTTACACTTATATTTCTTCTTTACATTATGTTATGGAAGCCTGTGCTGAAGCTAATATTCCAGTTATTATTTTAGACAGACCTAACCCTAACGGACATTATATTGATGGTCCTGTATTAGAACCTACACATAAAAGCTTTGTAGGAATGCATCCTGTTCCTGTAGTTTACGGAATGACTATTGGTGAATACGGACAAATGATTAACGGTGAAAAGTGGTTAAAAGAAGGAATCCAATGTGATTTAACTGTAATTCCGTTAGAAAATTATACACACGATTACAAATACAGCTTACCAATTAAACCTTCTCCTAATTTACCTAATGATACATCTATAAACTTATATCCTAGTTTATGTTTTTTTGAAGGAACAAAGGTTTCTGCAGGAAGAGGAACTGATAAGCAGTTTCAAATTTATGGTTCTCCATTTATAACTAATACTAATTTTAGTTTTACACCGCAACCAAATGAAGGTGCTAAGTACCCTAAGTTTAAAGGTGAACTATGTTATGGTGAAGACTTAAGAAAAACTCCTTACTTAGCTGAATTGGATCTTTCCTGGTTGTTAAACGCCTATACAAACTCTCCTAAAAAAGACTTTTTCAATGCTTTTTTTACCAAACTAGCAGGAACTAAGAAATTACAACACCAAATTGAACAAGGTGTTTCTGAAAAAGAGATTAAAAACTCTTGGAAAAAAGACTTGAAGAATTTTAAAAAAATTAGGAGCAATTATTTACTTTATAAATAGCTCTCAATAATTAATATAAATGCATAGCGCATATACATAGATCTGATGTATATGCGCTATATTTTTTAATTATATTTGTTTGAAAAATTGCTTGGTTTTTATCACTATATATTTTAAAACCTTTAGTTTTCACCAAATATAAACTAACTTTTAATCTCCACTAAAAGTTCTGCCTATAAAGTAAGTTAACATTGAATGAAAAAATTATTTATATTATTTTTTATTTTAACAAATACCTATAAATCTTATAGCTGTAGCTGCTCACATAAAAAAATCACACAAAAAGAGTACGATAATTATTCTTTAATCTTTATAGGTGAAATAGTAGAAGTAGAAGATTGTGACACTAGAGGTTATCAAGAATTTACTTTTAGAATTGAGCAAATTTTTAAAGGTCAGACAACTAAATTTGTTTCTGGTTTTAATAATTGTGGAGGTGTTTGTAACTATTCTTATAAACTTGGGCAAAAATGGCTAGTTTATTCTAATCCTAAATATGGATTAATTAAGGACCAGCAGGCATGTAATCAAAGTATAATAATTTTCAACGATGAAAACGAATGGCTAAACAAAAATGATTATAATATTTTTAAAAAAGAATTAAAATTTGAGGTAGATTTTTTACAACTAAGAAAAACAAAGGATTCTAAAATTGTTTATTTTCAATTCACAACATACATCCCTTTATTAAAAAACATCTTTATTTTAGGTGTTATTATTCTATTCTTTTTATTATGTTTTAAATTAAAAATTAAACTATTGCCTTACAGTATTGGCTTAGGTATAATTGGTGGCTTTTTTTATTACCTATTACTCATTAACTTTTTATTTCCGAAATTAATGAAACCTATAATTATACATATTATTTTAATTTTGAGTTTTCTATTAATATCAAACATCATTTACTTAATCCGGGTAAAAGATAAATTTAACTTCAAGAAATCATTTATTTATAATTATTTATCCTATATATCATTTATTATAACAACTATTTATATGATATTTTCTACTGAACATAGTCAAGAAATAGTATATAGTAACGTTTTTAATAAATATTTTTTCTTTATCATAGGGATTGGAATATTTTTTAGCCTTTTTTCAGCTACATTTCTATATGGAATAAAGAATATCAGATTAAAAATAAAAAAGGGTAATATGTAATATAACTTATAACTGAAGTTATCTAGCCCCAACATTATAAACACACTTCATTCTTCTAAAAAAAACAATAGTTTATTCTAGAATTACAATTAGCTAAAAAAGTTTTTATTATTAACCTTTTTCATTTTATTTATTTAGAAAATGGTTTATTATCTGTAACAAATTATTATTCACACAACTTTTCTGAATGTATATAACTATAGTCTATTTTTTTTTTCAGAGACTTTGAAGTAGCCACATGAACAACATAATTTTGATCAATTTCTACTTCATATAAATAATATGCTTTATTATCTAACAACAGAGGTGAAATTGTAGTATTTATTGTATTAAGCGGCATGAGTAACCCTCTCCCATCCGCTTTAACAACAGCTTCTTTTCTAGTCCAAAAAGTATAGAAACTTTTATAATTAGAAATCTCTCTTTTCTCCTTTTCTGAAAATACGTTTTTGAAACTGTCAAACTCTATTGGATTAACCTCCTCTATATCAATACCTAAATTGTTTTTCTCCTCTGTACTTATTATACATACAATATATTCACCTGAATGAGAAATATTAAAACCAAAATTACTATTTTCAAAATACGGTTTCCCATACTTTGACTTTTGTATAAGCTCTAAATTATAATCGTGACCTAAATCAGAAACTGCTTTCTTTAATAATAGTTTTCCATATAAATATGCGTGAGCATCCTGCCACCTCATATATTTCCTTACTTTATTTTGCATTTCCAAAGGCAATGAAGAAACAGCTCTTTCATAAGAATGGCTAGATAATTGTTTACATTTGGTATAATATAATACTGTCATATTTAAGTCAAATCATTTAAAATTTTCTTTACTAAATACTAAAGCATTAATGCATACACCATTCTAATACAGCTTTTGCACTATGAGCTTTATTTTCAGCTTGATTAAACACAATACTATTAACACCATCTATTACAGAAGCTTCTACTTCATCTCCTCTATGAGCAGGTAAATCGTGCATAAAAATTGCATCTGTATAAGTATTCATTAGTTCTTCGGTTACAGTAAAAGGCTCAAAAACTTTTCTCCAATTCGGATCTGGCTTTGTAGTACCAGTAGTTTGCCAACGTGTAGTATAGACAATATCTGCATTCTTCGGAAGTTTTCGTAAATCATGAAACTCTTTAATTGTTGTATTCCTTTTTTTCCCTTCTTCCTGTGCATACTTTAATAGCATAGGGTCTATATTGTAGTTAGGAGGAGTAAAAAAATTAATCTTCATATTAGAAAACTTAGCTATTGCTAACGCTAGCGCAGTTGTTGTATTATTTCCTTCTCCTAAATACACGATTTCTAAACCAGATAATTCACCGAAATACTGCTTTATTGTGGTAAGATCAGCTAGAGCTTGTGTTGGATGTTCATCTTCTGTCATTGCATTTACTATGGACATTTTTTTTTGATTAGCAAAAGCTTTAAGTATTTTTGGGCTTTCAGCTGTTCTTAACACCAAACCATCTAACATTCTAGAAAGAACTTGTAAAGTATCACCCATTGTTTCACCCGTATTTAATTGTAAATCATTAGGACCATAAGCAATAACTTGAGCCCCTAGTCTCAATGCTGCTGTAGTAAAAGCCGTTCTTGTTCTTGTTGAAGTTTTTTTAAAATAAACACCCAACACTTTATTTTTTAATTGATATCCTTGCTCTACATTACCATTTGAATACTCAATTCCTCTATTAATTATTTCTAATGTTTCTTGTGGTGAAAGATCTTTTAATGAAATTACATGTTTTCTACTGTTTGTTGATATCAAACTCATTTTTTTCAAATTTTTAATTTATTAATATTTTATTATGTGTATTTTATTATTGTAGTTATATAGCTAATAGCTAAAGAATGACAAGTCTTCTATTTAGCTTAAAAATTCTAAATTTGATCATCTAACTATCCTGACAAGACTCAGTTTTTTCTCCAACTAACCACTTATAATCATTTTTTACCTTCTAATGCAAACTCAACAATTAATAACAAAAAGTTAGTTCAATCTTCTTTCTTCTTCTTGTACTCCCCCTTGTTTATTGATTGACTTTAACTTTACATTTCCAAACTTATAAGTTAAACTTAAACGAATAACTCTACTATCGAAAGTTCTTAAGACGTTAAAATTACTATTAGTCAAATCACTATATACAGTTCTTTTACCCCAAGTGTTAAAAATATCACTTAATGACAATTGAACATTCATATTTTTATCTAAAAACGTTCTATTCACACCAAGATCAACACCATAGTAAGGCTTAAGATTTAGTACTCCATAAACATTTGAAGAAATGTAATTTGCTCTTAACTCTGCCGACGACCTATCATCTATTGTAAAATTATGAGTGCTACTAGCTTGCCATGCTAATCTTTCTAATTGATTAGAAGCTCCTTGAATATTATTAGAATCATATTGATTATAAAACATTGAAAGGTTATTAAAAGTTTTCCACCATTTTGAGACTTTAATTGGCGCATTTATATTTAGACTATATGACTTGAAACCATTAAGATTTGCATCTGTTTGTGAGATTGAATTTGTAACAGGATCTGTTAATACAATATTTGCAATAGCATCTTTGGTGTTACTATAATTAAAATTAAATGTATATTTATTTTTAAGTGTATATCCTATTGAATATGAATCTGTATACTGAGGATTTAAAAATGGATTTCCATATCGAAATGTATATTCGTCAATATAATGTAAAAAAGGATTTAAAGAAGCATAATTAGGCCTATCTATTCTTCTACCATAGCTAACTCTTATTGTATTTTCATCGTTTATCTTTTTCTGTAAAGAAAATGTTGGAAAAAAGTCTGTATAATTTCTTTTTACAATACTATTATTTGATATTGAATTTCCATTAGATTTAGTTCTTTCCATACGTAAACCAACTTGCAAATCATACGATCCAAATTGGGTATTATAATTTACATAACCCGCCATAATCTCTTCCTTATATATAAATTGGTTACTTCTGCTAGGATTATTTACATAACTTCCATCACTCTGTAAAACATCAAATTGAAGTATATTATCCGTCTTTACTGAACTAAACTTCATTCCTACTTCAAGTTTAGATTTTTCATTTAGCGGACGTGAAAAATCTGCTTTACCAACATATATATCAGCATCTTGCGGAGTTATATTTCTAAAATTATTAGGTAATCGAAATTCATCTCCATTAGCATCTAAAAATCTATTACCAAATTCAAATTCTTCCTCTTTTTTTGATAGTGAATAATCGTAACTTAATGTTAAATAAGTTCCTAGAGTATCTATTTTATGATTATAATTTATATTAAAAGTTACATATCTGTTTGGGTATCTACCTGCTGTAGTTCCTATAACTGTTGAATCAATTTTTTGTATTTGTGAACCAATATCATTTCTAGCGTTTATTCTTGAATTTCCTCTAACACTATTACCACTTACAATAAAACCTAGTGTACTCTTTGGAGATAAATTAACATCTGTTCCTATCTTATAACTATGAATTTTGAATCTATATCTTTCAAAAGAAGATGATTTAAAATATAAAGGGTTACCCGATAACCTTGTAAATCTATCTATATCAATAGTACCAAAATTTACATTATCTGAAAAATCGTAATTCGCAAAAATATTGAGCTTACTATTCTTATGATTCATTGCAATACCTCCATTGTTTTTTCGATACATTCCTTGTCCATAACTAAAATTGAGGTGTACATTTGTTCCTTCATTTTCATTTTTTTTCATGATTATATTAATAATCCCCGCGTTTCCAGCTGCATCGTATTTCGCTGGCGGATTGGTCATTATCTCAATAGATTTAATATTGCTTGATTGTGTAGATTCTAGTAAGGTTGTTAATTGTTCAGGAGCAAGATATGTTTGTTTTCCATTTATCAAGATTAATACATTGGTTTTTCCTACCAAACTGATTTCTCCATTTGTATTGCTCACTCCAGGAGACTTATTTAAAATATCCAAAGCTGTATTTCCAGTAGCTAAAATGCTATTTTCAATATTCAGAATAACTTTATCAGGTTTATTTTGAATTAAAGGCTTTTTAATTGATAAATTCACTACGTCTAGAGAAATACTTTTTTCTTCTAATTTAATAGTCCCAAAATTTTTATTTTTTTCTAATTTAAGAGTAAAAAGTTCAGACTTAAATGTTTTATAACCTATTACGCTTACTGATAAATAATAAGTACCTTCAGATACTCCTCTTATTTCAAATCTACCCTCTTCATTTGTTATAACTCCCTTTATCATACTTTGATTAGATGCCTTGAATAATATTACATTTGTATATGGCAAGGTTTCGTTCGTAATTGTTGTTACTTTTCCAACTATTTTGGCATTTAATTTAGATTGTGCTATTGTTTTAATTGTGTGAAACAATAAAAAACAATAAATAATATTTATAAAAATTCTTTTATATTGTAATTTCATGATTACTCTTTTAATAAAGTTTTTCTAACCTTATAATTTTTTTATTGTAAATAAATTTTAAATGTATTCTGACTTATACAAGGCTTGCTTTAAGTCATAATTTTAAAAAAGTTACAAGCAGCCATCTATTAATAGCTACACATACACTTAACACTATCAAAATCAAGTGTTTTACCTATCAAAACTGCTTTACTTTTCCTTAGCAATACTCTTTATTTCAGAGCATATTTTTCTAAAAGCAAATCTGCTTTTATAATGTTTATGACAGAAGTTAAATCACTTAATAAAAAGAAGTGTCCTCCATCTATATAGTGCACAGAACATCTTTCTGTAGTATGTAATCTCCATTCTTCTGCTTCTTCAATTGTAATTGCTTCTTCTTTTCCTATAAGTGCTGAAATACTACAATTCAAAGGAACTATTTTTGATCTATTAACAAATGTTTCTGCAATAGTAAAATCACTTCGCAATAATGGAATAAAAATTTCCTTTAGCTCTGTATTTTTAAAAATTTCAGGTGGAGTAACCCCTAAACCTAAAACTGCTTGCTCAAATTCTTGAGCATTCATATCTCTATAAAACTTTTCTATTTTAGGAATATGCACAGGTTTTCTTCCTGAAAAAAACACATGTACAGGACATCTCTTTCCTAGGCTTTGTATTTTTTGAACTAATTCATAAGCCAACAAAGCTCCCATACTATGTCCAAAAATTGCGTATTCTCCTTCAGAAATATCATTCTTTATCATATCATAAATATCATCTACAGCTTCCTCTAAAGTTCTATAAAGATCATCATTAAAACGGTTACCTCTTCCTGCTAAATTAATAGGGCATAATTCTATTTTTTCAGACAATTTTATTTGCCATTTCTCATATATATTTGCTCCACCTCCTGCATATGGTAAGCAAAATAGTTTTATTTTTTTTTTGCTATTATTTTCAATTTGTTTCATGAAATATTTTTTTATTTGAATCAAAATCTATTTTTAAATTTTGATTTAATTGATGATTTATAACCTCTGAAAGTGATACTACATTTTTACTTTTCATTACAGAAAAATGATTACCTAAGACCTGTTTCAGCTCAAAGTTTATAAAGTTACTCCTTAATTTATCTTCATTAGATATATCTATTGATTCATTAGGCCATATAAACAATGTTTTAGCTTCAATTGAATGATTAATAAAATACTTATCAGATGCATTAAACAATAATCTAACTTTATTAATTGCTTCAAAAAGTTCTTCTTTATTCATTTGTAAAAACTCAGGAATCATTTCCCTAATTTCTATAGGGGTACTATTACGTAACCATTCAACCGATTCTTGTTTAAAAATTTCAGAATTTGAAAATTCTAACCATAACTTATTTAATGAATAAATATTTTTGGCATTCTTTATAGTGTACTTAAATTTAGATTCTAAAAGATTTAATTCAGAAGCTACATTAATGACAGGAACTCCTATTGGTTTATCAAATTTTAAAAATGAATCTATTATAATAAGGTTCTCTACCTTTTCTCCCTCTTTTTCTAACTGAATTGTTATTTCTGTAGCTATTTCTCCACCTAAACTCCAACCTATTAAATGATAAGGACCAGCCTTTTGTATCTTTTTTATTTCTTTAATAAATTCTTGAGCTATTGAAGTAACCTCTGGAGTTTCAGATATATCATCCAATAACCTAAACTTAACCCCATAACAAGAATAACCTTTGATTCTCCTAGATAATTCAAGATATCCATCAATTTCACCGCTACCATCGTGTATCATGAATAATTTATCATTTTCATGAATATTATTAATTGGGATTATAATGTCACTTTCTTGTTTTTTATTTCCTTCTTGTTTTAACTTTTCTGCTATTGAAATAATTTTTGGCGACAAGAAAATTTTAGATAGAGGAAATTCTATTTCGAAACTTTGCTTTATTAGATTCTTTAATTTTATAGCCAATAAAGAATTACCTCCTAATTTAAAAAAGTTTGATGTGATACTCATTTTTTCTTCTGATATACCTAATACTTCAGACCAAATAGAAACTAACTCCCTTTCCTCAACACTTACCGGAGGTACATAACCCTCTATCTCTGTTATATCTGGTAGTGGTAATGATTTCCTATCTATCTTACCATTTGTATTGGTTGGAAAACTATCCATCCAAACAAATACTACCGGAATCATATAATCTGGAATCTTTGTAGATAATGACATTTTAACTTTAGCTTCATCTACTTTTTCTCTTCCACTTAAGTAAGCTACTAATTTTTTGGTCTCTCCCATTCCTGAAAGTATTACTATAGCTCGATTTATCGAATCAATACTCTCTAAATGAAATTCTATCTCTCCTAATTCAATACGGTAGCCTCGAAGCTTTACTTGATCGTCATTTCGACCAAAAAATTCTATTGTTCCATCTGAAAGCCATCTCGCTTGATCTCCAGTTTTATATATTTTGCCTTCCCCAAATGGGTTTTCAATAAAACTTTTATCTGTCAAATCTTGACGATTCAAATATCCTACTGCCAAACCTTTTCCTCCTAAGTATAGCTCGCCTATAACCCCTTGTGGTAACAATTCTAAGGTATTTGATAAAATGTAAGCTTGCGTATTACCTATTGGGAAACCTATAGGTATTCTTTCTTTTGCTAAATCACTAGTATTATTTACTTGATAAACTGTAGCCGTTACCGTAGTTTCTGTTGGTCCATATTCATTATAAAACGGATATTGTGATGCTATTTTTTTTACCAATGAAGGCTTACACACTTCTCCTCCAGCAACTACTCTTCGAAGACTTGATAAATTTTCAAACTTGACTTCCTCTAAAAAGGAAGGCGTACTATGAAAATGAGTAATCTTGTTTTTCCTTAAAAAAGAAGTAAAAGAAGTTTCTCTTAGAAGAAATTCCTCCTCAAGAATAACTAAAGTTGCACCACTTGATAATGATAACCATATTTGTTCTACTGACGCATCAAAGTAATAGGGCGAAAACTGAACTATACGTTCATCTTCTTTTATATCAAAAAGAGCTTGCTGATATTGGATAAGATTTGAAAGTGATTCATGCTTTATTAATACTCCTTTTGGCTGCCCTGTAGAACCTGAAGTATAAATTACATAAGCTAAATCTAATGATTCAACACAAGGAAGTCCTTGATTATCAATACTCATCTTATCTATAAGTCGTGTATCAATTATAGTATAATTTAAAGAACTCTCTAATTTTGAACTTATGTTACTCAATATAACATTAACCCCACAATCTTCTAACATATATTTCGTACGAGATTGGGGTTGAGAGGTATTAATAGGTAAATAAGCACACCCTGCCTTCATTATTGATAAAATACCTAAAATCATATCTATAGAACGAGTCATATGTAAGCCCACTATACTCCCTGGCTCTAAACCATAAGATAGTAAATGATGAGCCCATAGATCGGACTCCGAATCCAAATCTCCATAACTTAACTCTATATCACCATAAACTAACGCTGGTAATGCTGGATTCGATAATACTCG
>NZ_WAAU01000013.1:0-82875 GCF_008806755.1 Tenacibaculum aiptasiae
AAAACCAGCTAAACCTTCATTGTTATTGTCAAGAGTACCATAATTAGTTAAATCAGTATGAAAACCAATGCTAGCATTAGTATGCATTTTTACATTACCAAAATTGTGAAATGCAGTTTGAGCACCTACAGAATATGTAAATAATAATACGGCTATTTTAGTTATTGTTTTCATAATTATTGATTTAAAATGGTTGTTGTTATGTAAATGTTTCTTTGTATTTACACTTCAAAGATGCTTCAAATCAATAAGGATTAATGGAGGTTTTAGTTGAACTGTGTTTTTCTACCGATTAGCGAATTTGGCTAGAAAAATCATGGTCAAAAAAATACCATTTAACGTACGTTAAATGGCATTCATATAAGTTTTAAATATTTTAAAATTATGTTGAAGTTGTTCTATCTCTGAATATAAACCCAACCTTTTTGTTTTTTACTTAATTTATCTTGGCCAAACTTTAAAGTATAGAAATAAGTTCCAACTGGTAAATCATCATTAGAGTTTATTGTTGCTCTTCCCGAAGACTTTCCATTCCAATCGTTTTTATAATCAGATGTTTTATAAACAAGGTTTCCCCATCTGTTATAAATCTCTAATTCGTTTCTATTGTATTGTTCTAATCCTTCAAATACTAAAGTTTCGTTAGTGCTATCTCCATTAGGAGAAAAGATAATATTTACGTCGTCTAATTCACCGTCAGGAACACCAGCACCTATAGTGATGATTTCATAATCATTAGGGATAAACTCGTTTGAAGTTACTTGACCAGAAGTTAAGTCTCCAGACACATTACTACTTCCAAGATCCATCCATTTGTTTTCAGTCTTGCTCCAACCAACAACTTTTAATTCTGCAACATTGTTAGCTATAGCAGGAATATCACTTTGGTTATCCCAAGTTAATGTAACTGTTGTTTTATTTGCTCCATTTAAATCCCAAAACTCAAGTTGACTAATGTTTTCTATAAAAACTTGCTTTTGGTTTGTTAAAAAGGTTTGAGTAAATGTAGTTGGTGAATTAGGGTCTTCGTTAAAATAAGCTCCTTTAAAGGTAGAATTTTGATTTTGAGTAGGAATAATCATTGGTCTTAGTCTATTGTCATCACCAATAGGGAAAACAAATTCTTCAGTTCCAGAAACAGAAGCATAACCATCAACATGTCTGTTGTCATCTTCACCAGCATAAAAATCATGTTGAATAAAATCTAAGGATATACTAGTATCCGATTTTGGAGTGATAACTTTTCCATTTATAAAGCTTAACTCATTAGTTATTCCTAAAGAGTTTCTAAGCTCTAAATCATTATTAGTATCTATTTCTACGTTATAAAAGATAGCTTTATTATTTCCAGATACTATTCTTGTTTCATTATTACTATAAAAACCAACTAATCCAACATTGTCATCATCAAGAGTACCATCATTAATTAAATTAGTATGAAACCCAATACTAGCATTAGTATGCATTTTTACATTACCAAAATTGTGAAATGCAGTTTGAGCACCTACAGAATATGTAAATAATAATATTGTTATTTTAATTATCGTCTTCATAATACCACTGTATTAAATCTTCATTTAGTTAAAAACCACATGGTTGTCGTTTTATAACTGTCCTCATTACACTGTGATGCATAATTCCTACTTACACTTCAAAATTGCCATGAATCAATTAAGTTTGATACATAGATTAGTTGAAGTATATCTTTCTTCTGGCTAGTGGATTCGTCTTTTGAATAAGGTTTTACTGTTTTTTAACGTATGTTAAAAGATGTTTCAGTTAGATTTCAACTGAATTTAAGTTAACACAAAGCATATAAAATAATTATGATAACACCCGCATATTATTATAGTTGTTCTATATACTTTCAGACGAAAATATTTTAATAGTTAGATAAACTATTATTGAAGTAGTAGTAGGTTTCTGTGCATTAAATGTTATAATTTTTTTAAGAGGATTAAACTTTTAATTTTGAAGCTGCAAAAGTAATGTGTTTTTTTGAGACTCTTACGCTTTTATTTGTTAAAATTTTGTTTAACTAATAGATTATTAATTAGTTAAGTTTGTGTATTGTGTAATTGATGCTAAAAAATATGTTTATTTGTAAGCTGTATAAATCACTAATAAACTTTCGTTTAAAACATCATTTCTCCTTGCAGTAGATCCTATTGTTCCCAAAGAATAGGCTACATTAAGTCTGAATCCATTAGATAAAAAAGTATTTAAAGAAGCAGTAATCTTCCCTAAATCATCACCGTTTTGACTTCCATATCTAATTCCTATACAATTTGAATTAGAAGCATAACGAGAAATGTCATTTATCGAATTTCCGTGTCCCCCAACATAGATAACTTGTTGTGTAAAAGGCGCCCCAGTGTCTCTTACAAAACCATTCATTGTCCCGAATGAATTATTAATCCATGCATTGTTGTTTCCAACCCCATTATCATTATCAATATTAGCTGACTCAATATTTGCGTGAGCTGTAAATGTTATTTGTGAAGGTTGAAAAGGTAGTCCTGTTATATCTTGTGTAAATGTAGCTGAACCTCCGCCAGGACCGTTAATAATAAATGAACCGACAAAAACAGTAGGGCCTAAATAAACACCTCCGTTTGCTCCTGTGGTTATTTGATTATCGGTTTCAGCTGCAATTAATTCTTTCTTTTCAACAACACCAGTTGCTGTTGCTGTTAAAATATTATTATTAGTGGTAACTGTAGAGATGTCCCTTACTCTAAGTTTACCATTAACATCTAAACGCTCAGTAGGTGCGTCAGTATTTAAACCAACATGTCCGTTGTTGTTTAAAATGTTGAATGTTTCATCATGCCATGTACCATCATTTCTAGTGATGTAAAAGGCATCAGTATTTCTTCTACCAAAGGCAAATTTTGCTACTCCGGCGTTTTCAAAAGTAAAGGTGTTAAACCCACCATCTGTATCATTGAAATTAATATCGGGTTCTGTCCCTTGAACACGAATAATTCCAACACCATCAGCTAAGTCTCTACTAATATGAAGAGGGCTAGTTGCTCCTGCTATTCCTAAGCCGACATATTGGTTTGTTTGGTTTATTCTCATAGCCTCTATATTATTTGTTCTAAGTGCTAAATCTTGTGTATCACTGGTTCCTAGGAAGTTAGTCGTAGAATTTGTTCCAGCATTACCAGTTAATGACCAAAAATTATTAGCTAATGATAACCAAGTTGTTCCATCCCATACTTTTATGGTGTTTGGTGTTGTGCTTGTATCGAACCAAATATCATTTTCTACTGCAACTGGTGTAGGGGTGTTTGGGTCTGTTGCAGAGGTATAAACATTATTGTTATTTACTGTGTTTATTGTTCCTTTTTTATCAACTACATTGATTTCTTGAGATTGTGTTGAAATGGTAAATGTTAACAATAAAATTGTAACTATAAACTTTAGTATGTTACTAGAGTGGATCATAAATTTTTAAACAATGTTTACTTTAATGATTATATTAATTTAAATGCCCCAAAATGTAATTGCATTTTGTTCTATTTCTTGTATTTGAGTTGTTGAAATGTCTCTATTGTACATTATAAATTCTGTAAAACTAGTTCTTGCATGATTTCCTGTTTGATTACCATTGGCCCATCCAATTGTAAAATCTTCTGTCCGGGTACATCTACCATTATTGTAAACTCCATTAAATCGCTGTGTTCCCCCAGAACGAGCAATTGTATTGGTATTTGTTTTCATAAAAGTATATATTTCCCAAACATTATTGTTTGAATTATTGATAAAAGAACGTGTGGCATTACAACAAACACCAGGATCAAAATAAAGCCTTCCATTACCCCAATTTATGTGAGTGGCCCATCTATTGGCGTTAGTTAATACACCAAAAGAGTGTTGATAATTATTTGTAGCCCTTGCTATTGTAATTACAGTTCCTTCATCTCCAGCATTGGTAACATCTTGAATTCCGTTTGGTGTATCAATGACTAAGTGATCATTAGAACCATCTCCTTGAAAATAAGGATTATTTGTGTCTGGGTAAAATCGAGGCTGTCGATTTCTTGTTGTTTGAATAGCGTCTCTGCCTAATCCACTTTGATCGTACCATGTGTGGATAAAAACATTGCTTCCGCCTCGCCAAGCATTTATGGCTGCTATGTCTACAATATCATTATCTCCCCATGTAAAGTCTTGCTCAGCATTATCTCCAGCTCTTCTTAGTCTAACTAAAGGACCATTATAGTCGCTTTCAATAACTCTCATTGAAAAAGCAAAACTGATATTTCCTAAATTTTCATCAAGTATATGATGAGGCTTCATTGTAGGAAAGTTATTGTATTTTACTATTTGGCTGTAAGTAAAGGAGTAAATACAACAAAAAAACAATAAAATAATTTTTTGTTTAATCATAATATTTGATTTATCTCCTTAGGTCTCCTGTTAAATGAAAAGTATTGGTACTTGTTGCTACTAATCCAGCACCTGCATCTCTGCCAGCTGTAATAAACCTTGAAAGTCTATTTAAAATGGTAACTCCTCCAGCTCCACTTATAGTAACTCTTCCATTACCAGTTTGATAGATGCTTATGTTGTATCCAATAGGTAAACCTGTAGGTACTGTAAGTGTAACGTTTGAAGCACTATTAAAAGTAATTACTTTTCCGTTGTCTGAAGCAACTAATGTGTAATTTGAGGTTTTATTGTCTACTGAAGCTAAATTTAAATCTACCCAGTCTGTTGCAGTACCTGTAGAAGATAAAACTTGACCAGATGTTCCTTCATCTCCATCTTTATCTTTAAAAGTTCCATCTAATTGCATGTTGTTAGTAATATGCAAACTCTCATTGGGTGTATTGTTGCCAATTCCTAATCGGTTGTTGGTATTGTCCCAAAATAGATTAGTATTGTTTTCAGTAAGTTTATTATCTGTTCCCGCAAAAAATATAGAACCTGTTGTGCCGGTATGTGCTATGTCTACCCAAGTTGTCCCGTTCCATATATTTATTGAATTTGGACTAGTACTAGTGTTAATCCAAATATCATTTTCTACGGCTACAACTGTAGGTGTATTAGGGTCTGTTGTAGCTGTAAATACATTGTTGTTGTTAATAGTTTTTATAGTTCCTTTATTGTCAACTACACTAACTTCTTGAGCATTGATTTTTAAAGAGAAAAAAATCAATGCTAAAGTTAGAGTCAATTTTAGAAAACTACTATTAACCATTAAAAATTATTATTTAATGTATTGTATTTCAATAACATCTCCGTTGTACATAGGTAATTCGGTAGCGCTGAAGTTTATTGTAACAATACCAGCAGCAACTGAAAAGTCAGTTCCAAATCTTAATTTCACACCATTTCTATATACAAATAATTTAGCAGCAGTAGTTGCAGCTGTTAAAGTTGGTAAACCAGTAACTGCAACGTCAACATTAGCAGTAGCATTTCCAGCTCCATCAGGAGTACCAGAACCAGCAGCACTCTGAGTGTACTCAACTCTAATACCGTCAACTTTTAATAAGTCAGATAATTGCATTTTTTGAACTGCACCTGAAGCTTCATCTCTAATTAACACAGTAAAACCTGTACCAATATTACCATGAGCCTCACGATCTACAGCATTAGTAGAAGCTGTAGCAGCATTAGTGACTAACTGTAAACCATCTAAAGCAAATTCTTTAGCAGCGTCAGCAGTAATATAAGTGTTATCAGTTAACACACCTCCTAATTGCCAAGTAGTAACTACACCACCAGAAGGAGTTGTATTTGTAAATGAAGTTAAACCATTTACAGCTTGTAAATACTTAATAGTACCTTTATTGTCTACTAATTTTACCGCAGTATTTGATGAGTTTAACGTAGCATTAGCTTGCTTAGTGATATCACCTGTAGTTGTCTGTGCATTCACAGTACCAATAGCTAATAAACCAATGGCGGCTAATGCTAATTTAAATTTGTTTGTAATTGTCTTCATAATTGTTTTAAGATTTATATATAGGGTTTAATAAAATTGAACTATTCTTATTTGATCACCCTGATAGCAAACTGCTTCAGGTTCTATTTCTATAGTTGTATTGTTTACAACAGTAAAATCTATTCTTACACCGTTTCTATAAACATTTACTTTTTTAGAATCACTTATAAGTATAGAAGGGGTAAATTGCAATTGTCCGTCTGTGGCAACTATTTCAGTAACTTCTTCTCTAAAGAAACCTGAAGAAGGTACTTTTCTTAATTGCCCTGTGGTTTTATTAACAGTTACTATGTCATCTTGAGTTGTGTCACCGTCTTGTAAACCTATGATTGAAAGTGTATTTACAGCAGATGCTTCTATAATTGTTGGTTTGATTAAAACGCCACCTAGTTCTATTGTTGTACCAGAACCATTTGTTGTAGCAGCTAATCCGTTATTTGCATTAATATTTAAACTTGTACCAGAACCACTACCTGCCGCTACCCAATTAGTTCCATTGTATGCATAAATTCTACCATTACTTTGGTCTACGTATACATCACCTGCTATAGGTGTTAAAGAAGGATTGAAAAGAGGAGGTCCATTACCTCTTGTTGGGTTAGAATCTATTCTAATCCATGTGGTTCCATTCCAGATACTAACCGCATTGTTTTTTGAACTGTCAATCCAAAAGTCACCTGTGTTATTACTAGTAGGAGCTGTTCCAGAAGTTGTTACATTTATTCCAGTACTAGTTCCGTTATTACACAAGTTTTCCCAAGTAGTTCCATTGAAAAAGAAAACACACTTCACATCGGTATTATATACTAATGCACCTTCAAGTGGCGTTATGCTATTCATAACAGAAGTACTAACTCTACTAATTACTAAAACTTTATCTGGACTTTCTAATTCTAATACAGAACTTGGATGTATAACTGAAGGATTGTCCCCAATTTTTACTTGAGCGTAAAAAGGGATTTGAATGATAAGGAGAAGTATTAAAGAGATTTTTACCTTCATACTTTTGGGGGTTAGTATTACAATAATAACTAAATTTTTTGTTAAAAAAAAATAAATTTAACCAGAAAAACCTTGTTTTATTCTTTTGACACAGAGTTTTTTAAAAGGTCACAAAGGTACATTAACTTTTGTTTAATTTAGCAATATATTTAGTATAATTGACTAGTTTTTTAACGTCTTTAAGTAAACCTATTGTTGTTCTGTATGGTACGTTTTTTTGATCGTGATTATATCTTGCTATTTTGTTTAATTCTGTCCAATGTTTTCTAATTTCTTTTAATGCTTGAAAGTAATTAATGTTCTCTGAATCATAGATATGAGTGGGTTCTGCTAAAATTCCATTTAGTTCAAGGATTTTAAATTTTCCATTTTCTACATCACTAAAAGAATTGTATTTAAGGTCTAACCTTCCATAAAACCAATCGTTAGATTGATTATTTAATTTATTGAAAGTAGCCTCAAGTTTTTCTGAAATAAGATGATTTCCGTTGATAAAACGAGTTCCTTTCGAATGATTTCCAATAGATGATAATTTTATCTTTTCACCTTTTGAAATGATTTTTTGTAAATCTATATTCTTTGAATTTTCTTTAACTAATTCTAAATAAATTTTAGCTCTATTATCTTTTTTTATGAGTTCTTCGATAGTAGATGTTCCATCACCAATAACATGTAAAAATTCTTTTAAAGTAATAGAGGTAATTTTACCTTTTTTCTCATTAGGTAATCGGTGATAAAAGATTCCACATTCATTTTCTTCAGTTAAAAATTCTTGAATTAAAATGTCTATTGGGTACTTTTCTAAATAGCTAATTAAATTGTCTTTATTCTCAATTTTCTTAACTAATAAGCCTCTAAAACCAATATCTGGTTTAGCTATTAAAGGATATGTTATTTTGCTATTATTAACTGCTTTTAAAGTGTCTTCTATATTTGAATTAGCCTTATGAAATATCGTTTTTGGTAAATATTCCTGAGGTAATAATTGAAGTGTTTTGTATTTAGATTCTGTTCCAATTCCAGAATTTTCAATACCAGGGTTGGTTGCTGTGTAGAAAACTAAACTACCAGCTTTTACTCCATGATAAAAAGCAAAAGGGATGTTGGGAATATAGAACATGTAAGAAGGCCAATGTTCCCAATTTAAGAGCTTTGTTAATTTGATATTTGACTTCAATTTATTTTTGAAATAGATTGTCTAAGAAAGCTTTTATAGTTTTAAATCCATAGTAAACAGTAAATAAAATTAAAAAAGCACCTAGTGTTAGTAGTGTGTAGGCTATATAATTTTTAGGGCTCTCAGTAAAAATCCGTAAAGCTTTGAATCCAATACTTAAAACTATTGGAGATACAATTAATAATCCAAGTAGAATTAAGAATCGTTTTACTACTTTATCAAAAGTTGTAGTTTTAGTCATTGTCAAAATTTTTAATAGCTTCTTTTACACTTCCGTATTTTTCTAGTAACTGACTTGCTGTTTTTTTGTCGATGTTTAGTTCAGAAACTAACATGTTTTCTCCACGATTTACAAGTTTGTTGTTAGACAATTGCATGTTAACCATTTTATTGCCTTTTACTTTTCCAAGTTGAATCATGGTAGCAGTTGAAAGCATGTTTAAAACTAATTTTTGAGCTGTTCCTGCTTTCATTCTAGAGCTTCCGGTAACAAATTCTGGTCCTACAACAACTTCTACAGGAAATTTAACTGTTAATGCTAAAGGGCTTTTTTCGTTACAAGTAATACAGCCTGTTACTATATTGTTTTTATTACATTTTTCTAAGGCAGAAATTACATAAGGAGTGGTTCCAGAAGCAGCGATACCAATTACGATATCTTTTTCTGAAATGTTGTAATCAACTAAATCTAACCATCCTTGTTTTGTAGAATCTTCTGCAAACTCTACAGCTTTTCTAATAGCTGTATCTCCACCAGCAATTAAACCAACTACTAAATCATGAGATACACCAAAAGTTGGAGGACACTCGCTAGCATCAACAATTCCTAAACGACCACTAGTCCCAGCACCTATATAAAATAATCGTCCACCTTCTTTTAACTTTAAAACTACTTGTTCAGTTAGTTTTTCAATTTGTGGTAATGATTTTTCTACAGCTAAAGGTACGGTTTGGTCTTCCTTATTTATGTTGAATAATAATTCAGAAATATTCATTTTTTCTAAATCATTATAATTAGAATCTTGTTCTGTTGTTTTGGTGAATTTCATAATTCAAATTTACTAATTATAAACTTTTGAAAGCTATAAATGTAAAGCTATTTATAGATGTTTAAATAGAAGATAGGATAGAAGGTTAGAAGTATTGTGTTTAAATAAAAAAAGCAGATGAAATCTCATCTGCTTTTTAAATTTGTTTATTGCTGTGTTATTAAATACTAGCTAAAATAGTATTTAATGTTTCACTTGGACGCATAACATCGTCAGCTAAATTATCAGTAGGCTCGTAGTATCCACCAATATTAACTTCTTTACCTTGAACTGAGTTTAATTCATTTACAATTGTATCTACATTTGCAGCTAATTTTTCTGCTACAGGGGTAAATTGAGCTTTCAATTCGGCATCTTTATCTTGAGCAGCTAATGCTTGTGCCCAGTACATACCTAAATAAAAATGAGAACCTCTATTATCTAGTTCACCAGTTCTTCTTGAAGGTCCTTTTTTATTGTCAAGTAATTTATCAGTAGCGTCATCTAGCGCTTCTGCTAATACTTTTGCTTTACTATTATTGTTTGTCTCTCCTAAGTGTTCTAAAGAAACAGCTAAAGCTAAAAATTCACCTAAAGAATCCCAACGTAAGTGGTTTTCTTCAACTAATTGTTGAACGTGTTTAGGAGCAGATCCTCCAGCACCAGTTTCAAATAAACCTCCACCATTCATTAAAGGAACAATAGAAAGCATTTTAGCAGATGTACCTAATTCTAAAATAGGGAATAAATCTGTTAAGTAATCACGTAATACGTTACCAGTAACAGAAATAGTGTCCTTTCCTTCTTTTACTCTTTCTAAAGTATATTTAGTAGCTTCTACTGGAGATAATATTTTTATTTCTAAACCAGTTGTATCGTGGTTTGGTAAATATTTTTCTACTTTTTTAATAATTTCAGCATCATGTGCTCTGTTTTTTCCTAACCAGAAAACAGCAGGTGTTTGAGTAGCTTTAGCTCTTGTTACAGCTAACTTTACCCAATCCTGAATTGGAGCGTCTTTAGTTTGACACATTCTCCAGATATCACCTTCTTCTACATTATGCTCTAATAAAACACCTCCGCTAGCATCAATTACTTGAACCTTACCGTTAGAAGCAATTTGGAAAGTTTTATCGTGAGAACCGTATTCTTCAGCTTTTTGAGCCATTAAACCAACATTAGGAACAGTTCCCATTGTTGTTGGATCAAAAGCACCATTTTTTATGCAGAAGTCGATAGTTTCTTGGTATAATCCAGCATAAGAACTATCAGGGATTACAGCTTTAGTATCTTGTTGTTTACCTTCTTTGTTCCACATTTGTCCTGAAGTACGAATCATAGCTGGCATAGAAGCATCAATAATAACATCAGACGGAACATGTAAGTTAGTAATTCCTTTATCAGAATTAACCATAGCTACATCTGGGTTGTTTGCGTAAACAGCGTCGATGTCAGCTAAGATTTCTGCTTTTTTATCTGCAGGTAATTCTTCAAGATTGCTTAATAGGTTTCCAAATCCATTATTTACATCTACACCAATTTC
The DNA here is from genome assembly GCF_008806755.1 of Tenacibaculum aiptasiae. Taxonomy (GTDB): domain Bacteria; phylum Bacteroidota; class Bacteroidia; order Flavobacteriales; family Flavobacteriaceae; genus Polaribacter; species Polaribacter aiptasiae. The sequence goes on from NZ_WAAU01000013.1 coordinate 10,713, forward strand.
TTCAAAAGTTTGTCCATGTTTAGCAAATAAATCTTTAAAGAAAACGCGAACAGCGTGACCAAAAATGATAGGATCTGAAACCTTCATCATTGTAGCTTTCATGTGTAAAGAAAATAATAATCCTTTTTCTTTAGTATCTTTTACTTGTTCTTCTAAGAAAGTTAGTAAAGCTTTTTTACTCATTACTGAAGCGTCAATTACTTCTTCTGCTAATAATGAAACTTTCTCTTTTAAAACAGTTTTGTTTCCGTTAGCATCTGTATGAACAATTTGTACATCAGTAGCTGCTGGAACTGTTGTTGATTTTTCACTGTGAGCAAAATCTCCATCAGACATAGTTGCTACGTGAGTTTTAGAGTCTGAGCTCCATGCTCCCATTGAGTGAGGATTCTTTTTTGCGTAATTTTTTACGGCTTTTGGAGCTCTACGGTCAGAGTTTCCTTCACGTAAAACTGGGTTTACAGCAGATCCTTTAACTTTGTTGTAACGTGCTAAAATTGCTTTTTCTTCTTCTGTATTGGCCTCTTCTGGGAAGTCAGGTAAAGCATATCCTAAAGCTTGTAATTCTTTGATAGCAGCTTTTAACTGAGGTACAGAAGCAGAAATATTAGGTAATTTTATAATGTTAGCTTCAGGTTTCTTAGCTAAATCTCCTAAAAAGGCTAAAGCATCTTCTACTTTTTGTTCTTCTGTTAGATAATCTGAAAAGTTAGCAAGAATCCTTCCTGCTAAAGAAATATCTTTAGTTTCTATCTCTATGTTAGATGATTTTGTAAATGCCTTTACAATTGGTAAAAACGAACGTGTAGCTAACGCTGGAGCTTCATCCGTTTTTGTGTACATAATTTTAGCAGTCTTGTTCATATTTATAGATAAAAAATTAAATTAATTTTGAAGTGATGCAAATTTAAGAATTCGCAATGAGTTTTTTGATGCTAAAATGTTATTAATTAGTTTGTTTTATTGCGAATATGATAAAATAAAAAAGAAAGAAGCTGTTTTTGTTATTAAAAACAAAAGCCATATCAAACAATTTCTTGTCTAACATGGCTTTCTTTTGAAATAGTATTTGCACTGACCTGTATTGCTACATCGTCAAATAAAACAGTGTTTATGTTATTTCCTTAGAAATTACTGCTTAACTATATTCAAATCGAAACATAATTTTATAAATATTCATTTATAAATTTTAATGTTTCTTTTGCTTTTAACGAACTCTAAAGTTAAATGTATTAATAATTACTTATAACCAATAATTATAAATTATGAAATAACTTATAATTATTTTCAATTGATATTCTCTACTATATTTAAAGTTTTTAAAAGCTTTATATAAAGAACGTTACTTTATAAGTTTATTTTAAATTATATATAGTAGTAACTATTTGTATTTAAGAATAAACTCTGTTCAAAGATATGATACGATTTTCTTGAAATAAAATATTTAACGTTTTAAATATCAACAAGATATGAACGTGGTTTATTAACATTTGTGAATAAAAAAAAGCACTCTGTTTAAACAGGGTGCTTTTAATTTCTTTTGGAAAGAGAAATTCTTAGTTTCTTCTTTCTTTAATTCTTGCTTTCTTACCAGTAAGACCTCTAAAGTAGTAGATACGAGCTCTACGAACTTTACCTCTCTTATTAACTTCAATTTTTTGAATAGCAGGTAAGTTTACAGGGAAAATACGTTCAACACCTATAGTACCAGACATTTTTCTGATAGTAAATGTTTCAGAAGTACCTGAACCTCTTTTTTGAATTACAACTCCTCTAAAGAACTGAGTACGTACTTTTTCTCCTTCTCTAATTTCGTAATACACCGTAATAGTGTCTCCAGCTGAAAATTCTGGTAATTCGTTTTTTGTTACAAATTCTTCTTGAACAAATTTTACTAAATCCATTTTAATAAATATTTATATGGTTGTATAAAAGCAACATTCACGATTTTCGTCAGAGGTTGATTTTGTGGCTGCAAATTTAAGACTTATTTTCTAATAATTAAGCCCTATTGGTTAATTATTTTTTTGTTAGCATTTTTCAAAGCTGTTTTAATAAAGGGTTGACATAATGTGAATTATGTAATAAATGTTTAAAAATACTTAAAGTTAATTTGATGTTTTACGAATGTCGTAAAGATAGTTTTATATCGATAAGAATAAAGAATTGTTGTAAAGTTTAAATAGAATCAATTTTATTTTGTGATAAGAAAATATAAAAAGGGAATTATTGTGTTTTACCCTAAAATTTTAACCATAAAATAAGTCCGGATTTATGTAGAATAAGTCCTAAAAACCGAAATGACTCCTAAAACATGTTATGGGATTCCTTTGTAAATAAATGCTTTACTGCGCTTTATACTTTTGTTGGTCAATTGTTAAAATAATTTTAGTAAAAGTATTTAGTTTATGAACTACAGTAGTGCTATTTCTTCTAGTGTTGAGTTAAAAAAACAAAAGCATGTCCTAACGGATTTATTCTTATCGGTAAAAAGACAAGTGTTTTTTATTTATGGAGTGTTTTTTTTAAGCTCACTTTTTTTAGTATGCTTGTTTAATAAACTCTCACTTCACTTATATATAAATCAATTTCATACTCCTTTTTTCGATTTCTTTTTTAAATATACAACACATTTAGGTGACGGGGTTATGTTTGGTGTTTTGATCTTAATTTTCCTTTTTATAAAGAAAAGAATGTCTTTGATTTTTTTAACCAGTGGAGTTTTAACACTTGTTGTAACTCACTTTTTTAAAAAAATAATTTTTAAAGGGGTACCAAGACCAGTTGGAGCTTTAGGGGAAGAAAGTTTATATTTGATTAAAGGTGTAAAAATGGCGTATTGGAATACTTTTCCTTCTGGTCATACAATTACTGCCTTTGCTATCTTTACTGTTCTATGTTTATACTTCAAAAAAAGTGTTTTACAATATTTATGGTTAGGACTAGCGCTGATAGCTGGTATATCTAGAGTATATCTTTCTCAGCATTTTTGGATTGATGTTTTTGTAGGGTCAATTATAGGTATATTTATAGGTTTTGTAAGTATGAGATTGTTTTGTTCTAAAAGAAATAAGTTAAGTTAATGAAATGGTCATATAAAAAAGCGACAATAGCGCTTATAGTTTTAGGAACTTTATTAAGGCTTTTTTTAGGAGGAGTTTTGGAGTTTGGAAACGATGAAGTTTATTATTGGTTATATGCAAAATTTCCAGATTTAAGCCATTTTGATCATCCTCCAATGGTTGGTTTTTTTATACAATTTTTTACTGGAAATTTATATTTCGACTCAGAACTCTTCATTCGACTGGCGGCGATTATACCTACAAGTATAAATATGTATGTTGTTTTTTTAATAGGAAGTTATATTAAAAATGAAAAAGTAGGTTTTATCGCTGTACTATTATATCACTTACATATTTATGGTTTTATAATTGCTGGAACATTTATACTTCCTGATTCTCCATTAGTTTTCTTTTGGTTATTGAGTTTCTACTTTTTTATTCAGGTTTTACCTCAAAAATCAAGTAAAGAATTAAATATTAAATTGCTTATAGCATTTTTCTTTGCAGCGTGTGCTATTTATTCTAAATATCAAGCTGTTTTTTTATTGTTTGGTATAGTTTTATATATAATTTTCTTTTCAAGATCTTGGTTGAAAAATATATGGCTGTATGTAGGAATTATTTTTCCTTTGATAGCTGTTGGACTAATCTTTTATTGGAATTATGAGAATGACTTTATTAGTTATAAGTTTCATAATAAAAGAGTTTCATTGTTTAGTTTAGATTTTAATTTCAATTCCTTTATAAGGGAAGTATCTGGACAGCTTGTATATAATAATCCATACATAGTTATTACTTTTATATTGGTGTTGATTTCTTTTTTTAAGAAAAAGTTTGTGTTCAATAAACCGATACAATACTTTTTTTATTTATGTAGTATTCCGTTAATTTTAACTACAATCTATCTTTCACTATATAGAAGTACATTACCGCATTGGTCAGGGGTTGCTTATGTAACATTATTACCAATTATTGCATTGTTTGTAGTAGAAAAAAAGAATATTATAAAGAAATTATCAGTTGGTATCATTGGAATTTCAGTATTGTTAATTGTAGCTTCACAAGTAATAAATAGCGGGATAATGTTACCTATCGATACTACCATGCAAAAGGAAGAGCTAGGAAAAAATGATGTTCTGTTAGACATGTATGGTTGGGAACAAGTTTCTGAAAAATTATCAGTAATTTTTAAAGAGCATGATTTGAACCAAATTCCTATTGTATCGAATAATTGGTATCCAGCCGCACATATAGATTATTATATAGCTAGACCAAATCATATGAGAGTATATGGACTAGGGACTTTAGATAGAATACATAAGTATTATTGGATTAATAAAGAGAATCCAAAATTAGGAAAAGAAGCTTTGTATATAACTGATGGTAGGAATTTCAAAGACCCTAAGGATTTATATGGAGATAAATACCAAAATATTTCAATGATAAAAGCTGTTCCAATAAAGAGGAGAGGAGTAGTTGTTAAGTATCTTTTTTTGTATAAGATGTCTAGGGTTTAGTTTGGTAATTGGTACAGTAGTAGACCCAGAATTTGCGAACCTCCTTGTTATTATAATGAAGTATTATAGGTTTTAGTTCGGTAACAGTATTAAAATATGGGAGGAGTTTTTTAGGTATGTCTCCTTTCATATTTTTATTTTTAAATCGTTTGTCAGAATCTAGAAAAATAGCATTTTTATTATTTAACAATGATAAGTTGTCTCCTAGATAGTCAAAGTGTAAAGCAGGTAAACCAATAATATTTTGGGCATAAACTTTTTCTTCCATAAAAAAGTTCAAAGCAGCTGAGGTCTTATAGCCGTCATCAGCAAAGATAAAAGTATCAGTAGTATAAGCTTTTTGTATATCTTTTGTTTTACTTGCTAATTCACACCAGCCAACCCAAGTATCATCACTTTTAATAGGAACTAAATAAAATAAAACTTGAAGACTTAGTAGTAAGTGTAATCCTATTGAAGAAATTAGTTGGTATTTAACGAGTTTCTTGGAAATAAACATTCCAGCTAAAATAATTCCAGTGATGTATGAAGGCATCATCCAGTTTAATTTAACCCAATAAATTGGTGAGATAGCAAAAAATCCAATAAACGTAGGTATGAAAAAGGCTAGTAAAAATAATATTTCGCTACTAGGTAGTTTGAATTTAATAAATGCTCTTTTTATGTATTTGATAGTAAAAAGAACAATAATTCCAAAAAGAATAGGTAATAGCAATAAAGTTTGATGGCAAATAGCTCCTAAAAAATATTCAGGAGATAAGTTAAATTCGGAAATATCTCCAGTTCTATTAGAGGATTGAAAAACAAATGAAGCAAAATCATGTTGATAATTCCACCACCAAATAGGGAAGGTTATTAATACTGAGATAATTAAGCTAATCCATAGCCAAGGTGTTAAAAATAATTTTCTGTATTTATTAGAAAACAAAACAAAGGCAATCAATCCAAATTGTAATAATAAAGCGGTGTATTTACTATTAAAGCTCAGTCCCATAGCAATACCAGCGTAAACCCAATATAATTTTTGATTCTCAAAAATAGCTTTAAATAAGCATAAAAGACTTAGTGTCCAAAACAACAAAAGAGGAACATCTGGTGTTGAGTTAAAAGATAGTATTGAAATAAACAGCGTAGATGTTATAAGAATTATTGCGTTGTTTAATTTTTGTTTAGAAAGAAATTTAGAAGCAAGTTTATAAAAACAAATAAGAGTAAGTGCTGTAATGGTAAAATCGGCTAATTTTACTACAAAAACAGATTTTCCAAAAAGAAAAGTAAAGCCTCTTAAAATATAGCCTATCATACCAGGGTGATCGAAGTATGATAGGGATAAGTTTTCACCATAAAAATGATAATAAGCATCTTGTGGCATCAATCCCATAAAAGGGAGAAGGATTAGTCGGAATAACTGAAATCCAAGGATAATACTTATTATCGGATATTTTTTGGTGAAATTGATAAGTTTAGTCATCTAAAAGATCTGGTCTAATTAGTTGTGTCCGCTCATATGCTTTTTCGTTTCGCCATTCTTCTATTTTAGGAAAATTACCTGATAATAATATATCTGGAACTTTCATGCCTTCATATTCAGAAGGTCTTGTATACACAGGAGGTGATAGTAAGTTGTCTTGAAAACTATCAGTTAAGGCAGATTGTTCATCTCCAAGTACTCCTGGGATTAATCGAATAACAGCATCACATAAAATTGCAGCAGCTAATTCGCCTCCGGTTAAAACATAATCACCAATAGAAATTTCTTTAGTGATGTATTTATCGCGAACTCGCTGATCTACACCTTTATAGTGTCCTGTTAAGATAATGATATTTTCTTTTAATGACAAAGAATTTGCGGTAGCTTGGTTTAAAGTCTTGGCATCTGGAGTCATGTAGATGATTTCATCGTACGTTCTCTCTGCTTGAAGTTTCTCAATACATTTAGCTATAGGTTCAATCATTAAAACCATACCGGCGCCACCACCAAATTGCATGTCGTCTAGTTTTTTATAGGAACCAATCCCATAATCTCTTAAGTTATGAAAATGTACTTCGGCTAAACCTTTGTCTATTGCTCGTTTCATCATTGAATGTTCAAACGGGCTTCTAAGTAGTTCTGGAGCTACGGTAATAATATCTATGCGCATAGCTGCAAATGTACAAGAATTATAATTTCTTTTTTAAGAAATCATTTATAGAAAGTTTAAATTTTCTCCTTAAAAGGAATCTCTTTTTTAAGCGCCTTCTTTTTAGTATTCCCAGGGAAAGTTAATGTAGTACTTGAGTATAATGTGCCAAAAGTTATGTTAGCATAATATACTTGAGAAATTGCATCTTCAATTTGTTGCGGTGTTAATTCTTTTAATGGATGTGTAAAAACTGACCATAAAATTTCATCTGAAAGTGCATACTTTACATCTAAAGCAGTATGAAAGTTTGCAACTAAAGAATTTAAAATTAATTCTTCAGTAAGTTGTTCTTTTTTGGCTATGGGAGAAATAATTCTCATTCGATTTGCTTTTTTATCAGCAACGCAAATTAATATTCTGTTTTTATAAATAAATCTCCATGTATTATTTTGAGTTAAGAGACTATCAGAGTTTTTAGTTATAATCTCATCTAGTTTTTCTATATTCATATTTTGAGCAGTGATTGTGTAACTAAAGAAAACTAAAAAAAAGTATACTAACTTCATATGAGAACAGTTTTCAATACAGTCGGAAAAAGATTAAAAAACTAACAATTTAGCTTAGAATTTTGGAAATATTTTTTTAAACTTTTTAGGAAGTTCTTTTTTTATATTTATTAACTCATTTGTAAATGGATGTATAAATTCTAATGATGAGGCATGTAAGTACAATCCTTTACCCTTTAAAACCAATTCTTCTATACAATGTTCCTTATCGCCTAGTATAGGGTTTCCTAAGGAAAGTAGGTGTTTTCTTAGTTGATGTTTTCTTCCTGTGGCTGGCTTCAATTCTACTAAATTTAAGTATGTAAAACGTGGTGAAGAAACTGTTTGTATTGTTTTATAATGAGTAAGAGCGTTTTTAGAATCGATAGGAGAATTGATTTCGCCGATAGATTCCATCTTTCCTATACTAATTGCGTGATATGTCTTTTGAATATTCTTTTTTTCAAATAACTGATTTAGTAAAGTAATACTTGAAGTTGTTTTGCCTATCAAAAGAAGTCCGCTGGTAGGATAATCTAAACGGTGAACAGGTCTCGGACGTACAGCATCAAATAAAGTGCTTTTTGTTAGGTTTTGTTCTAAAGAATTATCGATGGTAGCAAAAGAATTTCCACTGACTAAAATCCCTGAAGGTTTATGTATAATGGCTAAATGTTCGTCTTCAAATAAGACTTCTATAGAAAAAATGAATTTCTTAACTGTAGAATTTTGTTCTATTTTAAATAGCTCTATAGTTTCATTGCCTCTAATAAATAAAGCGGTAGAAGCTAGTTTTCCATCAACAAAAACCAACTCTTTTTTTATGGCCTTTTTTATACCAGATTTTGTTGGAATTGTTTTAAATATTCCAACGATGTATTCTTGTAACCGAATTGGAGTTTCCAATAAAGGTACTTTATGAGTTTCTGATAAAGTCATTAAAACCCAACAGCTTTATCATCACCTCTAGGATCTGCTCCTCCTTCTAGTTTTCCGTTATTTAAAACTAAGATTCCTTCAACCTTACCTATAACTGGAGCATCTTCTTCATTTAACGTATATCCAATTTTTTGTAAATCTTGTTTTACTGTAGTATCAAATTTATTGGGTTCCATCATTATTACATCTGGTAACCATTGATGATGAAATCGTGGTTGATTCACTGCTTCTTGCATTCCCATTTTAAATTCATGTACATTTAAAATAGTTTGTAAAACAGAAGTGATAATAGTTGATCCTCCTGGTGTTCCAACAACCATCCATAACTTACCGTTTTTTTCAACAATGGTAGGAGTCATAGAACTTAACATTCTTTTTTCTGGTGCTATTTCATTTGCTTTTGCTCCAATTAAACCAAACATATTAGGAACTCCAGGTTTGCTGCTAAAATCATCCATTTCATTATTTAAAAAGAACCCTAAATCTGAACAGTATAGTTTAGAACCATAAGCTCCATTAATTGTTGTGGTAACCGATACAGCGTTTCCAAATGAATCTACAATTGAGTAGTGTGTTGTTTCGTTACTCTCAACCATTTCAATGCTTCCGTGTGATACATCTTTTGATGATGTTGGTTTTTCAAAAGAAAAATCATTCATTCTATCTTTTGTGTATTCTTTACTAATTAATGTTTTTAAAGGAATTTTTACAAAGTCTGGATCTCCTAAGAAATGACTTCTGTCTGCATAAGCTCTTCTCTCTGCTTCTGTGATTACTTGAATGGTTTTTTTAGAGTTATGTCCATACTTATCTAAATCATAAGGTTCAATAGCATTCATAATTTGTGCTAAACAAATTCCCCCACTTGATGGTGGAGACATTGATATTACTCTTAAATCATCGTATGAAAAAGTGATTGGTGTACGCCATTTAGCTTCGTATTTAGCTAAATCTTCTTCGGTCATAATTCCACCGTTGTCTTGCATAAATTTTACGAGACGTTTAGCAGTTTCTCCTTTGTAAAATTCATCACGTCCATTTTTTAAAATACGTTCAAAAGTTTCTGCTAAAGCTGGATATTTAATAGTGTCGTTCTTTTTCCAGTTTTTATCAAAAATGATTGGTTCTTTGTTAGCCTTTGAAAAATAAGACTGATATTTTTTTATTCTTTTTTCCTGTTTTTCAGTAACAATAACCCCTCGTTTAGCTAAAGCAATTACTGGAGTTAATATTTTAGACATTGGTAAGCTTCCAAATTTTTTATGAGCTTCAAAAACTCCTGCTACTGTACCAGGAATTCCAACTGCCATAGCTCCTAAAGTACTTTTGTTTTTAATAATGTTACCTTCTTCATCTAAAAACATGTCTTTTGATGATGCTAAAGGTGCTTTTTCTCTATAATCTAAAGCGCCAATTTCTCCATCATTTTTACGATACACCATAAAACCACCACCGCCAATGTTTCCCGCATATGGATAAGCTACCGCTAGAGCTAATTCAGTTGCAGCCATTGCGTCGAAAGCATTACCTCCTTGTTTAAGAATGTCTGAACCAATTTTAGAAGCTTCTTCACGAGCAGAAACAACCATAGCTTTGTCGGTAATTAAACCTGTGATTTTTTCTTTTTCTTTAGGTGTTGTTTTACAACTAACAATACTAATTATTGAAAGAGCGATTAGAAATGTTTTTTTCATATGTTTAAGCAGTCTGATTTAGTTTTGAGTTGCAAAAATTGCGTAGTTCTTCAAAAAATAAGGTAAAGTCTTCTTCTAATGTTTGATAATGGATTAATAGGTCTTCAGTAGCTAAATTCATTTTTGATTTACCTTGAGTTCGTCTATTCATTCCGTTTAATACTTCTTGAATTCCTTTGGCAAACTGGTAATTGTACAACCAGTTGTACTTTATCATATAAGGAAGTAGTTCTTGTGTTTTTTCAGGGAGTATGTCAATGTTTTCTTCTAGTAATTTATATACTGAATTAGTATATACATCAAGTGGTATTTCTGAGTACTTTTTCCAGTTTCTAGCTAAAAAGTGGTCGTAAAAAATATCAATAATAACTCCACTGTAATGTCTGTAGCGTTCATGTAATCTCCTTTTACTCTTTCTAACAATTTCGTGATTGTCAGTAAAAGTATCAATTTCTCTATGTAAAATAATGCCTTTTTTTATGCCTTCGGGAAAATGTGAAAATTTATTTCCTTTAATATGATCGGCAATAAAATTTCCAATCATCAACTCAGTATCACTTCCAGATAAGTATAGATGGGCTAAAAAATTCATTTGATAAATGTAAACAAAAAAAATAACTAGAAAATAGCCCTTCTTATTTATTGTACAGAAAAATAACTTTCAATATGTATAGGAGTTCCTTTGTTGTCAAATCCTTGAATTTCAACTTTATAATTTCCAATTATATCTGAGGTGTAAAAAGAAATCTCTTGGTTGTTTAGTTTTACGTTAGGATTCCAAAAAAGTTGTGTTCTGTAATCTGGTATTTTGTTTTGTCTTTTATTATTGCTTTTATATGTTTGAAAGAAATATTTTTTTAAACTTTCTGGTTTTAATATGTTGACTGTTAGTACATTTTTAGATTGTTGAAAATAATCTTTATCAAAAGTTTTAACTTCTATTATGCCTTGGTATAGTTTACCACCATAAACATATTTTTCTTTAGCTATGGAGATTTGTTTTATTTTATTTGTATTAAAGTCAATTAAATCATTATGATTAAAAACAATATAGCCATCAACAATTAAAAGTGTAGGTAGTTCTTTATTCGTTTTTAAGTTTTGATCTCTTACATGAAAGGTGTAATTATTCTTTTCTTTACTTAACCAAACATCATTTAAAATTTCAACAGTAGTTTCTTTTACTGTTTTAAAACGTTTGTAGTCGTCAAGTACATATACCTTTTTTTTAAGTGATGATATAAATTCCTTTTTTTTATTAAAGTAAATAGAGTCTCGTTTTATGACACTATATGAGTTTTCTATTTGCATATAAACTGTTCTTTCGTTTATAGTTTTAACTAAACTATCTGTTAATGATATTTTAGAGTCAAATTTTAAATCTTTATAATTAAAAGGCTTTTTATTAATTTTTATGGTATAGGCTCCCCTGTCTTTGTCAAGAATTTGAAGTAATAACTTGGAATTGTTATTGTTTTTTAAATTAAAATAAAACTCACCATTTTTATTGGTGGTTGTAATTTTAGTAAAAGGATATTCTTCAATAGTAGAAAGGGCTATTTTTTTTCCATGCTTGTTTTGGTTTTTAAAACTTTCTATAGTTCCAGATATAAGGTTCCCTCTTAACTCTGGAATGTAGTTGTAATTATCGTTGACTTTTTCGAAATCATATTTTTGAGAAAAAGTTTTTATACTAGTTTTAGAAGGAATATCGTTAGTGATTTTTCTAACTGAAATAGAATAATTACCTTTTTGTTTAGGATATTTTAGAGTAACTTTTTCTCTCTTAGCATAACTTTTTCTTGTTGAATTATCTAATAAGTTTAGATTTTTAGTTGAAGTTTTTTTGGCTTTTAGTCTGTTGATAAAAGGGTTTACAATGTAAATGAAATCTTCATAGAAAGAATTGTTGTTTCTCATCCAATTTGTATAAGATATTAATTTGTAGGTTCCCGTTTTTAAATTACTTGGAAAGAATATATCTCCATAACCAGTTCCTTTTTCTAATTGTATTTTCTGTTTAAATACACTGTTCTTTTTTTCGTTAATAACTTCAATATAGGCTATCTTACTTAGTTTTGATGGTTGGTTGTTTTCTGTTAGGTTGTATATTTTATAATATAACTTTTCTCCAGATAAAAGAAAGTTAGAGTTATAATGAAGATATATTTTTTCCTGTGGTAATGTATAAGTGTTAGTGTTTTTTTCTTGAGATATACATTTTATTGAAAGTAGTATTAATAGATATATGTTTTTCATAGCTTTAAGTTTAGTCAATCCAAAAAGGAGGTTTTATGTTTGTCCCTAATTCATTACAGTCTCCACAAATTTTCTTTACCAATAAATAAGGTCCTTCTAAATCTTTAATTCCCAAGTCGTTTTCAGCATAATATAGATATCCTTCTTTTAAAGCATTGATTAAGTGTGACTCACCAGACATTGGGTCGATTAATTTAGGTGCAATAAACCTACACTCTTCTACAAAGTTGGGTTCATTATTAGTTATATCTTTACGGTTTATGAATAATCTTTTACTGCTAACAGATGAAACTTCAAAAAAGCCGATTACTTTTTTGTTAGGGTCTGATTCAGAACTTAAATTTCCTTCTAAAAAACCTGTTTGTATTTGAGAAAAAAAGCTTTGATTACTAGTGAAGCTTTTTAACGTATTGTAATAATTGTAAGAATAAAAATTTTGTACATATTGTTTTACTAATATGCTATATCTTTGAGATATTATAAAGTTGGTGTTGGCTATGAACCTTATTGGGAAATTATCTACTCTATCTTCAGATAAGGAAGCGGTTTCAGTGGTTATAACTCCTTTTGAGTATTGGGTTTTATAACAAGTTTTCTTTTTTAAAGAATTAGCAACAGTTTGTACTTCATATGGAGGAGTATCTGAGATTATTTTTAAAGCTAATTCAGACCAGCGCGGAGGGATTATTTTATAGGTTTCTTCATATTCATAACGATAGTACTTGGCATCATTTTTAGGGTTGAAACTATTAACGTTAAAGGTAACTCCCTTTTCTCCAAGTTTATTTTCTTCTAAAATATATGAAATGTTATCAATTTTAGTTTCTGAAGTTAGCTTTTCAGGTGTTGAAGTATATGTCTCGTTATTGGTAGTTTTTATTTTTAAAATATATTCTTTGTTTTTTTCTGCAGCAAAAGCTATTTCAGATTCATATACTCCGTCATTAATTTCTTTAAAATTATAAATCACTTGATTATTGTCTACAATATGAACTGAAGCATTCGTTTCTAATTTAGGTACAGAAGAATCTATTTTAAAAGTTCTTGATAGTTTAATTTGATGTTTCTTAAATTCATTTGTAATAGTTGATTCTATGACTAAATAATCTTGATAGTTAAGAGATTTTACTTGAAAAGGTTCTGTACAAGAAGAAAATAATAAGTAAATAAAAAAAAGATAATATATGTTTTTTGAATAATCCATAAATTAAAATTTAAAGTTATAGGTAATTGTAGGAACTGGAACAGAGAATACAGAGCTTTTATATGCTGATACCCTACCATTTCTTGTTTCGAAAAAAACAGAATAAGGGTTGTTTCTTCCTAAGACATTGTAAATCGAGATATTCCAAAAGCTATGAGCAAACTTTTTTATTTTATGGTTCCCTTCTACATTGAATCCTATATCTAGTCTATAATAGTCTGGTATTCTAAATGTGTTTCGATCACTATATAGTAGATATTCAGTTCCATTTAAAATGTATTTTCCAGATGGATAGGTGACAGGTCTACCTGACTGATAGGAAAAGTTTGAAGACAAGCTAAATCTTTTGGTTAGTTTGTAGTTTAGAATAATGTTAAGATCATGAGGTTTGTCAAAGTTTGTAGGAAAAAAGAGACCGTTATTAACTCTTTCTTCGGGGTGTTTACTATCGAGTTTAATTAAAGATCTTGAGTAGCTATAACTTAACCAACCGTTTAGTTTTCCTGCATTTTTTCTCAATAAAAATTCTATACCATACGATTTTCCTTCTCCTTGTAAGATTTCGGTTTCTATATTTTTATTTAATAGCAAACTAGCACCAACCTTATAGTCAACAATATTATTATACTTTTTATAATATCCATCAAGACTTATTTCGTAGTTGTTTTTTAAATCTTGAAAAAGACCTAAAGATACCTGTGTTCCATCTTGTGGTTTTATATTGAGGTTAGATAGTCTCCATGTGTCAATAGGTGAGGCAGATGTATTGTTACTTAATCGATGAATAAATTGAAATAGTTTGCTAAAACTACCTTTTAATGCTAAGTTTTTATTTAGAAGATATCTTCCTGATAATCGATAGCTTAATCCTTGATAGTTTTTATATATTTCATTGTTTTCATAATTTTTAACAGATTCTAAAGTAGCACCATTTTTAGGAGAGTTTTCCTTGTAGATATTTTGAGTTGAAGCCCCTAAAGCTGAGTATAAAGTATATCTTAAACCGAGGTTTAAAGAAAGTTTCTTTGATATATTGTATTTGTCGGAAAGGAATACAGAGTTCTCCATAGCTTTTTCCTTAGGAATTAAAACTGGTATTACAGAAGAACTGTTTCCTTTTGGGGTTAAGTTTCCAGGAGATATATTATAAAGTTTGGAGGATAATCCATAGTTGAAGCTATGTTTTTTAGAGTGTACGTATTTAAACTTTAGTTTTAAATTAGTTTCGTTTAATTTATAATCTAAATTAAAATTATTGTTGCCGTTACTTTCATAATCTGAGTTAAAACTGTAGGTGCTGTTGGAAAGAATAAGGTTACCAGTGTTTTTATCATTAAATGAATGCTTCCAATTTAAAGAAACAATTGTGTTTTGATAAGAGTTTATAGTGTCAGAAGCTATTTGGTATTTATCTTTACTATGATAACCTGTTATAAATAGCGAGTTTTTTTTATTAAAAAGATGGTCATATTTGGTTATAAAGTCAAAAAAAGAAGCGCTACTTTTAGCAAGTTTTTCTTCTTTTAAACTTTTTAAAACCCAGTCTGAATAGGTGCTCCTAATTCCTACTAGTACACCCGATTTATCTTTTATGATAGGTGTTTGGATGCTTACATTTCCTGTAACAGGGCCAATTGAAACTTCTCCTTTTAGTTTTTGCTTATCTACAACTTTTGTTTGTATATCAAAAACAGAAGAAATCCTTCCTCCAAATTCAGATGGGATATTTCCTTTGTATATTTTAATATTATTTGTAGTAAATGGATTTATAGCGGAGAACAATCCAAGAAAATGAGTAGGGTTGTAGATAACACCATTGTCTAACAAAAATAAATTTTGATCTATTTTACCACCTCTTACATTAATTCCTTCAGCACCTTCGCCTAACGATTTTATTCCTGGCATGGTGGTAGCTACTTTTAAAATGTCTCGTTCCCCTAAAACCAAAGGAATAGTTTTTATCTCTTCCGATTTTAGTTCAGTTATTCCAGAAATTACCTGTTTGGTGTTTTTATTTTTATTCGTGTTTATTGTTACTTCATCTAGTTGTTCACTATTTTCTGATAACTTAAAATTTAAGTTTCCGTTGTTATAAATAATTAATTTTTTCTTTATGTTATTGTACCCAATTAAGAGTGCTTCAATTTTATTTTCTCCATATGGAAGTTTTAAATTGTAAACACCATTTTTATTTGTTGTTGTAGAAATATTTTTGGCTCTCTCAATTAAGATAACACCCTCAATAGGTTTTTTACTTTTCTGATCAACTATGATACCTGTTAGGTTATATGTTGATTGAGGATTTTTTCTTTGTTCTTTTCCAATTTTAATTGGTTTAGTATTTTTGTAAGTATTAGAATTAATTATTACAGGTTCAACAACGTTCTCAGTGGTAATATTAGAATTTTGAGCAATTTGTTCAACTTCATAAATACTTTTTCTAATTAAATTACCTTGTGTTAGTATTATTTTATTGTTATCGTGTATGTAATAGTTTAAGGTTGAGTCTGTGAATATGAAGTCTAAAATTTCATTAATAGTAACATTGTTAAATTTTTTAGATTTTCTAGAATTATCTAGCCAATTATCTAAGTAAAAAAAAGTATAGTTAGTATTATTTTGAATGTGTTCAAGGGCTTCTTTTTTGTTTAGGTTCTTAAAATCAATTGAAATTTTGGTTTCTTTTACTTGAGCATTTACCTTAATGCTCAATAAAAGGAGTATAAAGAGGATTTGCTTTTTCATTTTTACAATTTAGGTGATGCTATAAGTCTAGCTAATTTTATGAAGAATAGATCTTTATTATCTCTGTATATATGAGAGTTCTGTTTATAAAAATGTTTGATTTTTTCTTTAGTGAAGCTTTTGTAGAGTTTCTTTTTGCTTTTAAGATCTATAAATTCTTTTTCATAATAAAAAAATAAATTTTCGTGTTTTTGAAATTTATAATATCGATGAGTGTTGGTTAATCTTTTGTGTTTTTCTTTTGTATGTTTTTTTAAAAGTTTGATTTTATCAGAATCGAATAATATTTCTAAGAATCCATATTTAGAATCATTAATAAATTTATGTTCACCTAATTTGAATTCTTTAATTAAGGAATTACTTAATATGGTAGGATAGTATTTGTATGTTTTTTTGATTTTAACAATCAAATGTTCGTCAGCTAAATCATATTTTAAAAGAACATTAAAAAAATCTTCATTTTGATAATTTACACTGCCTTTTTGAAATTGATTTCTTTTAAAAAAATGATGGTTTCCTTTTTTAGTTTTGTATTTTTCTTCATAAAGAATACCATAATTTAAGTTTGTGTTTTCTTGTCCAATAATGGAATCGAAAGTTATGAGATGCTTTTTGCTTCCTTGTAAATTTTGAGAAAATATGCATATAGGTGCATACAACAATAGCAGAGAGGTAGAGAAGAATTTTTTCAATTAAATAGCGTTTTTTGGTTGGTTAATTTTTTCTTTTTCAGTTTTTTACTGTAAATATATGTGTTTTTTTTAAAAATGATGATTTTGTTTTTAAACTGTATTTTAAGGCAAAAAAAAACTACCCTTAAGGGTAGTTTTTTAATATTTAAATAAATCATTGACTATTTTATAGGAGTGTTCTTTAAAATTTCCAATAAAAACTTCCAATACTTTTGAGTCGAAGAAATTTGAGCACGCTCATCAGGAGAATGTGCTCCTTTAATATTAGGTCCGAAAGAAACCATATCCATGTTAGGATAGTTTTGACCTAATATTCCGCATTCTAATCCAGCATGACAAGCGGCTACATTAGGTTTTTCTCCATGTAAATCTTCATATAATTTTGTAACCGTTTGTAATATTTCTGAATTTACATTTGGCAACCAACCTGGATAAGATCCAGAAAACTCTACGTTAAATCCTGCTAATTCAAAAGCAGCACGCAATGAATTCGCTAAATCCCATTTGTTTGTTTCAGAAGAAGAACGTGTTAAACATCCTATTTTAATGTTTCCTTCTTTAACAATAACACGTGCAATATTGTTAGATGTCTCTACTAATCCTTCAATATCTGGACTCATACGATATACTCCGTTTAAAGCTGTGTATAAAGATTTGATTAAACCTTCTTGAACTCCTAAATCCATTACTTTATTTGGAGTTTCTGTAGGTGTTAATTCAATAGCTAAATTAGGTTCTAAAGTTGCAAATTCAGCTTTAATACTATTGATTAATTCGTGAATTTCAAATAAGAAAGGTTCTTTAGAAATAGAGTCGATTACTACAGTAGCAAAGCTTTCACGTGGAATAGCGTTGCGTAAGCTTCCTCCGTTTATTTCAGAAACACGTAAGCCAAAATTGGTAAAACCATCAAATAATAAACGGTTCATTATTTTGTTGGCATTTCCTAAACCTTTAATGATGTCCATTCCTGAATGACCACCGTTTAATCCAGTAATTGAAATTTGAAAAGCAGTGGTGTTTTCTGGAGTATCTTCTTCGTTGTAAGTTCTAGTAGCTGTAATATCTACACCACCAGCACACCCCATACCAATTTCATCATCTTCTTCGGTGTCTAAATTTAATAAGATTTCACCTCGTAAAATTCCACCTTCAAGTCCCATAGCGCCAGTCATACCAGTTTCTTCATCAATGGTAAATAAAGCTTCAATAGCTGGGTGTACAATATCAGTTGATTCTAAAACCGCCATAATAGAAGCAACTCCTAATCCGTTATCGGCTCCTAAAGTAGTTCCGTCAGCTTTAACCCAATCACCATCTACAAACATTTTGATTCCCTCAGTGTCGAAATCAAAATCAGTATCGGCATTTTTTTGGTGAACCATGTCTAAATGACTTTGCATTACTATCATTTTACGGTCTTCCATACCTGCTGAAGCTGGTTTGCGGATAATTACATTTCCAACTTTGTCAACCATGGTTTCTAAATTTAAGTTATTACCAAAATCAACCATAAATTGAATTACTCTTTCTTCTTTTTTAGAAGGACGAGGTACAGCATTTAAGTCAGCAAAATTTTTCCAAACTGCCTTAGGTTCTAAGTTTTTTATTTCAGAATTCATTGTGAATTGTTAGTTTAGTTTTAAAGTACGAAGATACTTTTTTTAGATGAAATATATTGGTCGTTTCTTAGTTGAAAAATTGTAAATTCGCAGCATGGATTTTTCATCAAAATTATTAGAAAATGCAGTGAATGAAGTAAGTCGATTACCAGGTATTGGTAAGCGAACAGCGCTTCGTTTGGTGTTACATTTATTAAAGCAACCTAAAGAAAATACAAAGTATTTAGCAGAGGCTTTAACCAACTTACGTAATGAGGTGAATTCATGTAAGAAATGTCATAATATTTCAGATACTATTTTATGTGACATTTGCAGTAATCCAAACAGAAATGAAGAAATTGTTTGTGTGGTTGAAGATATCCGTGATGTAATGGCTATTGAAAGTACTGCACAATTTAAAGGTTTGTATCATGTATTGGGAGGTAAAATCTCACCTATTGAAGGTATTGGACCTCAAAATTTAAAAATAGAATCGTTAGTTGAAAAAGTTAAAGAAGGTGAAATTAAAGAGTTGATTTTTGCTTTAAGTTCTACTATGGAAGGTGATACCACAAATTTCTACATATATAAGCAGATTGAAAAATACAATATAACTACTTCTACCATTGCAAGAGGTATTGCTGTAGGAGGGGAATTAGAGTATGCTGATGAGGTTACCTTGGGAAGAAGTATTGTTAATAGGATTCCATTCGAGCAATCAATTAAAGGTAGTTAGTTTTTTTTTAAAGACTGTTATTCATTTTTCATTAATTCCAATCCAAAGTTTTCTATTTGCTCAAGTATTGGTAATACTTTTAATCCTTTATCAGTAAGAGAATATTCAACTCTTGGTGGAATTTCTGGGTAGGCTTTTCTATTTAAGATGTTAGAGGAGGTCATTTTTTTTAATTCTTGAATTAGCATTTTCTCACTAATCTCAGGAATTAATCTTTTTAACTCTCCAAATCTTCGTTTTTCATTTCCTATTTCATATACTATTTGTAAAGTCCATTTTCCACCTAATATTTTTAAAGCAGTGGCTACAGGGCATTTATTTTCATTTTTTTTCATGAGATAAATGTTTGATTATCAGTTTTACATACTTTTTTGTATGTACCGTACTTATTTGTATGTACTTGTCTATTAGTTTGTTAAGGTATAGTTTTGTAGGCGAAAATCAAAAGATTATGAATAGAATAGTAATAGTATTAATTACGAGTTTAGCTTTCACAGCTTGTGTAAAAACAGAAAAAATGAATAATAGAAATGAAATAGCAAAACAGTATTATCAAATTTTAGATAATGGAATAGCGGAAAATATGAATAATCTCCTAAGTGATACTTTGATTGATCATGATGGACATGGAGGAAATGCGGTTAAAGAGATTAAAGGATTGACTTTAGCTTTAAAAAATGGTTTTTCAAATTCTAAACATGAATTTGGGGTTATAGAATTAGTAGGTGATGATAAAGTTTTTGTTCGTTGGCGAATGACAGGAAAACATACTGGAGAATTTTTTGGAGTTCCTGCTACTAACAAAGAAGTGAATTTTGTTGGGCATGATTTAATGAAAATTAAAAATGATAAAATTGTTGAGATATGGCACGTTGAAAATCTTTTGGCTATGTTTGATCAAATGAAATCAGAGTAATAATAAAAAACCTCTCTATGTGTTGTAATAGAGAGGTTTTTATTGTTAAAGCAAGGTAAGTTTTTTTACATAAATGAGTTAGCATCACTATCGAAACCTACAAATAAAATATCACCAAAAGCTTCTCTTAATTCCTTACGTTTTTCAATAGAAAACTTATTAGGTATTACTCTTACTTCTCTCAGTTTTGGAAGAGAAAGTAGTTCTTTGGGTAAATCTTCTAAAGGATTTCCGCCTAGTTCAATGCTTTCAAGTGATGTTAGTTGTAGAAGTTCTTTAGGAACTGAATGGAATGAATTGTTAGAGATTACTAAAGTTTTTAAGTTTTTTAAGTTGGTAATAGATTTTGGGAGTTGTTCTAACTCATTCGAGTTTAAATTAAGCCAAGTAAGACTTTGTGGTAATTCTGAAAATTCTTCTATATTGTTGTTATGAGCGCTTAAAGAGTCTAATTTTGGGAGTTTTTCTAAAGGAGGGAGTTTTGTTAGTTGATTATACTCAATATTTAATCGTTTTAACTCTGCTAACTCAGCTAATTCGTTTGGTAAATGACTTAAATGATTGTTTGATATGTCAAATACGTTTAGGTTTTGTAGTTTGGTAATGTTTTGACTTATACTTTTTAATTTATTATGTGATAGGTCTAAATCTTTTAGTTTGGATAAAGAGAATAATGTATCAGGAAGGTCTTTTAGGTATTCGTTTTTTGCTTTAATTTCCTCTGCATTTTGAAAGAGTCCAATTTCTTCTGGTATAACTCCTTCTTTAGAACCATTGCTTCTAATCCATTTTGTTGAAATGTTATGTTTTTCACCAAAAAAAGCATAATACCCTTTTTCTAGAGCTTCAGGTATTGTTTTTTTGTATTCTTCACGGAGAGATAATTTGTAAACAACAGGCTCTTTAGAATTAAATATCATGTCGTATTCTGAGTCATGCCATAAAGCACTAGATATTAAATAAGTGTCATGTTTTTTAAGTTGTTTAAATTCTTTGGTTTTTATAGAATGAATGGCTGCCGTTTCAACAAGTCCTAAAAACAATTCTTTAAAAAGATCTAATTCAATCTCCATTTCATTGTACCATTTGTCAATACCTCCAAATATTTGGTTTATTATATCTGTTAAATCAATTTCCCAATCTAGCCAATCATCATCGCCCCATTCTTGGTATTCGCTTTCAGAACCAAAATAAAGAGTTACTCCGTTGTTGTAATAATCATCCCAATTTATGGCAATGGTACCTATGTTTTCTTCGAAAAGAATTTTTTTATATGCTGATTGCAAGCGTTGTTCAATTTTTATTAGATCGGTTTTCCAATCCCAGTTTTCAAGTCGCTCAATAATTTCTGGATGGTCTTCTTTTATCCATAAATTTTTAGTTTTTTTTAAATAAATTAAGGCTTCGTGTATATAGCTGCTAATATTTTCTTTGTAATTACTCATTTTCTGTTTTCATATTTAAAAATTCTAACACTCGTAATGCTTTTCAGTTCTATATTTGTTAAGACTCTGTCCTGAAATATTGAATGGAGTTAATGGAAGAATAAGGATTTTAGATTCTTTTTTTAAGCTTTTCTTAGGATGTAGCTAATATACTTAAAAGTAAATTTATTTTTAAAGTGTGTTAGTGTCAAATATCCATTAAAAAATGTATTTAGTTGTGTTTTTTTGTATGATAATTAGGATATAGTTTTTATTATATTCGGCCCCCTGAATAAAATAAACTATAGAAGTTTTTGGTATCTATTTTACTTTTTAAGAGTAAAAAAATCAAAGTATTAAAACTTTATCGAAACATTTTATGGATAGATATGGATTCCCCTTAAGTAATTGATGTTTCTTAGAGTTGTTCTATTATCATAAACTTTCTGAAAACATCAGTAAACTGTTCTCCAGCATATTTGGCTAATTCAGGACTTTTAAAACAAAGATGAGAACCTACGTCTGAAAATGTAACCCAACGACCATGGTCATCATAGCGAAATCCAGAAGAGCTCATTTTAAACCAAGGATAGTATTTGTGTTCATCAGGATTACTCCAATCAGGAACCCATTCTTCATTTAAAGATTTGCATAATAATTCAATGATGTACTGATACTTTAAATGTTTTGGGGTGTTTTCAAACATTTTGTCAAGTCTTTCTTGTGTAATGTTATTATCATCCAAAACATCCTGAATAGTTTTGATGGCTTCCGTTATTTTTTTAGGTATAGCCTCAAGTTCAATTTCACCTGTTTCTTTGTCGAAATTTTTTACGATAAATCCTTTAGGGATTTCAATTTTTAATGTTTCCATAATTTTTGTTTTTAATTAATAATTACTCCTTAGGGAGTTTTTTATGTTCTATTAATTATAATAAAATTGATGTTATGAAGAATTTTAAAAAAAGAAAGCTCTTTGAGTTAGTAGTTAATTGTAGTATTAAGAAGAAGTATGAAAGACAGATTATTAACTAAAGATTGGTTTTGAAAAAGCTTTTGTTGCTTTTTTAATTAATAATACTAACTGCACATGGGAAATTGAGGGAAATCATTATTAGTGCAGTTAGTTGTTGTCTAAGATTGTTTGTTTAATTATTTCTGTAAATGTATAGCAAGTAGAATGTTGTTTTTGTAACAAATGTTACAAATTAAAAGAAAATATTAGTTTAAGATGTTGTTAGTTTTAAAATTAAATTATAATTGTTTTATTGTAGTCGTCCCATTTTTGTAAGAGAAAAGATTCAATACTTGTGATTTCACTTTTTGTTAATAGTTTTTCAAAATGTTGTACATAAGAAATGATGTATTTTTTATAATATTCAAATGAGCCATCTTTTAATCTAAAATGAAAAGACTTCCATTCTTGAAATTCGTTTAAAATACTTTCTAGAAAAATATCTCTACTTCTTTTGTTGTTAAGTGATTTTTCAAGGCCATTTTCTATAAAACGATCAAACTGTTCTTTACCGGCTTGTCCACAGCAGCTAATGTTTCTTGCAATTGCTAGTTTATGGGTCTCAACACACCAACCGTATTTTTTTAAGATAGCTTCGATATCCCATATTTGTTCAATTTCATGTTCTAAATCATTGGTTCTTAAAAATTGAATATAATACGGAATCCATTTTTTATTTTGGTGAACTAATGAAAGTATGGCATGAGTTCCAGCTGGAGGTCCTTGGTCATATTCGTTTCTTATTATTAATCGATTGCCATCTTCACCATTATCGGTGGTTTTGCAATATTCTATAATTAGTGAGGTTAAACTTTCGTGTTTAGCAGCTAATTCAAAAAAAGATGGTTCTTCTAATGTGATAGAAGTGTTAGTATTATCGATAAATTTTATCTCAAATTTTATGCTATCTAATCTATTGCAGTTGTGAGGAGTTATGTTAGTTTGTTCGTCGGGATATAATAGTTTTATTTCTTTAATAGAAGTAATTATGGTTTCAAGTATTTGCTTTAAATCTGTTTCGTTTAAATGATTATCTGAAAGATCTTTAGTTAAAATTTTTTCATGTAGAACTTCTTTTTCTTCATAGTTATCACCGATTAAACCAAAAGCATTTATAAAAATATTTATCTCGTTCATAGATGTAATGGAAGTTAGTATGTAGCGAATATACTTAAAAGAGAATGATGTTTTGTGGTTGGGAAGAATTAAAAAGCTCTCTGAAAAGAGAGCTAGTTTAGTAAATATTTTATCTTTCGTTGAAAGAAAAATTAGTTGGGCTACCATGTCCATGATGTAAACACCAGAAAGTACCACCTTGAACTACTGAGTTCATTGATTCTGCAGTAGCTTCAAATACAGTTCCATCTCCACAAGTAACTGAACCATATCCTCCTCCTTTAATTGATTGTAGTTCTTCTTTGTTTAAAGTTGTACCTAAGTTTGAAATGTTGTTTATCATAATATAAAAATTTAAGTTTCTCAAATAAAGGTAATTAAGACGTGTGATTTAAGGTAACTTCATAAACGTAAGTAAGAAATGTATATGCGATTGATTGTGAGTAAGAAATCAATTTGTATAGTTTTCTTAGGAGAGAAGCAATTTTTTTTGAAATAAAAAAGAAAAGAAGCTGTCCCCCCGGATACTTCTTTTCTAAATTAACTAATCAATCAAACTATTAAAAAAACTTTTAGTTTATACTTCAAAGATAGTAGGAGATGGTAGTTGTTTTATTGAAAATTAGATGAATAGAGTGAAAGTGTAGTTGAGGTGTGGTAATGTGTAATTAAAAGAAAAAAAGATGTTAGTTTACTTAGTTGAATGGTGTTGTAAATGTATTTGTTATGATTTTTTATGTATAAAAATATCTCCAAATTTAGTTGGATAAGATAAAAAATAGAGGATGTAAGAAAAGAGAGGGGATAGGGTTATTTTCTAATTAGAAAAACTTTATGAGTGTCAGCCAGTTTAGAGAAAGAGTTGATAGATTTAAAATACCCCAATCGATTATGTCCTTCAATTAAATGATGATTTTTTTTAGTTTTTATATTGGTGTTGTCTAATTCGGGGAAATCTATAGGTTTTATAATTATTGGAGGTGTAGCCCAGGTTTTATTATTTTTCCAATGATTAAGATCTCTAGGGTTTAAATATGAAAAACTCTCAAAACTTTTGTGTTTTGATTTCATATCTACGTAAGAACTGAATTTGTTAAGTATGGTAAGTTTGTTGATTTGGTTTGTTGTGAGTTCAACTAGACTAAACTTTACCTCATAAAAATTAATCGATGAATAATTTTTAATAGTAAAAGATTGATTAAAATGAGGGTACATCCATTGTTCTAGTACTTCGTCAGGAATATGATTAAAAGCATTGTTTTTTCTAATTCTGATAAGATAGTCTTGAAAAGACTCATTGGTTAAGCGTTTTAGTTCTAAAAAGGAATTTGACATCTCATTCTAATTTAAAAATTTGGGGTAAAATTAGTTTTAGGAATTGACCAAATTGAAAAAATTAGATAAGATGATTGAATCTATAGGTGAATAGAAGGTTTTGTTTATTTGAATAGATGTCAGATTAGGGTTAGAAAATTGATAATTCTGATTTTGTGGTGAATTCTTCAAGAAACTTCATTCCTTTGTAGGAGTTTCCTTTAGCGTTTAATTTAGGGCTCCAAACAGCAATACTGTATTTTCCTGGGTGGATTGCTAAAATTCCACCGCCAACACCACTTTTACCAGGTAATCCCACTTTAAAAGAAAACTCACCAGACTCATCATAAAATCCACAAGTTTGCATTAAAGCATTGATTCTTTTTGATTGACTCTTGGTTAAAACTTGAGAGTTCGTTGTTGTCTTTCCTTCGTTTGCTAAGAATAAAAATACTTCGGAAAGTTCTTTACAGTTCATTTCTAAAGAGCAAAGATCGAAATAGAAATCAAGAACATCATCAGGATTGTTTTTTATATTTCCAAAAGATTTAATAAAGTTGCATAAGGCAATGTTTCTAAACCCAACTTCTTTCTCAGAAGTAGCAATTTTACTAGAATAGTTTAATTTGGGATTGTTGCTTATGTTTCTTACAAAATCTAAAAAGTCATTTTTAGGGTTGTCTAATATGCTTATAAGAATGTCTGAAATAACAATAGCACCAGCATTTATAAATGGATTTCGCGGAATTCCATTGTCAGTTTCAAGTTGAATTAAAGAATTAAAGGCGTTACCAGAGGGTTCAACGCCAAGTCGGTTCCAAATATCTTCTCCAAGAGTTCGGTAAGCTAAACTTAAAGATAAAACTTTGGAAATACTTTGAATAGAAAACTTTTCAGAGTAATCTCCAATACCGAAGCTCAAATTGTCCAATGTAGATATATGAATCCCAAACTTTTTTGAGTCTACTTTTGCTAATTGAGGTATGTAGGTGGCTAATTCACCTTTGTTCTCAATGTTACTAGTTTTTTTGAATACTTCTTTTATTACTTCTGTAAAATCCATTAATGAAGATAATTGAAAGGGTAGTTGAGTTTTAAGAGTTGGAGTTGAAACTTAACTCTTAGTTATTTTAACTGTTTAATTTTTGTCTTCGTCAATAAGTTCTTGTTCGTATTTGTCCCAAGATTTTTTAGCTCTAATTTTTTTGTATAAACGAATTCCCATCATTAGTAAAACGCCAAAAAGAATAATACCTACAACTCCCCATATCCAATTAATAGTATCTTTTAAAACAACTAAAAAAACAACAGCAAATAAAATTATGGTTGGAGCTTCATTGAAAATACGAAGCTTGGTAGAAGTATAACGTATTTTATCATTTTGTAATTCACTATATATTTTATGACAAAAGCCATGGTAAAAATATAAGGCTAAAACAAAAGAAAGTTTAACGTGCATCCATGGCATTTCTAAATAATAAGGATTTTTCCAAAGCATCCAAAAAGCAAAAAAACTAGCTAAAAATAAGGACGGCCAAGTAATTATATACCATAAGCGCTTAGACATTAATTTGTATTGAGTTTGTAAGATAGATTTGGCAGGTTCGTCTTTTTTTTCAGCTTCTACATGGTAAATAAATAAACGGCCAATATAGAATAATCCTGCAAACCAAGTTACTACAAAAATAATGTGTAAAGCTTTTACATAAAAAAAATCCATAATTAGTTTTTGTTAAAATCGTTAATCCATCCAGCTAAAACATTAACCCATTCGTCATTATCATTAATACAAGGAACAGTATAGAATTCTTCACCGCCAGCTTCTAAAAACTCTTCTTTACCTTCCATGGCAATTTCTTCTAGAGTTTCTAAACAATCAGAAACAAAGGCAGGAGTAACAATTGCAAGTTTTTTAATACCGTCTTTTTCGGCTTTATTCACAATAGTTCTATCAGTATATGGTTGTAGCCAAGGGTCTACTCCTAAACGTGATTGGAATGAGGTTGAAACTTTGTTTTCATCTAAATCTAATTCTGATATTACGTTCTTAGTAGTTTGTAAGCACTGATGGCGGTAACAGAATTTATGAGCTTTAGATGGAGTGTTGCAACAACTACCATCTATTTTACAATGACTTTTTGTGATGTCAGATTTGTATATATGACGCTCTGGAACTCCATGGTAAGAGAATAATATATGATCGTAATCTTTGTCAGATAAGTAATCTTTAATACTGTTTGATAAAGCTTTGATATATTCTGGTTTGTTATAAAAAGCAGGCACATCAGTAATCTTCATTTGAGGGAAAAACTCTTTGCGTAATTCCTCAGCTAACACAACGATTGTTTCAGTAGTTGCCATAGCAAATTGAGGGTAGAGTGGGACTAGCATAACTTCGGTAACACCTTTGTCGTGCAATTCTTGTAATCCAGTCTTTAAAGATGGGTTTCCATATCGCATAGCTAATGCTACAGGAAGTTCAGTTTTTGCTTGAACTTTGCTTTGTAGTCTTTCAGATAAAACAATTAGTGGTGAACCTTCTTTCCACCATATTTTTTTATAAGCAGCTGCTGATTTTTTTGGACGAGTATTTAAAATAATACCTTTTACGATAAAAGTGCGTAGCCATAATGGAACATCAATAACGCGTTCATCCATTAAAAATTCACCTAAATATTCTTTTACGTCCTTAGGGTCAGTACTTTTTGGTGAGCCTAAGTTTACAAGTAAAACTCCTTTCATTATATACTTTTCAGTTGGTTTGTGGTTTCATATAGAGCAATAGCTAAACTATGAATTACATTCATAGAAGAGTTGCGCCCAAACATTGGAATAGCAACAGTTGCATCTACTAAATTTATATTTTCAATTCCGTTTCTTTCGCTACCTAATAGCAATACTATTTTTTCTTTAGAAGAAAAATCAAAATCTTGAATGTTTACACTTTCGTCCGTGATTTCAATACCTACAATGGTATTTCCTTCTTCTTTTAATTTATTAATAGTTTCTTCAAAGTTGGTATAGTATTCATAGTCAATTTGATTTAGTGTATTTCTAGCAGTTTTCTTAACAATTCTGTTTTCAACTGTTGGAGAATTTTCATGCAGAAATATTTTTTTGACACCAAAACTTTCAGAAATACGGAAACACATCCCAATATTTTCAGGTGTTCTTATAGCATCACAAACTATGGTGATGGGAAAACTTTTTTGAGTGTTTTGTATGTCGTAATGTGTTAGTTGTTTCATTTATTCTTTTTGTAAGCTCATTACATATTGCTTTGGAGTAGTACCGAACTTCTTTTTAAAAGCAGCTATAAAATGGCTAGAAGTACTATATCCAACTTGAATACCAACTTCATTTACATTAAATTGATTACTTTCTAAAAGTTTACGAGCATGTTCCATTTTATAATCAAATAAAAAACTGTAAACAGTATCTCCATAAATTTGTTTAAAGCCTTCTTTTAACTTCTTTAAGTTTAAACCTACTTCATTAGCTAGTTCTTGTAGGCTAGGAGGTTCACTCATTTTTGAAATAATAATATCCTTTGCTTTTCTAATCTTTAAAACATCTCTATCATCAACTAAAAAAGGGCAGTATTCATCATTGGTGTTTTCACCATTATCAAAATGAAGACTTAAAAGTTCGTATGTTTTACCTTTTATATAGAGGTTACGCATAGAGCTTTGGTTTTTTGCCGTTAGAATTTGTTGAAGCACTATTAAAGCATTTGCTTTTATCTCGGTATTATCGTAATATTTTTTGTTTTTGTTGTCATCACTTAAAAAAGGAATATAACTAGCCTCGTTAGAAAACAACGCGTGAAATTTTTCAATAGATATAATTATTGAAACCAAAGATGTTTTTGGTAGAATTTCTAAATTGATAGGTAAGTTCTGTTGAGGGTTGTATAAGAAAATTGAATGCTTGTCAAGTACATTAAAAGTGTAACTATTGTTGTTAAAATGAAATTTGCAATTTCCTTTAACACAGTAATGTAGTTGAATATAAGAGCTGTCAATATCTCTTTTATATACTTCTGTTTTGTTAGAATTGTTTTGGAATTTTAATACAAAAAAACCTTTTTCTAAAGAAACTTCTCTAAATGTACTTTCTGCGATGTTTTTTGACATAGATCAAAAGATAAATTAAAAATTTTTATTTAGAATGATTCTAATGTAATCCATCCTTAATAGTTGATTTTATTGCAAAAATACACTTTATCTGTGTTTTAGCATTAATTTTACGATAAAAAACAAATAACGACATTAAAAGTTCTTTTAGCGATACTTTTTTATGAGGAAACTTTATATTTTTGACCCACTTTTTATTGACGAAGACTTAATGGTAGAAGAAAAACATAACAAGAATTTATATAACATAGGAGTTAGCTATAAAAAAGCTGACGCAACTATTAGGGGGAAGTTTAGTGTTTCTAAAGAAAACCAAGTAGCACTTTTAGAGGAAGCTAAGAGTAAAGGTATGAAAGGTATTTTTGTACTGTCAACTTGTAATAGAACAGAAATAACTGGTTTTGCAGATCATCCATTTCAATTAATAGGAATGCTTTGTAAGTATTCAAATGGATCTGTAGAAGAATTTGCTCAAGTATCAAATGTATATAAAAACAAAGAGGCGATTAACCACTTGTTTCGAATGGGAACAGGATTGGATAGTCAAATTTTAGGAGATTATGAAATTGTAGGTCAGTTAAGACAAGCTTTTAAATTAGCTAAAGAAGCTGGGACTACCAATGCATATTTTGAGCGATTGCTAAATCATGTAATGCAAGCAAGTAAGCGTGTTAAAAATGAAACTAGGTTAAGTTCAGGAACAACATCCGTTTCTTACGCAGCTGTTCAATACATGATTAAAAACCTAGAAGACTATAATTCAAAAAATGTTTTAGTTTTTGGATTAGGTAAAATGGGAAAACATACTTGTAAAAACTTAGCGGAATACACGCAAAATAAAACAGTAAGTTTAATTAATAGAACAGAAGAAAAAACAATAGCCTTTGTAAAAGAAAATACTTCGATTAGAAATGCGAAGTATGAAAACTTAAATAAGGAGATTGCAAATACAGATGTTTTAATAGTTTCTACTGGAGCTTCAGAAGCAACCATTAAGAAAGAACATATTTTAACAAACAAAGAATTGTTAATTTTAGATTTGTCTATGCCAGCAAACGTTTCTAAAGAAGTAGCTGAATTAGATAATGTAACATTGGTAAATGTAGATGAATTATCTAAAATAACTGATGAAACTCTAGCAATTCGTCAACAAGAAATTCCTGTTGCAGAAGCAATTATTGAAACACATAATGAAGAGTTTCAAGAGTGGTTAAATCATAGAAGGTTTACACCAGCAATTAACGCATTAAAACAATCGTTAAAAACAATTCAACAAGGAGAAATAGCTTTCCACAAGAAAAAAATAAAAGATTTTGATGAAACTCAAGCAGAAGTTATAACATCAAGATTTATCCAAAAAATAACTACACAGTTTGTAAAACACTTAAAAGATGAAGAAACTTCTGTAAACAAAAGTATAGAAGTGATGGCTAAAGTGTTTGGAGCAAATTTAGAAACTATCCATGCAGAAGATAATTAGAATAGGTACACGAGATAGCCAATTGGCTATGTGGCAAGCAAACAAAGTTCGCAAGCAATTAGAAGAGTTAGAGTATAAATGTGAAATAGTTCCAATTAAATCTACTGGAGATTTAGTTTTAGACAAACCTTTATACGAACTAGGAATTACAGGAATATTTACTAAAAATTTAGATATCGCTATGTTAAATGGCGATATTGATATAGCAGTACATTCATTAAAAGATGTTCCAACAGTATTACCACAAGGAATTGTGCAAGCAGCTGTATTGAAAAGAGCAAACTATGCTGATATTTTGGTGTTAAAAGACAATGAAGAATTTTTTGGACAGCCAAAAGGAATTATAGCAACAGGTAGTTTACGTAGAAAAGCACAATGGTTAAATCGTTACCCAACACATGAGGTCGTTGATTTAAGAGGAAACGTAAATACGCGTTTAGAGAAGTTAGCAAGCAACGATTGGAATGGAGCTGTTTTTGCAGCGGCAGGATTAGAAAGAATAGGTATAAGACCAAAGGGAGCAATTAGTCTTTCATGGATGATACCAGCACCAGCACAAGGAGCAATTATGATTACAGCTTTAGAAAATGATGATTTCTCTAAAGATGCATGTGAGCAATTGAATCACTATGAAACGCAAGTTTGTGTTGGGATAGAAAGAGAGTTTCTAAATAGACTTGAAGGAGGATGTACAGCACCAATTGGAGCATTAGCTTATATTGACGACAAGACTGAAGAGATTAATTTTAAAGGTATTTTGTTAAGTAGAGACGGAAAGAAAAAGATTTCTGTAAATAAGAAAGGAAAGCTTGGACGTCATAAATTCTTAGCAAAAGATTGTGCAGACTATGTAATTAATAAAGGAGGAAAAGAATTAATGATGGAAGATATGGGACTTGAAAAAGAGTTTGCCATATTTTCAACAAAGAAATTATCAGAAATTCAAAAGAAGTTATTGCCAACCTCTATAGCAGTTGAGGATAGTGATTTTATTAAAATTCGTTTTAATAGAATAGCACCTAAAGTTGTTAAAAATGAAATTGAAAACGTAATCATTACAAGTAAAAATGGAGTAGAAGCAATAGCGAATTCATTTACTTCTGATGAATTGAAGTTTAAAAATATTTATTGTGTTGGTAGAAGAACAAAAAAGTTAATCGAGCAAAAAATAGGTAAGGTTACACATTCAGAAAGAAATGCTGAGAAGTTAGCAGCGTATCTTGTAAAAGAAATAAAAGGTCAGGAAGTAACATATTTTTGTAGCGACTTAAGATTAGATACATTACCAAGTGTTTTAGCAGAAAACGGAATTAGAGTAAATGAAGTAGAAGCTTATAAAACGATGTATAGCCCAGCTAAAGTAGGTGAGAAAGTAAACGGAGTTTTATTTTATAGTCCATCTACAGTAGAAAGCTACATGAAAGAAAATGCAGCAGATAAAGTGGCTTTTTGTATAGGAGAAAGCACAGCTAAAGAGGCAAGAAAACATTTTGAAAAGGTAGAAGTTGCAAAATTACCTACAGTAGAAAGTGTAATAGAATTGGTGAATTTACACTTTGTAAAAAAATAGATTAAAATGTCATACGAGCGCAGTATAGAGATATTTGTAAAAAAAAATCTCAACTGCGCTCTGTTTGAAAATATGATAAACTATGTTTAGAACACGCAGACTAAGAAAAACAGATGGAATCAGAAGGTTAGTAAGAGAAAATCAATTATCGGTAAACGATTTTATTTATCCTTTATTTATTGAAGAAGGAGAAGGAATAGAAAAAGAGATTGTTTCTATGCCAGGAATAAAACGTTGGTCTTTAGATACTGTTTCAAAAGAATTAGATGAAGTAGTTGCTTTAAACATACCAGCGGTTATTTTATTTGGCATTCCAACTGAAAAAGATGAGGTAGGAACAGAAACATGGAATGATAACGGAATTATGCAACAAGCTGTTCGTTATATTAAAAAGAATTATCCAAGTTTATACGTAATCACAGATGTGTGTTTTTGTGAATATACTTCTCATGGACATTGCGGTGTTTTGTGCGACAATGATGTTGATAATGACGCTACTTTAGTAAACTTAGCAAAGCAAGTAATATCACATGCAAAAGCTGGAGTAGACATGGTAGCGCCTTCAGGAATGATGGACGGAACAATAGCTATGATTAGAGAGAGCTTAGATCAGGCAGGGTATCCGAATTTACCAATTATGGGATATTCAGTAAAATATGCATCAGCATTTTATGGACCATTTAGAGACGCGGCAGATTCTGCACCAAGCTTTGGAGATAGAAGAACTTACCAAATGGATCCAGCAAATAGAGATGAAGGATTACGTGAAGCTACGTTTGATGACGAAGAAGGAGCAGATATTTTAATGGTAAAACCAGCATTATCGTATTTAGATATTATTAGAGACTTAAAAGAAAATTTTGATCGTCCAATAGCTTGTTATAATGTAAGTGGGGAATATGCAATGGTAAAAGCAGCTGCAGAAAAAGGATGGATAGATGGAGAAAGAGTAATGATGGAGAGCTTATTATCTATGAAAAGGGCAGGAGCTGATATTATCATTACCTATTTTGCTAAAGAAGCAGCAAGAGCTTTGTTAAATAAATAGGTAATATAATTTTATTAATAAAATGAATTTTGAAAAAATAAAGACTAAGCTTGAAAGTAAATTTCCAGAATATAAATATAGTATAGGGAATAGAAAATTAGCTGGAGATTGTATAATTGTGAAAAATACAAAATATAGTGGAGTTGATATTTTTATTAAAAAAGATAAAATATTAATAGAGGCTGCTATTCCAGAAATGAAAACAAGGCTTATGATTGGCACTGGAGTTTTATTCTTGAAGCTTTTTAGTAAAAAATTTAAAGAACCTTCAAATAGAATTCATAGCTATTTAAAAGAAGAGGGGATGAATGTAGGTTATAGAATTTAAAACAAAACAAATAATAATAGAGTTATGTTTAAAAAATCACAAGAATTATATCAACAAGGATTAGTAAATCTAGTAGGAGCAGTAAACTCACCAGTAAGAGCATTTGCTTCAGTAGGAGGGAATCCATTGTTTATTAAAAAAGCAAAAGGAAGTAAAATTATCGATGTAGATGGTAATTCTTATATAGATTTAGTATTGTCTTACGGGCCTATGATATTAGGTCATCGCCATAAAAAAGTACAAAAGGCAATTACAAAAGCTTTAAAAAATGGATATTCATTTGGGGCATCAACAAAAAACGAAATTAAATTAGCAAAAATAGTTTGTGATGCATTTCCAGGTATGGATAAAGTTCGTTTTGTAAACTCAGGAACTGAAGCTGTTTTAAGCGGAATACGTTTAGCAAGGGCTTTTACAGGAAAGGACAAAATTATTAAGTTTTCAGGATGTTACCATGGACACCAAGATGCATTATTGGTAGCAGCAGGATCTGGATTAGCGACTTTAAGTTTACCTGGTTCAAAAGGAGTGCCAGAAGGAGCTGTAAAGAATACTTTAATTGCTAATTATAATGATTTGGAAAGTGTAAAAGCGCACTTTGAAGAACATGATGATATTGCAGGGGTTATTTTAGAACCAGTAGCGGGTAATATGGGAGTTGTAACTCCACAAAATAACTTTTTAAAGGAGTTAAAAGAGTATTTAAAATCAAAAGGAGCCTTATTAATAGTAGATGAGGTAATGACTGGGTTTAGATCTAAATTTGGAGGAGCACAAGAATTATTTGATGTAGAAGCTGATATTACTTGTTTAGGAAAAGTAATAGGAGGAGGTTTCCCAGTAGGAGCTTACGGAGCACGTAATGAAATTATGGAAATGGTAGCGCCTTTAGGAGGAATGTACCAAGCAGGGACATTAAGTGGTAATCCAATTGCTATGGCAGGAGG
Organism: Tenacibaculum aiptasiae; assembly: GCF_008806755.1. Lineage (GTDB taxonomy): Bacteria > Bacteroidota > Bacteroidia > Flavobacteriales > Flavobacteriaceae > Polaribacter > Polaribacter aiptasiae. The sequence continues at coordinate 45,124 of NZ_WAAU01000013.1, forward strand.
AATAGCTACTTTAACTGAGTTGAAAAAACAAAATCCATACGAGAAGTTTAACGAGATAGCTCAAATTATAGAGGTGTTTTTGTTAGAATCAGCAAAAAAATATGGAATAGAAATTACAGTGAATAGGTTTGGATCTATGATCAATCCTTTCTTTACTAATAAAAAAGTAACGAATTTTGATGAAGCACAAACATGTGATACAGAGAAGTTTGCTGTGTTTTTCTGGGAAATGATGAAAAATGGAGTATTTTTACCTCCATCACAGTTTGAAGCATGGTTTTTATCATCAGCTTTATCAGAAAAAGATATAGAAAAGATAGCGAAAGCGATTGATAAATCTATGGAAGCTGTTTCTAAGATGTAAATTAAAATATAGGAGTTTATGAAAACAATGTTCGCAATTTTTTTTAGTATACTATTAGCATCATGCCCTAATAACAATAAAGAAAATCAAGAAACAATGATAAACTCTTTATATAAAGGAACATTATCAGGAGATAGTTTAGGAAAGTTTGAAAAAGAAAATCTTGTAATTAAAACCGAAAAAGATTGGAAATCATTTTTGAAAAAAGCTGAAGTAGTTAATCAAATGGATGATTTAATAGACTTTTCAAAGAGTATTATAGTGGTAGCTATAGATTCTCAAAAAAACACAGGAGGATTTTCAGTAGAAATTTCAAAAATAAAGGAAGAAAAAAGTAAGTTATTGGTAACAATAGAGTCTAAAGGTCCAAAGCCAACGGATATGGTTACTATGGTACTTACACAACCAATACATATAGTAAAAATACCAAAAACAAAGAAAGACATAGTCTTTGTAACAGAATAAAATGATAAAAAACGATTTATTTTTAAGAGCCTTAAAAGGAGAAACTGTTGATCGTCCACCAGTGTGGATGATGCGTCAAGCTGGAAGATATTTGCCAGAGTTTATGGAGATTAGAAAAAAGTATGATTTCTTTACACGTTGTAGAACTCCAGAATTAGCATCAGAGATTACAGTGCAACCTATTCGTAGATATGGAATGGATGCTGCAATTTTATTCTCAGATATTTTGGTAATACCACAAGCAATGAATATTGAAGTGGAAATGAAGCCAGATTTTGGTCCTTATTTACCAAATCCAGTAAGAGACAAAAAAGGTTTAGATAGCGTAATAATTCCAGATGTTCATGAAGAATTAGGATACGTTATGGATGCAATTAAGGCAACCAAAGAAAAATTAAATGACGAAATTCCTTTAATAGGTTTTGCAGGTTCACCATGGACTATTTTGTGTTATGTAGTACAAGGTCAAGGGTCTAAGAATTTTGATAAAGCAAAGGAGTTTTGTTACACGCAACCAATTTTGGCACACCAATTGCTACAGAAGATAACAGATACCACAATTGCTTATTTAAAAGCTAAGGTACAGGCAGGTGTAAATGCTGTTCAGGTTTTTGATTCTTGGGGAGGAATGTTATCTCCAACAGATTATCAAGAATTTTCATGGCAATACATTAATCAAATAATAGAGGCATTAAAAGATGATGCTCCAGTAATCGCTTTCGGAAAAGGATGTTGGTTTGCGTTAGGAGAAATGGCCAAGTCTAACGCATCAGCATTAGGAGTAGATTGGACATGTTCGGCAAGAAATGCACGTTATTTATCAGGAGGAAATATTACATTACAAGGTAATTTTGATCCATCTAGATTACTATCTCCACCTGCTGAAATTAAAAAAATGGTACACCAAATGATAAATGAGTTTGGTAAAGACAAATATATTGTTAACTTGGGGCACGGAATTTTACCTAATATTCCGCTAGATAATGCAAAGGCATTTATTGATGCGGTAAAGGAGTATAATATTTAAAATTTAATCCCCTTAAATTATTAAAAATGAAGAGATTATTACTGGTTTTAGCGTTGATAGCTGTCTCGAATACTTTTGCACAAAAGAAGATTTATTATAAAGATATCGTAGACGATTGTATTGCAACTTCAAGCAATGATGCTGCGTTGTTAGACGATATTGTGTACAATTGTATAAGAGATAAGTATATTTCTAACTATGATTTTACTTCTATCGATGGAAAAACAATTAGTACAGATGCAATAAAAAAACCAATTGTATTATTAACAGCAGCTACTTGGTGTGCTCCTTGTTGGGGAGAAATACCAGCCTTAAATAAATTAGTTGAAAAGTACAGTGATAAAGTTGAGTTTATCATGCTTTTTTGGGATAAAGAAGACGGAGTAAAAAGAATGGCAAAAAAGTTAGACAAAAGAATCTTTCTAGTGCCTTCTAAAGAAAAATTATCAGATAGATCAAGTATTAGAGTTGCTGGATTTATTCATAAATTAGATTATCCATCTGCATATCTAATAACAGGTAAGAAAAGAATTTTAGACTTTAAAAGAGGTGCATTATCTCCAACCAAAGATATGGGATGGGATGAAGTAAACGCAGCGAACGAAGAAGAATTAGAAGCTTTTATTAAACCAGTAATTAAATAAAAGTTATTTAAATAATAGTATTAAAAAAACTCTTTCTTTACAGAAAGAGTTTTTTTATGTATAATATTTTTTACAATAAAGAGATTAATTAATTAATTAATTAATCTCTTTATTACTCTAAGTTTATGTGTGTGTTGATGAGTATCTACATTGTAAATACCACTGTGATCTAATTTATCAATACGAACTTTACCATGAGCATGGATAATATTATAATCGTTCATAATAATACCAACATGTGTAATAATACCTTCTTCGTTATCAAAAAAGGCAAGGTCTCCAGGTTCACTTTCTTCAATAAAACTTAATACATCTCCTTGTGTTGCTTGTTGTTTAGCATCACGTAAAAGATTATAACCACATAATTTATATACTGTTTGTGTAAAACCCGAACAATCAATTCCAAAAGGAGATTTACCTCCCCATAAATACGGAACATTTAAAAACAAATATGCTGTTTCTATAATAGCAGCTTTTGTTAATTGTTTATTACACACCTTTCCTTCATAAAAATAGGAAGTAGTATTAATGGTTATTTTGTTGTTATTAAACAAAGGAAGTCTAGCTCCCATTGGTATGGTAGTTAAGTTATGACTATCATCAGTAATAAAGTCTATTAATTCACCTGCAAAATGCTTTTTTTCTTGGCATAATAGACTATAGTCTTCATTAGAAATTTCTTCGTATTGTTTGTTATCGATATACCCTTCATAATTATCAAAGGCTAAACGAATTTTACTCCACTTTTTAGTTTTTTCTAAAACTTCAAAATGTTCACCAAAAACAACCTGATTCACCATTTCTGAAACATCAGTAGGCTCTAGTCGAAGAGGAACAACACTTAAATTACAAATTCCGAAAGACATTAACAGCTTTTATTAAAATTATACTCTTTCAATTACCATTGCACTAGCACCACCACCACCGTTACATATACCAGCAGCACCAATTTTAGCGTTGTTTTGTTTTAATATAGATGTTAAAGCAATTATGATTCTAGCTCCAGAAACACCTAATGGATGACCTAATGATACAGCTCCACCGTTTACATTTACTTTATCTGCAGATAATCCTAAAATTTTCATATTAGCTAATCCTACTACAGAAAATGCTTCGTTAAGCTCAAAATAATCTACATCATCAATAGAAACTCCAGCTTTAGCTAAAGCTTTAGGTAATGCTTTTGCAGGTGCAGTAGTAAACCATTTAGGCTCATGAGCAGCATCAGCATATCCTTTAATTTTTGCTAAAGGAGTTAATCCTAATTCAGCAGCTTTTTCTGCAGACATTAATACTAAAGCAGCCCCACCATCATTAATTGTTGAAGCGTTAGCAGCTGTTACAGTTCCTTCTTTGGTGAAAGCAGCACGTAAAGCAGGAATTTTTTCCATTTTTACGTTTTTGTATTCCTCGTCTTCAGAGAAAATAATTGGTTCTCCTCTACGTTGAGGAATCTCTACAGGAACAACTTCGTCTGCAAACTTACCTTCACTCCAAGCTTTAGCAGAACGGTTGTATGATTCAATAGCAAAAGCATCTTGATCTTCTCTAGAAAATTCATATTCAGTAGCACATTCATCAGCACATACCCCCATTGCTACTTGCTCATATGCATCAACTAAACCGTCTTTTTGCATACCATCTTCCATTTTTACAGGACCAAATTTAGTAGCACTACGAGCGTGTTGATAATGAGGTATCATACTCATGTTTTCCATACCACCAGCAACAACAATCTCTGCATCACCTAAGGCAATTGTTTGCGCTGCTAACATGATAGATTTCATACCAGAAGAACAAACTTTGTTAACTGTTGTACAAGGAACAGTATCAGGAATTCCAGCAAAAATAGCTGCTTGACGTGCAGGTGCCTGACCTAAACCAGCAGAAACTACATTTCCCATAAAAACTTCTTCAACCATTTCTGGTTTTAAGTTTATTTTATCTAAAGCTCCTTTAATTGCTACCGCTCCTAATTTTGGAGCTGGTGTAGTTGATAAAGTTCCTAAAAAACTACCTATTGGAGTTCTTGCAACCGATACGATAACTACTTCTTTCATATATTGAGTATGTTGTATTAAGATTAGTTCTGCGAAAATAACCATTTTATAACAAGTACTCAAATAATAGAGAAAGGTTATATTTACATTTTTAAAAGCTAAAAATGAACGATTTTATCAATAAATTGTATAAGAACAATGCAATAATTTACAAAGTATTGTTATTCTTAATAACCGTTACAGCAATTGTTTACTTATTTCCTAAAGGAGGACAGTTTAAATACGATTTTCCTCAAGGTAAGCCATGGCAGTATGATAATTTATATTCACCCTTTGATTTTGCAATTCAAAAAACGGATAAAGAAAAAGAAGAGGAGATTAAAAATATAGAGGCAAATGCTAAAAAATATTTTGTTGTAGATACTGGTATTAAAACAAAAGTATTGGAAGAGTTTGAGGGTAAAATTATACCATCAGATTCTTTATCAATTAAAGAAGTTCAGTTTCTGAAAAAAATAGGGAAAAGTATTATTAATTCTATATACAGATATGGTTTATTAGATGCTATTAGTAATGCAAAAGCTAATAAAAGAGACATTGTTATTTTAAGAAAAGGAAATTCTATAGAAGATGTACCCTTTTCTAGATTGATTCAATCCAATGAAGTTTTAAGTTATGTTAATCAGAAAGTAAAAGATTTAAATGCAAATCAACAACAACTAATTTTAAGATACATATCGGAGACTTTAAGGTCAAATGTAAGTTACGATGTAAAATATAGCGAAAGAGAGCTACAAGAGGCTTTAAATAGTATTTCACTAGCCAAAGGTAAAGTATCGAAAGGAGAGTTGATTATTTTAAAAGGAGATATTGTTGAAGGAAAAAAGTTTAATGTATTAAAATCATATGAGTTAGCTTCTAGCTCTCAAATTTGGACAGAATCGAATTATAATTGGATTGTTTTTGGATATACAATTTTAGTATCGCTGGCCTTGCTAATGTTATTACTTTTCTTAGAGAAATACAGACTGGAGATTTATAAAAACAATAATAAAGTAACTTTTATATTCTTCAATATATTCTTAATGATTTTTGTACAAACAATGGTTGTTAAGTATAATTCAGAATATTTATACGTTGTGCCTCTAAGTATTTTACCAATTGTTTTAAAGGCGTTTTTTGATGCACGGTTAGGATTATTTACTCATGTACTAACAGTATTATTATTAGGCTTTATTGTACCCAATAGTTTCGAATTTATTTATTTACACATTATTGCAGGAATTGTAACTATTTTAACGGTTTCGGAATTGTATAAAAGAGCTAGTTTATTTGTTTCAATAGGACAAATCACACTAATTTATATGATTACTTATTTTGCATTTTCAATTTTAAAAGAAGGAAACGCAGATAAAATTAATTGGCTGTACTTTGGGTTGTTTGCAGCAAATGGATTGTTATCGTTTTTAGCAGTTTTCTTTATCTACTTCTATGAAAAACTATTTGGGTTGGTTTCCGATGTTACCTTATTAGAGTTATCAAACACAAATTCGAAGCTTTTAAGAGATTTAAATGAAAAAGCACCAGGAACATTCCAACATTCTATGCAAGTAGCTAATTTGGCCGAAGCAGCAGCAAATGAGATAGGGGCGAACTCAATGTTAGTAAGAACGGGAGCTTTGTATCATGATATAGGAAAGATGGTACAACCTATGTACTTTACCGAAAACCAATCAACAGGAGTTAATCCGCATAACGATTTGTTGCCTAAAGATAGTGCTCGAATTATTTTAGATCATGTAATTAACGGAATTGAAATAGCTAAGAAGAATAAATTACCTGATAGAATTATTGATTTTATAAGAACACATCACGGAACAAGTGTAACTTATTATTTTTATAAAAAAGAGCAGGAGAATAATCCAGACGAAGAAATAGATATAAAGAAGTTCCAATATCAAGGACCAATTCCATTTTCTAAAGAAACGGCAATTTTAATGATGTGTGATGCAGCAGAAGCAGCTTCTAAGAGTTTGAAAAATCCAACAGCACAATCCATCGATGAATTAATAGATAAGATTATAAACAAGCAAAAAAACGATAATCAGTTCCGAAATTCGGATATTACGTTTAGAGAAATAGAAAAAATAAAAAAAATTATTAAGAATAAGTTGATGAATATCTACCACTTACGTGTTGAGTATCCAGATTAGTGATTTTTTTCTTCAAAAAAACTTGCGTGAATGTTTAATCGGTTATATATTTGCACTCGCAATTTTTAATTCAAAGTTTCAAACGCTTTGAAAGCCTCCGGAGAGGTGGCAGAGTGGTAATGCAGCAGATTGCTAATCTGTCGACCTTATTGGTCGCCAGGGTTCGAGTCCCTGTCTCTCCGCTAAGAATTGCACTCGGGGCGTAGCGTAGCCCGGTTATCGCGCCGCGTTTGGGACGCGGAGGTCGCAGGTTCGAATCCTGCCGCCCCGACAAAATAAGAGTTACTGGTCGCGTAGCTCAGCTGGATAGAGCATCTGCCTTCTAAGCAGACGGTCACAGGTTCGAATCCTGTCGCGATCACAATAAGCCTTACTAGAAATAGTAAGGCTTTTTTGTTTTCTAGAGTTTAGGGTATCTACAGTGTGTTTACTCAAATAGTGTTTTACTATTCATTTCTAAAATTATTATCTAGATAAAAGTATTTAAGGTGTCCTTTTGGGTGTCCCATTTTTTACTAACATAATAGAGTAAGATGTTATGAGTATGAAATTAAGTGTCCTGTTTATATGTAATAGGAGTAAGATAAATAAGAAAGGATTTTGCCCTATGAAGTGTAGAATTACTTATAACAAGAAAAGAAGGGAGTTTACTACAGGGGTATTCATTAATCCTAATCATTGGGGTAGTAAGAAACAAATGCTTTTAAAGAAAGTAGAAAATTCTAAAATTGTAAATTCAAAACTTAGCCTTACTATTCAATTAATAGTAAAAGCTATTTACTTGTTAAGAGAGTTAATTAATGATCAAAAAAACAGTTAACATACAAGAACTCTACGATGCAGTTGATTTAAAACAGGTCTATTTTAAGAAAATTAATATATTAGATGTTATCAAAATAGTAAACATTGCAACATTTTAAAACAATCTCGGAATACTATAAAGCTATTGGTTTACCTGAACCAAAGCATCCTCATTTTGATATAAAAAGTTTTGAAGAAAATATGGGTACTGTAGTTTCAAAAATGGAACCTTTTCGTCATGAGTTTTATTTTATCGCTCTTAAAATTGAAGGAAAGGGAAAAACTCTTCTTGGACACAACACAGACCTTCCTGATGGAGTTAATATTTTCTTCAATTCTCCTTTTCAAATTATATCATGGGATCATTCTCAAGATTGGTCTGGTTATTATATTATTTTCTCTCAAGATTTCATAGCTTCTTCCTTTCATTTTGATAGGTTATTAGACGAATACCCATTTTTAAAAATAGACGAATCTATTCCTCTCCAAATTGATAAAAACGATTTACCAGAGGTTATGAATATATACAAAAGAATAAAAGAAGAGTATATAAGTGAAGACAAAGACAAATTTGATTTTATTCAAGTGTATGTATTACAGTTACTAAATCAAGTTAAACGATTGTTCAATAAAAAAATAGAGGTTGATAGAATTAATGAACGAATCCATAAAACAGATTTAAAATTATTATCACAATTTCAAAAGCATATAAAAGAACGTTTTTACCCAGATGCTAGTGTAAATGGTAAAGTGAATTTTCATTCACCTTCGTATTATGCAAGTCTATTAAATATTCATCCAAATCATTTAAATGCAGTAGTTAAATCTATTACAGGGCAAACAGCTTTAAATACTATACATAATCATATTCTTAAATTAGCTAAAGCAGAATTGTCGCAAACAGGTAATAGTGTTAAAGAAATTGCGTATAAACTTCATTTTGATTCACCAAGTCACTTTGGTGCTTTTTTTAAAAAGCATACTGGTATTACTCCAATAACATATAGGAAAAATAAGTAATCTTTGAAATTTGATATTCTCAATTTGAAATCAAAGATTTAGCACATTATAAGTCAATTAATTTTGCTCATGAAAATAGAGTAGAAAATTAAAACACTTTTATGATTATGGATAATTTATTTCTTCCCTTTTCTTTTAATGGGTTAAAAACTAACAATAGAATAGCCATGGCTCCTATGACTAGAGCTAGGTCTAATGAGAATGATGTTATTACAGATTTAGCCCCTTTATATTATTCTCAAAGAGCAAGTGCTGGACTTATTATTACTGAAGGTGTACCAGTTTCTAAAGAAGCTAGAGGATATAGTATGACACCAGGAATCTATACAGAAGAACAAATAGAAGGATGGAAAAAAGTCACAGAAGCAGTTCATGAAAAAGAGGGGAAAATTTTCGTTCAGTTATGGCATGTAGGTAGAAGAGCTACTAAAGGCACAACAAAAGGTACTACACCTCTTGCTCCTTCTGCGGTAAAGATTTCCGATAAAGTTTATGGACCTTTACAAGATGGAACACTAGGCATGGTTGAAACAGATGTGCCCAAAGCTATGACTTTAGAAGATATAGAACGTACTAAACAAAATTTTGTTCAAGCAGCAAAAAATGCCATAAAAGCAGGTTTTGATGGAGTAGAAATTCATGGTGCTCACGGTTATTTGTTCGACCAATTTATGAGAACTGATGTAAATCAAAGAACGGATGACTACGGAGGTAGTATTAAAAACAGAATTCGTTTTACAATTGAAACAGTAGAAAAAGTTATAGAAGCTATAGGGGCAGATAAAGTTGCAATTCGATTATCCCCCTTTGTATCAGAAGCTCCTGAGCTTGACTCTCAAATGCCCGAAACAGTTATTGCCTTGTTAAAAGAGCTGAATGAACATAGATTAGCATTTGTTCACCTGTCTGAAAATGTAGCTACATTTAAACCAGTACCAACTTCATTTAGAGAAAGAGTAAAAGAAGTATATCAGAATCCAATAATGGTATGTGGACAATTAACAAAAGAAGTAGCTAGTGAACTTATAGAAAAGAAATATGCTGATTTGGTAGCTTTTGGTAGACCATTTATTGTAAATCCAGATTTAGTAGAGCGTATGAAGTACAATTATCCATTAACTGAAGTTTCTACAGATAATGCTCAAACATTTTATGGTGGAGGCGCTAAGGGTTATACTAATTATTCAAATTACAATTAACAAATTACATCAAGCTAATGTCAAAATACTTATATATATCACTTTTTATTATAGCTATGATTAATAAATCTTTTTCTCAAGACAATTTAGAATTATCAAAAATAAAACCTTATTCAATTACTTTTTCTGTAGAAAATATAGAAAAAATGACAGATTGGTATAGTAATAATTTAGGGTTTAAAAAAGTTAAAGAAAAGGAGTATTCTGAATTTAACACGTACTTGATATTTTTAGAATTAAACGGTTACAGAGTGGAGCTGATTAAAGATTATGATGCTGTACCTAAAATTACAAATCCTAAATCACCTCAAAGGCATACTGGAGTTTGGGGACAAACACAATTTTGTTTTTATACAGAAGACTTAGAAAAAGTAAAACAAGAATTAATTAATAAAAATGTATCGGTTGATTGGGAATATGAAAATAAAGATTTAGGAGTAAAATTTTTCTTTATTAAAGATCCTGAAGGAAACATGATACAGTTTTTACAGGAAATGAATACAACAAAAAATAATGATCAGACCAAAAAAACAATGAATACAACAAAAAGTACAATAGGAAAACAGTTTTTAAACGAATATGCAACAGGGTTAATAAATGCTGATGCTCAAAAAATGGCAAGTTTATTTCATAGCGGACTTTCGTATATTGTTAACGATGAAGTCAGAGAAGGGGCTGCAGATTTATGCAAAGAAGAAACATGGAATTTTATTTTTAGTAAAGTCAAGTTTTTAAAAGCTGAAGCTGGCCATGTAATCGAAGTTCATCCAGGACATATTTTTTATCATGAATATCTTCAGGTTAAAAATAAAAAGACAGGAGAGATTAAAGAAGGGCATTTTGGTGATGAATCTATAATAAACAAAAATGGAAAGATGTTATTGGTGAATAGAATAGCAGATAATGCTTATTTTAAATGGTTTGGAGAGACACTATCTAACTAAAAAACGAAAATTCACCTTTAGATAAAGGAAACTTAGAGCTTTTCTATGAAAATGCAGATAGTGTAGATGATTTAGAACAAGCTATTAATGATATAGACACTGTCTTTTGTAACACCGATTTTTGGACTAATATGAATAATCCAGAAAATTAAAGAATACTCTGGAAATGAAATTGCTCAAAAATTTGAAAAGCTACACTCTGAGTTGTTGAGTTTTGATACTTGGTTACAGAAAGCACAATGGAAAGATGAACAAAGAATCCTTCGGAAAAAATTAGCCGAATAAAAACACAATAATAGAATCCACTTTTTAAGTGGATTTTTTTTACTAAAGCCCCAAAATGAAAAAGAAAATAGACACTTTACTAAAAAGGTTTGTCTCTAAAATTAATAATATCGATCAAATAACCTAACCAGTTTCTCTAATGTAGAAAAAGGCATTAAAATCTCTAGAAAGGACATTCAAGAGTTAAAGTTAAAAAATTTAATAATCATGTTTTTGAATACAGAGTAGAGAATAAAAAATTGGTAATGTATCAGAATGGCAAAAAAAGGTGTTTTAAAAGCTGAAACTGAAAATACTTTTTTTGAGAACCTGAAGAAGAAGATTATTTTGAATTTAGAAAAATAAATGATGGTTATAAACTAATTTTCCACTATAGGAAAATAGAGATATAAGGGGAAAAGAAGAAGAGTAATTATACAATGATTAGAAATTAATATTATAAAATAATTAGAAGAGCCTTACTGGAAACAGTAAGGCTTTTTTGTTTTCTAGAGTTTCAAAAGTTTAATAAAAATAGAGTATTTACCATAGAAATACTTTTAATGGTAAAAGAATGAAAATCTGTTTAAAACTCTACAACAAGAATAGTTAAATATTCTCCTTTTTTAACACGACATTTTTTATGTTAAAATTTAATGTTTAATTACTGGAAAGAATATTTTTGTTTGCACCTTAACCAACCTCTAATAAATTATTATGAAAAAAAGTAAAAAGTACAAAAAACGCTTTGATGCCAATTTAATTATAGCATTTGGAGTATTGTTAGCTAGTATTGGTGCGCTTATGATTTCTACAAGACAAGCTTCTATTATGAATGAGCAAACCAAGATTTTTTTAGAGCAATCTAAATCTAGTGCCTGGCCAAGTTTGAGTATTGGTATGAGTCGTAGTTTTGATAATGATACTTTAAATAAATACTCACTTATAATTTCTAATAGAGGTATTGGTCCTGCCATTGTAACAGAAACTAAAATTACTTTTGATGGAAAGCCTATATCAAATTGGGAAGAGTTTTATAAAGTAGCTAAAATTCCAGATACTATTGTAAAACGACACGGAAACGATATTCTTTTAAATAGAGTTATTAAACCAGGTGAAGATTTTTTATTAATAGATTGGTCTTTAAATCCGTTATTGATGAATTATATTTATAAATATTCCGACAAAATTTCTATACGTATCTGTTATAAGTCTGTATTCGGAGATTATTGGGAAGTAGTTAGAAAAGGATTTAAAAATAATTTAGAAAAAAGCATAACTACAGAAGTTTCTAATTATAAAGCTTCTGAAGATATTCTGTTTTTAGAATAAGATATAAACACAACATTACATACAATTTAAAACAACATGATGAAACAGTACTTCTTTTTTATACTATTTATAACAACTTTCAATGTATTTTCTCAAAAGTGTGATTGTACAGCTAATTTTAAGTGGGTGCAAAAGACTATAGAAGAAAATGATGCAGGTTTTGCTTTTGCAATCAATAATAAAGGAAAAGAGGCTTATAATAACCATACCGTTATTTATAAAAAGAAAGTTGCAACAATAAAAACATTAGATGCTTGTACACAAGCAATTTCTGAATGGTTAACTTTTTTACGGTCTGGACATCTAGGTATTCGTAGTATACAAACTCCAACCAATAGCTCAAAAAAGAAACAAAGTAATGCAGAAATTAAAGCAAGTTTTAAAGATTGGGAAAAACGAACTATCGATTTAGAAGCATTTAAAAAATACCTTTCAACGAAAAAAAATCACGATTTTGAAGGTATTTGGGTTTCTTCTCCTTATACAATTGGAATTAAAAAAGAAGGAGATAATTATGTTGGATTTATTATTGAAGCAGATGGAGTTTATTGGAATAAAGGACAAGTTAAGTTAAAAATAGACGCCCAAGGAGCCGCTAAATTCTATTTACGTGATCATTCTAAAGTTGACTTTAAAAAAGCTACTTTATTTGATTCCAACTTTATAGAAATGGGATATATTAACTTAGAACGTAGCTATCCAATACTTAAGAAAAATAAAAAAATGTCTAATTATATTAAGGCAATTTCGGCAAATGCCCCTTATTTTGAACGTATAAATAACACAACTGTGCTTTTACGAATTCCAAGTTTTAGAGGTTCTGAAAAGAAAAAAATAGATGCTGTAATTAAAGATAATAAAGCTACAATATTAAGTACTGAAAATTTAATTATAGATATTAGAAACAATGGAGGTGGAAGTGATTCTAGTTTTGATGAATTATTACCTATTTTATATACAAATCCGATTCGTACAGTAGGAGTTCAATACTTGTCTACGCCTCTTAATAATCAGAGAATGTTAGATTTTATTAATAATGAAGATTATGGGTTTGACGAAAAAGGTAAAAAATGGGCAAAAGAATCATACGATACGCTTTCGAAGCATATTGGTGAATTCGTTATGCTAAAAAAAGATCCTGTATCTGTTACTTCTCTTGATACTATCCATGAGTACCCTAAAAATATTGGTATTGTAATAAATAAAGGGAATGGAAGTACTGCTGAACAGTTTTTATTAGCAGCAAAACAAAGTAAGAAAGTAAAATTATTTGGAGCAACTACCGTTGGAGTTTTAGATATTTCAAACATGTATTTTGTAAACTCTCCTTGTAATAATCTTAAATTAGGATATAGTTTAACGAAAAGTTTACGTATTCCTGAAATGACAATTGATAACAAAGGTATTCAACCAGACTATTATATAAGTAAAGATATTCCTAAACAAGATTGGATTGAATTTGTTACTGAAATTTTGAATTATAAATAAGTAGATTTTTCATTAGACTTAATTGATTACAGAAAAAGCCTTACTATTTTTAGTAAGGCTTATTAATTTTAAAGGGATTTTTATAAAGAATTTAAAAAATTAATTCAATTTTTTGAACATTAACTCATAACGTATAAAAAAGAAGAGAAACAATATTTCAAAGATGAGTCCTAAGTTTAAAGCTATAGCCAAGGATATTAAGCCTGAAAAATTCATTTTAATTAAACCATAAGCAACGATTACTAACAATATATGAGAAGGAATAGCAGCTATTCCAATAGCTCTTGTTTTTTGCCTAATAATTAATTCTCCTTGTAATATGTTTTGAAATGTCGTTAGGGCAGGAAAAAGTAGAAAATAACTCAAGCAGTTTAAAATTAAATCATTATAATTAACAAGTTTGCCCATTGAAATATATATAATACTGTTTCCCAATGGAGTTATGATTAAGAATAAAAATAAAATTGTAAAAGCGATACCAACCGTAATGCAAAAGTTCCTAATTGCTTCAAAAGAAAAATCTTCTTTATTAGAAATATATACTTGCTGAACCATTCTTGTTCCATTAGAAACAATTAATACAATCCCCCATATGATTGGCCAAAGTATAAGCGAAATTTTAGAGTCAATAGCAAAACTAAGAAGAAAGACTAAAAGAGTTCTAGTTCCCCAAATTATTACCATAGAATAACCTAACGGGAAATAATAGCTAAATAGTTCTTTGTAAGTTTTTGGTAAAGATTCAACTTTTTGACTCTCTATATTATTAAAATCAAATAGTTTAAGACTAAAGTAGGTAACATAAACAGCCTCTACAAATAGACCTCCAAGTAAAGAACTTATAGCACAAGTTAAACCAGACCAATCTAATTGTAAACCTAAAATGGGAATTCCAATCACAAAAAATAATCTTACTAAAGAAGCTTGTGCTACAACATTATTTTTTTTTTGCTGAATAAGTATACCCTGAAAATATCTTCTCCAACCGATGATAAATGGAAATAAAAATATAAAATAAATAATTCTTCTAGTTGTTTCTGATACTTCAATGCTTAAACTAAAAATTTTCTTCCCCAAAAATTCAAAAACACTAGGTATAGAAAAACACAAAAATAGACCAGCTAACAAAAGAGAAAAAACAAGAGTAAACCGTAAGAATTTCTTAGAACTTTCTTTGTTTTGAGCTAAAGCATTTGAAGCATGAAGAACCATAATTATTGGAGCTTCAAAGAAGTTTGCTAAACTTTTAGCGATTCCAAAAGAAGCCAAGTTTAATTCACCATTAGGCAAAGAGGCAATGGCATAATTCCTTACAGGTTCACCTAAAGCCATTGCCATATCTGTTAAACTTAATGGAATAAACTGCTTCCAGAGTTTGATTATTTGATTAAATCTCATGTAATTTTTAGATTTAAGATCTTTTATGTTCAACAACAGTGTCTATTTTATGAAAGCATTGATCTTCATTAAAAATTTGCAAGTCATTTTCTTTTAACCATTGTTCGTCATAAAAAGTATCTAAATACCTAAAACCAGAATCAGCGCTAATCATACAAACATTCTTTATGTTTTTTTCTGTCTTTAAGGCTTTTAAAGTAGCAGCAATAACAGTTCCAGAAGAAGCGCCCAATAAAAGACCTTCCTTTTTTGCTAGATAATAACAAAAAGAAAAACTCAATTCATCATCAACACAAAAAGCTCTATCAACTAAATCCCAATTAAAAGCAGGGGGAGTAAAAGATAAACCTAAACCTGTCATTTTATAGGGGTGTCTATCTTTTGTAAAAATTCGAGAACCTTTAACATCAACACCCCAAATTTTTGTTTTAGGATAATTTTCTCTAAAATATCTAGAAATTCCAGCTAATTGACCAGCAGTAGATACACCTACAACAATTACATCAGGAGCACCTTTATATTCTTTCTCAATCTCTGATGCAGTTAAACGATAATGTACCTCAGAGGTCATGGGGTTTAAATGCTGACAAGCATACCAACTACCTGGTATTTTTTCTTGAATTTTTTGAGCATAGGCCATTCTTGCTTTTTGCATAGAGCCCGCTTCATCACAATGTTCTTCTCCAATTTCTAAAACATCAGCACCATAGGTTTCTAGTATTTTTTTCATGCTACGAGAAGTTTTTTTATCGATAACTATTTTTACAGGATGCCCAAGTTGCCTTCCTATCACAGTAAGTGCTATTCCAAAGTTTCCAGAACTAGATTCTATAATTGTGCCTCCTTCAGCTAACAAACCTTCCTCTTTGGCCTTAAGAATAAAATACAAAGCGTTTTTATCTTTAATACTTCCAGTAATACTATATTGTTCTAGTTTAAAATCTAAATTTATATTCTCAAACTTTTTTAACCTTACAAAAGTAGAGTTCTCAACTAAGTCTAAAATTGAATTTTTCATATTATATTCTTCATAAAAAAATTAATCTGACTCAAAAATATCAACACAGTTTTCTATCAAAAAAGTAATTCAATTAAGCTACAAAACATTAAATAAAATGAAGGGAAAACAATTAATAGTTAAAAAAAATGATTCATTGAAAATGAATCATTTTTATTTAAATAGAATAAGATTAATAGAGAATTTGTAATCTACCATTTATCTATAAAATCAACTTTATAGCTTTCACCTAAAGGCAATCTATTATCATCAAGAACTATAGAATTACCTTCAATAAATTTTATATAAATAGAATTTACAATATAAGAACGATGAATTCTATAAAAATGAGAGTTAGGAAGTATATTTTCTACAGATTTCATAGTACCATAAACCATTAATTTACCAACAGACTTGGTATGATACATTACATACTCATGATGTGATTGAATATATATAATATCTTCAAAATTTACTTTATAAATCTTTTTACTGGATTTTAATTGAATACTGCCAGTTAATTCTTTGTTACTGTTTATATTCGATTTAAGAAACGTTTGTTTTACTTTATTAATGGCTCTTAAAAATCGATAAAACTCAATAGGTTTCAATAAATAATCAGATGCATCTAACTCGAAACCATCTAAAGCATATTCTCTATAAGCAGTTGTAAAAATAACTTTAGGTTGTTTTTTTAGAGATTTTAAAAAATCAATTCCAGAAATATCAGGCATATTAATATCTAATAAAAGAATATCAATATCTTCATTTTCTATAATAGAAATACATTTTAAAGGAGACTTGAAAGAACCAACAACTTCTAAATCATCAATTTTAGCACAATATTTTTCTAATAAATCACGAGCAGGCTCTTCATCATCTATAATAATACATTTATACATCTTTATAAGGTAATTTTTAAAGAAACAATAAAATCGTTTTCATGATTAGTAATTTCTAATTGATGTTTATTATTAGGATATAATAATTCTAATCTTCGGGTAACATTTTTTATACCAATACCTCCAGTTTTATCTACATTTTTTTTGGAAACAAAAGAGTTACTACAGTTAAAAATGATTTGATTAGTAACAGATTTTAATTCAATTTTAATATAAGCATTACTTTCTGTATCTTCAATATTACCGTGCTTAAAAGCATTTTCAATAAACGGTATCAATAACATAGGAGCTATCTTCTGGCTTAAATTCGATTGAGAATAATTAAATGAGATATCAGAAATATTTTTGTCTTTAAGTTTAAATAAATCTATAAAATTATTAATATAAGTAATTTCATCATTTAAAGTTACAGTCCCTTCTTTTTCACCATATAAAGAATAATCCAACATTCTTGATAATTGCATTATAGCCTTTGAAGCTCTTGGAGCTTTATCAAACGTTAAAGAATAAATATTATTGAGAGTATTAAATAAAAAATGAGGATTAGTTTGTTGTATTAAAAAGCTTTTTTCTGCAGTAACAATTGCTAGTTCCTTTTCTTCTTGCTGTTTACGTTTTAAGAAAGTATATAAAAAGAAACTAACAAAAATGATTAATATAATAGGCATAGCATTCATAACAATAATTTCTAAATTGTCTAGAACCATATCACCATGAGGAAATTCTTCTTCATGTTCTATATGTTGAGGAGTTAATTTAGTAATAAAAAAAGAGATAATTATTCCTGTAAAAACAAGAACTAGATTTGTTAGTATGTACAGAGCGTATTTTTTTAATTCATAAAATCTTGGTAGAATCCATTTAAAGTTTAAGTAAAAGACAATAGTTTGAGAAATTATAATTGTAGATGTCTTTATTATTGATGTTTTTCTATCCGTAACTAAATTGAATATTACAAATAAAAACACAGCATATAAGCTCCAAAAAACCAAGTGTTTAAAGTTGTTACGCATTATACAAAAATACCAAATAAGGATTGTTTTTTAATATATATTCAATAAAACACGAAATATCAGGTATGAACAGAGTAATTATTCAATAAAAAGCTTTATTAATTATAAAATTAAGGAGATTTTAAATCATTCATAGTTAAATAAGGGGATCTATTTTTTTCAATTAATTGCTAATTTTTAGTGTATTACCATTTGTTTATTTAAATAAAATAGAAAAAAAACATATAATCTTGTTTTTTAGAATTTTACTTAAATATTGTTGACTCCATTGAATAAGTTTTAACAGTCTTTTAATCGTTTTTACATTCGTTGACAAGAGTATTAGAAAGTAAGAATTAGTTTAAAAACAATGTTTTAGTTTATGAAAACCAAATTTCAAAAAATAATAATAGTATTACTGCTAATAAATATAACACAGGTTTGTAGTCAAGAATATGTTTATGATATAAAAATCTTTGGAAAAAAAATAGGTACAGTAATAACAAATAGGATCCAAGAAGATGGAAAAACTATTTATAAAACAAGTTCATTTTCCTCAATACGTTTCTTTGGGAAAAAAGAAATAACAACGTATATAGAAACAGTTTACAAAAACAATATTTTACAAAGCAGTTTTTATGAAGTTAAAAAGAATAAAAAAATAAGAGAAAAAGCAATTTTAAAATACAGAAAGAACAAGTATCATATAATAACCAATGGAAAAGAAATTTATCATGATAAACCTATATTTAAGAGTACAGTAATGTTAACTCATAATAAGCCAAAAAATAAAGAGGTGGTATTTGAAGAGGTAAAAGGATTTTACAAAATAGTGTCAAAAATAAATGAAAATAAATTTGATTTAATAAATCCTAAGAGTAGATATAAAGATACATACATATATAATAAGGATGGTATTTTAAAAAAATGTATTATTAGACGTAACTTTTTTGATATAAAGATGATTTTAAGAAAAGGCTAAAAGCAGTATTAAACTTTAATTACTTTAAAATTAAATGATAAACCAATAATAAAATTCCAATAACAATAGAGGTTAATGAAATTTTTTTTCCTTCAGCATCCTTTTTCTTAAAAGATATAATTAAAAACAAAATACTTAATAATGTTAAAAAACTAATGTACAATATCATTCCTTATCAGAAAATTATAGTTGAATTTATATTGCAAATTTGAATTTAAGTTTAGGTTTTATAAAAAATATTCAATCAAATACTATATAATTTAAACAAATAACTATTTGGATAATTGGTTGAGAAAAAACACCGTTTATCAAAAAAAAGAAATGATTAATATAAATTAAGTATTGATATACTGAAATAGAGTTGCCTGAAAACTAAAGCATAATTATGTTTTTTATAAGATTACCATATGTAGTTGTGTAGATAAATTTTTTTAGAAAAAACTATTACAATTATAAAAACCCTTACTAGAGATTAATAAGGGTTTTAATTTTTTATGATAATGTTTTAATTAAATTATGTTGTAGCTGGTATAACCATAAAAGGAATCGTTAATTGATGTCCTAAATTTGCTATTACATGTTCTCTAAATAAGTTTTCAAAGAAACTGTGTTTGTATTTTATCATTGTCAAAATATCAATTTTATAAGTATTAATTAAATCGATAATTTCATCTGTTATGTTTGTGTACTGAGTTATTTCAGTATAACTAGTTTCTACATTTTTCAAATACATTTGTAAAGAATCTAAATTTTCTTTTTGACTAGTATCTAATTCTTCATTTGTTTGTATATGGAATACGTTTAGTTTAGAATTATACAAGCTAATAAGATTTTTGATTTCATCTAGTTCTGTACTATTGTATAAGCGTTTAAATCCACTAGAAAAACCAACATTCTCAGGTTTTTTGTATTCTATACCATTAGGTATTGCTAATATTGGGCATTTAGAAAGATTACTTATAATTTCTACAGTGTTACTACCTAAGAAAATTTCTTTAGCTCCTGTTGCTCCTTTGGTTCCCATAACAATTAAATCTATACCATGGTTTTCTACAGCAATAGCTACAGCTTGTTCAATATCATGTGTGCTTGTGGATATTTTAAAACTATGATTAGGATTTGCAAATATTTTCTCTACTCGTTCAAGTAAATGTTTTAAATCATTTACAGCATTTTCTTGCATTACACGGGTTAACTTATTTGAAAAAGAAGAGATTCTTGATGACTTAACTGGTGCTGAATGAAGTAAATGAAAAACACATTGTTCATTAGTAAAGAGTTTAAGTGCATAAACAGTGGCTGTCCATGCATTCTCTGAAAAATCGGTTGGTATTAAAATATGTTTCATAATAGTAGGTTTTAGAAATTATAAATGAGACTTCATAACCTGCTTACGCTTACTTAACTGTCTTTCTAGGTCGCTAACTGTATTTTTTACAGCCAATTGATAATTGTCTTCATTAGAAGAAGCAAATACTTGAGGACCAGATTGACTTAAAACCATTTCACAGATTTTACCTTTTGATGTAGGGTCATTTTCATATTTTATATAAACTTGAGCTTTTATAAGCCAATCATATTTTTTATAAAGTTTATCAAGTTTTTTTTGAATGAATTCTTGTAAATTTTCACTTACAGGCATTTTAACGAATTGAATATGTACTTCCATTTTTTTTGTTTTGATATTCAAATTTAGCTGTAAGAATTATGTTTTGGAATGATATATATCAGCTTATGTCTTAGTTTTTAGAGGTATTTTTGTAGAATATGTGCTATTATTTTTAATAGTTAATAGCTACGAGAGTTAGAGGAGATAGAAGAAATTGTTTAAATATTAATTGAATTTTTTCCCGTTTACAGTAAATTTAATTGTCTGTTTTCTGAAAGTTTTCCTAAACTGTCTAAAAAATCAGATGCGTTTTTAAAATGTTGCTTTTGTTTTTCTGAATCCATTTTATCAAGATTATTAATAAGCATTCTAAGTCTAGGGTTTTTAGATAAAAAAATTCTGTTTTTATCCATAAAACGCCAAAAAAGACCATCCCATATTTTTTGCCAGTTACCAGAAGGATAATCACTCATTTTTTTTATGTAATTACTACTACTTATGTAGGGTTTTGTAGACATTAAGCCACCATCAGAGAATAAACTCATGCCATATACATTGGGCACCATTACCCAATCGTAACTATCAATAAAAAATTCCATAAACCATCTATAAACTTCGTCTGGATCAAATTCACATAAGAGCATAAAATTGCCCAAAATCATTAACCGCTCTATATGATGTGCATAACCTGTTTTTAAGATTTTGTTTATAGTTTGGTCTATGGGTAAAATTCCTGTTGTTCCATTATAAAATTCATTAGGGATTTTTCTAGAATGCTTCCAGAAGTTTTTAGTTCGCTCCTCAGAACCTTTTACTTCATAAACTCCTCTAATAAACTCTCGCCAACCTAGAATTTGTCGGATGAATCCTTCTAAAGAATTGATTGGAACTTTATAGTTACTAGCATAAGTTATAGCAGTATTAATAACATGTAAAGGACATAGTAACCCTGTATTAATAAGTGGTGATAATATACTATGATTTAAAAAATGTTTATCTTTTACAATAGCATCTTCATAAGTACCAAATTCTAAGAATCTAGTTTCAAAAAAATTAGTTAACCAATTTTCAGCTTCAGAGAAAGTGTTAGGGTAATATTGTTGATTTTCGAGATCACCTAAATTATTAGGGAAATAATTACTTATATATTTTCTAGCTTCTTGGTAATAGATGTTACTTTGAGGAAATTGAATTGTTGGCGGAATTTTATCTTTAGGGTATTTTTTTCGATTGTCGATATCGTACGTCCATTTACCTCCTTCAGGTTTTCCATTAGTAATTAGTATATTTCTTTGAATGCGTTGTTCTTTGTAGAATGACGTTTGATAAAACTTTTTTTTAGAAGCTTTAAAAAATGATGATAATTCTTTTTTACTGTTAATAAACAGTGGATTATTGTGAGTCTGGATTTTTATTTGGCTTTCAAATTTTTTTATTCTTTTTTCTAGCCAATTATCGGTAGGGTCAATAATGTGTATTTCTTCTATATCATTTTCTATTAAATGAGAGATTAAAGTACGAATATCACTTGTGCTTTGAGAAGATTCTATATAGTTTACATTGAACCCTTTTTCAAGTAAATAGTTTTGGTAAAATTTCATAGATGCTCTATGAAAAGCTAGTTTTTGTTTATGAAAGTTATACTGTTTGAAAAATAAATATTCTTCTACTAAGTATACAGGAATTTTACTGCTTAATATAGCTGTATTTTTAAATAATTGATTAGGGAATACAATAGTTGCTGCTTTCATTTAAAATAAATTGGTTTGTAGCCAAGTACGTCGATATTTTCCCATAGAATCATATCGTTCAGCTTGTAATTGAGTATTAAATTTTCTATCCCTTGGATCGTTTCCAACTCCTGATACATATTGCCAGTTACCATAATTACTATGTACATCATAATCAATTAAGATACTTTCAAAATAAGTAGCGCCAATTCTCCAATCTAACATAAGTTCCTTAGTAAAATATGATGCTACATTTTGTCTTCCTCTATTGCTCATCCAACCTGTTAATTTTAGTTCTATCATATTAGCGTTTACAAATTCGTTAGAAGTTTTACCGTTAATCCAAGATTGAATTAAGTTGCTATCTTTTTTCCAGTGATAATTAATCTGTTTGATGCCTTCAAGTTTGAATAAATTATTTTTGTGTTTCAATGATAAATACTTAAAATAATCACGCCAAATAAGCTCAAAAATCATCCAGTAGGTAGATTGATTACTACCGTTTTGTTGCTCATATTTTTTAATCTCCCAGTAAATAGTT
Source organism: Tenacibaculum aiptasiae (assembly GCF_008806755.1). GTDB lineage: Bacteria > Bacteroidota > Bacteroidia > Flavobacteriales > Flavobacteriaceae > Polaribacter > Polaribacter aiptasiae. The sequence continues at coordinate 68,036 of NZ_WAAU01000013.1, forward strand.
TTTGCAGAAATAGAACCATTAGCAAGCCAAGGTGAGAATTTAGAACTATAATCGGTGCCTAATAAACCGTTTCTTGTTTTTTTATAAAAGCTTATTTTTTTTGATTCAAAGAAATAGTATAACAAACGTTTTGTGGCTTGACTTTCTCCACCCAAAAATGGAAATGCAGTATTGAGGTTAATTTCAAAACTTTCAAAACCTAAATCTTCTAATGAGAAAATTTGAGAACTTACTTTAATAAGATTTGTTCTTTTTTTAGGTGTAACTGATAACTGATTTTCAATTGTAGTATTTTTTTCTACTTTTTTTCTAAAACTGGTAAAAACTTCTGGAATGTTTTTAAGTGTAAAAGGAATATTTTCTGGATGAAATAAAAATTGGTCGTAATAGCTATAAAGGAGAGTCTTTTTAGAAATTTTTTGAGTTATAATTTCTATAACTTTAAGCTCTTCATAAGTAAAATCTTTTTGAAAATAGATAGCATCAGCATTGTGATCAGAGCAAAATTGTGGTATGAAATCTTCAGGGAAATCAAAATAGCAAAAGAGAGAAATATTTAATTTTTTAAGGTTTTTAGATAGATCTAGTACTGATTCTACTAAAAATTTAGCTCTAAATTTTTCTATTTTTTTTATCCCAAATTGAGTTTCAGTAAAATCATGTTTGTTAAAACAATAAAGCCCAATAACATTTTCGTAATTAACACAAGCTTCATACAAAGGTTTGTTGTCTAAAACCCTAAGATTACTTGTAAACCATACTATTGCTGTTTTTTTGAACTGCATTTTTTACTACAATATTTTACGTTTTCCCAATTAAGTTTCCATTTTTTTCTCCATGTAAATGGTCTACCACAACATTGACAGGTTTTTGAAGGTAAATGTTCTTTTTTCAACTGTAATGTTATTTATTTAATCAAATATAATTAATTTGTTTAACTTTATTTTAAAATAATTAAACAAAATAAAATATACCTTTTAGTTTTAATGAAAAGTGTAATTTTAATGAATTAAAATAACGACTATTAGAGTATATTAATACTTAATACATTAGGGTAATAGAAATTAAGTTAAAGCCTAGAATTATAATAAATAAAAGAATAGCGAGAGTGAAGTATGCTATAGTTGACATAGAAACAGATGGAGGTGTTAAAATTACTGATATCAGTATTTTTATTTTAAAAGATAATAGGGTAATAGATGAGTTTACTACGCTTGTAAAACCAGAAACTTTTATTCCAACTTATATAACAAACTTAACTGGTATAACCAATTTTATGGTAAAAGGAGCTCCTACTTTTCCTGAGGTAGCAAAGAAAATATACCAAATAACAGAAGGATGTATTTTCGTAGCTCATAATGTGAATTTTGATTACGGAATTATTAGGAAAGAATTTAATTCTTTGGGATTTGACTATAAAAGAAAAAAATTGTGTACAGTACGTTTGTCTCGTAAATTACTGCCTAACAAAAAATCATATAGCTTAGGGAAATTATGTTTGTCTGAAGGAATAGAAATTATAGATAGGCATAGAGCTAAAGGAGATGCAGAAGCCACAGTTATTTTATTTAAAAAGCTTCTTACGATAGATAAAGAAAATACACTAAGTGTTGTTGATTCTTTTTTGCATCATCGTTCTCGTGAAGCAATATTACCTCCCTTACTTTCTAAAGATGTTTTTGATAAATTATCAGAAAATCATGGAGTATATTATTTTTGGAATAAAGATGAGGAGGTTATATATGTAGGTAAAGCTAATAATATAAAGCAACGTGTTTTAAGTCATTTTTATGATAAAAAGAAGAAAGAAATGAATATGTGTATGATAACGGCAAATATTACATTTACAGAGACAGGAAATGAATTGTTGGCGTTGTTATTGGAATCTGCAGAAATAAAAAGATTATATCCTAAATACAATAGAGCTCAAAGGCGCTCAAGTGAAAGTTATGGTTTATTTAGTTTTGAAGATAGAAAAGGAGTAAAGCATCTTGCATGGAATACTTTAAAAGTAGTGCCAAATCCTATGATTAAGTTTTATTCTTTAACAGAGGCAAGAAGTTTTGTAGAGCGTTTGTGTGAAGAGTTTCAGTTATGCCCTAAATATTGCCATCTTCAAACCAATGTAAGTAGTTGTTTTCATTATCAGATAAAGAAATGCAAAGGAGTATGTAGAAATACAGAAGCAGTTAGCGACTATAATATTAGAGTAAAAAAAGCACTAGAATCTGTTACGTTTCAAGCAGAAAACTTTGTGATTTTGGAAAAAGGAAAACAAGAAAAAGAATTTAGTTATGTTCTAGTATTGAATAGTGTTTATATGGGATACGGTTATATGAACAAACAAAAGGAAGAAGTTACTACAGAACAATATTTACTCGCTTTAACAAAGCAAAAAGATAACAGAGACATACAGAGAATTTTACAGAGTTATATTAAAAAGAACCCTGATAGCGTATTATCAGTACTTCATACAAACATAAATTTAACACCAAATTTATTTGGCTTTTAAAAAGAGTGTCAATATTATTGAATTTATGCTAATTAATTTATTGATTAAAAAAAAGAAAAGAAGTAACCTGCCATCAAGGATACTTCTTTCTTAAAACTAACTAATCAATCTAACTATATAATGAAAAAAACAAAATCTTTATTTATACTTCAAATATAGTTAGGATAAAAGGTTATTATTTTAAAAATTAGATGAAGAGTAGTTAAGTTTCGATGAAGAGACTTTAGCTACAATTTAAGTAAAAATGGTATAAGATATCTCGGTGTATAAAAACAATGAGGAGTCTAATTATATATCTTACGAAAGGTTAATTCATGTTGACCTATAAAATTCCTCAATGAAGTTTTCTAAGCTAATTTTTGATTTCGATGGCAAAATTAGATATAAAAAAACTTCTGTAGTTTATTTCATTCAGGGGACCGAATTTAAATATAACTATATCCTCATTGCCTAATAAAGATACTCAATAATTAAATAAGATTGCCTAGAAATGCTAATATTTAATAAAAGAAAGAAAAAATAATATTGAAAATACTAGGTTAAATAAAACTATTAATTGAATAGTGTTAATTTGTTGTAAGTTATTGTTTTAACTATTGGTCTAAGCGCTTTATGATTTTATAATAAAATGTTTCAGAGGTGAAGTAGCTTATGATATTGTTTTTACAAAAAAAAGACCTCAATAAAAGGTGTATAGAGGTCTTAATTAGGGGACTGACGCAATGAAATTATTTTGAGCAAATCTATATGTTGGAAATGAATAAATAAAGTTAAAAATTTCAAAAAATTAGTTAAAATAAATAGCTTAAAAATTATTTAAAGCAATTAAAATGAGTTTGATTAATTAATACTTTTTCATGAACAAGAATTGAAGATTTATAAGCAAAAAAGGAGCTCATTTCTGAAGCCCCTTAATTATTCATTACAAGTGTCATCCCCATAACACATTAGCAGCGAAAATAGGATACAAAAAATTATAAAAGGAAGAAAAAAACGTAAAAAAAGTAAGGTAAAACCGTAAAATGAAAAAGTAATTTTAAAGCTTTTTTGAATCGTTTTCTTTAGTTTAATTGTTTATTTATAGTGCTTTAAAGCTGTAGTGTTTCAAGAAAATGATTAAGAGTCCAATCCCTAATCCTATAAAAATACCTTTTACTAGGTCAGAAAGGTTAAAAAGATGTCCGAATATGTAGGATGTAGATATTGAGATTAATCCTAAAATAAATAATATAATAATTTTTGATCTTTTCATAGTGAATTGTTTTCTATTAGTTGAATAAAAATAGAAAATGTTACAATATTTAGAATATAAAGTTTAGAAGTAATTTAAGAATTAAAAACAGAGACAATTTAAATTACCAGTAAAAATACAACCTTTAAAACTAGGTAAGGTCTCATAACAATAGCAGGTTGAAAAATCAGGAACAATTTGTGATAAAGGAATAAGAAAGAAAATTAAAATTAAGCCAAAAGAAATTAATTTAATAGATAAAGAAGGCTTTTTGGTTTCAATAAACTCTATATTTAGTTGGTCGTAGCAATTTTCCATAAAGTAAAAATAATAATACAAAATTATGACTGAAAGTTTAGCAATTAGAAAAATAAAAGAAGAGTTAGGCAAAGCAGAAACAAAGCATCCAAATTGGCCAAAAGATATATTACATCAAATAGCGATAGTAAATGAAGAGTCAGGAGAAGCAACTAGAGCGGCATTGCAGTTTGAATATGAAGGAGGAAAAATAGAAGAAGTTGAAAAAGAATTGATACAAACAGCTGCTATGTGTATCAGAATGTTAAAAAACATTAGATAGGTTTAATTGAATTATTATGCATATAAATGAAGTATCTGGAAAGATTAATCTGTTTTTTAAAAAAGATTTTAAAAAAAAGTTTACAATTTTTTTATTGAAACCAATATTAATAACCATTCTTTTCTTAGCAGACTTTTTTCTTTTACCAGAGGTAACTATAAACGATTCAATTTCTTATGTTAGTTTTATAAAAACACCACAAACATCACAAGATAATTCGGTTAGGGCTAATAAAAGTATTGGTTATAAGTATACAACAGCTACAGATTTAAAGTTCTCTACTATAGAAACTAAAATAGAATCACCTAAAATAAAATTAACAGTAAGTCCGCTTTTTAAAACAGTAAAAACAGTAATAACATCTGAAAATATAAAAGTAGATTTGGCTTCAGGGTTTAATGGTTTTAATAAGCTTTTATTGATTTTGTTTAATGGAGTTATAATGATTTCAATTGTTTATGTGAATATAACTAAGAAGATAACTGAAAATGCTCGACTAAATTTAATCTTTTTTAACTTGTTTATTATAGCTGTATGGATTTGCGCGCTAATTTTAATTTAATGCATCAAATAATTTAACGAGGTATATACTAGTTTTTGCAACATCAATAATTATTATCAGTCCTTTATAAAACACTAAAAAGTTAATAATGGATATATTAAGGATAATTATAGTTTTTTGTACGATTACTTTTACTTCAATTAAACCTGAGTCTGAACTAAACTTTAGATTTGAAGATAAAATTAGAATAAAAGAAGCAATAAGAATTTCAGAAACTTATGGAGATTCTATTTGGGAAGGTTTTAATAAATTACCTTTTACAATCTTATTAGTTACAGATAAATATGAGTATTTGATCAATCATCCTAATCCTACAAACGATTTTAAATTATTAGGTATAGATAAAATTTTAGAAACTAAAGTTTATGTTAGAAAGAAACAGTTTAATAAACGTTTTCTAGCAACTTTTCCTGCTGTTAATGGAGTAAATTGTATTGTTATAGGAACACCAGAGAACACTGGGTTAAATTCTACTGAATGGATTATTACTTTGCTACACGAACGTTTTCACCAGTATCAATATAGTTCGCATAATTATCATAAAGAAGTATTAGCATTAGGGATTTCAAGAGGAGATACAACAGGAATGTGGCAATTAAATTATCCATTTCCTTATGAAGATTTAGATGTAAACAAATATTATGAAAAGTATACTGAGTTTTTAATAAAAGCAGTAGAAGCAAGAAATAATAAAAATTGGGAGAAGATATATAAACAGTATATAGATAAGAGAAAAGAATTTAAAGAGTCTTTGGGAGAAGATGATTATAAATATATTTCTTTTCAATGGTATCAAGAAGGAATTGCTAGATATACTGAATATGCTTTTTTGAGATTATTGCAAGATTTTGAACCATCAAAAGAAGTTTTAAATTTAAAAGACTTTGTAGCTTATGAAGTGTATTTAAAAGAGTTTTATACTCGACATATAGAAAACGTAAAAAAAATGAAGCTTTCAAAGGGGAAGAGAATAACTGTTTATGATATAGGATTTGCAGAAGCTCTTATAATAGAATATGTTAATAAAGATTGGAAAGATAAATATTTAATAGAAAAGTTTGATCTGAAAAAACTATACGATTAAAGTAGCAAGAAGTTAAACTGCTGAAGTTTGTAACCAAGAACTTTAGCAGTTTGATTATTAATTATAGTAAGGTACAATGTCCCCATGAATCACAATAACATGGCTCCTTAAAAATTTCCCCATTTGGAAATCTTGCACAACACATTCTACGTCCACATTGAGACCATCTAAATCCACCGTTAATAGTTTTTTGTTCTTTTTTGTTTAGTGGAGTACCTAATTTTGAAATGTTTTTTAACATAGTTTTGAAAATTAAAGTTTCTCAAATTTAGATAGATATAACTTTTTTTAAGAGAGAAAGTCCATAAAAAAAGTAAGGTAAATCCATAATAATAAGTAATATAGGGGGATAAATAAAAAGGAGCATAAAAAATGCTCCCTTCATAGTGTAAAAATGAAAAGCCCCCTAGCATTTCAATTTCGAATTTTTAGACGAATAATTTTTTAAAACTTACAGGATATTTTCTTTAAAAAATGAAAAATGCTCCGAAAGGAGCATTATCACTAACTATTAAAAACTGATTTACCTTAATTTATCTTATGTTTTGATTGAAACAAGGATTAGATGATAATAAAGAACGCCTCCGAAGAAGCATCCTCTATTATATTAATTCAAGGGAAACACAATAATTAAACTGTTACAGTTGAGTTTACCCTAAATAATTAACATTTTTTTAAGATAATTTTTAGAGTTACCAAAACAAATACTTTCTGTTTTAAAATTAAAATTGATTTTAAAGAGATGGTTTTTAATGTTTTATTTCGTGTTTAGGTTGGTGTGTATAATTAAGATGTAACAATACTATTTTAAAATTGTCCTTTAGGAAAATATTATTACATGAAAACATTATATACAGCTATTTTAATTGCTTTTTTATCAAGTAATTTTGTAGCTCAAGAAAAGTCAATTAATGAAAATAGATTTATAAGAGTTGGAGGAATTGAACAATGGATAACAATTAAAGGGGAAGATAAAAATAAGTCTGTAATTCTTTTTTTACATGGAGGGCCAGGGAGTGTTATGAGTCCATATTGTGATAGTATTTACAGAAGTTGGAAGAAAGATTTTATTCTAGTGAATTGGGATCAGAGGGGAGCAGGAAGAACATTTGGAAAAAATGCTCCGGACAAAATAAGTGAAGATTATTTTATTGAAAAAAAGCTTACACTAGATACGATGGTAAATGATGGAATCGAAGTATCCGAATATCTTATTAAATATTTAAAGAAGAAAAAAATTATATTAATGGGTGCATCCTGGGGGTCAATACTAGGAATAAAAATGGTACAAGCAAAACCAAGTTTATTTAAGGGATATATAGGAAATGCACAATTTGTTGGTTATAAAAGAAATTATTTAAATGCTTATAAATCTGTTTTAGCATTAGCAGAAAGTTCTAAAGATAGTATTTCAATTAATAAACTTAAGATGCTAGGAGAACCTCCGTATGAAAACACGAGGGATTTAGGTCAAATGTTAAGAATTGTAAAAAAATATGAGCGTAAAAATTCTACCCCACTTCCTGATAATTGGTGGAAAATAAATCCAGAGTACAATAATAAAGTTGATAAGCAAAATAGGTTTTATGGAGATGATTATTCTTTCTTATATTTCGCTGGGCATAAAAAGATGGGAATTAAATCCATGGTAGAAAACCTTGATTTTTATAATGATTCCTTAACGTTTAAAGTCCCAATTTATATTGTACAAGGAGAAGAAGATATATTAACATCAGAAAAAATAAGTAAATTGTATTTTGAAAAAATAAAGGCACCACGTAAGGGGTATTTTACAATAAAAGGAGCAGGCCACAACCGAAATGAATTTATATTGAAAAAACAATTTGAAATTCTAAAAGAGAAGATATAAAAACAAAGAAAAATGAATAAAAATGAGTTAGCTACTAAATATTTAGAATATCTTGAAAGAGGAGATATTGAAAAGGTAATTGGTTTGTTTAATGAAAATGGAATAGTCGATTCACCTATTTATGGAGTAAAAAAGGCAAATCTATTTTACCATGAATTAAAAGATGATACAATAAATTCAAAGTTGCATTTAAAAGGAATTTTTGAACAAAATAATTCAAATGATTTAGCTCTGTATTTTACGTATAAATGGACTTTAAAAAATAATACTAAAGTCGAGTTTGATGTTGTTGATATTATTGAATTAGATTCTGAAAATAAGATATCTAAATTGAAAATAATATACGATACAGTTATAGCAAGAAAACTAGTTGAAGAATTAAATTAGTTCAGCAAGTTAATGATAAAGTAAGCAATGAGGGAAGTAGGCATTTTATTAAACTTGAGGTGATCAAATTATTAGTTTCCCTTAAAGTAATAAGAAGTTAGTTTCCTCAAGAAAATTTTGATGTATTAAATCAATCAGGGAATTGAGTTAAAATACTTAACACCTCATTGCTTTATGATGCATTTATATTGTTTAAATGAATAAAAAAAGAGAGTATAAAATATAGTAAATTCAAAAGTGCAAGCAAATAATGTAAATACGTTTTTCGGTGAAAAATAAAAAAAGGAGCATTATTAAATGCTCCAAGGTTAAATAAACGTTTTTATTATAATTAATTCAAATTCATTTAATTAGTTGTGGTTTTTAATTAAAACTTACAAACATTTTATAAAAAGTAAAGCCTAAATGATTTTTCATTTAGGCTTTACTAATATTTTTAATTAACTAGCTATTTATTTTTATACCAATAAGCAGTTCTACCAAAAGCAGCAAAGCCTATATATCCACGAATTTTTAACTTATTCTTATTTTCTAGTTTTATATAACATTTATATTCCTTTCCATTTTTTGGATCTAAAATTTTTCCACCAGACCATTCATCACCATCTTTTTTTAATCCAGTTAAAATGTTCATTCCTAAAATAGGAGCGTTTTTACGTTTGCCTTTACATTTGTCACATACAGCTTCTTGTCTATCTTTATCGGTAATCTCTATAATTTTAGCATAGGCTTTTCCGTTCTTTTCATAAATTTCAATTACAGAATCTACTTTGTTGGTTTTTTCGTCAATATTTTGCCATTTACCAAAGATAGATTGAGAAAAAATTGAAGTACTAAAAGCGATACATAAAAAGGTAAAAATTATTTTTTTCATTTTTTATAAGTTTTATAGAGAGAAAATTTCAAAAATTATTCCAATTAATCATACTGAGCATCAAAATTACTATCCCATTTTTGTTGAACTCGCAATACTTGTTCTATCACATCTCGAGCGCAACCATTTCCACCAGTTTTATCAGAAATATACTTAGATACTTGTTGGATTTCTCTAACAGCATCATTAGGGCAACAAGGCATACCTACTAATTTCATTACAGGGAAATCTGGAATATCATCCCCCATGTATAACACATTTTCTGTGTTTAAATTGTATTTTTCAACTAATTCATTGAATTGTTTTGTTTTATCATGTGCTCCTAAATAAATATCACTGATGCCTAAATTAGCCAAACGAGTACGTACTCCCTCATTTTTACCTCCAGAAATAATACAAACTCTATAGCCAGCCTTAACAGCAGCTTTTAAGGCATAACCATCTTTAATATTCATTTGACGTACTAATTGTCCATCAGGAAAAACTGTAACAATACCATTGGTTAATACTCCATCTACATCAAAAATAAATGTATCTATTTGAGGTAATATTTCTTTATAACTTTTCTCCATTGTTTTGGATTGATTTTGTAATTAATTTATAAATTTCTTGTTGTTCAGTATTTAACAATTCTAAGTGATTTTGAATTGTATCTTGATCGTTTCTTTTGGCAGGACCAGTTTGTGCTTTTTCAGGCGATAGTTCAATAATTTTTTTTGAAGTTTCTTGAATTAAAGGAAGTAAAACTTCAAAAGGAACTTTATACTCTGTACAAATATCAGAACCAATTTTATACATATGATTGGTAAAGTTGTTTACAAAAACCGCTGCTACATGTAATCTTTTTCTTTGTTCTGAATTTATAGCATATATTTTTTTTCCTATGGCTGAAGCTAATTGTTCAAGTATAGGAAAATCTTTTTCATTAGATGTTTCCAAACAAAATGGTATCGTAGAAAAATCTATTTCTTTTTCTTTTGAAAAACTTTGAAGCGGGTAAAACACACCAGATCGAGCATGCTTTTTTAGTAAGTCTAAAGGAGCAGAACCCGAAGTATGTACTACCAACTGATTATTTGTTGTTAATTCAGAAGAAACTTTTGCAATCGCATCGTCAGTAACAGCTATAATATAAACGTCAGCTACATTAAGTAAGTCTAAAGAATTCGTTATAGAAGTTTGATGTTTAAAATCGATAACTTGTTCTATAGAACGCGCATATATTTGCGTTAATTCTACATTAGAAGCTTTTAAAAAAGCTTTGGCTAAATGTGTTGCTACATTGCCTCCTCCAAGAATACATACCCGAATCATAATAGCGAAGATATATATATTTTTATGGAAGAGAAATTACTTAAAAATATTTTTTGCATATTTGTAGTATTATGATTGTTTAAGTTTTTTACTTCAGACTTGTCGTATATAACGACCCCAATTTCATCCTTAATACTTTAAGGAGTATTTTTCATATCAAAAAAAATAATGATGACAGAGAACAATCAAACAACCAAACAAAATATATTCTCACTTTTTAAAGACGCCGTTTTCGGAAAACAACAAGATTTTACACAAGGAAGTATCAATAAGGCTATTTTCATGTTGGCAATTCCTATGATTCTTGAAATGATGATGGAGTCAATTTTTGCTTTAGTAGATATCATTTTTGTGTCAAGAGTTAGTGTAAATGCCGTAGCAACAGTAGGACTTACAGAGTCTGTATTAACCTTAGTATACGCAGTAGCTATCGGATTAAGTATGGCTGCAACAGCATTGGTAGCAAGAAGAACAGGAGAAAAAGATAGTGAAGGAGCAAATCAAACAGCTGTTCAGGTAATATTCTTAGGAATAGCGATTTCTATAGCAATTAGTTTTGTAGGAATACTGTATCCAAAGGAAATATTAGGGTTAATGGGTGGAGAACCAGCCTTAATAGAAGAGGGATATCGATATACACAAATAATATTAGGTGGAAACATTACTGTAATGTTACTTTTTTTAATCAATGCAATTTTTAGAGGTGCAGGAAATGCTTCTATTGCTATGTGGACATTGATTTTATCTAATGGATTGAATATTATTTTAGATCCTATTTTTATTTTCGGACTAGGTCCTATACCAGCTTATGGTGTAGAAGGTGCAGCAATTGCAACTACAACAGGTAGAGGTGTAGCTGTGGTAGCACAATTATTAATATTGTTTTTTGGAGCAGGAAAAGTAAAATTAGCATTGAAAGACTTAGTACTTAGAACTTCAGTAATGATTAATTTAGTAAAAACATCATTAGGAGGAATAGGACAATTCATTATAGGTACATCGAGCTGGGTGTTTTTAATGTGGATAATGGCAAAATTTGGAAGTGAAGTTTTAGCGGGGTATACCATTGCTATACGTATAATGATGTTTACATTAATGCCTGCCTGGGGAATGAGTAATGCAGCAGCAACGTTAGTAGGACAAAATTTAGGAGCAAAACAGCCTGATAGGGCAGAAAAATCAGTATGGATTACTAGTAGATTATGTGCTTATTTTATGGGCTCTGTATCTCTTATTTATATACTTTTTGCGCCTACTTTTCTAAGTTGGTTTTCAGATAGTGTAGTAGTTATAGAAAATGGAGCTTTATGTTTACAAATCATGGCAGCTGGTTATATAGCTTATGCCTATGGAATGGTTATAATACAATCGTTTAATGGATCTGGAGATACGAAAACACCAACATTAATCAATTTTATATGTTTTTGGATGTTCCAATTGCCTTTAGCCTATGTATCAGCTATTGTCTTAGATTTTGGACCTAAAGGAGTGTTTTGGTCAATAACATTAGCTGAGGTACTTATTGCAGTAATAGGTATTTGGTTATTTAGAAAAGGAAAATGGAAAACAGTTCAGGTGTAAAATGAGTTTTATACTTTAGTTAAACTTGTTTATAGAAAGAATAGAAAATTTATAAATCAATTGTTATAGTAGGTAACAATTAAGAAAAGAATATAGAATAAATGAAACTAGATATATTGGCATTTGGAGCACATCCAGATGATGTAGAGTTAGGTTGTGCTGCAACCATAGCAAAAGAAGTCTCTTTAGGAAAAAAAGTAGGAATTGTAGATTTAACAAGAGGAGAATTAGGTACTAGGGGGTCTGCTGAATTACGAGATGTAGAAGCGACTAAGGCTGCCGAGATTTTAGGAGTATCTGTAAGAGAAAACTTAGGTTTTGCTGATGGTTTTTTTAAGAATGATAAAGAGCATCAGTTAGAAGTTATAAAGATGATACGTAAGTACAAACCAGAAATAGTATTATGTAATGCTATTGATGATCGTCATATTGATCACCCAAAAGGAAGTAAGTTAGTATCTGATGCGTGTTTTTTAAGCGGATTGTTAAAAATAGAAACTGAGTTCGATGGAGTGTCTCAAGAAAAATGGAGGCCAAAGCAAGTGTATCATTATATTCAATGGAAAAATATTGAGCCAGACTTTGTAATTGATGTATCAGGTTTCATGGATAAAAAGATAAAATCGGTATTAGCATACTCATCTCAGTTCTTTGATCCGAAAAGTAATGAGCCAGAAACACCAATAACAAGCAAAAATTTTACAGAAAGTGTAGAATATAGAGCAAAAGATTTAGGAAGATTGATTGGAGTCGATTTTGCAGAAGGTTATACCTCAGAACGTTACGTGGCGGTAGAAAATTTAAGTAAATTAATTTAAAAAAAAGTTTTGCAGATATGAGAAACTGTCTTATATTTGCACCCGCAAGTCACATGGTGGGTGTAGCTCAGTTGGTTAGAGCATCGGTTTGTGGTGCCGAGGGTCGTGGGTTCGAATCCCATCATCCACCCAAAAGCTTTCTCGTTTAGAGAAAGCTTTTTTTATTTTAAAATAGTAGATAAAATAAAAGTAAATGAAAAAAATAAAGCTTCTCGATTATTTTCGAGAAGCTTTATAGTTTTTGCGCCATTCTTCATATTTATCTCTATGCTTAAAACGCTTATGAGACCATAAATAGAATTCGGGTTGGTCTTTAATGTTTTTTTCAGTAATCTTTAAATATTTATCAGTAATTTGATAGTTGTCAAATTCTTTAGGATTTTCAGTGATAAGCTCAAAATGAGTTTCAAAGTATCCTCTTTTTATTTTTTTTGCTACGTAATTAACAACTACAAAATCGTATTTTTTAGCTAGCATTTCTGCTCCAGTATGAATAGGTACTTTAACCCCCATAAATTCGGTCCAGTAATGAGTTTTGTGTACTTGTGGAGATTGGTCACTTAACAGTATGTATAAGCTTTGGATTTTATTCATATAGTCTTTGTGGATCCCTTTAACCGTTTCTGAAGTTTTAAAGCCAGTGATGCCAAATTTCATTCGAGATTCTTTTACTTTTTTCTCAAAATATTTATTTCCTAATTTAGTATATGCTCCGGCAACATTAATGTTAAGAACAAGGGGTAGGTTAATAGACCATTCCCAATTAGCTTGATGCGCACCAACTAAAGCAATGCTTTTTCCTTTCGCTGCAATTTCATTTATCAGTTCGGGATTTTTGTATTTGTAACGTTTCAATATCTCTTTTTCACTAATAGTAAAAGCTTTTACACTCTCAAAAATTAAATCGACAAAGTGTCTGAAGAATTTTTTAGATATTTTTTTTACTTCAGAATCATTCTTTTCTGGAAAAGCCATTTTAATGTTTGCTTCAACAACTTTTTTTCTATAACCAACTAGGTAGTATAGAATAAGAAAGAAGATATCTGAGAAGAAATATAAAATTCTCATTGGTAGTCTTGAAATCAACCAAACTATAGGGTAAACAATAGAAAATAGTAGTAATTGCATGTTTTAAATTTAAAACGCAAATATCGCATTAAAATATCAATCTACTACTTTATTAACTTTTGATTATGTTTGTTGATATTTAAAGAAAGTTATGAGTCAGATAGTATTAGTATTGATAGTTGCCAATGTTTTAGTTTCCTATAAAGGATTTAACGATCTTCTTTTTTTTGATCGCTATAAATTTCAAGTTCAGAAAATTCTAAATGGAGAAAAAGTAAGGATGTTAACTTCTGGCTTTTTGCATGCAGATTGGGCGCATTTAGGGTTTAATATGTATGCTTTGTATCTTTTTGGAGGTTTAGTAATTGGTAATTTTTCTACAATAAATTTTGCATTAATTTATTTGGGTAGTTTATTGTTAGGGAGTATGTATTCTTTATATCAGCATAAACACGAGTTTTATTATAGTGCAGTAGGTGCGTCTGGGGCTGTTTCTGGTATTATGTTTTCTGCAATTATGTTGTATCCTAGTAAAACATATAGTTTTATATTTTTTCCTTTTATAGACTTTCCGGCTTATGCGTTAGGAATAGGTTATTTAGTGTATTCAATTTATGGTATGAAGAAACAGCTAGGAAATATTGGTCACTCAGCGCATTTAGGTGGGGCTATAGGAGGTTATGTTTTGACATTGTTTTTGAAACCTAGTGTTATTAGTAACAATCCAATAATGATTGGGGTAATGGGGCTAATTATTTTAGTAATGTTTTTGTTTGGAGATAAGCTAAAGTTAAATGAATAAAAAAACCGAAACATTTGTTTCGGTTTTTTGAGCGAGAGACCGGGTTCGGACCGGCGACATTCAGCTTGGAAGGCTGACGCTCTACCAACTGAGCTACTCTCGCATTGATAAAGACATTTTTGACAATTACTTGTCGTATTTTAATTTGAGCGAGAGA
>NZ_WAAU01000013.1:83056-151997 GCF_008806755.1 Tenacibaculum aiptasiae
AGGTAAAGACTTTTTGACAATTACTTGTCGTATTTTAATTTGAGCGAGAGACCGGGTTCGAACCGGCGACATTCAGCTTGGAAGGCTGACGCTCTACCAACTGAGCTACTCTCGCATTAGGTAAAGACTTTTAACAATTTCTTGTTGTTCTTTAACTTTTAATAACAATTAAATTACTTGTTGTTAAAAGCGGTTGCAAATATAGTATAGTTTCTATTATTTACAATGAAAAAAAAGAAAAAATTAATAGAATTTTTGATCTTCTCTCATAACTTTCAGAAAATGAAAGCCATAGATTTCAAAACCTTCATTGTAGTAAAATTTATGAGACTTTCTGTTACCAGTGTAGGTATTTAGTTCTATTACTTCACAGCCTTTAGATTTTGTATATTCATAAATCCAGTTAAAGAATTGTTTACCAATGTTTTTTCCTCGGTAGGTTTCATCAATAATTACATGATCAGGTTCAACACTTTTACCAGAGTAATGTCTTAAACTATACCAAAGTCCAGAAATTCCAATTAATTTATCTTCGTCAAAAGCACCAACACATTCATAAGTTTCATATTTAATCATTTCTGAAACACGTTTTTCTAAAATATCATGTGGAGTAGTTGTGTTTACTTTTTTTAGAAGCGGAAGAATCGATAAGATGTCTTTTTTATCTATAGCTTTAAAGCTTAAATTCATAAGTAGTTAATTTTTGTAAAGATAAAAAAAGGCTTGTATAAAAGGTGTTAAAAAAAGAAAAGAGGTTATCAGCTCCAGACACTTCTTTTCTATAATAACATTAAATTCTTGATAAAGTAATTTGTTGTTACATTATTAATTTCATTGTATTCAACAGGTAAGTTTTTATAACTCCTAAAAAAAAGAGTTATTTCATTTAAATAACTCTTTTAATTGCTTTAGTATTTGATATTTAATGTTGTGTCCAAATTTGCTAATTATTCAAAAATATCTTTAAAAGATAGGTTTAGGCATAAAATAAATAAGGAAATATCGTAAATAATGAGTAGCTAATAATTGTGTTTATTCCCTACAGCCTTCTCGAGCCATACAATGATCGAAAGCGACAAATTCTTTAGGATGTTTTAAGTTACAACGTGTAAATGCGCCATGGCAATCATAAAAATGATTAGGATCGGTGTTACCACCAAATACCTTTTTTTGATCAAATTTTGTAATTAATGAAATTCCTTTTAGATCTAGAATTGAATTAGTCATAATACAGTTTTTAAATTAGTTTGAAGGTTTACTGTATTGTAAAAGTAATGACAAAAAATTATGAATGAAAAGAAAATAGACCAGTTCTTTCATAAAGATGTTATATTAAGAAAAATTTTTCTTGTGTTTGGTTTATGTTTCTTTGGTGTAGATAAAAAACAACTAAAAAAGAATAATGAGAAAGCTAACGTTTACTATTTATTTAATAGAAAGTTTAAGATAATTAGGGTAAATCCAAAAGTAAACTTAAGTAAGTACAAGAATAATTTAATGATAAAAACCATAGCGTTAAATATTTGCATCAAAGTTAACAATAAAGTTATTGAGATAAAAATTTATAGATACTATTATGATATAATTATGAATTAAATGATTTTAAAATCTTTAGAGTTCTTAATAAGGTTATCGTAATACTCTTTATTTACTGTGATTGGAACTTCTAAGTGAGAAAGTTTTATCTTAAAAAAGTATCCATCGGTTTTTAGTAATTGTACGGTTATTGGAGTTGTTTTTTTCATAATATTTATTGTTTGTGTTTTCAAAAATACTTGTGAAAAAGAGGAGTTAAGAAAAATTTTAGATTAGGTGATAAAAGGCTAAGATGAATTGCGAAAAATAAACGATAAAGTAAAATTTTAATCGATGAACTGCTTTGTTGAATAAAAAAGTATCGATTTATATGTATGTAAGTTATTATTTTAAAAAATAAAATAGTAACTTACTGGTAGCAATTATAAAGGGAATATAATAATAAGTATATGGGGAAAATAAAATGGAAACTACGAAATGTAGTATTGTCTAGTTTGTTGTTTTTTTTGTGTTTTAATCTTTTAGGACAAAAGAAAGAGGTTAAAATAATAGCTAAAAAAATAACGGACAATATTTATATGCTACAAGGACAAGGGGGGAACATTGGTTTATTTATAGGTGATAAGAGTGTTTTTATGATTGATGATCAATTTGCACCATTAACCAATAAAATTTTAGCCAAGGTTAAAGAAATATCCGACAAACCAATTAAATATTTAGTGAATACACATTGGCATGGAGATCATACTGGTGGAAATGAAAATATGAGAAAACATGATGTTTTGATTTTTTCACAAGAAAATGTTCGAAAAAGAATGAGTACTGATCAAAAAGTAAGAGGAAGGCTAAAAAAAGCCTCGCCCAAGGAAGCTCTACCAGTAATAACTTTTACTAATGAGATGAATTTTCATATAGATGGTGAAGATATACTGGTTTCGCATGTACATAATGCACATACCGATGGAGACTCTCATATTTATTTTTTGAATAGTAATGTTATTCATATGGGAGATACCTATTTTCAGGGAAAATTTCCTTTTATTGATTTAGATAGTGGAGGAAGTATAAATGGATATATCGCTTCTATAGATAAAGTATTATTAATGTCTAATGATAAAACGGTTATTATACCGGGGCATAGAGGTTTATCAACCAAAGAAGAGCTTAAAGTGTATAGAAAAATGCTGATAACTTTAAGGGACAGAGTTCTAAAAAATATAGAAAAAGGGAAAACATTAACAGAGGTTTCTAATGATGAAGATATAACGAAGGAGTATAAGGAAGAATATGGAGGGTGGTTTATATCAGCAAAAGAAATGAGAGAAACTATTTATAAGAGTTTAAAACAATGATTGAAGTTAAAAAAATAATAGCAGGAGAAACTTCTAAAATAAGGTTAGAGGTTTTACGTAAAGGAATAGATTTACCATATAAGTTTAAGGAAGATTTAGAAGATGATACATTCCATTTAGGAGTTTTTTATAAAGAGAAGTTGGTAACTATAGCAACATTTATAAAAAATAATTTAAAAGAATTAGAGGGAGAGCATTATCAATTAAGGGGAATGGCAACTTTACCTGAGGTTAGGGGAAAGGGCTTTGGAAAAATAATAATTGAAGAGGCTGTAAAAGTTTTAAAAACGCAGAATATAAAATATTTGTGGTGCAATGCTCGTAAGGAAGTAACAATGTTTTATGAAAAATTAAAGTTCATAAAGGTAGGAGAGGAGTTTATGGTAGAAAAAGTAGGGCCACATTTTAAGATGTATACTAAAGTATAAAACAAAAAAAACTCAAACTTATTAAGTTTGAGTTTTTGTAGCGAAGAGCAGATTTGAACTGCCGACCTCAGGGTTATGAATCCTGCGCTCTAACCAACTGAGCTACCTCGCCGTTTGCGGGTGCAAATATAGCACTTATTTTTAATTGAACAATGAAAAAATGTGATTTTTTTTTAAAAAAATAAATATCTATCTTGCCTACTTTAAGAAAATACAAATGAGTAAAGTAAAATTCGAATTAGAGTTTCCTGTACATGCTTCTCCGAGTATGTTATATCAATGCTTAGCAACTCCTTCAGGATTAGAAGAGTGGTTTGCTGATAGAGTGAATTCTCGAGGTAAAATAATGACTTTTATTTGGGACGGTTCTGAAGAAGAAGCTAAAATTGTTACCAAAAAAAATAATGAGTTAATAAAATTTAAGTGGACAGAAAGCGAAGGTGATGAAAGTTACTTTGAATTTAGAATACAAGTTGATCCTTTAACTAAAGATGTAGCGATTATTATTACCGATTTCGCAGACGATGAAGATGATGCTGAAGAAGCAAAATTGTTATGGGAAAATCAAATAGAAAATTTAAAGCATAACATAGGTGCTTAATATTTATATAGAACAATAAAAAAACTCGACAAAATGTCGAGTTTTTTTATGTGTAATAATTACCTAAGTCGTAATTTTGCAGTCAAATTTTTGAAGAATGATAAATTTTAACGGAGAAATAATTTCTGAAAACGAATTACAACTTTCAAGTGAGAATAGAGCATTTAAATATGGTGATGCTATTTTTGAAACGATAAAAGTATCAAAAGGAAAAGTAGTTTTCTTTGAAGATCATTATTTTAGGTTAATGGCTTCTATGAGGATGTTAAGAATGAAAATTCCAATGAAATTTACCTTAGAGTTTTTACAAGATGAAATCTTAAAAACTATTGAAAACCTTGAAAGAACCAAAACTTATAGAGTTCGACTAACAGTATATAGGAAAGACGGAGGTTTATATGCGCCTAAGTCTAATGAAGTAGATTATTTAATAGAAATAAAAGAGTTTGAGTACACTGAAAAAGCAGTTTATAAAATAGACTTATTTAAGGACTTTTATAATTATTCAGGATTATTATCTACAGTGAAAACTACCAATAGAATGTTGAATACATTATCAGCTGTTTTTGCAGAGGAAAATGATTTAGATAATTGTATTTTATTGAATGAAAGAAAAGGGGTAGTAGAGGCAACTAATGGAAATATTTTTGTCATAAAAAATAAGGTTATTAAGACCCCAGCTTTAACAGAAGGATGTATAAAAGGTGTTCTTAGAAAGAAGATTATTGAAATTGTAGAAAAACATCCAGACTATACTATTGAAGAAACTTCAATTTCTCCATTCGAAATTCAGAAGGCAGACGAAGTTTTTATAACCAACGCAATCATAGGAATACAGCCAGTTACTAATTACAGAAAGAAACAATTTGTTTCTGAGATAACAAACAAACTAAAAAGTAATCTTAATGTATTAATGCTTACAGCGAGTTAATTCATTTGAACATCACTAGGAGCATTAGCCCAAATTTTATATTTACCACCTTTTTGAAGTAATTGATCTTTCCAAAAGGTTTCGTTGTTGGTTGAAAGAATGTTTCTGTAATCATTTTCTGATACAAACCAAGAGTTGGAATAAAGCTCATCTTCTAATTGATTTACTCCCCAACCAGAATATCCTAAGAAGAAACGAATGTCTGTTGGTTCTAAAAGATTATTATTAAGTAGCTCTTTTAAAAGCTCAAAATTCCCTCCCCAAAAGATACCATTAGCTACTTCAATGCTGTTAGGTATTAAATGAGGTACTTTGTGTATAAAGTACAAATTGTCTTGTTCTACAGGGCCTCCTTGATATACAGTGAAATCACAGTCTATTTCAGGTACTAAATCGTTTAGAGTGTAGTTTAAAGGTCTATTTAATATAAATCCAACCGAACTACTTTCAGTATGTTCTGTAAGCAAAATAATAGCTCTTTTAAAAGAACTATCATTTAAAATAGCAGGTTCTGCAATCAATAATCTGCCCCTTTCAGGTTTTAGTGCAACCATATTTCATTCTAGTTTGTTCTACTAAAATAAAGAAAATTTTAATAAAAATTTAACAAAAAGATTAAAATACGTGCAATTTAAGGGAAAATCCTTTTGAAGATTATTGTTTTTTGCTTCTTTTTATTGAAGATCAAATCCTTTCTAAAACAGCAATAACTTCGTTCTTTTTTCTAACAGAAACGGGAACTGTAGTTTTATTTTTTAAAACTAAATAGCCTCCATCTGACTTTATGAATTCCTTAATGTATTGTAAATTAACTAAATGACTTTGGTGAACACGTAGGAATCCTAAATCTTTGAGCATATCAGCGTAGTATTTTAATGTTTTTCCTACTAGTATTTTCTGACCATCATTCATAAAAAATTCCGTGTAATTATTGTCGGCTTTACATCTAACAATATCCATTAAATTAACAACAACAATTTTGTCAGAAGTGTTTAAAGAAATCTTTTTTGGGTGTAAATTAGGTTGTTTTATAGATTGTTGTAGTACTGTTAATTGCTCTTTATCGGGTGTAATTTGATTTTTAGCTTTACTTATAGCATTAGATAAATCTTCATTCGAATAAGGCTTTAAAACATAATCTATAGCAGCAAATTTAAAAGCCTTAATAGCATATTCGTCACTAGCGGTAACGAAGATTATTTTTGAAGATAAATCTGGATGAATTTCTAAAACATCAAAGCCAGTTCCATCTCCTAACATTATATCTAAAAAAAGAATATCTGGTTGTTGTTTACGCAATAATTTAGAAGCTTCTACTACACTTTTTGCTGTTCCGATTATTTCTATTTCTGCATGTTGATTATTAATGTCATTTTGTAATAGTTCTAATGCAGAAGGCATATCGTCAACAATTATTGCAGTCAATTTTTCCATATTAAAAGTCAGTTTTTAAAGGTATTTTAAAAAATACTTTAGTTCCTCTAACTAAATTATTTTCAACAATTTCTTCAATGCTAAATTTACTTTTTTTCGATAAAGCTTTTATACGTTCTTCTGTTACTTTTATAGCAATTGAATTATGATTGGTATTTTTTTTGTTTTTCTTAGATTGATTAATTCCTATTCCGTTGTCAATAATAGCACAAAGTAAGAAATCTTTTTGAGTAGAAAAGTTAATGGTAATAAGACCACTTGCTATGCTTTTAATTCCATGTTTAATGCTGTTTTCTATAAATGGTTGAATAAGCATTGGCGGAATCAATATTTCTTCTGAATCAAATTCAAAATTTGTATTTATAACATATTCAAAAGGATTTGTACTCATTTGTTGTTCTAACTCTATGTAGTTTTTAAGTATCGCAATTTCTTCCTTTATATTAACTTCTTCCTGTCTTGAATTGTGTAATACACCACGCAAAAGAGTTGCAAATTTGCTAATAGTTACATTGAGTTCAGTAGATTTTCCAGAATTTCCTAAAGCTTTTATTCCGTTTAAAACATTGAAAATAAAATGAGGATTCATTTGTAGCTGTAATGCTTTCTGTTCTAATGATAATAAGTGATTTTTTAACTCTAGCTCTTCAACTTTAGCTTTGTTTTTCCTTTTTATTTTTCTGATATAATTAACAATAATGCTCGTTAGCACTAATATAATTATAGCACCGCTTAGTTGTTGGAACCAGCTTTTTTGATATAGAGGTTTATCAATATAAAAATGAAATTTTACTGGGTCACTTTCTAACCCATTAACTTTTGATTGTATTGAAAAATTATAATCTCCAGAATTTAAATTAGCTAAGTTTATAGAAGAATTAAATGTCCATGGACTAAACTGATCATTTAATTTATAGCGGTATTTTACTTTTTTAGGAGCATTAATATTTGCTGTTTTATAACTAAAAGATATGTGATTTTGATTAGGTTTTAATTGTAGTGTGTTAGTATAGTTGTTAATATCAATAGAGTCAATAGGTTGGTAAACAACTTCGATGTTTTGGAAAGCTATTTTAGGTTTTATAGGAGAGTTATTATTTCTAGTAAATTTATAGATACCATGATTATTGGTAGCAATCCATATATTTTTTTGAATATCTTGAAAAACAGTGTTTATTTGATTTGTTTTTAGAGTGTTATATTTGTTTATACGTTTGATGAAAGAATAACTTTGGTCAAGTATTTCTATTCCTTCGTCTTTTGAAACAATCCATAACTCATTATCTATTTTTACAATATCATTTATTTTTTTAGGAGAGTTACTAAGAGATTCTGCTTTGTCGTTTTTTACAATTTTAAGACCATTTTTATAGGTGGAAGTGATTACATTTTTATTGTCAATTAATATAGAAGTGTAATTTCCTAAATCTATTCTTTTCAAAATAGTAGGATTAATTAATCTATCAAGTTTCCATAAACCTTTGTTCGTTGCAATCCAAAAGAAAGTACCATCGAATTCTAAATCGTTAATACTATTTAAATCGATTTGAAAATTGGTTCGAATAGGGGATAAGAAATCTTCACGTACTCTTAAAATTCCTTTGTTAGTTCCTAAAAAAGTGTGTTCAGGTGTTTTTAATATACAATTGATTTTCTTGCTCTCAAAGTTTATAAACTTATTATAGGTTTTAATGCTTAAACCTTTATTGGTTCCAATTAAAAGAGTATTGTTTTTTTTAGAAATAATTTGCGTTTTGTTAGAAATTAAATTGTTTTTGGTAGTATAATTAGTAAAATCATTTCCGTCAAAACGAATAATTCCTTTGTCGGTAGCAAACCATAAATGGCCAGTATTGTCTTGTGTTATATCGTTAATTTTTAAACTAGGTAATCCATCGTTTAAAGTATAATTTTTTAAAGAGTTTAGTTGAGCAACTGTCTTAGTTACTATTAGAAAAAAAAGGATGAAAAGTATTAATTTATAAAACTTCATAGAAACAAACTTACAGTAAAAAAGTAACTGCTCAAATTAAACAGTTACTTTTTAAGAATTATTAAACATTATTCAATTATTTCATAGCATATAGACGTTTATTATTTGTATCTGGCTTTATGTGTTCTAAATCTCCATAAGGCTTAGTTAAAGGTTTTAACACACATAAAACTGAGGCTTTTCCTTTTATAATCAACTTATTGTTTTTAACAGTATAAGTCCATCTAAATTTTTCAACAGGGATGTTTAATTTTTTTACATCTGTTATTAAGTCTACATCACCAGCAATAAAATCCATTAGTTCTTCTTGCATTACAAATGTTGGAACATCATCGTCAGAATTTTCATAGTCTAATTCCCACATTATTGGAATGTTGAACTGTTTTGTATAAGGTTCGCCTATATAACGTTCTCTTTCATTTGTTAAAGCACTAAACCAATCAATTTCTTTTTCATTAGGATATTTTCTTGCAATTTCTTTAGATAAATCTACTTTTCCTGGTGAGTGAGCCGTAGGATAAAATACATAGTAAGGTTTAGCTAAAAAATGATTGGTAAATTCACCTCCAAAAACATTAAAATACGGAGAAGCTAATATTTGTGGCATCTCATCAGATTTAAACGATAACTTTAAAGTGTTTAAAAGTTCTTCGTTATTACCAACTCCATTAGAATGAAACACGATTTTACTATTTGCATTTATTCCTTTATTAATTTTTGGTAATTTACTTTGATTAATAGCTCTTTGTAAAGACTCGATTGTAACTTTTTCTCCGTTAATAGTAGTTTCTAAGCTCAGTCCTTTTAATGGATTGTTATAGTTTACAATATGAATTTCTCCATAAGGCTTTTCAGTAACATTAGAATTCATCCAACCTATAATTTCTTCTAAAGAATACATGTCGTTTACAATTTGATATTTCTTTTCCTTAAAATATGTACGAGCATTGTTATAAAATTTATTTTGTCCTTTGTCATAACCTGTAATAAATACAATGGGGTTTCTAGGTTTTTTATAAATTTTCTTAATTACTTCTTCTTTTTTAGCAATGTTTCCCGACTCTAGTTTTGTATTCGTTTTCTTTTCTTCACAACTAGTGAAAAATCCTGTAAGTAGTAATAATCCTATTACTGTTCCTACTTTAAAAATGTTTTGTTTCATAGGTTCTTGTTTTTTAGGTTAATATGTTATTGCTGTAATATGATGGTTACATTTCTTTCTAAATTAAAATCGTTAGATAGTTTGTTTAAAATGTTAGGTAAGTTTCGATCGTTAATCCATCTACCGTTTTCTTGCTTTTCTATTGAAGCAATAAGTCCATCGTTATTTACCTGTAATTTTAAACTATTGTATTTGTTTAAATACATTTTTAAGATTGATGAATAGCTATTGTTTGACCACATAATTTTTGTTTTATATGGTCAAATTTAGAAGAGAAAGAAGGAGTAATTTTGAGTTAATTAGAATTCGTTTGGAATAAATTAGAATTCGTAATTGATTTTTTTTGAAGGCTTATAAAGTAACGTTGATTTTAGGTTTGTGGTGTTTAATAAGTGATTTTTAAAATATTTTTTCCTATTGGGAGGTAGGGTATTTTTTGTGTAAATCTTTATATGAATATTAATTATAAATAATTTGATATGAAATATGTTTTAAAGATGTTATCGTTTTTCACTTTTATTTTTGTTCTTCAATCTTGTGATAAAGATTCAGAAATCGTTCCAGGAAATAGTTTTGAATCCATATCTAAAGAATGGAAGAAATTAGATATTGGAACAACTGAAAACTTAAATAAAATTCATTTTATAAATAACTCTGAAGGTTTCATTATTGGAAATAAAGGGAAGTTGTTTAAAACAGAAAATGGGGGAATTGATTGGACGGAAATTCCATCAGGAGTTACTCACGATTTGGTTTCTATTAGTTTTGATGGAAAAAATAAGGGGATAATTAATGGTTTATTTACTATCGATGGAGGAAAAAATTGGAAGGTAGTCAATACTACTTCAAGTTACTATTGTTATTATGCTAGTGAAGATGTAATGATTGGAGGAAGTAATTCTTCTTTTGCAGGAACTGTTTATCGTTCAACTGATGATGGAGCAACATGGACAGAGGTTTATAAGAATCCTCATACTGGTTTTTATACATCAGCAGGTTTTATAGGTGATGTAGGTTATTTATCTTCTTGGTATTCAGGTAGAATTTTAAAAACAACCGATAAAGGTAAAACTTGGACAGTGGCTGTAGAAGGTACTGCGAAACCTACTGGAGGAAAGAATACATTTGACGACTTTTTTGATCTTACTGTAGTAGATGCGAAAACTTTATATGCAGTTTCTAATAGTTATTTATCTAAAAGTGATGATGGAGGAGCTACTTTTAAAATAGTTTATCAAAAACCATCTCTAACATCTGGGTCGTTAAGAGGATTGTATGTGAATAATGAACAAGTTGTGTTAACGGATCTTACAGGAAATGTATTTGTGAGTAAAAATGGCGGAAAAGATTGGGATATAAAACAGCCAAAAAAAACTACAACGTTTAACGATGTTTATATAGCTAATGGAATTGTTTATGCAGTAGGAACTAATGGTGAGTTGTGGAGAAAAAATATTAAATAGCATAGTTAAATAAAAAAAGAAGTGTCCGCCATCGAAAAGACACTTCTTTATAACTAACTAACCAAATAACTTATAATGAAATTCTAAATTATATGGTAAAGATAGTATGGAAAAGCCTTGTGAAATTTTAAATTAGACAATAGGAAGTAAAGTAAAGATGAATTGCTTTTTTAGTGAAATGAATTGATTTTGAGAGGGAAAGGAAAGTTGTGAGTTAAAAAAAGCAATGAGGAAGATAACTATTTATCTTACTTAAGGCGAATTCCTTTTCTTATTTCCCTTAAACAATAAGAAGTTTATCTACCTATAAATATTTCTATGAAGTTCAATTAAATCAATTCTTTGATTTCGATGGCAAAAATTAGATATAATAAGAACTTCAATACGTTATTTCAATCAGGGGACCGAATATTAATAATTACGACCTCATTGCTTCATAAAAATAAAGAAAAAAAAATAACTTTACAAAGTTTTTTTTATTCTAGAAGGAAATATTTTTGTTTTTAAGTGTTTGTTATGTAGAGTGTTAGTGAGTTTTGTTGAGTGAGCTAAGTTTAAATGAAAGTTATAATAATTAGTAAATAATAGTAGAAATGAAGTTTATTATAAAGAAGGGATCTGGAAAAATGATGATACTAATGCTAACAGGGGTTTTTCTTGTTATAGCCTTTAGTTATCAGTTATTAATCTTTTTACAAGTCCATGATTTTGTTTATCAGTTTCCTGGTGATTGGGATAAACCAATGGGAGTTTTAGTTGGGCTCTTTTTAATACTTCGTTCTTTAAAATTTACGAAAGAATCTAAAGATTTATTTATAAAAATAGATGAAGAATATTTAGTGTATAGAACTAATGAATTAGAGGTTAAACATAAAGTACCATTGACGAATATTGAAAGGGTTTATAAAGAAAAAGGGAAAATTCGTCTTGTTACTAAAGATTTAATTACTATGAATGTGGTTGATTTAGATGAGGTTAGATTGGTAAATGAAACAAAAAGTTTGATAAAGAAATCTTTAATGGATTTGAATACAAAATAAAGAATAGAAAAAAAGCGAACCTAAGTTCGCTTTTATTTTTTTAATGACCTCCGCCCCAATCGCAAAGACAAGAATAAGGTAAATACTTTGGACAGTAATTTGGACAATGAATTTCACCGTTTGGGCCACCACTTCCTTTTACTGATTTTTGTTCTGATTTGTTAAGTACACTTCCTAAGTTAGAAATTGTTTTAAGCATGTTGATTAGTTTTAAGTTTCTCAAACATACTTAAAAAGATATTTACAAAGATTTATAAAACCGTAATAAAAGTAAGGTTTTACCGTAAATATAATTATTAATAACAATCGGTTTTTATTTGATGATTCTTTTGAAATTTTTCAATAGGAGTGTTCAATTCAGTTAAAGTTAGGTTTTCCAATACTTTTAATACAGCATTCATCATAGCAATAGAGCCACAGATCATAATAGTGCCTTTATTTTTTAAAACAGAAATAATTAGTTTATTTTCTTTAGAAATTAAATCTTGTACATATTGTTTTTTACCTTCTTGAGAATAAGCTGTATACACATTTGTATTTTGTAAATATGGTTTATACATGGTTAAAGACTCAGAAGTTCTTCCTCCCCAAAATAAATGTGTGTTAGTGTTATTGTTAAGCATTCCTAAAAAAGGAGCAATACCAGTTCCATTAGCTATAAGTACGACCTCTTTATTCTTTTTAGGAAAATGAAAAGATTTATTTTGTTGAATAGAAGCCAAAATGGCTTCATTTTTATTTAAGTTTAAAAGTAAATTAGAACATATACCTAAATCATGTTTTTTAATACTTAATAAAACATCATTCTCAATTTTTCCTATTGAATATAATCTTTCAACATTATCTATACTTGGAGTTATAGAAAGCAAATCACCAGAAACAAAATTTAATTTTTTACTAGGTTTTAACCTTATAAGAAAAGAATCGTCTTTATTTAATTCTGTTTTATAAACAGTTGTAAAGTCTAGTTGTTTTTTTAACTTTTTGGCTTCTTGTTTTAAATCGAGATTTATTTTTGTGTTAGCACTCCATTGTAGTCCCCAAGTTTTAAAATCTGCAAAATTCTGGTTGTTTATTTTATATAATGGGGTAACAGCTTTAAAATTAGGGAACTCTTGTAGTGTGTTTTCAATATCAATTGCAAACTGACAATAATTAGGGTAGGCTAAAGAACCAAAACCAACAATAGCATAATCAATTGAATTTTTCTGCTTAACTTTTTTTGCCAATTTTAAAAAAGAACTTGCATTAATAGGCGGAGCACCTTCTCCATAAGTTGAAGTTAAAATGATTAGTTGTTTGGCATTTTTGTAAGAAGTATAGTTATTTAAATAATCTACAAAAACAGTTTTTTGTTTTGCTAGTAAAGCTTTATATATAGAAGTAGCAAAACTATAAGTGTTTCCTGTTTCAGAACCTACAAGTATGATAAATTCAGCATTGTTTTTGTTGAATTTATTTTTAGGTAAAGAGCTTTTTGCTTTTCTTTTTAAGGTAATAGCAAAACCAGAATAAACAAAGAATATTATAGCGATACAAGAGAGTAATAAAATGATAGACCATAAGATAGTGCCACGACCTGTGTGTAAGAATAAACTCCAACTAGATAATATATGAGTTAAAGATGCTTTTTTGGTACTTATAATATCTCCAGTATACTGATGTATGTATAGTTCTTTGTTATGTAGTTTTACTATAAAATAATCTTCTTCATCATCGGAAAAAGGAAACTCTATACTTTCTAATTCGTTTAGCTTGGTTTCTTTAAAAAGAGGAAAGTTTTCAGAACTAATTTTTTGAGCATCTTTTGTTTTAGAAAAATCAATATTATGGGAAGTTTTAGATTTCGGAAGTAAAGAAAACTTTTCTAAGGATAAATATACTCCTGTTAGGGTAATAATTATAATGGGTATTAAAGCATATCTACTTATAATTACATGATAATCTTGTGCGAAATTTTCTCGAATAACTTTAGTGAAAAAGTTTTTAACTCCCCCTTGTCTTTTAATAATAAGAATGCTTCCAGTAATAGTAATTAATAAGAGAAGAAAGGAGAAAAGAGCGACTAAAAAACGACCTGTAGATTTTAGAAAAAGAGATCTATGTAAGTTAGTAGTCCATTTATAAATTGTAGCTCTTTTTACGATATTATTAATTTTATTACCTGTAACTGGATTGATGTAAAAAGTGCTATTATCACCATTTTTAGCAACTACAGATGCAATTATAAAGTTATTATCGTCAATTTTTAAATCAACAATTTCATCATATTCTTTTTTTAAAGAGTTAATGGTTTGTGCAATTGTAATTTCATCGGTGTTTTGTATAGCATAAGGTTTTAACTGATTCGAAATAGGTTCGAAAGCTAAAATTATACCTGTTAATGAAGCTATAACTATAAAAGCAAAAGAAGATATAGCCAAAGTTAGATGGCTATATCTCCAAATTGAAGTAATCATTTTGTAGTACTATTATTGTGGTATCATACGAACGTAACGTATAAAACCGTTACCTTCAATTTTACTTTTAATATTTTCTGAATTTAGATCAAATTCTACATCGTCTTTATAGTATTCTTGATCTTCTACAGCAGATTCAAAACGAATTTTATATCCTTTATTAATCTTATCATTAGGAATTTCAATAATACTAATAGCTCTATTTCCTCCACTTATTGTTGCACCAGTTATAGCATCAATATTTGAGCGTACTTTGCCATGGAAACTCCACCATTCTGTAATATCATGATACCATTCTTGATCATCTCCTTGAACGTATAATGTTTTTTCATATTCTCCTTTAGGATTTAATAATGAAATGACAATATATGCTCCTTCACCGTCATAATTCTTCATTTGAATCATGCATTTATACTTACTACTATCTGGGGGAGTAAATGCCATTATTCCAAATGTTACTATAAAAAGTATTGAAAGTTTTTTTATCATTTTTTAATTCAATTGTTTATTTCAAAAAGCTAATATCGATATTTTTTAATGCTTCGTTTTCTTTTGCTAAGTCATATAAGGTTTCATCAAAATCTGTTTTTACAGATTTATTTGCGCCTAACGATACTAAGTGTTTGATAATCTTATCATTTTTAGCAGTCATAACCGCTTTTTGTAATGCTGTTAAACCTTTGTTATTTTTTGCATTAATATTAATTTTATATTCTTTAATAAAATCTAACATTGGAATGCTTTGCTTATCTACAGCTAAATGATATAAAGTATTTCCGTCTTTCTGAGTTTTTTCAACATCTAATCCTTTAGATTTTAAAGCATTTAGTTTTTTAGAAAACTCCTCTTTATTTTTAGGGTTAAATGTTTTGAATAAATAATAGTTTAAGTTGTTTCCTTTTTTGTCAACTATAGCAACATCAGAGCCTTTTGATATAAAATAATCAACTACTTCAGGTTTGTTTCTTAAAGCATAAGTTAAAGCAGATCTACCATCCTTATTAGTATGATTAATATCTTTCGTTTTGTCAGCTAATAATTTTATAATCTCTATAGAATTTCTACTCGAAGCATTTAATAAAGGAGTATTTCCTTCTTTATTAGCTTGGTTTGCATCTACACCTTTGTCAATAAAATACTCGTAAGTTGCTATATCTTTATTTCTATATGATAAATTGTGTAAAGGAGTAGTACCTTCTTTATTAGTAATGTTTGGATTAATTCCTAAACCTTCTAAATATTTAAAATAGTCTAATGAGTTATAACCTCTTCTAGAACCTCTGGTCGCAAATAGCATTGCATTTCCACCTTTTTTATTCAATGTTTTATATGGTAATCCTTTTTTAATCAGTAATTCTAGCATTTTTTTATTACCAGATTGAGCAGTATAATTAAAAGCACCATTACCATCTTTATCGGTAGAATTAATATCTAACCCTTTTTTAGTGAAATAGTCTACTAATTTAAAGTCTTCTAATTTTGGAGTAATTAATAACAAAGCATTAGCTCCTTTAGGAGTTTTATCTTTTAAAATGTTTGCTCCTTTACTTATTAAAAGGTCATACAGTTTTGTGTTTGTTACACCTGCAACAGCAGCGAAGTTTAGTAGTGAATATCCTTTATCATCAATGACATCAGTTTTAGCACCATTGTTCAATAAATAGTTAACAATTGGCATGTTATTTTTATAGGCTGCCCAAAAAATATAAGTCCTACCATCATGAGTTAATTTGTTAACATCATTTCCTTTTTTGCTAAGTAAGTGTTTAATTACATTTTCGTCTGCATTTTCTAACAAAGCATATACAACAGCATCAAAACCATATCTGTTTAGTTTTGTAGCACTGTTACCTTCTTTAATTTTTTGTTCAACTTGGTCAATAGAAGGTTTAGTTTTCCAAAAATCTCTCTTTAAAAAGATGTTTGTGTTTTGAGCAAAAA
Organism: Tenacibaculum aiptasiae; assembly: GCF_008806755.1. Classification (GTDB taxonomy): domain Bacteria; phylum Bacteroidota; class Bacteroidia; order Flavobacteriales; family Flavobacteriaceae; genus Polaribacter; species Polaribacter aiptasiae. The sequence goes on from NZ_WAAU01000013.1 coordinate 99,397, forward strand.
CTACCGAGCTTATTAAAAATAAACTCAGTAGTAATTTAATATTTAATGATTTCATTTAGATTATTTTTTTACAAATGACTCTATAATGTTATTCATTTCGTCTTCTTTAAGCTTTTCAGAATAAAGGTGTTTGAATAACGCTTTATTGTCAACTTTAGCCTTCAAAGATAGGTCTTTATTTCTTCCGTAAACCTCAGACCATTTATTTCTAACCGATTGCCACTTAGCTTGGTTCTTTTTCCACCAATCTTGAGCAGCTTGACAACGAGAATCTGGAACTCTTACATAAGTATTGTATCCTTTTTCTTTTGCAATAACAAAATCTTTTTCTCCTGCTTTACGTACTACCTTCTTGTTATCTTGATCGTGAACCCAACCGTAATCAGTTATTTCATGACGATTACCTCTTTCGGTAACATTATAATCAGCTCTTTGAGTATATTCTCTTCTTGGTAATGGAGCATCAGTAGTGTTTTCCCAATAGCTTTTTCCATCAACATGAACCCAAGTACCAGATCCTTCATAACGTGGACTATCATCTACTTGATATACCTTTTGTGTCCATTGTTTTTTAACGTCAGATTTTGGTTTGTTTACATATAACCAATTGTTGTCTCCATTAAACATATAGAAATCACGGTTTTGATACATCCAATCTTGTCTCCAGTGCTTAACAATATATGGTTTGTCTGGACTACCTACTTGTAATAAATGTTGGATTGATATTTTGTTTTTTTCATCTTCCACTAATTCAGCCCATTCTAAACCTTTGGCGATTTTGGTTTTTGAAGGCTTATATAATGAATCTTTACTATAGTTAAATGTCTCAGTAAAGTTAAAAGTCACTTCAAAACAACCACACATTTTCTTAATGGCTTTTAAGTCTTTACTTTTTTTGCTTTGTGCATTTACAGTGAATGCTGCAAACGTTATTAGAGTTACTACGAATAAGTTTCTCATTGTTTGTTTTATTATGTTTTTAAAAATTTTTCACAAAAATATAAAATTTATTTAGATTGATTTAAAATAACTATATATATTTGCCGAAAATTATTAAGAATGTTTCTAAATAAAATTTTAACTTTTCTACTTGTGTTTACAGGAATAGTAGTTTTCTCTCAAGAAGAACAAAGTAGAGATAGTATAAAACATAATGACTTAGATGAAGTTGTGGTTACTGCAACTAGAACCAAAAGGCAGTTGTCTTCAGTACCAATGCCAGTAACATTAGTATCAAAAAAACAATTACAACAGTCAGGTTCTGTAAGGTTAAGAGATATATTATTAGAACAAACAGGAATTGTAATGGTTTCTGACTTTGGAAATTCAGAAGGAGTTCAATTGCAAGGTGTAGCTGCTGATTATACTCTAATATTAATTGATGGAGTACCAGTTGTAGGTAGAACAGCAGGAAATATAGATTTACGAAGGCTTACTGTAAATAATATTAAACAGATAGAAATAGTAAAAGGACCATCGTCTTCTTTATATGGTTCAGAAGCTATTGGTGGAGTAATAAATATTATTACTGAGCAACCAAAAGAAGGGCAATTTAAAGGAGATTTACAATTGTTAGCTAGAGGAGGAGCAAGAAATGAGTTAGATATTAATACTAATGTAATTTCTAAAAAAAATAAGTTTGGAATTGTAGCAGGTCTTAATTTGAATTCAAGTAAAGGATTTGATTTAACGCCTGAATCTCCTAACTCTAAAACAACATATCCGCACCAAAATTATACAGGTAATTTACAACTTAGTTATGATTTTTCTGATAAACTAAAAGCTCTAGTAGATGGTAGGTATTATAAACAAGAACAGAATAATCCTTCTTCAGATAACAAACAAACTGATTGGAATTTTAATGCGAATGTTTCTCATAAGCTTTCTGATTCGTGGGATATAGATTACACATTTTATGGAACTCGTTATAAAACGGAGAGTATTTTTAATGGAAGTTTAGATTTATTTAATAGAAGTCTGTTTAGACCTGAAATAAAAACTACTGTTTCATTAGGAGATTATGGTACTGTAGTAGCTGGTGTAGGAGCAAACTTTGATGCCTTAGAAAGAAGTGCTTTCGATGGAAACAAGAAATACGAAGCTCAATATGTTTTTGGTCAGTATGATTTCAATCCAATAGAGAATTTAAACATTGTAGCTGGTGCTAGATTTGATAGTCATAATAAATATAAATCGGCATTTTCACCAAAACTTTCTGCAAGTTATAAAATAAACAATTGGGTTACAGCTAAAGGATCAGTAGGTTATGGATTCAAGGCTCCAGATTTCCGTCAATTGTATTTTAACTTTAGAAATTCATCTGGAGGATATATAGTTCTTGGAACTCAAACTTTACATGATTTATATCCAAATGCCACAGGTATTAATAATATTGAAAGAGACTTAAAGCCTGAAAACTCAATAGGGTATAATTTTGGACTTCAATTAAAACCCTTGTCAAGTTTAAATATTGGAATTAATTTATTTAGAAATGATATTCAAGATTTGATAGATACTTTCGATACCCAATTATCTGCAACAGATTTAGGATTATCTCCTGGCACTCGAACTTTTTCTTATAGAAATATTAGTGAAGTATATACTCAAGGAGTAGAGGTAGATGTAAATTATAGAATTTCCAATAATTTTAGATTAATAGGAGGTTATCAATTCTTAGATACAGGTGATAAAGAACAAGAGCGTTTAATAAAAGATGGGAAAGTATTTTTTAGAAGAACACCTTCATCTCCATCAGAACAGTTAACTCTTTCTCAGTATTTCGGTTTACCAAACCGATCAAAACATACTGCAAACTTAAAGTTGTTTTATGAAAACTTTGAACATGATTTTACGGCGAATATTAGAGCGGTTTATAGAAGCAAATATGCACTAAGAGATACTAATAATAGTAAAGGAGTTATTGATAACTATGATAAGTTTGTAGCTTCTCAAATGCGAATAAATGTAGCTGTAGATAAAACCTTCTTTAACTTAATGACATTGCAATTAGGAGTTGATAATGTTTTTAATGAACAAGGAAAAAGTAATAAGGATACTTTTTTCTCTGTAGTGAATGGTCAGAGAATACCTGATGACAGTACATTATTATTAGGTAGAACAGTATATAGTAGAATAACTTTTAAATTTTAAAATAAACCTTAAACATTAATAAATCAATTAAAAATGAAACAATTAAAAACACTTTTAGTTTTAGCAATTATATCTTTTGTAGCTACTTCTTGTAGTGATAGTGATACTCCAGTAGTTAAGTCGGTTGAAGCTAAAACGATATCAAACTTATATGCACCTCAAAATGGAGGTTTTGGCCAAGGACCAATATCTGGAGAATTTACAAAGTTTAGTTTTAAGGAAGGTAAAAAAGTAACTGGAGATAATTGGGATATTGCTTTTAGAGGTCTTAGGGTAATTGTAAATGGTGGAAGTAAATATGGATTAACAGATGAGCCAGAAAGAACTGGTAATGCATCGTTAGCTGTTGTAAATAGTGAGTTTTCAAAAGTTTTAATGGCACCAGCGGATAGTGAATTTAAACAAGATGCAAAAGGGGTATATGCTTTACCTGTGAGTGGAGCTGGTTGGTATACTTATAGTAATGGTGTTGTTACTGCTAATGCTGGTACAATTATAGTTATTAAAACTATTGATGGAAACTATGCTAAGATGGAGATAAAAAGTTACTATAAAGATTTAACATCTAAAGAAGCAAGATATTATACGTTTGACTATGTATACAACCCAAATGTTGGAGATAAAAGTTTAAAATAATATTATTAAATAAAATCAAATAACCAAGCTTAAATCTATGAAAATGAAACAATTACTTTTAACGATACCTATAGTTTTATTTATTTTAACTATAACAAATTCATTAGGGCAAAACATTATTAAACCTGAAGGATCAATTGATTTACTAGAGCCAATCAAGAAATCCAGTTCTCATAGTGTAACTATTACTAGTTTAGAGTATACTTATGGTGATAAGATTTCTTCAAATGAAACAATAAAAATCCCATCTGATGGGTATGTTCACTTGAAAGCTAATGTTTTGGTTTTTAATCATAGTGGGGTTTTTCAGGGGTTTAGGCAAATGATGTATAGGAAAAATTCAACTGGAAAAACGTATTCAATTGGTAATCCTGTATATAGAGAAAATAGGTTTATGACTAATTGGGTGTCTGAAATTACTTTTATTTTAACCAAAGATATGTTTGAATCGGGAAAAATTGGCTCATTATTTGCTAAGTTTGAGTCTAACTGGGGGAACAGATGGTTAAGTGATGGTTTTAAGGTATCTATTGATCAAGTTGGAATTTTAAATAATAAGATTAGTGGAAATCAAACAATAAAGGCAGGAAAGAGTGCATCTGTTTTAACAGGTACTATGCCCACTGGAGGAAATGGTAGTTATTCATTTCAATGGCAAAAACAATCCTTAGGAGAAAGAGTTTATACAAATATTCCTGGAGCAACATCAAAAGATTTTAATCCTGGAATTCTTAATAAAACTACTTATTTTAGAAGGATAGTAAAATCTTATGGTTTTAATAATACTGTTAGTAATCAAGTATTGATTACTGTAGAAATACCTTTAGCAAATAATGTGATTTGTTGTGATCAAACTTTAAATTATGACGAAATCCCAGCAACTTTAACAGGTACAATTCCAGGAGATGGAAGTGGTGATTTTGTTTATGATTGGGATTCTCGAACTAAATTCCCAGGTAAAAGTGATTATGGTATATGGACAAATACAGTAGGAAATAGTAAAGATTATGTATTTAAAAGAGCGCTTCCAGATTATGCTGCGGAACCATATTATGTCCAATATAGAAGACATGCCTATTCTGTAAAAACAGGAAGAAGTAGCTTTAGTAATATTATTACAATTAAACAGAATCCAGACAATAAAGGTATAAGAAATAACTCTATTTCTACATCTTCAGGTTCAGGAGTTTTTAATGGAACTACACCAACAGGAGGAAGTGGAAGTTATACATATCAATGGTATTTTACAATTGAATGTGCAGCTGACCATATTTATGCTTATAATGAACCTATTCCTGGTGCCACTTCTAAAGATCATACAGTGACCATGCCATGGGTTAGTAGTTCACCATGTAAAGAAACATTATTTTTTCATAGGTTAACTACAGATTCAGAAGGAAGAACTCAGTATTCTAATTCTATAAATATGTCTGGAGGAGATAGTTCAGATTATTTTGGTAAGAGTTCATCAAAATCATCTAAAAAACAAATAGTGTCTCATTCTCAGAATGAAACCGAATTATTAGATATTCCAGAAATTATAGAAGGTAAAAAAGATTTTAATTTATTAGTTGATAATTTAACTGAGCAAATAAAAATAAAATCGAATTTTAAAAAGGACACAAATCTTAATATTTCATTAGTTTCTATAATAGATGGTAAAAAGTCTACAGTGTATGAAGGAAAAGTGAAAAAAGGTAATTGGAATTTTGAATATAATACAACGAAAGGTATAAATAAAGGAATTTATGTTTGTAGAATAATATATGATGGAGAAGTTTTCTCTAAAAAGATTATTATTAGATAAAGAAAAACTTCAGTAATGTAATTATTGAATTTTGTTAGTTTTTGTTACGTTTGAATGGTTTAATCATTATGATTAAACCATTCTTTTTTATAAAAAAAACACAAGCCTAATTATTAGAAGACCTGTGTTAAGATTTTTTATAAACTATATTACTATTTAGTATAATCTATAACTATGTTTATAGTAGTGTTCACTGTAATTCCTCCTTGAGAAATCTTTTGTTCGATGGTTTTTCTTAATTTTAAAGAGTTAGGAGTTAGCTCAGTAATTTTAAAATCAGCGTCACCTAGATTTACCGTATTATTAATTTGATCTGGTAAATTTGCCTTAATTAATTCTCCATTTTTAATAGTTAAAATGTTATTATTTAATTCCCAGTCAGCTTCACTAGTAATATTTTCTACTTTAAATGTTTCTGTATGTGTTTGACCACTCGTTGTTGAAGTTGTTTTAATATCATAAGAACCAGATGCATTCGTTTTATTTGGGTTTTCAGTAAAAGCTGTAGTAGCATTAATATTAATTCCTTCTCCAACAAAACTTGTTTTTGGAATTGTTATTGGACCTCCAGAAATTTCTAAATTTCCATCATATTTATAATTGGTAAGTTTCCATTCACCAATAAGGTCATTCTGATTGTAGTTTATATTTTCATCAGAATCAGTACAGCTAGTAAAAGTAATAATTGAAAATATTAATACTAGTTTCATTAACATAATTTTTTTCATAATGTTTTTTGTTTAAAATATTTAAAAAGTTAGTTTATGAAAGAGTATGGAAAATAACTAATTAACCGGAGGTTAAAAAAAGATTTTTCATAGCAGCTTTCATTTTTTCCGTAAAAATATTCTTTTTAGAGAAATAATAAAATGAAAATAGTAATATTTTAATGTTAGATAATTTTTTCTGCCAAATATTTAGAAGTATATGATTTTTTATTTTTAGCCAATTCTTCTGGAGTACCTGTGAAAATTAATTGACCTCCATTTTTTCCACCTTCTAAACCTAAATCAATAATATAATCGGCACACTTAATAAGTTCTATATTATGTTCAATTACAATGATTGAATGCCCTCTTTCTATTAATGCGTTGAATGAAGCTAATAATTTTTTTATATCATGGAAATGTAAACCTGTTGTCGGTTCGTCAAAAATAAATAAGGCTTTATCTTTAGTGTTTCCTTTTACTAAAAAAGAAGCTAGTTTTATACGTTGTGCTTCACCTCCTGAAAGGGTAGAAGAAGATTGTCCTAGTTGAACATATCCTAATCCAACATCGTGTAGAGGTTTTAATTTCTTTGCAATTTTAGGTTGATTGTGTTTTGTAAAGAAGGCAACAGCATCATCTATGGTAAGATTTAAGATATCGTCAATAGACTTCCCTTCGAAAGTAACTTCTAAAACCTCCTTTTTAAAGCGTTTTCCATTACAAGCTTCACACTCTAAATGAACATCAGCCATAAATTGCATTTCAATAGTAACTTCTCCTTCACCTTTACAAACTTCACAGCGACCGCCTTCTACGTTAAAAGAAAAATGCTTTGGTTGATAGTTACGTATTTTTGATAGCTTTTGAGTTGATAATAATTTACGAATATCATCATAAGCCTTTATGTATGTAACTGGATTAGATCTTGATGAACGACCTATTGGGTTTTGATCTATGAATTCAACATGTTTTAAATTATCATAACTTCCTTTGATTTCTGTGTATTGTCCAATTTTATTTCCATATCCAATCAATTCTTTTTGCATTACTGGATATAGAATTTTCTTAACTAAAGTACTTTTTCCACTACCAGATACTCCTGTAATAACAGTTAGGTTATTTAGGGGGAAAGAAACATTAATGTTTTTTAAATTGTTTTCACGAGCTCCAATAATATCAATAGTATTTTTGGAAGCTCTACGTTGTACAGGAACCTCTATTTTTAGTTTTTCTGATAAGTATTGAGCAGTTAATGATTCTGATTTTAATATTTCTTTAAAAGTACCTTCTGCTACTACATTACCACCATAAGTACCTGCTTCTGGACCTATATCAATAACATAATCGGCTTCTTTCATAATATCTTCGTCATGTTCTACAACAATAACAGTATTACCTAAGTCGCGTAGGTTTTTTAAAACTCCAATTAACCTTTCTGTATCTTTTGGATGTAATCCAATACTAGGTTCATCTAAAATATACATTGAACCTACTAAAGAACTTCCTAACGAAGTAGCTAAGTTTATACGTTGACTTTCTCCTCCTGAAAGTGTGTTTGAAGTTCTATTTAAGGTTAAATAGTTTAATCCAACGTCTTGTAAAAATTGTAAACGGTTATTAATCTCAGTAAGTAATCGTTTTCCTATTTTTTCTTCGTATTTGTTAAGTTGTATACTTTTAAAAAAAGCAGCAAGTTCATCTAATGGTAAGCTAACCAAATCAGAAATTACTTTACCATATACTTGTACATAATTTGCTTCTTTTCGCAAACGTTTACCATTACAATTAGTACAAGTGGTTTTACCTCTATATCGAGATAACATTACTCGATTTTGAATTTTATAGCTTTTTTCTTCTAATTTTTTGAATAGACTATTAATTCCATCAAACTTTTTAGTACCATTCCAAACTAATTGTTTTTGCTCTTCAGTAAGCTCAAACCAAGGTTTATGAATTGGAATATCAAAGTCTGAAGCATTTAAAATTAAGTTATCCTTATATTCTTTATAACTATCTGTTTTGAAAGGGAAAATAGCATCTTCATAAATAGAAAGTCCAGTATTAGGAATTACTAATTCTTCATCAATTCCTATAACACTTCCGTAACCTTCACAAGTTGGACAAGCTCCATAAGGATTGTTAAAACTAAAAAGGTGTGTATTTGGTTCTAAAAAGGAAATTCCATCCAATTCAAATTTATTGCTAAATTCAGTAAGCTTATTATCGGTTAAGTTTTCAATAAAACAAATTCCTTTTCCTTCAAAAAAAGCAGTTTGTACAGCATCTCCTAAACGATTGTAAAAATCTTCTTCATTTTTTACAACAATTCGATCTACAACTAAAAGCAGTTCGTTGCCTTTAAAATCAGCAATAGGAAATTCATCAATTCGATACACTGTCTCGTTATGTTTTATACGAGCATATCCCTGTTGGGTTAATACCTGAATTACTGTTTTGATATCTCTTTTTTCGTTGATTGTAATAGGAGCTAATAACAATAATTTAGTACGTTCTTCAAATTGTTTTACAAAATTTAAAACGTCGGAAACCGTATGTTTCTTTACTTCATTACCAGAAATAGGAGAGAAGGTTTTTCCAATACGAGCATATAATAATTTGATATAATCGTAAATTTCTGTTGAGGTACCCACGGTTGATCTTGGGTTGGTAGAATTTACCTTTTGCTCTATGGCAATTGCTGGAGCAATACCTTTAATATAATCTACTTTTGGTTTGTGTAATTTACCTAAGAATTGACGTGCATAAGACGATAAACTTTCTACATAGCGCCTTTGACCTTCTGCATACAAAGTATCAAAAGCTAAGGATGATTTCCCTGAACCAGAAAGTCCAGTAATAACAACTAATTTATTACGAGGAATAACGACATCTATATTTTTTAAGTTATGGAGACTTGCTCCTTTTATAATGATGTTTTCTTTAGGATTTATAGTAGAAATATCTGTCTTCATTTACACAAAAAAATAAACGATAAAAGTACGGTTTATTTTTTAGGTAAGAAACAGATATTAAAGTGTAGTTTAAATTAAAACCACACTATCAAGTAGAGCGATTTATTTGTTTTTTATTGATTATGAAACTTCATAAGAAACTATTTATGATGTTTCATAAATTCATTATACTACATATGTATAAATAACCTTTATTAAAAATTACAAAGAGTAAATTAGAAAGGGGGCTTATGATTTATGTAGTGCTTTTCGTATTAATGCTTAGTAGGAAAAGAAGCCGAAATCATTAATATATTTGCTGTTTTAGAATATAAAGGGACAGAAATAATTTCTTTAGAGTTATCGCTTTTTATTTTGACTTTAATATCCTTTGAAGGGGTGAATAATATTTTATCAATAGTACTATTTACTGAATATTTTGTATATGTATATGAGTCATTAATTTGCGCAAAAGGTATTTTTAAGATGCCAATTGTAGATGGTTCATGAATAGTAGAAGAAAAAGAAGCGTTTTTTTTATAATAAATAGTTATGGTAGGTGGATTTGCAACTAATAATCCTGTGATTCTTCCAAAATTACTACTATGAGTTAAACTCCCTGAATTGTAAGGAGGAGGACTGATGAAACAAAAACCAGTATTTTTACATTTGGGGTTATTCATAGATTGGTTTATGACGCTTTCAAAATACCATCCCCAACTTTTATTTGCTGAATTAATTTCCTTTGTTTTTTGTTTGTTTTCGATAAAATTTAATGGTGTTACAGGAATAAAAACGTAACCTTTATATTCAATTTTAATGCTTATTAAATTATCTCTTGAATTTATAAAAGAATATGAGTTGTTTGAATTATTGTAGGGAACAAATGTTGGTTTGTTCATGTCGTTGTTAATATTGTTATTATCAGGAGAGTCTTTAGTTTGGTTTATGTTAATTTCAATAATTCTACTTTTATCATTTAATGAATTTTTAATTTCTGCCATTGATATTCCAATTTTAAAAGCTGGAGAGAATTGATAAGTTTTTCCATCAATAGGGTCAAAAGTAATTAACCCCCCATTATTTTTATTAGGGTATCTCAAATTTTTAATAGAATGTAAAATGAGATTTGAATTGTAACTAAGGTTATTTGCTGTAGTTCTAATACTCCTATATTGATCAATATAACTTATTATATAAGGTAGTAACTGAGAGCAAGATGCAGGCATTTTAGGTAGAAAAGAATCTAAATTTTCCTCATTCACTATTTGATGAAATAGAAAAGGTTTTTTTTTATTTTCAGAGTCACTCCATTGGTACCCTATTTTATAAAGAAAAATATAATCTAGTTTATTGTTAATAGATAGTTTGTAAGGCGCTAATATTTTGTTCGCATAGTTTATTTTTATTCGACTAATAGAATCAAATAGGGTTTCGTAAACTAAAACAATTTTCTCAGCATTTTTTTTTTGCATTAAATATTCTTCTTCAAGGAGAAGTTTATCGTGAGTGCTTAATTGATATTTAATAGACGTAATTAATTGTTTATAGGCGTTAATAAAATTATCAGAAGATGAAAGTTTTACTGTTCCTTTTGTGGGGTTAGAAATTACTCTTGAACTAATAAGGTCATACGTTGATTGATTAAAGTTTTGATTAGAATTAAGGTAATTATAAGGGAAACGGTTATGATTAGGATCAATTAGAGGGAGTAGTGTGTCAGAATTGGTGATTATCCCCTTTTTTCGTAATAATTTGCTCCAGCCTGAAAGACGTCTATTGTAGGAAGACTCATTATTGTTGTTTAATATTTTGTTTTGTGAAGTTAAATTAAAAGAATTAAAAAAAGAAAATATTATTAAAAACAAAGATGGAAAATAGGCGAGTATTTTAGACATAAAAATAATTGAAATTTAAAAGGGAGAAATAGAATTCTCCCTTTTTGAAACTATTTAAAGAAAACTAAGTTAATTATTCACTTTTTCCTGATACTCCAGGGTTTGTAATAGCTCCAGCGATTACAAAACCTTGTTTTTGAAATTCAGGAACAGATATTATTTCTTTAGAAGGTTCGAAAGTTAATGTGAATTCAGAATTATTAGCACCCTTTTCATATCTTCCTCCAGAGGCACCAGCACTAAAGCTTCCTAAAGATATAAAACCAAATAATTTTAAATTACCTGAGGTTTTAGTGCTCCAAGCTTCTTTAAAACTATTGAAATCAGCATTTTTATATTTAATAATTATTGTTGGGTAGTTACTAATAATAAAGTTATTCATCCAGCCAAAGTTACCTCCTTCTCTAAAATCTTTAAAGTTGAAAGGAGGAGGAGTGCTAGATGCAAATTTAAACCCACTAACATTTTTTCCTTGATTTTCATATGCTTGTCGAATAATAGAACCATTATACCAGCCAGTGTTAATATCTTGTTGCCATGCTTGTGGACTTATAGGAAGGATTGAATAACCCTTATATTGCACAGTAATTTCGGCGTCTTTACTAGTGCCTTGAAATGTAGACATGTCATAAGAAAATTGTGTTCCTAAAGAAAATTTAAGCCATGAACCAACAGAAAAACCTGTGCTACCATTAATACTAACATTAAGGTTTGAACCTGATGATTCTGATGTTGTCATCTTAAATTCAATAACTCTAGAATCGTTATTAAGGTCATTTTGAATTTCTGCTATTGATTTATTAAGATTCCAACCTGTTCTAAAATTATCATCAATGTTTCCTGTAACTGGATCAAATGTTTTCATACCTCCATTTTTTTTATTTGGAGCTTGAGTGTTTTTAATTGCTTGAGCTACTGTCCAAGAACCGTTTTGCATTTGGGTTTGAAGTGCATTTACTGGAGCAGTCATATTTAAATAAATAGAAACATCATTAATTACTTGGTCAGATGAGCCAGGTCTATTAGGTAGTAAATCTTTAAGGTTCCTTGCTGATGACATTTCATCGTAAGTTAAAGGTGGTTTATTGGCAACTTGAGTACCGCTCCATTGTGATCCTAAAACATAACTGATAATGTAGTCATATTTTGTAGATACTCCCCATGCTCCAACAACTTCTTTAGCTTCTTTTATTTGATTGTCAGTTATTTCTCCATAAGTTGTTTGATAATCTTGAACTATAGTTGCTTGTTGAGCTTGAGCGTTTCCTTGTACTTTATTTAATTTAATAGTATCTTCATTATTTAAAGAATATTCAATACCGCTTAAAACTTGGATATAATTGTTAGGGAATGAACCAGCAGTTGAAAGAGCGGCTGAAGGGTTTACATGTCCTGGCGAAACATTACCAGTTAAAATATCATATGTTCCTCTATTAAAAATATTATTTAAATTTTGCCAATTGTATAAGAAGCCACCTTGGGCAGGAAATTGAATAGGGTACACATAGTCATTTATAATTCCTTTTACAGCATTTTGAGTTTGTTCTTGTAATACTTCATAGTATTTACTTTGGACTTTTTCATTGTCATTGGCTGAGGTTACTTGAGCATCAATAACAGGATTGTCTATTAAGTTATTCATAATTTGATTAGTTAAAAATTCCTACTCATATGGCTTTTCGGGGGACGCCTCGTTTTTTTAAGTAGTTTCTGTCTCTACTTTAGAAAACTAATTTTATAGCGCTATTTCGTCTTCTGATATAAAGTTACTTTTTATAGAAAGAAGGATTTTTAAATAATGTTGTGAATTCTTTTTTTTGTGTTGTGAGTGTGATGTAATGTGTTGTGAAAAAGGTTTTTATGTGTTTTGGTTTAAGTTTTTTATTATGAAATATAACATTTTGAATTGTTTTATTTAACTGTTAGATAACTCTAGTAAAGAAGTAGTTCGCATATAAAAAATAACTTGTTAAAGAAACCGAATTTCTAATTAAAAACTAGAGATTCGGTTTTGATATTTCTATATTTTAAGAAAAAAATAGATGCTTTAAATACTGATGTTGACTTTAGAGTCTTGTAGTGTTTTTGACATTGCTAATCCCCATTGTCCATTTATATCGCTATCTATTTTCCATCCCATTACACCTCCAAATTCTATTTTATTATCGGTGGCTTTGCTTAATATAATTTCAAGTTTTTCAGTAGGAATATATCCAGTATTGTTTACATCGTTTGGAGTAATTGGTTTACCCAAAATTAATTTATGAGCTGGTATTTCCTGATTGGTAATACTTAATATAGAAGTTGGATTTTGTATGGAGCTATACTGAATTTCAAATAAAGAACTATAATCTTCATAAGACTGATATTCCCAATTTCCTTGGTTATAATATTGAATATTATAATAGTCAATTATCCCATTAGTTTTTCTTTCTATTTCACTATAACCTCCATTAAACATAAAGTATGGTGCTTGTGGTGCATGGGAAATTTGTAATGGATAGTTCTTTTCCATGCTAGTTTTGTTTACCGCTATTGTTACATCAACTAACCATTGAATAGTTTGAGAATCCATTAAAATATTTTCTATGTCTAAATCGATTCCATCAAATTGATGTTGGATAGCAAAATTAGCAAGATCTGAACCATATATTTTTGGGTCAAAATTAAGAGGATTCAAATATTCGCCTCCAGCAGAAAGAATACATTTTTTATCTTTACTTTTTAAAAAACTAATAATTTCAGGAGAATTTACAACAGCTTCAGCTGCTCCAATTACTCCTTTTTTAGGGTCTTGCCAGAATGAAAATAATATATCTGTGTACCCTTTATATTTACTTTTTACATCGGTAAGTGTAATCCAATTGCTAAAATAGCCAACTACTTTTTTTGTCATAATGTTTTGTGTTATAGAGTTAAATAATAGTTTTACGTGTTCTAAAATGATTATAAGGGTCTTTAGATTCGTTTTCTTTTATTTCTATTAAGCGTTTGTAACTTTTATCAAAGTATGTTTTGGTAGGAATTGAACTATCTTTGAAACTAATAAAAGCTCCAGAGGTATTTGGAATGTCAAAACCTCTACTTGCTTCAATCCAATCTAAAGCACGATTTGTTCTATCATAGGCAAAATTGTCTTGAAACTCTTCTTTTTCTTCAGTTTCTGTATTCCACCAGCACTGATATTGTATGGTGTATAGCTTGTCTTTGTATGGGAATGCGCTATTTGTTTCTTCAGCTTTTTGTGTATAGAAATCTCCCACTATAGCTCCTAAAGTAACATAGTTAAATAAGCCTAAAGCTCTATTACCATCTAATATTAAACTTGATGTTAAGCTTTTTAAAAGTTGTTGATATCCATTTTTATTATTGTAATCTAATCCATTTTTATCAACTAAACGAGAAGTGATTTTATGTGGAGCAGGTAAATCTTCATCAGGTTGTAAAGGAGTTCCCTGAAGTAAGTTTAGCTTGCTTAAAATTTTAGAATGAGATTCTCTGTCCCAATTGCTCATTAAATTTTTACCATAATTATTTTTATGATGAAAATCGGCGCCAGTAGCTGGTTCAATAGTAAATTGATAATTTGCTAGAACTCCTGTGAAATTTTTATTTATAGCATCAGTTAAACTAGCTTCATCTCCTTCCCAGTACCCATAAAACACACAATTATGAGCTATGGTTTCAGTATCAATTGGTGTATTGTTATCCCATGATCTTCCGTTTATTTTTAAATTAGTACCAGTTAGTCTAGGAGTATTTTCTGAAGTAATTAATTCTTCCCATTTTTTCAATACTTGAATAGTAGGAACATTTTCTTCTATTAAATCAGGGTTTTGATCTGAATAAGGATTCCATTCAATTTCAAAACGATGTAAAATTTTTGGTAATGGAAATGTTTGAATACGTAATTCAGTAACAATGCCATAACTCATACCACCACCTCCTCTAAGTGCCCAAAGTAAGTCAGGTATAGAACCTGTTTCTGGATTTGCGTTTAGGTTTACTAATTTACCATTTCCAAGTAGGATAGTAGCTCCAACTAAATGTTCGCAACACATTCCCATTTTTC
Organism: Tenacibaculum aiptasiae; assembly: GCF_008806755.1. Classification (GTDB taxonomy): domain Bacteria; phylum Bacteroidota; class Bacteroidia; order Flavobacteriales; family Flavobacteriaceae; genus Polaribacter; species Polaribacter aiptasiae. Next base: position 114,621 of record NZ_WAAU01000013.1, read on the forward strand.
GAGTCCATGGTCCCCAACCACCTCCCATGGTAAATCCAGCAATTCCTACAGTTGCGCAAGTTCCATGAGGTATCATAACATTATTATCGGCCAAAATTGAGGTAAGTGACTCAAATCTAATTCCAGGACCTATTTTAGCTATTTTAGTATTGGGATCTATAGATACACGATTCATTTTTGAAACATCAATTAATACAACGTTGGTTCCATTACATTCTCCCTCATGATCGTGTCCACCAGCTCTAACTTTTATAGGAAGTTTGTTTTTGATAGCTGTGTTGTATGTAGCTTCAATATCAGAAGCTGTTTCGCAATAGACTATAACAAATGGGTTAAATTGTAAACGTCTATTAAAAATTTGACTTTTTAAATTATGTTCGTATACATTTTCTAAATCTCCCCAATTGGTAGAAATAGTTACAGTTGAAGGAATAATTTTATTTAGTTCTTTTAAAAAAGAATCGATTTGTTCTTTTAACTGTATTGTAATTGTTGGTTGCATCATAATAATTAATTTTATTTAGAATTTATTCTATAACCCAATACAGTTCTGTATCACTGTGATTATATTCTCGTAGTCCAATTCCTTGATGATTTTTTGAATTACCATATACATAAAGTAATCCTTGGTTTTTAGTGTTGCAACTAATAAAGTATACATTAGAATCTTGACCTTTTACATGTTGAAAATTAAAAACTTGATCAACATCATTAGGATGGTTATTAGATGTTTCTAGTCTATTATTGTTAGGGTAACTTTCAGCTACCTTAGCACCTTGGTTTTTAGTGTTTATAGTTATCTTAGAGTCAATTATAGTCCATTTTTGATCCTGATTTTCTGGATCGTAAGTGTTCATGGCTATTTCTTCATTCTTAGTGCTTGGAAAAGCTTCCCAACAATAATTGGTATCATTAAAAGCTTTAATAATTAAATTTGTTGTTTTCATTTTTCTATAATTTATTGATTAATTTCTTCTAATATCATAGGAAGTAGTTCTTCCAGATTTGCTCCACTTTTTTTAATATCAACTTTATTAATGCTCATTTCATTTGGATTTAAAATTGATTTGAAAAGAAAAGGAGCTGTTGATATTCCAATTCCTACGGCAAGTATTCCTCCTCCTAATAAAGGAAGGTTTATACCTTTCATTTCTTTTCCTCCTAACCACCAATTATTTTGTAAACCGATATTTGACCCTTGTCCAATGACTACATTTGAGATTTGGTATTTTTTACCATCAATACTAAATCTTAAATTACCTTTTATAGCAAAATTTAATTCACTTGGTTTTTTATCTGTAGTAAATGAAGCAATGGTACTACCTTTTCCTATATTGTTATTGAACCATTTTGCAGGTGTTTGGCTTTTATGTCTTCCAGCTTTTACAGTAATTATACCTTTTCCATTTTTTATTGATGAAGTCACTTCTTTATATGGTTGTCCAATTGTAACAATAGCACTGGAAGTATTGAATTCGAAGGTTTCAAATTTTGAATCTGGGATGGTTAAGATGAATTCATTATCTTGACTTCCAGAAAGTTGACTGACACATTTTATTTTAAAAGAGTTGCTGCCTGATGGATCTAGGTAAAGCTGATCTTCTAATTTGGTATTTTCATTTATAATTTCACCTCCTTTGTTATCACTTTTAGCTTCTATGCTTTTTGAGCAAAGGTGCCAGTTGTTAGTAGAAGAGTAATGCCCTTGACCAAGACATACTTCAAATTCATCTTGATTAATATACAAGGTGCCTTCTACAGCAAAATTTAATTTAGAAGGAGAGTTACTTCCTCTAGCAGTATGAATCATATGCTGCGTGTTTTCTCCTACAAAATTTTTATAAAATTTAGCTGGCTTTTCATCACCATGTCTATCAGCCTTAATTGTAATTGTTAGTGTGTTGTTGTTGGTTTTAACGGAAATGTCTCCCCAGTTTTTTTCATCACCTATAGAATGTTTTTTAGCTTTGAAGTCGAGTTTAGTTAATGCAATATCTGCGTTATAAACAAATTTAAAATCGTTAGTACTTTTTCCCATGATTAGTTATTTTAGTTATACTTATTTGTAATTTTAGTGATAAAGTTACTTTTTAAATAGGCTGTATTTTACAGATATGTTGTGAACACTTTTTTTTATGTAGTGGCACAAAAAAAATGACGTATAAAAATTATACATCATTTGAGTTTGGTTAGTTAGGTTTATGTTTAAATGCTTATTTTAAGATGGCAAATGATTTGATGGTTTCTTTGTATTTATCACTAAAGTAAACTACATGTTTCCCTTTTAATAATAAAGAGTTCTCTTTAAACCTTATTTGATCAATTGCATTGATATTTACAATGTATTTTCTATGAACTTGTTTAAATAAAGAATTGTTTAAATAATCATTCATTTTTCCTAATGAAATTTGAATAATAAATTTTTCATGCTCCGTAATGATGTTACAGTATCTATTATCAACCTCAATATAAATGATGTTAGAAAGCATTACTTTTTTTAAGGAATCTCTTTTCTTTATAAATAAATAATCATCACTAATTACTGTATTTTGATTAGTACTTGCGAAAATATTTGTTTGGTCATAAAACTTTTCAATAGCCATTTCGATAGCATATAAAATTTCTAATTCATTAAATGGTTTTAATAAAAAACGAAAAGGCTTGGTTAATTTTGCTCTTTCAAATATATGTCGGTCTTTAGAACCTGTTAAGAAAATAAAAGGTTTTAGTGATTTAGGTACGGTAGAAATGGTTTCGGCAAAAGTAATTCCTTCCGGATTTGTACCTAAAAAAACATCGATGATTACAAGGTCTACAGTAAGTTCATAAAAAAGCGTTAAAGCTTCTTGGTAACTATGTCCAATACCAACTACATTATATCCATTTTTTTCTAAAATAGCTTTAAGTTCCATTGCTATAATGCTATTATCTTCAACAATAAGTATGTTTATATTATCCATGTTTAGTTCGATTTTTGAAAGCTAATAATCATTTTTGTACCCATATCTTTAATGCTTTCAATTTTAAATTGTGCGTTGTTTTTTTCGATTAATGTTTTACAGAGGTGAATACCTAGTCCAGTACCGATTTCCTCTTGATTTCTTTTTTTGTTAAGTAGTGTTGTGTCTTTTAGAAGATCCTTGACCGTTTCTTCACTCATTCCAATTCCAGTGTCTTCTATTACTAGTGATTCTAAGTTGTTTTTAATAGAAAAGTTATAAATAATTATAGTGTCGTTTTCATTAGAAAATTTAATAGCGTTGTCTAATAAATTTCTAATAATTATTTTAAGAGAGTCTATATCAGCATAAATAAAAGTAGCAGGAGTTACTTTGTTTATGAAAGTTATATTTTTAGTATCAAATAAAGGTTGATAATTAAAAGCAACTTGTTGCATTATAGAAAATAAATCAACAGATTCTATATTGAAATAAATTTGTTTTGTTTGCATTGTCGACCAGTTTAACAAGTTTTCTAATAAATTATAAGAGCTATTAGCGATAGCTGCATTTTTATTTACAATGTTCCCCAATGCATCGTAATTTCGATTTTTAATTTCTGTTAAGAGATTAGAATTGCTTTTTTTTAATAGATTAACTGATGATCTTAAATCGTGACTAACAATAGAAAAAAGTTTATCTTTTGTTTTATTTAATTGATTAAGTTCATCTTTTTGAGTTGTAATTATTTTATTGGCTTTACTTTTTTGAGAGTACAAGAAAAATCCACTTGTAAGTAGAAGGATAAGTAAAATAGAAGAAATGAAAAAACCATTTCGTTGCGATACTTTTAATTTATTTTCAGCTTCTAATAAATTTATTTGTTTTTGTTTTTGAGCTACAGCGAGTTTCTTTTCTACTTGAGCTACAGCCCAGATTCTGTTTTGGTTGTTAAGGGAATCTTTCCATTTTTCAAACTCTTTTCTGTAAACTAGAGCTTTAGCTAAATCTTTTCTATTTTCTTCAACTACAGCCATGTTTAAAGCTGCTTTTCTTTTTATCTTAAAATTTGAGGTTTTTTTTGAAAGTTCATAAGCTTTTTTGAAAAAAGGAATAGCTTCATTGTCTTTATATTGTTCATAATAAACATTAGCAATGTCCATATAAGAACCAATTAAAAGTATTGTGTCTTTCTTTTTTTCTTGTAGAGAAGTGCTATTTAATAAATATTTTTCAGCTTCTTTAAATTTAGACAAATGAAAATAGCAAAGTCCTATGTTGTGTAGTATAGCACTTTGCTGAGGTTTGTATTTAATATTGAAATAATTTTTCTCTAAATCGAGAAAAATTTTTAGAGCTTTCTTGTATTTGTTTTGCAACAAATATATTTGACCAATAGCACCTTTGGTATAGGAATAAAAAGGAAAAGCATTAGATATTAATTGGTATTCTTTTAAAGATTGATCTAAAACATTTTTCTTTTTGAAACTACGAGCTCTTAAGAAATGTATATAATTTATTAATTTCTTATCCTTTGTGTCTTTTAATAAAACATAGGAATGAATTAAAGTTGAATCCCATTCCTTTTGTTTGAAAAAAGTATGTATTCTTTTTAAATCTTCTTTTTGTTGATGTTTTTCAATAATCTTTTCAAACTCAACAGATAATTCGTCTTTCTGCTGAGAAAAAAGATGTACAGTAAATAACAGTACTAGTATAGTTCTTAAAATATGCATTTGTTACGGGGGGTAAAAATTATATAAAAAAAACAGGCTCTATTTAGAGCTTTGATACTAGTGGCTAACCTGGTGTGGTATCTTGTACAGTGGTTTCAGTTCCTCTAGAGGTTGTAGGGTCAATGTTCCAAACAAATGTTTGTATTACTTTGATTTTATCTAAGCTAATGCCTTCAGGAAATGTTACTAATTCGTTAGTAGAAAATTTAATCGTATAAGCTTGGTATTCATTTGTAGTTTTATTATCATTTATTTTTAACATATCTTCTACAGTAGTATGAATAAAAAACTGTAGCATATAGTCGCCAAAGCTATTTACAGAAAATAACTGAGAGATCTTTATAGCTGAAGCTGATAATGGAGTTGAAGAACTTACAAAAATAAGTGCTTTTACATTTATAGGACCATAACTTATAGGACCACAACGATGTTGAGTTGCTTCTACTAGAGAAGGTAAGGGGCGTTCAAATGTGTTTTCAAAATAAATACTTCCAGATTTTTGAATTGTTACTTCAGGTGAAATTACTTTCCCAGGAGGAAAGACGATTGAGGATGTGTCAGTACTAGTCATAGTTTTCGGAGGATTAATTAAATATATAAACTAAGTTTATTGTAAATATATGAAAAACATAATCTAGAAACTAGGAAATTAAATGATTAAAATGAAAAAATAATCTGATTTTCAGTTTGATAAAGATGCTAAAGAAATAGGCTATAAACCCTGAGTTTGTTAATGTTTTTATAAAAAAAATAAATTATTTTTGGTTTTTTATATAAAAAAAGCAATATTTGTAACTAGTTATTAATCAATAAATAAACGCCTATAGCTAAATAATTACTTTTAATAAACATACCCCTTAACCAAAGAAACTCTGTGAAAGACTTCTTTAAAAAAAAGTAATTATGATGCATAAAAACGATGTAAGTGATAGTGTATTAGTTAAAAACTACATTAACGGAAAAGAGTTAGCAATAGAATTATTGATTAAACGTCACCAACAACGCTTGTATAGCTTTATCTATAGCAAAATACAAGATAGAGATACTACAGAAGATATTTTTCAAGATACTTTTATTAAAGTAATAAGAACACTAAAAAAAGGAAGCTATAACGAAGAAGGAAAGTTTTTACCTTGGGTTATGAGGATAGCTCATAATTTAATTATAGATTACTTTAGAAAGAGTAATAGAATGCCTACATTTAATAATACGGATGATTTTGATATTTTTTCTGTATTAAGTGATGGAACATTAAATGCAGAGAATCAGATAATTAAAGAGCAGATTTTATCTGATGTTAAAGATTTAGTTGAGGAATTACCTGAAGAACAAAAAGAAGTTTTAAAAATGCGTATTTACAACGATATGAGTTTTAATGAAATATCTGAAAATACAGGTGTTAGCATTAACACAGCCTTAGGTAGAATGAGATATGCATTAATTAATTTAAGGAAGATTGTGGAGAAAAATAAAATTATTTTGGTGAATTAAACAATAAAAGTGAAAAAGCATCGTTAAATAATTGAAAATAAATAAATAAGGGAATTTTTATGATGCAACTTTACTCTGAAAGATCTTCGGATTTTAAAATGAAACCTAAACAAGAAACAATTCAATTTTTGATTAATTTTTCTAAATCGTTAAAAGTAGTTAAAACCAAATCAAACTATCTCATTGAATTGAATTTGAATTAAGAGTGGAAAAAGCTTCAACGAAAGTTGGGGCTTTTTTTATATTCTATTTTTATAATATTCATCAAGAACAGTTTTTCTACCTATTGTTTTGGTAATAATATCATTTTCTAAATTCCATCCACGAGCAGGAGAATACTCTCTACCATACCATATGATTTGTAAATGTAAGTCGTTCCAGTGTTCTCTAGGAAATAATCGTTTGGCATCTTTTTCAGTTTGACCTACACTTTTTCCGTTAGATAGATTCCAGCGATACATTAATCTGTGTATATGAGTATCAACAGGAAAAGCAGGTACGCCAAAAGCTTGACTCATTACAACACTAGCTGTTTTATGACCAACTGCTGGTAGCTCTTCTAAATACTCAAAGCTTTCTGGTACTTCACCATTGTGTTTTTCAATCAATATTTTTGATAAACCATGTATGCCTTTAGATTTCATTGGAGATAATCCACAAGGTCTGATAATTTCTTTAATTTCTTCAACAGACATTTTTACCATATCATAAGGATTATCTGCCTTAGCAAAAAGTAAAGGAGTAATTTGATTTACTCTAACATCAGTACATTGAGCAGATAATAAAACTGCTATAAGTAAGGTGTAAGGGTCTTTATGATCTAAAGGAACAGGAATTTCAGGATACAGCTCTTTTAATGTATTAATAACAAATTGTACTTTGTCTGCTTTGGTCATTTTCAATATCTTTATATTCGCAAAAATACAAATTATGACTACATTAAAAATAGGAGATAAAGCACCAAATTTCAAATCAGTTGATGAAAAAGGAAATGTTGTTAAACTTTCTGATTATAAAGGAAAAAAATTAGTATTGTTTTTCTACCCAAAAGCAAGTACTCCAGGGTGTACAGCTGAGGCATGTGATTTGAGAGATAATTATCAAACTTTTTTATCTAAAGGATATGAAATCTTAGGGGCTAGTGCCGATTCGGCAAAGCGTCAACAGAATTGGATAAATAAGCATGAGCTACCATTTCCTTTATTAGCAGATGAAAGTAAAGAAGTAATCAATGCTTTTGGAGTTTGGGGACCAAAGAAATTTATGGGGCGTGAATATGATGGAATTCACCGTACAACATTTGTAATTGACGAAAATGGAGTAATTGAAGATGTTATTTTAAAAGTAAAAACAAAAGAGCACGCTAATCAAATTTTAGGATAAATAAAAAACCGAGTACAATACTCGGTTTTTTTTATTATTTACTACTTTCGAATAATTCTTTTTGAAGTTGTTTACTTGTTTTCGAACTTCCATCGTGACTCCATCCTGGAGGCATAAAAACATATTTTAATCGAGTACCTAATGGTAAGTGTTTTTTACGACTAAAGAAATCTTTAAAAATTTCTTTCCATTCATGAAAAATGATGTTAACAGGTCCTTTATCTTCTAAAGGTTTAGTCAATCCAAATTTAAGTTTTTCGTAATCTTCTTCATCTTCTTCTGCTTGAAATGTACCAAAAATTCTATCCCAAATAATTAATGCCATTCCCATGTTTTTATCTAAATATTTGGTGTTCGAAGCATGGTGAACCCTGTGATGAGATGGAGTTACAAAAATGTATTCCCATATATTTAAAAAGAAACCAAGAACACCTTTGCGTTTGTTTCTTTTAATAAAATTAGTGTGACATAAGGTTCCATAATTTTGATTCATAGCATAGGCAAACATAATATGCAATGGAGCTATTCCAACAAGAATTAAAGGAATTAAAAACATAAACCTATAAAAAGGTTGGAATACAGGGGAACGGAATCCAGTTGAAATATTATAGTATTCAGAATTATGATGCGTAACATGAACTGCCCAGAAAAAGCGCGAATGATGATCTACATAATGGTGAATATAATATAGAAAGTCTTGTCCTATAAAAGCTATTAACCAATATAAAACACCTGTGCTTTCCCAGTTAATTAATCTATAGCTGTAAAAAAAGTTCATCACTATAAATGAAACTCCATACATAAGACCATCTAAAAAAACATTGGTTATGGCAAAGTAGACATTTGTTGAAACATCTTTGAACTCATAATTTTTAGCTTTTCTTTTGTAGCTAAAATACATTTCAATAAAAATGGCTAATGCACAAATAGGTACGAACCATTTGTATGCATTTTGATGAGTAAAAATATCCATTTATTAAATTTTGTGTAAAGTTAAAAACATTATTTTAATCGTTGTTCAATCCAATTCTTAAAACTGTAAAAGTTTTGAGGAGCTACACCATGACCTACAGGATATTCTGAATAATCACTTTTTAAATTGTAATTTTCTAATAAAGTAGGTGCTTTTCTTGCCCAATTAACTGGTAAAACCTGATCTACTGTACCATGAGAAATATAATAATCAGTTGTTATTTCAGTATTAACTTCAGCTGGTAACAAATCTTCATTAATATATCCACTTAAAGCTACTACGTGTTGTACCATATTGGGATTATTAAGACTTAAAGCATAGCTTAATATTGCTCCTTGACTAAACCCTAAAAGAAACGTCTTATTTGGGTTTGTATTGTATTTCTCTTTAATTTCATTAATGAAAGAAGCAATTTTAGTCATTGATTCTCTTGCTTGGTCTAGATCAGAAAACTTTTCATTATTAGCGTCGAAGTTAATAGCATACCAAGCATATCCATCATATCCCATGCTATATGGAGCTTGGGCACTCACAATTAATAATTCATCAGGTAATTCTTCAGAAAATGAAAATAAATCTCTTTCGTTACTACCATATCCATGTAATAAAATTAATAAAGGAGGATTGGTAGAAGCCTTTTTAGGCTCTCGTATAATATAGTGTAAACTCATGTAATAAATTCCTTAAAGCAGTTTTGATAAAAGAAGTTAATTATCCAACTTAATATACCAATAACTGATTATTGTATTGTTTTTGCCTAGAATTGCTATTGTATTTTTCGATTAAGCGTTTAGAATAAGCTGTCCTTTATTATATATACCATAAACACTACCTCTTAATTCTTTGTCTAAAAAGATACTATTCTTAGAAGTAGAAATAATATGGTCTTTAGAAAAAATAAAATTTCCATCAGGATTAAATATAGACAGACAAGCTTTTTGGTTTTCTTCTATAGAGTTCTGTTCAATACCAAAACGATTTTTAGGATTATGAGATAAACATTTTACAATCGTTTCAATATCCAATACAGTGTTTAAAGCACCAAAAGCACTCTCTAAACCAATAGTTCCATCTTTAGCAGTTGAATATTCTACTTTTTTATGTTCTATATCAATAGGATTATGATCAGATGTAATAATGTCTATAGTACCGTCTTTTAAGCCTTCTACTAAAGCTTCTGTATCAATTGATGTTCTTAAAGGCGGATTGACCTTTTTGTTTCCATCAAATCCATGTAACTCATCATCTGTTAAAACCAAATTATGAATGGCAACACTACAGGTAATATCTAATCCTTTCTTCTTTGCTTCTCTAATTAGTTCTACAGATTTTTTTGTAGAAATAGTTGGGATATGTAGTTTTCCTCCTGTGTATTCTAACAAGAATAAGTCTCGAGAAATTTGAATTTCTTCTGCTAAGGCAGGAATTCCTTTTAAACCAAGTAGTGTACTGTTTTTTCCTTCATTAGCAACTCCTTCACCAGCAATAGAGTTATTTTTTGGGAAGCTTAAAGCTAAACCATCAAAATTTTGAGTATATAATAAAGCTATTTTTAATAAATTATCATCGATAGATTTTTTATAATCACCAAAAGCAATTGCACCTGATTGTTTCATATCAAACAACTCGGCCATTTCAATTCCTTTACTTTGTTGTGTTAACGTACCAATAGGAAATAAATTAGTTGCATCGCCATTAGCTTTGTTTATTAAAAATTCTACAGCAGATTTATTATCAATAACAGGATTTGTATTTGGATTTACAGCAACATCAGTAAATCCACTTTTAGAAGCAACATGTAAACCATTTTTTATAGTTTCTCGTTCTTCGTAACCAGGTTCACCAAAAGAAACACTTGTATCAAACCATCCAGTAGAAACATGTAGGTTTTCAAGTGTTACAATCTCACACCCTTCAGGAGCAGAAATAGCATCATCAATTTTGGTAATAATACCGTCGGTAATTAAAATATCTTTAGTTTGTTTGTGGTAAGAGCTGGTGGCATCAATAATTGTTGCCGATTTTAGCAGCGTTGTCATGTTTTAAAAAATTTTAATATCAAAATTTCTAAAAGCAAAGATACGATGGCTAGCGCTAAAAACCACTTCCAAAGCCATTGAATTTTAGTTTCATTATTTATATCCTGTAAAGTGTTTTTTACTGAAGTAGAGATGTCTTTGTTTGTAGTTGATGAAATATCTAAAAATTGTAATGAACTTTCACTTTTAGGATAATTATAAGCTATTTTTTTTAAAAGACTTTCTTGTTGTTTTATCTGATAAAAACCAGCTTTTAAAGGTTGGTCTTTAGTAGTAATTCTAACCTTATTTTGAAAGGTTTGTTGTAAAGGTATAAATGAATTTTCATTATTTGAAATAGTTAAAATTTCATCTTTTCCTAATTGCTTATTAATATCAATCGTATTGTCTTCTCCGATAGTGTAATACAATTTTGATAATTGTAAACTATGTTTTCCTATGTTATAAAATATAGGAACAATTAGTGGAGAGTTAGTAAAATTACTATTTTCTTTTTCTAAAGGTGCAGCCACCCAATACAAGTTAGCATTAGATAAATTTACTTGTTTAATAAAGCCTTCTTTGTTTTCAAAAGAAACTAAATTACTCTCGTTATTTAGTATAGATATGAATGATTCTTTAACAAAAGGATATTGAAAGTTTTGAACTCTTTTTTCAAAAACATTTTTTAAAAGAGGATGATTATAGTTAATACTAGTAATTTTTAAACTATCATTTTTCTTAGTAACTATTTTACCAGCATTAACACTAGTAAGTAATTCGTTATATGATGAAATAGAAGTATTTTTATTTGGTATTACTATAATATTTCCACCTTTTTTAGTGTAATCTACTAAAGAATTAATAAGAGTTTGAGGAACTCTCTCAAGTTCATTTAAAATAATTAAACTTTGCTTAGGGATTAGATTGTAGTTTATGTTTTTACTACTAAGTGTAGTTAAATTAAATTCATCTTTGGTATAAATTCTATTTATAAAATCAGAAGGCTTTCCTATAGCTAGCACATTAATTTTGGTGCTAGTATCAATTGTGAAGTAAAAGGAATTATCGAAACTGTAAGTGTCACTGAAATTGAGGCTTATTTTTCCTAAGAATTCAGGAGATTTAACAATAGAAAAAATAATTTTCTTTACTTGATTTTCTTCAATAGAAAAGGTTTGTTTATTTATTAATTTATTATCGTCAGAAAGAGAGATAGGAATGTTTTTTTGAGCTTTTCCTTGATTGCTTACAAGAATATTAAGATTAAAGTTAGAAGAACCATTGTCGTCTAAAAAAACACTGTCAATAGCTATGTTATTTTTTAATTCAGGAATAAGATTAACTAATGAGATAGGAGTATTTACATCATCAAAATCATTTTTGGTATAGTTTTGAAAGTCAGAAATAAAAATGTTTTTTGATAAAGAGTTTTGCGCCTTGTTTTCTGTAGAAACTTTCAATAAAACATCTTCGAAACTTCTGTTTTTAGAAGTATTAGAAACTTTAAGTAATATTTTTTTTAAATCACTTGCTGTTTTATTTCTGTAAAAGTTATCATTTGTTAATAATGAATAGGTAACATTATCTGAAAGATTTTCGATAATTTCTTGAGAGGCAATTTGTAATAAATTCCCTTTTTCTCCCTTAGTATTTGTACTTAAAGAATTATCTAAATAAATAAAAAAGTTTTTCTTTTTATCAATTGTATGATTGCTAAAATAAGGTTGCGCAAAAGCAAAAATAATAGCGGTTAAAAGTAATAATCGAGTTGTGAGAATTAACCATTTTTTTATTTGCGAACTTTTACGTGTTTGTAAAACTAGTTTTTGTAAAAAAGCAACATTGGTAAAAGGAACTTTAACAAAACGTTGTAACTGAAATAAATGAACTAATACAGGAATAACTAAAAGTCCTAAGAAGTATAGAATTTCAGGATGTTTAAAATACATAAGTGTTTTTTTATATACTCCAAGTATACTAAATTTATCTAAATAAAAAGTAAAGTAAAAGCTCTTACAAAATGTAAGAGCTTTATTTTTTATTCTTCTAATTTAAAAATAGCATTTGCTTCACTTTCATTTAAGTCAATATTGTAGACTCTAATGTTATCTATAGATCCAAAAACCCTACCTTTTAAAGTGCTTCCTGGAAAAATAGATGAAACTACTAATGGAGTACCTGAGTTATAACTAGAAGTGTATTTTGTAGTGCTCCATACTAACCTAATCTCTCCATTAACATATATTTTAATAGAGTTTTTATTGTAGGCTAGTATAACATTATACCATTTTCCTTTTTCAATAGTGACACCTGTAGATTGTTTTAAAAAGCCATCATTAGTGAAAAATTTAATTTGATTATCATCGTTATCAACAAATAAGTGTACATCGTCTCCATAAGCTATATTTTTTGAAGATAAAAGAAAAGCATCGTCTTTATTTCTAGGGAGTTGGTTTAGAGAGAACCACATAGAAAAAGACCAAGAAGGAGTTTTTAAATCAATAACACTTGGAAATTCAAAATAGTCTCCATTTCCATTTAAAAGGGCAGCACTATTACTATTTCCTTTAGAATCCTTAGTCAATGAACCAACAATATTACCATGATTATTATTTCCACTAAGGTCATTAGCGTTTCCATTAAAAGGGTAGTAAGCAAGTAGATTACTATTAGGAGGTAAGTTTGGATTTTTACCATTACAAATAGTAAACGTATCTGTTATTTCGTTAGGATCTAAGATAGAATTTAAATTTTTATCCATTCCAGCTTCTATTAAATAACCACCCGAAGGGCAATCTGTTAATGTAGCTTGTTTAATATTGTATAAAGAAGTTAAACCATCGGTACCATTACAAATATACTTCGTTTCTTGAATTTCATTAGGTTCAAGTGTTTGATTGTTATTTATATCAAGACCAATTTCTATTTTGATTCCTCCAGTATTACAATTGGCTCCTGAAGGTTCTAAGCTAGTTTTGATTAAAGAATTACTTCCATTTTCACCATTACAAACTATAGCAATAGATGTTACTTCTGAGTCTTCTAGTGTTCCATTGTTGTTGGTATCTATCCCAGATCTTACTTTTATTCCTCCATTAGAACAATTAGAACCTGGAGGTTCATTTATAAAATCAAAAAGACTAGTAGAACCATTAAGACCATTACAAACATAACTAGTGGATGTAATTTCATTAGAGTTTAAAATGCCATCATAATTGAGGTCATTTCCTGAATTTACTCTTATACCACCATTGGCACAATTAGGACCTATAGGTTCTTTAATTGTATTAACAATACTATTATATCCGTTTTTTTCAAATGAAACTGATTCTTTTTCACAGGAAATAAAGAGAATAACTAGACTTATTATTAAGCCATATTTTGATTTTTTTTTCATAGTTTAAATTAAGAGTTCATAACAAGCTGCAAATATACATTCAATGATTTAAAAACATAACTTTTAGTTAAAAAACTGTTAGAAGTATTAATCTATTCTGATGAAAAATCAAATTTTACTATTTTTGGGCTATGACTACAAAAGAGAGTGATTGTAAAGTTCCAGAAGAAAATACTTTAAAAGAACATTGGAACACAGCTTATACTAAAAATACTACACAGAAATTAGGTTGGTATGAAGAAAGCTCAAAAGAAACAATAGATTTAATAAAACTATCTAAAGCTCCTAAAGATGCTAAGATTTTAAATGTAGGAGTTGGATCTTCTATGTTAATAGATGAATTGTTAGCTGATGGATATACAAATTTGATAGCAAACGATTTGTCTGAAAAAGCTATTGAAGATGTTAAAAACAGGTTAGGAGATAAATCATCAGAGATAAATTTTATTGTTGATGATTTAATAAAGCCGTCAAAGCTTAATCAACTTTCAGATATTGACATTTGGAATGATAGAGCTGTATTGCATTTCTTTTTGAAAGAAGAAGAAAAAGAATTGTATTTTAAATTATTAAAACAACTTGTAAAGAGTAATGGTTTTGTAATCATAGCTGTTTTTGCTCTTGATGGAGCAGAAAAATGCTGTGGGCTTGAGTTACAAAGATATAATGCAGAAATGTTGCAAGAAAGACTTGGAGAAGATTTTGAATTGATTAAGAAGTTCAATTACACTTTTACCAATCCTTATGGAGGAGAACGACCATATATTTATACATTATTCCAAAGAAAAAATAAGTAATGAGTGTGATTCAAATACCTTTCAAAAAAACTGGTTTCTTCTCTAAAACTATGATAGATTATTTAGAAGAGTCAGAGAAAATAAAGCCTTTTTATAATAATTTTTCGAATATTGAAGGTTTAAAAAAACAAGTAGAAGCTAAAGGTGTATCTTTTAAACCGGAAAAAAGAACCGTTTTAGTTAATGCATTAAAAAAGCAATATAGTAAGCTAAATGCTACAGAGGAAACAATACAAAACATAGATAGTTTACTTTTAGAAAATACATATACTATAACTACAGGTCATCAATTAAACCTGTTTACTGGCCCTTTATATTTTTTGTATAAAATATTTTCAACAATTAATTTATGTGAAGAATTAAATAGTAAAATTGAAAATCAAAATTTTGTTCCGGTATATTGGATGGCAACAGAAGATCATGATTTTGACGAAATAAACTATTTTAATTTTAAAGGAAAAAAAGTTCAGTGGAATTCAGAACAAACTGGTGGAGTTGGACGCTTTTCTACAGATGGATTACAAGAAGTTTTAGAAGCTTTTTCATTGCATATAGGAAACTCTAAAAATGCACAGTATTTAGTGAAACTATTTGAAGAAGGTTACTTAAAACATAACAATTTAGCAGATGCTACTAGGTATATTGCTAATGAGTTATTTGGAGCCTATGGATTGGTAATTATTGATGCAGATGATACTGATTTAAAAAGAGAGTTTATTCCTTATGTAACAAGAGAATTAACAGAAGAAATCTCTTATAAAAAAGTAACAGAAACAATAAAAGTTTTAGGAGAAGAATATAAAGTACAAGTAAATCCAAGAGAAATAAATTTATTTTATTTAACTGACGAAATTCGTGAACGTATTATTTTCGAAGAAGGTACATATAAAGTAAACAATACAAATGTTTCTTGGACTAAAGAAGAGATATTAAGTCATCTAGAAAGTAATCCCGAAAGATTTTCTCCAAACGTAATAATGCGACCATTATATCAGGAAGTAATTTTACCAAACTTATGTTACATAGGAGGAGGAGGAGAATTAGCATATTGGTTACAGTTGAAAAGTTATTTTGAAGCTGTAGAAGTTCCATTTCCTGTTTTGTTGTTGAGAAATTCAGTACAAATTCTATCAGAAAAACAAGAAAGAAAATTAGAGAAGTTAACAATATCTAAAGAAGAATTATTCAGTAAGCAAAATACATTACTAAAGAATAAAGTTTTAAATTCATCAGAAGTAAAAGTTGATTTTACAAATCAGAAAAGCTTTTTACAACAGCAATTCAATGAATTAAGAAAAGTAGCTCAAAAAACTGATGTTTCTTTTATTGGAGCTGTAAATGCCCAAGAGAAAAAACAATTAAAAGGATTAGAAAACCTAGAGAAAAGGTGGTTAAGAGCGGAGAAAAGAAAACAAAAAGAATTGGTAGACAGAATTACATTGCTTCAAAATGAAATATTACCAAATCAAAGTTTAGAAGAACGTCAACGTAATTTCTCAGAATATTATCTAGAGTATGGAGTTAGTTTTTTGGATAAGTTAAAAAAGAGTTTAAATCCTTTAGATTTGGAGTTTACAATAATTACACTTTAATGGAGAAAAAAGCACTACATAAAAATAATATCCATAATAAAGGATACGATTTTAAAGTACTTCAAGAAAAGTATCCTAAGATAAAAGAGTTTGTAATAGAGAAGTACGGTAAAGAAACTATTGATTTCTCAAATCCAAAAGCAGTAAAAGAATTTAATAAAGCTTTATTATCGGTTTATTACAATATTAATACATGGGAGTTTTCAGACGATAATTTATGTCCGCCAATTCCAGGAAGAGTTGATTATATTCATTATTTAGCAGATTTAATAAGGAAAGAAAAAGAGGTAACTGTATTAGATATTGGTACTGGAGCAACTTGTATATATCCGTTATTAGGAAATGCAGTGTATAATTGGAGTTTTGTAGCATCTGATATTGATTTAGACTCGTTAGATTCTGCTCAAGATATTATAGATGATAATAATTTAGATACTAAAATAAAATTAAGACAGCAGTTTAAAGAAGAGCATGTTTTAAAAGGAATTCTTGAGAAGGAAGATTCTTTTACAGTAACTATGTGCAATCCTCCTTTTTATAAATCGGCGGAAGAGGCTAGAGGAGCTAATAGGAGAAAATCGAGAAACTTAGGAAATAATGCTGTTCGTAATTTTTCAGGAAATAGTAACGAACTTTGGTATATAGGAGGTGAAAAAGCTTTTTTGCATACATATTTATATGAGAGTTCACAATATCCAACAGTTAGTAAGTGGTTTACAAGCTTAGTTTCTAAAAAAGAAAATGTAGAAAGTTTACAGAAGTCGGGCAAAAAGCTAGGAGTAAAAGAATTTAAAGTAATTCCAATGACACAAGGAAATAAAGTAACTAGAATTGTTTGTTGGAGATTTTAAATTGAAGATATAAAAAGTAAAAACTCACAATATAAATTGTGAGTTTTTTTATTCGCTTATTTTTTTAGAATTGTAGTTATATCAGTTTCTCCATTATCATATTTAACTTTTAAAAGATAAACTCCAGCTTCAGCTTTAAAATATAGATTCTTAATATATTTTTTATTAGGAATTTCACCAGTTTTAATTACTTGTCCTACAGTGTTAATTATTTTAAAAGAACCTTTAGAGTTTTTATTATTGATAAAAGTGAAGTTTCCGCGACTAGGATTAGGATAAACAATATGTTGATTGAGCATATTTTTTTCTGTTTCTTGTTTAACAGTTCTACTAACATAACCATTTACATAAAACGTTTTACTAGTTCCGCTGTATGGACTTATTTTTCCTGTCCAACCATTTTTCCATTTACCAGTATGTACAATTCTGTAATAGCCACTTTCTACTTCTGAGGTGATTTTAAAATGTATAGTAATTTTTGAATTTGCTACACCGTCTCTTTTCCAAATCATAAGAGTGTTGGTATCTCTATCTTGAAATTTAGTAACCCAAGAGTTTCCAACTTTTTTCTGAACAGTAAAATAAGTACTATTTGTTTTAGTATCATGATTAGGATGAGCACCCCAAAAAGTAACTTTAGCAGTATTACCGGTATTATATGAGCTATTTGTATCAGAATACACACTTCCAAAGCTTTTAAATAAAGGTTTATCATCAAAAAGAATATGTACCGTTTTATCAAGTCCAATGTATGTTTTTTGAGGAGGAGTTGATGCTAGAGTAGGCCAAGGGTTTGAGTTAGGAGAAACTAATAAGGTAGCTAACCTTTCAAATTCTTGTCGATAAGCAGCTAGGGTCCATGGACCAAATTGTGTACTGGCTCCTTCGTATTGTTGAGAGGCATATTCTTCTCTAGTAGTTACATAACCACAGTAAGCATCAGAATAACCAGCTAAAACACTATGTTGTATTCCAGTAGCACTATTTTCTGCAACTGTAGCTTTTACACGCCTTCCAGCCATGATAGTAAATTCAGCAGGAGCAGCAAAAATTCCAAATTGACCGATTTTTAAAATACTAGTTGGGAGTATTTTAGGAGTTCTTGGGTTATTACTGTTTCGTCCTACAAAAAATAAAGGATCAATAGGTTTTTCCATATGACATTGATCAACAGCAGGACCTGAATTAGGATTGGACCTTGTCTCACCTTCTCTTCCAATACCACTTCTACCATCTTCTGCACCAGCTCTAAAAGAAATGCCAAGAGCAGCTTTACAAGTATGGCGTATAACACCATCGGTAAATTTTGAAGCAACTTCGATATTAGAAAAATCACTATATCTCGATACGGCTTTTACTGAGCCGATAAGTTGTTCACTAGCATTATTATATAATTCTAATGCTTTTTGATATTGTCTATCTCCTATAATTTCAGAACTTTCTACTTCATTACTGCCAGGTCCAGTAGCATCTGTATATAAATCATTAGGAGCTGGTTGATTTAAGTTAGGAGACATATCTCCAGGATTTGTATTAGGAAAAGCAGCAACAAAAGTAAAATTACCATTTCCGTATGAAGACTGTTTCATGCGTTCAAACTTTAATGAAGCATAACCTTTACTGTCACCACTAGCATATTTATAGTTCTTAGATAAACTTGTTGGATGAACTCCAAACCAAGAAATCATTCCAACCTCAGTATTACCTTGTACAAATTTTAAAACCGTCATTTGATCATCAATATTCATATAGTCATTAGAATCACTATTTAAATTGTAAGCTACTAAAGATCTATTAATGCTGGCATTTGTTAAACTTCCTGAGTTATAATAAATTCTACCTGGGGCTAAGCTGTCGTGAGCTTGTTTGATAGCATTAAAAATTCCATCAACTAAAATATTGAAGTTTTTTTTATAAAAACCACCGGTAGAAGTATTGTAAAGTTCATAATGGGAATATCCACCAGGTGAAACGTGGGTGTGGGTAGCACTAATAACTACGTTAGTATCAGTATAAGTGCTGCCATAATAATTTTTGAGTTTTTCTAGAACAGCTAAATTAACTGATTGAAACATGGCACCTTTGTCTATACAAACAAATACAGCGGGTGTGCCACTGGGCTCTTTAACAATATAAGCTCTTGCATATTGTCTGTCTTTAATACCACTATTTTTAAAGAAAGGGTTTCCATAACCAAAAAAGGCGCTTTCAGCAATTTCTCCAGTAATGTCTGAAATACCTACACCGATGTCGTAGTTATTGTTTTGAGATTGTATTAATTGTATCGTAAGTAGAGAAAGTACAATTAATAGGGGGACTTTAATTTTACACATAAATTAGTTTGATTAAGTTAATTACTTACTAATCTATGTTTTAAATATGGTTAATTTAATTTTTTATGATAAATTTTATTTATATACAAATAAATTAACTAAATGAATTGTTTTTAAACAAAAAAAACTCGTAACTAATATATAGCTACGAGTTTTAATTAAATATGTGAGTTTATTACATTTTAGCTAAAAACTCTTTGTTCATTTTAACGTAATCAGCGTTACCTGCTTTTTCAGCTCCAGCTAATGAAGCTTTAGCAGCAGCAATAGCTCCTTTTTTATCTCCAGCTTTAGCTAAGATTAATGATTGTTGACGTAAATACCAAAAACGTGGACGGTCTTTAGTCATATCTACAGCTTTGTTGATCCATTCTTTAGCTTTTTGGATGTCTTTACCTTCATCTAAATAATATTTAGCAGAAGAAAAATAATCACCAGCAGAAGGTCCGCTCATTATTTTTGCAATACTAGCTTCAACACCTTTATCAGTAGGTGTGTTAAACTTTACTCCAACATAAGCGTTTTCCCATAACATACCTAAAACAGCAGAACTGTTTTTGATATCATCAATAGTTAAAGTAAAAGTTTCAATTTTCATAGGCATTTTTTCAACTTTAGCAGTTGTAGATAATGCTACTTTACTGTCATCCCATTTTCTTGGAGTTCCCCAGTTGTTCGCATCAGAATAAAAAATAACTTCCCATGAATCTTTATTCGGTTTTGTGTACAAGGCATAGGTACCTTTCTTTAATTCTTTTCCATCAATTGTAACATCGTCGCTAAATGTAACTTTAGTGTTTTGATTAGCTCCGGTTCTCCATACTTTTCCATAAGGCACTAAATCTCCAAAAATAGTTCTACCTCTCATTCCTGGTCTAGAGTATTCTACAGTAACGTCAGTTAAACCTACTTGTTGCTCTAATTTAGAAGCAGGGCTTGGTGCTGGAGTTTTTACTTGTGCATTAACATTTGCTGATATAGCAACAACAAATAAGCTTAAAAGTAATTTTTTCATGATGATTAATTTGTTTATAGTTTGTTCTGATAAAATTACGAGGAATTATATGGATTAATGTTAACGAAAACTTAAAATAAATATTAACTATTTATTTGATATTTGCCACCATGAAAAAATATATTTCTGAATTAATAGGAACTTTTGCGTTAATTTTTTGTGGTACAGGGGCTATGACAATTAATGAAGTAACTGGAGGGGTAGATTTAACTCACATAGGAGTGGCTATTACCTGGGGATTAATAGTAATGGCAATGATATATTCTTTTGGAGAAATTTCGGGGGCACACTTTAATCCAGCAGTTACCATTGCTTTTGCTTATGCCAAAAAATTTTCATGGAAAGAGGTTCCAAAATATATAATAGCCCAATTATTAGGTGCACTATTAGCAAGCAGTGTACTATGGGTTTTATTTCCTGAAAGTGAATTTTACGGAGCTACGATACCTAGTATTGAACCTTGGCGAGCTTTTATATTAGAATTATTACTGACTTTCTTTTTAATGGTTACAATTATTAATGTTTCAACAGGGAGTAAAGAAGTTGGGGTAATGGCAGGTATTGCTATCGGAGGAGTCGTTTTGTTAGAAGCAATGTTTGCTGGACCAATGACAAAAGCTTCGATGAACCCAGTACGTTCAATAGCGCCGGCATTAGTATCAGGACACTTAGAACATTTATGGTTGTATTTATTAGCGCCAATTTTAGGAGCGTTATTAGCGGTAGTTTCGTGTAAACTGGTAAAAGATGACAATTGTTGCGATGAAGGATGTTAGTATTTTAGGATGTGGTTGGTTAGGACTTCCATTAGCAGAATACTTACTGAAGAAAGAGTATAATGTGAAAGGGTCTACTACTTCAAAAAATAAATTAAGTATTTTTAAGGAAAAAGGAATTGCTCCTTTTTTAATAGATATTGATGCAAGTTTCAATAAAGAAATACAATTGTTTTTAAGTTCAGATATATTAATTGTAGCAATTACATCTAAGAATATTGTAAGCTACAAAAACTTAATAAATGAAATAGAGAAATCAGCAGTAAAAAAAGTAATTTTTATAAGTTCTACTTCAGTTTATCCTAGTTTAAACAAAGTAATAACAGAGGAAGAAACATTGATATCTTCACCTTTAGCAGAAATAGAAAATCTTTTTAAAGAAAATAAATACTTTAAAACTACTGTAATTCGTTTTGCAGGATTGTTAGGTAGGGATAGGAATCCAGGAAATTGGTTTGAGAATAGAAAAATACCACATCCTAAAGGTTTTGTAAATATGATACATCAGGATGATTGTATTCAAATTATTTATCAAATAATTAAACTAAACGTATGGGGAGAAGTATTTAACGCTTGTTCAAATCACCACCCAACAAGAAAAGAATTTTATATCAATGCAAAGGTTAAAATGAAAAAAGAACCACCAGTTTTTGATGATTCTTTAGATTTGAAGTATAAAATAATTAGTTCAGATAAATTACAGAAACAATTGAATTATACTTTTATTTATGATGATTTATTATTTTAGTTAGTGTTTGATAGATTTTATATTTAAAATAATAGTGTATAGTACAGTTATAGTTATTGAGGAAACCCATAACCAGTAACCTGATAATGTATTGACTATATCACCTTGAGATCCTCCGAAATAAGCATAACTTACTTCTGCTTTTGTAAATAATAAGGATAAAATTAAAGCGAATAGACTTAAAAGAAGAGGTAGCTTTTTCTTTTGACTAGTAACTAAATAGTAATTACTAATAATGTGTAAAGGGTTGGCTAACCAAATAAATGTTTTTAAACCAATATTTAACCATCCTAAAAAGAAAAGTAAAGCTCCAGAATGATTATATAGTTTATTGTTTAGCTTTACAGTATAACATTCTTGTGTTAATGAACAAATAAAAAGTGTAAAGCTAATAGAGATAAAAAAATATTTAAATTTATTATTCACTTACAAATATTTAAGAATATTTTTTTCTTCTTAAGTAATTAAAACCAAAACCAAACAAGGCAAGTAAAATTAAAGGAACACCAATATTTATAAATTGCCAAAAACGTTTTTCAGTATAAGCTTTTTGTTTGTTTAGAAGGTTTATCTTAACTGTTTTATTACGTAATTGAATTAAACCAGAATCGTCTAATAAATAATCAATAGCATTCATTAAGAAATCTTTGTTACCAAATATTTCTCCAGTCCATTTGTCTAAAGATAAATCATGAGGTTTTCCTTTTAAAATTTGATTTTTTCCAACATCACCATCGGCAATAACAATCATTTTATTAGAGCTACTTTCAGGTTTGAAAAGTGGAGTGCTAAATGGTTTGATTCTACTTTTATAAGCAGATTTAAAATCACCTTCTAATAAAACAGATAATAACTGTGGGCCATTTGAGTAATCTTTTTGTTGAGGTTCTTTAGAAATACTTTGCAATTCAACAATTTTAGGAGTTCCTATTTTTTTAGTTAAAACAGAAGTAACTAATAAAGGTGTTTTTTTAATATTTCCTTTCAATGTATCTATCTGCGTTGTAAAACGAAAACGAACTGGCGATACGTTTTTAGTAATAGGATGGTTAGGATTTCCATTCACTAAAGGATGGTAAAACCAATTTAAATGTTGAAACTGTGCTTGGTTTCCTAAATTTCCTGTAGCTAAAGGAATCTTAGCAGAATATAAATCTTGAATAAGTTTATTATTTACACGTACTTGATAACTAAAAAGTAAATCGGTTAAATTTAAATCGCGAGGAAAAGCTAACATTCTTCCTTCATTATATAAGCTATCCGTATCTGAATAATTATTATCAATCATCCAAAGAGTTTTACCTCCATTTGTAATAAACTGATCAACGGTAAATTTCTCTTTTTCGGTAAACCTTTTAGTAGGTTTAGCAATAATTGCTAAATCATACTTAGTTAAATCATTTAATGTTTTTTGGGGACTGTTTTCAACACTGTCTAAAGTAAATTTAGCTAAGCGATATTTTTTTCCTACTTCACTTAATAAACTATAAACATATATATCGTCTAATTCCCCATTACCCGATAAAACTGCTATTTTTTTTCTTTTGGTTTTGGTTATGTTATGAATTGCATTAGCAAAAGAGTATTCAAGTTTTTCAATTGCGTTTTGCAATTGATCTTCTTGAGTTTTAGCAATAGAATTTGGTAAAAGAGAAACAAGTTCTGTTTTTTTACCGTAATTAATTTCAGCCCAAGGAAAAATAATGGCTTCAGATAATTTTCCATCTTCCTCCACAGTTAATTGACTAGGAAGCATTCCTTTTTTTATAAGGCGTTCACGAATATTATCAGGATTAACAAAACGAAACCTAACATTAGAATTTTCAGCTTTTAGTTCTTCTAAAAACTGACGAGTTTCTATTTGTAAGCGTTTGAACTCAGCTGGAAAATCACCTTCCAAGTATACATTAATTAAAATATTCTTGTCTATTTTATTCAGTAGTTTCGTGCTAATATTAGAAATTGTATAGCGTTTGTCTTGAGTTAAGTCAAAACGTTTAAATACAAAATTAGAAAGATAATTGACTAATAAGATTCCTACGAAAGCATAAGCTATATGTTGTATTTTCTTATTCATTTTTTAATTGTTGTTTAGTAATGAATAAAAAGAAAAAAGTAACGCTAATAAAGTAAACTACATCTCTAGTGTCAATAACACCTCGACTAATACTTTTAAAGTGTTCATTAATTCCAAACTGTTGAAATAAGTATCCCGAATTTCCTAATGAGTTACCAATTGTATCAAAGCCATAGAATAAAATAAAAGTGATAAAAACACTAATAATAAAAGCTACAATTTGATTTTTAGACAGAGTAGAGGTAAACAAACCAATACTAGTGTATATGGCAGCTAAAAAAAACAGACCAAAATAAGAACCAGTAATACTTCCTAAATCTAAATTTCCAATTGGATTACCTAGTGCATATACAGTATATGCATAAGTTAATGTAGGAATTAAAGCAATAAAAACTAAAAGAAGTGAAGCTGTAAACTTGCCTAAAATAATTTGCCAATCGGTTAATGGCTTAGTTTTTAAAATTTCAATAGTTCCACTGTTAAATTCATCGGCAAAACTTCTCATGGTAATCGCTGGTATTAAAAACAAGAATAACCAAGGAGCTAAATAAAAGAAGCTACTTAAATCTGCAAAACCAGCATTTAGAATATTAAAATTATCTTTAAACACCCATAAGTATAATCCGTTTATTAGTAAAAAAACACCAATAACTAAATACGCTATGGGGGATGAAAAAAATGAGTTAAATTCTTTTTTTAAAATAGGAAACATATAATTGTTAACGTAAATTATTAATTATTTTCAATTCGAAAAATACGATTATTTTCAAAACCCTTATCTCTTCTTTTAGGCTGATAAATAAAATTATTTTTATTCAATAACGCGATAGAGCTTTCATTATTTTTATGAGTAAAGGCTTCTATGGCTTTTAAGTTAAGTTTAGAAAAACCAAAATGAATAACTTTTTGTAATGATTCACTCATAAAACCTTTTTTATGGAAATCAGGATGTAATTCATAACCTATCTCAGCATAAGAAAAATCATGGTTAAAATGACGGAGTCCAATAGAACCAATTAGAGTATTGTTATGTTCAATTACCCAATAAATACCTTTGTTAGTATTGATTAATTGGTCAATCATTTTAATGAAAGTTTCTATATCGGAAATATTTGCAGGAACATGTCTGTCTATAAATTTATTGACTTCTTTGTTAGATCGTATTTCAAAAATAGCTTTCTTATCACTATCTATAAGTTTTCTTAAAACTAATCGCTCAGTTTCTAATTTAGGAAAAGGTTTGAATAGTAATTCCATTAAACTAAAGAGACTAATTTATCTACACTCCAAGCTAATGGCTTATCATTAAATAAAACTTTAGTTTGAGCCCAAACACCTTTAAATAATTCAGAATTTCTATAATTTTCTAAATCTTGTTCAGTATCCCAATAACTGTAAGTAAAAAAGATATTCGGATTCGTTTTATCTCTATATAATTCTAATAAGTTACAACCAGGAGATTTTCTAATAAATTCTTTTTTTGAGTCAAAGTTTTTTAAAAACTCTTCAATTTTCTCAGGTTGAAAACTCATTTTTACAATTCGAACAAACATATAATTAATTTATAGTGGTAAAATCTGGTGAAATAATAGTTTCAAACTCAATAGAAATACTGTCTCTATAACCTAAACCTAGTAAGGTAGAAGCACCACCAACAGTATCTAAATTACTACGGTAAATGGCAATTTCTAAAAAACCAGCAGAATTAAAAATAGCTAATTTTTCTCCATCGTATTGTCTTTTTTCAACAGGAATAGAATAATCTACAATTTCATTATAACGATTATAAATTTTATCAAAATTATAGCGTCTGGCGGTTATAGTAAAATTACGTCCTTTACCAATAGAGTTGAAAAGTTTCTTACTAATATTTGTAATTACATTTCCGTAGTTATCAATATAAATAACACCACCTATAATATGGTCTTGCTTTTGATTTATCTTAGGCTGAATTTCAGTAATGTTCTTATAAGACTCAATTTCTTTACCAATAACATTTAAACTACCACCACGGCCAATATGAGAAGCAACCTGAACAAATACATCTAATACAGGGAAACTACTTTCAATATGATTATGAATATTAATTTCAACAATCTTTGAAGGTTTTATTTCGGAAGCAATCATAGATATAATTCCATTATCAGGACAAATAAAATAATGATTGTCTAATTCTAAAGCAATATGTTTATTATCTACACTCAATTCAGAATCAACTCCAACAATATGTATTGTTTTATCAGGAAAGCTTTTATAGGTGTTTTTTAAAATATAAGCAGTCTCGGTAATATTAAAAGGAGTAATGTGATGCGTAATGTCAACAATGTTCGCATCAGGTAATTCAGAGTAAATAGCACCTTTAACAGCCCCTACAAAGTGGTCTTTTATTCCAAAATCGGTAGTTAAAGTAATGAGAGGCATTTAATTAGTTGCTTGTTAATTAATATGTTGAAAAAATCTGTTGAATTTACAGCAAAACTACGTAATTCGATAAAAATAATCATTATTTTTAGAGTGAATAATATTAAAAACATATATCATTTGAACGAACGAATTATTGAATTAACCGAAATTAATCCAAAAGATTTTTTTGGAGCTCAAAACAGTACAATAACTCAGTTAAAAACATACTTCCCAAAAGTAAAAATTGTTGCAAGAGGAAATACATTAAAAATTTATGGAGAGGCAGAGCTTTTAGACGAATTTGAAAAACGTTTAGGAATGCTCATAAAATACTTCAATAGATATAATAAGTTAGATGAAAATAGCATAGAACGTATTTTAACATCTACAGGAAAGGAAGAGGAAATTCGTAAATCGAATAAGGTTGAAGGAGTCTTAGTGCATGGAGTTAGCGGTAAATTAATAAAAGCACAAACAACAAACCAACGTAAAATGGTTGAGTTAATGCTTAAAAACGATATGCTTTTTGCAGTAGGTCCAGCAGGAACTGGAAAAACATATACAGCAGTAGCATTAGCGGTAAAGGCACTTAAAGAAAAAGAAGTACGTAGAATTATACTAACGAGGCCAGCGGTAGAATCAGGGGAAAACTTAGGTTTTTTACCAGGAGATTTAAAAGAAAAATTAGACCCATATATGCAACCTTTATATGATGCATTAAGAGATATGATTCCGCATGAAAAGTTAGAATCATATTTAGAAAAGGGAATTATACAAATAGCACCATTAGCATTTATGCGTGGAAGAACATTAGATAATGCGTTTGTAATTTTAGATGAGGCACAAAATACAACGCACAACCAAATGAAAATGTTTTTAACACGTATGGGAATGCATGCAAAGTTTATTATTACAGGTGATCCTGGTCAAATAGATTTACCAAGAAAACAAGTCTCAGGTTTAAAAGAAGCATTGTTAGCTTTAAAAGGTATAGATGGGATTGGACAAATATACTTAGATGATAAAGATGTAGTAAGACACCGCTTAATTAAGAAAATTGTAAAAGCATATAAAAGTATTGAAACAGAGTAATCTTTAGTTGTAATTTATAACTTTTAAACTTTGAGTTTTGAAATGTAAAAACTTACTTTTGCAGTCAACAACACAACAAAAAAAGAATGAATACAATTAACGAAACTAACTTCAAGTTTCCACAACAGAAGTCTGTTTATAAAGGAAAGGTAAGAGAAGTATACAATGTAAACGATGAATTATTGGTAATGATTGCATCAGATAGATTGTCAGCTTTTGATGTAATTTTGCCTCGTCAAATCCCTTTTAAAGGGCAGATTTTAAACCAGATCGCAACCAAAATGATGAATGATACAGCCGATATTGTTCCGAATTGGTTAGTGGCAAATCCAGATGAAAATGTTGCAGTAGGACATT
The DNA here is from genome assembly GCF_008806755.1 of Tenacibaculum aiptasiae. GTDB lineage: Bacteria > Bacteroidota > Bacteroidia > Flavobacteriales > Flavobacteriaceae > Polaribacter > Polaribacter aiptasiae. The sequence continues at coordinate 142,602 of NZ_WAAU01000013.1, forward strand.
TATGTGAACCATTTAAAGTAGAAATGGTTATTAGAGGTTACTTGTCAGGACATGCCGCTCGTGAATATAATGCAGGAAAAAGGATTCTTTGTGGAGTTGAAATGCCTGAAGGATTAAAAGAGAACGATAAATTTCCTACACCTATTATTACTCCATCTACAAAAGCAGATAACGGAGAGCATGACGAGGATATTTCAAGAGAGGAAATTTTAGCAAAAGGAATAGTTTCAGAAGAAGATTATTTAGTTTTAGAAGATTACACAAGAAAATTATTTCAAAGAGGAACTGAAATTGCAGCTTCTAGAGATTTAATTTTAGTAGATACTAAATATGAATTCGGTAAGACAAGAGATGGAAAAATAGTTTTGATAGATGAAATACATACTCCAGATTCATCGCGTTATTTTTATAAAGAAGGATATAAAGAACGTCAAGAGAAAGGAGAAAAGCAAAAACAATTATCAAAAGAGTTTGTACGTCAATGGTTAATAGAAAATGGGTTTCAAGGAAAAGAAGGACAACAAATTCCTGAAATGTCAGATGATAAAATTAATGAGATATCTAATAGATATATCGAATTATATGAACAAATTACAGGAGAAACTTTTATTAAGGCAAATACAGAGAATGTATTAGCACGTATTGAAAAAAATGTTGTCAATTTTTTAAATGGACAATAAAAAAATAAGCATACGACCAGTTTTAAATTTGACATCAAAAATTCCAATTGAAGATTTTCAAAACAGAATTGTACGACCAATTTTAAAACTACAACACGATCTTATTTTACATTTTTTTATTTTTTATTGTAATAAACAAAAAGTTAAGGTGTTACATCTAGAAAAAGAAAGTTTTCAAAATCTAGTTGATACAATAATTAAAAAAAATATAAATTTTAAAAATCAGCTGTTAGGTTCAATTATAGGTCAATTCACCATAAAAGAATTTGAATTCTATAAAGACAATGATGCTGAAATAAATAAAAGAATTTTAACGATGATTGGTCAAAGAATTTCAGATAGCCAATTAGAAATTAAAAATTTTAAAACAAACAACAATGATAATAGAGCCAAGAACTAGAGGGTTTATTTGTTTAACATCTCACCCAGTTGGATGTGAACAAAATGTAAAAGACCAAATAGCATATGTACAGTCAAAAGGAAAAATAGAAGGAGCAAAAAAAGTTTTAGTCATAGGAGCTTCAACTGGATTTGGATTAGCTTCAAGAATTACAAGTGCATTTGGTTCAGATGCCGCAACAATAGGAGTGTTTTTTGACAAGCCAGCAAGCGAAGGAAGACCGGCATCACCAGGTTTTTACAATACAGCAGCTTTTGAAAAAGAAGCGCATGCAGCAGGATTATATGCAAAAAGTATAAATGCCGATGCATTTTCAAATGATGTAAAGAAGCAAGTAGTAGATTTAATCAAAGAAGATTTAGGTCAAGTAGATTTAGTAATCTATAGTTTAGCTTCGCCTGTAAGAACGCATCCAGAAACAGGAAAAAGATATAAGTCTGTTTTAAAACCAATAGGAGAGGTGTTTTCAAATAAAACAGTAGATTTTCATACAGGTAATGTATCAGAAATATCAATAAAACCAGCTGAGGGTGATGATGTTGCTAATACGGTAACTGTAATGGGAGGAGAAGATTGGAAAATGTGGATGGACGCTTTACAAGCAGAAAATTTATTATCAGAAGGAGCAACAACAGTAGCCTATTCATACATTGGTCCAGAAGTAACAAAACCAGTGTATAGAAATGGTACAATAGGAGCTGCAAAAGATGATTTAGAAGCTACAGCATTTAAAATAACAGAAGAATTAAAATCTATAGGTGCAAAGGCTTATGTTTCAGTAAATAAAGCATTAGTAACACAAGCAAGTTCAGCAATACCAGTAATTCCATTATACATATCATTATTATTTAAAGTAATGAAAGAAAAAGGAATTCACGAAGGATGTATAGAGCAAATCCAACGTTTATATAGTGAGAGATTGTTTGGAGGAGATTTAGCTTTAGATGAAAAAGGAAGAATTCGTGTTGATGATTGGGAAATGAGAAAGGATGTACAAGCGGAGATTTCTAAATTATGGGAAGAGGCAACTACAGAAAATCTTTCTGAAATAGGAGATTTAGAAGGTTATAGTAATGAGTTCTTTAAATTATTTGGATTTAAAGTAGCAGGAGTAGACTATGATGCTGATGTAAATGAGTTAGTAGAAATTCCAAGTATTCAATAAAAAATAAATTTTAAGAAGAGCCTCATAGAATTTCTATGAGGCTTTTTTTATTTTTAACTTTTTAAAATAAAACTAATGAAGGCAGTAACTGTAAAAAAAATAAAAGATGAGTTGGCATATAAAACATCAGGAGAATTGATGGAATTATGTTTACAGTTATCAAAATTTAAAAAAGAAAATAAAGAGTTGCTAACGTACTTGTTATTTGAATCTCATAATGAAGAAGGTTATATAGAGCGTATAAAGGAAGAAATAGACGAATTATTTGAACAAGTAAACACAAAGAGTTACTATTACATACGTAAAAGCGTTCGTAAAATCTTAACAACAACCAAAAAGTTTATTCGATATTCAAAAAAGAAAGAAACAGAAGTAGTTTTACTGTTGCACTTTTGTGTAAAGCTAAAAGAATTTAAACCAAGTATAAAAAGAAGTCCAAGATTACAAGCAACCTACGATAGGCAATTGGAGCTAGCAAAAAAAGCTATAGATAAGTTACATGAAGATTTACAGTACGACTATAATGAAATGATTAGCGAGCTTAATTTGTAGTTGTAATTCTTGAAGGTAATTCAAATACTTCTAAATTAAAATATTGCACAGAAGCAAGTAAGTGGTCAAAAATATCAGCTATAATATATTCATAATTTTGCCATCTTTTGTCTGCACTAAAAGCATAAATTTCAAGAGGTAACCCCTGAGAAGTTGGAGCTAATTGTCTAACCATAATCATCATGTTTTTATTAATAGCAGGATGATTTTCAATATATGTTTCAGCATATTTTCTAAAAACACCAATGTTAGTGAGGTTTCTACCATTTAAAAGAAAGTTCTTATTTATATTCTTTTCTTCATTATAGGTATTAATGTTTTCTTGCTTGTCAGTTAAATAATTTTCAATAAGATGAATAGATTTTAAATTGTTTATCTCGTCATCAGATAAATAATGAATACTATCCATTTTAATATTTAGGGCTCTTTTAATTCTTCTACCTTGAGAATTAACCATACCTCTCCAATTTTTAAAAGAATCAGAAATTAAGGCATAGGTTGGGATAGTGGTAATAGTTTTATCAAAATTCTGAACTTTAACAGTGGCTAAAGAAATTTCAATAACGTCACCATCGGCACCAAATTTTTCAAAAGTAATCCAATCGCCAATTCGAACCATATCATTAACAGAAACTTGAATACTAGCAACAAAACCAAGTATTGTGTCTTTAAAAATTAGAATAATTATAGCGGAAGCTGCACCAAGAGCGGTAAAAAACTTCCAAATAGATTGATCGGTGATAATAGCAAAAGCTAAAATAGTCCCAGCTAGCCAAGCAAAAATCATAAAAACCTGAATATAGCTATCAACAGGTTTGTCTTTAAAACGAGGAAGCTTTTTTAAAAAATCTTTAAGGCTATTCAAAATACTCCTAGCAATACTAAGCGTTAAAAGAATACTAATTATTGAAACTAATTTAGTGGTAAAATTCCTTAAATATTCAAAATCAAAAAAGATAATAGGAATTAATTCAAAAAAAATAAGCACAGGAATGAGATGTGCAACATTAGTAGGAACTTTATTGGTAATTAAAATATCATCAAAACTTGTTTTAGACGATTTCGCAATCCTAATAGAGATATTTCTAAGTACTTTTCTAGCAATAATATCTATAAGATAAGTAAGAATAAGAGATATGATTACAAGAAAAAACAGATTTAAATAAATAGAAATGTTTTTAGAAAAACCAAAATCTATTAGGTAATCGTAAAAAAAGTGTCTATCAAATTCCATAAGAGTAAAATATCTTACAAAACTATTAATAAAAGGCGTATGAATTGGTTATGAGACAGTTTAATTTAAAAATAATTGAGCTTAAAGTTTTCTTAAAAAGAAGTTAAGAAAAATTAGAAGTTTTATATTTTTTGTAACTTACACAAAACGTAACAAAACTATCCAAAATGCCAACATATACAATTAATATTAATGGTAGCTCAAAAACCGTTAATGTAGATGCCGACACACCATTACTTTGGGTTTTAAGAGATGAGTTAAACATGCTAGGAACCAAATTTGGTTGCGGAATAGCACAATGTGGAGCTTGTACAATACATGTAGATGGAACAGCAATGAGAAGTTGTCAACTTCAGGTATCAATGTTAGATAAAGAAGAAATTACAACAATTGAAGGACTTTCAGAAAAAGGAGATCACCCTTTGCAAGAAGCATGGAAAGAAGTAGATGTGCCTCAGTGTGGTTATTGTCAAGCAGGACAAATAATGACAGCAGCTTCATTTTTGAAAGATAATCCTAAACCTTCAAATGAAGAGATTAGAGAAGCAATGCATGGAAATTTGTGTAGATGTGCCTCATATAATAGAATAGAAAAAGCAGTAGCTATAGCAGCTAAAAAAATGTCTTAAAAATTTAAATTATGAGCACTCAAGAAAAAAAGTACACATTCAGTAGAAGGAATTTTTTAAGAACTGCTGCATTAGCAGGTGGAGGAGTAATGATAGGTTTCAATATGTTTACAGCATGTAAACCAAATGTGAAACCGTCAATAGATGTAGAGAATTTAAATTTTAACGATTTTAATGCTTTTATAAAAATTTCACAAGAAGGTTATGTAACTATTTATTCGCCTAATCCAGAAATAGGTCAAGGGGTAAAAACATCTATGCCAATGATTATTGCAGAAGAGTTAGATGTAGATTGGGATAAGGTACATGTAGTTCAAGCAAAGTATAATAAAAAAGAATATACAAGACAGGTAGCAGGAGGAAGTCAATCTATAAGACATGGATGGGATGCGTTGAGGCAAACTGGAGCAACAACGAAACAAATGTTGGTAAATGCAGCAGCAGCAAAATGGGGTGTAGAGGCATCAACTTGTAAAGCATCCAAAGGTATAATAACAAATGCTAAAGGAGAAACTTTAGGTTATGGCGATGTTGTTAAAGAAGCAGCTCTTCTAGAAGTACCAGAAAAAGTAACATTAAAAAAATCTTCAGAATATACCATAATAGGAACAAATGCTGTTAATGTAGATTTAGAGAAAATAGTAACAGGAAAACCGTTGTTTGGGTTAGATTATAAGGCTGAAGGAATGTTGTATGCGTCAGTTTTAAGACCACCAGCATTTGGACAAACACTGGAAGCTTTTGATGATTCAGATGCGAAGAAAGTAAATGGCGTTTCAGAAATAATAAAATTTGGAGATAAAATTGCAGTTCTAGCTTCAAGTACTTGGGCTGCTATGAAAGGAAAAAAAGCTTTAAAAGCAACCTGGAAAGAAGGCTCAAAACTAGAAAGTACATCAGATCATAATAAAATATTGAATGAAATATTAGACGCAAAAGATTTAGATGTAAGAAGAGAAGATGGAAATGTAAAACAAGCATTTAAGGAAGCAGATAAAATAATTGAAAAAACATATCATTCACCTTTTTTACCGCATAACTGTTTAGAACCAATGAATTTTTATGCAAATGTAACTTCAGAAAAAATACATTTGGTAGGACCTATACAAACACCACAATGGACAGCAGGAAGAATAGCAAAACTCTTAAATAGAAAAGAAGAAGAAATAGAGCTAGAAATGACTAGAATGGGAGGTGGATTTGGACGACGTCTGTATGGTGACTTTGCTTTAGAAGCAGCAGAAATATCAGATAAATCGAAAAAACCAGTAAAAGTAGTTTTTTCAAGAGAAGATGATATGACAGATGGAATTTATAGACCAGCTATAAAATATAGAATAGCAGCTTCGCTTAAAGATGGAAAAATAACAGGATACCATTTAAAGGAAGCAGCAATAAATGGAAATATGTATGGCTTAATACCACATTTTTTTCCTGCAGGATGTATTCCAAATTATAAAGTGTCAACCAAAAATTATAAAAGTAATATTACAACAGGAGCTTGGAGAGCACCTTATACAAACTTTTTAGCTTTTGCAGAACAAAGTTTCTTTGATGAATTAGCATTGGAGTTAAATAAAGATGCGGTACAATTAAGGTTAGAATTGCTGGAAAATGTAAAGGGTACAAAAGATGAGAAAATCGAGTATTCAGGAGAGCGAATGCAAAATACTATAAAACTAGCAGCAGAAAAAGGAAATTGGGGAAATCCAAGAGAAGGAGTTTACCAAGGGTTTGCAGCATATTATAGTCATAATACACATGTAGCGGAATTAGCAGAGGTAGAACTAAAAAATGGGTCACCAATAGTTACCAAAGTAATAGCAGCAGTAGATTGCGGAATTGTAATCAATCCAACAGGAGCTATAAATCAAATACAAGGAGGAGTTCTAGATGGTTTAGGGCATGCGATGTATGGAGATTTAACATTCGATAATGGAAAACCATCAAACAAAAACTTTGATACCTATCGATTAATTCGAATGAATGAAACACCAGAGGTAGAAGTACATTTTGTAGAAAATGAATTGTCGCCAACAGGTTTAGGAGAACCAGGACTTCCGCCAGCAGGAGGAGCAGTTGCAAATGCGGTATACAAAGCTATAGGAAAGAGAATGTATAGCCAGCCATTTGAAAAAGAATTAGCAGTTAAAATAGAAAGCTAAAAAATAAAAATATAAAAGAAATAAAAAGATGTCGTACAGGCATCTTTTTTTTATGAGCAAAATGAACATAAAGTCAATTTGAAAGTCTGTTAAAAAAGAACTATTTTCGCAGTCTATAAAAAATCAAAAGTAATAATGGTAAAAGATTTATTTGAAAGAATAAAAGACGATAAAGGACCTTTAGGAAAATGGGCAGATAAAGCAGAAGGATATTATGTGTTTCCTAAATTAGAAGGACCAATATCAAATAGAATGTCTTTCAATGGAAAAAAAGTAGTTACTTGGAGTATTAATGATTATTTAGGTTTAGCAAATCATCCAGAAGTATTAAAAGTAGATGGAGAGTCAGCTGCAACTGATGGAATGGCATATCCAATGGGAGCTAGAATGATGTCTGGACATACAAAGTATCACGAGCAATTAGAGCAAGAGTGTGCAGAGTTTGTAGGAAAAGAAGCATCGTATTTAGTGAATTTTGGATACCAAGGAATGGTTTCAGCAATAGATGCTTTAGTTGGAAAAGATGATATTATCGTATATGACATGGATACACATGCATGTATAATAGATGGAGTTAGATTACATGCAGGAAAAAGATTTGTATATCGTCATAATGATATTGAGAGCTGTGAGAAAAACTTAAAAAGAGCTACAAAAATGGCAGAAAAAACAGGAGGAGGAATCTTGTTAGTTTCTGAAGGAGTTTTTGGTATGCGAGGAGAACAAGGAAGATTAGCAGAAATAGTAGCACTAAAAGAAAAATATAGTTTTAGGTTATTAGTAGATGATGCACATGGATTCGGAACCTTAGGAGAAGGAGGAAGAGGAACAGGGTTTGAACAAGGAGTTCAAGACGGAATAGATGTGTATTTTGCAACATTTGCAAAGTCTATGGCTGGTATAGGAGCATTTTTTGCTGGAGATAAAGATGTAGTACAATACTTGCAATATAATATGAGATCACAAATGTTTGCTAAATCTTTACCAATGCCAATGGTAAAAGGAGCGTTAAAGCGTTTGGATATGATCCGTACTATGCCAGAGTTAAAAGAAAATCTGTGGAAAATCACTAATGCGTTACAGTCAGGTTTAAGAAATGCTGGTTTTGATTTAGGGACAACACAAACATGTATAACGCCAGTATATTTGAAAGGAGAAATACCAGAAGCAATGGCAATGGTACAAGATTTGCGTGAAAACCATGGAGTGTTTTGTTCAATTGTAGTATATCCAGTAATACCAAAAGGTTTAATTATATTAAGATTAATACCAACAGCAAGGCACACACAAGAAGATGTAGACGAAACTATCGAAGCATTTTCAGCAATAAGAGAGAAGTTAGAAAACGGAACTTATAAAAGAATAGCAGAAACTATTATGGCAGAATAGTCTAAAAAAAATAAAAAAGAAAAACTCATGAAACATTTCATGAGTTTTTTTGTTTTAAAAGAAACTAATTAAATTTGATTTCCTTATTTAATGCGTAAAAAAATAATGAAAAAGCTCATATATATATGTATAATATTACTTGCCGGAGTTATGAAAGGGCAAATAAAAGATACATTGCCAAATTTTAATGACGAATATTTTTTAATAAAGGATGGAGATAGTTTGATGATTACCTTAAACGAAGTTTCCGTTTTACCAAAGCATAAATTTAAAAAACAGTCAGATGTTCATTATTATTATTGGTTCAGAAGGAAAGTTTTTAAAGCATATCCATATGCAGTATTAGCAGCTAAAAGAATAGATAGTGTAAATGCTCGACTTTCAAGAATAAAATCTAAAAGTAAAAAAAGACGATATGTAAAAAGAGTGCAAAAATATTTGGAAGAGGAATTAACCAAACCATTAAAGAAGCTAACAAGAACAGAAGGAAGGTTATTGTTGAAACTAATTCATAGGCAATCAGGAAAAACAGCATTTAATAATGTAAAGGAATTAAGAAGTGGGTGGAAAGCTTTTTGGTATAATGCAACAGCAAATTTATTTAAACTATCATTGAAGTCGGAATATAAACCAGAAAGTGAAAACGAAGATTATTTAATAGAAGATATAATACAAAGAGCTTTAATAGATGAAAAAATAGAATATCAAAAGCCTAAATTGGAAAAAGATTATAAATCAATTGTAATAAATAGAAAAGGAAAAGTAGATGTAGAAGAGTATATTAAGATGTTTGCAAAGATGAAGAAGAAAAAGAAAAACAAAAAAGAGAAGCCTAAAAAGAGATAAACCAATACCTAACCTAAAAAACTTTCAGCTGTAACTTGTTGATAGATAGTGTGTATAAAAAATAATTCAAAAAAAGATTAAAAAAGATAGTTATTATGTTAAAAAAGGGTTCTATATTTGCACCCGCTAACGAAAAAACGACAAGTTATAAAGTTAGTAAAAGTTCATTAAAATAGGCGGTAGAGCAGTGTTAAAAAGGAGTAAAAAATAAGTTAAATTATTCTTGTTTATTACAAAATAAAGATGCTATCTTTGCAGTCCGTTTTAGAGACGATAGTTCATTAAAATTCTAGCGAAAACAAATTAAAAAAAACTTTCAAAAAAGTTTGTCAGTTT
>NZ_WAAU01000014.1:0-113 GCF_008806755.1 Tenacibaculum aiptasiae
GAAGGAACTTTATATTATCAAGTAGTAGTTAGCAATGCAGGGACAGGTTGTACCAGTGTTACCAGTAGTAAGTCTACTGTTACAGTAAATGCATTACCAACCATCGATACTGA
>NZ_WAAU01000014.1:206-134994 GCF_008806755.1 Tenacibaculum aiptasiae
TCAAGTACGACAGTTTGTAAAGACGGCGCAGTAACTCTAAATGTAGCAGCTAGTGGAGGAGTAGGAAGTTTAACTTATCAATGGCAATCGTCAACAAGTTTAGCAGGACCTTATAGTGATGTAACCAGTGGAACAGGAGGCACAACAGCGAGTTATAGTCCAGTAACTTCAACCGAAGGAACTTTATATTATCAAGTAGTAGTTAGCAATGCAGGAACAGGATGTACGAGTGTTACTAGTAGTAAATCAACAGTTGTTGTTGGAAAGTGTACTGATTTGAGCTTGATTAAAACAGTTGATAACTTAACTCCAAATGTAGGTGACGTTGTTACATTTACTTTAGAAATAAATAACCAAGGACCTAGTGTAGCAAATGATGTTAGTGTAGAAGATATTTTGCCTTCTGGTTATGAGAATATAACACAGATAAGTAGTGGGGGTGTTTTAAATGGAAGCAAAATTGCTTGGAGTGGTTTAACAATAACCACTTCAGGAATTAACTTAACATATAAAGCAACTGTTAAGGCTCCTACAGGAGTAGCAAATGAGTATAAAAATGTAGCTCAGATTACTGCAAGTGATAGTGGAGATATAGATAGTAATGTAAATAATGATGATGGAGATCAAAGTGAAGATGACGAAGATAGTATTGTTGTTATTCCTCAGGTAGTTGATTTAAGTTTACAAAAAACTATTAGTAACTCAATGCCAAATGTTGGTGATATAGTCACTTTTACAATTGATTTAAATAATTCAGGTGCTAATACAGCAACAGGTGTAAGTGTAGAAGACGTTTTACCAGTTGGTTATGAGAATATAACTTCGATTACGAATGGAGGAGTTCTAATTGGAAATAAAATTACTTGGTCTAATCTGACGGTAACTAGCTCAGGATTGCAATTAACATATGATGCTATAATAAAGGCTCCAACAGGAATTGTAGATGAATATAAAAATATAGCACAAGTAATTAAAAGTGATCAATATGATACCGATAGTGAGGTGGATAATGATGATGGAGATCAGAGTGAAGATGATGAAGGTAGTGTCGAAATCTTATTACAAGGTGTAGATTTGGCTTTAATAAAAGAAGTGGATAATCTTGAGCCTAGAGCTAATACTAATGTTATGTTTACTATTACTTTAACCAATAATGGTCCAGGTGTTGCGACCAATATTGAGATAGAAGAAGTTTTACCAGATGGATATGAGTTTGTTTCTTATACAGCTAGTTCTGGAACTTACGATGATATAATTGGACTGTGGCAAATACCTACGCTTAATCCAAATGAAACAATCAAATTATATTTAACTGTAAAAGTAAAATCCTCAGGAGACTATTTGAATATTGTTAATGTGTCTAATTTAGATCAGTTTGATAGTGATTCTTCAAATAATTCTTCATCAGCTAGTGTAACTCCTATTTGTTTAACAGTGTTTAATGAGTTTTCACCTAATGATGATGATACAGTCAATAGTAGGTTTAAAATAGATTGTATAGAGAAGTACCCAAATAATACGCTAGAAATTTTTAATAGATGGGGGAATTTGGTTTATAAGAAGAAAGGTTATGATAATACTTGGGATGGTACTTCAAATGGAAGAGCAACTGTAGAAAAAGACGTTAAACTACCAGTAGGAACTTATTACTATGTATTAAGCTTAGGGAATAATGAAAAGCCAATTGTAGGCTGGTTGTACATTAACAGGTAAAAATAATTTGAATAGAAAAAGATATGAATAATTCACATTTTAAAATAATAACTATAATTTTCTTACTACTGACTCTTGAAGTGTATTCCCAGCAAGATCCGCAGTATACACAATATATGTATAATACAATGAGTGTAAATCCAGCTTATGTTGGGTCAAGAGGGCATACTACTATTACTGCTTTAGGTAGAACGCAATGGGTGGGAGTTGATGGAGCTCCTGATACCCAAACGTTGAGTTATGATACACCATTAGGATATTCAGGAGTAGGGTTAGGGGTAAATCTAACTAATGATAATATAGGACCCTCTAGTGAAATTTATTTGGATGTTAATGTTTCTTATACAGTAAGAACTAGTGATGAAGGAAATTTAGCTTTTGGATTAAAATTAGGAGGAAGACATTTGAATATTGATTGGTCAAAAGGAATTTCTGAAAATCCTGATATCTTATTTGAAAGTAACGTGAATAAATTTTTACCTACTATAGGGGCAGGAATCTATTATCACAAACCTAAATGGTATATGGGGGTAGCAGTTCCAAATATTTTAAGAACTACTCATTACGATGATACTTTTAATGGAGGAGACGAAGCTGAAGAACGATTGCATTTCTTTTTGATAGGAGGATATGTTTTTGATTTAAGCGAACGTATAAAATTTAAACCTGCAGCTCTAGCTAAGGTGGTGAATGGAGCTCCGATTTCAATCGATTTATCTGCAAATGTTTTGTTTAATGAAAAGTTCAGAGTAGGACTAGCATGGAGATGGGACGATTCTATTAGTGCTCTATTAGGATTACAAGCATCAAAAGGATTGCACATTGGGTTTGCTTACGATTTAACAACTACTAATTATAGGAATTATAATTCTGGTACTTATGAACTGATGTTGCGTTATGAGATTTTTAAACCAAACGTATTGAAATCACCAAGATTCTTTTAAAGCTTAGAAAATGAAAAAAATTATAATCATAGTAATTTTACTAAACACGGTTTTAGGATATTCTCAAAGGAAATATGCGGCCAATAGATATTTTAAGGAATATGCATATAAAAAGGCTGCTGAATTGTATGAGTCAATATATCAAAAAGGAGATACTTCAATGGCAGTAATAAGCAGATTGGGAGATGCTTATTATTTCAATACAGAATCAACAGAAGCAGAAAAATGGTATGCTTTATTGATGGAAAAACATGAAGCGATTGTTTTACCAGAATACATTTTTAGATACGCACAGGTTTTAAAAAGTAATGGCAAAGTTGAAGAGTCTGATACTTGGTTGAGAAAATTAAAAAAAGTAAAGAATACCGATAGTAGGGCTATAGCTTTGGAAAATAATAAAGATTACTTTGTGAATTATTCGAAGAAGAAAAAAACGTTTGTAAATATTAATAACCTGTCATCAAATACAGCGTATTCCGATTTTGGAGGATTTATTTTTAATAATAAATTATACTTCGCATCTACAAAACCCCAAGGAACTAAGTTTGATAAAAACTTATACAAATGGAATAATCAACCTTTTTTAAATATTTACGAAGCAGAAGAAGCATTCAATGATGAAAGTGAATTGATAGATGTGTCAGGTGTAAAGAAGTTGAAATCGATTAACACTCGTTATCATGAATCTAATGTAATTATTACTAGAGATGGGAAAACAATGTATTTTACTAGAGACAATTATAATGATGATAAATTAAAAGGAGATAAAAATAGTATAACACATTTAAAAATATTCAAGGCTGAGAATATAAAAGGAGAATGGAAAAATGTAAAAGAATTACCATTTAATGCAGATGGATTTTCGTGTGGGCATCCAGCTTTAAGTCCGGATGAGAAAACGTTATATTTTGTTTCTGATATGCCCGGAGGAATTGGAGCAACAGATATTTATAAAGTAAATATTTTAGATAATGACGGTTATAGTAAGCCAGAAAATTTAGGTAATATAATAAATACAGAAGGGAGAGAAATGTTTCCATATGTAGGAATGGATGGAACATTATATTTTTCATCTGACGGTCATTTAGGATTGGGAGCTTTAGATGTTTTTGAATCAAGGAGTCAGGATAATTCTTTTTCAAAACCAGTTAATTTAGGAGCTCCGGTAAATGGAAGTTTGGATGATTTTGCATTTGTAATAAATGATGAAAAAACAAGTGGTTTCTTTTCGTCAAATAGAAAAGGAGGAAAAGGAGATGATGATATTTATAGTTATATGATTTATAACTGTAAAGAAAGTATCAAAGGAGTTGTAACAGCAGTAGGTACAAATGAACCTATTGAAAATGCTACGGTAAAACTGATTGATGAGAAAGGAAATGTTTTAAAATCAGAAAGAACAAATGAAGATGGAAGTTATATTTTTGATGAAATAGATTGTGAGAAAAAGTTTGTTGTTATAGCCTCAAAAGAAGATTATAGAAATGACCAAAAAGAAGTACAAACACTTGATGTTAACAAAAAAACAATTATAACTAATTTACAATTAGAATCGTTAATTGTGGAAGATCAAATAGTAATTAATCCTATATACTTTGATTTTGATTTGTATAACATTCGAGAAGATGCGGAGTATGAGTTAGAACACATTGTTTCAGTTATGAAAAATAATCCAGAAATGATTATCAAAATAGAATCTCATACCGATAGTAGAGGAACAAAAAAGTATAACAAGCAATTATCAAAAAGAAGAGCGATTTCTACAAAAAACTATATTATTTCAAGAGGTATTTCAGAAGAAAGAATAGAAAGTGCCATTGGTTATGGAGAAGAACAATTATTAAACAATTGTGATGATTTAAATCAAAATAAATGTACAGAAGAAGAACATCAAAAAAACAGAAGGTCTTATTTTTATATAGTGAATCTTGAAAAGTAATTAAGTTCTTTAATTAGGTTTAAATGCATAAAAAAAGCTTTACTATTTCTAGTAAAGCTTTGAGTGTGTTGTGCTTGTTTGGTTGTTAACTCTCTACTGAAAAAATAAAAAGTATTTTTATAAATCGTAGTATTCTTTCAATACAATATTTTTGTTCTGAGTTAGCCTTTTCAATTCACTTAAAATATAATATCTATGCATAAAACCACATAGAACAACAATTCTCTTTCCTTGGTTTTGTTCAGAAATTCGCATAATATTTTTAGCCATCGTCTGATTTCTTAAATCCCAAAAATCACCAGCTAGTTTATATCCATCTCTATAACTAATTTTTTCTCCATTAGGTTTAGTGTGAAAATGTGTAGCAAATTCTTCTCTGCTATTTGTGATTTTTTTCAACATCTGATATTGATAATATTGTCTTTCTGCACAAATACTATCCGTTTTTGAATTGTTGAAGTTTTCAGGGGATTTTGCAGCTAAATCAATTAAAGGTAAAATAAGTGCTTTGTATTTGTTATGAATTTTAGCTTCCGATTCAGATAATAAACCAGCCTTGTTTAAACTATCTAAAAGTCTTGTGGTGAATTTATCTGTTGGACGCGAACCGATATTAATTCGATATTGATTTCTTCCTTCAAACTCATAGGGTCTTAACTTGGTGTTTGGGTGTTTTTCAACATACATTTCTGAGGCCATTCCTTCATTGCTTTTTAAATCAACTTTATGTCTAAAATCAGGAGTAAATGCAGCGGAATCTAATTCACGTAATATAAAATCAGGTTTTACATCTTCTAATATATTGAATAGAATTTCTGAATTAAAATTAGGCTCAGGATTGTGTAAAGCACCAATAACAATAATCTCTGTTGTTTTTTCTGTTTTACAAGAAAAAAAAGTGATTAAGGAGAATAATAGTATGAGTAATGTTTTGTTCATTTTTAGTTTTTCTTACTAGATGGAAGACGTTTTTTTATAAACTTAAATTGTCCGTTGTGGTTTGATTCATGTTCACATACGTGGAACCATTTGCAGTAATTATTTGTAGGTCCCCATGGCCAATTTTTATCTACTTTCATTAGCCACTCATCGTCTCGTTTTGCAAATTCTTTAAGGGTGTGTTCTCTTACTTTTTCTAGCTTTTCAAGATAGAATTCTAAGTTATTTCCTTTAATTTTTTTACGGGCTTTGTCTCCAAGTCCTGAAGCAATGCTCCAATTATCCTTATCCTCTTGATCCCAATCACCCCATTCTCTTCCTTCAAAAGTATGGATTTGATAAAACCTTTCTGTAGCAGCTAAATGCCATAGCATAGCACCGATTGAGTTTGCATTATCATCAACTAAATAATCCAAATCGCTTACACTCATTCCTTTTACAGGTAGTAAAATTACCATTCGCATCCAGTCCATCATAGAAACGAGCGTACCTATTTGAGGAGAAAAACCTTTTTTAGGGCCAATAACATTAATGTCGTTTGTGCTTCCCATTAAGGGAGCTGCTGAGATATCTTGTGGGAAACTTAACAAACTTCCTGCTCCGAGAGTAAATAAAGATGATTTTTTAATAAAGTCTCTACGACTAGATTTTTCTTGTAGTTTTTTCATAAAATTTATTGTTAAATATATAGTGGTTTTTGTTTTTGGGGTGTAATTACCAATATTCAAATATTCTAAAAATTTTTCCTTTTTTAAATTCAAAAAGCGTCATTTTAGGTTCTTCATCTTTAAGTTTACCATTTTTGTTAATAATATAGCTTCTTTGAACAACTGCAGCGTTTAAACCAATTATTTTATTTACAATTTTCACAGCAGTTTCTTCTCCTTTGTAACCACCATTTTTTTGGTTTCTAACATATCCATTATATAAATCTTCACGGGTATAGGTGCCTCCGTATTTTGGATGTATGTAGGTGAAATCGTCAGAGAAAAGTTCAAAAATTTTATCGACATCTTCAATTTTTGAATTGGCTTGAAATACTTTTAGGTTTAAATCATAGTATTTCTGGATTATGGTATTTAGTGAGTCTTTATGTGTTTTTGTTGCATTTTGTGCTATAGCTTGATTTAATGTCCATAGAATTAAAAAAGATGAAAAGAATATTCTCATAAAAGAATTTGTGTAAGGTAATTGTGTGTTTAGGGCAACCAATTTAATAAATACAGAAATAAAAGAGTGTTAAATAAATCTTATTCTATAAAAGGAAAAGTAAGATGAATTGTTGTTTGTTTTACACTTAAAAACAAAAAAGCCTCACTAAAAGTGAAGCTTTAAAGGTGGTCCCACATGGGCTCGAACCATGGACCCCCTGATTATGAGTCAGGTGCTCTAACCAACTGAGCTATAGGACCGGTTAAATTGGGATGCAAAAATAAAAACTTTTTTGAATAAAATGCAATTTTTTACACTTTTCTGTTCATTAAATTTTCACCAAACATACGTAACCCCCCTTTAGCATCCTCGCTAATGTTTAAGTGAGTTAAACATTCAAAAGACTTATTAGTGTAATACTCAATAAGTTCGTGAGTTTGTTTAGGGATGTCATTGTCAGAAAAAATACTAGTAACCGTCTTTATTTTTTCTGAAATATTTTCTTGATTTTCGTTATAAAGAGCAAAAAGTTTCTGCTTATCATCGTTATTTGCTACTTCTAAAGCTTTCAAATAAAGAAAAGTTTTCTTATTTTCAATGATATCTCCACCAACTTGTTTACCAAAAGTTTTAGGATCACCGTAGGTGTCTAAATAATCGTCTTGTAATTGAAAAGCAATACCTAAATTTAAACCATAGTTATATAAATGTTGTGCCTGTTCTTCATCAGCTTCAGCAACAATAGCTCCCATTTTTAAGGCAGCAGCAACTAAAACAGAAGTTTTTAGAGTAATCATTTTGATGTATTCTTCAATAGTAACATCGTTTCTAGTTTCAAAATCAACATCTAATTGTTGTCCGTCACAAACTTCAAGAGCGGTTTTACTAAAAAGTTGAGCTAATTTTTGGAAAATAGCAGGAGGATAGTTCTCAAAATACTGATAAGCTAAAATTAGCATAGCATCTCCAGATAAAATTCCTGTATTAATATCCCATTTTTCATGAACAGTTTCGTTTCCTCTTCTTAGAGGAGCATCGTCCATAATATCGTCATGAACTAAAGTAAAATTATGAAAGACTTCAACAGCTAATGCAGCTGGCATAGCCTGAGAGAAGTTCCCTGAAAAAATATCAGAAGCAATAAGTGTAAGAATAGGACGAATTCTTTTACCGCCTAGTTGAAGTATATAGTCTATTGGTTCGTAAAGATTCTTTGGTTCTCTAACAATTTTTTGAGATTCTAAATAAGTTAAAAAGTCTGATTGATATTGTAATATGTCCAAATCTAAAATTTTTTGTAAAAATAAGGTAAACTTAAATTCTATACTTAAGAGAATGTTAAAAAATCTTTAAAACTCTGGAAACTTTTTTTGTTTCTAAAGTTTCCTGACGTACCTTTGCCCAGAATTATGAGAGATAAAATATTAGAAAAGGCAGGGCAAATGTTTTTGAACTATGGGTTCAAAAGTGTAACGATGGACGATATTGCAGGTGATTTGGCAATATCAAAGAAGACGCTATATAAGTATTTTTCAAACAAATCAGATTTGGTAGATGCTTCTATAGAAGCAGTTCAGAAAGCAATTGATGATACTATTATGTTAATAAAAGAACAAAAGTATAATGCAATTGAAGAAGAGTTTGCTGTAAAGAAGGTTTTTAAAGAAATGTTTAAAAATGCGAAGACCTCACCAATGTTTCAGTTAAAAAAATATTATCCAGAATCGTATACAAATCTTATAGAAAGAGAAGTGTGTATGTTCAGAGATTGTAATAGCGATAATTTAGAAAAGGGGATTGAACAAGGTTTATATAGACCAGAAATAAAAAAGGAATTAGTAACAAACTTCTATTTCACATTAATATTCGGAATTTTTGATAGCGATTATTACGGAGAAAGAATGGATGAACTGATGAAGGTAGAGTACGAAGTATTAGAATATCATATACGAGCCATTGCTACTAAAAAAGGATTAGAAGTTTTAGAAAGAGAATTAAAAAATAACACCATATAAGTACATAATAAAAGAAAATTAATATTTCAAAGTATTCTTTTTAATTTCTCCTAAAGGAATAGTAAAACAAAAGGATACTTATTAAGCAGGGATTAAAAGTTAAAACACCAAATACAAAACTATTAGGAATACATGAGAAGAATAATTTATGCAGTTTGCATATTCTTTTTTGCATTGAGTTCAAATGCTCAAGAAAAAGAAATGAGTTTATCTATGAGAGAAGCCATACAATTTGCAATAAAGAATAGCTATAATAACAAAGTTGCTTTGAACGATATTGAGGCAGCCAAAAAACGAAAATGGGAGACTACCGCTATAGGTTTTCCTCAAATTAGCGGAGTGATAAACTATCAAAATAATTTAAAGCAACAATTCCCAGGAGTCGATTTTAATGGAGATGGAACTGTAGATTTTGGAGCAAAACATAATGTTACAGGAACGGTTACTTTAGATCAGTTATTGTTTGATGGATCGTATTTAGTAGGATTACAATCAGCAAGAACCTATTTAAAAATTTCGGAACAAGCTAAAGAAAAAACTGAATTAGCTACCAGAGAAGCAGTTATCAATGCTTATGGAAATGTGTTAGTAGCTGAAGAGCGTATTGAAATTTTGAAAGGAAATAAGAAAACTGTAGATCGTCAATTAAAAGGAGCAGTTGAAGGATTTAAACAAGGATTGACAGAGGAAGAAACTGTTGAGCAATTCAAAATTACGCAGGGAAACATTATTAGTCAACAACGTAATGCTGATAGAAATAGAGAGATTGCTTATCAGATGTTAAACTTATCGTTAGGGAATCCTATCAATACGAAATTGAAATTAACTGATAGTTTAGATGACTTAGTTGTAAATAATACGGATTTAAACTTATTGGCACAATCGTTTAATCTTAAAAATCATATAGATTTTAGAATAGCTGAAAACGACAGAGAGGCTAAGCGTTTGTTAATGAAATTAGAAAAAAATAAAGCTTTGCCAACTGTAAGAGCCTATGTAAACTATTCAAGATTAGCAAATGCAGATAGTTTTAACTTTTTTAATTCATCTCAAGATTGGATTTCAACTTCAGTTTTTGGAGTAGGTATAAACATTCCAATTTTTAGTTCTTTAGGAAGAAGTGCAAAAACAGCTCAAGCAAAAATAGCATTAGAAAGTGCTGACATTCGTTTAGCAGAAACGAAGCAAAAATTAAATCTACAAGCAGAGCAAGCTCAAAGCAATTACCAATTGAGTATAGAAAATTATGAAACTGCTAAGAAGAACTTAGCATTAGCAACACGTATTGAGCGTAAGCAAAAAATAAAGTTTGATGAAGGGGTTACAACTAGTATCGATTTATTATCGGCACGTAATCAGTTGTACTCTCAACAAAACAACTACTTACAGTCAATATTAAATATTATTAGCAACAAAGCTAAATTAGATAACGCATTAAACACACCAATAAAATAAAAAGTCAACTATAATGAGAAAAATATATTCAATAGTATTACTAACCGCACTTTTAGCTTCTTGTGGAGGAAATAAAGGGCAGTCTATTCAAGATGTAATTGCTACCAATGATTTAGCTCAAATAAGAACAAAAAAGGCTGAGTTAGATACAAAACAACAAGAATTAGCCGCAGAGATAAAGCAGTTAAACGATAAGATTTCTGAATTAGATACGAACAAAAAAATACCTTTAATTACAGTGTTTTCTGCTAAAACAGAAGATTTTGTTCACTACTTAGAATTACAGGGTGATGTTCAAACAAAACAAAATGTTTTAGTGTATCCAGAAATGGCAGGACAATTAGTAAGCATTTATGTAAAAGAAGGTCAAAGAGTAGTTAAAGGACAAGCTTTAGCAAAAATAGATGATGGAGGTTTAGGAAATCAAGTAGCACAGGTAGAAGCGCAAGCTGCTTTAGCTAAGACAACTTACGAACGTCAAAAAAGATTATGGGAACAAAAGATTGGTTCTGAAATTCAGTATTTACAAGCAAAAACTTCATATGAAGCACAAAAGAATGCTGTTGATCAGTTAAAGAGACAGTTAGGGAAATCTGTAATCAAAGCACCATTTACAGGAGTTATTGACGATGTAATTAAAGAGCAAGGAACAGTAGTAGCACCAGGAGTGGGAGCTGAAGTATTTAGAATCGTGAACTTAGGTGATATGTATATTGAAACTGATGTTCCTGAAAGCTATATTACTTCAATCAAAAAAGGAAAAAGTGTTGAGGTTGAGTTCCCGATTTTAGGAAAATCATTACATTCTAAGATTCGTCAAGCAGGAAACTTTATCAATCCAGCTAACAGAACTTTTAAAGTAGAAATTGGTGTTCCAAATAAAGACAGAAGCATCAAGCCAAACTTAACTGCGAAGTTAAAAATCAACGATTATACAAATCCAAAAGCGATTTTAATACCACAAAGTATTATTTCTGAAAATGCAAAAGGAGAGCAGTATATCTATTTAGTAAAAGATATTAAAGATCAAAAAGGAACTGCTAAACAAGCAATTATTACTACTGGGAAAACTCAAGGAGATGTAATTGAAGTTTTAACAGGAGTAGAAAATGGAGCTCAAATTGTAGAAGAAGGTGCTCGTAGTGTAAAAGATGGACAAGAAGTAAAAATCTTAGCAGCTACTAAAGCAAAATAATCAACTAAAGATTACAAGTTAACATGACTGAGAAACAAAAAAAACAAGTCGATAAAGAATTCGGTTTATCCTCTTGGGCAATTAATAATAAGACAACCATTTATGTAATGATGGTAATGATACTTATTATGGGTATTTCTGCCTTCTTAAGTATGCCAAGAGAGAACTTTCCGGAAATTAGAGAAACTAAAATTTATATTAGTTCATTATATCCAGGAAATACAGCTGAAGATATAGAAAAACTAATTACCGATCCGTTAGAAGATAAATTAAAAACGGTAAGTAATGTAGTAGAAATTACATCAACTTCGCAAGAAGATTATTCGATGGTAGTTGTTGAGTTTGATGAAAATATTACAGTAGATCAAGCAAAGCAGAAGGTAAAGGATGAGATTGATCAAGAAACTTCAGGTGAAGACTGGCCAACTTTTAACGGGGCTAAAGTAGAGCCTAATGTGTTTGAGTTGAGTATGTCTGAAGAAATGCCAATTTTAAATATTAATATTTCTGGTGATTACCCAGTAGATAAATTAAAAGAATTTGGTGAGTATTTAGAAGATGAAATAGAAGATTTAGACGAAATTAAAAAAGTAGATATCCGTGGTGCAGAAGAGAAAGAGGTTGAGATAGCTGTAGATATTTATAAAATGATGGCTGCTCAGGTAAGTTTCCAAGATATTATCAATTCGGTAAATGGAGGAAATTTAACAATGTCAGCTGGTAATTTAATTGCAAGTGGTCAACGTCGTACTATCCGAATTTTAGGAGAAATAGAAGATCCTCAAGAATTACAAAACTTTGTGGTAAAGTCTGAAAAAGGAAATTCTATTTATTTAAAAGATATCGCAAAAGTATCTTTTAAAGATAAAGATAAAACTACCTATGCACGTGAGTTTGGTGAAGCTGTGGTAATGCTAGATGTAAAGAAGCGTTCTGGTAAAAACATGGTAGAAGCAGCTGAAAAGATTCAAGAGATTGTAAAAGATGCTAAAGAAAATGTATTTCCAAGTAACTTAAAAGTTACCATTGCTAATGATCAATCATCTAAAACCATAGGACAAGTAGATGATTTAGTAAACAATATTATTTTCGGGGTAATCTTAGTAGTATTAGTACTAATGTTTTTCCTTGGATTTAAAAATGCATTATTCGTAGGATTTGCAATTCCAATGTCGATGTTCATGTCGTTAATGATCTTAAGTTGGTTAGGTTATACGATGAACACCATGATTCTTTTTGGATTAATTATGGGACTTGGAATGCTAGTAGATAACGGTATTGTAGTTGTAGAAAACGTATATCGTTTAATGGATGAAGGAATGCCAAGAATTGAAGCGGCTAAAAAAGGTATTGGAGAAATAGCTTTTCCTATTATCATTTCAACAGCAACTACGGTAGCGGCGTTTATTCCATTAGGAATGTGGCCAGGAGTTATGGGGCAGTTTATGATTTATTTCCCAGTAACATTATCGGTAGTATTAGGTTCGTCTTTATTCGTTGCAATTTTCTTTAACTCAGTAATGGTATCTCAGTTTATGAGTGTAGAAGATAAGAACATGCCATTAAAGAGAATTATTACCTTATCATCTATCATGGCAATAATAGGGTTGTTAATTGTCATTTTTGGAGGAGCTTACAGAGCTTTAGGTACAATTATGGTATTTACAGCGATTATGTTATGGGTATATAGAATTGCATTAAGACCTTGGGCAAATGCTTTTCAAAATAAAGTATTACCACGTTGGGAGCGTTTTTATGAAAGAGTATTAAGAGCATCTTTAAAAGGGTGGAGGCCTTTTGGAGTGAGTTTTGGAACTTTAATTTTGCTTTTTGTAGCAATGATAGGTTTTGTAATTTCATGTAATGAAGGTAGAACAAAAGTAGAATTCTTCCCAGACAATACACCTAACCAGATTATTGTTTATATAGAGTATCCTCAAGGAACAGATATTGAGAAAACAAATCTGATTATGAAAGATTTGGAAGAGCGTGTATACAATGTGTTGAATTCACCAGAATATATGCATGGAGACCATAATTTCTTAGTAGAAAGTGCTGTGTCACAAGTAGGGGCAGGATCTGGAAATCCACAAACAGATGGAGGTTCAACAGCAGAAATGCCACATAGAGGAAAAATTACTGCTTCAATGCGAGAGTATAAATACCGTGAAGGGGCAGATAGTAAAGAATTACAAAAGAAAGTAACAGAGGCATTAAAAGGAATCTATCCAGGTTTAGCAATTTCAGTTGAAAAAGAAGCGGTAGGACCACCAGCTGGATATCCTATTAATATTGAGTTAGAAGGGAAAGATTATTCTGAATTGATTAATACTGCTGAAAAAATGCGTGATTTTATCAATTCGAAAAGTATTGCAGGTATTGATGAGTTAAAGATTGATGTAAACAAGTCTAAACCATCAATGTTAGTAAATGTAGATCGTAAAAAAGCTGGAGAATTAGGGGTGAGTGCATCTCAAGTTGGTAGTCAATTACGTAATGCAATTTTCGGCTCTAAAGCTGGTATTTATAAAGAAGATGGTGAA
Organism: Tenacibaculum aiptasiae; assembly: GCF_008806755.1. Lineage (GTDB taxonomy): Bacteria > Bacteroidota > Bacteroidia > Flavobacteriales > Flavobacteriaceae > Polaribacter > Polaribacter aiptasiae. The sequence continues at coordinate 14,102 of NZ_WAAU01000014.1, forward strand.
GATTATGATATCTATGTGCGTTTTAATAAGGATAATAGGTATAATAAGAGTGCTATTTTCAATCAGAAAATAACGTTTAGAGATATGGCTTCAGGTCAGGTTAAAGAAATTCCTGTATCAGCAATTGCTAAACAATCAAATACTTCTGGGTTTAGTGCAATTAAACACAAACAATCTAAAAGAGTTGTAACCTTATACTCAGCATTAGCACCAGGATATACTGATGCAGCAGCAATTGTAGGGAAGATTGAAAGTGAAATGAAATCATTTACGGAGCAACCAGATACTGTTGAGATTCATTATACCGGTCAAATTGAAGAGCAGAACAAGCAAATGGCATTCTTAATGGGAGCATTCTTTGCAGGGTTAGGATTAATTTTCTTAATATTAATTTTTCAATTCAATTCAGTTTCTAAACCAGGAATTATCATGTTAGCGATTTTCTTAAGTTTAATTGGTGTATTTGGAGGGTTAATCATTACAGCAAAACCATTCGTAATTATGATGACAATGATGGGGATTATCTCATTAGCGGGTATTGTAGTAAATAATGGAGTGGTATTACTAGATTATACACAATTATTAATTGATAGAAAGAAAGTGGAGAATGGGATTGCTGAAAGCGATTATGTAGATGTTGAAACTTTAGGAGAAGCGGTAATTAGAGGAGGTAAAGCTCGTTTACGTCCAGTATTATTAACCGCTATTACAACAATCTTAGGGTTAATTCCATTAGCAACTGGATTCAATATTAACTTCTATACTTTGTTTAGTGAGTTTGATCCTCATATTTATATGGGAGGAGATAACGTAATTTTCTGGGGGCCATTAGCATGGACAGTAATTTACGGATTATTCATTGCAACATTCTTAACGTTAATTGTAGTCCCTATTTTATTCTACTTAATTACTAAGTTTAAAATGTGGTTACGTAGTTTATAATTAATTTTTGTTAACAATAAAGAATGGCTAAAAGTAAAACACTTTTAGCCATTCTTGCTTTTAAAGTTTTGGTTTAATTGTTTTTTAGTCAGGTAAGCGATCTCTATCTTTTTTAGTTCTATTAAATCGGTATGTAAAAGTGATTGATGTAAATCTACCAATAGGTCTACTATAGTTATTAGTAGTATAATTTTCACCAGTAATTAATTGTCTACTTACTCTAGAGTCTAAAATATTGTTCATATTTAAAGTTACGGTAGCTTTGTCTTCCCAAAAGTCTTTGCTAATTCCAATATTTGCTCTGTATTGAGCTTCAGTAAATATTTGTCCACTTTGTCTTTCTCCACGATAATTAAAACTAGATTGAATAGTTAGTTTAGAAAACTTCATTCTTGAATTTAAACGTGTAGACCATGTGCTATCATCTACAGTATATAGACCTCTTTGGTCAAAAGAAAAGTAATTAAATTCACTAGATAATCGCCACCATTTAAAAGGAGAGTATCGAATAGCTAATTCAGCACCAAACCTTTTTTCTGTACCCGAGTTAATTGGTTTTGATACTAAAGCTCCAAATGGATTGGGGGTTATTAAAGTTTCAAAAACATTTGTTGTTCTTTGGTAGTAAATAGATGGGTTTAAAGTGAATTTTTTCCATCGTTTTAATAAACCTAACTCAAAAGAGTTTGTGTACATAGGATTTAAATCTGGGTTACCAACACGGATGTTTCTTCTGTCTGAAATTCCTCCAAAAGGATTTAAGTGCCAAAAGCTTGGTCGTCTAATTCTTCTACTATAACTTACTTGTACATTGGTAGCTTGATTAAAATTATAAGTTAAATGAGCAGTTGGAAATAAATCGGTATAACTTTTAGAAGTTCTAAATTCATCTCTTCTATCAGTACTTCCTGTGTTTGCATGTTCGGCACGTAACCCTAATAAATACTGTAATTTGTTTTTTCTATTTCCATATTGGATATAGGCACCGTAAATACGTTCGTTATATTTTAATAAATTATTTAAAGTATCTACTACTACATTGTTATCCCAAACTTTATAGTCACTATCAATGTTTCTTATTTCACCCTTTATACCCATTTCAACATGTGATTTTTTTGTAATAGGGAGTTTAAAGTCAGATTGAAATAAGAAATCTTTACTACTTTCTATATCTCTACTTCTTAATAAGTTGATTGCTGAGGTAGTAGGAAATTGTTGTTGCTCTTCTACCGATTCGTTTTCATCATCATTCCAAAAGTCATATTGAAAATTCACTGTAAGTTTTTGTCCTTTTTTATCAAAGGTTTTTACATAGTTAAGCTCAATTTGATTGGCTTTTTGAGGTTCTCTATACGATTCATTTGAAGTAAGAATATTGTCAACTTGTTTTTGAGCATTTAAAAAGTTAAAGGTATAATCAACATTATTTTTGCTTGTGTTATTTCGGTAATAATAACTTAAGGTTAGTGTGTTTTTGTCGTTAATGTAATAATCACTTCCAAAATAAAGGTTAAATGTTCTACGACTTCTAGTGCTATTAGTAGTTCTGTTAGAAAAAGAAACAGGTACATTATTCGTAAAATTGGTTCTGTTTAAGTAACCGTTTCCGTCGAATGATAAATAACGATACCCGATATTAGAAAACAAATTAAACTTTTCTTTTTTATAATTAACATTATAATTAATACTATGATTATCTGGTATACCAGTGGTTAGTTGAAGAGAGCTTCCAAAGCGTCCCTTTTTATTCTTTTTCAAAATAATATTGATAATCCCTGCTGTTCCTTCAGCATCATATTTAGCAGATGGGTTGGTAATTACTTCTACTTTTTCAATGTTTTCTGAAGGAATAGATTCTAATCCGTTATTTGCTGTTAACACAGAAGGTCTACCATTAATTAAAATACGAACATTAGAATTACCACGTAAACTCACGGCTCCTTCAATATCAACATTAACAGAAGGAACATTGTTTAAAATGTCATTTACAGATCCTCCTTTTGATATTAAATCTTTTCCAACATTAAAAACACGTTTGTCTAATTTGTATTCGGTTGTAGATTTTTCAGCAACTATTTCAACTTCGTCTAGTGCTTCAGAGTCTTCTTGTAAAAATATAGTTTGAATTGATTGATTCTTAGTAAGTGAATAATTATTTATAGTATGACTTTTAAAGCCAATAAATTCAATTTTAACATTGTAGATTCCTTTTTTAGCTTTGATAGAAAACTCTCCTTTGCTATTAGTTGATTCGCCAGCAATCACATTGTTGTTTTCTGGATTGGTTAAAATTACAGTGGCAAATTCTAAGGGATGTTGCGTATTTTTTTCAACCACCTTACCAGTAAGGTTTATTTGAGCAGAAGTACCAATAGTACTTATTAATAAAAGAAGGAAGAGTATTTTTTTCATTTTGTTTGTTATTTGTATTGTGATGCAAATATGAATTGGTTTAAGAAGTTGAAGTTTAATAATCGACAAATGAGTTTAAAAAATCGACGTTTACAACTGTTTTAAAGAAGTAGAAGAGTTAGGGAGGTGAAATAGCTTGTTTAGGTGTTTAAAAACAAGTTTCGTCTATTTGTATTAGAAGTTGAAAGAATAGATTTTATTTTTGTTTTATATGGATGCACTACATAAATTTTCTGACCACATAAGAAAGAATCAATATTCTCGTCATGTTTTATTTTGGCTAATACTTTTTAGTTTAGATCTTTTAAGAGATGTGATAATTAATGATAAAGACCAACATTATACAATTATTGAAGCTTTAATTTTTAACTGTATAAGTTTTTTAACTCAAATATTAGCAGCTTATTTTGTAGCATATTTATGGATACCTAAATTCATAAAAACCAAAAAATACTTGTTATCAATACTAACTTTTTTATTGGCGTTTTATTTATTTGGGGTTTTAAGTAGGATCTTAGTGGTACACGTTGCAGAACCTTTTGTAAGAACGCCTCCATTTGAACAAGAGTCTATTCAGGAAATATTTTCAGATTATAGATGGCTAATGGCAAAATATATTCCTACTATTTTATTAAATGTTTTAGTGTTTGTCGCAGTGAAATATTATTTTGAAGATGAAAGAGAAAAGTCAAAAAAACTAGCTTTAGCTAAAGAGAAATCAGAAATAGAATTAAAGACTTTAAAAGGGCAGCTGAATCCTCACTTTTTATTCAATACATTAAATAATATTTATTCGCTTTCTGTGGTTAATTCACCTAAAACATCAACATCAATAAGTAAATTATCAGAGATTTTAGATCATGTATTGTACCGTTGTAATGGAAAATATGTGTTATTATCTAGTGAAATAGACTTGTTAAAAAACTTTATAGAATTAGAAAAGCTACGCTATGATGAAAGGTTAAAAGTTAGTTTTACAGAAAATATAGATAATGACATAGAAATTCCACCTTTAATACTATTGTCTTTGGTAGAAAACGCTTTTAAACACGGAGCGGGAGAAGATAGTGGTTCTCCAGAAATTGATATTGATATTTCAAGTAAAGATTTAAAGTTTCAATTTGTAATAACTAATACGGTAGTAGATGCTTATGAGGTTAAAGGAAAAGATAGTATAGGTTTGTCTAATATTAGAAAACAATTAGATTTAATATGTGGTAATAATTATGAGCTAGATGTTAAACCTAGTGAAAATAGATTTACTGTTACTTTAAAAATTAATCAAGAATAGAGAAATATGAAAATAAAGTGTTTGGTGGTAGACGATGAACCTTTAGCAATAAAATTGCTAGAAAAACATATTTCTAAAATTGATGCATTAGAAATAGTAGCTACATGTAATAATGCTATAAAAGCATTTGAAATATTAAATACTCAAGAAGTAGATTTGTTGTTTTTAGATATAAAAATGCCAAATTTAACAGGGATAGATTTTTTAAAAACATTAAAGAGTCCGCCAAAAACTATATTTACTACAGCATATAGAGATTATGCTATAGAAAGTTATGATTTGGGTGTGATAGATTATTTATTAAAGCCTATTACTTTCGAACGTTTTTTTAAGGCTGTAGATCGTTATTTAGGAGATCAAAAAAAACAATCACAATCAATTCAATATAAAGAAAAAGAAACAGATGATTTTATGTTGGTAAAATCGGGAAATAAACATCATAAAGTGATTATTAACGATATTCTATTTATTGAAAGTTTAAAAGACTATATAAAAATACATACAGCAGATAATAAAAGAATAGTTTCTAAATATAGAATTAGTGAAATTGAGCAGGAATTAAAAAAAGAGAATTTTTTAAGAGTTCACCGTTCTTACATTATAAATATTAATAAAATATCAGCTTTTACGGTTAATGATATAGAGGTAAATTCAACTGAAATTCCAATAGGGGCAAGTTATAAAGAAAAGGTGATATCTTTTTTAAATAACTGGAAATAGGATAGTACTTTTGTTCTATGAAGAAACAGGTTATTTCCGTTGAAGAAATAAAAAGAAAGTTGGAGAGTTTTTGTGTATATCAAGATAGGTGTCATAAAGAAGTAGAGAAAAAATTATCAGAATATAATTTAATTCCAGAGGCTAAGGATAGTATTTTACTACATCTATTACAAGAAAATTTTTTAAATGAAGAACGATTTTCTAAAAGTTTTGCTAGAGGCAAATTCAGAATTAAAAAATGGGGAAAGCAAAGAATAACTCGTGAACTTCAAATGAGAGATATTTCTACTTACAATATTAAAATAGCATTAAAAGAAATTGATGAAGAAGAGTATATGTCTACATTGTATTCTTTAGTGGAAAAGAAAAATAAATTAGTGTCTGAAACAAACTTATTTAAAAGAAGAAAAAAAGTAGCCGATTATTTATTATACAGAGGTTTTGAAAGTAATTTAGTTTACGAAGCTATTAATACTATTCAAAACTGTTAAATAAGCTATCCAATTTTACCGCTTTGTCAAAACGTTTTTTAGCATAAACAGCATTTATTTTATCATTCATACTACCAAAAAGAGAAAGCATTTTTTCAACTTGACTATTAACGTTTTTTGAAGATATAGAAGGAATATATGTCATGTCGGCAAGCCTTAAAACTTCATTTTCAAAAACATTAACACGAGCTTTAAAAGCTGGGGTTTTTAAAGTTTCAATATTTAAACTGTCTTTCAATTGTTTTGTTAAATCTTTTAGTTCTATAGCGTTGTTTAAAGCGTCAGTAGGACTAATATTTTTAAATTGAGCTAAAAATTCTTCAGTTATAAAATATTCTTTCCAGTTTCTAATTTCCTGTATAGACTCTTTGTCAAGTACTGTGTATTCAGCATGTTTTGCAGAAGTGTTAACATCTGTTTTCTGAATAGTTTCTTTATTATGATTTTTTTCTTTTTTACAAGAAGTAAAAACAATTAAAAAAGAAAATATAAGAATTTGAAAAGGTCTCATTAAACGATAAATTAAAAGTATAAAAGTACATATTTTACTTGATTTAAAAATGAAAATAGAATTATAAGTTTGTAATCAGGTAATTAAGTTCTTGTTTTGTTGATAGTTAAAAAAGTGTAAATATTTTTTGTGAAATATGAAATTTAATAACTTTGCCACACTATATTTTTGAATTATTAGAAATGAATGACACAATATTAGTTTTAGGAGCTTGTGGGCAAATAGGAACAGAATTAACACAACAATTACGTTCTATTTATGGTAATGATAATGTAATAGCTTCAGATATTAGAGAAGGAGGAAAAGAAATGATGAGTTCTGGTCCTTTTGAAATAATTGATGCAACTAGTCAGGAAGATATTTTTAAGGTAATTCAAAAATATAAGGTGAACCAAGTATACTTGATGGCAGCAATGTTGTCGGCAACAGCAGAAAAATATCCATTAAAGGGTTGGGATTTAAATATGACATCTTTATTAGCTGTTTTAGAGTTAGCAAGAGAAAAACATATTGAAAAAGTATACTGGCCAAGTTCAATGGCGTCTTTTGGACCTACATCGCCAAAAATTAATACACCACAACAAACAGTTATGGAGCCTTCAACAGTTTATGGGATTAGCAAAGTTGCAGGGGAACACTGGTGTAATTATTACCATGAAAAATATGGGGTTGATGTAAGAAGTATTCGTTATCCGGGAATTATAAGTTGGAAAACATTACCAGGAGGGGGTACAACAGATTATGCAGTTGATATCTACTTTGAAGCATTAAAAAAGGGAACTTTCGAATGTTTCTTATCAGAAAATACTCGTTTACCAATGATGTATATGAATGATGCTATTAAAGCAACAATACAGTTAATGCAAGCTGATGTTGAAAAAATAAAAACTAGAACTTCTTACAATTTATCAGCTATTAGTTTTACACCAAAAGAAATAGCTGAAGAAATTCAAAAATACATTCCTGAATTTACAATTTCTTATAACCCAGATTTTAGACAAGCAATTGCTGATAGCTGGCCTCAAATAATTGACGATACAGAAGCAAGAAAAGATTGGGGATGGCAGCATGAATATGATTTAGCATCGATGACTAAGGATATTATAAGTAATTTGAAATCTCTAGAAAGTCAAAAATTAGAGGAAGTGTAAGCTTCTAATCATCTTTACGTCTATATTATTCCGTTTTTGTAGTTCGTAACTTAGGTTACTGTATACATTAAGAGGAACTAGTACATTTGTAGTATAATAAGATTATTAAGATGAAAGAAATTATAGAAAGTAGTTTACAAAAAGCCATTTCATATCCTGAATATAGAACTCTTGTAAAAGAGTTGTTAGAACAAGGAAAGTCAACTGGATTAACTCAATCTGATGCCTTATTAAATTATAGTTTATTAAACGATAAAAGAATGAAGCGTTTAGATAAAACTATAAAAATTTCTGAAGAAACTATAGCAAAGGTTAAGGATGTAAAAGAACCACAAACTTGGTTGGTTTTAACAGAAGGTTGGTGTGGGGATGCGGCTCAGAATTTACCTGTTATTAATAAAATAGCAGAAGAAAATCCGAACATTCAATTAAAGTTAGTGTTAAGAGATGAAAACTTAGAATTAATGGATAAGTTTTTAACTAATGGAGGAAGGTCTATTCCTAAATTAATTGCATTAGATAAAGAAAATGAGGTGGTTAATACTTGGGGGCCAAGACCATCAATAGCTACTAAAATGGTTGCTGATTATAAGACTGAGCACGGAAGTTTAGATGCAGATTTTAAAAAAGATTTACAAGTTTGGTACAATAAAAATAAAGGGAATAATGTGCAAGAGGATATTCTTTCATTATTAAAATAATAACCCTTTTTTATAAAGTAAATCCTCTTCTTGAATCTTAACAAGAAGAGGATTTTGTTTTCTGTATATTTGCCGCACAGAAAGAATAATTATGTTAGTAGATTTCAATACGTTATCAGAAGAAGCTAAAGTTTGGATTTATCCATCTAGTAGAAAGTTTTATCCACAAGAAATAGAAGGTTTAAAGGAAAAACTAAAAACATTTTCAGAAGAGTGGAAGTCTGAAGAAGATTTTAAAGTGTCTTTTGAGTTAAGGTACAATCGATTTATTATTTTTTCTGTAGAAGACAATATACAGTTATCTAATGCGGAAATTGATAAGCAAGTAGCTTTTGTATTACAATTACAGCAAGAATACGATATTGAGTTATTAGATAAAATGAATGTTTGTTTTAAGCAAGGGGAATATACTCAATATAAAGAGCTAAAAGATTTTAAAAAATTAATAAAAAACAAATCTGTAACTGGTAAAACCATTGTTTTTGATAACTTAGTTCAAACAAAACACGAGTTAGATAATTATTGGGAAGTACCAATTACAGAGAGTTGGTATAGTCGTTTTCTTTAAAAATTAGAATAGAGTAAAACCAATACCAAGAGAAATACTGTCTAGATTTCCACTTTTAAATTGCGCTATTTTTTTTCTTTGAAAATCTAAGCGTATCAATCCGTTAAAATTACTATTGCTAAGGGATAGGATTCCAAAACCAATCTTGTAATAGTTGCCATTTGAAAATCGATTGGAAGGACGAAACATTTGTCCGTAGCTATATTCAATAAAACAAGCACGACTGGCTTTTTTTATATAGTTATAGCGTATACTAGCATACATTGGAATAGAGTTAATAGCGTATGTAAAATGATGATCATAGCCTATGTTAAAAGTAGAAGCCCAGCGATCATTAAATTGATATCCAAAACCAGTTCTTAATAAAATAGATTTAGGTACAATTAAGGGTCCATTCCCTTCTTCTCCAAATTTGTATTTTTGATTAACTCCAAAAGTAGTACTTAAAGATCCAGTAAAGAAAGGGCGTTTACTTTTATTTTGAGCATTAATCTTAAAGCTAATAACTAAAATTATAAAGAGTAGTAGTGTAGTTTTTTTCATAGAAGTAAATGTTTTTTGCTCTATGAGACAAAAACTATTCCACTTCTAAAGATTTTATAAAATTATCAATACTTAATCCGTCACTAACAGAGAAATTTCCAATTTTGGTTCTTCTTAAGGCGGATAAATGAGCTCCAGAATTTAGGGCTAAACCAAAATCGTAAGCTAAAGAACGAATGTAAGTACCTTTACTACAAACAACTCTAAAGTCAACTTTGTTTGCTCTAATATTAGTGATTTCAAATTCAGAAATAGTAATTTCTCTCGATTTAATTTCAGTAGTTTCTCCTTTACGAGCTAATTCGTATAAACGTTTACCATCCTTTTTAATTGCTGAAAAAATAGGTGGCTTTTGTTGAATTTTCCCTATAAATTGTTTTGTTGTTTTATGAATCAATTCTTCAGTAATATGTTCTGTTGGGAAAGTTTCGTTTACTTCAGTTTCTAAATCGTAACTGGGAGTTGTTTCGCCAAGAGTTATTGTACCTGTATATTCTTTTATTTGACCTTGATATTCGTTGATGTTTTTAGTCTGTTTTCCAGTACAAATAATCAACAAGCCAGTAGCTAAAGGGTCTAAAGTTCCTGCGTGACCAACTTTAATTTTTTTAATATCAAAACGTTTACGAATATGCCAACGTAATTTATTGACAACTTGAAAAGAAGTCCATTCTAAAGGTTTGTCAATTAATAAAACTTGTCCGTTTTTATAGTCTTCAGCAGTCAGCATTATATAGAAAGTTTATACACGAAAAAGTGAATTAGTAATAAGGCAATTCCAAATATAATACGGTAGTATCCGAAGATTTTAAATCCTTTTTTACTTAAGTAATCTATGAACGATTTTATAGCTATTAAAGCAACAATAAAGGCAACAACATTACCAATAATAAGGTGGTTTACTTGTTCAGAAGATAATTCAAAACCAGCTTTATAATAATCATAGGTTTTTTTAGCAGTAGCACCTAACATAGTAGGAACCGCTAAGAAGAAAGAAAATTCAGCAGCTGTTTTTCTATTTATTTTTTGAGTCATACCACCTACAATACTAGCACCACTTCTAGAAGTCCCTGGGATCATAGCTAAACATTGAAAAAAACCAATTTTTAAAGCAGTAGCATAACTTATTTCTGTATGAGCTGTCGGATTTTTTTCATCAAACTCTTCGTTGGCTTTAAACCAATCGTCAACTTTTAATAAAATTAGACCTCCAATAATTAGAGAAATTGCAACTGTTATTGGGCTTTCCAATAAACTATCGATAACATCATTTAAAAGCAGTCCTAATACAACAGCAGGAATAAATGCTACTAACAGTTTTAAATAGAAATCGAAACTTTGAAAAAAGCGTTTCCAATACAATACTAAAACTGATAAAATAGCACCTAGTTGAATAACTATGGTGAATAGTTTTGTAAAATCATCTGTTGCTATCCTCATAAATGAAGAAGCAATAATCATATGTCCTGTTGAAGAAACAGGTAAATATTCAGTGATGCCTTCAATAATGGCTAAGATAATAGCCTCTAATAATCCCATGCTTATTTTTTTGGATTGGCAAAAATAGCATAAATTTCAATACCCAATCCAATAATAACAAGAGTTGGAGCTAAACGAATTCTTTGCCAGTTATAAATTTCAGGATTAAATACTTTAGGGTCGTCACTACCACCACCGGCCATTAAAATAAACCCTAATGCTATAACAGCTAAGCCAATTAACATGATTATGTAATTGCGTTTACCGAATAAAAATTCTTGTTTTGTTAAGTTATCTTTTTTCATAAAATCTTAGTAATACAAATCGTTAGTTTGTAAGTTTAAAAAACGTTGTGTGGCAAAAAACGTACTTATCCAAGTAATAAAAAATGATACAAAAATTACGCCTCCTGAAACATATAGTAAAGGTGTGTAATCTGATAGCATTTCTAGGGTAGGAATATATTTATTTATGTAATAAATTAGAAGAGCAATTCCACTTAACGCGATAAATGCTCCCAATAAACCTAGCTTAATACTTTGCCATATAAATGGTCTACGAATAAAACTTTTGGTCGCACCAACCATTTGCATGGTTTTTATATTGAATCTTTTAGAGTAAATAGATAAGCGAATAGAGCTATTAATTAAAATAATAGCAACAATGCCAAAGAAACCACTTAATACCAACAACCAAAAGCTAATTTTTTGAATGTTTTGTGTTAGTAATCGAACTAAAGGTTTGTCATAATTTACTTCAGCTACCAATTTATTTTTCTCAAAAGATTTTTCAATTTCACCCATTTTTTCAGGAGTTACAAAATCTGCTTTAAGATAAATATCTAACCCGTTTTTTAGAGGGTTGTCACCTAAAAATTTTAAGAAATCTTCACCTAAGTCTTTTTTGTATGTTTTTGCAGCTTCTTCTTTAGTTATATAAATAACTTTATTTGTGTACTCTTTTTTCTTTAAAGTTTCTTTAAAGCTTTTCGATTGCTTAGTAGTAACATCATCTTTTAAAAATAGAGTCATTACTACTTTCTCTTTAAAGTGATTAGCAACTTTGGTAGATTTTAATAAAACCAAACCTAAAATTCCAATCATAAAAAGCACTAGCGCAATACTAACTACTACGGAAACATAAGATGATTGTAAGCGTCGTTTTTGAAAAGAATCAAAAGAGGTTGTCATTATTTAATGTTGTAATTTTAACATTGCAAGATACAAATATTTGGTAATTCCTGTTGAGCGAATTATTCAATTTCTTGACATAATTCAATTAAAACGCCATTGGTGGTTTTTGGATGTAAAAAAGCGACTAATTTATTATCAGCTCCTTTTTTAGGGGTTTCATTTAATACCGTAAACCCTTCCTTTTGTAAACGCTTTATTTCTGCTTCAATGTTTGTAACTGCAAAAGCAATATGGTGAATTCCTTCTCCTTTTTTTTCTATGAACTTAGCTATAGGACTATCAGGTTTAGTTGCTTCTAAAAGTTCTATTTTATTAGGTCCAGTTTTAAAAAATGAGGTTTTAACACCTTCGCTAGCTACTTCTTCAATTTTATAATGCGGTTCTCCAAAAAGAGCAGCAAAAAGTTGATTTGATTTTTCTAAATCTTTTACTGCAATACCAATGTGTTCAATTTTATCCATAAGGTAAAAGTATAAAAGAAAAATGTATCTGTTTCAGTTTGTAAAAAAATAAATGTTAAATTAAACCCAATATTAATTTATAAACTATAATTCGAATTGAAAACAATAAAATTTTTATTAGTTGCATCTTTAGGTGTGGCTACTTTACTATCATGTACACAAGATAAAACAAGTGAAGTTTTAATTGAAAAAGCGGTAAAAACTACAAAGCCTAAAAATTTACTAATGTATAAAGAAGTGGTTGAGATGTTAGAGCATTATGATGAAACCAGAAAACCGGTTTTAGAAAAGGCTTTAGGAAGGGAAGATACTCGTATAAATTTTTATACAATTGAAACTCTAGAAGCTTATTTGAATTATGTGAAAAAGATATCTCAAGAAAAAGGAATAAAGTTAACAGGTATCAATATAGTGTCTGCTTCTTATCCTGAAGATTCTTCTCATGGTATCCCTAATTACCAAACTAATATATTTATGCCAACCACGGAAATTAATGGGAGAAATATAGCCTTTGCTCCAGACGCTTCCAAAAATGGAGAAATTGTAACTATGAAAGAAATATTAAGTAAATATGGTTATAGTTGGGTATATGATAGCAAAGAAGATTATAATAATAGGAAAATAAAGAGTAAAGAAATACAGAAAAATTCATTAATGCGAGATGAGCTTATTGATAGTGAAAGTGCAAATGGAAATAGGTCACAATTATCACCACCATATTAAATATATAGATATATAATTTAGAAAGGCTCACGATTTGTAAGCCTTTTTTTATTTTGAAATATGTAAGAAGGTAATATTACAAGAGTAAAAATATTGAAAACACAAGAGTGTATTCATTTGTATCTTATAGGTGTTTTTCCTGTATTTTAAAAAAGTAATAAAACTTAAGTGTTTGATAGAATGCCTTGTAAGAAAAGTGTTAGGTTAAGGTAAATATAATTGAAAATAAGCTAGTATATTTAAAGTGAATTTAAATATTATTTTTATTATGAAAAAAACTAACCTACTAAAAATGTTAATCATTTTTTTTACATTGAATTTTATGGCTTCTTGTGAAAAAAATAAATGTAAGTGTGAAGATTGGCAATCACAAATTCCAGATGGTACATTTTGTTATTCTGATGAAGGAAGAACTCCTGAAATGCTAGATTATAAAAAGATAGTAAATATGTTAAGAACTTACGATACTACAAGAATTGCACCTTTAGAAAAAGCTTTGGGGTATGAGGATTCACGTATTAATACTTATGATTATAATCAGTTTTTAAAGTATTTAGGAAGAATAATGAAGTTGAGTGAAAAAGCAGGGATTGAAATATCAGGAATTAGCTTTATTTCAGCTGCTATGCCTAATTATAATGGAACAGGAAAAAGTTACCAGGATTTAATTTATATCCCAACTACAACAATTGATGGTAAACAAGTAGCTTTTGATCCTTTACAATCTTTTACACAAGGAAAGTTAGTTACGTTTAAAGAAATGTTAGCTAAAAATGGATATAACTGGATTTATAATTCTATGGAAGAGTTTAATGAAGGAAAAAGAGAAGATTACGATTATAGTATAGAATTGCCAATTGGAAATTCAAATGAGTTGAGTGGAGCTGGAAATAGAGGGTATTTACAACCGCCATACTAAATGTTAAGATTAAATGATATAGCTCTGATTTTTGCGATTGTATCCTTTTTTTCTTTTGCTTTTTTTAGTAAAGCTATAGGGTTTAGGTATATAAGGTATTTTATTGTGTTTCTTTTTTGTATGTTTTTTTTGATATAATTGGTCTTGTGTTTTTTAAATATGGTTTAAATAACGCTTTTTATAATCTAATGGTTTTATTAGAGTTTAATGTGTTGTTTTTGTTCTATAGAGATATTTCACAAAATGTTTTTACAAAAAAAATTATAAAGAGACTTGCTATTTTGTATAATTTAATTCTACTATCTAGTTCTTTTTTTTATGGATTAGAGGTTTTTTCTACAAAATTTAATACGATAGCCCCAGTTTTTGGAGCAGTTTTTATAGGAATAGTGTTAATGCTATACTTAAGAGAGTTTTTGTTATCAGAAAAAGTATTAAATTATAAAAAGAATGTGTTTTTTTGGATAACTACAGGTTTGTTGTTGTATTATATTGGTACAATGCCCCTAACGGCAATAGTTAATTTTTTTAAAAAAGGAAATGTTTTTTTGTCTTTATATAAAATACAGTATTTTTTAACTATAATTATGCATAGTTGTTTCTTAATTGGATTATTATGGAGTTGGAAGAAAGTCAGGTAATTGTATTTATATCTACTATTTTAGTTGTTTTGGGAGTATTGTTTGTGGTTTCTCTTTTTACAGTATTTCAAAATCGAAAGAATAAGCTTTTAATGGAGCGTAATGAAAACAGAAAACGATATGAAAGAGAATTAGCTGAAACACAAATAGAAATACGAGAAGAAACTTTAAGAAATATAAGTTGGGAGTTGCACGATAATATTGGACAACTCCTAACTTTAGCTAAAATACAAATGCAACATGCCTCCCCAGAGAACATTAATGAGATTGCAGATACTATAGCTAAAAGTTTAACAGAAATAAGAGCGCTATCTAAATCAATTAATCCAGATTTTATTAATGCTATAAAATTAAGAGAAGCAATAGAACTAGAATTGAGAAGATTTAATAGATTAAATTATATAGAGTCTAGTTTTGAAGTAGTAGGAGAAGAAAGAGAAATAAATCAAAAACACGGAATCATAATCTTTAGAATTTTACAAGAGTTTTTTTCAAATACGATAAAACATTCAAAAGCTACTAAGCTTGAGGTGTTTTTAAATTACAAAGAAGATGCTATTGAGATTGAAGCAAAAGATAATGGTGTTGGTTTTGAAATGAAAAAAGTAAGATTGAAAGGTATTGGTTTACAGAATATTAAAGCGAGAGCAAAGCTTATCAATGCCGAGGCAAAATTTAAATCGGAACCTCAAAAAGGAACCAGTTTAATAATAAATTATTATATTTAAGAATTGTAGTACATTGTCCCTTCATTATATTGTCCCTCACAACAAGATAATAACCTAACCTACGTAATTATGAAATACTCAGTTGTTGTTGTAGATGATCACACTCTATTATCACAGGCAATTGAAGGTATGGTAAATACCTTTGATAAATTTAAAGTGTTATATACATGTAAAAATGGGAAAGAAGTTTCGGAGAAGTTTTCCGCATCACCTAAAAATATTCCAGACATTGTTTTAGTTGATGTAAATATGCCAGTAATGAATGGTATTGAAACTACTGAATGGATTGTAGAAAATCACCCACATGTACATGTGATGGCATTATCTGTAGAAGATGCAGATGGTACTATTTTAAAAATGCTTAAAGCAGGAGCCGTTGGTTATTTGCTAAAAGATACTAAAAAAGAAGTGTTAGAAAGAGCACTGTTAGAAATGATGGATAACGGTTTCTTTCATACCAGAAATGTTACAAACTTATTATTAGATTCAGTATCAGGTAAGAATGGTAAAAATTCTATTCGTTTTAAAGAAAACGAAATAATCTTTATGAAATTAGCCTGTTCAGAATTAACCTATAAAGAAATAGCAGACAAAATGTTTTTAAGTCCCAAAACTATCGATGGTTATAGGGATAGTTTGTTTACTAAATTAAATGTTAGAAACAGAGTAGGCTTAGTAATGTACGCTATAAAAAATAAAATTTACACTCCGTAAATTTATGCCTAAATTTGCAGCATGGAAGAAACAAATAGACAACGAAAAATTGCAGGAGTACTGCAACAAGATTTAGTAGATGTTTTGCAGCGTGCTGCGCAAAATGGAATGAAGGGAGTGATTATATCGGTATCAAAAGTTTCTGTTACTGCTGATTTAGGAGTAGCAAAAGTGTATTTGAGTGTTTTTCCTTCTGAAAAAAGAGATGAAATTATTGAAGGTGTTAAATCTAATACGCCTTTAATACGCCATGAATTAGCACAAAGAACAAAAAACCAACTTAGGAGAATGCCAGAGTTATTGTTTTTTGGTGATGATAGTTTAGATTATATTGAAGATATTGATAAGTCTTTAAAAGGAGGAGACGTTGATCCAATTAAGAATCCAGAGATTTTACCACGTCGTCAAAAACGTTAATAAATTTGTTTACATTGCTACTTAGATTTATTAATAGTTGAATTTTCCTTTATACATAGCTAAAAGATACTTGTTTTCGAAAGCAAGCACCAATGCAATAAACATTATAACTTTTATAACTGTTTTTGGTGTTGTTGTTGGAACCTTAGCTTTGTTTATAATTTTATCAGGTTTTTCAGGATTAAGAACATTTAGTGATTCTTTACTTCAAGATTCAGATCCAGATATTAAAATATCAATGGTTAAAGGTAAAACCATTGAATATTCTGATGATATTTATCAAAAAATAATAGAAAACGATGAAGTGTTAGCTGTATCTAAAGTAATAGAAGAGCGTGTTTTCTTAAGTTATAAGGATAAAAATCAAATAGCTTATATAAAAGGGGTAGAGCAAAACTATAATCAAATTTTACCTGTAGACTCTCTTTTAAGAGTTGGAACATGGATAGATCCAGAATTTAGAAATACAGCCGTATTAGGATATGGTATTGGGTATAAACTATCATTAGGAATAATGAATTTTGGTGAACCTTTAAAAATCTTGGTTCCCAAGCCAGGAAAGGGGTTTGTAAATCCAAATAATGCTTTTAATTCTGTGCCAGTTCAAATAATAGGCGTCTATAAAGGTTCAGAAGAATTTGAGGGTAAATTTGTTTTTACAGAAGTCGAACTAGCTCAGAAATTGCTTAATTATAAAGACAATCAATTTACAGCTATAGAATTAAGGCTAAAAGAAGGAGTCGATTTAGACAACTATCAATCTAGTTTACAGGAAAGTTTAGGAGAAGCTTTCAAGGTGCAAACGAGAGCGCAATTAAATACAGTGTATTATAAAGTAGTAAATACAGAAAATTTTATTTCTTATTTAATTTTTACATTGATTATAGCTATTGCATTGTTTAATGTAATCGGTTCAATTATTATGATGATAATTGATAAAAAACAAAACCTAAAAACCTTAGTCGATTTAGGGAGTACAGTAGATAAAATAAAAAGAATTTTTGTTTTACAGGGCTTTTTATTGACACTAGTAGGAATGGGAATTGGGCTTTTAATTGGAATTGTTTTGGTGTTAATTCAGCAAAAATTCGAATTATTTATGATTACTGAAACTTTAGCCTATCCCGTAGAGTTTAGGTGGTTTAATTTATTCATAGTAATGCTTACAATTTCAATACTAGGTTATGTAGCGGCAAAAATTGCAAGCTCAAGAATATCAAAAGCATTTATTGAGAAATAAAGCTTATTTTATTTCAGGAATAGTAGCGTTTCCAAATTTAGCTTCCACTTCATTAAAAGTAGCAAAAACATCTTTAGGATCATCAGAAGTAACCATTTTCATACGATAATCTTTAAAATGAGGAATACCTTTAAAGTAGTTTGTATAATGTCTTCTTGTTTCAACAACACCTAAACGTTCTCCTTTCCAGTCAATAGACATTTCTAAATGACGACGAGCCATTTCCACACGTTGTGCTATGGTAGGTTTTGCTAAGTGTTCGCCAGTTTTAAAGAAGTGTTTTACTTCATTAAAAAACCAAGGGTATCCTATAGAAGCTCTACCAATCATACAACCATCTAAACCATACTCATCACGCATTTCCATTGCTCTTTCAGGAGAAGTAACATCACCATTTCCAAAAACAGGAATATGCATTCTTTGATTGTTTTTTACTTGTGCTATTGGTTTCCAGTCGGCATCACCTTTATACATTTGAGCACGAGTACGACCATGTATAGCAATAGCTTTACATCCTACATCTTGCAAACGTTCAGCTACTTCCACGATTCTTATAGAATCATGATCCCAACCTAAACGAGTTTTAACAGTTACAGGAAGTTTGGTGTGTTTTACCATAGCTTCTGTAAGTTTAACCATTAAATCGATATCTTTTAAAATACCAGCACCAGCACCTTTAGAAACAACTTTCTTTACAGGACAACCAAAATTAATATCAATAATATCTGGATTTGATTTTTCAACTATCTCTACAGTTTTAAGCATAGAGTCTAGGTTAGCTCCAAATATTTGAATTCCAACAGGGCGTTCTTTCTCGTAAATATCTAATTTCATTACGCTTTTTGCAGCATCACGAATTAGTCCTTCCGAAGAAATAAATTCAGTATAAACCACATCTGCACCGTTTTCTTTACATAAAGCTCTAAACGGTGGATCACTCACATCTTCCATCGGCGCTAATAAAAGCGGGAAATCAGGAAGTTCTATATCTCCAATTTTTACCATGCTGCAAAGTTACTTTTTATTTTTTTATTGAATAAATTTTTATTTGTGGATGCATTTTACATAAAGTATCTTTGTCGACTATAAGAAGTTAGAAATACGACGAATGAAGAAAATTAGAAATTTTTGCATTATTGCACATATTGATCATGGTAAAAGTACACTTGCTGATCGTTTATTAGACTATACAGGTTCTGTGTCAGAACGTGAAAAGCAAAATCAGTTACTAGATAATATGGACTTGGAGCGTGAACGTGGAATTACGATTAAATCGCACGCAATTCAAATGGATTATAAATATAATGGAGAAGATTATATTTTAAATTTAATTGATACTCCGGGACACGTAGATTTTTCTTACGAAGTTTCTCGTTCTATTGCAGCTTGTGAAGGTGCTTTGTTAATTGTAGATGCAGCACAAAGTATACAAGCACAAACTATCTCTAATTTATACTTAGCGTTAGAAAACGATTTAGAAATAATTCCAGTTTTAAACAAGGTAGATTTACCATCAGCAAATCCTGAAGAGGTTACAGATGATATTGTAGATTTATTAGGTTGTGAGCCAGAAGATGTAATTCATGCAAGTGGTAAAACTGGTTATGGAGTTGATAATATTTTAGCCGCAATTATTGATAAAATTCCTGCTCCAGAAGGAAACCCAGATGCGCCATTAAAAGCATTAATTTTCGATTCTGTATACAACTCTTACAGAGGAATTGAGACTTATTTTAGAGTAATTGATGGTTCTATTAAAAAGAATCAGCGTATTAAATTCATGGCAACAGGGAAAGAGTATGGAGCTGATGAAGTTGGTACTTTAAAGTTAGAACAAGTTGTTAAGCAAGAAATTAAAACAGGAGATGTAGGGTATTTAATTACAGGAATTAAAACAGCTAAAGAAGTAAAAGTAGGAGATACTATTACTGATTTTGCAAACCCTACTACCGATACTATTGATGGTTTTGAAGATGTAAAACCAATGGTATTTGCTGGGATTTATCCAGTAGATACTGAAGATTATGAAGAGTTAAGAGCTTCAATGGAAAAACTACAGTTGAATGATGCATCTTTAGTTTTTCAACCTGAAAGTTCAGCAGCATTAGGGTTTGGTTTCCGTTGTGGATTCTTAGGAATGTTACACATGGAAATTATTCAAGAGCGTTTGGAGCGTGAATTTAACATGACTGTTATTACAACGGTACCTAACGTATCTTATCATGCTTTTACAAAGAAAAATCCTGATGATATTATTATTGTTAATAATCCAACAGATTTACCAGATCCATCGAAATTAGATAGGGTAGAGGAGCCGTTTATTAAAGCTTCTATTATAACAAAATCTGACTTTGTTGGTCAAGTAATGAGCCTTTGTATTGAAAAGCGTGGACAAATTGTAAATCAAACTTATTTAACTCCTCAACGTGTTGAGTTAATTTTTGATATGCCTTTAGCAGAAATTGTATTTGATTTTTACGATCGTTTGAAAACAGTTTCTAAAGGATATGCTTCTTTTGATTATTCGCCTATTGGAATGCAAAAATCTAAATTAGTACGTGTAGATATGCTATTAAATGGACAAACTGTTGATGCACTTTCTGCCTTATTACATGATAGTAATGCATATTCTATTGGTAAAAGAATTTGTGAGAAGTTAAAAGAATTAATTCCACGTCAACAATTTGATATTCCAATTCAAGCAGCTATTGGAGCAAAAATTATAGCTCGTGAAACAGTGAAAGCACTTCGTAAAGATGTTACGGCTAAGTGTTATGGAGGAGATATTTCTCGTAAACGTAAGTTATTAGAAAAGCAGAAAAAAGGAAAGAAACGTATGCGTCAAGTTGGTAATGTAGAAATTCCACAACAAGCGTTTATGGCAGTATTGAAATTAAATGATTAGAATATAAAAAAAGCCTCAGTTAATTTAACTGAGGCTTTTTTGTTATGAGTATTTCTTAATTACAAGTTGTACCTTGTGTTTTAGCTGCTTCTATAACGTCTTCAAAAGTACTACCTTCTGGAATATCAGAAGTAACAGTTTGAATTCCCTCAACAGTAATTGTCATTGTTCCATCACCATTATTACAATACTCAGTTTTAATAGGCTTTGTAGTACCTGCTCCTGAATACTCACATGAGATACATTTTTTTTGATTATCATCGTTATCAGAACAAGCAACAAAAGCTATGGAAGTTAACATAGCAATAGACAAAATAATTTTTTTCATAGTTTAAAGTTAATGATTAAGGCTGCAAATATATTTTTTTCAATCTATTGTTCCAACCATTTTCTAAAATCCGCTGTAGTTGAAGAGCTAGTCATAGGTTTTTCTTTAATACCTTTCATACTAATTAGTAGACGGTTTTTAAAATGGTTCTCAATATTTTCGATATAATCTATATTGATAATTTCACTTCTATTGATTTTGAAAAATTTAGAAGGATTTAATTGTTTAAATGTTCCACCTAATGTTTGAGAGATATTGTGGCGTTTTCCATTAAAGTCGGTAGCTATACAAAAATCTCCTGATGCTTCTATTAAACTAATGTCCACAACATTTAAGAGCTGAATTCCTTTAGTTTTCTTTATAACAAATCGTTTTTTGTAAGAATAGTTTTCTTCTTGTAAAGCAGATTTTAAATTGGTTAAGGTTTCGTGGTTTAATTTGTTGTAATCTCCTTGTTTAAATAACTGCTGATATTTGTTAATAGCTTTATTAAAATCGATTTTAGAATAAGGTTTTAAAATGTAAGCAATTCCATTAGTGTTAAAAGCTTTAAACAAATAATCATCATGTGCAGAACAAAATATAATGGGAATGTTGATGTTTAGTTCATCAAATAAATCAAAAGAAATACCATCTAACAATTGAATGTCTGATAAAATAAAATCATAAGTGTTTTCTGTTAAGAGCTTTTTTCCATCTGAATTTGTGCGAGCTACATCATGAGAAAAATTTTCTCCAAAAGAGTCTTTCAAATAATTTATCAGTTTTTGATAAGCAGGTATTTCATCTTCTAAAATTAAAATATTCATATTGTTAGTTTTCATCACTCAATTTAATGACAGGAATAGATATAATAAACTTATTGGTGTTATTTCCTATGGCTATTTTTTTATCAGATAATAACTCATAACGAGTTTGTAAATTCTCTAATCCTGTACCTAAACTTTCCTTGTTCGGAGTATTGGTTTTGGTGTTTTTTACAGTTAACCAACCTTCAGTTATGGTAATGTTTGTTTCTATAGGCTCTTTATTAGCTTTGTTGTGTTTTACTACGTTTTCTAAAAGAGTTTGTAATGCACCAGTAGGAATGAATTTATTTGATACAACTACTTTTTTTTCAATATTGAATTTGTAATCATTTCCAAAACGAGTTTCAATTAAGAAAATATAGTTTTCAGCGAATTTCAATTCTTTTGAAAGCTCCATCACTTCTGCGTCTTTGGTTTGAATTAGATAGCGATAAATTAACGATAATCTATTAATGTATTCTTTTGCTTTTTCTGAATCAGAATCTATTAAACTATCAAGTGTATTTAGGTTATTGAACAAAAAATGAGGGTCTATTTGTGAGCGTAATAGCTTTAATTCGCTTTCTTTTTGCTGTTTTTCTATTTTTAAAAACTGATTTTGACCTTCATAGAATTTTTTCATCAATAATATTCCTAAAGGAAAGCCAACCATGTCAGTTGCATTATATAAGCCTTTTTGTAAAAACAAAAAAACATTTGATATTTGGTTTAAAGACTTGCCAGCACTTAGTCTTCCAATAATATTATCTAAAGTACCAAGTAAGGTCAGTAATAATATAGCTATAATAAAAAAAAGAAGAAACCTTTTTTGTTTGATTAATAATTTAGGAACTAATATTTGAATAAAAATTAGAATTATAGCTATAGAAATTAGTGTGGAAGTAGGAAAGTCAACAATATATTCAATTAACTTATTTCCCTCTCTGTAGTAATCAAAGCAATTAAGTATAATAGTTGCTCCGAATATAACAAAGAGAATTAACCAGTCTGATTTATCGAGTTTAGTATTCATAGAAATTTAAGTTAGACATCACAAGTTGTGAATTTTGTGATGTCCATATAAAAACAAAAGTATAAGAAATTAATTATTGTCTTGAATTCTATTTTCTTCATCTCTAGAAGAATTACGTTTCGATTTTTTCTTTCCGAATTTTGATCCAAAACTATATACAAATCTCAATTGAATGTTTTGACGAGATCCATTACTTTCTACTTTGGCTGTACCATTACCGTAATCGATTCTTCCATTAAAACCACGGTCTAACATTTTATTAAATCCAAAATTTACTTTTAACTTGTTGTCTAAGAATTTTTTTCCGAAAGAAAAATCTAAACCAGCTAACCAATCAACTTCTATTTGACCTTCTAAAGCTCCAGTTCCATAATTTGCGCTTACCTCAAAGTTTACATCCCAAGGTAGTTTGTAATTTGCTTGAGCAAACCAAAATAAGTTCCATTTAGATAAGTTTACATTGTGTATTGCTGAGTTGTAAGAGTTTTTATTAACGATAAATCCTGTATAACCTTCTAAACCTTTAACAAAACTCAAAGGAGCGAATAATCTAAAGTTCCAATTAGTGAAATCTTCAACGTTTACTGCCTGTTGTCTAATTTGAGCAGTTGTGTTGTTTTGTTTTATTAAATCGAAAATAACATCGTTTGTTTTACTGTAGCCTACTGTAAAAAACGGTTGTCCATCGTAAGTTAAATTAAACTGATAATTATTTGTAAAAGCAGGTCTTAAACTTGGATTTCCTTCACCAGCTGAAAAAGGATCTAAGAAAGTAGCAAATGAATTCAAGCTATTATATGAAGGTCTTCTAATTCGATAACTATAAGATAAACTAGCTCCAATACTTTCTGTTATTTTTCTACTAACTGATGCACTAGGAAATAGTTTGCTAATAGGTCTTTTCTTTACTTCGTTTACCATTTGACCGTTTTTTAAAAAAATAGATGTTCCGTCAGTGTTACTATCTTCATAACGTAATCCTCCAGAAAAGGTCCATTTTCCAGCAGTAGCATTAACTTTTGAGTAAATTGCAAATATCTTTTCGTCTACTAAAAATCGACTACTGTTGGTTTGGTCTAAATCAAAACCATTTGAATTGTTTTCTAAAAATGATTGTAAATCACTATCAGTTTTTACCATAGCATATTTACTTCCTAAGCTGAATTTAAAATTATCAGAAACAGTTTTACTATAATCTATTTTATAAGTTTTAATAGTATATTTTCCATCTTGTATATATCTTCTGTCTTGAAAAGGAAGCGTACTTCCTGTTACGTCAGATAAAGTATTGGTGTTATCATTTTTATAATCGATGTAATTAAAATCTATAAATAGTTTATCGGTATCAGATTTATATTCATAATATGGGTTAATATTGAAATCTATTCTATCTCTGTCAAAAGTATTTTCTGAAAAAAGGGTATTTGTTGTTGAACTGCTAGAAATAATAGTTTTACTAGTTGCAATTCTGTCGGATTTTCTGTTATTCCAACGTCCACCAATCCCAAAAGAATGTTTGTCGTTTATGTAATAATCTATGTTACCACTAAAAGTAAGGTTGTTTGGTTTGTATGGTTCTTTGGTTACTTGATCATAGGTTTCGTTTTCAACAGTTCTAACTAAAAACAAATCATCTCTCCATGTAGGTTGTGAATGACTAATACTTGTTTGCCAATTTAATTTGTTTTTATAACTAGCTATAGAGGCTCTAGTTCCATATTCAAAACCTTCATCTTCACCAACCCATCCAGTTAAACTTCCATGGGTACCTAAACGAACATTTTTCTTTAAAATAATATTTATGATGGCTCCAGAACCAGAAGCATCATACTCGGCACCGGGCTGTTCTACTACTTCAACTTTAGCAATATTATCAGCAGGAAAATCACGAAGTAAACTTTGAACATCCATGTATTCGGTAGTTTTTCCGTTAATTAGAATTCTTACACCGCTTTTTCCAGCTATTGTAATTCCGTTGTTTGTAACTAATACACCAGGAACTTTACGCATTACATCTTGTAAATTAGAGTTGACCATTTCGGTTTTTTCTAAATCAACTACCAATTTTTCAGCAGTTTGTTTTATTACAGGTCTTTTAGATTTTACAACAACTTCATTTAAAGTTTGACTTTCTTCTTGTAAAGTAAAGTTGAAAATTTTATTAGATGATAGTTGAAATTCCGCTACTTTTTCGCTTTTAAAGCCTAAAGTAGTAACAGTTATTCGGTACTTTCCTTTTTGAATATTTTTTAATGAATAATTTCCATCTTCACCTGAAATAGTCCCTTTAGGTTGTCCAGGATTATCTACATTATATAGTATAACATTAATAAAAGGTAATGGGTTTTTCTGATTATCAACAATTTTCCCGCTTATGCTGTATTGAGCTTGAGCAGTAATTATTGTAATTAATACGAATAAAATAGTAGTAATAGCTTTCATATCTTTTTTTATTTAACACTTCAAAAGTGTATTCTTATTGAAAATTAAAAAATGGAAATCTGATAAAACGGGTTAATTTTCCGGTGAATAGATTTTTATTTCCTATAACCTTAAAGACGCAATTAGATATAAAAAGGTTTTCTGAAGTCATAAAAAAAGCTTCGAATATATTTCGAAGCTTTTAATGTTTTTAGTAAGTCTAACTTTGTTAATCTCTATTCCCTAATACTCTTAACGCCCAATATAATAGCATTGCCAAAGACCCCAAAGCAGCAACTAAATAAGTTCTAGCAGCCCATTTTAAAGCATCTTTAGATCCTGCTAATTCTTCTCTAGTAACTATGTGTTTGTTTTCTAACCATGCTAAAGCTCTATTACTAGCATCATATTCAACAGGTAAAGTGATGAAACTAAATAAAGTTCCTAAAGCCATAAATATTAAACCAGCTACAGCTATTAATTGTCCAATGCCAGGTTGTCCAGCACCAGCACCTAATATAATACCACCAATAACCATGTATTGAGAAAATCGTGATGAAATGCTAACTATAGGTACAAGTTTTGAACGCATTTGTAACCATTGATATGCTTGAGCATGTTGTACAGCATGACCAACTTCGTGTGCAGCTACAGCAGCAGCGGCAGCATTTCTTTGATTATATACAGCCTCACTTAAATTAACAGTTCTGTTTACAGGATTATAATGATCGGTAAGTCTACCTGGAGTAGAAATTACTTTTACGTTAAAAATTCCATGATCGGCTAACATTTTCTCAGCTATTTCAGCACCACTCATGCTATTTCTTAAGTGTACTTGAGAATATTTTTTAAACTTTCTTTGTAGCGTATTACTTACTAGCCAACTAAATAATGTAATAACACCAATTATTGCATAAAAACCTAACATAATATAGTATTGTTTTAAAATTTTTGTGTCATTTTTGTTTGATAAATTTACAACATAAATTATTCCATTTTAGAATTTAATAATATAAGATGTCAAAATGACAAATAAACCTAAGATTTTAATTGTATATACAGGGGGAACTATTGGAATGGTTAAAGATTATAATACAGGAGCATTAAAAGCTTTTGATTTTAGTCAAATTTCAAATAAGATTCCAGAATTACAACAATTACATTGTGATATTTCTACTATATCTTTTGAAGAACCTATTGATTCTTCAAACATGAATGTGAATTATTATATCAATATAGCTGAAATTATTTCTGATAACTATGACAAGTTTGATGGATTTGTGGTATTAACAGGTTCAGATACGATGTCGTATACATCATCAGCTATTAGTTTTATGTTTGAAAATTTGCAAAAGCCCGTCATTTTTACTGGATCTCAATTGCCGATAGGAGATTTAAGAACGGATGCAAAAGAAAATTTAATTACCTCTATACAAGTAGCTTCTACATATGAAAATAATAAACCTGTCATTCAGGAAGTAGGTTTGTATTTTGAATATAAATTGTATAGAGCAAATAGAACAACAAAAATTAATGCTGAGCAATTTGAGGCTTTTGCATCCATGAATTACCCTCCTTTAGCAGAAAGTGGGGTTCACTTAAATTTTAATTATCCTCTTTTATTAAAACCTAATAAAAAAGAAGAAAAATTAGTTTTTAGAAAGAAACTAGACAATAATGTCGCTATTTTAAAGTTATTTCCAGGGATTACAGAATCAGTTGTAAGTAGTTTTATTGATATACCTAATTTGAAAGGTGTTATCTTAGAAACATATGGATCTGGAAATGCACCAACAGAAAAATGGTTTGTAAACTTACTAGAAAAAGCTGTTGATAAAGGTATCTACATTGTAAACGTAACCCAATGTGCTGGAGGGAGCATTATTATGGGGCATTATGAGACAAGTTCTGAATTAAAACGTATTGGAATTGTAGACGGAAAAGACATTACAACCGAAACGGCGGTTGCAAAAATGATGTATTTACTAGGTGAAAAGTTGTCGAAAGACGAATTTAAGCACTATTTTGAAACTTCATTAAGAGGAGAAATTGATTAATTTGTAAATAAATCGTTAAATTTACCGTTATAACTACTTGAAATAGTAGTTAAAAGAATAAAAATGAGCCGTAAGTATATAAATACTACTGTTTTTTTTTAATGTCCCAACAATTTTTTGTTACTTGGCACTCTGAAAAAATAAAAAAGTGTAATAAGTACAAGAAAAGAATTACTTATTAATAAAAAAATAAGTAGTTCACAGTAAAATTTGTATTTTTAAACCGTTAACTATTTAAAATTAATTATAACAAAATGAAAAAAGTAGTAAATATCCTAACTATTACAGGATTTATGTTTTTAGGAGCTATTCAGTCAACTTATGCTCAGGCAGCTGATGCTGAAAAAACTTTTCACCAAGAGTTAAAGCAACGTTTTATTGAAGGAGATCCTAAATTTATGGGGATTGTATTGGTAGCTTTAATATTAGGTTTAGCTATTGCAATTGAAAGAATCATTTACTTAAACATGGCTACAACTAATACTAAAAAATTAGTAGCTAGTGTTGATGATGCTTTAAGTTCAGGAGGTATAGAAGCTGCAAAAGAAGTTTGTAGAAATACAAAAGGACCAGTTGCATCTATCTTTTATCAAGGATTAGAAAGAGCAGACGAAGGTTTAGAAGCTGCTGAAAAAGCTGTAGTAGGATATGGTGGAGTTCAAATGGGATTATTAGAGAAAAACGTTTCTTGGTTATCTTTATTTATCGCATTAGCACCAATGTTAGGATTTATGGGAACAGTAATTGGTATGATTGAGGCATTTGATAAGATTGCTGTAGCAAACGATATTTCTCCAGCGGTAGTAGCAGGTGGTATTAAGATTGCACTTTTAACAACAGTATTCGGTCTTGTTGTAGCAATTATATTACAGATTTTTTACAACTATATCGTATCTAAAATTGATAGTATCGTAAACAACATGGAAGATGCTTCAATTTCTTTAATTGACTTATTAGCTAAGTATAAAAAATAATAAATCATATGAATAGTAAAGTATTAACATTACTTATAGCTGCTATATCAATTATTGGTGCGGGGCTATTTGTAAACGTTGTTAGAATAGATAAGGAAGACGTCGAGGCGCTTTCTAGTGCTGTTGGACCTTTGGTTAGTTATTCAACATGGTTATTAATAGGAGTAGTTGTAGTAGCTATAGTTGCTTCTTTATGGGGAATGTTTAAAAACCCTGCAGCATTAAAGAAAACATTATTAGGACTAGTAGCTTTAGGAGTACTTTTTGCAATTTCGTACTTTATGTCTTCAGATGCTCAAGTTATTGGAGCAGATGGAAGCGTATTAGCTGTGCAAGGAGGAACTTCTAAATGGGTAGGAACAGGAATTAGCTTTAGTGTTATTTTAGGTGCTATTGCAAGTGTGTTCTTTGTTTGGGATTTATTAAAAGGAATCGTTAAATCATAAAAAATTATGGCAAGAAGAGAAAGCCCAGAAATTAATGCAGGTTCGATGGCAGATATTGCATTCTTGCTACTAATCTTTTTCCTTGTAACAACAACAATGGATGTGGATTCAGGTATCCCTAAAAAGTTAGCTGAAAAAACTGATGTTAAACCACCAATTGTAAAAGAGAAAAACATTTTTCAGGTTAGTATTAACAGAAATAACCAATTACTTGTAGAAGATGAGGTTATGGAGTTAAAAGACTTAAAAGATGCGGCAATTAAGTTTATAGACAATGGTGGTGGTGTTGGAAACCCAATGCCAGGAAAAGATGCAGGAGCACCTTGTAACTACTGTAGTGGAGCTAAAGATCCAACATCTTCAGATCACCCAAATAAAGCTATTATTTCTGTAGAGAGTGATAGGGGGACTGAATATGGAATCTATGTAGCTGTACAAAACGAGTTATTAAAAGCTTATACTGAATTACGTAATAAATTATGCCAGCAAAAATATGGTATGAGTTTTACAGAGTTAGATAAAGCTTTTAAAGCAAGTGCAAGAAAAGATGAGTCATTAAGAAAGAAGGTTGAAGATATAAAAAGTAGTTATCCACAGATTATATCTGATAGTGAACCAACTAATGTTCAATAATATAAAAACAATATAAGTATGTCTAAGTTTAAAAAGAAGAAAAAAGAGATGCCAGCAGTGAATACTTCTTCACTTCCTGATATTGTTTTCATGTTATTATTCTTTTTTATGGTAACTACTGTAATGAGAGAGACAGATTTAGCAATTGAAAATCCACGTTTACCAAGTGCAAGTGAAGTTAAAAAACTTGAACGTAAAAGTTTGGTAAGTACAATTTACGTGGGTAAGGCAAAAGATGCTAAGTATGGAACTAGTTATAACAGAATTCAGTTAAACGATAAAATCGCAACACCTGATGATGTACCAGCTTTCATTTTCTTAGAAAGAGGTAACGTATCAGAAGCTGAAGTTCCTTTTATGACAACTTCTATTAAAGCAGATAAAGAATCGAGTGTTGGTACTTTAGCTGATATTCGTGAGAAATTAAGAGATGTAAATGCTCTTAAGTTAAGTTTATCTACTCACAAAGCAAGTGAAATTCAAAAGTAATTACTTTTAAATAAATTAAAAAAGAGCAATCCTATGGTTGCTCTTTTTTTATACAAAAAAACTATATTTAGCGTTAGATAATTATGAAAAACTACATTCAAGCATTTTTTGTACTATTTTTAACTATTACTGCTTATTCTCAAAAGGATTCTTTACAAATAGGAGATAAGTATTGGGAAGATCAGTTATATATTGATGTAACATATAATGTGTTAAATAAACAGCCTTTAGAAGTAGCAAAAAGTGGTTTTTCTTTTGGTTTTTCAGGAGGTTATATAAAAGATATTCCTATTGTTAAAAGTGGGAAAATAGCTATTGGAGTAGGTTTAGGATACGCTTTTGATTCTTTTAATCATAGTTTAAATATTTCAGAAACTGATAGGAATGTATTTGAGGTTAATAATACAATTACAGCTAATAAGTTAAAAACACATGCTATTGAAATACCTATTCAGTTTAGATGGAGAACTTCAACTGCTAAAACATATTCTTTTTGGAGAATTTATACAGGGGTTAAACTAAGTTATAATTTTAGTAATGTTTTTCGTTATAATAATGCTGCTGGTACTACTATTAGTTTTTCAAACATTTCTCAGTTCAATAAATTTCAAACAGGTTTAATATTGTCAGCTGGATATGGTACTTTTAACTTTCATGCCTATTATGGTTTAACATCTATGTTTAAAAATGCTGTGTTAAACGGAAATCCAATAAATACTAAGGTAATTAAGTTTGGTTTGAGTTTTTATCTGTTATAATATATAGAAAGCTAAAAAAGGGCTAATTAAGCCAATAAAAAAACCAATATATACTTCTCTACTAGTATGAGCCTTTAAGTGTAATCTTGAGGCTGCTAATATTCCTGAAAGCAAAATAAAAACTATAATTAAAGGTAGGATATTGATATTGTGTATTTGTTGGAATAATAAAAAATAACCAGTTGCTGCTCCCATTGACAATAAATGTAAGCTGCTCTTTATTTTTGATATAAAGAGTAAGTAAATTACAATTAAGCCTAGTACAACACCAAAAAATAAATAAGATAAATCTCTAATAATACTTATCTCAGCAAAGAACTTACCAACCATAAACAACAATGTCATCATAAAAAATATAGGAATTCGTCGTTCTTTAATTCCATGTACTTTAAATGATTTTATATAGTTTATACGTTTTAAAAAAACTAATAAAAGAAGTGGGATAATATAAGTGGCAATAAAAACAATTCCCAATATGGTATACTGTTGTCGCGAACTTAAATTAATTGGAGTTAATATAAAATAAAGAATAATCCCAATCGTAGGCATTACAATTGGGTGTAGAATGGTTGATATGAACTTATACCAACGTTCCATTATATTTCTTTACGTAATCTAGCTACTGGTATGTCTAACTGTTCTCTATATTTAGCCACAGTTCTTCTAGCTATAGGATACCCCTTTTCTTTTAAGAGTTTAGATAATTTCTCATCAGTTAGAGGTTTTCTCTTTTCTTCTTCATTAATAACTGTCTCTAGAATCTTTTTAATCTCCCTAGTTGATACGTCTTCTCCTTGATCATTTTTCATTGATTCAGAGAAAAAGTCTTTAATTAACTTGGTACCATATGGGGTAGAAACATATTTACTATTAGCAACTCTTGATACTGTTGATACATCCATTTGAATTTCATCAGCAATATCCTTTAAAATCATCGGTTTTAACTTACGCTCATCACCAGTTAAGAAATACTCTTCTTGACGATGCATAATAGCATTCATGGTAACTAAAAGCGTTTGTTGACGCTGTTTTATAGCATCAATAAACCATTTAGCAGCATCTAATTTCTGTTTTATAAATAATACAGCATCTTTTTGAGCTTTGCTTTTTTCTTTAGATTTACTGTATCCTTTCAACATGTTGTTGTATTCTCTAGAAACATGTAATTCAGGAGCATTTCGAGAATTTAAAGTAAGTTCTAAATTACCATCAATAATGCGTATAGAGAAATCTGGAACAATTTGTTCTGCTATTTTATTATTACCAGCATACGAACTTCCAGGTTTTGGATTTAATTTACTTATTTCAGTAATTACTTCTTTTAATTGTTCCTCATCAATGTCAAATTTTTCAAGAAGCTTTTTATAATGCTTCTTTACAAAATGATCAAAAGCATTTTCGAGAATATTTATCGCTAAAGAAGTACTTTTCTTTTCAGGTTTAGATTTAAGTTGAATAATTAAACATTCCTTTAAATCCAAAGCACCAACACCAATAGGGTCTAATCGTTGAACTACAGTTTTTAAAACAGTTGTTACTTTTTCTTCAGTTGTAAATACGTTTTGAGTAAAAGCTAAATCATCTACTAAATCAATAATATCTCTACGGATATAACCACTGTCATCTATACTTCCGACTAAAAATTCAGCAATAGCACGTTCTTCATCATCAATTCTAAAAGTGTTTAATTGATTTTTTAAGGATTGATGAAAGGTAGTTCCAGCTGCATAAGGAACTTGTTTCTCATCATCATCAGATGAATAGTTATTTGCTTGAGTTTTATAGCTAGGAAATTCATCGTCACTTAAATACTCATCGATATTAATATCGTCTGTTTCAATTTTTTCATTTCCAGTATCATCATACTCAGAATCATTAGATAAAGTATCTTCAAAACTCTCAGGTTCTTCTTTACCAGTATCTAAAGCTGGATTTTCCTCTATTTCTTGTTTTAAACGTTCTTCAAATGCTTGCGTAGGCAATTGAATTAGTTTCATCAACTGAATTTGTTGAGGAGATAATTTTTGTAATAATTTATGATGTAAACCTTGTTTTAGCATATCTACAAATATAAGAAAAGGCATAAAAAAAAATCGCCATTCTATAAGGAATGACGATTGTGTTTATAAGTTTTATGATTTTTTTAAAACTCTGCGTTTTGAGGTGTTCTAGGAAATGGGATAACATCTCTAATATTACTCATACCTGTAGTAAATAATACTAAACGTTCAAATCCTAAACCAAAACCTGAATGCACAGCTGTACCAAATTTACGAGTATCTAAATACCACCATAATTCCTCTTCTGGAATATCTAAAGCAGCCATTTTCTCTTTTAATACATCTAAACGCTCCTCACGTTGTGATCCTCCAACCATTTCTCCAATACCAGGGAATAAAACATCCATAGCACGTACAGTTTTTCCATCTTCATTTAAACGCATGTAAAATGCTTTAATATCTGCAGGATAATCAAATAAGATTACTGGACATTTAAAGTGTTTTTCAACTAAATAACGCTCGTGCTCCGATTGTAAATCAACACCCCATTCGTTTACAGGAAATTGGAATTTTTTCTTCTTATTTGGCTTAGAGTTACGTAATATATCTATAGCTTCTGTATAAGAAACACGTTTAAAGTTGTTATCTACAACAAAGTTTAACTTTTCAATTAAAGTCATTTCACTACGTTGCGCTTGAGGTTTAGATTTTTCCTCTTGCGTTAAACGGTTGTCTAAAAATGCTAAATCATCTTTACAGTTATCTAATACATATTTTAAAACTGACTTAATAAAATCTTCAGATAAGTCCATGTTAGCATCTAAATCGTTGAATGCAACCTCAGGCTCAATCATCCAAAATTCAGCTAAATGACGTGTTGTATTAGAATTTTCAGCTCTAAATGTAGGTCCAAAAGTATATACTTTACCTAGTGCCATTGCATAAGTCTCAGCTTCTAATTGACCAGATACTGTTAAGTTTGTTTCTTTACCAAAGAAATCTTGAGTGTAATCTACATTACCCTCTTCATTTAATGGAGCTTTGTTAGCTTCAAAGTTTGTAACATGAAACATTTCACCAGCACCTTCAGCATCAGATCCAGTAATAATAGGTGTGTTTACATAGTTAAAACCATTTTCTTGAAAATATTTGTGAACAGCAAAAGATAAAGCTGAACGCACTCTCATAACAGCACTAAATGTATTTGTTCTAATGCGTAAATGCGCATTTTCACGTAAAAACTCAAGACTATGTCTTTTTGGTTGAATTGGATATTCATCAGGATTAGAATCACCTAAGATTTCTAAATCTGTCACTTGAACTTCAACTTTTTGTCCTTTACCTTGACTTTCAACTAATGTACCTGTAATGCTTACTGCAGCGCCAGTATTTATTCTTTTTAAAAGTTCTTCATTTGTATTTTCAAAATCGACAACACATTGAATATTATTAATAGTAGAACCATCATTTAGAGCAATAAAACGATTGCTTCTAAAAGTTCTAACCCATCCTTTTACATGTACTTCTTGTAAAAATTTTTCAGAATGTAATAATTCTTTAACGCTACTTCTTTTCATCTTTTAAAAATTGAAGAGCAAAGATACTTTTTTACAAAGAATTGAGCAATGTTGATATATAAAATGCGAATAAACTTTTATTTGTCTTCTTTTGGAGGTAAAATTTTAAAGTTAGTTTCTTTTAAAACCTTTTTATTCGCAATCTTTTTCTCAAAAGAAAGTAATAAAGAAGGTAGTAATAATAAGTTTGATACCATTGCTAATAAAAGAGTAACAGAGACAAGACCACCTAAGGCAATTGTTCCTCCAAAACTAGAAACTGTAAAAACTAAGAAACCGAAAAATAATACTATTGAAGTATAAAACATACTAACTCCTGTTTCGCGAAGAGCAGCATATACCGCTGGCTTTATTTTCCAATTGTTAGCTAGTAATTCTTGACGGTATTTAGCTAAAAAGTGAATTGTATCGTCAACTGAAATACCAAAAGCAATACTAAATACTAAAATTGTTGAAGGTTTAATAGGAATACTAAAGAATCCCATTAATCCTGCAGTAATTAATAAAGGAAGCATATTTGGTATTAATGATATAAATATCATTTTGTAAGAACGGAACATCCATGCCATAAAGATTGAAATCAATAATATAGCTAATGATAAAGAAATAACTAGGTTTTTAATTAAATAGTTAGTTCCTTTTAAAAACACTAATGCTTTACCAGTCATAGAAACCTTAAACTTTTCGTCTGGAAACTGCTTCTTTATAACAGCTTGTAAACGATCTTGAATAATGTCCATTTTATCTGTACCAATATCTTTCATAAAAGTAGTGATACGTGCATAACGACCAGTGTTGTCTACAAAGTTTTTCAACATACCAGCGTTACTATTTGAGTTTTTAGTATAAGCAAAAATGTGTGCTTTTTCCTGACTCGTTGGTAGTTGATAGTATTTTGGATTTCCTTTATAATATGCTTGCTTAGAATATTTAACTAAGTTAGTTACTGAAATAGGTTTTGATAATTCAGGGAAAGTTTCAATGGTTTCATTTAACTTTTCCATCTTTTTCAAAGTAGAAAGTTTCATAACACCTTTTTCTCTTTTGGTGTCTATTAAAATTTCTAAAGGCATAATACCTCCAAATTCGCTTTCAAAAAATTTGATGTCCTTATAAAACTGCATACCTTTTGGCATGTCTTCAATTAAACTACCAGAAACTCGGATTTGAAATAATCCTATCATACTTAATATGATAACGATTACCGTAGTAATGTAAATTGCAATTCTTTGTTGCTTTACCATGCGTTCCATCCAAGAAACAACATTCCCCATCCACCTTTTTTCTAAGTGGTTTAAATGCTTTTTCTCTGGAAGAGGCATAAAACTGTATAAGATTGGAATGATTAATAAAGCAAGTATGAAAATACTAATAATATTAACCGATGCTAGAATACCAAATTCTCTTAATAATTGACTTTTAACAAAAACAAAGGTTGCAAAACCAGAAGCTGTTGTTATGTTTGTCATTAAGGTAGCATTACCAATTTTTGAAATTACACGTTGTAAAGACTTTGCTTGATTACCGTGTTTTTTTATTTCTTGCTGGTATTTGTTAATTAAAAATACCGCATTAGGTACACCAATTACAATAATTAATGGAGGAATTAATGCAGAAAGTACCGTGATTTCATATCTGAATAAACCAATAAATCCAAATGCCCAAACTACACCAATACCTACTACTAATAGAGTTATGAACGTTGCTCTGAACGAACGGAAAAAGAAAAAGAATATAATAGCAGTAATTAGTAAAGCACCAACTACAAATATTCCCATTTCATTAATAATGTTTTGAGAATTTACAGTACGTATATAAGGCATTCCAGAAACACGAACATCTATATCATTATCTTTCTCAAATTTATCTATAGTAGGAATTAAAATTTCCGCAATAAAATCTCGACGAGCAGGTGTATTTACAATGTCTTTATTAATATAAATAGCAGTTTGTAAAGTACCTTGATCGTTATATAATAGATTATCGTAAAAAGGAAGTTTTTCAAATAATTGTTTCTTTATTTTGTTAACTTCTTCATCTGTAGACGGAACCTTATCAAATAATGGTTCTACAATGAATTTTCTTTTTTTTCTATCTGCTTTCAGTTGCTTAACATCAGCTACTGAAACAGTAAAGTCAACTTGTTTTACGCTGTCTAAACTCTTTACAAGTTTATTCCAAGCGTTAAATTTTTGAGGGGTAAAAATTGTTGAATCTTTTACACCTAGGATTACTAAATTCCCTTCCTCACCAAAAATTTCTAAAAACTTGTCGTATTGAATGTTTGCCTCATGGTCTTTAGGAAGCAAATTTGCCTCAGTATATGAAAAACGCATATACTTCATCTGAGTGACTAAAAGTCCCGTAATAACAGCTATAGTAATTAAAACCAAGTATCGGTTTCGTAGTAAAAATCCTGCGATTTTAGTCCAAAAAGTCATTCAAAAAAATTTTAGCAAAGTTAGGGTAAATGAAACAATTAAACGAAAAAAAAGAGTGTCTTAAAAACACTCTTTTTTATAATGTTTATAAAGAGACCTAAACAGTCATAATTTCTTTTTCTTTTACAGAATATTTTTCATCAATATTTTTAACAAAACTATCTGTTAAATCCTGAACGCTTGTTTCTGCATTTTTCTTCATGTCATCAGAAGCATCAGTTTTTTTGATTTCATTGTTAGCGTCTTTACGAGCATTACGAACACCAACTTTAGCATGTTCTGCTTCAGCTTTTGCTTGTTTAGCAAGATCTTTACGACGCTCTTCAGTTAATGGAGGAACGCTAATAATAATGTTATCACCATTGTTCATAGGATTAAAACCTAAATTTGCAATCATAATAGCTTTTTCTATTTCTTGCAACATGTTCTTTTCCCATGGTTGAATAGTAATTGTTCTTGCATCTGGTGTGCTTACATTAGCAACTTGTCCTAATGGAGTCGCTGCTCCATAGTAGTCAACTTGTACGTTAGCTAACATTGAAGGAGATGCCTTACCAGCTCTAATACTACGTAATTCTTTTACCAAGTGTTCTATAGCATTATTCATTGCCTCTTTGGCCGAATCTAAAATAAAATCAATTTCTTCGTTCATTTTGTTCGTATTTATTGACCTCTGTTTTTGAAAGAGGTTATTTCGGTTTATTCGTTATCAACTATTGTTCCAATTTGTTCACCAGAAACTAACTTTAATAAGTTACCGTTAGTATTCATGTCAAAAACAATAATTGGTAATTTGTTTTCTTCACTCAAAGTAAAGGCAGTCATATCCATTACTTTTAAGCCTTTTTCAATAACATCTTTAAAAGATATATTGTTATATTTTATAGCATCTTTATCTTTTTCTGGATCGGCATTGTAAATACCATCAACTCTAGTTCCTTTTAAGATAGCATCTGCATTAATTTCAATAGCTCTTAAAACTGCTGCAGTATCTGTTGTAAAATAAGGGTTTCCAGTTCCTCCACCAAAAATAACAACACGCCCTTTCTCTAAATGACGGTTTGCACGCCTTTTAATATATGGTTCTGCTATTTCTTTAATTTCGATAGCTGTTTGTAAACGAGTATGAACACCTTCGTCTTCTAAAGCGCTTTGTAAGGCTAAACCATTGATACAAGTAGCTAACATTCCCATGTGATCTCCTTGTACGCGATCCATACCATTACTAGCTCCAGCAACACCTCTAAAAATATTACCACCACCGATAACAATGGCAACTTGAATATTTCTGTCTACTACTTGTTTAATTTCTTGAGCGTATTCTTTAAGTCTTTTTGGGTCAATACCATATTGACGTTCTCCCATTAAAGCTTCTCCGCTTAATTTTAAAAGGATTCTTTTATATTGCATAGTCTTGTTGAAAGTTGTGCAAAACTACGTATTTTTTTTGAGTTTGTTTTTTTATAAAATAAAAAACCATCCAAAAAATGGATGGTTTTATATAAAATTTCTGTTGAGAATTATCCTAAAGTAACTCTTACGAAGTTTTTAACTTCTACATCACCAAAAGAAGCAACGTATTCAGCAACAGTTTTCTTTTCGTCTTTGATAAACTTTTGATCTAATAAACATTGTTCTTGATCTAAAGTTGTGTTATCAGAAATAAATCTTTCCATTTTTCCTGGTAAGATTTTATCCCAGATTTGCTCTGGTTTACCTTCAGCTTTTAATTGCTCTTTAGCAGCTTCTTCAGCATTAGCTAAAGCTTCATCAGTTAATTGTAATCTAGATACGAATTGAGGTACGTTCTTTAAAGTTTTACCTAAACGACCTAATTCTTCATTATCTTTTACAATAGCAGCAATTCTTGCTTCAGTTTCAGACTGAACATATGCAGGATCAAAATCTTTGTAAGATAATGAAGTAGCTCCCATTGAAGCAGCTTGCATAGCTAAATCTTTAGTTAAAACAGCAGAGTTTTCAACTGGTGCAGTTAAACCAACCATTGCAGCAATCTTACCAACGTGAGTATAAGCTCCTACGAATGGTGCTTCAATTCTTTCGAATGAAGTGATATCAATCTTCTCACCGATAACTCCAGTTTGCTCGATTAACTTTTCAGCAACAGTAATTCCACCGAAGTCAGCAGCTAAAAATTCTTCTTTAGTTTTTGTGTTAAAAGCAATATCAACAAATTGAGAAGCTAAATCTTTGAAAGAATCATTTTTAGCAACGAAATCTGTTTCACATGCTAATACAATAGCAACACCGTAAGTGTTGTCATCACTAATTTTAGTAATTGCTACACCTTCAGTAGACTCTCTATCTGCTCTTTTAGCAGCGATTTTTTGTCCTTTTTTACGTAAAATTTCAATTGCTTTATCGAAATCACCACCAGCTTCTACTAATGCATTTTTACAATCCATCATACCAGCTCCGGTACTTTCTCTTAATTTTTTTACGTCTGCAGCGCTAATTTTTACTGACATCTCTATTGTTATTTTTTAGTTGTAAATATTTTATTGTACAAAGTTGTAAAAATTTAAAGGTTCCAATGTAATGAAACCTTTAAATTTAAATTATTTTGCTTCTTCTTTAACCTCAGTTGAAGTTGTTTCTTCTTTAGCTGGAGCTTTTTCAGCTTTTGCTTTTTCTTTATCAGCTTTTCTTTCTGATAAACCTTCAGCGATAGCATCAGTTACATATGATAAAACTTTATCAATAGATTTAGAAGCATCATCATTTGCAGGGATTACGTAATCTACTGGTCTTGGATCAGAGTTCGTATCAACCATTGCAAAGATTGGAATGTTTAATTTTTGTGCTTCAGCAACTGCAATGTGCTCTTTCTTTACATCAATTACAAATAAAGCAGCAGGTAAACGAGTCATATCAGAAATAGATCCTAAGTTCTTTTCTAATTTAGCTCTCTGACGGTTGATTTGTAATTTTTCTCTTTTAGATAATGCATCAAAAGAACCATCTTGCTTCATTCTATCAATAGTAGCCATTTTCTTAATAGCTTTACGGATAGTAACAAAGTTAGTTAACATACCACCTGGCCAACGCTCAGTAATGTAAGGCATGTTTACGTTTGTTGCACGATCTGCAACGATATCTTTAGCTTGCTTCTTAGTAGCAACGAATAAGATTTTACGTCCAGAATTAGCTATTTTTTGTAAAGCATTTGCTGCTTCCTCAATTTTAGCTGATGTTTTATACAAATCGATGATGTGAACACCATTACGCTCTGTATAAATGTATGGAGCCATGTTTGGGTTCCATTTTCTTGTTAAGTGACCAAAGTGAACGCCACTTTCTAATAATTCTTGAATGTTTGCCATTTTAATAAATGTGTTTACGTTCTGTTTTCGCAATATTCCAGTAGTTTATAAAGTCTGAAATATTTAGATACTAAACTGTTTGTTATAAATTGTTTTATAAATAACAGCTCTAATAAACGATTAACGTTTAGAGAACTGGAATTTCTTACGTGCTTTCTTCTGACCGAATTTCTTACGCTCAACCATTCTTGGATCACGAGTTAATAATCCTTCTGGCTTTAAGATTGCTTTGTGCTCTTCGTTGATAGCTACTAATGCTCTAGTAATTGCTAAACGGATAGCTTCTGCTTGACCAGTAACACCTCCACCATAAACATTTACTTTAATGTCATAAGACTCTAAGTTGTCAGTTAACATTAAAGGCTGCTTTACTTTATATTGTAAAGTAGGAGTTGTTAAATAGTTATTTAAATCTTTTTTGTTAACAGTGATGTTTCCACTTCCTTGAGAAACGTAAACACGTGCAACAGCTGTTTTTCTTCTACCTATTTTGTGAACAGTTTCCATTATTTAAGATCGTTAAGGTTAATAGCTTTTGGGTTTTGAGCGTCTTGTTTGTGCTCTGTACCTGCGTAAACATATAAATTTCTGAATAACGCACTACCTAATTTGTTTTTAGGTAACATTCCTTTTACTGCTTTCTCGATTAATCTTGTAGGATCTTTTTCGAACATTTCTGTAGCAGTTAATGATCTTTGACCTCCTGGATATCCTGTGTGACGGATGTAAGACTTATCAGTCCACTTTTTTCCAGTTAAGTTAATTTTCTCTGCGTTGATAATAACCACGTTATCTCCACAATCTACGTGAGGAGTATAGTTTGGCTTGTATTTACCTCTAATTAGCATTGCTACTTTAGAAGCTAGACGACCCAACGTTTGCCCGTCCGCATCAACTAAAACCCACTCTTTGTTAACAGTGTTTTTGTTAGCCGATACTGTTTTGTAACTTAATGTGTTCATAATTACACGATTAGTTTTTGTTTATTAATATATAATTTGATCCTTAAAAAAGGTGTGCAAATGTACGATTAATTATTTGATTGACAAATAGTAGGTTAGTTTAATTTTAAGATATAAAAAAAACGTGCAATTTGCACGTTTTTTATTTTATATAAATAGAACTTTTAAATTACTCTGCTTTTTGTTCTAGCAATTCAAAAAATTGGTTCAATCTTGGTAAGATAATAATCTTAGTTCTTCTGTTTTTTGCTTTGTTAGCAGGAGTGTCATTTGCTACTAAAGGAGCAAAACTACCTCTACCTGCAGCAATTAATCTGCTAGGAGCTACCTTGTATTTATCTTGTAATTCACGAACAATAGAAGTTGCACGTAAAACACTTAATCCCCAGTTGTCTTTTAAAGCAGATCCAGAAGCAACAGGTGTATTATCTGTATGTCCTTCAATCATTACATCCATTTCTGGTTGTCCGTTTACAACTGTAGCTACTTTTTCTAAAACTTTTGAAGCTTTGTCCGATACTGTATAGCTTCCACTTTTGAATAATAACTTATCAGAAATAGAAATGAAAACAACTGTTTTTTCAACATTTACTTCGATATCTTGATCATCAATACCTTGTTGTAATTCTTTCTTTAAGTGAAATGCAACAACTAAGTTTAATGAGTCTTTCTTAGAAGCAGCTGCTCTAATTCTGTTGATGTATTTGTCCTTTTTACTTAATTGAGTTAATGTTTCTTTGATATTGTCATTAGCTCCTTTAGTTAAAACAGTTAAGTTTTCAACTTGTTGTAATGTGTTTTGTTTGTCTTTTTTCAAGTCACTAACAGTAGCTTCTAAATTTGAAACCTTATCTTGGAAACCATCTTTTTCAACTAAACATTTTGTTAAGTTAGCTTTTACAGCTAATAATTCTTCTTTTGTTTTTTCGTGCTTTGTTTTTAAAGCATCTAATTCTTTTGTAGAAGCACAAGATGCTAATAAAAGAGTTGCGGTAAGAAATAAAAATATTTTCTTCATGTTATTCTGATTTTTCAGATGTAATGTTACATATAATGATAAAGCAAATTTAAAAAAATGATGATACAAAAAAGAGAATTAACAATCTTTTATGAAGTAAGAATGAATTATTTTTGCAGTTAAATTTGAAAGATGTTTAAAAATATAATTTACGCAACTAGTATCATGATGTTTTTTCTTGTTTCATGCAAACAAGAACAGAAGTTAAATAAAATAAGGTTACAAGGGGATGTTTTTGGTACTACATATCATATTACTTATTTGAATGAGGAAAATCATCAGAAATCAATTGATAGTTTGTTTAATTTGATAAATAAGTCATTGTCTACCTATATGCCGACTTCAGATATTTCTAAAATTAATAAAGGGGATAGTACTGTAGTTGTTGATGATTTTTTTGTAGAAGTTTTTGAAAAGGCTAGAAAGATTTATAATGAAACTGATGGGTATTTTGATCCTACTATTGGTAGATTAATTAATGCGTATGGTTTTGGTTCTGGAAAAGAAAAGAAAAACTTATCTGAAGAAGAAATTAAAGAACTTATGTCTGGAGTAGGTTTTGATAAGGTTACATTAAAAGAAAGAAGGGTTTACAGAGATAATTCTAATATTGAATTGAACGTAAATGCTTTTGCAAAAGGTTATGGAGTTGATGTTATAGGGAGATTTTTAGAACAAAAAAATATTAAGAACTACATTGTTGAAATTGGTGGGGAAATTAGAGCTCGTGGTAGTAAAAAAGGTAAGCCTTGGAGAGTGGCGATAGAAAAACCAAATGTAGATGGTACGAGGTCTGTTCAAAAAGAAATTAATTTGATAGATGAGTCTATGGCTACTTCTGGAAATTACAGAAAGTATAAAATTAACGATAAAGGAGAGAAGATTGTACATACAGTAAACCCTAAAACAGGATTGGCTCAAGAAAGTAATTTATTAAGTGTTTCTGTAAGAATGAAAGGGGATTGTGCTGATGTAGATGCTTACGCAACTGCTTTTTTAGCTATGGGGCTAGAAAAAACTAAAGAATTTTTAACAAAACATCCTGAGTTAAAAGTTGTTTTGTTGTATAACGATAAAAACAATGAATTAAAAGAGTATGTAAATTAACTCTTGAAACAAACAGGTAAAATTTCGCCTTTCATTAAAGCAAATCGTTCTAGTTTTTCTGGAGCGATTTTTTTTGTAAAATCAATTTTATCGACTTTAAATCCTATAGAGCGAAGTTTGTCAAAATAGTCGCGTCCATACACTCGTACATGATCGTATTGTCCAAATATTTTTGCGCGTTCTTTTGGGTCGGTAATAGAATCGTCTTCAAAAGTAGTTTCTCTATTAAGGTCTTGTGGTATTTGAAAAATTCCGAAACCACCACTTTTCATTACTCTGTATAACTCCTGCATTGCTTTGGTGTCGTTTGGAATATGTTCTAAAACATGATTGCAGAAAATAACATCAAAAGAATTTTCCTCAAAAGGTAAGTCGCAAATATCTGCTTTTACATCTGCTATTGGCGATTCTAAATCTGAAGTAATGTATTCTAAGTTTTTTTGCTTTCTAAAAATATCGAGAAAGCATTGCTCAGGAGCAATATGAAGTACTTTTAATTTCTTTTCTGAAGAAAAAAAATCAGATTCGTTTTGTAAATAGAGCCATAATAAACGATGCCTTTCTAGTGAGAGAGTTGATGGTGATAATGCATTTTCTCTTTGTATACCATATCCATATGGTAAAAACTTGCGAAATGATTTACCGTCTATAGGATCAGTAAATTTATCACCTTTTAACCACCAAGCTATTACTGGGCGTGCCCAATAACTAGCTTTTATTAAAATGGGTCTAGGTATTGTGTTTAGTATGGCTTTAAATAAGGACACTTTATAAAACTAAAGGTTGTTGTCTAAACTCATCCTCTTCATTGCTTTCAATACCTAAAGCTTCGTAAATGTATTTAAAAGTAGAAAGTAATTCTGGTTTACCATCTACAATTGCTACATCATGCTCAAAGTGAGCAGAAGGCTTACCATCTAAAGTGGTAATTGTCCATCCATCTTTATGTTGTAGTATTTTTTGAGTTCCCATATTTATCATAGGTTCTATGGCAACTACCATTCCTTCAATAAATTTTTTACCACGACCTCTACGACCATAGTTTGGCATTTCTGGATCCTCATGCATAACTTTTCCTAATCCGTGACCAACTAATTCACGAACAACACCATATCCGTGTTTTTCTGTATAGTTTTGGATAGCAAAACCAACATCTCCAACACGATTTCCTACTTTCAATTCACGAATACCAACGTATAAGCTTTCTTTTGTTACGTCTAATAATTTTTGAGTTTCAGGAGCTATTTCACCTACAGCAAATGTGTAAGCGTGGTCTCCATAAAAGTCGTTTTTAATAGCTCCACAATCAATAGAAATAATATCTCCTTCTTGTAAAGGGGTTTTGTTTGGAATCCCATGTACAACTTGTGAGTTTGGGCTCATACAGAGTGTGTTAGGGAAATCGTAAAGTCCTAAAAAACCAGGGATAGCACCTTGCTCACGAATAAATTCTTCAGCAAGTTTATCTAAATATA
Organism: Tenacibaculum aiptasiae; assembly: GCF_008806755.1. GTDB lineage: Bacteria > Bacteroidota > Bacteroidia > Flavobacteriales > Flavobacteriaceae > Polaribacter > Polaribacter aiptasiae. The sequence continues at coordinate 58,703 of NZ_WAAU01000014.1, forward strand.
AAGTAGTTACTCCAGGTTTTACTTCTTTAGCAAGCATTCCTAAAGTTTTTGACACTACCAATGCACTTTCGCGCATTAATTCTATTTCTTCTCTAGTTTTTGATTTGATCATGTTAAAAATATTGAAGCGCAAATTTACGGTTATTTTTGATATGGATGTGTGTAAGGTTGTCCAGAAACGATTTTTAAAATATCGTCTTCTATTGTACTGCCATCTATAGCATGTTCTACAAATCTACCAATCTCTTTTCCGTCCTTATAAAAAATAAAAGTTGGGACTCTAAGAATATTGAATCCTTCTTCCAAACCATTTGCTTTTTTACTTCGATTAACGGTTACCAATTCTAAGTTTTTATAGTTGAATCCAGCTTCATCTAATAGTTTGTAGAAGTTAGGGATTTCTCTTTTGCTATCTCCACACCAAGTTCCCATAAACCCTTTGATTTTTACATCTTTTAAATATGGCTTTAATTTATTAATGGTGTTTTGATCTGTTTCATAATAACTATAAAAATCATTAAACCATTCTGAACCGTATGGTTCTTGTTGGAAATCTTTTTTAGTAGCAATACCAACTAAATTTCCGTCTTTATCTTTAGTAGCTAATTGTTTTTGTTTAGGCGCAGAAGCACATGAAACTATAAAAGCTGTAAAAAGTATGTATGCGATTTTTCTCATCATTATTGTTTTAAATAAGTGAATGTTGTGTCATTTCTTTTGGTTGATTTACTCCCATTAGTTTTAATACTGTTGGAGCAATGTCGCCTAATACTCCATTTTCTATAGACTTTAATTCTTTGTCAATTAAAATCATAGGAACTGGATTAGTGGTATGCGCCGTGTGAGGAGTTCCGTCAGGGTTTATCATTGTTTCACAATTACCATGATCTGCAATTAAAATAGTGGTGTAGTCATTATTTAAAGCAGATGTAACAACGTCTTTAACACAAGTATCTACTGTTTCACAAGCCTTCACTGCAGCTTCAAAAACTCCCGTATGTCCAACCATATCTCCGTTAGCAAAATTTAAGCATACAAAATCCACTTCTCCGTTTTCTAACTCAGGAACAATAGCATCTCTAATTTCATAAGCGCTCATTTCTGGTTTTAAATCGTAAGTAGCAACTTTTGGAGATGGGCATAATAAACGTTTTTCACCTTTAAATTCTTCTTCTCTACCACCTGAAAAGAAAAATGTAACATGAGGATATTTTTCTGTTTCTGCTATTCTAATTTGTTTCTTATTAGCAGACTCTAAAACTTCTCCAAGCGTATTTTCTATGTTGTTGCTGTTATAGATTACTTTAATGTTTTTAAAAGTTTCGTCATAATTTGTCATGGTAACAAAGTATAAAGGTAACTTTTTCATGTTGAATTCTGAGAAGTCTTTTTCGTTTAAAGCTTCTGTTAATTGACGACCTCTATCAGTTCTAAAGTTAAAGAAAATAACAACATCATCTTCTTTGATTGTAGTTTTTGGTTGATTGTTGTTATCAACCATTACAATTGGTTTTATAAATTCATCAGTAATATCACTATCATAGCTTTGTTGTATGCTTTCAGTGGCATTAGAAGATAAAGTTCCTTTAGCATTAACTAATGCATCATAGGCTAGGTGTATTCTTTCCCATCTGTTATCTCTGTCCATTGCATAGTATCTACCTGTAATTGAAGCCAATTCCCCAGTAGTTTTTTGCATGTGTTCTTGTATGTCGTTTATGAAATACTTACCTGACTTTGGATCACAGTCTCTACCATCAGTAAAAGCATGTAAGTATACATTTTTAAGCTCATGTCTATTAGCAGCGTCAAGAAGGCCTTTTAGATGATCAATGTGTGAATGAATACCTCCATTAGAAACCAATCCTAAAAAATGAATGTTTTTTTGATTTTTTTTAGCGTAATCAAATGCTTTTAATAATTCTGTTTCTTGAGCTAAAGTATTTTCTTTTACAGCTTTGTTTATTTTAGCTAAGTTTTGATAAACAATTCTTCCAGCTCCTAAATTCATATGTCCAACTTCAGAATTCCCCATTTGACCTTCTGGTAGTCCTACATGTTCCCCGTCAGTACGTAATTCGGCATGCGGAAACTTGTCGTATAATGAATTTATATATGGTGTTTTTGCATTATATATAGCTGATACTTTTGGGTCTTGAGTAATTCCCCAACCATCAAGTATCATTAAGATTACTTTTTTGTTCATTTGGTGTGTTTTACAAAACAAAAGTAAGAAAGATTTTAAGTGCTTTTTTAAAAATTAACGAAACCGATTGCATAAGATGAAAATGAGTATTGTTTTCTAATAAAAAAAGACTACCGAAGTAGTCTTTTAAAATGCTTTTAGGAAGTTTATTTTACAAAGAATTTCTTTTGGAATATCTTGTTTTCTTGTTGTCCTTTTATGAAATAAATGCCTACAGGAAGATCTTTTACTGATATTTTAATTTGATTTTGATTAGGGGTTTTATCAGCTTTCATAATAATTTTACCTTGTATGTTTGTTAATTCGTATTGTACGTTTTTGTTAGTTTCGAATTTAAGGAATATAAAACTGTCAGAAGGATTTGGATAAAGCCTTATATTCTCAATTAAATTAGTAGTATTAGTTCGTGCAACAGAATTATTTTCAACTAAGATTGTATAGTCTTCAACTTCACCAAAATAAGTGTCTTCGCCACATGGTGTTATTTTGTATTCAGCTCCATATGCGTATCGAACTCTCATTTTAAGTGGGGTGTTTTTTACAGCATTGTTGGGTGTTGAAATGTTAACTGAATATGGTCCTGCTTTAAATGCTTTGTATACTCTTTCACTATTTGAAAACTCACCATCATTATTCCAGTCAATCCAAGTACCAATAGCATTGTATGTCCAATGATCGTTTTTAGTTGTGATTTTTAAATTAAAAGATTCTTGAGGTGAAATAGTATGTGATAGATTTTCATAATTTGAATATGAATTAAATCCTGTTGAATTGTTAATTGCTCCAAATGATACATTGGTTATAAATGAATCATTTCTAAGTGTACTAGCATAACAATGTGCTGATATTTTGATTGAATAATCTTCAACTTCACCAAAGTAAGTGTCTTCACCACATGGAGTAATCTTATTTTCAGAACCGTAAGCATATCGTATTCTCATTCGAAGAGTAGTGTTTTTTACAGCGTTGTCAGGGATAGTTATGTCTTTTGAATATGGCCCAGCCTTATATGCTTTGTATACTCTTTCGTTATCTGAAAACTCACCATCATTATTCCAGTCAATCCAAGTACCAATAGCATTGTATGTCCAATGATCGTTTTTGGTTGTAATTTTTAAATTGAATGTTTGACCAGAAGCGAATGTATTTGAAATGTTTGAATAATTTGAATATGAGTTGTATCCACTACTGTTGTTAATTGATCCGAAGGTCACATTTGTAATGTAAGAATCGTTTCTAAGGTTTGAAGCGTTACAATAATTAGAAGAAGAGGAGTCATTGTCGGTTATGGTTCCAGTAGCTGTAATTGAGTTAGCAGTAATATTGTAATTTTCGCTAGATTCAACTATAGAATCGTCAATAGTTGGAACTTTTATTGTAAATGTTTTTACACCAGAAGGGATTGTAATTTCTCCTTGGTTGTAAGTAACTCCATTTGTAAAAGTTGGGTTATTAAAATCAGTTCCATTAATGGCAGTGGCATTATTTATAGATAAAGCTATTTTTGTTTCTTCAACAGTTGTGTTGTCTAAGGTAACTAAATGTTGTAATTCAGCTCCTTCTTCTTTGGTGTCATCAGAAATTGAAACTATTGAAGATGTGGTGTTCCCGTCTCCTTTTTTTATTAAAATACTGTAGTCAACAGTGTTTCCACTATCATAAGCACCACATGAAGTTTCTCCTTTACCATCAACAAAATGACCAGTAATTCGAAGTCCAATTTTTTTACCTACAGCCGCATTGTTAGGGACGGTTATGTTTGATGTAAATGAATATTCTCCGTTTTGATCATAGTTATTGGATTTTACTTCTTTATTAATTAGTAATTCGTCTTGTGTAAACTGACCATCATAATTCCAGTCGGCCCAAACTTTTACTTTGTTAACGTCCGAATCACCTCCATTTCCTTTTTCTGATTTAATGGTTATAGGATAGATTTTTCCAGTTTTTAAATCAGTTGAAATGGTATTGTAATAATTATAATAGTTGCTTTTCCCTGGTTCGTGGTTTATGGTATTAAAATTGACTTTGTTCACACTAAAGTAAGTGCCGTAGTTTGGGTATGATTTACAGTATTTTAATCTTGAAGTTATGTAATCACTTTTTTTAATGGTCTTTTTTAAACCGTTTGTAGAAGTTACTTCTAAAGTTACATCATAAGTACCTTCAATAGGGAATAAAATATTTGTTGGATTTTTTTCTGTAGAATTAGTAGGCGATCCACCTTCAAAAGTCCATTTCCAGCTTTTTAAACTATCTCCATTAGCAGCTATAGAAAAATCGTTAAACTGAGCTTCTTCAGATAGGTTAACGGTTGTAGGTTGTCCAAAGAAATCAACTTCAAAAGGAGTGTTTTCAGGAACAATTGAAAGGCCATAATCTTCAGATTCTCCACTATCTATTGTAGAACAAGCTGAATCACCTTCGTTGCTTTGTACATAATGTGCTAATACTCTAAAGGCAATGTTGCCCATTTTAACTGAGTTAGGAATTTGAACACTTGTGTTGTAGGTGTAATTCCCGTTATTATCAGTTTGAGTATTTTTATAGGGGTGACTAACTATAAGTTCGTTGTCTTCATATACAAAATTTGAATTCCAATCTGCCCAAACTTGAATTCTTAAATTATCATTTGCACCACCCGCTCCTTTATTGGTTGTAATGCTTAGTGGGTATGTTTTGTTCTTTTTAACTTTAAATTTTACTGTTGGTGCATAGTTGCTTATGCCATCGTATCCTGTAGTATTACTGTTTTCGTTAAAAGAAACATTGGTAATGTGAGTGTAAGTTCTGTATCGAATATTAATGTTACAAAACTCTGTGTAAGGGTCGTTAAACTTTACGGAAATGTTCTCGATAGAATCCTTGTATAAAATTGAGCTTCCACCTGTAATAATTGAAGAATTGAATTTAAATGCTAAATTATTTATTGAGTTAGAAGCAGAGTGGTTTGTAGCGGTTCCATTAAAATTGATAATAGCTTTTGTATTGTTAATAATATCAACTTTGGTGGTTATTCCTTCTGGAAGATTTTGAACTGTATAGTCTGTAGAAAGATTCATGGTTCCAGAACTTTTCGTAAATGTGCATTCTTCACAAGAAACTTCAATAGAGGTTTCTAAAACACCATCGTTTAAATATCGTTCTTTAACTTGAGATGTTGAAGTTATTAATCTTGGTCCTAAGTTAGTATTTACACCAGTTGCAATTAGATTTTTTTCAGTCCACAAGATGTTTCTTGTAGGTGAGTTTTCTAAAGCATTAATCATCCTGTTTACTTGTCCTTGAGTAAACATTTTGTAACAATCTGTATAATCCATAAAATTTTCATTATTAATTTCTTGGTTTAAACAGTTTTTAATAACCTGACATCCTGTTCCTGATGAATTTTTCTTATGAGAAGGTGTATCAGCAATTCCGTCACCAGCTTTTGGATCAGTAGAGCAAACGGCACCATAAAAAGTATGAGGTAAATCTAAATAATGACCAAACTCATGTGTAAGAACAGATCGAAAGTTTTCGTTAGTGTTATTTCCTAAATAACTTCCATTATAAACAATTCTTGCAATGTTTAGATCAGACATGGTTTTGTTAGGATACCATGCAACTCCAGAATTGTAAAAATCACCATTGCCATAAAGGTCTCTAGTAATATATATGTTACAGTACTTGTAGTTGTCCCAAGCAACATTCTTTACTTCTGGAGAATTGTAATTTCCCATGCCGGAAGCTTTATCGTAAAAAATGACACCAGAAGTAGGGTTTCCGTTGGGGTCAATTTTTGCTAGTTTAAAAGTAATGTCTAGAGGTTTTTTGATAACATCAAAAGGAGCGTCAATGGTGTTGTAATCACTATTTAAGCCTTGAAAATCTTCATTCGTTTTTTTTAAGGCATCTTCAATAATTTCTTGAGTAACTACAGTTCCTGAATTGTAATTTTTACCAAAAACGTGAAAAACAACAGGTATCACATAGGATGGGGAACTAGTTTTTTTTGCTTGATTTTCGGGGGAGATTTTTAATCGTAAAGAATTTAGTTCGTTTTTAGCATTTTTGTTTTTTTCGAATAATTCTTTCATTGCTTTGTCTGTTCCGCAAGAACTTTTTACGTTTTGAGAGTGTAGTTCTTTAAGGGGGAAAATGCTTAAAATTAATAGTAAATGAAAGCATAAGTGGGGGTTGAAATGTTTCATGATTTCTAATTAATAATTTGATTAGTAAACAAAGTTATCTTCTGTTAACTCTTTGTTTTTGATGTATTTAAACTTGTTTTGGTATTATTTTAACAGAAATCATAATGATTTTTTAAAAAATTAACATATGTTAATAAAAATTGATAAAAGTAATTTTTTGAAAGTAGATAAAAACTCCCTTTAAGAAGGGAGGAAATGTATTACATATATTAAATAGAATTATTGGCTTAACTCTTGTTTAAAAATATATGAGGTAAGCTAAAGTAGTTAGGGAGAGTATAAAAAATATAATTCTTTTAATTAGGGTTCGTTGATTTTCTTTTTGAATCTTATTCTTTATCTCGTTAAGTTGTTGTTGGGAGGCTGATTTATCAAAATGAAGTTTTGTATTAGTATCAGTTTCATAGCCTTCAATTTTCTCAAAAGCAGATACCCGATTTCTTTTGTTGTTTTTTAAACTAGTTATCATTGCCGATACAGCACCTCCAAAACTCATAGCTATTATTTTTTGGTTATATACTATAGGTAGTATTTTTGGTAAAAATGTTACAAAAAAAAAGCTTTTAGGTTTACTAAAAGCTTTTTATGAAGTTATTTCTTGTATTTACGAATGGCTTCTTTAATTTTTTCAATTCTGTTTTCTGGATCAGGATGAGTGCTTTGAAACTCAGGAGTTCTATTAGGTCCAGCAGCAGCTTTTAAAATTTCCATAACACCAATTAAACTTTCTGGGTTATAGCCTGCGTCTACCATTAATTTAACGCCTAATTCATCACTTTCTAATTCATCATTTCTACCATATTTCATGTTAATAACATTTGCAATAGCAGCCATTCCTTGTGCTGTACTAGGGTCAAAACCAACAGCAGCTCCTGATAATATACCTTGAGTTAAATCTTGTTTAGCCATACGTGCTGCAGAATGACGCCCAATAACATGACCTATTTCGTGACCTAAAACTCCAGCTAATTGATCTTCGTTTTTTAATTTAGAAAATAAAGCAAAAGTGATAAAAATTTGTCCACCCGGTAAGGCAAAAGCATTAATAGTTCTTTCATCTCGTAGTAAATGAAAGTCAAAAGGATAACCAGATTGTTTAGCGATACTATTGTCAACAAGTTTTTTACCTATTTTATCTACTAAATCTTGATATTGTTGGCTAGGATACAAGCCTCCATGTTGTTGTTTCATTTGTGGAACACTATTCAATCCAATAGCTATTTCTTGTTTAGGAGAAATAGATATATGTTGTTTTTTTCCAGTGTAAGGATTGGTTTCAGCACTTGAACAATATTTTACTAGGGCAAATAAAGCAATACCAGCACCAATTAAAAGTCTAATTCTTAAACTCCCCCGATTTCTCATGTTTTTTTGATTTTTTGTGATAAAAGTAAAGGTACAAAATATATAATTTAACAATTGTCGATTTTTTGTAAACAAGAAAAAACTTAAATTTACCCAGCAAAACAAACAACTATATGGAGCCTCATTTTGAGTTAAACGAAATCACGAAAAAATTACCTAAGCATTTACATAAATTTGTAGTAAGACAGCCTTATGAAGAGTACACGGCACAAAACCAGGCGGTTTGGCGCTATGTGATGAGGATGAATGTAGATTATTTAGGTAAAGTAGCTCATTCTTCATATGTGAACGGATTAGAAAAAACAGGTATTTCGGTTGAGAATATTCCTGAAATGGAAGGAATGAATCGTATTTTAAAAGAGATTGGTTGGGCAGCTGTTTCGGTTGATGGTTTTATTCCGCCAAATGCTTTTATGGAGTTTCAAGCATACAATGTGCTAGTGATAGCTTCAGATATGCGAACTATAGATCATATTGCTTACACTCCTGCACCTGACATTATTCATGAGGCTGCAGGACATGCTCCAATTATAGCAAATCCAGAGTATTCTGAGTACTTACGTAGGTTTGGTGAAATTGGTTCGAAAGCTATTTCTTCAGCTAAAGATTATGAAATGTATGAGGCAATTAGGTTGTTATCCATATTAAAAGAGAATCCAAATTCTACACAGAAAGAAATTGATGAAGCACAAGAAAAAGTAGAGTGGTTGCAAGATAATATGGGAGAAATGTCAGAAATGGCACAAATAAGAAATTTACATTGGTGGACCGTAGAGTATGGTTTGATAGGTGAATTAAATGATCCTAAAATTTATGGAGCTGGTTTACTTTCGTCAATAGGAGAGAGTAAATGGTGTATGCAAGATGAGGTGAAAAAAGTGCCTTATTCTATAGAAGCTGCAAATGTTAGTTTTGATATAACAAAGCCACAACCTCAATTATTTGTTACACCAGATTTTGCATATTTAAGTCTAGTGCTAAATGAGTTTGCTAATACAATGGCGTTGAGAACTGGTGGCTTGAAGGGTGTTGAAAAATTAATAGACTCTAAAAATTTAGGTACAGTTGAGTTAAGTACAGGAATTCAAATTTCTGGAATATTTACTAATGTTATAGAAGATAAAAAAGGAAAAGTAGCTTATATCCAAACAACAGGTCCAACAGCTTTAGCAAACAGAGATAAGGAATTGATTGGGCATGGAATTAGTTACCATGCAGAAGGTTTTGGAAGTCCAGTAGGGAAGTTAAAAGGAATTAATTTGCCTATTGAAGATATGAGTCCACGTGATTTAAAAGCGTATGGAATATATGAAGGTGAAGAAATGACTTTAGAATTCGAGAGTGGTGTGGTTGTAAAAGGAAGAGCAATTACTGGAACTCGCGATTTAAGAGGGAAAATATTAATAATATCTTTAAAAGATTGTACAGTAACTTATCAAGATCAAGTCTTATTCAGACCAGAGTGGGGAATTTATGATATGGCAATAGGGAAAGAGTTGGTTTCAGCTTATTCTGGACCTGCTGATGTTGATTCTTTTGAAGATATAGGAAAAGTTTCTGAAACCAAAACTGATAAAATAATCTATAGTGATTTGCAAAAGAAACTTTATAATTTATATGAAGAAGTAAGAGATATTAGAGAAAAAAATAAAGTAACTGAAGATAAAATAATTTCAATTTTTAACGTTTTAAAGACTGAGTTTTCTCAAGATTGGTTGTTGGTTTTAGAGTTGTATGAATTAGCTTTAAATAAGAGATATTTGGTAAAGGAAGAGTTGAGAGATTATTTAGAAAAATTAAAAAGTAACAAGAGTTACAGTACTTTAATAGAAAACGGACTACATTTGTTGTCGTAAGAATTAAAAAACAAATGGGGTTATTAAATTTTTTTAGGAAGAAAGATATGACAAACGAAATACAAGAATATTTAAATAAAGGGGCAGTAGTTTTAGATGTTAGAACTTTAGCAGAATGGAATGAAGGACACTCTGAAGGAGCGAAGCATATGGTTTTAACAGTAGTACCTTTAAATGTTGAAGAAATTAAATCTTGGAATAAACCAGTGATAGCTGTGTGTAAAAGTGGAGGAAGAAGTGGACAAGCTACACAGTTTTTACAAGGTCATGGAATTGACGTAATTAATGGAGGTCCTTGGCAAAATGTAGATCAGTATTTGGTTAAATAAATACCGAATTTAAAATTTTATAAAAGGAAATGCTTTTTGAAGTGTTTCCTTTTTTTGTTCCAAATTATTTAAGAATTTAAGGTGAGCTTCAGATTTAGGGTTAAAAGGTTTGTGAGCTATACCTTTTTGGATGCTATCAATTTGTAATATTGTTTTTTGAGTTTCTTCATTAAAAAATACACTACTAAATTTTTCCCATATATAATTTATAGCTGTTTCATTGGGGTGTATCATGTCTTGTTTATAAAATCTATAGTCACGTAATTCATCCATCATAATTTCATAAGAAGGGAAGTAGTCAATGTTTTTTCTGTTGTCAGTTATTTGATGGATAGCAGAAATTAAATGAGCTTTGCTACGTTGGTTTTCAATAAATCCATCTTTTAAATGACGAACTGGCGAAACGGTATAGGTTATAGAGATGTCTTTATTTATAGATTTAATAAGAGTATTTATGGCGTCTAAACTTTCATGAATTTCATCAATAGAAAGGATTTCTTTTAAAAACTTTTTCTGAGGAATTTTATGACAATTCGCTACAATTTTGTCAGAAGAAATATGTTTGTATACCCAAGATGTACCTAGTGTTATAATTAAATGTGATGAGTTTTTTAAGTACTCAAGAGTTAGTTGGGTATTGTTATTTAAGCTGTCTAATAAGTCATTCTTGTTGGTGGAGCTTAAGTTGGAGTGGGCGTCAAAACAATGCCATCTTTCGTTGTGAAAAAAGATATCTTTTTCTGAATATTTCTTTTCATTGATAGTGTTTGTAATTAAGTTTTCAATAGCTTTTGGGTGAAATAAAATACCAAATGGATTTTGAATAGCTCTAAATTTGTAATAAGTAAGTTTTTTACCAATATTCTCTGTGAAGCAAGAGCCTATTAAAGTAATTTCTGAATTGTAACTGATTGGGTTGTGGAGGTTTTTTTTAATAGGTATCTGAGTTGATAATATCATAAAAAGAGAGCTATTTGTACAAGTCAAAAATAATTATTGTTATTTTAAAAATTAATCAATTTCCTTGTTTTATTTAAAATTGACTATATTTGTTTATTATTATTTGAAATAAGTTGAACAATATAAAAAGCATATTTACGATTAAAGACCTTGAAAACATCTCAGGGGTGAAGGCACATACCATTAGGATATGGGAAAAAAGATATAATTTATTAGAGCCTAACAGGACTAATACAAATATCAGATATTATTCTTCAGAAAGTTTAATGAAGTTGTTAAATGTAGTGTTGTTGAATAAACACAACTTTAAGATTTCTAAAATTGCTCAGATGAGTAATGATCAAATAAAAGTTAACGCTAGGGAGTTAGCGTTTAAGTATGCTGTAAATGATGAAGCTATCAATTCTTTTAAGATAGCAATGTTTCAATTTGATAAAGTTTTGTTTAATAATACATATAATAAATTACTTCACAAGAAAACCTTTAGGAGTATATTCAAAGATGTTTTTGTTCCTTTTTTAAATCATATTGGATTGCTTTGGCAAACAGATACTCTGCTGCCGGCTCATGAGCATTTTATTTCGAATTTAATTATTCAGAAAATACAGATAAATATTGAGAATCTTGAGCATTCAATAGTGAATTCCGATAAAACATATGTGCTTTTTTTACCAGAAAATGAAGTTCATGAATTGGGGTTGATGTATTTGAATTATGAACTTGTGTTAAGAGGTTATCAAACAATTTATTTGGGTCAAAGCTTACCCTTGAATAATTTGAATTACTTTTTTGAAAGTAAATCTAAAGTTTGTTTTGTTACTTCTATGACTGTGCGTCCTTATGATGATAAGGTAGTAGATTATTTTTATGAAATAGAAGATGTGTTAAAAGGTACTGAACATGAATTAATGGCTGTAGGAAAAAAAGCAATGGATGTTGCTGGTATTGATTTTAAGTCAAATATTTCTATATATCCATCAGTAATAGAGTTGCTTAGCGAGCTCTAGTTTTTTTTGTTACAAACAACTTTGTTTAATCTTTTTTTGTTTTTGTTAAACATTATTTGTAGTTTTGAAATGTGTTTTGCTAGTCAGAACTATTTTTTTATTAAAATTTATTTTGTTTATGCTTTTAAGAAAAAGATTAAACAATGTCTGAGGAAGCTAAAAAACAGACTGTAAAACAAAGAGAGTAAGCACTAATTAAACAATACAATTATGTTATTTACAAAAAATTTATCGAGGATACCCTTCTTCTTAGTTTTATTTCTAAGTATTTGTTTGTTTACATCCTGTAGTGATGATGATCCAGTAATTACTGATAATGATGATATTGTACAAAAAGCAATAAAAACATCTGACTTAAGCAGTTTAGTCGCAGCTTTACAAAGAGCCAATTTAGTTTCTGCTCTACAAGCAGACGGTCCTTTTACAGTTTTTGCTCCTAATAACAAGGCTTTTCAAGATTTATTAGATTCAAATAATTCATGGAATTCATTAAATGATATTCCTTTAGAGACCTTAAAGACGGTTTTACTTTACCATGTGTTAAGTGGTAAAGTGGTGAAGAATGATTTGTCAGATACTTATGTGAATACATTGGCAACAGGGCCTAATGATGAGCCTCTGTCGTTACAAGTAGAGGTTACAGGAGAGGTTGAGTTTAATGGAGATTCAAAGCCCATAACAACCGATATCTCGGTAACTAATGGAGTGGTGCATATTATAGATAAAGTAATGTTGCCAGCAGATGTAGTAACGTTAGCTTTAAATAATAATGGTTTTACATCTCTTGTAGCGGCATTAACAGATACTAGACATACAACCGATTTTGTGTCGCTCTTAAAGATGTCAGGGCCATATACCATTTTCGCGCCAACGAATAGTGCTTTTCAAGCTTTGCTAGATAGTAATGCTTCATGGAATTCGCTATCAGATATTCCAATAGCTACATTAGAAGCAGTTTTAAAATACCATGTTTTTGCAGGAGGTAATGTTCAAGCAAATCAATTAACCGACAATCAAGAGATAGCTATGTTTAGTGGGGGAAAAGTAACTGTTGATTTGTCAAATGGAGCAAAATTAGAAACATCATCAGGTCAATCAGTTGTGATATCTGCAACAGATGTTCAAGGTACTAATGGAGTTATTCATGCTATAAACAATGTATTGTTGCCTTAGTTGTTAATTGTTTGTATATGAGTGTGTTTTGCTTTTTTGTTAATCGTTTTTAAGTTATATTTATAATATATATAAAATTGGGAAAAAAAATATCAATAATAGGTTCAGGTTTTTCGTCGTTAGCAGCATCTTGTTATCTTGCTAAAGCAGGGTATGAGGTTGAAGTTTATGAAAAGAATTCAACAGTAGGTGGAAGAGCTAGACAGTATAAAAGAGATGGTTTTACATTTGATATGGGGCCAACATGGTATTGGATGCCAGACGTTTTTGAGAAATTTTTTTCCGATTTTAATAAAAAACCTTCTGATTATTATCAATTAAACAAGTTAACACCAGCTTATCAAGTGTATTTTGATGTTCTTGATTCGATTACAATACCCGGTAATTTAGAAGAAATTTATGAGGTGTTTGAAAAAGAAGAAAAAGGAAGTTCAAAATACCTAAAGCGTTTTTTAAAGTCGGCAGAATATAATTACAATGTATCTATAAACGATTTAGTTTATAAACCAGGTATATCCCCATTAGAACTAATAACGCCGGTAACCATAGGGAAAATTACTCAGTTTTTCTCAACAATTAGAAAGCAGGTAAGAAAAAAAATAAAAAGCAAAAAATTAATTCAAATATTAGAGTTCCCAGTTTTATTCTTGGGCGCAAAACCAAGTAATACACCAGCCTTTTATAACTTTATGAATTATGCCGATTTCTCCCTAGGTACTTGGCATCCTGTTGAAGGTATGTATAAAGTTATAGAGGGAATGGTTTCTTTGGCAGTTTCGTTAGGAGTGCATTTTAAAACTGAAGTTAATGTCGAAGAGATTTGTGTAAACCCATTAGGAGATGCAAACGGGTTGATAGTGAATGGTAATTTTATTGACACTGATATAGTATTAAGCGGTGCAGATTACCATCATACAGAGACACTTTTGCCTAAAGAATACAGGCAATATTCTGAAAAGTATTGGGAAAAGAAAGTTTTTGCCCCATCATCTTTATTATTTTATGTAGGCTTTAATGAAAAGCTGAAAAATGTATGTCATCACACGTTATTTTTTGATACAGATTTTGATGAACATGCCAAAACAATTTATGATCAACCGAGTTGGCCAAAAGAACCACTGTTTTATGCAAGTTTCCCCTCGATAACCGATGGTTCTTTTGCTCCAACTAATAAAGAAGCAGCTACTTTTCTAATTCCTTTAGCCCCAGGGATAGAAGATACTCCTGCTTTAAGAGAAAAATACTTTAACATTATAATTGAAAGATTAGAAAAGTTAACAAAGCAATCATTAAAAGATTTAGTCATTTTTAAAGAAAGTTACTGTGTTAACGATTTTATTGAAGATTATAATTCGTACAAAGGAAATGCCTATGGTTTAGCAAATATTTTAACCCAAACAGCATTTTTAAGACCTAAAATAAAAAGTAAAAAAGTTAAGAACTTATTTTTTACAGGACAATTAACGGTTCCCGGACCCGGTGTTCCCCCTTCATTAATTTCAGGAAAAATAGCTTCAGATTTAATCATTAAAAACCACCAAAATGAAAAAACTATTTGATGAGGTTTCGTATTCGTGTAGTAAATTAGTCACACAAAAATATAGCACGTCATTTTCGTTAGCTACCAGAATGTTAGCGCCAAAAGTAAGAGTAGCTATTTATAATATTTATGGTTTTGTCCGCTTTGCAGATGAAATTGTAGATTCTTTTCATCAGTACAATAAAGAAGAACTTTTAACAAAATTTGAAAAAGATTATTACTCGTCAAAGAAGGAAGGTATTAGTCTAAATCCTATTTTGAATTCATTTATACATACAGTTAATACCTATAATATCTCAGATAATTTGGTAGGAGCTTTTTTGAAAAGTATGAGGGCAGATTTGTATAAGACAGAATACACAACAGAAGAAGAGTATAAAGAATACATTTATGGTTCTGCAGATGTTGTAGGGTTAATGTGTTTGAAAGTTTTTGTTAATGGAAATGAAAAACGATATAATGAATTAAAAGATGCAGCAATGCGTTTAGGTTCGGCATTTCAAAAAGTTAATTTTTTAAGAGATTTAAAAGATGATTATGAAGTGCTAAATAGATCATATTTTCCAAATGTTAATTTAGAAAAACTAAATGATGCTTCAAAAGAAATGATAATTGAAGAAATTGAGGAAGATTTTGATTACGCTTTTAAAAATGGTATCTTAAAGCTACCGGTAGAAGCTAAGTTTGGAGTTTTTATAGCATACAGATATTACAAAAAGCTTTTAAAGAAATTGAAAGCAACTCCATCGTCTAAAATTATGGATACTAGAATAAGAATTTCTAATCCAATGAAAATTAATTTATTGGCTAGGAGCTATGTGAAATATAAATTAAAACTAATCTAGAATGATATTTACAGCTGTCACAATACTAACTTTTATAATAATGGAAGGTGTTACATGGTGTACTCACAAATATGTAATGCACGGTTTTGGATGGTTTTTGCATGAGGATCATCATCAACCAGGTTATCCGCATGTGTTTGAGAAAAATGATGCCTTTTTTGTGGTTTTTGCAATACCAAGTATGCTACTATTTTACTTTGGAATTAGACCAGAATTAAATTTTCTGTTTTTCATTGGTTTGGGTATTCTTTTATATGGGATAGCTTATTTTTTAATACATGATGTATTAATTCATAGAAGGTTTAATTGGTTTAAAAATACAAAGAATAGATACTTAAGAGGATTAAGAAAAGCACACAAGATACATCACAAACACTTAGGTAAAGAAGAAGGAGAGTGCTTTGGTATGTTGTTCGTGCCATTTAAATATTTTAAGAAAAGACAATGAGTAATTACCTGTATTTAATATTAAATTTAGGAAGTATAAGTATACCTTTACTGTATAGTATTTTTGAAAAAGAGATACACTTTATTAAATACGCAAAAATTGTTTTTCTTAGTATAGTTATAGTTGCGATTCCTTTTTTAGTTTGGGATGCAATTTTTACAAATTATGGTGTTTGGGGATTTAACAAAACCTATTTTTTAGGAGCAAAAATACTGCAAATGCCAATAGAAGAATGGATGTTCTTTATCTGCATACCTTATGCGTGTTTGTTTACGCATGAGATGTTAAGAATTTATCAACCAAAATTAAAATTATCTAGAACACAGACTATTATCATAAGTGTGATGACAATAATAATTGTTTTTTGGTTATTGATTTTTAATTTAGATAAAACTTACACGGTAGTAAATTTTTTATTATTTTTATCATTAATGCTTTATAGTTTAAAAAAGCATTTAATTGCGTTACAAGAATATTTTCCAAGTTTTCTGATAATTTTAGTTCCTTTTTTTATTGTAAATGGAATTTTAACAGGAAGTTTTATAGAGAGCCCAGTTGTTTGGTATAACAACTCAGAAAATATAAATGTTCGATTATTTACGATTCCCCTTGAAGATGTGTTTTATGCATTTAACTTATTGTTTTCAATACAGTTAATATTTAATCATTTTAAAACAAAAGTCTATGGGAATTAGTAAAGTTATCCGTTTTTTAATTTTTTTAAGTTTAAACTTTTTGGCATTAATCGTTGGGGTATGGTTAATGAATAATGGCCCCCAAACAGATTGGTACAAATCGTTAAATAAGGCGCCTTGGACGCCAGCAAACTGGGTTTTTGGAGCAGCCTGGTTTTTTATTATGTTTTGCTTTTCATTTTATATGACCAACTTAAGCTTCAGATTTAAACTAACTAAAGGAGGGTTTCTTATTGCATACTTATACATGGTTCAATGGATTTTGAATGTTATGTGGAATTACTTCTTCTTCAATCAGCATTATACAGTTTTAGGGTTAATTATAATAACCGCATTATGGCTGTTAATAGGATATTTTACAGTTGAGTATTGTAGAAAAATGAAACTTTATACACTATTAATATTGCCATATTTAGTTTGGATGACAATCGCTACAAGTTTAAACGCTTATGTAGTATTTAATAATTAGAAATTATGAGTAGAAAGAAAAAAATAACACCAGAAATAATTATAGAATGGTATATGAACTCAGTTCTAATATCTGGAAAACCACATTCTATTTTTGAGTTTGCAAGGAATAACAATTTTGAAGAAGGAGATTTCTATAAGTTTTTTTCAAGTTTTGAAAGTTTAGAGAAGCAAATTTTTAAAACGTTTGCTAAAGAAACAATTCATATGCTTCATAAAACAGAAGCCTATCAAGATTATGGTTCAAAAGAAAAGCTATTAAGTTTTTATTTTACTTTTTTTGAGTTGTTAACTGCAAATAGATCTTATGTTTTACTTCAGTTAAAAAATAATAAGTTAGATTTTAACAAGCTTTCAGTTTTAAGGGAGTTAAGAAAAGAGTTTATCAATTTTATAGATGGAATATCTCTTGAAAAGATTGATTTTAAAAATGATAAAATTAACAAGGTTCAGGATAAAACAATAGCAGAAAGTTATTGGATTCAATTATTAATGATTCTCAAGTTTTGGATTGATGATGAATCGCCAAATTTTGAGAAAACAGATGTTTTTATAGAGAAATCAGTAAAAGCAAGTTTCGATATACAGCAAATAGCACCAGTAAAAAGTGTGATAGATTTAGCTAAGTTTTTGTGGAAAGAAAAAATGCCCATGGTATGAAAACGCTAAATAAAATCCCCGTTTCAAAAATAGAAAGAGCTACAAAGTTGGTAACAACAGGGTTAAAAGTTGGAGTTAATTATGCCAAGTATTATGGGAATAAGTTAACACAAACAGAGGAAGAAGCTAGAGACCAGTTAAATAAAGACAATGCAGAAGATATTTACGACGGGTTAAAGGAATTAAAAGGCTCTGCATTAAAAGTAGCTCAAATGTTAAGTATGGAGAAAAATTTACTCCCAAATGCTTACGTAGAAAAGTTTTCATTATCGCAGTTTTCAGTACCACCATTATCTGGTCCCTTAGTTGTAAAAACATTTAAAAAATATTTTAAGAAAACTCCAGAGGAGGTTTTTGATACGTTTACAAACGAATCAGTAAATGCAGCAAGTATAGGTCAGGTTCATAAGGCTACTGTTAAAGATAAAAAGCTAGCAGTAAAAATTCAATATCCTGGTATAGCAAATAGTATTTCATCTGATTTAGCATTAGTAAAGCCAATGGCTATGAAAATGTTCAATATAAAAGGAGAGGGTTCTGATGAATATTTTAAAGAAGTAGAAAATAAGCTACTTGAGGAAACAAATTATGTCTTAGAGTTAAAGCAAAGTAATGAAGTAGCAAATGCATGCGCTCAAATTCCTAATTTGAAGTTTCCAGCCTATTATCAAGAATATTCGTCAGAGAGAATTCTTACAATGGATTGGATGGATGGTATTCATTTATCAGAGTTTACAGAGCAAAATCTTGATGAGAAGAAAGCTAATAAATTAGGACAAGCCTTATGGGACTTTTACATGTATCAAATGCATGTTTTAAAGAAAGTTCACGCTGATCCACATCCAGGAAATTTCTTGGTATCTCCGAAAAACGAATTGATTGTTATAGATTTTGGTTGTATGAAGTCGGTGCCTGAAGATTTTTACGTTCCTTATTTTGAGTTAGCAAAAAAAGAGAATATAGAAAATCCAGCTTTTTTTGAGAGTAAATTATACGAACTTGAAATCTTAAGAAAAGACGATACAGAAGAAGAAAAACAGTTCTTTAAAGGGCTTTTTCATGAAATGTTATCTTTATTTACACAGCCTTTTCAAAAAGAAGAATTTGATTTTTCAAACGATGAGTTTTTCGGAAGAATAGCAGACTTAGGACAAAAGTATGCTAAAAGTACCGAGTTAAAAAAGATGAATGGAAATAGAGGTTCCAAGCATTTTATTTATATAAATCGAACCTTTTTCGGATTGTATAATTTGATGCACGATTTAAAATCAAAAAAAATCAAAATAAATAATTATAAAAACCTGTAATGCATATTACAAGAAAAGAAATAGAAGCGTTTCCGCATTTGTATAAAATAAACCTAATGAATAGTATTTCAGGGTACAAATCGGCAAATTTAATAGGAACTAAATCCAAAGAAGGGATAACCAATGTTGCGGTATTTAGTTCAGTAGTTCATTATGGCTCAAATCCACCTATTTTAGGATTTGTCTTGCGCCCTACTACAGTAGTCAGAAATACCTATAACAACATTAAAGAAACAGGGTTTTATACAATTAATGCAATAAGTGAAGGTATGATAGAAGAAGCGCATCATACATCAGCAAAATATTCGGCAGAAATATCAGAGTTTGATAAAACTAATTTAACATCCGAGTATAAAAATAATTTTGAAGCGCCTTTTGTAGAAGAATCCCCTTTGCAATTAGGAATGAAATACCTAGAGGAATATCATATAAAAGCTAATGATACAGTTTTAGTATTGGGAGAGGTAACCGATTTATATTTCGAAGATACTATGTTGTCGGAAGATGGTTTTTTAAATCTTTCCAAAGAAAATGTAGCAGCAATTAATGGGTTGGATACTTATATGGTAGCAAAAGAATTTAAAAGATTGTCGTATCAAAGACCAAAATAAATGAAAATATTAATCACAGGTACAACAGGATATGTTGGTAAGAGAATAATTCCAATCCTTCTTCAAGAAGGACATACTCTTGTGTGTTGTGTGAGAGATTTAAATAGAATTCCTTTAGAGTTAAAAGCTAAAAAAGAGATAAGTTTTGTTGAAATAGATTTTCTAAAGCCAGAAAATCAATTACCAAAAGATATAGATGCAGCATACTATTTAATACATTCAATGTCTACCAGTAGTGACGATTTTGAAAGTTTGGAAGAAAAATGTGCTAAAAACTTTAAAGAGTTGGTAGAAAAAACAACATGTAAGCAGGTTATATATTTAAGTGGAATAGTAAATGACAATTCGCTTTCAAAGCACTTACAGTCAAGGTACAAAGTAGAACAAATATTAAGTAGTAAAGAATATGGTTTAACTACGTTTAGAGCTGGTATAGTAGTTGGAAGTGGAAGTGCTTCTTTTGAAATTATAAGAGATTTGGTGGAGAAACTTCCTATAATGGTCGCTCCAAGATGGTTGCACACAAAAACACAACCTATAGCAATAAGAGATGTGTTATCATATTTAACAAAATCGCTTTTTAATGAAAAAGTGTATAATAAGTCATATGATATTTTTGGGCCTGAAGTGTTAACGTATAAGGAAATGCTGTTGCAGTTTGCAGAAGTAAGAAAATTAAAGCGTATCATTATAACCTTACCAGTGTTAACTCCCAAATTATCATCATATTGGTTGTATTTTGTTACTTCAACTTCGTTTAATTTAGCTAAGACTTTGGTAGATAGTATGAAAGTAGAAGTGATTGGAAGAGAAAGTAATATAAATAAAATAATAAGTGTAAAACCAATTACTTACAAAGAAGCAGTTGATAGGGCTTTTAAGAAAATAGCCCAAAATTCAATGATTTCTAGTTGGAAAGATGCAAAAATAAGTGGTGTTTTTAAAAAAGAATATAGCGACTATATCGAGTTGCCTCATTTTGGATGCTTTAAAGATGTTAGGAGTAGGTATGTTAAAGATGAGCCAGAAACATTACATAAAATTTGGAGCATAGGAGGAAAAACGGGCTGGTATAGATTTAATACCTTATGGAAGATTAGAGGTTATATTGACAAGGTTTTTGGAGGAGTGGGGTTAAGAAGAGGTCGCAGACATCCTACAGAACTAGAACCTGGCGATGCACTTGATTTTTGGAGAGTATTATTAGCGGACCAACAGAATAAAAGATTGTTGCTTTTTGCAGAAATGAAATTGCCAGGAGAAGCTTGGCTAGAATATAAAATAGTGAAGAATAAATTATATCAAAGAGCAGTATTCAGACCTAAAGGGATATTAGGTAGAATGTATTGGTTTTTAGTATTGCCTTTTCATGGTTTTATTTTTAGAGGTTTAATAAATTATCTGTCTAAATAGGTATATTTTTTTGAATGTTAATTTTTTGTTTAAGTGTTTTTTGATTATCTTAAACAGAATGAGAGTTAAAGAGTTTAAATATTGGATAATAAAGAGAAAATAGTAGTAGTTTGGTTTAAGAGAGATCTTCGTTTACAAGATAACGAAGCGGTTTATAATGCTCTTAATTCTGATAAAAAAGTGCTATTTGTTTATCTTTTTGAAAATAGTCTTTTGAGTGATGAGCATTATTCAGAAAGACATTGGAACTTTATTAAAGAATCGATAAGAGATCTTAACTCTGAATTGTTGAAATACAATACAAGAGTTCTATCAGTGAAATCGGATGTGATTCCTTTTTTTAGGTATTTAAAATCACAAAAAAATATTACAGAAGTTTATTCGCATTTAGAAACAGGAATTTTAAAAACCTACAATAGAGATAAGTCATTTAAAAGATTTTGTGTAAACAATTTGATAGAATGGAAAGAGAATATCCATAATGGAGTATTTCGAGGTAGAAAAAATAGAGAGCATTGGAAAGAAGATTGGGAGTCATATATGGAAAAAGAAACCTTTTCTTTTACACCAACAAATGCAGATTTTATAAGAAGTGAAGAAATTGACCTTTTAACAAAAAACTTAAAAGAAGTAGACTTAAGTACGGAAAAGAGCAATTTTCAAGTAGGAGGTAGAGCTACTGGTATAAAATATATGCATAGCTTTTTCAATAATCGTTATAAAAATTATGCAAGACATATATCAAAGCCTAATGAAGCAAGAGAAAGTTGTAGTCGATTATCGCCATATATAGCGTGGGGAAATCTTTCAGTAAGAGAAGTTTTTCAACAAGTAAAAACAATAAGACCAAAAGTGCAAAATAAAAGAGCTTTAGATGCATTCGCTTCTCGATTGCGATGGCAAGCACATTTTATACAAAAGTTTGAAATGGAGTGTGTCATGGAAAGAGAAAGTATAAATAAGGGATTTCGAAAATTAAAAAAAGATGTAACAGAAAAATATGTAAAAGGTTGGAAAGAAGGTAAAACAGGAATCCCTTTTATAGATGCTTGTATGCGTTGTTTAATAACTACGGGGTATTTAAATTTTAGAATGCGAGCAATGTTGGTGTCCTTTTTTACACATAATTTATGGCAGCCATGGCAAGAAGCATCTAAATATTTATCAAAGTTATTTTTAGACTTCGAACCGGGAATTCATTTTCCTCAACTGCAAATGCAGGCAGGTGAAACAGGTATCAATACTATTAGAATTTATAATCCAATAAAAAATGGATTAGAGCATGATCCAGATGCCATATTTATAAGTAAATGGGTGCCGGAGTTGGCAGATTTACCATTAATGTTCAAGCATCAACCTTTTAAAATGACCGAATTGGAACAAAAACTTTATGGTTTTAGTTTAGGAAAAGATTATCCAAAGCCAATAGTGGATGTAGAGGCATCAAGAAAAAAAGCATCGGATATTATCTGGGGATTAAAAAAAGATCCAGACGTAATAAGAGAAAGCTTAAGAATTATAAACAAACACATAATTAAATAATATGCTTTTCAATATAACATACACGGATAAAGATGATTTAGCAGAAATCAATTCATTAGTAGGAAAACCAATAAGTTTTATCCAATCGCTAAGGTTAAGAGGAGTAGGCTCAGGAAGAATGATTGTGGAAGAAGTAAGTGCTAATCTCCAAAAAATATTAACCAAAGTGAATGAATTAGACTACGGTAGCATAGAGTTAAGACCTAATGGAGTGATAGTTTATATAACAAAGCAAATGAGAAGGTTTTGTTTGGTAGTACCTTACTATAAGTTAGTAGTGTTTAATGATACATTTTTTAGTATTCATTCAGACAATAGTTTTATAAGGTTTCGTAAGGATATAAAATTTAAAGAAAATAAAAAGTTTATAGATAAAATGATGAATTTGAAGGGAGTAAAAACACAAAATCATTTTTTATGAATGAAAGAATGTTAGATAGAATAATCGAGATGGCTTGGGAAGATAGAACAACATTTGATGCAATTCAATATCAATTTGGTTTAAAAGAACAAGAAGTGATTGTTTTAATGAGACAACAACTTAAGCCATCAAGTTTTAGATTATGGAGAAAGAGAGTTCAAGGAAGAAAAACAAAACATGAGCTTAAAAGAACCTTTATAAAAGGAAGGTTTAAATGTAGTAGGCAAAGGAATATTAGTAATAATAAGGTTTCGAAACGATAATTATGTTGAAACATAAACTAGGAATTACAAGAAAAGAACATTTTAATGCAGCACATAGACTGCATAATCCAAATTGGACTTTAGAAAAAAATAAAGAAGTTTTCGGAAAATGTAATAACCCGAATTTCCATGGGCATAACTATGAATTGGAAGTAACAATAATTGGAGAAATTGATGAGGATACAGGTTATGTAATAGATACAAAAAAGTTATCTAAACATATAAAAGAAGAAATATTAGAGCCGTTTGATCATAAGAATTTAAACATAGAAGTAGAAGAATTTAAAAAGTTGAATCCTACGGTAGAAAACATAGCAATAGTGATTTACAATAAGTTGCGAAGCGTACTTCGTAACGATTTAGAAATTAAAATTAAACTTTATGAAACACCAAGAAACTTTGTTGAATATCCCTACTAAAAGCAACTTTACAGGACTGAGTGTTGAAGAAATAGGTGATGATCATTTATACACAGGAATAGAAACACCAATGGTGCCAGATGCTTTTTTGATTTCTAATGAAGAAAAAAAGGAAAAAATAGCAGGTTTATTCAAGGAAATAATGGAAACAATGGGGCTAGATTTGTCTGACGATTCCCTAAAAGGAACACCCAAAAGAGTTGCTAAAATGTATATTGAAGAGATTTTTTCAGGGCTAAATCCAGCTAATAAACCTAAGATAGCGTTGTTTGATAACAAGTATCAGTACAACCAAATGTTGGTTGAAAAAAATATTAGTTTTTATTCAAATTGTGAGCATCATTTTGTACCCATAATGGGAAAAGCACATGTGGCTTATATTTCATCAGGGAAGGTAATAGGGCTTTCTAAGCTAAATAGAATCGTACAGTATTATGCTAAAAGACCTCAGGTACAAGAACGACTTACTAACCAAATAGCAAGAGATTTACAAGAAATATTAGAAACAGAAGATGTAGCGGTTATTATAGAAGCAAAACATCTATGTGTCTCATCAAGAGGAGTAAAAGACGATTCTTCAGAAACAGTAACCTGTTTTTATGGAGGTAGTTTTAATACATCAAAGAAAATTGTTGAACTTCAAAATTATTTAAAATGAGTACAGTAAATTTAATTCAAGAAGCATTAGATTTTGAAAAAAATCATAAGAAGTTAAGAACTAGAAATGATAAAATTTTAGCATCAAGAAAAGCAAAAGAAATCATTTTATCAATAAATGAAATCTATAAAAAAACGAAAGATAAAAGCTTGATGGATATCATGAAACGCCTAACATTAATTAAGCAAAAGGTAGAAAAAAGATTAAAAGGTAGGTTATGAAAACAATTGTAGTAGTAGGAGGAAGTAAGGGTATTGGAAAAGCAATAGTAGATAGTTTAAAAGAAACTACAAAAATTATTAATATAAGTAGAACTTCTACAGAAACACATTCCAACATCATAAACTATGAATGTGATATTACAACAGATGAGTTACCTGTATTGGAAGAAATACATGGTTTAGTTTATTGCCCTGGAAGCATCAATTTAAAACCATTTAAACGCTTAACTCTTGATGATTTTCAAAATGATTTTAATATCAATGTAAAAGGGGCAATAAAAACCATAAAAGCTTATGAAGACGTATTGTCTAAAAATAACAGTAGTGTAGTTTTTTTTAGTACAGTAGCGTCAAAATTAGGAATGCCTTTTCACGCTAGTATTGCATGTAGTAAATCGGCAATAGAAGGATTAACAAAGTCCTTAGCCGCAGAATATGCTACAAAGATTCGCTTTAATGCAATAGCACCTACAATAACCGATACAACTTTAGCGGCAAGATTGTTAAGGAATGAAAAGCAACAAGAAATAATGAAAGAAAGACATCCGTTAAAAAAAATATTAGAACCAACGGAGGTGGCAGATTTAGCTTGCTTTTTGTTATCGAATAAAACAGCAGGAATAACTGGACAAATAATTCCGATAGATGCAGGAATAGTAAGTGTAAAAAATTAAAATAAGAAAAAATGAAGTGGTTAATATTAATAAGTGTTTTTTTCTTTGTTAGTGACGAAATTGTGGTTTTTGATAAAGCACAAAATTCTCAAAAATGGTATATCACAAACGATGTGGTTATGGGAGGATTATCGAAATCATCAATGGAGGTAAACAAAGAAGGTAAAGCAGTTTTTTCAGGAGAAGTGTCAACAGAAAATAATGGCGGATTTGCAATGACTAGATTACCATTAGCTATCAATTTGGATGGTGAAAAATCAAAAATTGTGCTAAATTTAAAAGGTGACGGTAAAGAATATCAGTTAAGGTTGAAAGCAAGTAGAAGTCAACGTTTTTGGTATGTGCATAAGTTTCAAACTACTACCGAAAACCAAGAAATAGAATTACCTTTAGCAGACTTTTATCCGTCATTTAGAGGATATACATTAGATTTAGCGAATTTTTCTGGAGATCAGTTAAAGGAAATGGCAATACTTATAGGAAATAAAAAGAATGAATCATTCAATCTAGAAATAGAAAAAATAACCATCAGGTAAATGAAATTATTAAAAATAACAATACTTATGACACTATTTAGTTTTTTAGGAAATGCACAAACAAAAGAACCTAAAGAATCTTTGTATAAGCTAAAAATAGAAGGAATATCAGGAGATGATTTGAATTTAAAGGAATACAAAGGAAAAAAGATATTGTTTGTTAATGTAGCTTCTAAATGTGGATTTACAAATCAATATGATGGATTGCAAGAGTTGTATACAAAGTATAAAGATAAATTAGTGGTTATAGGGTTACCATGTAATCAATTTGGCGCTCAAGAACCAGGTACAAAAACAGAGATACAATCATTTTGTAGGTTAAACTATGGAGTCGATTTTCCTATGACAGAAAAAATAGAAGTAAAAGGAGAAAATCAACATCCAATTTATCAATGGCTTACACAAAAGTCTAAAAACGGAAAAATGAATTCTTCTGTAAAATGGAATTTTCAAAAATACCTTGTGGATGAAGAGGGAAGGTTGATAGATGTGTTTTATTCTATAACAAAACCTATGAGTAGTAAAATAACTAAACTGTTGTAAAGTGGTTCAAATCAAAAAACACTCAGGAATATATACTTTAACTACAGAACAGGTGTTGGATGTTTCTCTTGAAAAAGCATGGAGTTTTTTTAGTGCTCCTCAAAATTTAGAAAAGATAACACCATCACATATGGGGTTTCAAATAACATCTGAAGTGGATAAAAAAGCCTATGCAGGGCAAATTATAACTTATAAAGTAGGAATTTTACCAGGTGTAAAGTCTAGTTGGGTTACAGAAATAACACAAGTTAAAGATGAACAGTTTTTTATTGACGAACAGCGTTTTGGACCTTATAAAATGTGGCATCACGAGCATTGGTTTGAAGAATTATCAGAAGGAAAAACATTAATGAAAGACAAAATTTCGTATAAAATTCCATTTGGTTTTTTAGGACACATAGCACAAAGTGTTTTTATAAAAAGACAGCTTAAAAATATTTTCGAACACAGATACAGTACTTTAGAAAAATTGTTTAATGGAAAATAAGATAGTTGTTTTTTGGTTTCGTAGAGATTTACGATTGAATGATAATAAGGCGTTAAGTAAAGCGCTTAGTTCTGGTTATAAAGTGCTACCTATTTTTATTTTTGATGAAGATATTCTTGATAAGTTGCCTAAGGATGATGCTCGTGTAAACTTTATTCATCAAGAGTTAAAAAATATAGATGAAACATTAAAACAGCATCAATCATCACTGTTGGTTTTAAAAGGAAAATCAATAGATGTTTGGCAAAAATTAGTTGAAGAGTATGAGGTAGCAAAGGTTTTTACAAATAAAGATTACGAACCTTATGCAATACATCGAGATGCTCAAGTACAGTCCTTTTTAAATGAGAAAGGAATAGAGTTCAATTCGTTTAAAGATCAAGTAATTTTTGAAAAAGATGAGGTTGTTAAAGATGACGGAACTCCTTATACCGTTTATACGCCTTATAAAAATAAATGGTTAAAAGTTTTTAAGGAAGAAGAAGATACACAAGAATATAAACTTGAGTTTTCTAATTTTTTAGAGATTTCAAAAGCGTTTCCTGCCATAGAAACTATTGGGTTTAAAGAGAGTGCTATAAGGGTAAAGCCTTATAATTTAACCCAAATAGCTACTTATGATGAAACTAGAGATTTCCCTTCAAAAAACACGACTTCTTATACTTCTCCACACTTGCGTTTTGGAACAGTAAGCGTAAGGAAAATGGTAAAAAAAGCACTTCAGTTAAATAGTACCTTTTTAAATGAATTGATTTGGCGTGAGTTTTTTATGCAAATTCTCTATCATTTCCCAAAAGTAGTTACTCATAATTTTAAGCAAAAGTATGATGCAGTTCCATGGAGAAACAACAAAGAGGATTTTGAAAAATGGTGTAATGGAGAAACAGGATATCCAATGGTAGATGCAGGAATGCGAGAACTGAATGAAACGGGGTATATGCACAACAGAGTACGTATGATAACTGCCGGTTTTTTATGTAAGCATTTACTTATCGATTGGCGTTGGGGAGAAGCATATTTTGCAGAAAAACTATTAGATTATGATTTGTCTGCAAATAATGGGAATTGGCAATGGGCAGCAGGAACAGGGTGCGATGCAGCTCCTTACTTTAGAGTTTTTAATCCATCAGAACAATTAAAAAAGTTTGATAAAAACTTAGTGTATGTGAAGAAATGGGTAAAAGATTTTGAAGAGCTTACCTATCCACAACCAATGGTAGAACACAAATTTGCAAGAGAACGAGCAATTAGCACTTATAAAGAAGCCTTAGCGAAAGTTTTATAAGGCTTTACTTTTTGAAACTATAATTTCAGGTAGATTTCTTTGAAACCAAGATTTGATTTCTTTATAATCCTCTTCTTTAATTTCAAGGAAAGAAATTAATTTTTCATTATCATGATATAGAACTCTAATCTCATTAGGAGATATATTTAATTCTTTTAAATTAAAAAGGTTAAATATTCGTTTTTCCTTTCCACTTTTGTAGTAAACAGATTTTTCTTTTATTTCAAAACTGGCAGTTTTTATTAAAAAACTATTAGAGACACCTAGAAAAAATAAGATTGCCCATAGTAGAATAATATTTATGTTAGGAGATTTTGTAAACATTATATATAAGCATAATCCAATTGATAAAATAGTTAGAAACACTATAGATGAATCTTTACTTGAGTAATCATTTTGACTCGCAAAAATTATAATGTTATCGTCTCTATGTTTTTTAGTTTTTTTAAAAAAGAAGCTAAGTATTAAAAAGACTAACAAGCAAGAAAGAAAAATTGTAAAATATTTAGAAGGGATTTTATCTATGTATAAGTTTATATCAAAATCAAATTTTTCTTTAAGAAGATAGAGAATGATAGGGATGCCAATAGGAGCTAATAAATTTTTATATTCTTTTTCCATTTTTTTTTTCATAAAAATAAAAAAGGTTCAAAGTTTGTATTTCTTTGAACCTTTTTTAATGATTTTATAAACTAGTAGTTACACTACATATTCTTTAGCTTTATCTAATACTTTAGGTAAACCTCCTGGGTTTTTACCACCAGCAGTAGCAAAGAAATTTTGTCCACCACCACCACCGTGGATATATTTTCCTAATTCACGTACTACCTTACCAGCATCATAACCACGTTCGTTAGCTAACTCTTTAGATATATAACAAGTTAACATTGCTTTTTCTGGAGTAGCTGAAGTAGCAAATAATAAGAACAGGTTTTTGTGTTCGCCACCTAATTCAAACATTAGGTTTTTAATACTATTTTGATCTAAATCTACTTTAGTAGCTAAGAACTGAACACCATTAACTTCTTCTAATTGATTTTTAATGTCTCCTTTCATGTTTTTAGCTTTGTCCTTTAAAAGCTGCTCTATTTGCTTTTTTAAGGCAGTATTTTCAGTTTGTAAGTTGTTTACAGACTTAGCAACATCTTTAGGGTTTTTTAGTAACTGTTTTACAGCAGTAAAATTACGTTCAACATCTTCAAAATATTCTCCAACAGCTACGTTAGTAATTGCTTCAATACGTCTAATACCAGCAGCAACAGCTCCTTCTGATTTTATTTTGAAATACCAAATATCACCTGTTTGTTGTACGTGAGTACCTCCACATAATTCCATTGATTGTCCAAACTTAATAGCACGAACACTATCTCCATACTTTTCACCAAACAATGCTATTGCACCTTCATCAATAGCTTGTTGCATAGGAATACTTCTTCTTTCTATTAAAGGTAAGTTTTCACGAATACGAGCATTTACAAATTCTTCAATTTCTTGTAGTTGATCTTTGTCTACTTTTGAGAAGTGAGAAAAGTCAAAACGTAAATAATCTGGGCTAACTAACGATCCTTTTTGTTCAACATGTGTTCCTAAAATAGAACGTAATGCTTGATGTAATAAATGCGTAGCAGTATGATTGCTTGCAGATAAACGTCTAAATTCATCATTTACAACAGCCTTAAACGTTTCATTTAAGTTTTTAGGAAGGTTTTTAGTAAAGTGAATAATTACGTTGTTTTCTTTTTTAGTATCTACTACATAAATAACATCACCATTAGAAAACTCAATATAACCTTTGTCACCAACTTGTCCACCACCTTCTGGGTAGAACGGAGTCATGTTGAATACCAATTGGTATTGATCTCCATCTTTTTTGGTAGTAACTTTTCTATAACGAGTTAGCTTTACATCAACACTAAGTGTATCATAACCAACAAATTCTTCAACTTCATCTTCAATTAATACAATCCAGTCACCAGTTTCACTTGCTGATGCAGCACGAGAACGATCTTTTTGCTTTTTCATTTCGTTATTAAAACCATCAAGATCTACTGTAAATCCGTATTCCTTAGCTATTAACTGGGTTAAATCTACAGGAAACCCATAAGTATCATATAATTCAAATGCTAATTGACCAGAAACTGTTTTTTCTACAGGAGAAATAGAAACATCGCTAATAATATTTTTACCTTTAATACTAGATTCTAAATTAAGTATTCCAGTAGAAATTGTTCTTAAAAAAGAAGCTTCTTCTTCTTTAATTACATTATGAACTAATGAATATTGTTTTCTAATTTCAGGAAAAGCATCTCCCATTTGGTGAGATAAAGTTTCCGCTAACTTGTATATAAATGGTTCTTTTTTGTTTAAGAAAGTAAATCCATAACGAATAGCTCTACGTAAAATTCTTCTAATTACATAACCAGCACCATTATTGCTAGGTAATTGACCATCGGCAATAGCAAAAGCTACGGCACGAACGTGATCTGCAATTACACGAATAGCGATGTCTATTTTTTCATCTTTACCGTAAGAAATTCCAGTAATTGTTTCAACTTCTCTAATTAACGGTGTAAACACATCTGTATCATAATTAGATTGAACATCTTGTAAAACCATACATAAACGCTCAAATCCCATACCTGTATCAATATGCTTAGCAGGTAAATCTTCTAATGAACCATTAGCTTTACGGTTGAATTGCATGAAAACTAAGTTCCATATTTCAACAACTTGAGGGTGATCTTCGTTAACTAATGTTTTACCATCAATTTTAGCTTTTTCTTCAGCCGAACGAATATCAACATGAATTTCTGAACATGGACCACAAGGACCTTGATCCCCCATTTCCCAGAAATTATCTTTTTTATTTCCCATTAAGATACGATCTTCAGAAATGTATTGTTTCCATAAATCGTATGCTTCTTGATCCATTTTAGTACCGTCTTTTTCGTCACCTTCAAAAACAGTTACATATAAAATGTCTTTATCTATTTTATAAACTTCGGTTAATAATTCCCAAGCCCAAGCAATTGCTTCTTTTTTAAAGTAATCACCAAAACTCCAGTTTCCTAACATTTCAAACATGGTGTGGTGATAAGTATCATAACCAACCTCTTCCAAGTCGTTATGCTTACCAGAAACACGTAAACATTTTTGAGAATCTGAGATTCGATTATTTTTTGGAGTGGCATTCCCTAAGAAAAACTCTTTAAAAGGCGCCATACCAGAGTTGGTAAACATTAAAGTAGGATCATTCTTTAACACCATAGGTGCCGAAGGAACGATGTCGTGTTGTTTTGATTTAAAAAATTCTAAAAATTTAGCTCTAATATCCTGAGATTTCATACAACTCTAGTATCTTAATTCTGTTAAATTATCATTAAAAAACTGCTTTAGAAAAGAAGTTTTAAAACATTTTGTAAATTTGTGAGTTTCTAAACATAACCCCTTAAAACAAGTTGCTCGTTTAAAGAGCACAAAAATAGTACATTTAGCATTATGGCGAAAGTAAAATATTATTACGACCCAGAGACTTTATCATATCGAAAAATAGAAGCTAAAAAAAGCGAAACTTATAAGAAATCTTTTTTAGGAATTATAAGTGCTTTATTAATTGCATTTTTCGGTTTTATTGGGTTTAGCCAATTCTTAATGTCGCCTAAAGAAAGAGCTCAAAAGAGAGAGTTAGATAATTTGAAATTACACTATGAGTTACTTTCAAAGAAAATGGAAGAGAGTTCTAATGTTTTAAGAGAGTTACAAGAACGTGATAATAATATTTACAGAACTTATTTTGAAGCAAGTCCTATTCCAGAAGAACAGCGTAAAGCAGGGTTTGGTGGAGTAAATAGATATAAACATTTAGAAGGATTTGATAATTCTGAAATGGTAAAAAATGTGACTAAAGATTTAGATGTATTAGCTAAACAAATGGTGGTACAATCTAAGTCCTTAGATGAAATTGTTTCTTTAGCAAAAGAAAAAGAAAAAATGTTGGCTTCGATACCAGCTATTCAACCTGTGAAAAACGAGGATTTAAAAAGAATGGCTTCTGGTTATGGAATGCGTTTGCACCCAATATTAAAATCTTGGAGAATGCACAACGGTATGGATTTTACTGCACCAACTGGTACTCCAATTTTTGCTTCTGGAAATGGTAAGATTAAAAAAGCACATCGTAGTTCTACTTTTGGAAAAGTAGTTTATATAGATCATGGATATGGTTACGAAACTATTTATGCACACATGAGTAAGATTGTAGCTAAGAAAGGGCAGAAAGTAAAACGTGGCGATTTAATTGGTTATGTTGGAAATACTGGGCGTTCTGCTGCTCCTCACTTACATTATGAAGTACACAAAAACGGGAGAGCTGTAAATCCTATTTATTACTACTATGGCGATTTAACTCCTGAAGAGTTCGTAGCAATGCAAAAAGCATCTCAACAAAAAGGACAATCTTACGATTAATCATTAATTGGCTATGAATAATGTATATTGATTTACCTGATAAAAGATATTATAAGATTGGAGAAGTAGCCAAAGCTTTTGGAGTAAATGTTTCTTTAATACGTTTTTGGGATAATGAATTTGAAGTAATTAAACCTAAAAAGAATGCAAAAGGGAATAGGTTATTTACCAAAGAAGATGTTGAAAACTTCAAATTAATATACAATTTAGTCAAAGAAAGAGGTTTTACTTTAGATGGTGCGAGGCAAAAACTAAAGAAAAATCCTAAAGAGGTTGTTAATAACCACGAAATTATTAGTCGATTAGAAGCGGTTAAAGCTGAATTGCAAAAAATCAAGAATCAATTATAATAAAAAATAGAAAATGTAGTTGCTTACTTTAAGTAATTAGATTGTTGTGTTTTTCTAACTCATACAATTTAGAAATTGTTAATTCAACTCATTTTATAATGATAAAAAAAAGCCTAATTCTACTATCATTTTTGTTAATTGCTAGTTGTCAAAATTTTGGACAATTAAAAGTATTAGCCAGTTTACCCGATATTTTAGAAGAAGTTTCTGGAGTTCAAAAAATTAAGAATTCAGATTTATTATGGATGCTTAATGATAGTGGGAATGCTCCTGTTATTTACGGTGTTGATACCAAAGGAAATATTATAAGAGAAGTAGTTGTAAACGCTAAAAACCACGATTGGGAAGATCTTACTTCTGATGATGAAGGGAACTTGTATATTGCTGATTTTGGTAACAATGGTAACAAGAGAAAGAATTTAAAAATCTTGAAAATTAAGAATGAAGATTTATTAAATAATGATGAGGTTGATGTTGAAAAAATAAAGTTCTCATATCCTAATCAGGAAAAGTTTCCACCTAAAAAGAAGAAACGTTTTTTTGATGCTGAAAGCTTGTTGTATAAAGATGGTTCGTTATACATTTTTACTAAAAGCAGAGTAAAAGGAAACTACGGAGAAACTAGTTTATATAAAATTCCAGCAGTAAAAGGACGTTACACAGCAAAATATGTTTCATCTTTTGAAGCTTGTAGCGATTTTCATTGTTGGATTACTTCCGCAGCAATATCACCAGATGGGAAAAAAGTTGTTTTGTTAAATCACCAATCGGTTTATGTATTTACAAATTTTACAGGTGATAATTTTATGTCAGGAGATGTAAAAGAACTTCCTTTAGGACATGTTTCTCAAAAAGAGAGTGTTGCTTTTAAAGATAACAATACCCTCTTTATTGCTGATGAGAGAGACCATTTAGAAGGAGGAATGTTGTATGAGTTTAGCTTAAATAAAGCTCAATAACATCATTGCCCAACCAACAATTAATAATAAGCCACCTAAAGGAGTAATTGGCCCTAAAAACTTCATTTTTTTACCTTTTGCATCAGACAATACCAAACCGTAAATGCTAAAAGAAAAAAGGATGATTCCTAAAATAAAAGACCAACCCATTAATTGATTTGGAGTAGAAAAGTTTGTACCTACAAAAAGCAATACAATTGCATGATACATTTGATATTTTACTCCAGTTTCAAACGATTTTAATTGATCGTCTGATAATATCTTTTTTAAAGCATGTGCTCCAAAAGCACCAAAAATTACAGCTAACATTCCGAAAATAGCTCCAGAAATTAATATAGTTTGTTGTGTTATCATAAGAAGAAAAAAGACTTTACGAATGCAATGTAAAGTCTTTATATTTTAAGTTAATAATTACGAATTAAAAAGAGAATCCAATTCCGAAGGCAAATCTGTCTTCGTTAGAGTTTCCTTGGAAATATGAGATATTCATGGTGAATAAATCGATACCACTTAACCAAACAGATCCACCATAACTTGTATGCCAAGTAGTAGAGTTTGGAGAGTATGGAGACCAAACACGTCCATAATCAAATCCTCCAGTGATTCCTATTTTCATTGGCATAATACCAGTGTTTAAGCGTCCAAAACGTAAACGTAAATCATTTGAATGGTAAAAGCTTTCTGTACCGGTAAAACGTTGACGATTAAAACCTCTTAAGCTTTTATCACCACCTAAAGTTGCTCCTTGGTAAAATTCAAATCTATTTCCAATATTGATGTGAGTTCCAATTTCTGAAGCAAAAACTAAAGAACGGTTTTGTACCAAGTTTTGATAAAAAGCTAATGAACTTTTAATATATCCAAAACGTCTATCAAAATCATCCGACTTTGTTTTAGCTCCAATAGATGCTTCAAAATTCATTCCTTTCGTAGGAAAACTAGCATTATCTACTCGATTATGAGTAAAGCTTAATTCACCACCTAAGAAATAATTTGTGTCGAAAATATTAATTGGTGATTGATTAAAATTGGTAATATTTCTATTTGGAGTGTTTTGAATTTCATAACCTTCAACAGAAGCTGATAGTTTTACAATACTACCACCTCTAAGCCTTCTTAATAATGAAGGAGTAAAGCTTAATTCGCTTCTTTTTACTCTATAAAAATCTAAATCCTCATCCATGTCTCCAGTAGGCATTAAGAATGAAGAGTCATTACCCCATCCAAAGAAGTTGATAGAATAATTGTCGCTAGTAACTTTTGCTTTTAAATGTAAACTCCAGTTTCCAATAAACTCAGTAAATTCTCCATTGTATTCAACATCATAACCACTTGTTGATGAGTAATAATTTGCAGAAACTATATGTTGACTTCCAAATGGGCGTTTTTTAAATCCTTGTTTGGTATATGTAAGCGTAGCTCCGAAAAAGAAACCATCATCAGGGTTGCTTCCTATATTAGGAAAAACTACGGTTGTGTTATTATTAATATCACGGTGATTGTACGTGTTTTTGAAGTAATTATCAGAACGTAAATCGGCAGTTTCAGAACTTGGATTTACTGTGTTTTTCTTCGATTTGTAATCGTAGATTTTTGTTTTCTTACTCCATCCAGAAACTTTAGATTCATCTGTATAAACATCATGATCTTGTCCACCAATGATTCTTAATAAAATACCATCATTTACATCTCCTGAAATTAAAAATTCATCATCACCATTTAAACCATATAATTGTACCTCTTTAGTTTCTTTTGTTTTAAATGTACGATTGTAAATTTCGTTATCTTTTCTAAATACAGTTACATTGGTTTCATCATCATTTAAACGTTTGATAATAAATTTATCTTTTTTATCAGTTCCAACTACATAAACAATTTTTGCTTGTTTTTCGTAATAACGTTTAGCTATATCTTTTAACTTGTTTCTACGTGCTTTTATTTTAGCAATGGTTTCTTCACCATCAATATCATAAATAGATTTAGGTAGTTGTTTAATAGCATTTTCAATTACTTCATCAGTTAAGTTCTTTTGAATGTAATCGGCTTGTTTATACCAATCGTCTAGAGTTAATTTATTTAAAAATTCAGCATCAAAGAATCGAGGGTAGTTGTTATACCATTTCATGTCTTTAATATCATCTTCAAAAGTTTGCATGTTTTTTACTAAAGGAGCAAACTGTTGAAAAAGTGGAATCATAACTCCATCAAATTTAGAAAAAGGTTGATCTCTATCTCTTGGAATAGGGCGATAAAAAGTTTTTCCATCATCAGTTTTAAAAGAAGCCCAACGCCATTGGTCTTCGTGCCTATCCCAGTCACCAATAACCATGTCAAACAAACGAGAACGTATAGCCCAATCTTGATCAACTGAGTGTTTACCATTCTTTCTTATTTTCTCTAAAACATCAAAGGTGTTTACTATTTTCTTTGAGTTTCCAAAGTTGTCTAATTCGCTCCTATCTCCAGCAGGACGTTCTTCTAGTAAGTATAAACTTCCTCCAAAAATATCATTGTATTGCCCTAAAATTGGTTGTTTAGGCATGTAATATAACTTAGGGTTGGTATGGTAAATATTTACCGATTTAGCCATATCTGGAATAACAAATGCTGCATAAGGATGCGACATGGTAAAGATATCCTGAACTACATCTACTAAAAATGTACCTTTTAAAATACCACCCATAATACGACTTCCATCTTTTACAATAGATCGTAAAA
Source organism: Tenacibaculum aiptasiae (assembly GCF_008806755.1). GTDB lineage: Bacteria > Bacteroidota > Bacteroidia > Flavobacteriales > Flavobacteriaceae > Polaribacter > Polaribacter aiptasiae. The sequence goes on from NZ_WAAU01000014.1 coordinate 95,322, forward strand.
CATATTGTTTACCATCTGGATTTTCTAATCGTAGTGAGTTGGTTTGATTTCCTCCACCTCTTCGAATTGGTTTTAAACCACCGTAAACTTTGTCAAGTTCTAAAACAGGAACTTTTACCTTTTTGCCATATTTTTCTCTATGTAAATCGCCCCACATAAATTTATGGAAGCCACTTACTTCTGTACTTTCTTTATCATAAATAGATGTTTCTACGAATTCTTTGTGAGCGTCATATTCTGGGAAGCTATTATACTCTTGTGTTTTTTTAGGTTTTATAATTTCCTTGCTAAATAATAATTTGTTTCCATCTTTTTCATTTGCCGAATAAAATTCAACAATAGCAGAACCATCTGTATAATAATTTAAAATAGCATATCCATGATTTCCATAAGTAAATTGAGCTCCATAGTTTGCTAAGGCAGCTGACTCTTTTGAGCCTGAACCGCTAATTATTTGTTTGAATTTCCCGTAATTAAGAATATTTTCGTCTACTGGGTTGTCTTCAATATATTGTAAATTGTGTTCATGACCAGATACAAAAACAATATTTTGTCTAAAGTCACCAGCAATAGTTTGTAGTTGTTTTACAAAATCAGTGTAGTTTTTATTAAAAATATCGGTTTGAATTCCTACATGAGTACGTAATCCGTTTTTTAATGTTCCTAAAATAGGAAATGGTTTCATATGGTCTTTAAAAGAATAACTTCCTCCATGAGGTCCATTACTAAACATTGGATGATGCATTGCTACCACAACATTTTTGTAACGGTTCTTTTTAAATAATCCCCAAACTTCATCAATAAAACGTTCACGAGTTTTAATATCACAGTCTTCGTTAATAGTTGGGTGTTTGTCCCAATCGGCAATAAACCAACGGCTATCAATAATAATTAATGTTATGTCATCGTTTATTTCAACCTTTTTTAAACCACAACCATCTTCTGGTAAAAAAGAATTTTTACCTAGGGCTTTTTCTACTATTTTTTCTTGACGCTTTAATCCTTTTAATCCGTTATACCAATCGTGATTCCCAGGAATAAAAATTGGTTTCCCTTTGAAGTCTTTTACAGCATTAATTTGTGTTTGTATTCTATGTTCAGCTAAGGCTCTTTCTTTACTACTTTTTTTAGGTACTCCATAAGGATATACATTATCACCCAAAAATAAAGCTGTCGAATTTTTATCTGATTTGTTTAAGGCTTCTTGAAAGTAGGTTAAAGACGGGATTGTTTTTCCCATTTCTGCATTACCTGCATCTCCAATTAAATAAAAGGAATGTGCTATTTTTTTATTGGTAGTTACTGTTTTTGGAGCTGTCTTATCAGCATACTTTGCATTGTAAGAAGCACAACCAATCAGCAACATAATTGTTATAAAATATAGAAATGATTTTACTGAATTCATGGTTCGGTGTTTAGTAGTGTAAATTTACCTCTTTTTTACCATTAGAGCTACAAAGTGGCTATAAAATAAACGGTTTTAGCAGCTTGTTTTAAAAGCTAAGAATCGATTAAGTTTTTATAATCTTTAAGTGTGTCAATATCAACCAAATTAGTAGGAGGCATTTTAATAATTGTGGAAAGATTTTCTTTCAAAAACATCTTTGCACCATTGTCTCCTTTTAATGTTTTTAAATCATTAAAATATGCTTTTGGAAAAACTACAGGAACTCCTGCTTTTTCATTATAGTTTGAAGCTATAATTTTTTCTGGATTTTCAGAAGATGTTTTGATTAACTCATTAAGATATTCACTGGTAATATTTGGTTGGTCAGCCAACATAATTAATACATTATCATAGTTTTTTTCAACTTGAAGTATGCCTGCAATTATACTTGAGCTTAACCCTTTTTTATAATTCGGATTTATAATGATAGGAACTTCGTTTTTCTGTACTATTTTCTCTAAAGTTTTTTTATTAGCTCCCAAAACACAAAAAACACTATTAGCATTTGATTGTATTGCGGTTTTAAGAGACCAACCTAAAAGAGTTGTTTTTTTATATGGAAGTGCTTGTTTTATAGTTCCCATTCTTGATGAATTTCCTGCTGCTAATAAGATAATTGCGGTTTTTTGCATATAGTTAACTATGAATTCGACCTGTTACTTTTTTTAATGAGAACACCTCTTTTTTACGAATTACTGATAGTATTTCTGCTAAAATAGACAAGGCTATTTCTTCGGGTGTTTCTGCGCCAATGTTTAATCCGGCTGGGGTATGGATTTTTTCAAGGAAATTGTCGGATACTTCAGGAGAAAATTCAAACAGCTCATTGAATAGTTTTTCTCGTCGTTTGGCTGCTCCTAAAATTCCTATATAAACAGGGTTTTGTTCTTGTAGTTTAATTAACCAACGTAGGTCGTATGTGAAATTATGATTCATAATAACCACAGCTGTATCTTGGTTAATGTTTTTCAAATCGATAACTTCTGGAGTTTGTGCTATTACCGATTTTGCTCCTGGAAAATCAGATAATTGTTTTGGGTCTTTAATTGATGTAACTACATCAACTTCCCAGCCTAGTTGTACAGCTTGTTTGCATAGTTTTACAGCATCGTGTTCTCCTCCAATAATCAATAAACGAAATAATGGGGATAAGGTTTGAGAGAATACTTGTAAATCTTTAAAGTTTGCAGGTTCATTTCCTTCAAAAAAAGAAAAGTTTTTATTGTTTTGAAATTTAATTATAGAACTAAAGTTTCCGTATGCTTCATCTTCTTTTTTATAAAAAGATTGAATATTAAATGATTCTCTATTTTCTAAACTGTTGGTAAATACATTTATAAATTCTGAAGAAATTTTAAAAGGCTCAAGTAGTATGTACAAAATACCTTCACAACCTAATCGATAGCGACCATCGTAAGTTATTATTTTAGATACTCCAGTTTCAAAAACTGTTTGTGCTCTTCTTTGTACTTCCTTTTCTACACAACCACCACTTACTGCACCTATCATGTTTCCGTCGGAAGAAAGTAACATTCTAACACCTGGTTTTCTATAGGAAGATCCATCTAAATCAACTACAGTAGCCAAAACATTATGAATGTTGTTTTGTTGGTTTCGTATAGTTTGTTGAATAATTTCTTTGAATTCGTATGTCATAAGCCATCAATTTACAAAAAGTATTTTTATTCGTTATTCCACCATGTTGAATACGCTTTAATTTTATCTTCAATTATGATTGGTTCACCTATTTTAGGAACAACTAAAGGGAGGTTGAGCTCCGCTGCTTTTTTTGAAACCCTTATAACAGGATCGTTCCAATCGTGCATAGCTAAACGAAATGCTCCCCAGTGAATAGGCATCATTTTTTTTGCTTGTACATCTATTCCAGCCTGTACAGTTTCTTCTGGCATCATATGTATTTCAGGCCACATTTTATTGTATTGTCCACATTCCATTAAGGCTAAGTCAAAAGGACCATATTTGTTTCCAATTTCTTTAAAATGCGAATTGTAACCGCTATCTCCACTGAAAAATAAATTATCTGTTTCAGTTTTAATAACCCAAGAACTCCATAATGTACTTCCGTTATTTTCGAATCTTCTTCCCGAAAAATGTTGGGAAGGAGTACAAACAAATTTTATGTTTTTATAATCAATTTCTTGCCACCAATCTAGTTCAGTAATTTTATTATCAGGTATTCCCCAAGCTTTTAAATGTGTACTAACTCCTAAAGGAACGATATAATGTGCTACTTTATTTTTTAAACGTTTAATAGATTCATAATCTAAATGATCATAATGATCGTGTGAAATTAGGATAATGTCTATTTTGGGAAGCTGTTCAATTTCAATTGGAATTTCTTTATTAAATCTTCGTTGCGCATCTCTTGAAATAGGAGAAGGCATTTCTGTAAGCATTGGATCTATTAGAATGTTTTTATTATTGGTTTGTAATAAAAATGCTGAATGTCCAAACCAAAGAAGTCTACTTGCTTCTTTATAATTAGCAATATTAGTAGAATCAGCTTTTAATATTGGAAGTTCTTTTTTAGGTTTAGCATTCGGAAATTTTTCAAATAACATTTGTTTTAAAATGTCGATGGTTTTGTCAAATGTCATTTTTTGCTCTATCCCTCCAATATTATGAAATTTACCGTTTTTATAGTTTTTAGATTTTACATATTCTGCTTGCAATTCTTTTGAAACATTTCCTCCAAATACTGGATTGAAATTAACAAATAGTAGGTATGCAATTATAAAAATTGCAATTATTGAAATAACTGCGATTGTCATTTTTTTAAAAAGTTTTTTCATGAGTTAAGAAAGCTTTTCAGCTAAGACATTTATGTCTTTATTTTCTAAATGTTTTAAGATTTGTGTATGATGTAAAGAGTTTATCATCGCTAAACCGATTTTTGTAGTAGTTGTAATGTTTTTTGATTTTTTCATTAAACCAAAAAAAGGAGTTAGAAGTATATAAATAATACTATACCAGTTGGTTCTCGATTTGATTCCTTTTTCTGGAATGATGGCTCCAGGGCGAAATGCATAAGCATCTTTAAATCCTTTGTTAAAAATATAATTTTCAGTTTTTCCTTTTACACGAGCCCACATACTACTTCCATTTTCTGAGCTATCTGTTCCAGCACCAGAAACGTAATTGAAAACCATATTTGGATTTATTTTATGCAAAACATCAGCAAAAACCTTGACAATATTGAATGTAATTTGTGTGTATTTTTCTTCGTTCATCCCTACGGAAGAAATCCCCATACAAAAGAAACAAGCATCATAGCCTATCAATTTATCTTTGATAGATGATAGTTGTGAAAAATCTTTTAGTAAAACTTCTTCTAACTTTGAGTGTTGGATATTTAAAGTAGAACGATTAATTACCAATACTTTTTCAATATTGACATCATCTAAACATTCTAATAATACGCCTTTTCCTACCATACCGGTAGATCCCGTAATAATTACTCTTTTCATGATTTTTAATTTTGAGATCTGTATTTTGCGGGGCTTGTTCCTGTTTGTTTTTTAAAAAGTTTGCTGAAATGTTGTGGGTATTCAAAACCTAAATCGTAAGCAATTTCACTAACAGAATCTGTTGTGCCTAATAGTTTGTTTTTTGCTTTGTTTACTACAAAAGCATAAATATGATCTTTAGCACTTTTCCCTGTTTCTTTTTTTAATAAATCACTTAAATAGTTTGGAGACATGTTTAATTGTTCGCCACAATACTTTACCGATGGAAGTCCCAGTTTTGAAGGTTTGTCTGATGAAAAATATTCACGAAGTAATGTTGCGAGTTCTGTTACATGATCTTGATGAAGATTGGTACGAACATAAAATTGACGGTCGTAATAACGATTACAATAATCTAAAATAAGTTCAAGGGTAGATATAATTAACTTCTGACTATGCTTATCGATATTTTGATTAACTTCTAATTCAATTTTTTGTACTAAGTCGGTTAATATATCTTTTTCCTCTTCAGATAAGTGTAGTGCTTCGTGTACTTCGTAATCAAAAAATGAATATTGATTTATCGTTTTACCTAATTCAGATTTCCTAATTAAATCTGGGTGGAATATTAGGGTCCATCCTTTAGCATCTTTGGCTACTTTTTTTTCTTCTATTGAAACTACTTGATTAGGTTTAGAGAAAACCATTGTTCCTTCTTGAAAGTCATAATTGTTACGTCCATATCCCATTACACCTTCAATACCATCTTTTAGAGATACTGTAAATAAATCAGAGTTGTATTTAATACCATAAAATTGACTAAAATCTGGGAAATCTTTAGCCCACATAATGGCAATTAATGGGTGTTTCGGAGCTGGTGAACCAAAGGTTTTATTAATTTCAGTAATAGATTTTATATGAATTATTTCTTTCATGTCTCTTTAAACGCTAATCAAGTTTTAATTTATAATACAATATACACTATTTAGACTTCTTGCATTTTGCGTATTTGTTTTAAGATGGTCTTTTTAGGTGTAAAAGGAATTGATTTCATCATTAACTTTTGGCTAAAAGTTAATCCAGAAACAACATCTAATTTCCCTTGTTCCATTGCTTTATAACCATCTTCAGCTACAGATTTTGCAGTTACCGTTTTTTCAAATAATCCTGTTTCATCCATACCAGAAGTTTTTGCAAATTCAGTTTCAGTAGCGCCAGGCATTAAGTTGGTTACAGTAACGTTGGTATCGTGCAATTCTTCTGCAATAGCATTACTTAAAAAAGTAACATATGATTTAGTTGCAAAGTAAATAGCTTGTAAAGGCCCAGGCATAAAAGAAGCTGTTGATGAAGTGTTTAAAATTTTACCTCTATTGCGAGCTACCATTGCTGGTAAAAATAAATACATTAACTCTGTTAAAGCAATCATATTTAAGTTTATCATTTGTTGTTGACGTTCCCAAGGCAATTCATGGAATTTACCACGTAAACCAAAACCTGCATTGTTTATTAAGAACTCAACCTGAACGTTCATTTCTTGAATTTCATTATATAGTTCTTTAGCTGCATTTGGTATGCTTAAATCTTTAGCTATGGTTATAACGGTGATGCCGAATTTTACTTCTAATTCAATTTTAAGTTCTTCTAATTTATCTAACCTTCTAGCAACCAGAATTAGATCTCCTTTTTTTTGAGCATGAATTATAGCTAATTCTTTCCCAATTCCACTACTAGCTCCAGTGATTAATGCTACTTTTTTCATGATATATGTTTTTATGTTTTATTTAATTGTTGTTTACAATGCAAAATTATTGTACATGAGTGGGTTAGGTGTATATATATTACAGATTGATGTATACATTTTACTGTTTAGAAGCTTCTTTTAGTAATCTACTTGCAATTCCAGCGGGTCCTTTAGGAAACCAACCTTTTAATAACCATTTTGGTACTGAGCCAATAGGAACAAAATCTGCCGAGATGATAACTTTAGTGGAATTGTCATTAATTTTTTCAAAACTGTATTTGATGTTATATGTTTCCATACGTTTTACATCTATCGTTTTATAACTTTTAGGAGCTGAAGTTCCTGTAAAAGCAATTGTAGTATTTGTTTTAGTTGTTTTAAAATTTAGGACAGCATCACTATTAGGCATTGGCCAAGGAGCATCAAAATAATAATAGGTAGTCCATTCGGTATCGGATGTTTTCTTTACTTGTTCGCTTTTTGTAGTGTTTTCTAAAAATTGTTTATGGTTTTCTGAAACGGAAAAATAGTTTTCAATCTTTTCTATTGAAACATCTCCTTTGGTTTCTGCTGTATAATAAATATGTGTTTTGCCATTGTTTTTTACAATGTCATATTTAACAACAGTTTTTCCATCTTTTGATGTTTTTGTACTCCAGTTTCTGTTTTGTGAAATTCCATTAATTGTAGTTAATAGGAATATAAAAGCTATTAGTTTTTTCATTGATTTTAAATTTTACGATTTTAACTTTCAGTTATTTATGGTGTAAAATTATAATGGTTTGATAGGGTGTATGTATACATTTTACTGATGCTTGTATATATATTACAGATGCAAAATTGGAGCATAAAAAAACACCTCATAATTCAAAGAGGTGTTTTTGTAATAATATTAATTTAGTGTTTTACGAGCTACAGCTTAGCATAGAACAACCAACTTTATGACGTGCCCACTCAGGTCGTTTTGCAAACCATTTTTCGAATTCTGGTTGTTCTGAATAAGGATTTTTAAATAATGTGTAGAATTCATCAATTAATTTATAATCGCCTTTATCAGCGTCATCTATTGCTAATTGAGCCATATAGTTTCTAAAAACATATTTTGGATTTACTGAATTCATTTTTTGTTTTCTTTCAGTGTCAGAACTGTTTTCTTGTTGTAATCTTTTAAAATATCGATTAAACCAGTCTTCCCAATAATTTTTTATTTCTTGAGTAATTTCATTGGGTGTATAAAAAGTGTTTTCAACTTTTTTGAAAGCAACATCAACATTATCTTCAATAGAAACATTGGCTAGTTTTCTAAAGAAAATAGTCATATCAGTTTCTGTTAGTTGTAATGTTTCCTCTAAACGACCAATTAATTCTTTATCGTCTTTATGTTCAGAAAATACTCCAATTTTAGACTTCATCATTTGAAGATATTTTTCATTATAAATATCAGAATACTCATCTAATATTTTTTGCAAAGGATCTACTTCTTCAATAATAGGATATAAGGCATTGGCTAGTTTGAATAAATTCCACAGTCCAATATGTGATTGATTTCCGTAACGATATCTTTTATGTTGCCTGTCTGTAGTATTAGGAGTCCATCCTAAATCATAACCTTCTAACCAGCCATAAGGTCCATAATCTATAGTTAACCCTAGTATTGACATGTTGTCTGTATTCATTACACCGTGAACAAAACCAACACGTTGCCAATGTACAATCATGTCTATTGTACGATTGCGAATTTGCGTTAAAAAGTCAAGATATTTTTGTTTTCCTGTTGATGTAATCTCTGGGTAAAAATGTTTTATAGTGTAATCAACTAACTCTTGAAGTATTAAATACTGTTTGCGTGCAGCTAGAATTTCAAAATTTCCAAAACGAATAAAACTTGGCGCTAAACGTGAAACAATAGCTCCTTTTTCATAAGCAGGATTTCCATTGTATAATACATCACGTAAAACTTGATCGCCAGATAAACTTAGAGATAAAGCTCTAGTAGTTGGAATTCCTAAATGAAACATTGCTTCGCTACATAAATATTCTCTAATTGACGAGCGTAATACAGCTAATCCATCGGCAGTTCTTGAATAAGGAGTTTCTCCAGCTCCTTTTAATTGAATTGCCCAACGCTTATTATTGTGTACAACTTCAGTTAAATTAATAGCACGTCCATCTCCCAACTGTCCAGCCCAATTACCAAATTGATGTCCGCCATAACACATTGCATATGGATGTGTGTTTTCTATAACTTCATTTCCAGTAAATATATTTAGAAATTTGTTAGAGGAAGCATCTTCTGAAGTTAGACCAATTGCTTCTAGCATTTCTTCGGAAACATGCAATAATTGTGGTTTTGCCGTTTTTTTAGGTTCTACATAAGAAAAACAAGCATCTAAAACTTGTCTGCGTGAATTTTCTAATATCTTATCAGCAGGCAATTCAGTATTAAAAGTATCGTGGTTTTTAAGCTTCATTATCTTGAATAAATGAATGGATAAAATTACTAATTTCTTCTGGTTTTTCTTCTTGTATAAAATGTTTAGCGTCTATTTGATGAATATTCTTACGATTAATTTTTAAATCTTTTGAAACTAACATTTCTTGTGGAGTCCATTTTAAAAACTCATCTTCCTTTCCCCAAATAACCATGGTAGGTATTTGTAGTTTGTTTAATACTTCTTTATAGTTAGGAAGGTTATGACATGTTCTAGAAAAAAAATAATACATAGCTTTATTTTTACCTTCTAACAATGGTTTTTGATATCCTTCTAAATCTGTTTTGGATAGTATGTTCTCTACAAGTCCCATTTTAAAAAGATTTTTGATGAGAAGATTGTTCGTTATTTTAAAGGTGTATAATGACATTACTATTTTAGTAAAAATATTTTTTCCAAATCGCATAGGAGGCTTGAAGCCTTCGGTATATATAATTGTGTTTAAAATTACAAGTCTTTTTATTCTTTCAGGGCTCAGTTTACATAATTCCCAAGTCCATAAACCACTTGCATCATGAAAAATATGTGTCCATTCTTTAATTTTTAGAAAATCCATTAACGCTAAAACTCGCTTTGCTTGCTTTTTTTCAATATAAGCATCATAGCTTTTGGGCGAATCACTTGTTCCAAAACCTAGCATATCAGGAGCTATAACTCTGTATCCTTTTTTTACTAATAATGGAATCATTTTTCTATATAACCAACCAGATGTTGGAATTCCATGGAGTAGAAGCAAGGTAGGTCCAGTTCCTTGATCGATATAGGCTATTTTCCCATCTTTAGTATTGAAAAATTGTTGAGATTCTCTAAAATCAGAATAGTCCATTGCTGTTAATTTTTATAACTTACATTGCAAGTTTCGCATATTAAAATATCTTCTTTTAAGGTAATTTTATCAAGTTTAGAGGCTACTTCATGAATAAAATTATCATATGTATTATGCTCTGGTGTAATATTATTTACTTTAATCTTCTTGTAAAATTCTCCTTCCCACTCCTGTTTTCCCCAGCAGTTAGGGCATACACCTTCAGGAGCATTTAAGGTGTTATTTCCTTCTGTTCTTGTTTTAAAATAGCTTTTTAAATTGTTTATTAAGTTCATAATTTGTTAATTTTCTATGATTGTTGTGTTAAAAATTACTTGGCTGGCTAAAGTTTTATGTACCGGACATTTAGAAGCAATTTCTTTTAATCGTTCTTTTTGTTGTTCATCTAAATTGCCAACAAATTTTAATTTTTTACTAATATGATCTAGGTATGTAGGTTTTTCTATTTCAATTCCTAAATCATCACTATGTTTTCTTGAATGAGTAACATAAACAAAGACTTCTTGTAAATCCCATTTTTTACGTTCTGCATATAATTTCAAAGTCATAGCTGTGCAGGCAATTAGTCCAGCGTTTAAATATTCGTAAGGAGAAGGACCAAAATCATCACCTCCTACAGAAGCAGGTTCGTCTGCAATTAAAGTATGATTCTTAGATTGAATTGTTGTTGTAAAATTATCTTCTACCAAATTTAAATGACCAACTAGCTGCTCTCCTTTAGTTTCTAGCATTGTATTTTCTTTTTGAGGAAAATAACGAGCTACCCATGTCCCTATAACATTACCTGCATAGATACTGTCTTTTGGGTCAGATAATAAATGATCAGCATTATCTAAGCTAATAAAGCTTTTAGGATGATGAGCGTTTAAATAAAGTTCTTGAGCATTATTAACCCCTACAATTGTATCTACAGGAGAGTGTAAAATTAATATAGGTTTGCGGAGTGATTTGGTAACCTCTGCTAGGTTGATTTTATCGAAATCAGAAACAAACTCTTGATTAATTTTAAAAGGTCTTCCTCCAATATTTACTTCAACTGAATCTTCATTTTCTATATTTTCAATTCCGTGAGAAAATAAATGTTTTACATGTGCTACATCTGCAGGAGCTCCAATAGTAGCTACCGCTTTTATATTCTCTAATTTAGAAGCAGAAACAATAGCGGCCGCACCACCTAATGAATGTCCTATTAATAAACATGGAGCTTCAAAATGCTCGGTTATATAGTTGTTTACAGCAATAAGATCATCAACGTTTGCTGAAAAGTAACTTTCAGAAAAGTTTCCTTCACTTCTTCCTAAACCTGTAAAATCAAAACGGATGACTCCAAAACCGTGTTTTGTTAGAGAACGACTAATGTTTTTAACAGCTCCTAAAGTACTACTACAAGTAAAACAGTGTGCAAAAATGGCATAGTAATTAGGTTTTTGATTTACTGGTAGTTCTAAATAAGCCTGTAGCTTGTAACCTTTTTTATTGGTAATATTAAGTTTTGTTATTCTCATAATGATGGACTTGCATGATTTAGCTTATTTCTATTTACATGTTTAGAAAAATTAGCTAAAAGTGTTTTTAGTTTTGGGTTGATAAATTTTTCACAAAAAGGTTTTTTAGCATTTGAATAGTAGTAGTTTATTAACCTTTCATCTGAAGCTTTAAATTCTACAAAATCTAATACCTGTGTAATTATTTTTTGATGAAAGCTTTTTTGTAGACTTTTTATTATTTGAGTAGCATCTAACTTTTGTTCTTTTGAAAATACATAAACTGCCGATCTGTATTTTTTTCTCATTGAATGTTGTGATGTGCTCTTATGTGTATGAAGATGAATTTCAATTAATGTTTCTAAGGAAATTTCTTCTGGATTAAAGTGTACAATAACTGCTTCTGAAAATGTATTATCTTCATTAGTAGAAGCAATAAAACCTTGTTCTACGTTATTTACGCCTACTAAAGATTGAAACACGGCTTCTGTGCACCAATGACAACCTCCTCCAAATGCTATTTTAGTTTTTGTAACCATTTGTTTAACTCTTTATCTGTCGGATTTCTAAGTCTTTTCTTACCAATGGTAATTGTAGGGAAGTTTAACCTTCTGTTTTCGTATAAATTGCGCAATTCTTCAGCATATAGTTCGTTCTTTTCAACATCGAAAAACGCGTAACTTATGTTACGCGTTTTTAAATAATTTTGATAGTATTGTGTCTTATGACAACGTTGTGCTCCGTATAATTTAACCATACTATTTCAGTTTATCTGCATGTAATTTTCTGAGTTTTGACAACTTTGGTGTAATAACAAAACTGCAATACCCTTGTGATTGATTTCTAGCGTAATAATCCTGATGTTCCTTTTCTGCTTCGTAAAAAGTAGCTAAAGGGCTTATCTCTGTAACAATTGGGTTTTCATAAAAAGGAGCAACCTCTTTTGAAACTACTTCAGCGATTTCTTTTTGTTCATCATTATGATAATATATCACCGATCGATATTGAGTTCCTCTATCTGCACCTTGTCTATTTAGTGTTGTAGGATCATGCGTTGTCATAAAAATGATTAATATTTCTTGATACGAAATAATATCAGCATCAAAAGTTATTTGTATAACTTCTGCATGTCCTGTTAAACCAGAGCAAACTTCTCTATAAGTTGGGTGTCCAGGTACATTTCCTCCTGAATAACCAGACACAACTTTTAGAACTCCTTTTATTTCTTGAAATACTGCTTCAGTACACCAAAAACAACCACCACCAACAGTGGCGATTTGTATGTCTTTATTTTCCATTGTTGTCCTCCATTTCTAGTTGCATAGATTCTGAGTTAATACAATAACGTAATCCACTTGGTTCAGGGCCATCTGGAAAAACATGTCCCAAATGAGCGTCACAAGTGTTGCATAAAACTTCTACACGTACCATTCCAAGTGTGGTGTCGCGATGGTATTGTATAGCGTTTTCTTTAATAGGCTGTGTAAAACTAGGCCATCCTGAACTTGAGTTAAATTTAATTGTTGAATCAAATAAAGGAGTGTTACAGCAAATACAGTTGTATTGTCCTTCGTCATAAACAGAACACAATTCACCTGAAAAAGGACGTTCAGTTCCTTTTAAACGTGTAATTCTAAATTGTTCTGGAGTTAATAGTTGTTGCCATTCAGCTTCAGTTTTTTCAACTCTTTTATTTGGAGTTGGATTTCCATTGACAGCAAAATGAATAATGTTGTTCCAAGTTAGCATATTATAGTCCTTTCTGTTTTAATTAAAAATATGAAAATTTTGAACAAAAAATATAGTACATAATCAATTATAATTTTGATCTTGTACTATATTTTAAAGCATTTAACAATAAGGTAGTCGTACTAAACTCAATAAACTTACGTTTAACTAGAGTTAAATATTATTTTTAATTTAGCAAAAACCTTTTTGATGGAAAATTTATTAATTGAAGCGGAGAATTTTGTAGTAAACTTTTTGAATGAAAAGTTGAAACCTTCATTTGTATATCACAACCTTTTTCATACGCAACGCGTAGTTGAAAAAACTAAAGAATTGATTGAAGGGTTAAAAGTTGAAGAGGCTTCTGCTAATAATTTAATTTTAGCAGCATGGTTTCACGATACTGGATATACTGTATCTATGGATAATCATGAGGAAGAAAGTGTGAAAATAGCTGAAAGTTTTCTTAAAGGGAAAAGTGTTTCTGAAGCTATTATTGCTGAGGTTTCTGGTTTAATAATGGCAACCAAGATGGGAACTAAGCCTAAAACTGAAGGAGAAAAAATAATTCGCGATGCGGACTGCGCGCATTTAGGAAGTAAGAACTTTAGTGATTATACTTCTTTATTAAGAAAAGAGTGGGAGTTAACTAAGGATCATGTTGTTTCTGATATTGAATGGAATGAAGAAAATATTAAGTTTATGACTAAGCATCGTTTTTACACAGATTTTGCTGCTAAAAATTGGAGTAAGACCGAAAGTAAAAACCTAGCTCAATTATTAAAAACTCAGAAAAAAATAAAGCAAGAGAATACTAAGCTTAAGCAGAAAAAAGACGAGCTAGATTTTAAAAAAAATAAGGTTGAGTTACCAGAAAGAGGTATTGAGACCATGTTTCGTGTAGCTTTAAGAAATCATATAACTTTAAGTGATATTGCCGATACAAAAGCTAATATTTTATTATCAGTTAATGCTATTATTATTTCTATGGCATTATCTACGTTGATTCCTAAGTTAGATAATCCGTCAAATCATTATTTAATAATACCTTCAATAGTATTTATTGCATTTACTGTAGCGTCTATTATTTTATCGGTAATGGCAACAAGACCTAATGTAACTGAAGGCAAGTTTACAAAAGAAGACGTAGCGAATAAAAAGGTGAATTTATTATTCTTTGGAAATTTTCATCAAATGAAATTACCTGAATTTGAATGGGCTATGGATGAAATGATGAAAGATCGCGATTATTTGTATGGTTCACTTACCAAAGACTTATACTTTTTAGGATTGGTTTTAAACAGAAAGTATAAATTGTTAAGAACTACGTACACTGTATTTATGATTGGTATCATAGTAAGTGTAATGGCATTTGCAATAGCGTTTCAAATACAAGAAGTAGCTGCTGCTGCTTCATAAAATAAAATGGATGAGTTTATGCTTTAAACTCATCCATTAATTGATCTATTGTGATTGTTTTTTGACTGTCAAATTCTTTTTGATAAATAACTTCAACACGTAAGGCTTTTAAACCAGATACTCCTTGTAGATCTTCTAACTCTAATTTTTCAATTTCTCCTAATTGATTTTTAGACTGTAAATACTTAATGTATTTTAAGTATTCATCAGCATCTTTATCTTGAGAGTATACAATAGCTATCTTACCTGGAACAGTTAAACGTTCATTTGTGTTTTTTATATGTGCTTTATCAATACGTTTTTTTATAATCTCATAGCGAATGTTGTAAGCACCATCTACATCAAATTGCTTTTCATCCATTCTAAATTTAATAGCTAACGGATTACTATGCACTAAAATTAATGAGGCTACCTGTAAATCGTGTTCCATAGATTTACGTGCAGTATGTGCAACGTTTTCCATTTCACACATAACTTGTAATTGCCATAATCTTAAGTTGTATAGATATAAGTCGTCGTACTTTCTTGTCTTTGTTAAAGACTGTCCTATATACATATTGTATTCAACACCATCAGTTTTATAGCGTTCAAAATAGTGAGGAAACATTTTTTGTGCATCTTCTTGTTTAGAGTCTATAAACTTAGCAAGTTTATTGTTTAATAAAGTCACACTATGTTCGTAAGCTTTACGTTTTTCATATACTACCTGTAAATTAGGATCTAAACGATCCATATAAGTGTTTACTAAGGAATGTAACTCACTGTTTATTTCTTTGATATGATTAAAAACAGGATATATTTCTCGTTTTAAAAAATCTAAAATACCAATTTCGTCTCCAGCTTTTAATCCAATTTCTACCTCATGTGAGTATTCTTTAATGCGGAACATTAATTCGTTGTAAATAGGTAGTTTTTCAGATTTACAAGCTTCTTTTAGAACTGAAATCCCTAAGTTAAGCTGAGTTGTTAAATCTTCTTTTATAGCATTGTTTCTAGCTATAGACGATCCTTTAATGTCAGATTGCCCATAAAGAGGATAAACGTTATCAAAAACAATCTGGTCTAGTTTAATATCTTCTTCTTTGTTGAAGATATCAGTCTGATAATTTTCAGCTGCTTCATAAAAACGCCATTTTACTGAAGGATGAATAGAAGTGTAATGTTCCTGAATGGTTGCTTCTAAAACATTTTGATATTCATCAGCAGAACGCTCAATAGCAGCTTCGAAAACTGGAATTAAATCTTTTAATTTTTGTTGATTTAATGAATTTAATTCATAAGGTCTTGGAGAAGCAATTTCTATTAAAGCAAGATCGTTACTGTTAGAGGCTTTTATTGGGATTAGTAAAATACTTCCAATGTTTTTTTCTTTTAAACGTTTGTAAAAGAAATTTTGATCAGACTGTCTACCATATTTTTCAACATCTGAAATGGCTATCGTTTCTGTTTGATGAAAAACTTTTTCTAAAATATAATCACAGAAAAAAAGATCGCAATTAATTGCACATTCGTCATTTAAAATTAGGCTTTCAGATTTTTTTATACGTGTTGACTCTAATTTAGAATGAGATGTATCAAAAAGTGAAAACCCAGTAGTTAAATCTTTAATATTGAAAAATTCACGTAAGTCTTTTTGAAGTTTTTCATTAATACTATCGTCATGCTTTTCTAACAAAGTATTTCTGATAGATGAGATTGTTTCGTCAGCAGTTACATCAAACAAATTCATGATGCCAAAGCCTTTGAATATATACGAATTCGGAGGGAATTTTTCTCTCCAAACATCAGGGTTGTCAAAATTATCTAACAATATTTTGATATCTTCTTCTGTAAGTTTTGGTGCTTTTTCAGTTGGGGTTATTTCCATGAAATCGCCGTTAAAAGCAACACGATAATGTTTTGTGATTCCTGCTGTTTTATCAGGTATATCAAAGAAAAAAGGTCTTTTTAAATCAATGTGAGTGTTATACACTAATCCTAAAATTAGAGTACAAGCCATAATATACATGGTACCTTCTTCAAAATCTCTAATTCTTAAATCATAATCTTCCCCAGCGTTTTGAATAATGTTTTCAAATCTCTCAGTGAATTTAAAAGAAGTGAAAGTAAAAGGCATTGTAGCGGCTTTTATCTCATTATTAGTTAAAATAATAGGGAATAAATTCTCTAATAAAAGATCTATGATGTCTTCATACTTTTTTAATAAAGACAAGTCAGAAAATCCGGTAATAAGTTCTGGGTACTTTTGAATTTCCTTTACCATAATGTTTGCCGAAGCATGATAAGGGTGGTCTTTCTGTTCTTCACTAGCAAAACCACTAATCATTTGGTAGATCTTTTCAAAGCTAACTTGAAGTTGCATTGGTAGTTCTACGTTCTTTAAATCTTTTGGTTGCCTTATTTTCATTTGTTTCCTTTCTTTCTATATGCAAATTTACGAAATTGTATACAGTTTGTCGTTTTTTGGTTGTTTTGCTTTCGAAAATGCTATATAAAACATTAAAAAGCCATTATTTCAACAATAATGGCTCTTGTAATTATAGTTGTTTTTTAGAAATGAAAATCATATTCTCTAACTTTTCCTTTTTTACCTAGGCTATTAAATTTCCAACTAAACCCTAACATAAAATATTGTTGTAAAACGGTACTTTGTGAGTCTTCTACATAATTAGATATTGCTCTACGTTGTGCATTTGTGTTTTGATTTAGTAAGTCATATGCTTTTAAACTAATGGTACCCTTGTCTTTTAAAACCGAGTATGCTAATGTTGCATTCCAAAACCAAGCAGCTTTATTAAAGTCAATTACATTTGGATTATAAGTATATCTAATATCATTTCTCCATTCAAGCTTTTTGGGGAAATTTGTCCTTGTTAATATTCGTAATGAATGTCTAGTGAAGTCTTGATTTTGATTGGTGTTGATATCGTATTTTGTTTTTGAAAAAGAGATGTCATATCTAGTTTCTATAGAAACTAACTTGTTCCAGTTTAAGGTAATTCCAAGATTTGGTCTAAGTGCTGTAGTTCTTGCTCCTTCTTTTACACTGTTTAAAATATTAAAGTTTTTATAAGCGCTTATGTTAGCACCAGCTCTAAGTTTTAAGCTAGTAATAGAATCTAGTTTTATTTTTTTAGTATAATTACCACCACTCCAAATATCGTAACCTCCATCAATATTTTCGTAAGTGGTATTTCTACGTAAATCAGCATCTATTGTTGTGTTAGAAACAATTTGGTCTTTAAATACACTACCACTAATATAAAACCAAATTCCTGTCCCAGCCTGCCAATTAAATTTGTTAAAATTAATATACATTCTGTGATTTTGTGTAGGTTTTAATTCTGGGTTTCCTGTAATAATATTTGAAGGATTGTTTACATTAGAAAACGGTTGTAGTTGATTAAGGTTTGGGACTCTGTTGTTTATACGGTAGTTAAAAGACAATGAGGCTTTAGAATCAAACCTATATCTGAAGTTAGATCTTAATGATAAGTTATTAAATTCCCTTTTTAAGCTTAAATTTGGTCGAAGTTTATCCTTGTTTTCTAGGGTTCTATTTACTAATCCTGTTTCAATATTAAAACGCCATTTTTTTGTATTGTATATTAATTCTAAGGCTGGTGTTTTAACAATATTATTATATGTGAAATCAGAACTTAAATCTTGATTAAAATCTGAATATTGTTGAGTTGTGTTATTAAAGTCAAAGGTTCCTCTTTTATTATCTCTTTCATCTTGTGTAAAAGTATATTTCGTGTCTAAAAAGAACTTTTTAGCTATTATAGGAAGCCTATAGGTAATTTTAGAATTTAATCTATTTAAATTGTTAGTTGTTGTACTTTTTTGATCTCTATTTTCTATACTAGGATTAGTTCCCAAAATATTGATTGTAGATCTATTAAAGTGTTTAGAATCAGATTTATCTACTTGATTAATAATATAGGCTTTAATGAATGAACCATTTTTTCCTAACTTTTTTGTGATGTCTATTTTATTCCTAAAATTATTAGCTACAGATTTTGAGTATGAGTTACTAGTAAAACTATTAGTTAGTATTTTATTTTCGTCTAAAGATTCTTCTTGTGTACTATTGTTACCTTCTCTTTTATTATAAACAAAAGAAGGCTTTATGTTTATGAGAAAAGTAGAATCTATTTCTATATCCAATTCAGTATCTATGCTATGGTTATGATTTTCATTATCTGAATTTGATGAAGATGTTGTAAAATATTTTCTGTCAGGTAAAGTGTATTCTCTATTATTTCTCGATTTATTATTAGAGGTACTTCCTGAATAAAAATAATTAGCATTAATGTCTAGTTCTTTTCCATATTCATCTGCATATGTAGCTCCAGCAGTTTTTGATTTTATAATTCCACTTCCACCACCAAAATTTCTTCCATTGATGCTAAAGCTTCCATTTCCGTTAATCCATGTACTACCACCGCCTCCAAACATTTTTTGAATCTCACCAAAACTAAAACCAGGTGAATTAATGTTGTTTGAGCTAGCAAGAACACTAAATCGTTTATTATTGTCAAAGCGATTAACCATTGTGGCTGCCTCATAGCGTTTATCTGTTCCTCCACCGGCTGATATTCTACCAAACCAACCTTTATTATTCTCTTTTTTTATGGTAAGGTTAATTGTTTTGCTTTCTGAATCACCTTTTTCCCCTGTGAATGCTTCAGATTTCGATTTTGTATCAGTAATTTGAACTTTTTCAATAATTTCTTTAGTTAAGTTTTTGGTTGTTATACTAGGGTCATTTCCAAAAAAAGGTTTTCCATTAACTAAAATTTTATTTACTTCTTTTCCATTTACAGTTATTTTTCCTTCTTCATCAACTTCAACACCAGGTAGTTTTTTTAATAAATCTTCAACATTAGCATCTTTTTTTGTTTTAAAAGATTTGACATTAAATTCTACAGTATCTTTTTTTATTGTAATAGGAGCTCTAGACTTAACAATAACTTCGTTTAATAAATTGCTACTTTCTTTTATATTGATAAGTCCTAGGTTGAAGTCTGTTTTTTTATCTAATGAAATTAGCTTGGTGTAATTATCCATTCCTACAAAAGAAATAAACAGTTTTAAATCTTTATGAAACGATTTGCCTTTTAGGGAAAAGTTTCCTTTTTCGTTAGAAATCGTGTAAGAAATAACGGAAGAATCTTTAACTCTTTCTAAATGGATAGTTGCTGCTTCTATTGGTTTCTTTTCTTTAAAAGAATTAATTTTTCCTGTAATCTTAAATTGATAAGATTGAGCCGAAATATTTCCAATAAGAAATAAGCTCAAAATAAAAAGTAGTTTTTTCATAGTTTTTGTAGCAAGTTATGAGCTATGTACAAAGGAATGAAAAAACTACTTTTAAAAAAGTTAATTTATGTTAAACCTATTTTTGTCTAAAATAGATACTAATAGGTACACCATTAAAGTTATAGTGTTCACGTAATTGGTTTTCTAAATAACGTTTATAAGGATCTCTAATATATTGAGGTAAATTGGCGAAAAATGCAAATTGTGGTGTGTGCGTAGGTAGTTGCATACAATATTTGATTTTTATATACTTTCCTTTCGTTGCTGGAGGAGGGTTGTGCTCCATAATTTCCAGCATGGTTTCGTTTAGTTTACTTGTTTTAATACGGCGTTTTCTATTTTCGTAAACTTCAACAGCGCTTTCAATAGCTTTAAAAATACGTTGTTTGTTTAATACAGATATAAATACGATTGGAACATCAGTGAAAGGAGCAATTTTCTTTCTAATATGCGCTTCAAAATCACGCATTGTATTTGTTTCCTTTTCGATTAAGTCCCATTTGTTAACCAGTATAACAATACCTTTTCTGTTTTTTTCAGCCAACCAAAATATTTTTTCAACTTGACCTTCAAAATCACGAGTAGCATCAACAACCAAAATGGCAACATCACAATGTTCAATGGCACGTACAGCACGCATTACAGAATAAAACTCTAAGTCTTCTTTTACTTTCGATTTTTTTCTAATACCTGCAGTATCTACTAAATTGAATTCAAAACCATAACGGTTGTATTTTGTGTCAATAGAATCACGTGTAGTTCCAGCTATGTTTGTAACAATGTTTCTGTCTTCACCAATTAAAGCATTGATAAAAGAAGATTTTCCTGCATTAGGTCTTCCAACCACAGCAAAACGAGGTAATTCATCTTCAGAAGTTTCTTCTTCTTCAGGAAGCGCTTCAGCTACAGCATCTAATAAATCTCCTGTACCGCTTCCGTTTATTGAAGAAATTGTATGGTAATCACCTAAACCAAGATTGTAAAATTCAACAGCATCAGCATCACGCATCGCATTATCTACTTTATTTACAGCCATAAAAAGAGGCTTTTTTACTTGGCGTAATATTTTTGCAACAGCTTCATCCATAGGAGTAATTCCTTGTTCCACATCAACTACAAAAACAATAATATCAGCCTCATCAATAGCTAATTGAACTTGCTTACGTATTTCTCCTTCAAAAATATCATCTGATCCTACTACATATCCTCCAGTATCGATTACAGAAAATTCTTTTCCGTTCCACTCAGATTTACCGTAATGACGATCTCTTGTAACACCACTTACAGAATCTACAATAGCCTCACGGCGTTGTACTAACCTATTAAATAAAGTGGATTTTCCTACATTGGGTCTACCAACTATGGCAACAATACTACTCATTTTGCAAAAATTTGTGCAAAGATACAATTTACAGTATGAACTTTATAAGAATTTCATATAGTATAATGTTTTTACTAAATTGTAGGCAAATAATATATTAGATATGGATGATAAATTATATAATCAGGTTTTTCTAAAACCGAGATTTCAAATTGAATTTGAGATGAATTCACAGGCTTTATTGGGTGAGATTAAAAAAAATTTATCTGAAGTATCAAGGTATAGAACTAAACTCGTGGACAATCATTTAGTAATTGATGTTCCTGATAAAGAAAATCACTTTTGGTCACCACAATTACATATTGAAATTGAAGATGTAACTGATTTAACTTCTAAAGTTAAAGGGTTGTTTGGCCCAAAACCTCAAGTATGGACACTCTTTATGTTTTTGCATTTTTTTGTGGCTACTGCTTTTCTAATTTTCGGAATTATTGCTTACAGTAATTGGTCGTTAAACAAATCGTCAATATTACCTATTGTAATGTTGGTTGTATTACCTATAGTTTGGGTATTATTGTACTTTGTAGGTTCAATAGGTAAAGCTACAGGGAAAAAGCAAATGGATGAACTGAAAGATTTTACAAAGAAACTATTAAAAGAAGTAAAAGGTTAATCTTTATAACCAAATCGTTTTAATTGTCTTTCATTAGAACGCCAGTTCTTATTTACTTTAACATATAGATCTAAAAACACTTTTTTATCAAAAAACTGCTGTAAATCTTTTCTTGCTTCAGTACCTACACGTTTTATAGCTGTTCCTTTATGACCTATAATAATACCTTTTTGGGTTTCGCGTTCAACCATAATTACAGCACGAATTTTTATGATTTTTTCTTCTTCTACAAATTCCTCTGTTTCTACTTCAACTGAATATGGAATTTCTTTTTTGTAGTGTTGAAGAATTTTTTCACGAATTTTTTCATTCACAAAAAAACGTTCAGGTTTGTCTGTTAATTGATCTTTTGGATAAAAAGGTGGAGCTTCAGGAAGTAATTCTATAATTTTATAAAAAACAGTTTCAACATTAAATTTCTCTAACGCTGAAATTACATAAACAAATGAGTTTGGCACTTTGTTTCTCCAATAGGCGATTTTTTCTTCAACTTCTTCTTGTGAAGACTTATCAATTTTATTTAATAGTAGTATAACTGGAATTTTGCTATTAATGATTTTATTGAAGAATGCTTCGTTTTTTAATTCTTTTTCTCCAATTTCTACCATGTAAATTAAAACATCAGCATCTTCAAAAGCAGATTTTACAAAATCCATCATAGAAGCTTGTAACTCATAGGCAGGTTTAATAATTCCAGGAGTATCTGAGAAAACGACTTGATAGTCTTCATTATTTACAATTCCTAAAATTCTATGTCGGGTTGTTTGTGCCTTAGAAGTAATAATTGATAGTTTCTCACCAACCAATGCGTTCATTAAAGTTGATTTTCCAACGTTTGGGTTCCCGATAATATTTACAAATCCTGCTTTATGTGTCATGTTGCAAAGATAAGCTGTTTTAAGTTAGAAATGTTTGTTTTTTATATGGCTGTTCTTGTTGTAGTTAACAGTTTTATTAATTTAAATGTTACTTTTTGTTTGGTGATAAAGAATAAAAAGCTGTATATTTGCAACCGCAAATCGCGGGATAGAGCAGTAGGTAGCTCGTCGGGCTCATAACCCGAAGGTCACAGGTTCGAGTCCTGTTCCCGCTACTAAGCAAAAGCTTCACAGAAATGTGAAGCTTTTTTTATTTTGTTAATGACAAAGACAAGTAGGGCAGTTTTTTCTACATTTCTCAAGTGGAATTGTACTTTTTAAAATTTCAGAAAATCCCCCATTAATATTAGTTAATTTAGAGAATCCATGTTGTTTTAAAATTGAAATAGCAATTACCGAACGATATCCGCCAGCACAGTATATAAAATAAGGTTGGTTTTTATCTAGTTTGTTGAATTGACTTTGAATATTACTTAAAGGTAAATGAATAGCTTTTTTAACAGAGTTGTCATTTATTTCTCCAAGACGTCTTACATCAACAAAAGAATTATTTTCAAGTAATTGTAGAGAATCAGCATCTATACAATCAATTGATTCGGTATCGTATTTGCTTTTTAACCAAGAGCTTATTCCTTCTTCTAAATATCCTAAAACATTATCATAACCAATTCTTGCTAATCTAATTACAGTTTCTTCCTCTTTGCCTTTAGGAGCAACGATGATAATAGGCTGATTAATGTCTTTTATAAGTTCTCCAACCCAAGGAGCAAAACTACCTTCTAGTCCAATAAAAATAGAATTAGGAATATGATGTTTTATGAAGTCGCTAGTAGTTCTAACATCTAATATGAGTGCGTTTTTATGAGTTGTATAATCTATAAAATCATCTAAGGAAATAGCTTGAAGACTGTCTTTTATTATTAAATCTATTGGTTTATTAATTTGTTTGTTCATGGAAGCATTTTTCGGAAAATATTGAGGGGGAGTAGATAAACCGTCCAATACTTGTTTAATAAATTCGTCTTTAGATAAGTTAGGGTCTAAAGCATAGTTTACTAATTTTTGATTAGCAAGAGTGTCGTAAGTTTCAGAACTCATATTTTTTCCACAAGCCGAACCTTTACCGTGATTTGGATAGATAATTATATCTTCAGGAAGTGTCATGATTTTATCATGTAAGGAAGAAAATAGTTTACCTGCTAAATCTTCTTTTGAAACATTTGAAGTTACAGCTAAATCAGGTCTACCAACATCGCCTATAAATAAAGTATCACCGGAGAATAAGCAATGTTCTTTGTCGGATTCATCATATAACAGATATGATGAAGATTCTAGAGTATGCCCCGGAGTATGCAGTAAACGTATAGTAGTATTACCAATTTTAAATATCTCATTGTCTTTTCCTTGATAAAATTCAAAATCAGCGATAGCAGTTGGACCATACACAATAGTAGCGTTAGTTGCTTTGGCTAAGTCTACATGACCAGAAACAAAATCGGCATGAAAATGTGTTAAAAAGATGTATTTCAATACAGCTTTATCAGCTTTAAGCATTTCTAAATAAGGAGTTATTTCTCTTAATGGATCTATTATGGCAGCTTCACCGTTTGACGATATATAGTAGGTGGCTTCTGCTAAACATTTGGTATATAACTGTTCGATTTTCACTTGTCAAAAAATTTAATCCAAAGTAACAACGAATGCTTGTGTTGTAACATGATAATTATCATGCTTTAATTGATGAGTGTTAAGTTTATTTGTAGCCTGATAATTAATATAAATACGAAGTGGAGAAAAACGAAATTAAAAGAGTTGATTATTTAGATTTTATATCAACAGATGAGAATAAGAGGAAGCAGTTTATTAAGGATTTTGGTGATTCATTTTCTAATATGGGATTTGCAATAGTTGCGAATCATGGTGTATCAACAGACTTAAAAAAAGATTTATACGATACCATCGAAACTTTTTTTGCATTGCCAGATGAAACTAAAAAACAATTTGAAAACGAAGAGTTTGCTGGGCAACGTGGATATATTTCTAAAAACAAAGAAAGTGCAAAAGGACAGAGTGTACCTGATTTAAAAGAGTTTTTTCATATTGGTCAAGAAGTAGAAGCGATTAATGAATTTAATTATCCAGAAAACATCTGGCCAGAAAATATGCCTGAATTTAAAGAAAAGGGCTTAGAAGTTTTTAAAACCTTAGAAAATACAGGGAAAAATTTATTAAAAGCAATTGCTCTATATTTAGAATTACCAGAAGATTATTTTAGTGATAAAATAAAAAATGGAAATAGTATTTTGCGTTTATTACATTATTATCCATTATCAGAAGAGGCTATAGCAAAACATAAGGATTCTGTAAGAGCAGCCGCTCATGGAGATATTAACTTAATAACATTATTAATGGGAGCAAGCGCTGAAGGGTTGCAAGCACAAACTTTAGCAGGAGAATGGATAGATGTGATGCCAGCTCCAGACGAGATAGTGATTAATGTAGGGGATATGTTGGCACGTTTAACTAATAACAAATTAAGGTCAACGATACATCAAGTGGTAAATCCAACCAATTTGGATAAATTAAAAAAGCCAAGATACTCAACACCATTCTTTTTACATCCTAATCCAAATATGGATTTAACTTGTTTAGAAAGTTGTATTACTACTGAAGCACCAAAACAATATGAAGATATGACAGCAGGAGAGTTTTTAACAGAGCGTTTAGTTGAGTTGGGATTAAAAAAATAGTGATTGAAAAGAAGGAGAATTGAAATATGTAGTAGATGTTAGATTATATTATTAATATCATTCAGAAAGGGCTTAATATGCCCTTTTCTTATTTCCAGAACCCAAGTAAGAGAATTTATATCTTGTACTTATTTACTGCTATGCTTCTAGCTCTTTATACCTTTAAAAAAATAAAACCTAAAGTAAATTTTGTTCAATATTTACTTCCTAAAAAAATATGGTTTAGCAGTTCAGCTTTTATTGATTACTATTTAATCTTTATTAATAGCTTTATTAAGTTATTATGCATAGCTCCGTATTTGATATATGGACTTTATATTGCTTTTTATACTAATGAGTTTTTAATCAATCAATTTGGGTACCCTAAAATGGCTATAAATAGCATTAAAATTCTATTGCTTTATACATTTACACTAACCATACTTAATGATTTTTTTAGCTTTTTAATACACTATGCAATGCATAAGATCCCTTTTTTATGGGAGTTTCATAAAATTCATCATTCAGCAACTAGTTTAACGCCAATTACACAATACAGGCTTCATCCTGTAGAATTGATTATAAATAATATTAGAGGGATTATTATTTTTGGACTAACAACTGGTTTTTTCGAATTTCTGTCAGGTAACGCTGTTCATAAAGTCATGTTTTTAGGAGCGAATATTTTTAGTTTTTTCTTCTTCGTTTTTGGAGCAAATTTAAGACACTCTCATGTGAGATTTACTTATTTTAATTGGTTAGAGTATATTTTTATTAGTCCTTTTCAACATCAAATTCATCATAGTAATAATGAGAATCATTTTAATAAAAATATGGGTGCCAAACTTGCTATTTGGGACTGGATGTTTGGTACTCTAGTGCGTTCAGAAGAAATTAAAAAAGTAAAGTTTGGATTGGGGTTAAAAGATGATGAAAATTACAATACATTAACTAAGAATCTCTATAAACCATTTTCAAATTTATGGCAAAAATTAAAGAAAGCTTTTTACTAGAGTTTTTTTATAAAGGTATTATTTTGGTAAATATACCTTATAAATGCTTGTTTTTAATGGTTTTCCATATTTTGTCTGAGAAAAGTAAAATTATATTAGGAATTAAAGAATAAAAAGCTGTATATTTGCAACCGCAAATCGCGGGATAGAGCAGTAGGTAGCTCGTCGGGCTCATAACCCGAAGGTCACAGGTTCGAGTCCTGTTCCCGCTACAAGTTTAAAAACGGTTCGTACACACGAACCGTTTTTTTTATGCTGTTAATTCTTTACTCTATCAAGATGTATATGAGAAAGTGCATGTTTTCCTGTGAAATTAAATTATTCAGAATCAAAAAAATATAGGAAGTGTAGCTATTGCTATGTGATTTAAAACTTTAAGATCAAGAAAAAAAGCTGCTTTTAATAAACCTTGGTATAATTATTATTCTTTTAGAAAGCTAAAAAAGAAAGTTAGAAAGGTAACTAAATATAAATACAGGGATAAATAAGTTAAAAACTAAACGTGACAATTTTCAGTTGAATAAGAATGTTTTAGGGATTTCGTTGAAAAAACAATCTAACTCATAGAATAAATTAAGATAAACAATATTACAGGATTACTTTTGGTGTAAGAATATTAGATGTTTGAGCAAAAAATTATTTCAAACGACTAAAGAAAAGATTTATTTTTTGATGAACTCAAACTTAAATAACAAAGTAATTTATAATTTTTTTAATGTAAAATTACACTTATTAATTCCTTCTTTTATATTACTTTTTTTATTGTTTTCTTTTATCAATTATATAGGGGAGGAATTTACTACTACATATATTAATGTTCAAAAAGATTTATTTTTTTATCTTAATCATAGTTTGT
This sequence comes from Tenacibaculum aiptasiae, assembly GCF_008806755.1. Lineage (GTDB taxonomy): Bacteria > Bacteroidota > Bacteroidia > Flavobacteriales > Flavobacteriaceae > Polaribacter > Polaribacter aiptasiae. The sequence goes on from NZ_WAAU01000014.1 coordinate 122,724, forward strand.
CTAAATTTCCAAATTTACAATTCAATCTAACTCAATTAGGTGATGTTTTAGTGTTTTTTCCATTTATAGCTTTTTTCATTGTTAATGCTCCTAAACTTTGGGAAGCACTTTTAACTTCATCAATAATATCATTATTAGTATCGTTTACATTAAAAAAACTATTTGCTGTACCAAGACCAGCTGCAATGTTTGATAATGATAGTTTTGTAATTGTAGGTAAAACTCTTTCAGGACAAACATCTTTACCATCAGGACACTCAATAGCTACATTTATTGTAATAACTACATTGTTATTTGCCTTTATGCCTAAAAAAAGTATGCATAAAATAATTTGGTCTTCTTGTGTTGTTTTTTTGGGTTTGATTATTTCTTTTTCAAGAGTTGGTGTAGGTGCTCATTATCCACTTGATGTATTATTTGGTTCTGCAATTGGTTATATAATAGCAATTTTAGGTATTAAGTTTAATAATAAGGTGAATTGGTTGTCTTGTATTAAAAACAAAAAATATTACCCAGTCTTTATATTAATTTTAATAATTTGGACGGTTCTAATTACTAAGAAAATATTAGAAAATAACTTACTTGTATTCTATGTTTCATTAGTGTCTTTAGTTATAACATTGTCCTTAATTATAAGATTATCTTATGTCAAAAAAAATTAAACTAAATTATTTCATTTTAATAGTAAGTTTTATAAATCTAATACTATATCAATTCCCTTTTTTTAAGTTTGTTATCAATAATATAGATGCTAAAAGTTTTAATGGTGTTTTTTTAATATTTAGCTTAATAATAGCAATGATATTTTTAAATGCTTTGGTTTTTTACATTATCATGTTTTTGCTTCGATCTATAGGTAAATGGTTGTTGATTTTAACTCTAAACATTAGTGCTATTTGTGTATATTTTATAAATACTTATGGTGTTATTATTGATAAAACAATGATAGGTAATGTTTTCAATACTAGATTTGAGGAATCTAGCAGTTTTTTTTCTATTGGTTTAATTGCTTACCTTCTTTTTTTAGGAATAATTCCAAGTGTTTTTGTATATAAAATTAAAGTTATATATGTAAGTTTTAAAAAATTTTTAATGACCGTATTTTTAACTTTGATTTTTCTTTTGTCACTTGTTTATGCTTCTTCTTCAAGCTGGTTATGGATAGATAAACATTCAAAAACTTTAGGAGGGCTGGTTATGCCATGGTCATACATAGTTAATACGAACAGATTTTTTTATCATAAAAAACAAGAAAACGAACAGCAAATATTATTACCAGATGCTAAAATTGAGAATAATCAAAAATCTGTGGTTGTTCTTGTGATTGGTGAATCTGCAAGGAGTCAAAATTTTTCGTTATATGGCTATGAAAAAGATACAAATCCATTATTATCTAAAATTAAAAATGTACAAAGTTTCAAAGCTGAATCTTGTGCAACTTACACAACAGCGGGAGTTAAATGTATTTTAGAATACAAAAACACGGGTAAACTATTTGAAATATTACCCAATTACTTGTTTAGAAATGATGTTGATGTTGTTTGGCGAACTACAAATTGGGGAGAGCCAACAGTTAAAATTAAAAACTATCAAGGAAAAAAAGATTTAAAAAAAATATGTGAAGGTGCTGGATGTGAATATGATGAAGTATTACTTGCAGGTTTGAAAGAACAAATATTAACAAGTAAAAAGAATAAAATACTGGTAGTATTACATACAAGTACTAGTCATGGTCCAACATATTCAAAAAAACACCCGCCAGAGTTTAATAAATTTATACCAGTATGTAATAGTGTAGAGTTATCGAAATGTAGTGAAGAAGAACTAATAAATGCATACGATAATACAATTGTTTATACCGATTATATTTTGGCTTCATTAATTGAAGAATTAAAATTATTAAAAGATTATAATTCGTCTATGATATACATTTCAGATCATGGTGAGTCTTTAGGAGAAAATAACTTGTATATGCATGGAATACCAAAAAGTATAGCTCCTAAAGAGCAAGTTAATATTCCTTTTATTACATGGGTTTCTGATAATTCTAGAAAATTGAAAGAAAATGAAATGCTATCACAACATAATATTTTTCATAGTGTGTTAGATTTCCTATCTATAGAGAGTCCTATTTATGATGAGAATATGAGTATTTATGAAAAATAAGAAATTTATAATAATCCTGTTAACGAAGTGTTGTTTTTTATTTAAAATATTATATATGTAAATGTTATAATTTGTAACTTATTTTTAATAGTAAAATTCTAGGTAAAATAAACTTTCTATTATCTGAGATTAAAAAATCATTGAAAGAGCTGTTTCTGATAAATTGATTATCGAATAAGTTGTTTGCAGTAATTTCTATTCCCCAAGGACTATTTTCTTTCTGATAAAACAAAGAAGTATTTAGTATATCATTTCGATTGGTACTATTTATATTTTTGTTTTTAAAGTCTCGAAAATTATAATTTAGGTTAAAAATAAAATCATCCCAAAAATCATATTCTATGTTCAAATTAATGAAATCATTTTCAAATTTAGATAAGGAGCCTTGACTTTTGTAATTATTAAATTCTTTTTTATAATTGACACTAAAATTTGGAAACTTTAAAAAATTAGTTTTAACACTTGTATTAAAACTAAAGCTTTCTGATTTATTTTTAAAAATTTCATTATTAAGCTGTTGTAGATAATTTAAAAAAGTAGTATTTACTCCTAATGAAATTTTATAATCTCCATAGCGTTTATTTATATTGCCCGAAAAATTAATACTTTCATCAGAATTATCTAACAATATAGGTTGTGTAATAAAATTAATTCCCTCTAAATTATTCCTGTTCTTTACTCCTTTTTCATTTTTTCTATAGCGCAAATTAAAGTTATAATTTAATTTTTTGAACAAACTGAATTTATAGTAATAAATACTAGCTTGGTGGTATAATTCATTTTCTAATGTTGGGTTACCAATATAGATACTATTGAAGTTTGTTAACGTAAAACTGTTTAACAATTTAGTTAGTGAAGGAAACCTAACTTTTCTATTATATTTAATATTTATTTTCTCACTTCTTTTTAAATCTATTTTAATAGATAGTTCAGGGAGTATATAGTTTTTTTGAAGTCGTAAGTTTTGATTGTTTTGTTTTGTTTTCCTTTGATAATTATGAAAAAATATACCCGGTTTAAAAGTAAATTTTCCTTTTTGAAATTTCAGATGAGATCCGATATAGAAATTATTAAAATTAAAATCAATATCATTCCCAAAATTTGAAGAATTAAAATCATTTACAGTACCATCTGAAACTTTTTGAAATTCATTTGTATAGTATTTATCGTTAAAAAATTGACTCCCCCCAGTTGTATATAAATGGACAAAGTTTCCTAAAACCCAATAATGTTTTAATAGCGCTGAAAAATTTAAAGAAGAAGTTTCTTTGTTTTTAAAAATACTGTAGGATGAATCATTTATTATTGGAATAATGCTTTGAAAAATATTATTATTAGTATTCCAATTAACTAAAGTTTCTCCTTTACCATAATTAAAGTTAGCTATAGAAGTAAATGTGTGATTTTTAGATAAACTTTTGTGCCACTCTATATCTTGTTTAAAGTCTATATTGTTTGCATGAGATAAAGTATTGATATAATTTGTTGTACCATTAAGGGTACTTATATTTTTTATTGAGTTTATATTGTCTGAGCTTTTTAAAAAAGAATTAACTTTTAGCTTACCTCCATCTTTTTGTTTTCTTTCAATTCCTATTTTAGTAATAATAAAGTCATTAATTGGATTGTTAGTAGTTGTTCTTTTTTCAATCAAGTTACTTTCATTAATATATTCATTTATATTCTGAGATTCTAACTCATTATCACTCTTTGAATATATAGAATAACCTATTAAATCTGTACTACTATTAATTGAATAATTAAGACTTGCTCCACCAAAAATATGATTACTATTTTTAAAATCTTGGTTTGTTAAAAATTGAGAAAAATCATCATTTAGTTTAGAGAAATAAGCTTTAGGGTCTAGTAATATTTTTTTATAACCTCCTTCAAAATCTAAATAGTCTTTAAAAGTAAAAGATTTTTTACCAGTATTATTGACATCACCAATTAAGTTAATACTTGTTTTAGGACTATAGTAGAATATACTTGGATGAATTAAGTGTCTTTTAGATAAACCAATACCTGATCCGGCTTCAATATCTCCAAACCAAAAGTTTTTTTTATCTTCTTTTAGCTTTATATTCATGGCCATGTCATTTGAATCTTCAAGACCTTTAAGAAGCGCAACATCATTATAATTATCCAATACTTCTACTTGATTTATTGCATCTGCTGGGATATTATTTACAGCTAATTTACTATCGCCTGTAAAAAATTGTTTATTCTCTACAAGGACTTTAGTAACTCTTTTACCTTGTACAGTTACATTTCCTGCTTTATCAACTTCAACTCCTGGAAGTTTTTTTAAAACGTCTTTTAGTTTGCGTTCTTCTCCAGTTGCGAACTTTTCTATTTTATATATTATTGTATCTTTTTTTACAATGATTGGAGGAGTATATTTAATGCTTACTTCGTCTAATTTTTCTGTTTCTATGTCAAGTTTAAAATTTAAGATACTGTCTTTACTAAATTTGGAACGTATTGTTTTAGGTTTAAATCCTAAGTAATTTGCAGTAATAATATAATACCTGTTTTTTTTTAATTTAAAGTTAAAGTTTCCCTTTTCATCAGATACTGAATAAGACGAAAACTCAGAATTATTACTGTCTGCTATAATGGTTGCATAAGGAAGTAAGTTATTATCCGAATCACTAACCTTTCCTTTTAATTTTATGATTTGAGAGTTTAAGCTTAAGGTAAATAAAAAAAATCTTAAAAAGAATTTCTTTTTTTTGTTCATGTCAAAATGAGAGGGTGTTATTTTTTATTAGTATAATCTAAAAAATATTTGTAAATCAATTTGTTGAACTCATCATGATTTACTTTTTTTCCTTTAATAGGTTTCCTTATTTTAAAAGCTTGTTTTTTGAGGTTGATTTTTTTTGCGATTAGGTAAAAACTGCCATTAAGTGATTCTAAAACTAAACCAGGTAATCCATCAAACCCAGAAGGACCAAAAGGTATTGGTAAACTCGGAGTATACCATACTTCTATTTTATTTTCTATTGTTTTTTTTCTGATTGGACTATATTCAGTAAAGGTACCTATTGCTTTATAGCATATATACCCTAAAATTTTTTTTGATTCACTTTTTAATAATTTCCATTTATACTTGTTGAATTTTTCATTTACTAAATATAAATCTCCAAAATCTTCAACTTGCCAAAATCTTTCGTTTGTTGCTAAGTTTTTATAATGAATTCCTTTTCCTCCTCCTTTACTTATAAATCTTTTATTTGTTTCATAACCGTCATGGTCTATCTTTTTTATATATTCAAATCTTGATTCGTTATGGTTAGATAGTAGCTTATATTCTAAATTTCTTAATAATCTAGGAGCAGAATTAGTAGAATCTTTATAGTTCTTATATGCTTTGTTATATATAACTTCTACAGCTTTGTAATTCTGAGAAAAAATATTTCCCCAAAAAAAGAAAAAAATGAATGTTAATTTGATGTATTTCATTTTTTGTTATTTTAATAAGTTATTAAAATAAGTGTGAAGTATATTTATATTAATACCTCACACTAAAATAATTAAAGAAATACTGGGTCAGCAATATTGCCATCAGTTTCCGTACACATATCATAATAATCTAAGGCGGCGCTCAGGTATTCAGCTTCGCCCCATGTTCCTCCATAATGCATAAGTTCTTGGCCAGCTGCATCCATAGCATATTCATAACAGTTTTGAGTTATAGCTCTTATTGTGCTAATACTGAAAATCGACAGTAAGAAAGCACTTATTATTGTTTTTTTCATATTTAATTTTTTTGGTTATAAAAACACTGGACTTTCTATATTTCCTCCATTTTCTTCACACATTTCTCTATAATCAAGCATAGCTTGAAAAGTATCATAAAAATTTGTATACCCGTAGTAATCTGACTCAGCAACAGCAGCATCAATTGCATATTGTTTGCAATCCTGAATGTTGAGATTAGAAGAGAAACTACTAAAAGATAATAAAGATAATACCATCAATAAAAATAATTTTTTCATAATCATATATTTTTAATTTCACCTACTCTATTCAAGGTTTTTCGGTTTACACCTATTTGTTGCGCAACAAATATTTTCGACTTTTTAAGTTCGTTTTATAAAATAGAGTGGGATAAATATAGAGTAGAGATAAAAGAATTTTTAGAAAGCAATTTTTCAGATAATAATTCTTGAATATTTGACTAAGGTATGTATAATTTTCTGAAAATCAAAAAGATGTGTTTGGGTTTTGTCGCTGTAAATATCTCAGAAAGTAATTTAATGTATAGGTAAAAGTGGCGTTTATGCCTTATTTTATAATTTGATTAAACATTTTTAGGTATGTAACATTTTACTAGATTTTTAAATAATAAAAGAGTATTGTTTTCATAAAATAAAAAGTGTTTTACATGCTCATGATTAGGTTTTTCCTTAGGGAAATAGCATTGTTATAATGTTTTAAAAACTTTAAAATCAAGTTTAAGGGTTTTTCCCCTAAATTTTAATTTATTTTTAAAAAAAGTGTACGAATACAGAAAAAAATGTATTTTTGCCGCAAGAGTACTATTTCCCCCCTCAGTTTAATAACAATTATTGTCATTAAATATGAGGAATTATGTCTTTATATTAGTATTCTTGTTTTCTGCTTCAGATTCGTTTTCCATAATTGGAGGACAAATTTTTTCACAAAACAAATCTTCAAAATTAGATGTAACATCGTTTACTAACGATACTGTTGCTTCAAAAGTAAAATTAATTGAAGCTACAGAAGCATCAACATTCATTAATAATAACCTAAAAAATGTATTCGCTTTTTCTAATAGTATAACTAAGGAGTTTTCTTATTGGAAGAAAGCAAAATACATTAAAGTTGACCATAATTATGATATTCTAACATTAAAGTCTATAGCTAATGTTTTTTTTAATTTAAAAAAGAAAGCATTCGCATATATAGATGAAAAAGAGAATATTATCAATATTAATTCATCAAAAGTAATCACCAACACTATAACCTTACCTAAACAGAATTTCCACGATTCTTTAGTGATTACAACTTTTGGGAAAATGATGGCTTTGAATACCTTAAATCAAAGTGTTTTTCCATACATATCCAGAGTACACTTAACATACCGCCAGTACTTTTTCTCCACTCCTGTACATGCTTTGTTAAAAAAGAGAAATGACAAAGATTCCCTGTTTAATAAGCTAATGTTTAACACAAATAGCTAACCTGATGTTTAAGAAATAACAGAATGGTTAAAGGGAAAACCAATTCTGTGTTTCAAAATTTAATTCACTAAAAAAAGAAGAATGAAGAAACTGAGTATGGTCATTATAATTATGGTGTTTATTCGTAGCACTTATAGTTTTGGGCAAACAATTAACGAAGGAGATTTATACGTTACTCCAAACACAACAATTTCATTAGTTAATGATTTTGAAAATACGAATACAGGCAACTTCGTAAATGAAGGAGAGATGTATGTTTATGCAAATTTTAAAAATGACGGTCTTGTCGATTTTTTAACTCCTAATGGTACGGCTAATTTTATTGGTGCCAATGTACAACAAATATCAGGAAGTGAAGTAAGTCGTTTTAATAATGTATTATTTAATAATACATCTAATGCAACTCCATTTCAATTATCAGGAAGATTAAATGTATACAATGAAGCAGATTTTTCATCTGGTATTGTTGATAACACAAATTTTAATGGTACGATAACTTTTGAACAAAACGCAACGCATACTAATACTTCCAATACTAGTCATGTTGATGGTTATGTGCATAAAGAAGGAGATACGGAATTTGAGTTTCCTGTAGGAGATAAAAACTTTTACAGAGCTTCAAAAATATCAGCACCTCTTAATACTAGAGAGGTTATTAAATCTAAATATTTCTTAGAAAACAGTAACACATTATATCCACACAACTTAAAAGTTGGTGTAATTAAATATATCGATACAAATGAGTATTGGGAAATTACACAAGAAAACGGAAATTCTAATGTAATTGTTACGCTTACTTGGAATAACAATACAACTTCTTCTACTATTACACAAGCAACTTCAAAAACGGCTATACATATAGTTCGTTGGGATCCTACACAGGGGTTTTGGGTAGATGAAGGTGGAATTGTAGATGAACTTACAAATTCGGTAACAACAGTTTCAGAAGCTACAGGTTATGGAGTCTTTGCATTAGCACTAGTTAAAGAAGAGCTAATACTGCCAGGTGGTTGTTTAACAGTATACAATGGGTTGAGTACTAATGATGATGGTAAAAATGATGTTTTAGAGTTTAACTGTATAGAAAATTACCCAGATAACACAGTTAAGATATTCAATAAATCAGGAGTCAAAATATTTGAAACTAAAGGGTACAATAATAAAGACAAATCATTTAGAGGATACTCGGATGGAAGGCTAACTCTAAACCGAAATGACAGGCTACCAAAAGGAACATACTATTACATTTTAGAATATAAATACAATTCTGAAATGGTGAAAAGAGCAGGATACTTATTTATAAACTAATTAATTATGAAGGATTTTAAAGTAATTATTGTGTTGCTTGTTTTGTTAGCTAATTACTCAATGTATTCTCAACAAGACTCACAGTTTACACAATATATGTATAATACCATTTCTATAAATCCAGCTTATGCAGGAACAAGAAATGTATTAAGTATTAATGCGCTACACAGGTCGCAATGGCAAGGAATACCGGGGGCACCAATAACGCAAACATTATCTATTAATACTCCAATGGGAGAAAGAACCGGACTAGGTTTATCTGTATATAGAGAAGAAATAGGACCGTCGGTAGAAACATCTTTTGCAGCAGATTTATCTTATATACTGCCTTTAAACGATTATGATTTAAATTTTGCTTTTGGATTAAAAGGAGGACTACATATTATAGATGTAGATTATTCTAAATTAAATATTAAAAATCCGATAGATGAACCTTTCCAAAACAATCTAAGAGAAACTTCACCTGTAGTTGGAGTTGGAGGGTATTTATATACAGAAAAATGGTATGTAGGTTTATCGGTACCTAATCTACTTTATACGAAGCATTATAAAAATTCATCAACCTCCAATGTTGCAAAAACACAACATTTTTACTTAACAGGGGGGTATGTTTTTGAACTAACAGATAATTTAAAATTTAAACCTGCAACACTTTTTAAAGTAACAAATGGAGCACCATTAGTGGTAGACTTATCAACTAATTTTTTAATCAATGAAAAGGTTACGCTAGGAGCATCGTATAGATTGAGTGCTGCGATAAGTGCTTTAGTAGGTGTGCAAATATCAAACTCTTTATTTATGGGATATGCCTATGACTATGACACTACTGATATTGGAAATTACAATTCTGGTTCTCATGAAGTATTTCTAAGGTACGAATTCTTCAAAAAAGTACAAGGAAAGGTTTCTCCAAGATTCTTTTAATTAAAAAAATATCTAATGAAATATAACAATACTATAACCTTATTCACAATTGCTTTTTTTATGTTATTAGGAGTAACAGCTCAAGAAAAAGAATTAAAAAAGGCAAATGAAGAATATCAAAACTCTGCTTACAAAGATGCTGCAAAGGCATATTTAAAAGTCGTTAAGTCTGGGAATGAATCATCGGAGGTGTTATTAAAATTAGGAAATGCCTATTATTTTAATGCAGATTATTCAAAGGCTGCCACGTGGTATGAAAAATTATATAGCACTAAAGATGCACAAGAAGATCAAAGTTACTTATTAAGATACTCGCAATCTTTAAGAGCTATTGGAGAAAAACAACAAGCAGAAAAAATTTATAATGAATTTTTAAAGGTTTCAGGTTCTTTAGACAAAAATCTAAAAAACAGTGAAGATTATCTGAATATTATTGAGTTAAACTCTAATCGATACAAATTAGATTCTTTAGAGATGATAAACTCAAAGTATATGGATTATGGTGCTTTTTTAAGAAACGACACCTTATACTTTTCATCAGCCAGAAATACTAGAACTAGTATTGGTAGAATAGATGCTTGGGATAATGAACGTTTTTTAGATATCTATACAGCTGTTTTAGACCCAAAAACTAATCATTATTCAAAGCCAAAACAGCTTAAAGGAGCTGTAAATTCTAAATACCATGAATCATCAGCTGTTGTTACAAAAGATGGTAAAACCATGTACTTCACAAAATCTAATAATACACCTTTAGATAAAAATAGTAAGATAGCAAGGTTGAAAATTTACCGAGCTACAAAAGGTGCTAATGGAAATTGGGGAAATATTGAAGACTTAACCATTAATGGCGATAGTTATTCAACAGCACATCCAGCGTTATCTCCAAACGAGAAGATACTTTATTATGTTTCAGATATGCCAGGTTCTTATGGAGAAACGGATATTTATTCAGTAGATATTTATAATCAAGGAACGCTAGGGAAGCCTAAAAACTTAGGACCTAAAGTGAATACAAAAGGAAGAGAGTCTTTTCCGTTTATAACTTCAAAATATGAGTTGTATTTCTCGTCAGATGGACATTTTGGATTAGGAGGTTATGATGTGTTTTATTTCGATTTAGCATCTAGAAGACAACAATTAATAAATGTTGGAAAGCCTATTAATAGTTCAAAAGACGATTATGCTTTTTCGATAAATAATGCTAACAAAAAAGGTTTTTTGAGTTCAGATAGGTCTGGAGTAGATAACATTTACAAGTTTACAGAGATAATTCCTATAAGAGAGGTTATAGAATATGATTTAGAAGGTGTTATCATAGATCAAGAAACCAATAAGCCAATTGCTGGTGTAGTAGTTACAGTTACTGATACAGATGGAAAAATTCAATCGAAAGGAGTAACAGATGCCAATGGTAAGTTTAGTTTAAGAGTAAGTAAGTTTAAACCTAATATTCTAAAGGCAGAAAACGACAACTATGTTTTTACAGACAAGTTTATTCCAGAACAATATGATGGAGGAAATATCCGATTAGAATTAAAGAAAAAGAAGGTTGAGGTTAAAAATGATGAAGACTTCAAAAGGATTTTAAACACCAGAATTTACTACGATTATAACAAAGCTAACATCAGAAAAGATGCAATAGCCAAGTTAGAAAAACTCATTGAATTTTTACAAAAACACAGAGAAGTCAGCTTAGAAATTAAATCCTATGCAGATAGTAGAGGTCGTCCAGAATACAATTTAAAATTATCTGATAAGCGAACTCAAAAAGTAATAGAATTTATAGAAAAAAGAGGGGTTAACAAGAGTCGATTAATTGGTAAAGGTTATGGAGAAACAGAGCCAGTAATTGATTGTCAATACCCAAAAAAATGTTCTCAAAAAGAGTATCAGTTGAACAGGAGAACGGAATTCCAAATAATAAAAAAACAAAAAAAATAAACTTTTATAATTATGAAAAAACAAGTACAAATATTAGCCCTTCTAATTGGAAGTAGTATCTACGGACAAGTAGGTATTGGTACTGTAGCACCAAATAAATCGGCTCAATTAGAAATTGTATCAAATAACAAAGGGTTATTGATACCTAAAGTGGCTTTAACATCGTTAACAGATACTTCAACAATAACTTCTGGAAATGTAGAAGGACTTACTGTTTATAACACTTCAGTTGTGTCTGGATTACAACAAGGATACTATTATTGGCTTAATAATAAGTGGAATAGATTAGTAACTGCAGATGAGGTTAATACCTTAACTCACAATACAACAAATGTTAGTTTAACAAAAGATGGAACGGATTTAAAGCTTACTGATTCGGATGGAAATAGTGTTAGTGTTCCTTTAACTGATATTACAGGTGGGGTTGTAGATACCAATACAACTAATACAAGTTTTGCTGTTGTTGGAACAAATTTAGTAATTACAGACAGTGCAGGGAATACTGTGAGTACACCCTTAGCAACTATTGCAGCAGGTGTAAATACAGATGATCAAACGATAACAAATTTTAGTATCGTAGGAAATAATTTAAGCATTACCTTAGAAAATGGAAATACCGCGACTGTACCATTAGCTACTATTGCTGCGGGTGTGAATACAGATGATCAAACAATTACAGATTTTAGTATTTCAGGAACAGATTTAAGCATTACGTT
>NZ_WAAU01000014.1:135175-137980 GCF_008806755.1 Tenacibaculum aiptasiae
TGCCGCAGGTGTAAATACGGATGATCAAACGATAACAGATTTTAGTATTTCAGGAACAGATTTAAGCATTACGTTAGAGGATGGAAACACAGCAACAGTTCCATTAGCAAGTATAAAAGCAGGAGTAGATACTACAGTTACTAATACAAGTTTTACAGTAGTAGGAACAAATTTAGTAATCACAGACAGTGCAGGAAATACAGTGAGTGTACCATTAGCAACAATTGCAGCTGGAGTAAATACTGATGATCAAACGGTAACAGATTTTAGTGTTTCAGGAAATAATTTAAGCATTACTTTAGAAGATGGGAATACTGCGACTGTACCATTGGCTACGATTGCTGCGGGAGTTGATACAAATACAACCAATTCAACTTTTACAGTAGTAGGAACAAATTTAGTAATTACCGATAGTGAAAACAATACTGTAAGTGTGCCATTAGCAACGATTGCAGCAGGCGTGAATACAGATGATCAAACAGTAACGAGTTTTGGTATTGTAGGAAACAATTTAAGTATTACGTTAGAAAATGGAAATACCGCAACTGTACCATTAGCGACAATTGCTGCAGGCGTAAATACAAATACAACCAACTCAAGTTTTACAGTAGTAGGAACAAATTTAGTAATTACCGATAGTGAAAACAATACTGTAAGTGTACCATTAGCTAATATAGCAGCAGGCGTGAATACAGATGATCAAACAGTAACTAGTTTTGGTATTGTAGGAAACAATTTAAGTATTACGTTAGAAAATGGAAACACGGCAACGGTACCATTAGCAACAATTGCGGCTGGAGTAAATACTGATGATCAAACGGTAACAGATTTTAGTGTTTCAGGAAATAATTTAAGTATTACCTTAGAAGATGGGAATACTGCGACTGTACCATTGGCTACGATTGCTGCGGGAGTAGATACAAATACAACCAACTCAAGTTTTACAGTAGTAGGAACAAATTTAGTAATCACCGATAGTGAAAACAATACTGTAAGTGTACCATTAGCAACGATTGCAGCAGGCGTGCATACAGATGATCAAACAGTAACTAATTTTGGTATTGTAGGAAACAATTTAAGTATTACGTTAGAAAATGGAAACACGGCAACGGTACCATTAGCGACAATTGCCGCAGGTGTGAATACAGATGATCAAACGGTAACTAATTTTGGTGTTGTAGGAACAGATTTAAGCATTACGTTAGAAGATGGAAACACGGCAACGGTACCATTAACAACAATTGCCGCGGGCGTAAATACCGATGATCAGGCATTAACCTTAGCAACAGGAAACATCTTAACTTTAGAAGATGGTGGAACAGTAAATTTAACACCATTCTTAGATAATACAGATGATCAAGCAATCACAGCAACACTTGATAATACCACAAGAATATTAACTGTTACTTTAGAAGATGGTGGAACTCAAACAGTAGATTTCTCAACTGTATTAGCAGCCGCAGGAACAGATGATCAGGCTTTAACTTTAGCTACAGGAAACATCTTAACCTTAGAAGATGGTGGAACAGTAGATTTAACACCATTCTGAGATAATACAGATGATCAAGCAATTACAGCAACGCGTGATAATACAACAAAAATATTAACGATTACGCTGGAAGATGGAGGAACACAAACGGTCGATTTCTCAACTGTATTAACAGCAGGTGGAACGGATGATCAAACGGTAACTAATTTTGGTATTGTAGGAACAGATTTAAGCATTACCTTAGAAGATGGAAACACTGCAACTGTACCATTGGCTACGATTGCTGCAGGTGTAAATACGGATGATCAAACGGTAACTAATTTTGGTATAGTAGGAACTAACTTAAGCATTACGTTAGAAGATGGAAACACGGCAACGGTACCATTAGCTACTATTGCAGCAGGAGTAAATACCGATGATCAGGCTTTAACCTTAGCGACAGGAAACATTTTAACATTAGAAGATGGTGGAACAGTAGATTTAACACCATTCTGAGATAATACAGATGATCAAGCAATTACAGCAACGCTTGATAATACAACAAAAATATTAACGATTACGCTGGAAGATGGAGGAACACAAACGGTCGATTTCTCAACTGTATTAACAGCAGGTGGAACGGATGATCAAACGGTAACTAATTTTGGTGTTGTAGGAACAGATTTAAGTATTACCATAGAAGATGGAAACACAGCAACAGTTCCATTAACAACAATTGCAGCAGGCGTAAATACCGATGATCAGGCATTAACCTTAGCAACAGGAAATATCTTAACATTAGAGGATGGTGGAACAGTAGAGCTAACACCAGTCTTAGATAATACAGATGATCAAGCAATCACAGCAACACTTGATAATACCACAAGAATATTAACTGTTACTTTAGAAGATGGCGGAACTCAAACAGTAGATTTTTCAACTGTATTAGCAGCTGCAGGAACAGATGATCAGGCTTTAACATTAGCAGCAGGAAATATCTTAACATTAGAAGATGGAGGAACGGTTAATTTAACACCATTCTTAGACAATACAGATGATCAAGCAATCACAGCAACACTTGATAATACAACAAGAATATTAACAGTTACTTTAGAAGATGGTGGAACTCAAACAGTAGATTTCTCAACTGTATTAGCAGCAGCAGGAACTGATGATCAGGCATTAACATTAGCAGCAGGAAATATCTTAACCTGAGAAGATGGTGGAACAGGAGAGGTAACACCATGCGTAGAGAATACAGATGATCAAGCATTAACATTAGCAACAGGAAACATCTTAACATTAGAAGATGGTGGAACAGTAGATTTAACACCATT
>NZ_WAAU01000014.1:138167-289911 GCF_008806755.1 Tenacibaculum aiptasiae
AGTTACTTTAGAAGATGGTGGAACTCAAACAGTAGATTTTACCACTGTATTAGCAGCGGCAGGAACAGATGATCAGGCATTAACATTAGCAGCAGGTAATGTATTAACATTAGAAGATGGAGGAACGGTTAATTTAACACCATTCTTAGACAATACAGATGATCAAACAATAACAAATTTTGGTGTTGTAGGAACTGACTTAAGTATTACGTTAGAAGATGGAAATACGGCAACAGTACCATTGTCAGCATTAGATAATATTACAGGAAAAGCATTAACATCTACAGATTTAGATGTGTCGGCAAATGGAGCAACGGCTTTATTAGAAGACGTTACAATTGATATAAAGACAGATGCGGTAACTACTAATAAAATTCTAAACGAAACGATTTTATCTGAGGATATTAAAAATGGTGAAGTAAAAACAGATGACATAGCAGATAAAAATGTAACAGTTGCTAAGATTGCTAACGGAACAGCAAATCAAGTTTTAATGACAAATGCTGCGGGAACTGACGTAGAATGGAGAACTGTAAATAATACTGTAAAAGAAGTA
Source organism: Tenacibaculum aiptasiae (assembly GCF_008806755.1). GTDB lineage: Bacteria > Bacteroidota > Bacteroidia > Flavobacteriales > Flavobacteriaceae > Polaribacter > Polaribacter aiptasiae. The sequence continues at coordinate 138,724 of NZ_WAAU01000014.1, forward strand.
TTAAGTGCAGAATACGCTGGAGCTACATTATATGCAGATGGAACAGATAATTTAGGTGTTATGACTTCTGATAATACTGGAGCTACTGGTAATTATATGAATTTCTATGAATGGTCTAGTGGAGAAGCAACAGCTCAAGATTATGATGTGGTGGTTCGATTTACATTACCAAACGATTTTACTTCTTGGGATGCAACAAACCCAATTGTAATTGATTACCAAGCAGAAGGTACTGCAACATTCAGTGCTACAATGTTTTTAGAAAACGGAACAGCTTTAGGTACCATTGCAGCAGCTTCTTCTGCAACATGGACTACAGCAAACTTAAACCCTGGTGCTATGACAGCTGGAGATACAGCCGTTATCCTATTAAAACTAACAAGTGCTGCAGGTGATGCTGCTCAAAAGGTAAGAGTTGGTGATATTACGTTGAACTACAATAAATAAAAGAATTGTGAAACAGTTAAAATATATAATAATACTATTAGGTATACTACTCTTTATGGGTAGTATACATAGTGGTTATTCCCAAGACACGGATGGTGATGGTGTTTTGGATAGTCAAGATGTAGATGATGATAATGATGGTATTTTAGATATAGTGGAGAGCCCTCTTGATGTAGTTTGGATTTCTGATCAATTTGACCAAACTATTTTTTACAGGGGGGATAGTTCGAATGGAACCTTTGCTACAGGGGTAGTAGAAAATATAAATGTACCTAATATTGGGATAACAAATGTTGAAGATACTTTTATAGGAGATATAAATAATGATCATTTTTTGGATATAATATTTGTTTCAGAAGCTGAAAATAGAACTATAACTTTTAGAGGAAAAGGAGATGGAACTTTTTTACCTGCTTTGGTAACTAATATGAACATCCCTAGTATGGGAAGTGCTGGAGGCGAAAATGGATTTTTGAAAGATGCAGACGGTGATGGTTTTTTAGATATCTTTTGGATAGCAGATTGGAACCAATTTGTTTTTTATAAAGGAAATGGAGACGGAACTTTTCAAAATGGAGTAACAGCAACACCCAATGTGCCAGAAGTAGGATATGATATTTCAAAAGTCTCATTTGCAAACGATTTAAATAATGATGGGATAATAGATATTTATTCAGTGTCTGAAAGCAATCAAATTACCTTTTACAAAGGAAATGGGGATGGAACTTTTCAAGATGGTACTATCACAATTGTTAATATGCCTAATGTTGGAGGGTTCGATGATACTGCAGATGCAACACTTACAGGAGATGTAGATAATGATGGGAATATAGATCTTATTTGGATTTCAGAAAATACTAACCAAAGTATTTTTTACAAAGGAAATGGGGATGGAACTTTTCAAGGTGGAGTAGCAACATTTGTAAATGTACCAGATGTGGGATATAATAATGCCCAAAATACATTTATTGGTGATGCAGATGCAGATGGTAATTTGGATGTGATTTTTATAACAGAAGCCTTTAATCAAACAATTCTATACAAAGGAAATGGAGATGGTACTTTTCAAGACGGAGTAGTTACAAATCGTGAAATACAGAACGTAGGAGTAAGTCATAAAGAAATTGCTTTTTTAGGAAGCTTTAATTTAGATCCTGATAATGATGGTATTCCTAACCATTTAGATTTAGATTCTGATAATGATGGTATTCCAGATAATGTAGAAGCGCAAACTACAGCAGGTTATGTAGCGCCAAATGCTGATACTCCTGCAATGTATACTGCTAATGATGGATTAAACTCTGCATATTTAACAGGAGGTTTAAGACCTGTAAATACAGATGGAACTGATACTCCTGACTTTATAGATACTGATTCAGATAACCAAGAAGAAGGTGATATTGTAGAAGGAGGGGTAACTGCAAATCCAACTTATGCTGATGTAAATGGTAGTATAGATGATCCTACAACGTTACCCAATTCAGATGGTATAGATGATGTTGATTATAGAGATATTGTTGCGCCTGGAGGTGTGAAAAACGGATTAGGATTTTGGTTAAAAGCAAATAGAGGTGCGGTTGGAACAACTACTGTTACAGAATGGAATGACCAATCAACATTTAAAAGAAATGCTAGTGAAGTTACAGGGGATCCTGATTTTGTAATTGGAGGATTAAATTATAATCCAGCAATTAAATTTGATGGAAACGATTATTTTAATTTAAGTACAGAGTATAAGCTTTTCCCAGCTTCGTTAACTATGGCAGAAGCTATTAGTGTTGTAAGGAATAATTCCTCGGGAACAGATAATGGACATCCTTACGATTTAGGAGGTTCCTCTAGAGGGTTTTATTACCCTGCTCAACAAGATCTTTACCAAGGGTCTTTTACAACACAGCGTATTGCTTTTAATCCAACAACCAATGCCGTGGTAGTTTCTAAACCTGGAGTTGCAGGAGTGGTTGGAGCTCCTGTAAATTTATCAAATTGGAATATTTATGGAACCCATAGTGCTACTAATGATTGGGGAATTCAGTTTAATGGAGAGTTTAAAGCATTATCAACTACAAACACTACCAATTTTTCTTTTCCAGCAACAGATGGAGTGTATATAGGAGCTTCAAAGAATGATAATTTTACTGGAGATATTAGTGAAATAATATTATATGATAGAATACTTTCTAGTACAGAAAGACAACGAGTAAACAGTTACAATGCTATAAAATATGGAATCAGTTTAACTCAATCTGTATTTGTACTGAATTATGTAGCAAGTGATGGAACTATTTTATGGGATGCAACAGCAAATTCAACCTATTCTCATGATATGGCAGGAATAGGTAGAGACGAAGCTTCTGCATTACATCAAAAACAATCAAAATCCATTAACACCGATGCAATTGTAGCTATAGGTTTGGGAAGTGTAGCTGCTTCAAATGCAGATAACACGAATACTTTTACAAGTAATAAAGACTTCTTAATGTGGGGAAATAACAATGCAAGTATAACTTCAGTTAATTCGGGAGTGCCTATTGCTTTTTCAGAAAAAATAAATCGTAATTGGTTGGTAAAAGAAACTGGTACTGTTGATGAAGTTCAAGTGCAAATTTCGGACTTTTTAGGAGTCACTTTGTTTGGGAGTACAGATAACCTAACATTATTTGTAGCAGATGATGAGAATTTTACCACCAACTTGGTAACCGTACCGTTTGTAAAGAATGGAAATTTTCAAGAAGCTAAAATAAATTTCAACGGAACTAAATATTTTTCTTTCGGAATACCCAGAACTAACTTCATGCGTCATGGAAAAACGTTTAAAAACCTTCGAGAAACAAGAATGGAATGGTAATAATTATTAGATAAAAAAAACTTATTTACTTAGAATAAATGATTTTTAAAATAGAATTAAGGAACATTAAAACCAATGAATTAGGAATGTAGAAAAAGAAAATAACTAATATAATGCCCTGCATATCTAATAGGTATTTAATTAACAATATGTAGGAGTTATATGCTTATCGACCTAATAATTTTGGTATGAATACTTCTGTAATATAATTATTTCAGAAGTTATAGAAGCAGAAGTCGCAGCTGCTTACTATTATAATAACTAACAAACAAGTCGCAGGCAATAAGGCAGGAAAGGTTAGAGTAGTTGATATTGCCCTTAACAATAAAAACATAACAAGATGAAACGAGTTAAACTTATAGCATTTCTATGCATATTATTTTCAATAAATATAGTACATATAGGTTATTCACAAGATACTGATGGTGATGGTGTTGTAGATAGCATTGATATAGATGATGATAATGATGGGATTTTAGACGTTGTAGAGGACCCAGTAGATATAGTTTGGATTTCAGAAGAATTTAATCAAACGATTTTTTATAAAGGAATAGATAATGGGAAATTTGAGGAAGGATTGGTTACAAGCATGAATGTACCTAATGCAGGAACTACAAATCAAAAGAATACTTTTATAGGAGATGTAGATTCTGATGATCTTTTAGATATAATTTTTGTTTCAGAGAGTGAAAATAGAATCATCTTTTACAAAGGGAATGGAAATGGTACTTTTCAAAATGCTGTAATAACAAATATTAACATTCCTAATATTGGTAGTGAAGGAATAGAATTTGGGTTTCTAAAAGATGTAGATGGAGATAACATATTAGATATATTTTGGTTGATAGAGTGGAACCAAAGTAATTTTTTCAAAGGAAATGGAGATGGTACTTTCCAAAATGCGGTAACAACACCTATAGATGTACCAGATATAGGTAGTAATGTATGGGAGGTTACCTATACTGGTGATGCCGATAATGACGGTATCATGGATATATATATGATGACAGAGTCGAACCGTACAGTTTTTTATAAAGGAAATGGAAATGGTACTTTTCAAGATGGAGTAGTAACGAATATGAATGTACCAAATGTAGGAGGAGTTTTTGATGTAGAAAACACATCGCTTTCTGGAGATATAGATGGTGACGGTATTTTAGATATAATTTGGGTTTCACAAACAAATGAATCGGTTTTTTATAAAGGAAATGGTGATGGTACTTTTCAAAACGGAGTGTTATCAACTCTAAATATTCAAGATGTAGGAATTGGTAAAGCAGAAAATACATTTTTAATAGATAAAGATAAAGACGGTATTTTAGATATAGTTTTGATATCTCAACATTCAAATTATACAATTTTTTATAAAGGAAATGGAAATGGAACTTTTCAAGTTGGGGTGCTAACAAATTTAAATGTGCAAAATGTTGGGTATAATGACAGAGAAATCACTTTTATAGGAAGTTTTAATCTCGATCCAGATGGAGATGGTATTCCTAATCATTTAGATTTAGATTCTGATGGAGATGGTATTGCAGACAATGTAGAAGCACAGACTACAGCAGGTTATATTGCGCCAAATGCAGATAGTCCTGCAACATATACTGCAAATAATGGGTTAAACTCAGCATATTTAGGAGGTTTAACACCTGTAAATACAGATGGGACCGATGATCCAGATTATTTAGATTTAGATTCAGATAATCAAGAAGGAGGAGATAGCGTAGAAGGTGGAGTAACGGCGAATCCAACATACGCAGATGTAAATGGTAGTTTAAACGATCCAACAACATTGCCCAATTCTGATGAAGTTGATGATGTTGATTATAGAGATATAGTAGCGCCAGGAGGGGTAAAAACTGGCTTAGGATTTTGGTTAAAAGCCAATGTAGGTACAGTAGGAAATACAATAGTTACAGAGTGGAAAGATCAATCAACTTTCAAAAGAGATGCGAGTGTTGTTACTGGTGATCCTTCTTTTTTCTTGTTTAATGTAAGTTACAACCCAGCAATTAGATTTGATGGAGGAGATTACTTTTCATTAAGTAATGTACATAAGTTTTTCTCAAGTACTTATTCAGCAGCAGAAGCAATTACAGTAAGTAAAAGTAATATTACTCCAGCACCGGGTGTAAGTAATGGGCATCCTTATGATTTTGGAGCAGCAAATACAGCAAGAGATTTTTATTATCCAGATCAACAAAATGAGCTTTATCAAGGATCTTTTACTACAGATCGTTTAGGATTTAATCCAGTAACCAATACAATTGTCGATGCAAAAGCAGGGGTTACAGGAATTGTTGGAAGCCCAGTAAATTTAGCTGAATGGAATATTTATGGAACACATAGTGCTACTAATAATTGGGGAATTCAATTTAATGGTGAAATTAAAGCATCATCATCGGTAAATACAACAGATTTTTCTTTTCCGTCAACCAACGGAGTATATATTGGAGCAGTAGAGAATGAAACTTTTACAGGAGATATTAGTGAAGTAATTTTATATAATAAAGTACTTTCTAGTACAGAAAGACAACGAGTTAATAGTTATAATGCAGTAAAATATGGAATTACGCTAAATCAATCAACACCAACAAACTATTTAGCAAGTGATGGAACAGTTATTTGGGATGCAACAGTAAATTCAGCATATGTTCATGATATAGCAGGAGTTGGTAGAGATGAGTCTTCAGCATTGCATCAAAAACAATCAAAATCAGTTAATATTGATGCGTTAGTTGCTATAGGTTTAGGAAGTGTAGTAGCTACAAACGCAGCAAACACAAACACTTTTACAAATAATAAAGATTTCTTAGTATGGGGAAATAATAATGGAAGTATAGCCATGGTTAATGCAGGTATACCTCCTGTTTTTTTACAAAAAATAAGCCGTAATTGGTTACTAAAAGAAACAGGAACAGTAGATGAGGTTCAAGTACAAATACCAGAATCTATAGCTTCTGTTTTATTTGGAGGCGCCGATTTAACTTTGTTTGTAGCAGATGATGAGAATTTTACTACTAATTTGGTTACCGTTCCACTAACAAAAAATGGTCTTTACTTAGAAGCTATGGTAAATTTTAATGGAACTAAATATTTTTCTTTTGGAATTCCACGAACTAGCTTTATGCGTCATGGAAAAACTTTTAGAAATTTAAAAGAAACTCGAATGGAATGGTAAGGATGTGTAAAATATAACGTCTTTAATAAAGGTGAATGTTAGTAGTTTTTTAAGGGTGAAAAGACTAACGAAGTCTATTAAACACTAACAATTAAGAGTAATCAGAAATGGTTGCTCTTTTTTACTATAAACAAAGTTTATTTGCTGAAATCGTGTTATTAAAAATAAAGATGCTATTTTTACCGAAATTTTTATAAACCTACTAACTGTATAAAAATGAGGAAATTAATAGTAGTATTGTTATTCTTAACAAGTATCGTGTCGTACGGACAAATCCACAATCCTGTAAAATGGACTACATCTGTAAAGAAAATTTCAGAAAAAGAAGCTGAATTAGTAGCTACGGCAAGTTTAGAAAACGATTGGCATATTTACTCGCAAAATATACCAAAAGGAGGTCCAATCCCTACATTATTTTCTTTTGTTGGTGACCAACGTTACTTAAAAAAAGGAAATACAAAAGAAGGAGAAGGACATGAAGTTGATGATAAAATGTTTGACATGCGTGTTAAATATTTTGACAAGAAAGCTGTTTTTACACAAAGAATAAGATTAAAAACTACAGAGAAATTTGTAATTAAAGGAACAGTAGAATACATGGTATGTTCTGGTACAAATTGTTTACCTCCTAAAGAAGTAGATTTATCTTTTTCAGTAAATTAAAAAATTATCCCCTTAATAAAGTTTAAATGAAGAACCTTTTTGCATTCTTGCTCCTTTTTACGATTAGTTTTGGCGTAAAAGGGCAAATTTTCAATCCTATAAAATGGAAAACTAAAGTAGAAAAAACGTCAGAATCAAAGTACAAGTTAAAAGCCGAAGCCATAATTGAGCAAGGTTGGACTTTGTATTCTCAGGAAGTTCCACAAGGAGGTCCAATCCCTACTACTTTTACGTATGATGATGAAGGAGGTAAAATTAAATTACTAGGAAATACATCAGAACCTAAAGGGAAATTAAAGTTTACAAAGCTTTTTAATGAAGAAGGAATGAGTATTAAATCCTTCGCTATTAAAGCAGTTTTTGAGCAAGATATAGAATTAGTAGATAGCCAAATAAAAAAGGTAAATGCTTTTGTTGAATTTATTGCTTGTACAGATGAGCAATGTTTACCTCCTAAAGAAGTAGACTTAGTTTTCGATTTAGAGAAAGCTACTGTGGCTACCAAAAAAGGAGAAGCAAAGAAAGCAGCTACTAAAGACGGAAAAGCTAAAGAAAAGAAAGGTTTAATAAGTATTTTTATTATTGCCTTTTTATCAGGTTTTGCAGCATTGTTAACACCATGTGTATTCCCAATGATTCCAATGACGGTTAGCTTTTTTACAAAACAAAGTAAGAGTAAATCGAAAGGAATTAGAAATGCTATTATCTACGGATTATCTATTATAGCAATTTATGTATTGTTAGGATATGTAGTAACTGGAATTTTTGGAGCTGATGCGTTAAATGCATTGTCAACTAATGTATGGTTTAACATAGCATTCTTTTTAATATTAATCATTTTTGCTGTATCATTCCTTGGAGCATTTGAAATTACATTGCCAAGTTCATGGGCGACAAAAGTAGATTCACAAGCAGATAGAGGAGGATTGATAGGAATCTTTTTCATGGCATTAGCCTTAGCAATTGTATCGTTTTCATGTACAGGACCAATTGTTGGAACTCTATTAGTAGAAGCAGCTACTAAAGGAGGAATAGCACCTGTGGTAGGAATGTTAGGATTCTCATCGGCAATTGCTTTACCATTTGCTTTATTTGCAGCATTCCCAGGATGGTTAAATTCATTACCAAAATCGGGAGGTTGGTTAAATACAGTAAAAGTTGTTTTAGGATTCTTAGAATTAGCATTAGCATTTAAATTCTTATCAAATGCAGATTTAGTATTACAACTGCACTTATTAGAAAGAGAAGTGTTTATTGCTATTTGGATTGCAATTTTTGGAGCATTAGCATTTTATTTATTCGGAAAAATACAATTACCTCACGATAGTCCACAAAGTCATATTTCTGTAGGAAGATTAAGCCTAGGTTTAATAGCTTTATCATTTACTATATATATGATACCAGGTTTATGGGGAGCACCTTTAAATTTAATTAGTGCTTTTCCACCACCACAACATTATAGTGAATCGCCATATGGAGTTGGATTTACAAAACAAGCAACAGTGAGTGTTGCTAACCAACAAAATGATGATCATGGAGGATTGCCAGAAGGAGCACACTTAATGCCTCCTCATGATATTATGGCTTTTCACGATTATGATAAAGGATTAGCGTATGCTAAAAAAGTTGGAAAACCAGTTATGATCGATTTTACAGGACATGCTTGTGTTAACTGTCGTAAAATGGAACAAAACGTATGGGTAAAGCCTAAGGTTTTAGATGTTTTAAAGAATAAAGTAGTACTGATCTCTCTTTACGTAGATGACAAAAGACCTTTAGAAGAGAATGAAGTTGTAGACTCTAAGTTAAACCCTGGAAAAAAACTAAAGTATATAGGTCAAAAGTGGAGTGAATTGCAGACTATTAAGTACAAAGCAAATTCACAACCATTTTATGTATTAATGGCACACGATGAATCTAACTTAATAGATCCAGTGGCATATACACCTGATGCAGATGAATATTTTAATTGGCTAGAAAAAGGAATAGCGAATTATAAAAAATAAGTAAATAAAAAAAACACTTTAGAAAGTTCTAAAGTGTTTTTTTTGAACTAAAAATAAGAGTACCAAACTATTTTACAGGATATAGTTTCACATCTTTTCCTAACCAAGCCTGTAGTTTGTTGTAAATTTTTTCTTGATCTTCTTTAGAAAAGTGTTTGATTCTTGTACCATGATCAGCATCAGTCAATACCATTTTTAAAGCATCTACATTAGGTTTTGGATTTGGAGCACAAGCACCCCAAGGATCGTATGCACCATAAATATACAATATGTTGTTACCTTTGTTTTCAACAAAATCTCTTACCTCTTTGATATAGTTTTCATTGTATGATAGGTCAACATTTTTAGGAGCAAACCTCATGTTAGATGAAGAGCTAACAACTTTTAATAAGTCTTTTACAGGTTCTAAATCAAAACCATAATATCCTAATTCTTTAATGTGTTGGTAAAAAGAAGGAAGGTAATAATCAAATCCCCAATCGCTATATAAAGAAAAGCCAGATACTTTTACCAAGTAGTCAAATAGTTCTTTAGAACTAGCTTTGTCAGAAGGAATTTCATTGCATTTTCCACCCCATTGCCAAAATGAAAAAGGAAATTCTAAAACAGAGTATTCTAAAGCTTCCTCTTGAGAAAGTTCAGTAAAATTCATTTTCTTTTCTTCAGCATAAGAAGTTAAATGATTAAGTATTTCGACTCTGTTTTTTAGAACAGCTCTTTGAAAGTTTTTAATAGCGTTTCTACATTCTTCACTGCCTACAGAGTTAATTAAGTTTGTAGTTCTTTCATCTTCCAAACCATTAATTAATGGAGCTACATACGGAACAGCTACATCAACATCATTAGGATATTTAGATTTATAAATTAACGTAGTTTCCCCTCCCTTACTAATTCCTGAAGACAACCATTTTCCTTTGTATAAGGTTTTTAATTTGCTTACAATAGTATGATAATCTTCAATAGCATTATCGTTGGTTAAATATTTCCAAGGAATAGAGTCGGGTCTAGATTTTCCATACATTCTATATTCAACAATAACCTGATTTCCTTTTAAAAGCTTGCTTAATTCAGTAGTTCTATTTCTAGAAGCATAGCCATCAGTAATAATTACTGTTGGGTTTTTATAATCGGCATGAGAAATATACATATAATGTTTAAAAGTTCCTTCTGATGGATTTTTAGGATTTAAATTTTGTTCCAAAACAACTTGATAGGCATCAGTAAAGTGATCGTTAACTTTAATAGAGTCTATTTGAGCTTTAGGAAATAAGTTTTGTAGTTGGGTTTTAAATGTGATTTCCTTTTTCTCTTTTGTTTCTTTACAAGAAAGAAGAGTTATTAGAAAAAGAAAAGGCAAAAATTTAAATAGTTTCATAATCAAATATTTATTGGTTAAAATTAAAGGCTTTAGAAAACTCGATATGATACTATTTTATCTATATTAATGTAAATATTGATGTGTATTAGGGTAAGATATTCTTAAAAACTAAAAAACATGTACTTTTATCCTATGAACCCTATTATTCAAATAAGTAGCGATTTTATTGAAGGAAATACGAGTTTTCCTGAGCTAATAGCTGAATTAAAAAAAAGCTTTTCTAAAAAAGATGTGATTGTTCCTATGAGGCATCATCACGATTTTCCAAATCCAGAGGTTGAAGCAGATTCTACATTATTGTTGATGCCAGCTTGGGAACCCAATAAAAATGCAGGAGTAAAAATAGTAACAGTAAGTCCGGAGAATGGTCAATTTAATTTACCTTCCATAAATGGGACATACATATACTTAGATGCTTTAAAAGGTACTATTAAAGCTATTTTAGAAGCAAAAAGTTTAACAGTAAAAAGGACGGCTGCTGCTTCAGCTTTGGCATCCACATTTTTATCAAAAGAAAATTCAAGTTCTTTATTAATGATTGGTACAGGAGCTTTATCAGTAAATCTTATTAAAGCACATGCTTCAGTTAGACCTATAAAAGAAGTGTTTGTTTGGGGAAGGAATTTTGAAAAAGCTGTTAGTATAGTTAATAGTTTGCAAGAAGAAAACTTCTCTATAACGGCCATTCAAACTATTGAAGAAAAAATAGGAGAGGTAGATATTATTTCTTGCGCAACATTATCAGCAACACCTTTAGTTTTAGGTAAGTTGATAAGAAAAGGACAACATATAGACTTAGTAGGAGCGTATAAAAAGAATATGCGAGAAGCTGACGATGATGTGATAATGAAGGCAACGGTATTTGTAGATACTTTTCAAGGAGGTTTAAAAGAAAGCGGAGATATTGTAATACCATTGGAAAATGGAACGCTTAAAGAGGAGGAAATCAAAGCAGATTTATTTGAGTTAAGTTCAGATCAGAAAAAAGGAAGAATTTCAGAAACAGAAATAACAGTTTTTAAATCGGTAGGGCACGCTCTGGAAGATTTAGCAGCTGCAAATTATTATTACAATCAATATACCAATGAGTAAAACATACCAAAATATACTTTCAAAAACAGAGTTCAATCCGTCTGAAGATTGGTTGCAAATCAAAACTATTGATATGCACACTGGGGGAGAACCTTTACGTGTTATTGTAGACGGGTTTCCAGAATTAAAAGGAAATTCGGTATTAGAATATCGTAGATATTGTAAAGAAAATTATGATCATTTAAGAACAGCACTAATGTTTGAACCACGTGGTCATGCAGATATGTATGGTTGTATTTTATTACCACCTAATGATGATGAAGGTGATTTTGGAATTCTGTTTTTACATAATGAAGGGTATTCTACAATGTGTGGTCATGCCATTATAGCTATTTCTACGTTGGCAATAGAAATGAATTGGGTAGATGTAAAAGAAGGTGATAATATTTTAAAAATAGATGCGCCTTGTGGTAGAATTACATCATATGCAAATGTAAAAGATGGAAAAGTAACAGGAGTTCGTTTTCATTGTGTACCTAGCTTTGTTGTAGGTTTAGATAGAAAGGTAAATGTAGATGGAGTAGGAGAGGTAGTATATGATTTAGCTTATGGAGGTGCTTTTTATGCATATGTTGATATGGCTAAAAATAATTTAGATTTTGATTTAACTCCTAATTCTTACCGAAAATTAATAAGCAAAGGAATGGATATTAAACATGCGGTAATGAAAGAAGATAAAGAAGTGAAACATCCATATGAAGAAGATTTAAGCTTTTTATATGGAACTATTTTTATCGATAATACAAAGCAAGAGTCAGGTAATGATAGTAGAAATGTATGCATTTTTGCTGAAGGTGAAGTAGATCGTTGTCCTACTGGATCAGGAGTGTCAGGAAGAATGGCAATACATAAGGCTAGAAAAGAAATAGACTTTGGAGAAACTATGACTATAGAAAGTATAACAGGTTCTGTATTTAAAGGTTCCGTAGTTTCAGAAGATCAATATGGTTCGTTTACATCAGTAATACCACAAGTAGAAGGAACTGCTTATATTACAGGAAAACAAACTTTTATAATAGATCCTAATGACCCAATGAAAGACGGATTTATACTAAGATAATTCTATAGGTTTACATTTGTTTTGTAACCAACTCACTTCATTATTATTTAATAAAGGAGTGAGTTTTTTTATGACTTCTTGATGATAAGAATTCAACCATTCAATTTCTTTATTGGTTAACATAGTAACATTGATTAGTTGTGTGTCTATGTAACAAAGAGTTAAAGGTCTAAAACCTAAAAATGTACCAAATTCAGTTTCTTGGACTACTTCAGAAAGAACAATGTTTTCAATACGAATTCCAAATTCATTGGTAACATAGCAACCAGGTTCTATGGTTGTAAATTGATTGGCTAAATGAGGGGTTGTACCTCTAGCAGTTGTAGGCCCAGTAGCAAAACCTTGAGCGGGTTCGTGTACCATACCAAAACTACCAATACCATGTCCAGTTCCATGAGGGTAGTTTAAACCGTTTTGCCATAAATGCATACGAGCAAAAGCATCAATTTGAGTTCCTGTAGTTCCTATAGGAAATTGTTGTTGTTCTAAAGAAATATATCCTTTTAAAACTGATGTGTATGCTGTTTTAATTTTTTCAGAAGGGGTACCTCCTAACCATATAGTTCTTGTAATATCTGTAGTACCGTCTTTATATTGAGCGCCACTATCTAATAATAAAATACCTTCATTTTTTATGATAGAAGAACCTTGTTCTGGTGCTGTATAGTGAATAATAGCGCCATTTTTTTTATACCCAACAATGGCAGCAAAAGATTCACCAACATAATGTTCTTGTTGTTGTCTAAAACTTTCTAGTTTTTTTCCTAATTCGTATTCAGAAATTGATTTTTTTTCTAATTCTTTTTCCAGCCAAATAAAGAATTTTGTTAGTGCTACACCGTCTTTTAGCATACAGTTTTCTTCACCTTGTATTTCAACAGTGTTTTTTATGGCTTTTAACTCTTTAACTATTGAGTTTTGATACTGGAATTTACCATTTATGGCATCAAATACAGCATAATTTAAAGAAGAAGAATCAGTAATAATGTTTTTATCATTGGTTACTGAAGGTAAAATAGTTGCAATTGAATCGTAAGAAACTATTTCAATATGTAGTTTTTCAAAAGCAGTAATAGCAGATTGAGAAAATCTATTTTTATCACAGAATAAAAGAGTTTTTTCTTTTCCTACTAAAGCATATGCAGTAACCAGGGGGGTAAAATCAACATCACGAGAACGAATGTTAAACAACCAAGCTATTTCATCTAATGAAGAAAAGAAATAAAAATCGGCGTTTTGTTTTTGAATTTCTTCTTGAACTTTTGAAAGTTTTGAAGCAGTAGTTTCTCCGCTAAATTCAAAAGGATGTATATCTATTTCAAAATTTGGAAGACTTGGTCTGTCTGTCCAAATATGTTTGGAAAAATGAGGCTCGTTTTGTAGTTGAATTTGCTTTTCATTGGTAAAACTCAATATATAATCTACTTGCGATTTAGAGAATTGACGGTAATCTATTCCTATAACCGAATTGTTTTTTAGCAAATTACAAAGCCATTTTACATGTTCTGGTGCGTGTGGTATAGATTGTTTGTGAAGTTTAACCTCAGTATTTCCACATTCGTCATCAAACTGTAAAAAGTAACGAGAATCTGTCCATAACGCAGTTGTATCTTGTGTAATAACCAATGTTCCAGCTGAACCAGTAAACCCAGAAAAGTATTCACGTAATTTCCAGTAATCAGCTACATATTCTGATTGATGCGGATCTGTTGAAGGAATAATAAATGCATCTATTTTTTTTAGAAGCATTTCTTTTCTTAAGGCTGCTAGTTTTTCTGAAATCATTCGATAAAATTAATAAATTAAAAAATGCTTTTAAGCAAATCGTTCTACATTAAAAGGAGTTAAGTTCAGGCTAGGTTTTTCATCAGAAATAATTTCTGAAACTAGTTTTCCAGTTGCAGGTCCTAAACTCCACCCCATCATTGCATGACCAGTTGCTACGGTAACATTTTTAACTTTAGATAAGCGTCCAATATATGGTAAGCCATCAGGAGAACAAGGTCGTAAACCACAATCGGCATTATCAATGTCTTCTTGTTTTATTTTTAAACCAGAATAATATTGTTCGCCAGCATTGGCTATTGTTTTAACACGTGCTGGGTTTATTTTATGATTAATACCTCCAATTTCCATGGTTCCTGCAAATCGAGTAAAACCATTCATTGGAGTAACGGCAACTTTTGCTTCCATAAGGATTGCTGGAATTGAAATGCCAGTTTCTTCTTTTACATTAATTCGATAACCTTTACCTGCTTGTACAGGAATATTTATTTGTAATTTCTTAGCTAAATCTTGTGTCCAAGAGCCTGTTGCTAAAACATATTCATCTGCCAATATGTTTTGTTTATTGGTATCGATTGAGGTTACTTCATTCTTAGAAATATTAATTTTTAAGACTTCTTCATTTGATAAAAAAGTAACTCCGTTTTTTTCTAAATGTAATTTTAATTGTGGAATAAACTCATTTGGAGTCATATGTGCATCTGAATGATAGTACACAGCCCCTTTAATATCTAAGTTACTATTAGGTTCTAGCTTTTGAACTTCTTCTTTGGTTAAGTTTTCAACTTTTAACCCTTCTTTAATAGCTTGTTTTCCCACATTCCATTCTTCTTCACCTGCTTTATCCGTTTTATAGTACATTAGTAAGCCTTTGTCTTGATAAAAGAAGTCAAAGTCATTAGAAGCTTTAATATTTTCATATAATTCTTTGCTAAACAAATTAATGTCTTTGATAACAGGAATTGATTGCTGTACTTTTTTATGAGTAGAAGCTTTTTTAAAAAGTAAGGACCATTTAAAAAAGTCAAGGTCTAATCGGGGTTTAATAGATAAAGGACTTGTAGAACTAAACATCCATTTTATTCCTTTGTTAATCATACCAGGAGCAGCTAAAGAAATAATATGACTAGGTGTAATAATACCTGCATTTACATGAGAAGCTCCAGATGAAAAGTCTGATTTATCAATAATTGTTACTTCATGTCCAGCTTTTTGTAAATAATAAGCTGAAGATAAACCTATAATTCCACCACCAATAATTACTACTTTTTTACTCATTTTATATTACTTGGAATCCATGTGCATATGGATCATCTTGATCGTCAATAATAATGTTGTTATATCCGTATACTTTAGCCCAACCTTGTATACTTGGAATAATGGCTGGTTTCCCTGCTAAAGTTGTTTCTTTTTCTACTCTTCCAATAAATTTACTTCCAATAAAACTTTCGTGGATAAACTCTTCTCCAGTTTTAAGTTTTCCTTTAGCATGTAACTGAGCTAAACGAGCTGATGTACCAGTTCCACAAGGACTTCTGTCAATAGCTTTGTCGCCATAAAAAACAGCATTACGTCCAGAAGAAGTCGGGTCTAAAGGATTACCTGTCCAAAGCATATGGGTTACATCTCTTATGGTATCATTTTCTGGATGAATAAATAAGTCTGGATATTCCTCATTAATTCTATCTCTTACTACCTGAGAATATTGAATAATTTTTGAAGCGGTAAAATCATGAACTCCACTAAAGTTTTTTTGTGGATCAACAATAGCGTAGTAGTTTCCTCCATAAGAAACATCAAAAGTGATTTCTCCTAATTCAGGGCAATCAACAGTTAAATTTTCAGCTGCTAGATAGCTTTTAACATTGGTTAGTCTAACCCAATCTACTTTTTTACCTGTTTGTTGATATGCTATTTCAACCAAACCAGCTGGAGCTTCCATTTTAATTTTGCCAGGTATTTTAGGAGTAACTAAGCCTTCTTCTATAGCAATAGTTATAGTTCCTATAGTACCATGTCCACACATAGGTAAGCAACCAGATGTTTCAATAAATAATATTGCAAAATCATTTTCTGGATTATGAGGAGGAAATAGGATGGAACCACTCATCATATCATGTCCTCTAGGTTCAAACATTAAACCTTTACGAATCCAATCGTATTCTTTTAAAAAATGTTGGCGTTTTTCACTCATGTTGGTACCAATAAGATTTGGTCCTCCACCAGCAACAACTCTTACTGGATTACCACAAGTATGCGCATCGACGCAAAAAAAAGTCTTTCTCATCTTTAATTGAAGCGCCAGCTTGTATTCTCTCTTAGAAAAAACCCTTCAAAAAATTCCTCTATTATAAAAATAAAGCTGGCATTGTTTCAATCTCTAGACAGGACAAAAGTAAGGTTTGATTTTTTGTACTATCTAAAGAAATTCTTAAAATTTACTATTTGACACCGTTTTTTGTTAACATACCGTTAACCGAACGTGAAATTTGCAACGGGTTCTCGTTTTTTAGTTCATCTGGCAATAATTCATTTGGCCAATCTTGATAACTAAATGGACGTACCCAACGTTTTATTGATCCAATTCCAACTGCTGTAAATCGACTATCTGTAGACGCTGGATATGGACCTCCATGTACCATAGACGGACAAACTTCTACACCTGTAGGAACTCCATTGAATATAATACGTCCAACTCTGTTTTGTAATGCTGAAACAACAGATCCATATTGAGTTATTTCATTTTCATCAGAAATAACAGTTCCTGTTAATTGTCCTTCTAGTTGAGAAATAATTTCTTCTAATTGAGCTGCGTTTTCACATTGTACTACCATTGAAAAGGGACCAAACACTTCTTGATGTAATGTTGTGTTTTCTAAAAATGTTGCTCCTTCTACAGTAGTAATAATCTGTGTTGCATAGTTTGATTGTACTTCATTTTCATATTTACCAACGACAACTAATCCACTTTGTGCTAATGCTTTTCCCTTATTACTTTCATAAGCAGCAACAATATTTGGATGTAGCATTAATGAAGGAGATATTTCTACAATTTTAGAAGCTAAATCATTTGTGAAATTTGTTAGTTGTTCACCTTTAATTCCTAAAATTAATCCTGGATTTGTACAAAATTGCCCAGTACCTAAAGTAATTGAACCAGCATAAGTACTTGCTAAAGTTTCACCTCTGTTTTGTAATGCTTTTGGTAATATAACCACAGGATTAATACTTCCCATTTCTGCAAATACAGGAATAGGTTCTTCTCTTTTAGCTGCTAAATCTAATAAAGCTCTTCCACCTTGTATACTTCCTGTAAAACCAACTGCTTTTACTTCTGGGTGTGATACTAATTGTTGGCCAACTTCAATTCCACTTGAATTTAGGTTTGAAAATACACCTTTTGGCATATTAGTTTTTTGAGCCGCTTTTATTATAGCAGAGGCAACTAATTCACCAGTACCAGCATGCATGGGATGCGATTTAACAATAACTGGACAACCTGCTGCTAATGCAGCTGCTGTATCACCACCAGCCGTTGAATAAGCAAGTGGGAAATTACTAGCACCAAAAACAACCACAGGTCCTAATGGAATATTTATTTTTCTTATATCTGATTTAGGTAAAGGTTCTCTTGTTGGAATAGCCGTATCTATTGTAGCTTCTACCCACGAACCTTCTGCTACTAAGTCAGCAAAAGAGCGTAATTGAAATACAGTTCTTCCTCTTTCTCCTTTTGCACGACCTTCTGGTAATCCAGTTTCTGAACAATAAGTTTTAACTAACTCATCATTTAAAGCTAATATTTCATCTGCAATGGCGTTTAAAAAAGCTGCTTTTTGTTTCCCAGAAACATTTCTATACTCTTTAAAAGCTTTTGATGCTAAAGAAACAGCTTCGTTAATTTCTTCTTGAGTAGCTTCAGTGTAAACAACTTCATTTTCTTTGTTTAACTCTGGGTTAAACGTTGTGTATGTTTTGTTTCCTGTTGCTGATATTGTATCTCCTATATAATTTTTTCCTGTTATCATTCTATAAGTTTTTATAATCAGGCAAAGTAGGTCTGTTCTTTAATCCAGTTTCTATAACATTTAATACATGTTTACGTTCTTCTCCAATTAATGGTAAACGTGGCGCACGAACATTTTCTGTACCTATACCTGTTGCTACTTCTGCTAATTTGATATTTTGGACTAATTTAGAATTTATATCTAATTCTAACAAAGGTAAAAACCAACGGTATATTTCTAATGCCTCTTGTATTCTTCCTGCTTTTTGTAATTCGTAAATAGCTACTGTTTCTTTTGGAAAAGCACATACTAAACCAGCAATCCAACCATCAGCCCCCATTAATAAACTTTCAAGAGCTAATGTGTCAACACCAGTCATTATTTTTAAACGATCACCAAAACGGTTTTTAATCCTCGTAACGTTAGAAATATCTCTAGTTGATTCTTTTACTGCTTCTATATTTTTACATTCCAATAAATCTTCAAACATATCTAATGTAACTTCCACCTTATAATCTACAGGGTTATTGTAAACCATAATAGGTAACGAAGTATTGTTTGCTACAGCTTTAAAGTATTCAACTGTTTCTCTATCTCCAGATTTATAACGCATAGGAGGTAACATCATAAGGCCTTTAGCTCCATCTTCTTCTGCTCTTTGTGCAGCTTCAATAGCTCCTTTTGTAGTTTGCTCAGCTACATTCATTAACACAGGAACTTTACCATCTACAATATCAACTGTAGTTTTGGTTAATTCTCTTTTTTCTTCTGTAGATAATGTACTAGCTTCACCTAATGTCCCACCTAAAACAATTCCATGAACTTGAGCATCTAACTGTGCTTTAATATTCACTTCAAACATGTTTAAATCTAAGGTGTCCTCATTTGTAAACTTTGTTGTTACAGCAGGCATAACGCCTTTCCAATTTATACTCATTTTGTTTTTTTTATTGCAAATCTATATATGATTGCCAAAGGCATATGTTTGTTTTTTAGCTATTATGTATACTATATTATCTATCTATTGTTAATTTAGTATTATATTGGTTAATATGTTATAGATTAGCGTAAAATATTACTCATGAAAGTTCTACCGTTTGAAATACCAAAAACAAAAAACTTAGGTTTAATATACCAAGAAGATAAAGGCAATGCTTTTTATGATAAGCTTCATCAGCATAAAGAAATACAAATATGTTATATAGTGAAAGGTGAGGGCACGTTGATTATTGGAGATACGGTTAATGATTACGAGTCTGAAGATATTTTTGTTATTGGTGGTAATCAGCCTCATGTTTTTAAAAGTGATATTTCTAGAATAAAAAAATCATTCATGATATCGCTTTTTTTTACAAAAGAATCTTTTGGTAAAGATTTTTTTGAACTAGATGATTTTAAAGAGTTAACTAGCTTTTTTGTTAACTCGCAAAACAGTTTCAGAGTAAAAACAAACAAAGAAAAATTAAAAAAATATTTTTTAAAGCTTCAAAAAAGTAGGGATTTAGTAAAGTTCATTGTTTTTATAAAGATGATTAATGTTATCATAAAATCTGAAATAGAACCTCTCTCGTCTTTTTTTTATAAAAAGAAATATTCGGATAATGAAGGTAAACGAATGGGAGACGTTATGGATTATACACTAAATAACTTTAATAAGAAGATAGAATTAGAGGATATATCTGAGGTAGCTAATATGACTACTAATGCTTTTTGTAGATATTTTAAGCAAAGAACAAATAAAACGTATTTTACTTTTTTAAATGAGCTTAGAATAGAAAAGGCATGCAAGCTATTGCAAAATAAAGATTATTCAATAATAGAAGTGTCTGAAAAATCAGGTTTTAAAAACATATCTAATTTTAATAGAAAGTTCAAAGAACTAAAAGGAAAAACACCATCGGCCTATAGATTAGGTCATTAATATGTTAAAAACATGAATTATATTTATACTTTTTTAAAAAATAAGCAAATTTCTTATTTCTCTTGGCTATATTTGACGGCTATTTATCAATTAAAGTATATGAAAAAAATTGTTGTTTTGTTTTTATTAGTTTTTGTGTCTAATATCTCAGCACAAGAAACTCTGCCTATTTATGCAGATTATTTATCTGATAATGTTTACTTATTGCATCCAGCTGCTGCGGGAGTTGGTGATTGTGGTAAGTTGAGGTTAACTGCTCGACAGCAATGGATAGGTGTTAAAGATGCACCTGCTTTACAAACAGCAAGTTTTCATGCTAAATTTAACGAAAACTCAAATGCTGGATACGGTTTAATTTTATTTAATGATAAAAACGGTTATCATTCTCAAAAAGGACTTCAAGGAACTTATGCATATCATTTAGATATGGGTAATGAGAATTTATTTAACCAGTTATCATTTGGTCTTTCTATGTCTATTGTACAAAATGAAGTAGATCAAAGAAGGTTTGTAAACGATCCTGTAGTTAGTCAGGTAATAGAAAGTAATTTTTATTTCAATGCAGATTTTGGTATGGCATACCACTACAAAGGATTTGCTTCTTATTTCACTGTAAAAAATATCTTATTATCAGCTAAGAACAATTTAAATTCAAGCTTTGAGTCATTGAACTTAAGAAATTATATTCTTGGTGCTAGTTACTTTTTTGGAGATAAAGAAAAATTACAATTTGAACCATCTGTTATGATTCAATATAAAGAACAAACAGGTGAAAAAATAGGAGACATAAACTTTAAGGTATATAAGACTTTTGAAAAAAGTCAATTATGGGCTGCTTTATCTTATAGAAGAAGTTTTGATAGTAGTGTCTTTGGAGATGCTCACTACGTAACTCCAATTTTAGGACTAAACTATAAGAACATGATGTTTGCTTATACTTATACCCAGCAAACTGGAGATGTTGTTTTTGCAAATGGTGGTTTTCACCAACTTTCTTTTGGTATAGATGTTTTATGTAGAAAAAGAAGAGCTTCTGCTTGTCCTAACATCAACGGAAGCTTTTAAAAATCAGAATATTTTATTGTAATATTTTTATATTCTTTCAAAATATCTTGTAGAACCATTTCTTCTTTATTTGAAAAAAATATGTTTGATGGACTGTCATTCATTGGATAAAGAGCATTGTTTTTCTGCAAGATATTTTTTGTTTGCATTGCAACAGCTTCTCCTGAGTCTATAATATTCACATCAGGACCAACTATAGATCTAATTTGCGGCATTAAAAAAGGGTAATGAGTACAACCTAGTACTATTGAATCACATTTGTTTAAAAGCATTGGATTTATGTATACTTTTAAGAGTTTTGTCATTTCTGTAGAATGCATTTCACCATTTTCAATAAGTTCAACTAAGCCTTCACCAACTTGTTCTATAATTGTAATATTATCATCAATTTTAGAAGAGGTTTTTTCAAATAAGCTACTATTTAGAGTTCCTTTTGTAGCTAAAATACCTATAACACCTGTTTTTGTTTGAATTGAGGCAGGTTTAATAGCTGGTTCTATACCTATAAAAGGAATGTTATAATTAGCTCTTAAATGCTTAATTGCATTTGTTGTGGCAGTATTACAAGCAACTACTATAATCTTACAACCTCTGTCTATTAAGTATTCTGTGTTTTTTACCGATAACTCAATGATTTTTTCTCTAGACTTTTGACCATAAGGAGCATTTTTATTATCAGATAAATATATAGTACTTTCAAATGGTAGTAATTTATTTATTTCTTTCCAAATTGAGATTCCACCAATACCAGAATCAAAAATGCCTATGGGATATTTAGAATTTGTAGTTGTCATATGTAACAAAATTAAAAATCCTGCTGTATACAGCAGGATTTTTATAATATATTTTTAAAGCTTTTTATTAGAAACCTAATTTAGCTTTTACAGCTCCGTAAATATCTTCTCCTTTATCGTAAACGATTAATCCTTTTCCTGGAGTAGCATCGAATACATAGATAATTCCTTTTTCAGCAGCTACAGCTTTAATTGCTTCTTCAGCTTTCTTTAAAATAGGAAGTGTTTTTTCTTGATATTTCTTTTGCATTTCTTGACCTGCAGATTGTTCAGCTTGAGCAATTCTTCTTCTTTCTTGTTGAACTTCTAAAGCTCTCTTTTGATTTATTTCTTGAGTTTGGCTTTTACCTTCTGCTTCATATTTCTTTATCTTAGCTTCTAATTTTTTGTACATAGCTTCGATATCATCACGGTAAGTTTTATTTAACTTTTCTAATTCCGCTTTCATAGCTTTAGTAGCAGGCATATCAGCTAATAATTTATCAGTATTAATATGTGCAGTTTTTTGTGCATTTGCCACACCACCTAATCCAATCGTAAAAATTGCAACTAATAATAACGTTTTTAAATGTTTCATCTCTGTTGTTTTAATTTAATTTTTGTTCTTTATTCTTGATTTATTTGTTTTCGTCTGTTTGTTGACTTTCTTTATTTTGCTTTTCTTCTTCTTGCTTTTTGGCTTCTTCTTTGGCTTTTCTTAAAGCCTTTTTCTTTTCTAGTAACAATCTTCTTTTTTCATCTCTAGCTTTTAGTTTAGCTTGTCTCTTTTCTTCAATTAATTTAATTCTAGCTAACCTATCTGCTTGCTTTTTCTTTTTTAATTCTTCCTTTTTAGCAGCTCTTTGTTTTTGTACTTCACTTAAACCTTCACCTTTAAGTAGTTCTTTTTTAGCTGCTATCTTATCTCTTTTTTCTTGTTTTCTTTGATCAATATTGATCATTTTTACAACAAGATCGCTAATATCGTGTTTTTTGTTTGAATACAGCATAACTAGCTCGCTAGATTTATCAAAAACAAAATCGTATTTTTTTCTTGAAGCAATAGTTTGTACCGAATTATATACTTGATCTTGAATAGGCTTAATTAATTGCCTTCTTAAGTTATACATATCTCCTTTCGGACCAAAGTATAAGGATTCTAATCTACGTAAAGATTCATGTTTTATCTTGATGTCTTCTTCACGTTCTTCAATTAAATCTTTTGTTAAGATAGCTTTTTCGTTAGCTAAATCTGTTTTTAACACTTCAATGGCACGGGCTTCTTTATCTAATCTGGTCTTCCATTTTTCAACTTTTGCATCTAAAGAGTTTTGAGCTTCTAAATATTCAGGAATATTTTGAAGTATGTACTCCATATCAATGTATGCAATACGTTGGTTTTTTTGGGCAATAGAAATGCTTGCAATAAATAAAAGAACGATTGATAAAATGTTTTTTTTCATCTTGTTATAATGTGTTTAGAAAAAACCGTGCCAAAAACCAGACACATTACAAATGTAAGGTTTTAGAACTGTCTTCCAATAATAAAATGTGTTTGCCAACCAGATTTTTGGGTTAAACCAGGTAATGGATCAAACCCATGGGCAAAATCAATACCTAATAATCCGAAGGCAGGCATAAATATACGAATACCTAGTCCAGCTGAACGTTTTAAATTAAACGGATTAAATGTACTAAAATTGTCATAAGAATTACCAGCTTCTAAAAATCCTAATGTATAAATTGAAGCAGATGGTTTATCTGTAATAGAGTAACGTAATTCTAATTGAAATTTATTATATATTGAACCTCCATCTATAGATGAAAGTCTATTATTTTCATAACCTCTTAGTCCAATAACTTCCCTACCGTCTAATTGTCCTTGCGCTATACCATCTCCTCCAACAAAATACCTTTCTACTGGTGTTAATCCTAATTTATCATTATAAGTTCCTAAATATCCCATTTCGAAATTAGACATAAGTACTAATTTATCAGCTAAAGCGGTATACCATTTTCCTTTAGCAGAAATTTTATAATATTCTAGCCATTTATACTTATCAGCTAAAAAAGCTTGCCTTTGTTCGTTTGTTGGATTATCAGGTTCAGTATAGTTTTTTCCATTAACTAAAGAATACGGAAAAGTTGCTTTTGCTCTTATTGTAAATTCAGAACCATAAGTTGGAAATATCAAACTAGGTCCGGCAGAATTTCTACTTAAAGCAACATTATAAGCTAAATTATTTAGGTTTCCTTGACTTATTACATCGTTTGATGACCCCACTCTGTAACCATAATTTTGAAGCTCAATTCTTTGGTAACTAATACTTTGAGATAGAGAAAAATAATCGTCAGGCCAATTTAATCGTTTACCTAATCCAATGGTAGCCCCTATAATACTTAAACTTTGACTTCTATCAACAGCATTAGTCTGAAAATTAAATCTATATTGATTAGATAAATAAACAGAAAAAGATAAAGATTGTGGTGTTTTACCTCCTAACCATGGTTCAGTAAACGAAAAACTATAAGTATTAAAAGTTCTACTTGCTTGCAATCTTAGTGATAGTTTTTGACCATCTCCCATTGGTAATGGTTTATAAGCTTCTTTATTAAAAATGTTTCTAATTGAGAAGTTGTTAAAAGATAACCCTAAAGTACCAATGAATGATCCACCTCCATAACCACCTTGTAGTTCAATTTGACTACCTCCTTTTTCTACTACTGAAAAATCGATATCAGCAGTTTTATTTTGATAATCAGGTTTTACATCTGGAGTTACATTGGCGTCAAAGAAACCTAATTGTCCAATTTCACGAATAGAACGAATAATGTTTTGACGACTAAACAAATCACCTGGCTTAACACGTAATTCTCTAAAAATTACGTGGTCATTGGTTTTATCATTTCCAGTTACAGTAACTTTTTTAATTGTAGCTGGTTCATCTTCACGAATTCGAACTTCAACAGTAATCGAATCATTCTTTACTTTAGTTTCTACAGCATTTACTTGAGAAAATAAATAACCATTGTTGTGATATAATGTTTGTATATCTGTTGAAGTAGGGGTTCCGTCTCCAGAGATACGCTCTTTTAATACTTTTCCATTATAAATATCTCCTTTTTCAATTCTTAATATACTTTGTAGATATTCATCTGAATATTTTTTATTACCAATAAATTTAATATCATCAAAACGATACTGGCGACCTTCATCTAATTCGATTTCTAAATTGATAGTATTATCATCATTCCATGTTAATTTATCCGATAAAATTCTAGCATCTCGATACCCATTTTCACTATACTTTTCAAGGATACTTTCTAAATCTTCTTTATAATCGTCTAAAATATATTTAGATGACTTCCAAAAGCGACCTAAAAACTTACGTTTTGTGTTTTTCATAGCTCCACGTAAAGCTCCACTAGACATAGCTTTGTTTCCTATGAAATTAATTTCTTTAATTTTAATACGTTTTCCTTTGTCTATGAAAATATTCATGCTAACAGTGTTAACATCAGAAGTATCTTTTCTTGTATCCAAAGTAACCTTTGTCTTTAAAAAACCTTTATCAGTATATTTTTTCTTAATGTAGTTTCTAGTGGTTACAATCAAGTTATCAGTAACCATAGCTCCTTTTTTAAGGTCAGTTTCTTTTTGAATTTCTTTTCTTTTAGATTTACTAACTCCAGTAATAGTAACATTTAATAATTGAGGTAATTCTGTTACGTCAAATTGAAGATAAACAGTATTACCATCTCTTTTAGATAAATATACATCAACTTCGCTAAACTGTTTACTCTCATATAATTTTTTAATAGCACTTGAAAGTTTATCACCAGGAAGTTTAATTGGTTGCCCATCAACTAAACCTGTATAAACACGTACAGTTTGCTCACTAAATTTTTGCAAACCAGTAACAGTAATTCCTCCTAAAATGTAGTTTTTACCTTTTTCATAAGAAATAATACTATTTGTAGCTGTACTGTCCTTAGGAATTGTGTTTTGTGCTTGTGTACTCGCCGTAATAAAGGCGATAAAAAATACTACTAAATACGAATATTTATTCATTGGTTTCAATCTGTTCGCTAGTTTTTCCAAATCTTCTCTCTCTATTTTGATAATCAATTATTGCTTCGAAAAGATGTTCTCTTCTAAAATCTGGCCATAATATATCTGTGAAATATAATTCAGCATACGCCATTTGCCAAAGTAAGAAGTTACTAATTCTTTGTTCCCCACTTGTACGTATCATAAAATCAACGTCGGGCAAATTAAATGTATATAAATGATTATTTATAATTTTTTCGTCTATTTTTTCAATATCTAATTGGTTATTAACAACTTTTTTAGATATGTTTTTGATAGCATTAACAATTTCTTCTCGAGAACCATAGCTTAGAGCAAAGCTTAAAGTAATCTTAGTATTGTTCTTAGTTTCTTCGATGACCTTAGCTAAAATTTTTTGAGCACTTTTTGGTAAACTAGTAATATTACCTACCGCGTTTACCCTAACGTTTTTTCGTTGAAAATCAGGTAATTCTTTTTTAAGAGTAGTTACGAGTAAACTCATTAAAGCATCTACTTCAAGCTTAGGTCTATTCCAGTTTTCGGTTGAGAAAGCATAAAGAGTTAAGAATTTTACACCCAAATCAGATGCTGCATCAGCAGTTTCTCTAATGGCTGTTAATGCATTTCTATGACCAAAAACACGTTGCATTCCTTTCCCTTTTGCCCACCTTCCATTACCATCCATAATTACGGCAATATGATTTGGGACTTTTTGTAAGTCAATGCTTTGTAGTTTTTTTTCCATATTTAATTTGCTAATCCACTATAACATGGAGGTCTTCCAAAGGTATAAACAATTGAGAATCCTGTAAACATATACCAATCATTTCCTGAACCTCCAAAATTTAAAGAGTTTATTTTGTCTGTAGTGAAATCTATATCATCTACAAAGGTTACACGAGCACCTGCTTCAAAAGCAATTGCTAAATTGTCTGCTAACCTTCCTTTTATTCCAATACCAACAGGAATTGAATAAGAAAATTTATTAGTTAGCGTAATTGTATTGTTTGCAGTATTAACAGAAGTAGGGCTTTTATAGTTAAAAGCTGCTATTTCAGCCAATATATATGGTGTAAAAGTTGTTTTATAATCGCTTATGTTGTAATCGAAGAAATTAAATTCTAGACCTACAGCGAATTCATTAATGGTATTGTTGAATCTAAAAGTCCCTTGAGGTCTATTCTGTCTAAATGGATTTTCTGCATTAGCATCATCACCAGAAACAGGAATGTACGTATATGTTCCTCTTAAAGCTATTCTTGGGTTTAAGTTATATTTATATATAAGACCACCTCCCAATTTATTTGGATAAATATAATTAGTCCTACCAATGTCTCCTACATAATTAGAGCCTCCAAGAAATACCCCAATTTCATGAGTTTGCGATAAAACTGTTATTGCTGCAAAAGCAAATGATATGAATAGAAAAAATTTTCTCATCGTTAAAATAGCGTGCAAATATAGGAAAATGAATTTGCTTTAAAAAGTTAATAATCTGTCTTTTTGATTAACTTTTTTTTTAGGGTTTTATTGTAATCAAGGGAGATTATAATGATTCATTTCTCGTATCCTCACCCCATAAAAGTTTACCTCTTAAGGTTTTTAGATAAGATTGATTTTTTAATAAAATGCTTTTAATAGTAAAAGGAGCTTTAGAAATTTTAATTTTTGTTTCTTGAGAAACAGTTGTAATGCGCGAATCAAGAGAAATTAAAAAGTCTTTCTCTCTAGCGCTTACTTCAAGTTGTATTGACGTTTCATCTGGTATTACCATTGGTCTTGCATTCAAATTATGAGGGGCAATAGGAGTAATAATAAAACTTTTTGAGTTTGGTAAAACTACGGGGCCGTCACAACTTAAAGAGTACCCTGTAGAACCTGTTGGTGTAGATATAATTAAGCCATCTGCCCAATAGTTGGTAAGATATTCTTCATTTAAATAGGTTTTAACACCTATCATTGAAGTTGTATTTCTTCTAGCAATAGTAACTTCATTCAAAGCAAAATCTAATTCAGAAAAATCTTCTGCTATTGGATTTGTTTTAACTTGAAGCAAAGTTCTTTCTTGAATCGTATATTCTTTTTTTAATAATAAATCAACAGCTTCATTTATTTGGTCTTTTTGAATTGTAGCTAAAAAGCCTAATCTGCCTGTGTTAATTCCTAATATAGGAATATCAAGGTTACGAACATAAGTTACAGCTCTTAAAATAGTTCCATCTCCACCGATGCTAAACATCATATCAAATGAATTTGATAAATCTCTAAAATGAGAAAAGGTAGGGTACTTTTTAGCTAATGAATTATTTTCAATTAATAAATCGTAAAATTCTTTTTCAAAAAAAACAACAATGTTTTTACTTTCTAAAGCAGATAATAAAATTTTAATCTCTTTTTCTGCTGTAATGGTATAGGATTGACCATATATAGCTACTTTCTTCACGTCTAATTAGTGTTTTTAAGGTTACATGTTTAGATATTTTCTTAGGTAAGCAGCTCTGTCTTTAAGCTCTTCTAAATAAAAATCATCTTCATGCTGTGTAATAACATTATAGTCGTATCTCCTAAAAGTTTGAATGATTTCATTTATTTCTTCAGAAATTATTTTTAAAGTAATTTGCACATTGTCTTGGCCTTCAGAAGAAATATAAAAACCTAGTAGTTTACCACTATTTGTTTCTACGATTTGAGCAATTTGGCTCATGGAGTAATCATTTTTATTTTTTGTAATGATTAGAGTATCGCTCTCATTGTGTAAAAATGGGCTATCAGCAAAAGCGTCTAAAATATCGTTTAGCTCATAGTACCCTATGTAATTCATTTCCTTGTTTAAAACTGGAATTAAATTAGAATCATTATCAGCAAATAAAACTATTAAATCTAATAATGTAGCTTTTTCGTTTGTGTAAAATAGGTCTAATAAATATGAATATTCACTAAGTAAACCACTTTTGTCTTCTATAATTTGTACATCAGCTTCTGGTAAGCACCCAATTAGTTTGCCACTTTCTACTATAGGTATGTGAGTTATAGGTAAGTTTTCGCATAATTTTTGCGCGTCCTTTACAGTACTCTTTAAAGTAAGAGCCTTAATATCTGTAAGTATAAAATCGTTTATATTCATTACTACGAATATAGTTTAAAAAGTTTTAATGATTTACCTTTGTGGTTTAATTTTATAAGATGACAAAGTTAAGTGTAAATATTAATAAGATTGCAACTTTACGTAATTCAAGAGGGGGAAACGTTCCTAATTTATTAAAAGTTGCAACAGATATTCAAGATTTTGGAGCAGAAGGAATAACTATTCATCCAAGACCAGATGAACGTCATATTCGTTATCAAGATGCTTATGATCTTAAATCAATAGTTACTACAGAATATAATATTGAAGGAAACCCAATAGATAAATTTATGAAAATGGTGTTGGAAATTAAACCAACACAAGTAACCTTAGTGCCAGATAGTATTGATGCGCTAACTTCTAATGCTGGATGGAATACTATTAAGCATCAAGCTTATTTACAAGATGTAATTGCTGAATTTAAAAGGAATGGAATTAGAACATCAATTTTTATTGATA
The DNA here is from genome assembly GCF_008806755.1 of Tenacibaculum aiptasiae. GTDB lineage: Bacteria > Bacteroidota > Bacteroidia > Flavobacteriales > Flavobacteriaceae > Polaribacter > Polaribacter aiptasiae. The sequence goes on from NZ_WAAU01000014.1 coordinate 168,605, forward strand.
CTGATTTAAAACTCATAGAAGCTGCAGCTAAAACAGGAACAGATAGAATTGAGTTATATACAGAAGAGTTTGCTACTCAGTATGAGGTTGGTAATATTGAGGCTGTAAAACCTTATACCGAAGCTGCTGTTTTAGCATATGAATTAGGTTTAGGAATTAACGCTGGACATGATTTAAATTTAGATAACATAAAATTCTTCAAGGAAAACATTCCTAACTTAGCAGAAGTATCAATAGGTCATGCACTTATATCGGAATCATTGTACTTGGGATTAGAGAATGTTGTAAACATGTATTTAGATAGGTTGAAGTAAAATGGAGATTCTACATTCAAGAATTTTAGGACAGGGAGAAACACTTTTGATATTACATGGTTATTTTGGAATGGGAGACAACTGGAAATCTCATGCGAATAAATTTGTTGAAGATGGGTTTGAAGTTCACTTAATAGATCAGCGTAATCACGGTCGTAGTTTTCATTCTGATGAGTTTGATTACGAGTTAATGGTTGAGGATTTATACAATTACATAGAAAATTACAGTTTAGAACAAGTAAACCTGTTAGGACATTCGATGGGAGGGAAAACAGTAATGTTGTTTGCTACTGAATATCCAGAACTTGTTAAAAAGTTAATAGTAGCTGATATTTCTCCAAGAATGTATCCACCACATCACCATGATATTTTACAAGCATTAAACTCAGTGGATTTTGAAATTCATAATTCACGAAAGTTAGTAGAAGAAAAATTAATGGAATTAATTCCAGAGCCTGGAATACGTCAATTTTTATTAAAGAGCACATATTGGAAAGAAAAAGGTAAGTTGGCTTTTAGGTTTAATTTAAAATCGTTAACAGAAAATAACAATGAAGTAGGAGAGGCTTTGCCTTCTTTTACTGTTTTTGAAGGTGAAACATTGTTTTTGAAAGGAGAAAATTCTGGTTACATTTCTGAAAATGAAGAGCCGCTTATACAAGCACATTTTCCAAATTCAACAATAAAAGCAGTAGCCAACGCGGGTCATTGGCTACATGCAGAAAATCCAAAAGATTTTTATAAAGAGGTTCTTGCTTTTTTAGAAAAGTAAAATTGATGATGTAAAAGTGAAAATAAAGTTTAGTAAAAGAAGTTTATTAAACTTTAAATAAAAATACATCATGAGTGTAATATTGGTAAAACTGAAAACTATAATGGCGTTTCTGAAAAAAGAATTATCGTTTACATATAGGTATAATATTGATAATACTAAAATTGATGAAAAAATTACACCTGAAGCGATTAAAAAGAAACGTTCTCCACTTATAAAGTTTTTCTTTTGATTAATTAATAATCGCATTGGGAAAAAATAAAATGCTGTAATTAATGTGAACAAACCATATAAGCATATTGGAATTAATTTCTTGATGACTATAAATAATAGTGTACAAGAAATAATAGCTATTAAGTAATCAATTTTACATTCAATAGTATTTAAACTTTTCATGAAAAAATTATTTTAGTTAAAAATTAAATGCAATCCCATAAGTAAGAACCAAACCATTTGGATGTAGTTTGAGCAGCCGAAACTAAGAGAATGCTTTGTCAACCCAGTTTGAATCTGCTAAATCTTGTGCTTTTCTATACATGCAACAATTCATGCAGCCACGATGAGCACAATCTTCTCATTCCTTAGCTTCTTAGGTATTGTTACTTAAATTAACATAATTCATTAGTTTCTGATAAAAATCTATGGCATTAATACAAAATAGTTTGTCAGATTGGCTAATGTTTTTGTTTTGAATTTGTTGGGTGTATGAGTTAGTGAACTGAGTTATATTGTCTTTTGTATTTAAATTAGAGAAATACTGTTTCAATATTTCGTTTTGAATTTCGTTTAAAGATTTAGTTTTTGATTTTAAATCAGCTTGGTTGTCATAATAATCATTTAAGATAGTTTCTATTTTAGTATTTATCTCTTTTTTGTTTTTGGTAGTTGATAACTCTTCAAGACGATTAAAAAAGTTTTCGTTTTTTTGAAGTGTCAGATCAACAGCATTTAGTTGAATAACTGAATCCGTTTCCTTTTCAATTTGGCAACTTAAAAACAGTACAATAAGTATTGTTGATATTTTTAAATATTTCATAGTTTTTAAATTTAAATATTACGTGTTTAATATCTAGAGCAAACATGTTTGTATAGCTACTCTTTTTAAATCAAGTAAGGAAAGCTTAAGTTGTTATTAAGGTAATTGGTTGCTAATTATTATTTAAACAGAGTAAGAGTATGATGTTCTTTGTCTCTTGAAGGAACCAAGACTAAATGGAGTTGTTGTTTAAAGAGCTTAATAATTAGTGGTTAGAGAAGAGTTGTGTTTGTTGATTTTCTCTTATACTTTTTGTTTTAGTTAAATATTTAATGTTTTTAAATTATTGCTTAATCTTTTTTTATTTGTTTAATGAGGTTTTTAAGTTCTGAATCAATTGATTCTTGTTCTTTGAGATGGTTGTTGAAAACGGTAATAATAGCTCTAGCAATAATTAAGTTTTTTCTTTTTCCAGAGTAAACTTTTTGAATAGTTTCTAAGGAAAATTTATGTCCATTTTGAATTAAAAACTCTCGAACCTTTTCTCTGTATTTAGGAGGTTTAATTTTTTCTAATTCATTGCGTTGTGTTATTGATATCATAAAAACTGTAATTAATTTTTATAAAACACATAACAAATAATTTTATATTTGTACGTATTTTGTACTTATAACACTACAAATATACAAACAAAATTCCTTAATACAAACAAAAATCAAAATTAATTAGAAAAAAGTTGTTTTTGAATGGAAGATTTTATAGATGAAACGTATAAAAGAGTAGAGCAAATAATTAATTATAAAAGGTTTAATATCAGGTCTTTTGAAGAGGAAATTAACGTTTCAAATAATTCAATAGGAACAGCAATTAGAAGAAAATCGTCATTTAAGAGTAATGTGTTAAACAAAATTCTCCATTCGTTTCCAGAAATAGATCCAACATGGTTGTTAACGGGAAGAGGAGAGATGCTTTTAAATAACAAAGAAGAATATATAGCAAGTGAGCCTAGTTCGTTGTATGAACCAGAGGTAATTGCTAATCAGGTGAAAGAAAGTCTGTTGAAGTTGCTTTTGGAAGATGGTGAGGTTAAAAAGGCATTAATAACTCAAATAGAGCAAGGTTTAAAAAAATAAAGCCCCGATTAGTATTACTAACCAGGACTTTGTCGCATTTAAATAAAAAATAGAATTTTGTTATATTCTTCTGTCTTCTCTACGTTCCCTTCTATCTTCTCTAACTTCTTTGTGGTCTTCTTTTAATTCCGCTTTGGTAGCATTAATATCAGCTAACATAGTTTTAGCAAATTCACGTAATAATTTAGTGTTGGTAGCAAGTTTATGTTTGCCAGACTTGTTTTTAGAAATAACTAAATTGTAAGCTTTGATAGAACGATAAATCTCTTTTTGTCTGTTCGTTCTCGAAATTTGAAAAGCTAAATCTCTTTGGTCGTCTCTAAGGTCACGTTTATCATCTCTTTTATCACGAACATCATCGGCGTATTCACGACGTTGTTTTTTTGTGTTTCTATAAACAACATCTCTTCTTGATAATTTTGCTTCTCGTTTAGAGGCTCTTAATTCAGATTTACTTCTCTTTACCTCTTTTTGGTCTTGTGTAATTTTTCGTTCACTTTGAGCAATTTCTCTTTTCATGTCAGAAAGAAGATCGGCTTTTATTCTCTTAAGTTTAGCGTTATTGTGATTAATAAAAGCGTTTTCAAAAGCGTTAATTTTTGATTTAAAACTATGAAGTTGTTTAAAGTCTTTTTCTAGTTGAGCTTTATTAGTTTTAATCTCTTTTTTATTATCTATAACTTCTTTAGTGTTTCTAACAAATTGTGCATTAGCAGTACTAATGAAAAAGCAAAAAACTATACAGTAAGTAAAATTAAATCTTTTCATAATTCAAAAGGTTTTGTTTGCTATTTAGACCTAGAGAAATGAAAAAAGTTTAAATTAAAAGTGTTAAGGAGCTTTTAAAATAAATACATCAAGTTCATTTATATCATGAGCTTTTACATAATCTTTTTCACCAATACTGTTATTTTCATTCGAATCATAATCCATGAAAATTTTCCAAACATTATTTTCTTTCATAAGAATTACGTGGAATTTACCGTAATAAATTTGTTCTTTTTTGTCAGGTTGTTTTCTTGTTAATTTGTAAATACCTCTTTCACTGGCAATAGAATCGTTATTAATTCTTTCAAAAAAACGAAGTGAAATATTATTGGTAATATTCTTCTCTTTAGTTTTAGAAAAACTAGTTTTATAATTATTTATATATGTTTTGTAATCAGAAATTCTTTTTCCGCCAGAGATTCTAATTAGTTTTTTTGAGTGGATTTCCCCCATTATTTGATAATCTAAAGAATCAAATGCTTGATAAAATTTAAACCAAATTTTATTAATGTCTTCAAAGTTTTTTCTCGATTGAGAATAATTGTAGTTTGATATTAAAAATAAGAATAGAAAGAAGAAGATGGCTTTTTTAAACATGACTTTTTTGTTGTTAAAAAATAAAAAGAGGTATTAAAAATAGTTAAAATAATTTACTAAACTGCCAAAACAGCAGTCTTTTAGCTTTGGTATGGTTATGGATTTAAAGAAAAAAAACGAAGAAATGAAAGTATTTTTAAAATTATTGTTAACGGCTTTAGCTGTTATCGTATTGGCAAATATATTACCAGGAATAGCGGTAAATAATTATGTTACGGCTGTAATAGTTGCAGCAGTAATTTCACTGCTAAATATGTTTGTGCGTCCGTTATTAATATTTTTTACACTACCAGCTACTATAGTTACTTTAGGTTTGTTCCTTTTTGTAATAAATGCAATTATAATATTGTTAGCAGGTAAGTTAGTGGGAGGATTTGTGGTAAGTGGATTTTTTGCAGCATTATTATTTAGTGTGTTATTGTCCATATTTAGGTCAATCCTATTCTCGCTTTTAAAAGAAGAAAAGAATTAAAAAACACAAGATGTTTAGAATCAAGAAGTAAGGCGATTAAATAAAAGAAAAGAAAGTCGATATTCTTGTGTCTAATTGTCTTGTTTCTAAATAAATAAAGTAGTAATTTTGCACCCGATTTTAAAGAAACAGATTTTAAGATGAATATTACAAAAGAAAACGTAGATGCGCTAAACGCAGTTGTAAAAGTTGATATAGTTGCAGAAGATTATCAAGATAAAGTAACAAAAGTATTAAACGATTACCGTAAGACAGCGAACATCCCAGGATTTAGAAAAGGTCAAGTACCAATGGGGATGGTAAAGAAGCAATACGGAAAATCAGTAATGATAGATGAGGTAAACAAGCTTTTACAAGAATCATTAAATAAATTCTTAGTTGAAGAGAAGTTAGATATTTTAGGTAACCCATTACCAAAAGTACAAGATGATTTTAATTGGGATGCTGATAAATTTTCTTTTGAGTTCGAATTAGGATTAGCTCCTGAATTTGACGTAAACTTAAAGCCAAAGAAAAAAGTAACTCAATATAATATTGTTGCAACTGACGAATTAATCGAGAAAGAATTAGAAAACATTCAAACTCGCTATGGAAAAATGTCAGCTAAAGAAGAAGGTACAGAAGTAGCGAACATTACTGGTACATTTGTAAACGAAGAAAAAGAGATTAACAAAAAGTCTACAATCTCTGTAAAAGATATTAAAGGAAAAACTAACTTAAAGAAGTTTGTTGGAGCTAAAGTTGGAGATGTTTTAGAGTTAAAAACTAAAAACTTATTCGAAGAAGAGCACAAATTACAACAAGCTTTAGGAGTTTCTCATGATGATGCTAAAGAATTAGAGATCCCAGTTACTTTAACAATCGAAGAAATTACAGAAATTGAACCAGCAGAGTTAGATAAAGAATTATTTGACAAGTTATTTGCTGATGGAAGTGTAAACACTGTAACTGAATTAAAAGAAAAAATTAAAGAAGACGCAGAAAAGCAATTCCAACAACAAGCAGATCAGCAATTGTTAAATGCAGTTACTGAAAACTTAGTTGAAAACACAAAGTTCGACTTACCAGTTGAGTTTTTACAAAAGTGGTTACAAACTGCTGGAGAGAAGCAATTAACAACTGAAGAAGCTGCTGCAGAGTACGAAAAGTCTGAAAAAGGATTACGTTACCAATTAATCGAAGGAAAGATTATGAAAGATAACGATATCAAATTAGACTATGCAGAGTTAGTAGACTATGCAAAAGGATTTATCCGTGCTCAAATGGCTCAGTTTGGTAACATGAACCCAGAAGAAAAAGAGTTAGATGATATCGCAGGAAGAATCTTACAAAATCAAGATGAGGCTCAAAAATTACAAGGACAGTTAATAAGCCAAAAATTATTAGCTTTCTATAAAGAGAATATGAGTTTTGATACGAAAGAAGTTTCTTACGAAGATTTCATTAAAGAAGTATATAAGTAACAGTTTAAGACTGATATGATTGAAAAACCTGAATGAAAATTCAGGTTTTTTTAGCCATAAACAGTAACAAAATACTAACGAAATAGTTCTTATATTTACATCATATAACCAAAAAAACATTTTAAGAATGGATTACGGAAAAGAATTCGAGAAATACGCAACAAAGCACCACGGAATAAATAGTACATATTTAGGAAAAGTAACAAGCAGTTTAACTCCATACATTATGGAAGAGCGTCAAATGAATATTACTCAAATGGACGTTTTTTCTCGTTTAATGATGGATAGAATTATCTTTTTAGGAACTGGTATTAACGACCAAGTAGCTAATGTAATTCAAGCGCAATTATTATTCTTAGAAAGTGTGGATGCAAGCAAAGATATTTCAATCTATATCAATTCACCAGGAGGTGGAGTTTATGCAGGTTTAGGTATTTACGATACTATGCAGTTTATTAAGCCAGATGTAGCAACAATTTGTACTGGTATGGCAGCTTCAATGGGAGCAGTTTTAATGTGTGCAGGAGAAAAAGGAAAGCGTTCAGCATTACCACACTCTCGTATTATGATTCACCAACCATTGGGAGGAGCACAAGGGCAAGCTTCTGATATGGAAATTACTGTAAAAGAAATAGGGAAGTTGAAAACTGAATTATATAATATTATTTCACACCATTCAGGACAACCTTTTGACAAAGTTCATGCCGATTCTGATAGAGATTATTGGATGAAAGCTGACGAAGCAAAAGCTTACGGAATGGTTGATGAAATTTTAACAAGAAAATAAGAATAACAATAGCTAAGTAATAATTAGCTCAAAGTTGATAGGATGTCGAAAGAAGAAAATTTACAATGTTCCTTTTGTGGGCGTAAAAAACCAGAAACGGATTTATTAATCGCTGGTTTAGATGCACACATTTGTGATAAATGTATTGAACAAGCTCATGGAATAGTTGAGGAAGAAATTGCTGAAGCTAAAACTGGAGGTTTGTCTCAAGATTTAACATTAAAGAAGCCAAAAGAAATTAAAGCTTTTTTAGATGAGTATATTATTGGACAAACAGAAACTAAAAGAGCAATGTCTGTAGCTGTGTATAATCACTATAAGCGATTATTACAAGTTAAAGATGATGAAGATGAAGTTGAGATTGAAAAGTCAAACATTGTTTTAGTTGGAGAAACAGGAACAGGGAAAACATTAGTAGCTCGTACCATTGCAAAAATGTTAAATGTTCCATTTTCAATTGTTGATGCAACAGTTTTAACTCAAGCAGGGTATGTAGGAGAGGATGTAGAAAGTATTTTGAGTCGTTTATTACAGGCTGCTGATTATGATGTTGAAAAAGCAGAGAAAGGAATTGTTTTTATTGATGAGATTGATAAAATAGCACGTAAAGGTGATAATCCTTCAATAACTCGAGATGTTTCTGGAGAAGGTGTTCAACAGGCTTTATTAAAGCTTTTAGAAGGAGCCGTAGTAAATGTGGCACCAAAAGGAGGTAGAAAACACCCAGAACAAAAGTTTATTGAGGTAAATACTAAAGATATTTTATTTATAGCCGGAGGAGCATTTTCTGGAATAGATAGAATTATTAGTAATCGTTTAAATATGCAGGCGGTAGGTTATAGTGCGTCAATAGATGAAGACAAGATTGATGAGAGTAATTTATTACAGTATATTATTCCTTCAGATTTAAAGTCTTTTGGATTGATACCAGAAATCATTGGACGTTTACCTGTATTAAGCTACATGAATCCTTTAGATGCAAAAACTTTAAGAGCTATTTTAACAGAGCCTAAAAACTCAATTATTAAGCAGTATACTAAATTGTTCTCTATGGATGATGTAGACTTCTCGTTAACAGAAGAAGCTTTACAATACATTGTAGATAAAGCAATAGAGTACAAGTTAGGAGCACGTGGATTACGTTCGTTATGTGAAGCTATTTTAACTGACGCAATGTTTGATATGCCTAGTTCTGATGATAAAGAGTTTATAGTAACAAAAGAATATGCTGAGGCAAAATTAACGAAGTCAGCTTTAAAGAAATTGAGAGCAGCTTCTTAAATTTAGTTAATTCATAAATAAAAAAGACCACATTTTTAAAATGTGGTCTTTTTTTATAATACTATTTTGAAACTAAGATTAACTTCTAATTTTGCTATGCTTTTTAATCCATTCATTAAGTTGAACAGGGGTTAATTTATATTTCTGTTGTACTTCTTTTTTCTTACTTAGTATATAAGTTGGATTTAAAACAGCGGCATCATATTCACCAACAACAGCTTTTTTAAACTTTGTATAATGACTATCCGTAGTTTCTTGTGGTTGCTCTGTTTTAGCTTTTAAAGAAGGAGTACCAAATGAGTTTATCCATTCTGCAAATTGTTCAGGGTTTAACTTATATTTTTTTTGAATTTCCTCTTTTTTGCTTTGTAAGTAAGCTGGGCTTAATACTAAATTTTCATATTCTTCTACCGCAGCTCTTTTAAATTTGGAATAATGAGCAATAGTGCTTTTTTTCTGAGAACTTGCGTTAGAAGCGCTATTATTAGCCTTTAAGTTAGAGTATTTAGCTATCCATTGAGTAAGTTGCTCAGGGTTTAGCTGATATTTTTGTTGAACTTCAACTTTTTTATTGTCTAAGTGAGCTTGATCTAATACCAATTTATCATATTCAGTAATAACCGAAAGTTGGAATTTTTCATAATAATTAGCGGCTGAATCACTAGATTCATTATTTGTAGCAACCTTTGGTGTTTCTACCTTTTTTTGAGGAGTTGTGTTTTGAGGTATGTGTGTTTTCTCTGTGTTTTTAACAACAGTACCTGTGTTAAGAGTTTCTAAAGCCTTATTAGCAAATGATGTGCTTTTGTCTTTATACCAACCAGAAGGAATGTTATTAAGTTGAGAATCGTTAGCTACGATAACATCTATTTTATTACTAGTAGCATCTAAGTTTTCAAGATTGTGACAACCTTTCAGATCAAGTTCAGTTAGGTTGTTAAAGCTACAGTATAGAGTTTCTAAACGATCGTTATTTCCTAAAATTAAACTACTTAATTTATTATTGTCACAACTTACATATACCAATTCTGTATTGTTACTAAGATCTAAGCTTTCTATTTGATTTTCACTACAGTTTAAGAAAGTAATCGATTTACTTTTTGATAAATCAATCTTAGTAATATTATTACCAAAACAATCTAAACGCTTTAAATTAGGAAAGCTTTCTAAACCAGTTAAATCTTTAATTTTAGAGTGTACATTTGGTAATAGTTTGTTTGTTATAGGGTCATTAATATTTAAATTAACAACATACGCTGCATCGCTAACTAAAATGTTACCATTTAAACCATTAGTATCAATATCTAAGTCAATTAAGCATTCTTCAAGACCAATATCAGGTATACGGATAGTTTCTTGAGAAAATAAATTAGCGCATAGAAATAAAGATAACCAAAGGCCTATATATGTTTTCATAAAAAGGGAATTTTAGCGTCAAAAGTATAAAATTTCGATATAATTACCCTTAAAAGAGAACTTATTTTTAAGTTTAAACCGTTAAAAGGTTTTTACCATAACAACAATGAAAAGATAAAAAATTAAATATCAATTTTATAGATTGTTCTTTTTATTTGTATGCCGTTTTCTAAAACCTTTTTTATAAAATAATATTTATTAGGTGGTAATTCCCGTTCATAATAAGGATTTGTTTTAATGTCGTTCAATCCTAATGTTTGTGTTTTATAATAGCTATCGCCTAATGATTCCTTAGAGGTAATAGTAACAGAAGTAATTGGTACTGAATTAGCGTTTCTAGCTTTAAGTCCTCCTAGGCAAGTGTAGACAATAATGTCGTTTCCAAGTTGTTTAATTTTTACAGCTCTAATATATCCTATATCTTCTGGAGTTTCATTTTTACTTACAGTATGTTCTAATCTGAGTTTTCCTGGAGTATCACAAGGAGCTTGTGTATGATAAAATTCATAATCAAATCCTTTTTGAAACTTATGAACAATTTTACTTGGAGTTCTATAAACAATTTCATTGCCAAAATTATTAGGGTCAGGCTCTGTATGTGTAACTTCTCCTAAGGTAATTTTTGAAGCGTAAGGTTCGTATAAACTTTCTAGAGAGTTCATGACTTTAGCAAATTTAGTAGCTGAATTTTCTCTAATAGCTGTTCTCATTTTATCTCCTTGTCCTTTTGTAAAAACTGCATTGTCTAAAGATCTACAAGGTAATGTGCTTGAACTCATAAAATTATTAGCAGGGATATTGGAAAACTCAATATTGCATTTAGAATTATTGTTGGTACCAGTGTATGTAGAACAATCAGAGTCAACTTCGCTACTGTCATAAGTAGTAGATGGAGCAGTATCATCAACATGGTCGTTTGCGTGAGCTAATTCACAATTTGAACTATTCCAGTTATGATAAGTATGTAATAAAGATAAGTTATGTCCAATTTCATGTGGCAAAGTTGAAGTTAGTAAATACTCATCGTCAATAACAGTATTAACACCATTTCTATTAGCCATACCAGAATATTTAATAAACTGAATATTGTTGTTGAAAATTTTATCAACTATAAAAATATTAAAACTATCATCCTGATATTTATTAATGTCTTTAGAGTATTGTACTAACTCATTGAAAGTACCAAATGGAGTTTGACCTTGAAGCCCATGAAAAATGGTAAGCTTATTTGAATTATTTATATGATTGAAGCCTTTAAACTTAAAGAATATATCAAACTGATTAAATTTATCGTTAAGTATTGTGATAGCTTCAATAATGTTACTTTCCTCTATCGGAATTTCTCTGGTTCCATCATCTTTATTAACAATATGAAAAAATACATTAATAACATATTTAGAATCATCAAATGAGTTTGAAGAAGTGTTTTTATGAAGGTTTAGTTCACTGTTAATTAGATTTATGTCGTAAATAGAACCACATTGAGGAGGTATAATTTTTTTTTCTAAAACGTATTCTTCAACTTTATTTAGTTCAAGACTTTTGTTTTTTAAAAGTTCACTAATTCTTTTTTGAGATATACCATTTGCTATGCATAGAATGGTAAACAGGAGTACGAGGGATATCCTTTTTCTATTCATAAGTATTTGTTTTTTAACTACTTAAAGCTTAATAAATATACTCTTATTTTTTTAAAAAAGAAAATTTTTAAAAGCATTATCTTTGAAAATTCAATATTTATAGCCAATGATAACTCAACAAACGATAGAAAAAGTATTTGAATCTGCAAGAGTGGAAGAAGTGATAGGAGAGTTTGTACAGTTAAAAAAATCGGGAAGTAGTTTTAAAGGGTTAAGTCCATTTACAGATGAAAGAACTCCTTCATTCATGGTATCTCCAGTAAAACAAATATGGAAAGATTTTAGTACAGGAAAAGGAGGGAATGCAGTATCGTTTTTAATGGAGCATGAACATTATTCTTATCCTGAAGCTATTAGGTGGCTAGCAAAAAAATATAATATTGAGATAGAAGAAACTGAGCAATCTGACGAGCAAAAACAACAGATGAATGAACGTGAAAGTATGTTTTTGGTTTCAAAATTTGCTAAGGACTATTTTCATGATATATTAATGAATAGCCAAAAAGGTAGAGCAATAGGGTTGTCTTATTTCAAAGAAAGAGGTTTTAGAGAAGACATAATAGAAAAATTTGATTTAGGATATTGTAAAGATGAATGGGATAATTTTACCAATGCCGCATTAAATAAAGGATACGATCTTAAATTTCTAAAATCAACAGGTTTAACTATTGTAAAAGAAGGTGGAGCTCAAGATAGAAAATTTGACCGTTTTAAAGGACGTGTAATGTTTCCAATCCATAGTATGTCTGGTCGTATTTTAGGTTTTGGAGGAAGAATACTAACAAATGATAAAAAGGCAGCCAAATATTTAAATTCACCAGAAAGTGATATTTACCATAAGAGTAAAATTTTATACGGTATTTATCATGCAAAGAAAGAAATTGCTAAACAAGATAATTGTTTTCTAGTAGAAGGATATACGGATGTAATTTCGTTTTATCAATCTGGAGTAGAAAATGTAGTAGCTTCATCAGGTACTGCTTTAACCCCAGATCAAATACGTTTAATAAATCGTTTAACGAAGAATATAACTGTCTTATTTGATGGAGATGCAGCTGGAATTAGAGCTTCGATAAGAGGTATTGATTTGATTCTGGAACAAGGAATGAATGTAAAAGTTGTCTCTTTTCCTGAAGGAGAAGATCCTGATAGTTTTGCGAAATCACATTCAAGTAAAGAATTAAAAGAATATTTAGAAAATACAGCACAAGATTTTATTGAGTTCAAGGTATCTTTATTAATGAAGGAGGCTGCCAATGACCCAGTAAAAAAAGCAGGGTTAATTCGTGATATTGTAACGAGCATATCCAAAATTCCGGATGGGATTCAAAGAGAAGTATACGTACAGGAATGTGCTAATATTATGGATATATCCGAAAGAGTATTGTTTAGTGAGTTAGCACAATTATTAAGTAGGAGTGGAGGAAATAGCGGAGGTCAATCGCAAAGTTCTTATTCAGAGCCCCAACGTTCTCAGGAAAGAGAGCAGCCTAGAATGGGGGTTGTTAAAGGAAAAGGAGCTAAGGCAAACCAGAAAATAGATCAATTAAATATTTTAGAAAAAGAAGTAATAAGGATATTATTACTGTATGGAAATGAAGTAATAGATTTTGTAAACTGGGTAGATGGGGTAGATGAAAAAGGAAGACCTATTTTAGAAAAAGAAGAGTACCAAAACTCAGTATGTAATGAGTTGTATCTTAATTTACAAGAAGACGAAATTGAATTTACCAATGAAGTATTTAGGTTAACTTATTATGAGTTAATACATCAATTGAATCAAGATGAGAAAATATCTATAGATCAATTGATTATGCATGAAGATACTAACATATCAAACCTAGTTACTAATGTTTTAATGGATGAAGAAAAATATTCATTAAGCGATTGGGAAAGAAAAGAAGTGTTTGTAACAGATACTATAAAAATACTTCCTAAACTAGTGTCAGATGCAGTATTGAATTTAAGAAGAGTTTTGATAGAAGAAAAAATTAAAGAAATATTAGAACAAGTACAAACGGAAAATAAAATGCCTGATTTAGAAGAGATTTCTAATTATACCGATTTAAAAAAGCGCCTTTTTGAAAAGTTAAACCGAGTAGTTTAATGTTAACTAGATTTTATTGCCGTTTAAGATATCTAACGGTGAAAAGAAACGTACTTATCAAAAGATTAAACGGCAAATAATATTGGTTAACTTACTTTAAATCTAAAGGGATTTCACAAACTGGTATAGGGATCATTTTATGTTGGTTAATTCGGTTAAGACGCGTATATATTTTATATACTTCTAGTTCTCTACCAGAAAAATCATCATTAGTTTTCCCTATATTTTGCATTTCCATAGCCCATTCTAATTCATCATATGAAGCACCAATTTGGTCTTCGTCTGTTCTGCTATCACCAAATAAACCATCGGTAGGTTGTGCTGTTTGGATAGAGTCCGGTACACCTAAATATTCTCCTAAAGCATATACTTCAGATTTTACTAAATCAGCAATAGGGCTCAAGTCAACCCCACCATCTCCATATTTTGTGTAAAAACCAACACCAAAGTCTTCAACTTTATTACCTGTTCCAGCAACTAATAAACCGTGTAAACCAGCAAAATAATATAAAGTTGTCATACGCAAACGCGCACGAGTATTGGCTAATGCTAAATCTGTTTTAGCAGAAGATTCAACTTCAGGTACTAAAGTTTTAAAGTCTTCAAATGTAGAAGTTAAATTAACTTCAACCTCATTTACATTGTCAAAGCGTTCTTTAAGTTGTTTAATGTGTTCATTGGCTCTATTAACTTGGCTTTCTGCTTGATGTATAGGTAATTCAACACATAAAGTAGGTAGACCAGTTTTGGCACATAAAGTAGAAGTAACAGCGCTATCAATACCTCCAGAAACACCTACTACAAAACCATTTACCTTAGCATTGTTAGCATAGTTTTTTAACCATTGAATTATATGTTCAGCTACTTTAGGTGTATTCATAATAAAAGATATTTTAGTAAGAGTTTATATAAAGATCGTATAAACTATTTTAGTAATTTCGACGTTGTAATTTTGAATGTAAATATACTAAAGTTCATGAGAAAATTTTTGACACTTTGTGTTTTAGTTTTAGGAATGATTTCTTGTAAAAAAGAAGAGAAATCGAAGTTAGACGTTAATGTTTCTAACATAAAAGTTAATGTAAAAATTGATCGTTTTGATATAGATTTTTACAACACGTCAGAAAAGAGTTTGGAACAAGTAAAAAAAGAATACCCAATATTATTTCCTTTAAATGTTCACGATAGTGTATGGGTAAATAAACGTAATGATAAAGATGAACAAGAGTTGTTTATAGAAACTCAACGTTTATATAGTGATGTAAATGAATTGGATTTAGAATTGGTTTCGTTATTTAAGCATGTAAAGTATTACAATCCAAAATTTGTAAGTCCGAAAGTAATTACAATGCTTACTAATATTGATTATGATAATCGTATTGTTTATTCAGACAGTTTGCTGTTAATTTCATTAGATTCTTATTTAGGAAAACAGCATAAGTTTTATAATGACTATCCTGGATATGTTAAAGAGAATAATAAAAAAGAAAATATAATTGTTGATGTTGCCAAGGCAATAATAAGTAAACAAATGTATCCTAGTAGATCGAGACGTTTTATAGATAAAATGATTTATAAAGGAAAGAAAATGTACTTATTGGATGCTTATTTGCCAAATGTACCAGATGAATATAAAATAGGGTATCCAAAAGTTAAGTTTGATTGGGCTGTAGATAATGAAGAGCAGATATGGAAGTATTTTGTAGGAAAGGATTTATTATATAGTACTAGTAAAGAAAATGATAAAAGGTTTTTAAACTTAGCTCCATTTTCTAAGTTTTATATGGAAGGTGATAGTGAGTCGCCAGGAAGAATAGGTGAGTGGATAGGTTGGCAAATAGTACGTTCGTATATGAAAAAGAATGATGTATCTTTGCGAGAATTATTACAAACGAACGAAGAAACAATATTCAATAAATCAAAATATAAACCGAAGAGATAATGGCAATAGAACATACTTCAAAGATTACTTTTAAAGTAGGGTTAGATGAGAATAGAATTCCAGAAGAGATTTCATGGAGTGCTGAAGATGGAGGAATAACAAACGAAGCATCAAAAGCAATCATGTTGTCTGTTTGGGATCATAAAAAAAAGGATACCTTACGTATGGATTTGTGGACTAAAGATATGCCTGTAGATGAAATGAAGCAATTTTTTCATCAAACATTAGTATCGATGGCTAATTCATTTGAAAGAGCTACTAATGATGATAAAATGAGTGCAACAATGCGCGATTTTTGTGATTATTTTGCAGAAAAACTAGAATTGGTAAAAAAATAAAAAAAGCAGCTTTTAAGCTGCTTTTTTTTATGTTGTATGATTTTTGATTTTATTAATTATAAAATGATAATCTTCTGGGTTGTTTACAAAATCTAAATCAGAAACATCAATGATTAAAATATTTAAATCTGATTGTGTTTTTATAAAGTTGCTATAGCCATCGTGTATTTTCTGTAAATAACTGGCTTCAATATTTTGTTCGTATTCTCTACCTCTTTTTTTAATATTTTGTAAAAGACGCTCGGTGTTTTGATATAAATAAACGTATAAATCAGGTTTAGTTATTTCTTTATACATTAAATCGAACATTTTTCTATATAATTTATATTCGTCTTCTTGCAATGTGATTTGAGCAAAAATTAAAGATTTAAATATATAGTAGTCAGAAACAATAAAGTTTTTGAAAAGATCAAACTGAGCTAAGTCATCAGATAATTGTTGATATCTATCAGCAAGAAAACTCATTTCTAAAGGAAAAGCATATCGTTCATTATCATTATAAAATTTAGGTAAAAAAGGATTGTCTGCAAAACGTTCTAATACAATTTTGGCATTAAATTCATCAGACATCATATTGGCTAAAGAAGTTTTTCCTGCACCAATATTTCCCTCAATAGCTATATAATTATACTTTTCGGTAATAGGAATAGGTCTTTTTAATTCCTCATTAATAGGTGTTATTTCTGAATTGTCTACACAATTTTCAAGGCAAATATATAAATGCTTTTTCTCTATTGGGTGAATTGTATTTCTAGCTATTTCAACCAAAGGAACCAAAGCAAACTTACGTTCTAACATTCTTGGATGTGGAACAATTAAGTTTTTTGAAAAAATTATTTCATCGTCAAATAATAAAATATCAATATCAATAATTCTATCGGTATAACCTTCAGAAGTATTTCTAATTCTACCTAGTTCTTTTTCAATAAAAAGTAACTTTTTTATCAAGGTTTCAGGAGGTAAATAAGTAGAAACTTTAATACATGTGTTGTAAAAATTAGCTCCATCAAAGCCTAAGGAAGGAGTTTCATATACAGTTGCAATTTTTTGAATAGCACCGATTTGATCGGCAATTAAATTAACAGCACTTTGAATATTTTGCAACTTATTCCCTTGGTTCGTTCCTATAGATAAATATGTAATTCTTTGTATTTTCATGAGTAGAGTGCAAAGAAAAATAAAACTTAAATAAGAACGAGCAAAAAATAAAATTTTTATTTAACAAATTTCTTCATAAAAGGATAGGGTAAACTGCTTTTTACTTGTTTTAATACTGAATTTCTTTAAGAGTAAATTTTTTAATAGATTATTGGGGAATAATCAAAACGAACTCTACTAAGGCTACTATTGACAGTGGCCTTTTTTATTAAGATTAATAAGGTTAAATAAAAAAGCAACCATTATGGTTGCTTTTTTTGAAAGAAAAATTTGAGACTTATATTTTCTTAAAAAGAATATGTTATTCCTGTTTGAAAGTTTAATGTATTAGAGTTAAAATTAATATTGTTGGAATGATATAAATTAAAAAATTGTTTATAGTTACATTCAACACTAAATTGTAAATTTTTTGAAACATCAAAAATATATTCTGCACCTAAGTTGAAGGTGAAATTTCTACTTTTAATCATTTTTGATGTACCAAGTAAAAGTCTTTTCGAGTTTGAAGAGTATGCATATATTCCATTTTTTTCTAGTAAAAGAATACTGAAACCTGATATAATCGAAAAGTTTGGAACTTTTTTTAAGAATACATATTTAGTTTCTAAAGGTATTTCTAGGTAATTATTTCTTTCACTAATATGAATAAAATGAGCGTCCTGAAATAAAAGTTTTAAGTCACTAAAATACAAATTTCCTTGGATGTTAACGGTATTTGCATTTAAAAGGTTATTGATGCTTTGTTCATTAGGTACATGATAAGTGTTAAAGTTAATCTTTAACCTTTTTAGTCCTGTTCTTATTTTAAGACGTTTATTTATAATATAATTAAAATAAATACCATAAGTTTCGCTAGTACTATTGTTTTTATTTCTTTTTCCAATATTTTTAATGTGGTTTTCAGTAACACTAGTGTTTAAAAAGTTTATACCAGCTGTGGCTGTTATTTCCCATTTTTCATAAATGTTTTTTTTCGGAGTTTCAAGAGTATTAAGATTTAGTTTTGGGAAAATGTTAGTAATATTAAGTTTATGATAATTTTTAGGAGAAAGAGATATTGCTTGTTTTAAGGTTGTTTTTGGGTGTGTAATATTGTTCTCTTTAATTAAAAGAGTTTTTACAAGATGTTTAGAAGTTTTCTTTTCTTTTTTTTCTTTCTTTTTGTTGATTCCTGTTATTTTATATTGTGCATCTGGAGATATTAGGTATTCTTCATTAATTTTTGTTGAAGTATGAACAGGTGAGGGTTTCAATAAATAGAAAAGTCCTATGCTTAGTAATATTAACAAAAGCAGATACCATCTAGTGTTTGTTTTTTTTCTAGATAATTTACTTTCAATGTTTTCCCAAACAAATTCTTCAGGAGATTCTTGTAACTGATCTAGTTTGTGTTTAAGTACTTTACCAATTTCCTGTTTATCCATGAACTTTAGTTTGAGTTATATATTGTTGGATGTTTCCTTTTAAAATTTTTTTAGCTCTAAATAAATTAGATTTAGAGGTGCCTACTGAAATTGTTAACATATTAGAAATATCATTATGAGAAAAATTATCAAGTTCATATAGGTTAAATACTAAACGATATTGGTTTGGAAGCTTCTGAATAAATTTTAAAATAATAGATAGAGGTATTTCATTAATATTCTCAATAAAAACATCTTCATTTTTAAAAGAATAATTTTCTATTGGAGCCATTTGTATACTTTTCTTATATCTATCTATAGCTTTATTTATTGCTATCCTTTTCATCCAACCTTCAAAACTACCTTTGTTTTTATACGATTTAATATTTTGAAATATATAAAGAAAGGTATCTTGTAAATTATCTTGAGCTTCTTCTTTATTTGTACAGTATTTAAGAGAAAGAGAATACAAGCTATCTTTATAATTATTATATAAAATAGCTTGTGCTTCTCTATTTTTCTTTTTACAATTTTTTATTACTTCTTCTAAATTCAATATGTAGCCTTTTTTATACTAATTTGACCTTTTTCATAGCAATGTCTATTTAATTAATTCAAGAATATTTTATTGTTATAAGTATGTAATTACTATTAAGTCTTTTTTTTGTAAAAGGTTGCGTAGAAAAGTTAATTATACGAAAAACTTTCTTCAAAACTAGTAAGAGCACCAAATCCATCTATAGCGGAACGATAGGTTGATTTTACATGTTGATCATTTATAATAGAATTAGTAATTTCAAATTTTGTTACTAAAGGTGAGCTTTTAATTTCATAATTAAATTGTTGTATTGTTCGAGGTGAAATATTTCTAAATTTAAAAAAGGTAGGGGAGAAACTAGCATTTTGATAATGAAGAATCATTAATTTTTTTTTACTGAATGTTTTTTCAAGAATTTTATATAACGCATTAGTTTCATTTGTGGTAGTAATAAATGATTCAGACCATAATGTTTTGTTACTATTATTTATACGATATGTATTGTATTTTATTGGTGCATTATTATTATAGATGTATTCTGTAATTTGATGCCCCCCATTACTAAATTCATTTTCGTAATAGATGCCATTTTGATTTTCATCTAAAACAATTTTTGCAATTATTTTGGTTTGAAAATTAAGACCATCCGTACTTTTAGCTTCATTTACAAATATTGTATCCGGAGTATGATTAAAAGTTGTTTTTTTGTAGTTATTAACAGAACCTTCTTCTTGTTTTTTAAAAGTTTCAATTAAGTTACCATTATTATCATAAGTAAAAGTTTCAGTAGAGAGTAGTACCCCATTTTTTTTAACAATTCTTTCAGATAGCCTTTCATTTACATACTTAAATTGTCCACTAACAGGTTCTTTTAAACCGTTAATTCCTTCGTAGGTTAATATTTTATTATTACTGATTTTATATTTTATTGAATCTTTTACATCACCAGTGTTAGGATCAAAATTTTTATAAGTATAGCTAAATATTTGATTATTGGGAAGAGAAGGAATGACTATTTCATCAGTACAGGCGGTAAAAGTGAGTAGAAATAGTCCTACGTAAAAAATGTTTTTCATGACTTATTTATTTTATATTTATTATTAAGTCTTGAAAAATCGAAAAGGTTGCGTAAAAAAAAATCGTCAACTAAAATTGACGATTTTTTTACAAAAAAGAATACTAATTTTCTTTCTTTTGTGGTCTAGATTTTCTATCATCACGACGATTATCGCGATTACGGTTATCTTTATCCTTGTAATCCTTTTTACCATCATTGTTTCTTGGTTTAGAAACATAACCTTCTGGTTTTGGTAACAATGCTTTACGAGATACTTTTTCTTTACGAGTTCTAGGGTCTAAACCAAAGTATTTAACGTCTAAGATATCTCCTAATTTTACTACATCAGAAACATTATCTGTACGTTCCCAAGCTAATTCGCTTACGTGTAATAAAACTTCGTTTCCTGGAGCTTCTGTATACTCTACTACAGCACCAAAATCTAACATCTTAATAACTTTTACTTCGTAAACTGAACCTTTTTCAGGTTTAAAGGTCATAGCTTCAATACGAGCAATTACTTTGTCTATTCCTTCTTGGTTTGTTCCTAAAATTTCAACAATTCCTTCTTCAGTCACAGGATCTTCATTGATAACAATAGTAGTTTCTGTTTCTTTCTGTAATTCTTGAATGTGTTTTCCACCAGGTCCAATAAACGCACCAATTAAGTCGTTAGGAATTACTCTATTTACCATCTTAGGAGCATGTGCTTTTACTTCCCCATTAGGAGTAGCAATAGTATCAGTTAATTTTTCTAAGATATGTAAACGTCCATCACGAGCTTGTTTTAAAGCGTTTACTAAAATCTCGTAACTTAATCCTTTGATTTTAATATCCATTTGACAAGCTGTAATACCATCTGCAGTACCAGTTACTTTAAAGTCCATGTCACCTAAGTGATCTTCGTCTCCTAAAATATCAGATAATACAGCATAACGATCCCCATCAGAGATTAATCCCATTGCAATACCTGAAACTGGCTTTTTCATTTTAACACCAGCATCCATTAATGCCATTGTACCAGAACATACTGTGGCCATTGAAGAAGAACCATTAGATTCTAAAACTTCAGAAACTACACGTACTGTGTAAGGACAATCATCAGGAATCATTCCTTTTAAAGCTCTTTGAGCTAAGTTTCCATGTCCAATTTCACGACGAGACGTTCCTCTTAAAGGGCGTGCCTCTCCTGTTGAAAATGGAGGGAAGTTATAATGTAAGTAAAAACGTTCTTCGTCTTGGATAGTTGGAGAGTCAATCATGTTAGCATCTCTAGAAGTTCCTAAAGTAACTGTTGCTAAAGCTTGAGTTTCTCCACGTGTAAAGATTGAAGAACCATGAGTTCTTGGTAAATAATCAACCTCACACCAAATTGGTCTAATATCTGTAGTGTTACGTCCATCTAAACGTAATCCTTCATTTAAAGTTAAATCACGTACAGCTGCTTTATGAGCTTTACCGAAGTACTTTCCTACTAAATCACCAAATTCTTCTAATTCTTCTTCAGTAAACATAGCAATTACTTCTTCTTTTACTTCAGAAAAAGCTAAACCACGTTCTTGTTTAGAAGTACCTCTTTTAGCGATATCGTAACATTTTTGGTAAGCAGCATCATGAATTTTTTGAGCTAATTCTTCATTAGTAGCTTCAGCTTCATATTCACGAGTTTCCTTTTTACCTGCAGCTTCAGCTAAAGCTACCTGAGCAGCACATTGTATTTTAATTGCTTCGTGAGCAACTTTAATAGCATCAGCCATTTCTTCTTCAGAAACTTCATCCATTTCTCCTTCAACCATGGCAACAAAATCATTAGAAGCTCCTACCATTAAATCGATATCAGCTTCAGCTAATTGCGTAGCACTTGGGTTAATGATGAATTCACCATTAATTCTAGCTACACGAACCTCAGAAATTGGTGCTTCAAAAGGAATATCTGATAATTGGATAGCAGCAGAAGCAGCTAAACCAGCTAATGCATCTGGCATAACATTTTCATCATGAGACATTAATTGAATCATTACCTGAGTTTCTGCATGGTAATCTTTAGGGAAGAGAGGTCTTAAAACTCTATCCACTAAACGCATAGTTAAAATTTCTTCGTTTGAAGGACGTGCTTCACGCTTCATAAATCCACCTGGATAACGACCAGCAGCAGCAAATTTTTCTCTATAATCTACTGTTAAAGGTAAAAAGTCAATACCAGGGTTTGCAGTTCTTGCTGATACAACTGTGGCTAATAACATTGTATCTCCCATTCTTACAACAACAGAACCATCTGCTTGTTTAGCTAATTTTCCTGTTTCTAATGTGATGGTTCTTCCATCTCCAAGCTCAATGACTTGGTTAAATACTTTTGGAATCATAAATTAATTCTTCTAAATTTTTAATTCGTTTTTTGTTGTTGTGTTGTTGTATTTCCAATGGAAAACCAAAATTGTTGTTAGTAATTTTGGATTTTTTATATAAATTTCTGTTTGTTAGTCAGAAATGAATTTTTTGTAAAATAAAAAAGAGGCACGTTTATAGAGCCTCTTTTTGGTAGAAATTATTTTCTAATTCCTAATTCTTTAATAATCGCACGGTATCTGTTGATATCCTTTTTCTTTAAGTAATCTAACAAGCTTCTACGCTTACCTACCATTTTTACTAATGAACGCTCCGTGTTGAAATCTTTACGATTTTGCTTTAAGTGCTCAGTTAAGTGGTTAATTCTGTGCGTGAATAATGCGATTTGTCCTTCTGCAGAACCAGTATCGTTTGCTCCTTTACCGTGTTTAGCAAAGATGCTTTCCTTTACTTCTTTAGTTAAATACATACCAATATTGTTTAAATGATTTTAATGTACTCAATGCTTTTACATTGAAGCTGCAAATGTACAATTATTTTTTAGAATGTTAATAAAGAACCAAAAAATAAAAAAGCTAGCGTTAGCTAGCTTCCTTAATTAGGCTCTAATTGGTTGATTTTGGATTAAATCAATATATAAGTTAACTTGTTTCTTTAAGTTTTTTCTTTCGTAAATACCATCTAAGAATCCATGTTCTAAAACAAATTCAGAACGTTGGAATCCTTCAGGTAATTCTTTACCTGTTGTGTCTTTTACAACACGTGGTCCAGCAAATGCAATTAAAGCATTAGGTTCAGCTATGTTAATGTCTCCTAGCATTGCAAAAGAAGCTGTTGTTCCTCCAGTTGTAGGATCTGTACATAATGATATGTATGGTAATTTAGCTTCTGCTAATTGAGCTAACTTTGCTGATGTTTTTACTAACTGCATTAAAGATAATGAAGCTTCCATCATACGAGCACCTCCTGATTTTGATACCATTAAAAATGGTAATTCGTGTTGGATTGCATAATCAATAGCTCTTGCTATCTTTTCTCCTACAACACTTCCCATTGATCCTCCGATAAAAGCAAAGTCCATAGAAGCAATAACAATATCTTTTCCTAAAGATTTACCAACAGCAGTTCGTACAGCATCTTTTAATCCTGTTTTCTTTTGTGCTGCTTTTAAACGATCTGGATATTTTTTAGTATCCACAAATTTTAAAGGATCTTTAGCAGTTAACTCTGAATTTAATTCTTCGAACTTATTGTCGTCAAAAAACAACTCAAAATATTCATTACTTCCTATACGTACATGGTATCCATCTTCTGGACTTACATATAAGTTTTTCTTTAATTCGTCTGTATCAATAATTTTCCCGCTTGGAGTTTTATACCACAAGCCTTTAGGAGTGTCTTTTTTTTCTTCGGTAGGGGTTTGAATTCCCTTGTCTTTACGTTTAAACCAAGCCATAGTGTTTAGTTTATATTTTGTTGTTTGTGTGTTATTAACTCTTTTTTATGAAAAGAGTAGGCTACAAATGTAAAAGATTTTTACGAACTTTACTTTTATGAGCAATAAAAAAAGCATCTAACCTCGATTAGATGCTTTTTTTTGTTGATTTATAGTTGTTTATAAGGTGTTTACATTGTTTAAATCTTCAAAAGCTTTTTTAAGACGAGCTTTAAAAGTTTGTTCACCTTCTCTTAACCATTTACGTGGATCGTAGTATTTTTTGTTAGGTAAATCTTCTCCTTCTGGATTACCAATTTGGCTTGATAAGTATTCTTTTTTACCTATGATGTAGTCACGAATACCTTCTGTAAAAGCATATTGTAAATCTGTGTCAATATTCATTTTGATAACACCATAACCTATAGATTCTCTAATTTCTTCTAAAGTAGAACCAGATCCTCCATGGAATACAAAATCAATAGTATTATGAGGTACGTTGTATTTTTCTGAGATATACTCTTGAGAATTTTTTAAGATTTTTGGAGTTAATTTTACATTTCCTGGCTTGTATACTCCATGAACATTACCAAAAGCAGCAGCAATTGTAAATTGATCACTTACTTTCATTAACTCTTCATAAGCATAAGCAACTTCTTCCGGCTGTGTATATAATTTAGAAACATCTACATCGGTATTATCTACACCATCTTCTTCTCCACCTGTAATACCTAACTCAATTTCTAATGTCATACCCATTTTACTCATACGAGCTAAGTATTCTTTACAAATCTCTATATTTTCTTCTAATGGTTCTTCACTTAAATCAATCATATGTGAGCTATAAAGAGACTTTCCTGTTTCTTTATAAAATTGCTCACTAGCATCTAATAAACCATCAATCCAAGGTAATAATTTTTTAGCCGCATGATCTGTATGTAAAATTACAGGTACTCCATAAGCTTCAGCTAATAAATGAATGTGTTTTGCTCCAGCTACAGCTCCCGCTATTGCAGCTTTTTGATCTTCGTTAGAAAGTCCTTTCCCTGCATTGAATTGAGCTCCTCCATTTGAAAACTGAATAATTACTGGAGAGTTTAGTTCTTTTGCAGTTTCTAATACAGTATTAATAGTGTTTGAACCTACTACGTTTACTGCTGGTAAAGCAAATCCTTTTTCTTTTGCTAATTGAAATATTGCTTGAACTTCTTTTCCAGTAGCAACACCTGGTTTGATATTATGAGACATTAAAATTGATTTTTAGTTGTATTATAATGCTCCAAAAATAAGAAAATTAAAACTTATCTGAATTAAAAATAACGATAACGTTGTAGCAAAAAAAGAAGTTAAAAAGGATAATTTATACCAATATTTAATACAGAACTTGAAAAGTTCATATTTCTGAACCATCTATTTCCTGTTAAATAAGGTTCATGAACTTTGAAGCCTAAATCTAATCGAGCAATTAAGAATTTAAAATCGTATCTCATTCCGAAACCAGTACCTACTGCCATATCTCCTAACGATTTTATATTTTTAAATTTTGCATCATCATCTATGAATTCAGATTTAGTAATATCCCAAATATTTCCAGCATCTACAAATAAAGCTCCTTTTAACGACCCTAGTACATCAAAACGATATTCAAAACTTGTAAGAAACTTTAAACTACCAATATTATATTCTAAACCTGTTGATCGAGTACCAGGACCTAAGTCATATGTCCTCCATGCTCTAATATCATTTGAACCTCCAGCAAAATAACTTCTAGAAAAAGGGATGTTTGATTTATCGTAAGTCACTATGGCTCCCAGAAAGGTTCTATGTGCTAATACAGTGTTGTTTCCTAAGTTCCAGTATTTTTTATATTCAACATCAGTTTTAAAGTATTGAGCTATTGGAATTTTAAAAACAGTAGTTTTTCCATTGTCATTTTTTTGTTTTGATAAAAGTCCCATTACATTTCCTGAGTTAGCTATTCTAAGTTTAAAAAATGAAAAACTTTGATCTTTTGCATTTTCTTGATTGTTATAAGTAAAGCTATATGCAATTTCTGGAATTAAGAAATCGGAAGTAATAATTCTATATCGATCAATTATATTTAAAATAACACCTAGATCTTCAGGATTGTTTTGGAAATAAGTAGTATTACTAGCTATTTGTGCAGCGTAAT
Organism: Tenacibaculum aiptasiae; assembly: GCF_008806755.1. Lineage (GTDB taxonomy): Bacteria > Bacteroidota > Bacteroidia > Flavobacteriales > Flavobacteriaceae > Polaribacter > Polaribacter aiptasiae. The sequence goes on from NZ_WAAU01000014.1 coordinate 194,721, forward strand.
TTCCTATTTGATTAAAATTACCAGGAGTATTATCAGGAACAGGTAAAGTGGGATTTGAAACTTGTCCTATGGCTATTAATTTTAAATACTCTGAAGAATATACATTAAAATAATTACTCACATTTAAGTTTCTTATATATTGAGCATTTAATAATTCTAGTTGAATTGATTTACGCTTTGTGTAGTTCCATTTATAATCAATTCCTACTGTAATATTTTGTCTATCTAAACCAATGTTTTTCTGAATTCCTACTCCAGTAAAAAACTTAGTTCTAGGGAACATTCTTTTGGGTACAAATTTATGTAAGCCAAAAGGAGCCATTAAACGTGGTACTTCTAAAGAAATATCGCCTCCAACTTCCCAACCAGGACCATTATTAGAATTAAAATAAGAACCAAAAGTTGAAAACTTAAAGATTTCGGCACCTTTAAATGTGTTTCTATTAGTTAAAGAGAATTTTAGTGAAATGTCAAAATTTCGAATATTTGACCTTGAAAGTTCTGTGTCAAATCCTAAAGTATATTTTTCTATAGGTGTTAAAAATATAGACGCTTCTAATTCATCGTCACTAAGTTCATTATATCGGATAGAGGTCGATTTGAAATTTCTTAGACCTTTTAAATGTCTTCTAGTTAAATTTCGTAAAGAATCACTATAAACCGAATTAGGTTTGATAAATATTGATTGTGATAAATATTTAGGGTTGTATTTTAGTTTGTCGTTAGCATAAAAATTAATGCCTTCGTAAGATGTAGAATCTTGATGTGGTAGATTTCTTTTATTGTAAGTATAGTCTGTATAGACATTAACCTTTTTAATCTTTTGAATTTTAAAAGGAATAACTCTGTCAGAAATATTAACGTCAACATCTGTTTTTCTATAATTTTTTAGAGTGTCGATGTCAAATAAAATATAATTCTCATTAAAATGATAAATACCTTTATTTCTAAACAGTTTTACTAATCGATCTGCTTCTTTTATAAAATTATCAACTTCGTATTGGTCACCAGATTTTAAAAAACTATTTTCTTTTGATTCTTTGTACAAAGATGAAAGAACAGGAGAAGATATCTTTGTGCTAATAGAGTCTAAAAAAGATGGTTTACCTCTTAAAACATTATATGTTATGGCTCCTTTTTTTCTACCAATAGTATCTTTTCTTGAAGTTACCTTTGATCTAAAGTAACCTTTTGTTTGAAAATATGTGCTTAAATTAGTTACAGTTCTTCTTGTTTTTCTGTCATTTATAATAATAGGTGCTTGTCCACTTCTTAAAAACCAATTGTTAAAACCGATAAAACTTCTAGCAACTGCAATACTTTGTTTTTCAGAAAAATTATTTTTAAAAAAATTATACGTTTTTGGATTGTTTTTTGCCCACTCACTTGGTGTTTTAGAGCCATCAGGGTTTCCTAAATTGTAAAAATATAGTGAAAGAGGCATTCCTAAAGCTTTAGCGTTAGGCTTTTGCATTAATAATTCAGAAATATTACTACTGGAATTTTTTGAACTGTCTATATAAACAGTGTTTTTGGCTAATAATAATTCATTCTCCTTAACGTACTTTATGGTACTACAAGAATAGAATAAGACTACTAATAAAAAGAAGAAAGAAAGTTTTTTCATTAACTTTACGCCTCGTATTTTTTTATCAAAAATACTATTTTTTAGTGGTTTAAAAGTGTTAAAAAAGATTTAATGAGTTTATCTAAGAACAACCTGAAATTAATAACTAGTTTACAACAAAAAAAGTATAGACAACGACATAAATTATTTGTAGCTGAAGGGATAAAGGTTGTAAATGAATTGTTGAATTCGTCTTTAGAGTTATATCAAGTATTTACTACTGATGATTCTTTAGGTTTTATAAATGGAGTTAATTCTATTGTGATATCTGAAAACGAATTAAAAAAAATAAGTACTTTAAAGAAACCAAACAAAGTTCTAGCATTGTTTAAAATTCCAGAAGATATACTTACAAGTGATAAGGAGAGTTTTATATTAGCTTTAGATAATGTAAATGATCCTGGGAATTTAGGAACTATTATTCGTTTGTGTGATTGGTTTGGAATAACTGAGTTAGTTTGTTCTAAAACTACTGTAGATTGTTACAATCAAAAAGTAGTGCAGTCTACTATGGGGTCACTGACAAGAGTTAATATTTCTTATGTAGATTTACCTAACTTTTTGTCAAATACAACTTTACCAGTTTATACTGCAGACATGGATGGTGATAATGTTTATACATCAGAGTTACCCCAAAAAGCAATATTAGTAATGGGTAATGAGGCTAACGGAATTTCAAAAGAAATTTCTGAAATAGTAAAGCACAAATTAACCATCCCACGATTTGGGGAAATTCAGCAAACTGAAAGTTTGAATGTTGCTACTGCAACAGCTATTTTATTAAGTGAATTTAAAAGAGTGCAGGTTTAGAATAAACCATTTATTTGCGCATCTATTCTATCAATGATGTATCCTAAATCTTCTTGATTAGCAACGAAGTCTAAATTATCAACATCAATAATTAATAATTTTCCTTTGTTGTATTTACTAATCCAAGCTTCATAACGTTCATTTAATCTGCTTAAGTAATCAATGCTAATAGAGTTTTCGTAATCTCTCCCTCTTTTGTGTATTTGTCCTACTAAAGTAGAAATATCTGCACGTAAGTATATTAATAAATCAGGAGGTGTAACTAAATTCTCCATTAATTCAAATAAAGAACTGTAATTGCTAAAATCTCTATTTGTCATAAGTCCCATAGCATGCAGGTTAGGTGCAAAAATATGAGCATCTTCATAGATAGTCCTATCTTGAATAATTTTCTTTCCAGATTTTCTTAACTCTAAAACTTGGCGGAATCGGCTGTTTAAAAAATAAACTTGTAGGTTAAAAGACCAACGCTCCATTTCTCCATAAAAATCATCTAAATATGGATTCTCATCTACAGACTCGAAATGAGGTTCCCAATTAAAATGTTTTGCTAATAGTTTGGTTAACGTGGTTTTACCTGCGCCAATATTTCCGGCAATTGCTACATGCATAGTTTTCGAATTTCAAGGTGGTAAAATTACATAAAAAAAGGGATTTCAAAAGTTTTTAACACATCAATTTATAACCATAACCACGAATGTTTATAATTTGAATAGATTCGTCTTTTTTTAATTTTTTACGCAACTTAGAAATAAACACATCCATACTTCTTGCATTGAAAAAGTCATCATTTCCCCAAAGTTTTTTTAAGATAAAACCACGATCTAGAACTTCGTTTTTCTTTTGAGTTAAGTGATAGAGTAGCTCTGATTCTTTATGAGTTAATAATTCTGAATAATCTTCAAATGTCAACGTTTGTTTAGTGTAATTAAAAATAAAATTTCCAATATTAATTTTTGAAATATCTTTTTTTAAGTTAATTCTATTCAATAAAGCATGAACTCTAACAATGAGCTCTTCCATAGAGAACGGTTTCTTCAAATAATCATTACCTCCGTGTTGAAATCCTTCTAATACATCTTTGGTTTGTGATTTCGCAGTTAAAAAAATAATAGGAATAGAATTGTTTTCTTCTCTTATTTGTTTAGCTAATGTAAAACCATCCTTTTTAGGCATCATAACATCTAATACCAAAACTTCAGGTTTTTCTTTTTGATATAGGGTGTATGCTTTTTCTCCATCTTCAGCATGGAAAACTTCAAAATCTCTTGTTTCTAAACTTTCTTTAATGATTTGACCTAAACTAGGTTCGTCTTCGGCTAATAATAATTTTATTTTTTTAGTCATTTGGTAAAGAAATTTTAAAAACAGTTTGTTTAAAGTCGGTAGTTAATGATATAATTCCATTATGCTTTTCAATAATTTTTTTGGTATAATATAAACCAATTCCAAACCCTTTAACATCGTGGGTGTTTCCTTTAGGGACTCTATAAAATTTTTCAAATATTTTGTCTTGTTGGTTTTTATCAATACCAATACCATTGTCAGCCACAGAAACTTCCAAATTATTTAAAAGAAAGTTAATGTTAATTTCAATTTTATTACCACCATATTTAATAGCATTATCTATTAAGTTTGAAACAGCATTTTCAAAGTGGAATGGGTCTATTTCTTTTTCTAAGCTTGAGACATTACTTGAAAAATGTATGCTTTTTTCTGGGGCGATTAATTGATGTTTTTTTGTGAGTTTTTCAATTAAATCAATAATATTAACAGGTTCTTTTTTTAATAATAATTTCTCACTATCTAAAGTGGCAGTTTCTAAAAGTTTTTCAACCATTTGGTGTAGCTTTTTTAACTGTATAGATGATATAGATAAGTATTTTTTAGTTTTTTCTTTATCATCAATAATATTAAAATTGTTTATGGCTTCAATAGCTGTTGAAACTGTTGTGATTGGAGTTTTAAATTCGTGAGTAATATTACTAATTAAATCATTTTTAATTTCTGCGAGTTCCTTTTGTTGATTGATGATTTTTAGCAAATAAATTAAACTAGAAATAACAGCTAATGATAAAAGAAAAGATAATAATATACCTGTGAAACTTCTTTTTAATGCTTCATATGTAGGATTGCTATAATATAAATTAATGTCTTCATGAGATTTTAAAAAAGTAGATTTTGCATTAACTTTTAATGGATATTTAATATTATCAGTTTTATTGGTGTAAAAAAGAGAATCGTTTTTAAAATGTTTAAAATAAAAATCTGTTTGAATTTTTTTATTATTTAATTCTTTAGCTATTATAGAGTCTAGCTTCCTGTAGTCGATAGTATCGTTTTGTATAGCTATAAAAATACTTTGTATCCCTTTTATTAGTTTTAGACTATCTACAGATTTTTTCCCTAGAAACAATTGAACTTTTTCTCTATTATTATAGGACTTCATTGTTTCCTTATCTTTTTTAGATTGAATAGAAATATCAAAACTTAAAGAGTCATTTTTCTTTGATGTAACTATGTTATCTTTTCCTGTAAAAGATTTTATAAAAGCTGAATCCATTTTAGTAAGGTCTTCTTTTCCTCCATTTATTTCAACTGCAGTAATTTCAAAGGAAGATTTTTTTTTCTCGGGAAATTTTTTTACAATTTTTTTAATTCCTGATCTTCTAAAGATGCTTTTCCAAGCAGCATTTTTTTCCTTTTTATTAGTGGGTGTTAAATGTTCTGGTTCTACAATTGCAAAATGACTTTCCTTGGTGAAATCAACATAATATGCTTCAATAGAATTGTCTAAACTAATTTGAATTTCGTTTAAAACACGTTGTCTATTTTGTTCATAATTTTTATAGTTCCAATAAAACTGTACTGTTATAGTAGTCAGTATTGTAACTATAATTAAATATAAAATCCAATGTTTTTTTGGGTTCTTCATGTTTCAAAGATAAGTGGTTAAAGTAAATAAAAACAACCGCTTAACACTCGTTAACATTCGTTAACTCAAAAGGAGTATTTAAGTATTCATATTTGTAAAGTAAAAATTTAAAATAATTAAAAATGAAGAAAACAATTGTCTTAATATTACTATTAATTTCAGTCTCAGTTTTGGGGCAAAATTTTCAAGGAAAAGCTACTTATAAAACATTTAGAAAAGTTGACTTAAAGTTAGAGGAAGCACATGGAGGTAACTCTAAGTTGCAAAAGCAATTACAAGAACAGTTAAAAAAACAGTTTCAAAAAACATATACTTTAAATTTTAATAAATCAGAATCTGTATATACACAGAATAAAGAATTATCGGCTCCTCAGGCAATAGGAGGTAACTCTATTAGTGTTATATCTATTGGTGGAGGCGGAGGTAGTGATATTTTGTATAAAAATATTGCAGATAAGAGGTATGTGAATAAAACTGAAATAAGCGGAAAACGATTTCTTATAAAAGATAAGTTAGAAGATTATGATTGGGAAATGACAAGTGAAACTAAAAATATAGGAAACTATACTTGTTACAAAGCAGTAAGAAAACGAGAAGAAACAAGAACTTCTTTTACAATGACAGATGGTAAACGTGAAGAGAAAAAAGATAAAGTTACTGTTACAACTGTAGCTTGGTATACACCTCAAATTCCTTTAAGTAATGGGCCAGAACAGTTTTGGGGCTTGCCTGGTTTAATATTAGAAATTCAAGACGGTAAATTAACAATTGTTTGTACCGAAATTGTAATGAATTCATCTGAAAAAATAGATATAAAAGAGCCAACTAAAGGAAAAAAAGTAACACAAGAAAAGTTTGATAAAATTATAGATGAGCACTCCAAAGATATGATGGAGCGTTTTAAAAGTAAAAGAAAAAGCAAAGATGGTAATTCTTTTAGTATTGAAATTCAAGGGTAATTTTAATTGTTAAAATAAAAAAACACTTAAACCTTTTATCTTTTTGTAAGTCTAACTTTAGTTAACTAAAGTTTTATTAATCAAATTAAAAGTCAAAACCATGAAGTGTTTTTTATCATATCTATTTTTATGCATTTCAATTTCAGGATTTTCTCAAGCAAATTTTCAAGGGAAAGCAGTGTATAAATCTAAAACTACCGTAGATCCTAATTTTGGAGGTAGACAAATGTCTGAAGAGCGAAAAAAACAGATTTTAGAAAGAATGAAAAGTATGTTGGAAAAAACATATGTACTAAATTTTACTAAAAATGAGTCTGTTTATAAAGAAGAAGAAAAATTAGCAACTCCAGGTACAGGAAGAGGTTTTCGTTTTGGAGGAATGATGAGCGGAGGTGAAACATATAAGAACTTAAAAGAACATAAGGTTTTAGAATCTAAAGAATCTTTTGGTAAAAAGTTTTTAATAAATAGTTCTTCGGAGAAATTAGAGTGGGAATTAGGTAATGAAACTAAACAAATAGGAAATTATACTTGCTTTAAGGCTACGGTAGTAAAAAAAGCAGATGGTTTAGATTGGCGTAACATGCGAAGAAGACCTAAAAAGAAAAAGAATGATACGTTAAAAACTAAAAAAATCTCTGATGAAATTGAAATGCCTAAAGAAATTAAAGTTACGGCTTGGTATACGCCTCAAATACCAGTAAGTAATGGTCCTGAAAATTATGGAGGTTTACCTGGTTTAATTTTAGAAATAAATGAAGGTAGAACAACTATTCTTTGTACAGAAATAGTGATGAATTCATCAGAAAAAGTAGAAATTAAAGAGCCGAAGAAAGGAAAAAAAGTATCTAAGAAAGAATATGCCGAGATTATGAAAAAGAAAATGGAAGAAATGAGAGAAATGTTTAGAAATAGACGTGGCAGTCGAGGAGGTGGAAGAGGTCGAGGCTTTTAACTAAATACAATTAACAAATTTATATAATGAAGAAAATATTATTTATAGCCATTTTCATGGCTACATGGGGATTGTATGCCCAAATTACTCTGAAAGGAGTAGTGAAAGATAGTATAGGAAGTCCACTAGAAATGGCCAATGTAATTGCTATTAATAAAGTAACTAAGAAGTTAGATTCCTATGGGTTTACTGATGCAAATGGAAATTATAAACTGAATTTAAAGAAGAATTCTTCCTATAGCATTAAGGTTAGTTATATAGGAATGAAAACCTCAGATGTTTTAGTAGAAACAAAAGAGAAAAATGTAATTAAAGATATTGATTTGAAAGATGATGATACGTTAGATGAAGTAAATATTACTTATAAAATGCCAGTAACGGTTAAAGGTGATACTATAGTATATGATGCTGATAGTTTTAAAAATGGAACAGAAAAAAAGCTAGGAGATGTTCTTGAAAAATTACCAGGTGTAGAAGTAAATGATGATGGAGAAATAGAGGTAGAAGGAAAAACAGTAAAAAAGGTGATGGTAGAAGGAAAAGATTTTTTTGATGGAGATTCTAAAATAGCCACAAAAAATATTCCAGCAAATGCAGTTGATAAGGTTGAAGTCTTAAAAAACCATAGTGAAGTAGGTCAAATGAGTAGGGTTACAGATAATGAGGATAACGTTGTAATTAATATAAAACTAAAAGAAGGAAAAAAGAATTTTTGGTTTGGAGAAGTGACAGCTGGTTTAGGAGTGGGAATGAATGATAGTAGATATATAGCACATCCTAAGCTTTTTTACTATAGCCCTAAGTATAGTATCAATATTATTACTGATGTAAATAATATAGGAGAAGTACCTTTTACCATGAGAGATTATTTTAAGTTTACAGGAGGCTTTAGAGCATTAGGTGGCTCTGGTAATGGAACTAATTTTGATGTTGGTTCAAATGATATATCGTTCTTAACTTTAAGAAATAATAGAGCTAAAGAAATTGAATCAAGATTTGGAGCATTAAATTTTAGTTACTCACCTAAAAAAACATGGGATATTAGTGGGTTTGCTATTTATTCAGGAAATGATACTGAAATGCAAGAAACTACTTCAAGAGAATACATAAATAGAGGTGTAGATGTTAATAATTTACCAGTTGGAACATCTCCAATTATTGATACTGAAAATACTCAGAATTTAACAAATCAAAAAAGTGATTTAGGATTATTTAAATTAAGTTCTAGTTATAAACCTAATACAAATAATCAATTAGACTATGACATTTTTACCAAAGTATCAAGTCAAAGTCAAAGTCAATCAACCCTATCATCAAGAACATATTTGAATGCTAGTGACGAGGTTGTTCCAATTAATCAGTTTTCAGAGCAAAGTCCTTTTTCAATCAATCAGAACTTAAACTATTATTATACTTTAAATGATAAAAATATTTTTGCTTTTGAAGCTCAGCATTTATGGCAAGATGAAGATCCGTTTTACAATGCAGAATTAGAACAACTTTCATTTGCTAACTTAATAGGGTTAAATATAACAGCAAATCCATTTAATATAAGTCAGAATAAGAGGGTAAAAACGAACAAGTTTGATGCAAATTTAGATTATTACTATGTGCTAAATTCTAAAAGTAATTTAAATGTAACTCTTGGAACTACATTAAGTACTCAACAATTCAATTCTGATATTTTTGAGATTTTAGGAGGTAATAAAACACAAGTAACAAATCCAGCTTCAATTAATGATGTTGATTTTACTTTTAACGATTTATATGTAGGTCTTCATTATAAGTTTATTACAGGGATATTTACTTTTACACAAGGATTTAATATACATAATTATGTATCGAAAAATACACAGTTAGGTTCACAAACAAAAAATACATTTACTAAACTTTTACCAGATGCTTCAGTAAAAATTAGTTTAAAGAAATCGGAAACATTAAGGTTAAGATATAGTATGGAAACTAGTTTTACAGATGTAAATCAGTTAGCAGAAGGATATGTTTTTAATAATTATAATAGTTTGTATAAAGGAAATAGAGAATTAGAAAATGCTTTGTATCATAATATAAATTTAAACTATTTTAGCTTTAACATGTTTAATTATACAAATGTTTTTGGTTCTATAAACTATAGCAAACGTAAAGATATAATTAAAGGAAATACAGCATTTTTAGGAGTCAACCAAATAAGGACTTCGATAAACTCTGCTTTACCCGATGAGACTGTTTCAGCAAGAGCTAATTTTCAAAAAAGTTATAGAAAATTTAAATTGAGTTTAGGAGGTGATGTTACATATGCTAAATCAAATAGCTTAATAACAAATCGTCAAACAAACGTAGTAGAAAATAGATTAGCCAAAACTTTTACACAGTCTTATAGAACAAAGTTTAGTACAAACTTTAGAGAAGCTCCTAATTTTGATATTGGTTATAATGTATCTATCAATAGATCTGATATTCAAGGGATAAAAAACACTTTTACAACACATAGTCCTTATTTTAATTTTGATGCTTATTTTCTAAAAGAATTTATATTTACCTCAAGATATACTTATAATAATGTTGTAAATAACGGAACTAGCATTGATAGTTATGGTTTTTTAAGAGCAGATTTAACATACCAGAAAAAAGAAAGTAAATGGGAGTATAAAATAGGGGTAACTAACTTATTAAACTCAAAAGGATTAAACCAAAATAGTAGTAACGATATTTTAGTAACTAATTCTACTTATGTAATTCAGCCAAGAATTGGAGTTTTAAGTATAAAATATAACTTATAATATTTGGTCTAGTTGAATAAAAAAAGCGAGCTAAATAGCTCGCTTTTTTGTTTGTATTATATGGGCTTTTTATTTGAATACAACTTTTTTAGTCTTAGTTTTTCCGTCGTTTTCTATTTGAAGTAAGTAAATTCCTGTACTCATAGTTTTAAATTCAACCTCTTTATTAAAAGAACTAGAAATTGTAGAAAAACTCTGAGTTTCTAATAATTGACCTCTTAAGTCGAATAACCTAACAACGGTTAAATCTTTAGATTTCACTTTGAAGCTTACTGTTAATTTTCCTTCGGCAGGAACAGGGTATAATTTTAAGTCGCTAAATAAGCTCTTTGAAGTAGCGAAACTTTCTTCAACGTTAATGGTATAATCTTCTACTTCACCATTAAAATTCAACTCACATGAATTAGGAGCTGTTGCTAGCTTTGTAGAAACTCTTAGTGTTGTTGCTCCTAAAAGAGCATCTTCAGGAACTACAATTGAACTTGAATTCGAGCTTAAATCAAAGGCCTCTCCAGTATCAAAAGAACAGTTTTGATTCCAATCAATCCATCCATAAGTTTTCACATCATCATTACCATCTTTGTTAATGGCAACAGTCAAATCATAATTTTCCCCTCTAACAACTCCTGTTGAGGTAGATTTAAAGTCAGAGTAACCCGTAGTTTTTGTTGAAGCATTATCAATTTCTCCAAATTTAACATTAGTAATACTAATTTGAGATTTAGTATTTCCTGATGATTTACATAGGTTGTCATTAACATTTAATAAAATATTAATAGATTTAGTAACGGAGGTAGAGGTACCTGTTACTGTCATATTATAATCACCTACAGTAGCATTGTTTAAGTTAGATAATGTTAAATTAACATTTCCATTAGCGTTTAATGATGCAGGAGTAAAAGAACTAGTTGTATTAGCTGGAATTCCAGTAACTGAGAATGCTACATTTTCATTAAAGCCATATAGAGTTTTAAAGTCAATAACAAAACTTTGTTCATTGTCAGCTTTATTACAAATAGATACATCTCCTGTAGTGTTAGTTAAAGCAAAACTTGGTAGAGGTTTTTCTTCAATAATAATAGTATAGTCTTCAGTTTCACCCCATTCAGATTTATGATCTGAATCACATGGTCCATCACCAAACCCTTTTGAAGGATCAGCGTATTCTACAACAACTCTCATTCTAGTACTTCCTAGTGCAGCCCCATCAGGTACAGTAATGTCAAGGGTTGCGGTAGCTACATCTTCAGTTTTTGTACCTAAATCATATCGTTCTGTAGTTTTATTAAATTGAAAATCTTGATTCCAATCAATAAATACATAACAATGATCTTGAAAACCATCAGTATTGAAAGTTACACTTATTTTATGAGTTAAAGACCTTTTTACAGTCGTTGATTTCGAAGTGAAATCTTCATATCCATCAACTGTGTCATTTCCAGAATTATTATTAATAGTGTTGAATGTAACATTAGTGATATGATCACCTCCACCAGGTTCATCAGTAAATGTTGAAGAACAATAAGATGGTGCTTCAGTAGTAAATTCTGAAATACTTGAATTTGGACCTTCACCACAATCATTTTTAGGTTTTACATACCAATAATATTTTGTAGATGGGTTAAGTGCAGATGAGTGCTTATATGAATTTGTAGTAGCTATAGCATTTATAATTATATTAGCAAAACTTGCATCGGTTGCAACTATAATATTGTACGATGTAGCATTTTGATCTGCGCCCCATTCAAATTTAGGTAATAAACTTACATTTGTAGCAGAATTAGTAGGCGAGGTTGGATTAATATTAGCAAAATTAGTGCCTATAACTTTTAGTAAAGCATCAGTGGTTTGGGTAACGCTATTAGAAGTCCCTTTGGCAACTATAGTATAGTCCTGTTGGTTGCTCCCATTTAAGTTATTAATAGTCATTGTTACATCACCATCTGCATTAATTGTGGCAGGAGAAAAGGTAGCTGTAGCTCCATTTGGTAAACCAGTAGCAGATAATGTTACAGTTTCAGAAAAACCATTAACAAAATCTAAATTTAAAGTATAATCAACAGAATTAGTATTATTGTTACAAATAGTTTGCTTACTTGTTTTATTTGTAAATAAGAAAGTAGGAACTGTAGAATTGATAGTGAAATTAGTGGAGTTTACATTGTAAAAAATATTGTCAGCTGCTTCCACCATTATACGGGCCTTACTTGTAGGGTGATTAGGGATCACTATATCTTCCGTACCATCATTATCAATATTCTCTTTTATTAAGATAGGGAAAGTTAAGCCTCCATCTGTAGAAAGTCTAATATTAACTTTAGTACAATTAATAGGAGCTTCATCTGTAGTCCCTTTATTCCAAGTTATAGTATGGTTATCACCAGTATTCCAAGTTACTGATGAGTTTGGCGCTGTAACTGTAAATGCATCAGCGTTTGTAACAGTTATTTTCATGTCATCTCTAGCCGAATTTCCTCCACCAACATGATTGTCTCTTACGGTAAAAGAAAAATTCATTGTTCTAGCAACAGACGGAAGTACTTCCCATTTAGTTGATGTATTACCAGCTATCACGGTTGATAATTTAGGCATATATCTATTAGGAGAAGTATTAGACGGTAAAGATCTAAAAGCGGGACCTTGTTTAGTTGTAGAAACTAAAGGAACCGGTGCAGATTCTGTATCTATTTGTTCCCAATTATAAGTTAAACTAGAGGTTCCTTGGGCATCAGTAGCTGTACCTCTTAATACAAAAGGAGTAGATTTTGGAATAGTATAATCACTACCAGCATTTGCAGTAGGAGCTGTATTACCAGTATCAGTTTTTGTACCACAACTAGCAACTGATTGAATATGATTCCACATTTCTTTAATACTAATTGCGTGAAAATAATCATCACTGTTATTCTGAACATTTTCAGGTGAACAAATACCCGCATAAGCCATAATTGTTGAGCCACTTCCAGGCTCTACTGAGGTTGGGCCTATATTTCCACCACAATTACCTGCAGTTCCATTAAAAGTGTGATTAGCACCGAATTGATGTCCTATTTCGTGTGCAACATAATCAATGTCATATGGATCAGAAATAGGTTGGCTACTACCTGTAATACCTTTTCCTTTTTGTTGAGAAATACATACTACTCCAAGTCCAGCTAAACCACCACCACCTGTACTAAAAGTATGACCTATGTCGTAGTTAGCATTACCAATTATAGCGTCGCATTTTTGTTGACTCTCATTTATTAAGCTACTGGCACTGTCATTGGTTAAACCATCAGTAGCAGCATCTAAGAAAATTAATTTATCATTATCGCCTACAATAACCATTCGAACACCTAAGTCTCTTTCGTAAACGAGGTTTACACGTGCCATGGTTGTATTCATTGCAGATAAAACTGCTGCTTTTTTAACTGTTTCAGTTGCAGAAGCTGGGACATTTTGATTGTTTAAATGAAATTGAGCATATTCACCAGTACAGGCTATAGCAATTCTGTAGGTTCTTAATTTACCATCATTAGCATTTTTATTTTGATAAGATGGGGTGACTACTTTTTTAGTAGTTTCTTGTATTTGGCATGAAAATTCATCTTTACTAGCATGCAAGTCTTCTCTTTTATATATAATGTACTGCTTTTTATCCTTCGTATAAGGATCTATATATAAAGTACTTTCATTTCCATAAAAAACAATAGCGTGTAAACCATCATTACCTAAGCTAATTTTAGCTACTGCAGTAGGATTATCCAAACCCTGTGCAGAATACGATTTAATCATTGGGAATTTAGCAGCCAATTTAGGTTCTAATAAAGAAGTCTCATGAATAGAAAACTTTTGCAATTCACCTTTTGAATTAGGTAATTGAATTATTTTTTTGCTGCCTTTAGATTTTGCACCAGAAATGTAGTTTGTAAAACCATCTAAATCTAATGTTCTTAAAGAGTATTTTTCGGGGGTACTTTTTCTGTCAAGAATCTTTTCTTTTTTAACAGAAGTCGTCTTCGATTCTACCCTGCTCCAATAGTTTTGAGAATATAAACTATTTATGGAAAGAGTGATAATTAATAATAGTGAAAGGGTGTTTTTTTTAATCATAATTTGTCTAGTCGATTAATATAGATAATAACAACTTAAAGCTATTTTTCCCTACCTTTGAAGCATGTTATATACCTCAAATTTATGAATAAAAAAATAATCCTCAATCAGTTGGGGGAAAAAGATTACAAAGAGACATGGGATTATCAGACTCATTTGCTAGATGAAATAGTTTCTTTAAAGAGGAAAAACAGGGAAAATATAGAGAAAAAAGAGACACCAAACTACTTTTTATTTGTGGAGCATCCTCATGTTTATACATTAGGTAAATCGGGTGATATTAGTAACTTATTATTATCAGAAAGTCAATTAAAAGAAAAAAAAGCTACTTTTTATAAAATTAATAGAGGAGGAGATATTACCTATCATGGACCTGGCCAAATTGTGGGATATCCTATTTTAGATTTAGAAAATTTTTTTACTGATATACATAAATATTTACGATTGTTAGAGGAGACAATCATCCTAACAATTGCTGAATATGGTATAAAAGGAACTCGCAGTGAGGGAGAAACTGGAGTATGGTTAGATGTAGGAACTCCTTTTGCTAGAAAAATTTGTGCTATGGGTATACGTGCAAGTCGATGGGTTACAATGCACGGTTTTGCGTTAAATGTGAATGCCAATTTAGGGTATTTTGATAATATTATTCCTTGTGGAATCAGAGGAAAGGCTGTTACCTCAATGGAAGTTGAATTAGGAAGAAAAGTTTCAGAAGAAGAGGTAACTCAAAAAATACTAAAACACTTTAAAGATTTATTTGAAGTAGAAAAGTTTATTAATGTGTAAATAAAAAAAGGGTTGACACTGTCAACCCTTTTTTATTTTATTATGCTTTTAAAACTATTTTTTAGCTTTAATATCAAAAGAAATTTCCATTAAGTCGTTAATGAATTTATCTTTTAAAGCAGCATCGATTTTCTTAGACTTGTAAGTAACACCAAAGTCAGTTCTATCAATACTAAAAACATCACTTTTAAAAGTAGCCATTCCGTCTGCTTCAGTTACTGTAGCAGGAATAGTTATGCTTTTAGTAACGTCTTTTAAAGTTAAGTTTCCAGTTACATGTAACTTTCCTTCTTTCATTTCAGAACTAGTTACAGCAAACTTAGCCGTTGGGAATTTTTCAACATCAAAAAAGTCTCCAGCTTTTAAGTGACCCTCTAAATCTTCTTTACCTTTACCTGCTTCTAAATCTTGGCAAACAATAGAATTCATGTTGATAACAAATTCTCCTGATTTAAGAACTCCGTTTTCAATATCTAATAATCCTTTTTCTAAGCTAACAACTCCGTTATGAGATCCAGTTGGCTTACTTCCTTTCCAAGTTACTGTTGATTCAGCAACGTTAGCTTTGTAAGAATTTATTACGTTTTCTACTTTTTTTACTTCTTTAACCTCTTCGTTAGCAGTTACTTTATTTTTCTCTGTTTTACAAGAAACAGCTCCGATTGCAACAAATGCAATTGCTAAAATTGTTTTTTTCATTTTTAGGATTTTAATATTTGATTGTAATAATTATTTAGAACAAATGTAAATAAAAAATAATACTTTCCATGGAATTTATTCTTTATTTTTAGAGTCAATAATAATAGTTACCGGTCCATCGTTTAATAATTCTACCTTCATGTCGGCACCAAATTGACCAGTTTGTACTTTTTTATTTAAATCATTTTCAATTTGTTGAATAAACTGTTCATAAATAGGAATAGCAATATCAGGTTTTGCAGCTTTGATATAACTTGGTCGGTTTCCTTTTTTTGTAGATGCTTGTAGTGTAAACTGACTTACAACTATGGCTTCACCAGCTATATTTATTAATGATTTATTCATTACTTCGTTTTCGTCATTGAAAATGCGAAGGTTTGCAATTTTTTTAGACAACCATTCGATGTCCTCTTTAGTATCATTTTCAACTATTCCAACAAGAATTAATAATCCCTTTTGAATATTAGCAACTTTTTCTTCGTTAATTGTAACGCTAGCTTTTGAAACTCTTTGAATTACAGCTTTCATGTTTTTAAATTACTGGGGTATGTAGCTTGGGGTTATTCCCAAATATCAGTTCGGTAATGCTCTTCTTCTCCTTCTAAAATTTGCATATAGCTTTTGTAGCGAGACCAAGAAATCTTATCTTCTTCTAAAGCATCTTTTACCGCACATTTAGGTTCGTTTATATGTATACAATTATTGAATTTACAGTCTTGTTTTAATGCAAAAAACTCGGGAAAATAATCACCCAATTCATCTTTTTCCATATCTACAACACCGAAACCTTTGATTCCTGGAGTATCTATAATTCTGGCATCAAAACTTAAATCAAACATTTCAGCAAAAGTAGTTGTATGCTTTCCTTGTTTATACTGTTCTGATATTTCTTTGGTTTTTAAATCTAAACCTGGCTCAATAGCATTTACCAAAGTTGTTTTACCAACCCCAGAATGTCCAGCAAACATAGATACTTTTCCAGTCATTTGATTCTTAATAGTATCTACATTTATGTCTTTAGTAGCCGATACTTCGATACATTGATACCCTATTTTTTCATAAATATCTTTTAAGTATAAAACTTCAGCACGTTGCTCTATTTCATAAGAATCAATTTTATTAAAAACTAAAATTGTTTTTATAGAATAAGCTTCAGTAGTTACTAAAAAACGGTCAATAAAAGTAGTAAAAGTAGGAGGGTTGTTTATTGTAATAAGTAAAAATACTTGGTCAATATTAGCTGCTATAACATGTGTTTGTTTAGATAAGTTTACTGATTTTCTTACAATATAATTATCTCTCTCATGTATATTACTAATAACTCCTGTTTCTTCGTTGTTTTTTGTTTCTAAGTCAAAATCAACCTTATCACCAACTGCAATAGGGTTAGTGCTTTTTATTCCTTTAATACGGAATTTTCCTTTAATACGGCATTTATATAAAATCTGATTAGACTTCACCCAATACCAACTTCCTGTAGATTTATATACCGTTCCTGTCATACAGCAAAGTAACTAATAAATATGAATTAATCATAAAAAAAAGATTCTCGTTTTTACGAGAACCTTTTTTATTATTATCCTTTGATAATCTTTTCTTGATGATTAATAGATTCTTGGTGAATTGCCTTAAACATTCTTAAAACAAATTCTTCACTTAGACCTCGTTCTTCACCTTCTAGTATCATTTTACCTAAAATTTCATTCCAACGTCTCGATTGAAGTACAGCAACATTTTTCTCTTTTTTCAAAAGACCAATTTTGTCTGCTACTTTCATTCTTTTACCCATCAATTCTATTAATTGATCATCAACAACATTAATTTGAGCACGTAAACTTTCTAAAGACTCTCTATAACTTGAATCAGTTTCTGTTTCTTTTCTAATTTTTAAATCTTCCATCATTTGAATTAATGTTGCTGGGGTTACTTGTTGAGCAGCATCACTCCATGCGTTATCTGGATCGATGTGAGTTTCAATCATTAATCCATCAAAATTAAGATCTAAAGCTGTTTGTGATACATCAAAAACCATATCTCTTTTCCCTGTAATATGAGAAGGATCACATATTAAAGGTAAGTCAGGGAATCTGTTTTGGAATTCAATAGCTAATTGCCATTCTGGAATATTTCTATATTTCGATTTTTCATAAGTTGAAAAACCTCTATGAATTGCTCCAAGATTTTTAATACCTGCTGTATATAACCTTTCAATACCTCCTAACCATAAAGCTAAATCTGGATTTACTGGGTTTTTTACCAACACTATTTTGTCAGTTCCTTGTAAAGCATCTGCAATTTCTTGCATAATAAAAGGTGATACGGTAGAACGAGCTCCAATCCATAATAAATCAATATCATGTTCTAAAGCTAGCTTTACGTGTGCAGCATTTGCAACTTCTGTACAGGTTTTCATTCCCGTTTCTGCTTTTACTTTTTGTAACCATTTTAAGCCTAATGCACCAACTCCTTCAAAATTTCCTGGGCGAGTTCTTGGTTTCCAAATTCCGGCACGGAAATAGTTTACATCAGAATCTTTTAATTCGTGTGCTATTTTCAAAACCTGCTCCTCGGTTTCTGCACTACAAGGCCCTGCTATTACTAGTGGATGCGTAAGCTTCATATCATCCAACCATGTTTTTAATTCTTTTGTATTTTCCATTTTTCTATTGTTTTGGCTTCTTATTTTATGCCGTTTAAAATTTGCTTTATGTGATTTGTACTTTCCATTTCGTTATAAATTTCAGTAAAATCGTTTTGTTTCATCAGCTCTTTAAATTGCTGAAGGTTGTTTATATATTCGTCTAATGTTTCAATAACATTAGTTTTATTTTGTTCAAAAATTGGTGCCCACATTGCAGGTGAACTTTTGGCTAAACGAACTGTGGATGCAAACCCGCTTCCAGCCATATCAAAAATGTCACGTTCGTTTTTTTCTTTTTCAATCACAGTTTTTCCTAACATGAAAGAACTTATGTGCGATAAATGCGACATATAAGCGATATGTTTATCATGTGATTTAGGGTCCATATAACGTATGCGCATTCCTAATTTTGAAAAAATTTCCAATGCTTTTTCTTGTAGCTTAAAAGCTGTTTTTTCTACTTCACAAATAATATTAGTTTTCTTTTCAAATAAACCATTATGTGCAGCAGTAGGTCCAGAAAATTCTGTTCCAGCTATTGGGTGTGTAGCTAAATAATTTCTTCTTTTTGGATGTTCTTTTAAAGCAAGACAAATATCTTCTTTTGTAGACCCCACATCTAGTACTAATGTATTGTCGTTAACAGCATCTAATACTTTCGGAATTATATGTAATTGAACATCTACAGGAATAGAAACAATTACAATATCTGCATTTTCAATATCATTAAATGTAGCTTTTTTGTCTACTACACCTAATTCAATTGCTTTTTCTAAATGTTGTTCGTTGGTGTCAATTCCATATATAGTTGCTTCTGGATAATGTTTTTTTATATCCAATACCATACTTCCTCCAATTAATCCAATACCTATTACAAATACATTCATTTTTAAAATCGATTCAGTGCGTTGTTAATTACTTCTTTTGAAACACATAATGAAAAGCGAATGTATCCTTCTCCTTGACTTCCAAAAACTGTTCCTGGTGTGATAAAAATATCTTTATCATATAAAATCATATCTGTTACTTCTTCAGATGTTTTTCCTTCAGGAATCTTTGCCCAAACAAATAATCCTGTTGAGTTTTTATTATAAGTACAGTTTAATTTATCTGCTATTTTAAAAATCAACTCTCTTCTTTCTTCGTATTCTTTATTCTGGCTTTTAAACCAATCATCTGATAGTTGAAGTGCTTCAATTGCTCCTTTTTGAATTCCGTAAAACATACCAGAATCCATATTGCTTTTTACCTTTAAAATTTGTTCTATATAGTTAGCATTACCTAAAACCATTCCAACTCTCCAACCTGCCATATTGAACGTTTTACTTAACGAGTTTAATTCTAAAGCTATGTCTTTTGCTCCATTAACTTGTAAAATACTCAATGGATTATTGTTTAAAATAAAACTATAAGGATTATCATTCACAATTAAGATTTTATGCTTTTTTCCAAAAGCAACTAACTTTTCAAACGTTTCTTTTAAAGCATTTGTCCCAGTTGGCATATGTGGATAATTTATCCACATTATTTTTACATTAGTTAAATCTATTTTTTCTAGTGCATCAATATTTGGTTGCCAATTATTATTTTCTTCTAATTGGTAAAAAATAGGTTCGGCTCCAACTAACTTTGTTACTGATGTGTAAGTTGGGTATCCTGGATTGGGAATTAATACTTGATCTCCTTCATTTAAAAAAGCCATAGAAATATGCATAATTCCTTCTTTGCTTCCCATTAAAGGTAAAATTTCATTAGCAGCGTTTAAGTTTACTCTAAATTTTTGCTTGTAGAAGTCTGAGATAGCAGTTCTTAATTCTGGTAAGCCTTGGTAAATCTGGTATTTATGTGCTGAAGCGTCATTAAAACTTTGTTGAATTGCATTTATAACTTTTGATGGTGGTTGCAAATCTGGGCTACCAATTCCCATATTAATTATTGGTTTACCTGACGCAGCCAATTCTCTTACTTCTCTCAATTTTTTAGAGAAGTAGTATTCCTGTACAGTATTTAGTCTATTTGCTGCTTTAATCATTTTCTTCCATTTTTATATGCTCCTAAAACTTTGAATTCAGAAGCCATAATTTTTATAATAGCAACTGCTTTTTCGTAGTCTTTATAGTCGTCAAAAGTAACATCAACAAAAAATGAATACTTCCAAGGTGTTTCTATTACTGGTAAAGATTGTATTTTAGTTAGGTTCATTTTACAATCACTTAATACATTTAAAATAGCTGCTAAACTTCCTCTTTTATGATCTAATTGAAATTTTAAAGAAGCTTTATTGATTTGATCTATTCCATTGTTTGGTTTTTCTGTTTGGATAATGACAAAACGAGTTGAATTTGCCTTCATCGTTTGAATTTCATCTTCTATAACTTCTAAGCCAAAAATATCAGCAGCTAATTTGGGTGCGATTGCAGCTACCCCTTCTAATTTATTTTTTGAAATCCTTTTAGCAACCTCAGCAGTATCAACGTCTTCAACTAATTTTATATGTGGGTGTTTTTTGAAAAACTCCTTACATTGTAATAGAGCCATTGGGTGTGAACATACTTCTTTAATGTCTTCAATTTGCTGCCCTGGTAGCGCCATTAGATGATGATGAATATTTAAATATTCTTCTCCAGAAATATGAAGATTATTAGCATCAATTAAGGCATAGTTTGGAATTATTGAACCTGCAATAGTATTTTCAATAGCCATAATTCCTTTGTCAGAAGTTTTATCTAACAAGCTATTTACTAATGTATCAAATGATAAGCACTCTTGTAAGTTTACGTTATCTCCGTAAAAATCACGAGCTACCTTATGATGATTTGAACCTTCTGCTCCTTGTATGGCTATTTTTTTCTTCATTTTAGACATAAAAAAAAGCCTCGAAATTCGAGACTTTATTGGATATTATTTTGTGTTAACAATATGGTACAAAGCCTCAACTCTTATTGAAAAAATAAAAGTAAAAATAGAAACCTTGCCAAATGTTTTGTAACATTGTTTGTTTTGTTTTTGTTGTACGGGACAAATCTTGAAAATTAATTTTAGAAAACCAAATTTAATTGTTGTTTTTTTTAATAATCTATTTAGGTCTTGTTTTTAAAGAGGTTAAAAGATTAATTTTTTTAAACTATCAGCAGCACTTTCTGCAGTTATGTCTCTTTGTGGCATTCCAAACATTTCATATCCAACCATAAATTTTTTTACACTAGCACTACGAAGTAGAGGGGGGTAAAAGCTCATGTGCCAATGCCAATACTCGTTATTTTGATTGTTACAAGGGGCTTGATGTATACCACTTGAGTAAGGAAAAGAGCAATTAAAAAGCTTGTCGTATGCACTTGTAATCTTAGAAATAGCTTCAGCAAAGTCTATTCGTTCTTTTGACGTTAACAGACTAATATTTGCTTGTTGCTTTTTAGGAATTATCATTGTTTCGTATGGCCAAATTGCCCAAAAAGGAATTATAACTACGAAATTTTCGTTTTCAAATAAAATACGTTCATTTTTTTCTAGTTCTTGTTTTAAATAGTTTTCTAGTAACGAACTTTTGTTAATGTTGAAATACTGTTTCTGCTGATTGTCTTTTTTATTAACCTCATTTGGAATGCTAGATTGTGCCCATATTTGACCGTGAGGATGGGGGTTGCTACAGCCCATAACAGCTCCTTTATTTTCAAAAATTTGAACATAGTTAATGAAGTCTAATTTACTTAACTCCGAATATTCTTTTTGCCATAGTGAAACCACTTTTTCAATGGCATTTTTATCCATGTCGGCTAATGTTTTTGAGTGGTCCGAGCTAAAACAAATTACTTTACAAATTCCTTTTTCAGATTCAGCTTTTAGTAATCCTTCATCTATAGAAAAATTAGGTGTTTCATTTTGTAAAGCAGCGAAGTCATTAGTAAAAACATAGGTGTCTTTATAGTTTGGGTTTTGTTCTCCGTTAGCGCGGGTATTACCTGGGCATAAATAACAACTAGGATCGTACGTTGGTCTTTTATTTTGAGTTGTATCTTCCTCTTGGCCTTGCCATGGACGTTTTGCTCTATGTGGTGAAACTAATACCCACTCACCAGTTAAAATGTTATAACGTTTATGCGAGTAATTATCTAAATGTGAATTCATATTTTAACAAGAAGTATCTGCAATAATTTTCCATTCACCATTTATTTTTTTGAAGATAATCATAAATACTCCATTGGCATTACCAACTGGACGTGTTAAATGATATTCTCCCATAACAAAATAAGCGTTGTTATTTATTTTGCTAATATCGTTAACCTTAAATTTTAAAGTACCACTGTGATCTTTTGTAGGGTATCCTTTTTTGTAATTAGCTAATGTTTTATTCCAGCCATATGTTAAGCCACTACTGCCATAAAATTTTAAAGAATCATTTTTCCAATATCCTTGCATGAATCCCTCTAAATCATGATTTGACCATGCTTTCTCTTGAGATTTCATGATAATCAAAATTTCTTTTTTATCTGTAGCTTCCGATGTTTTTTTGGTTTCTTTTTGACAAGAAATACCTATAAGTACAAAGGCGATTAAAATTAGTTTCTTCATTTTATATGTTATATTATTTGTGTTCCGTTGGATAAATTTACTTTGTAAATAGTACAGTTGTGTTTGAATTTTTGTGCATATTCTTGTTGTATTTGTGTTAAGAAAGCTTCTTTTTCTGAGGTTTTAATTAGGTTGATTGTACAACCGCCAAATCCGCCTCCCATCATTCTAGCACCTATTACCGAAGGATGTTTTTGTGCTTTATGAACTAAAAAATCTAATTCAGGGCAACTTACTTTATATTGTTTTGAAAGTCCTTCATGAGATTCGAAAAGTAAGCTTCCGAATTTTGATACATTATCAGTTTCTAATGATTTTATAGCTTGTAATGTACGTTTGTTTTCTTGAATTACATACAGAGCTTGTTCATATTCTTCTAAAGAGATTTTATCTTTTATAGTAATTAAATCATGCTCTTTAATATCTCTTAGACTAGATTTGTTTAATAATTTAGATATGTTTTCACACACAGCACGCCTTTTGTTGTATGCACTATCAGCTAATGAATGTTTTACATTTGTATTGATTAGGATAAACTCATGGTTTTCAAAATTAGCTGTATGTATTGTTGCATCAAGTGTTCTACAATCCAAATGCAAGGCTTTGTTTTTTAGACCAAACATGGATGCGTATTGATCCATAATTCCACATTTAACACCAACAAAATTATGTTCGGCCTGTTGTGAAATAAAAATCATTTCTTGTTTTGTTAATTGAAGTTGAAATACTTCATTTAACCCAAAAACAACACTGTTTTCCAGTGCGGCAGAAGATGATAAACCTGCTCCAAAAGGAATATCTCCAGAGAATACCAGATTAAAATTAGGAACTATTTTTCCTTTTTGCTGAATTTCGCTTACAACACCCAAAATATAATTTTGCCATCCATTAGTTGTAAGAGGAGAAACAGAACTTGTGGTAAATTCATATTGCTCATTTTTGTCTAAAGCAACAATAGTACTTTTATTTGTTTCAGATTGTTGAATTGCAGTATAAATACCTTTGTCTATGGCAGCTGGAAATACAAAACCTTCATTGTAATCGGTATGTTCTCCAATTAAATTAATTCTTCCTGGAGAAAAAACTAATAAAGGTTCTGTCTTAAAGTAATTTAAGAACTCTTGCTGTACTTGTTCTTTTAATGACTGATTCATTTATGCAAAATATATATATACTCCAATTACAATTAGACATATGATAAGTCCCACTTGTTTTACATATTTCCAAGGTTTTATGTCTACTTGTTCCGTGTATTTTTGAACAAAATCTTCTGTTCTTGGTTTTAGTTTTCCTATAATTAACATGATTCCTACATTTAATAAAAATAGAATAGCCATGATGTCTAAAAAATGTGGATATGCATTAGCTTTTACTAAGGCTAGTTCAGCTGTGTCAACAATACCTGAGGTTTTGGCTTTTGCTAAGGCATTATCTACAAAATAAGGCTGTAAAAAGAATTGGCTTAGAATGTATAATAGACAACCTGATATTAAACCTATTTTGGCTGCTATAGCAGGAACTCTTTTGGTTAAGAAACCAACAACTATGATAGTTAAAATAGGGATGCTATAAATACCATTTACTTCTTGTAAATATTTAAATAGACTTCCAGCATTAGCTATTAAAGGAGCTATAAACATGGCAGCAAAAGCTAAAATGACTCCAAATAATTTACCGTATTTTACAACTGTTTTTTCGTTAGCATCTTTGTTTATGTGTTGTTTGTAAACATCTATCCCGAATAACGTTACAGCACTATTTAAAACACTATTGAAGGAACTTAAAATAGCTCCAAACAATACTGCTGCAAAAAATCCAACCCAAGCTTTTGGTAACACTTTATTTACTAGCATAGGGTAAGCATCATCCGGATTTTCTAAACTACCATTAAATAAATGAAAAGCGATTAATCCAGGTAATACTACTATTAAAGGACCTAGTATTTTTATAAAAGAAGCTAATAATAATCCTTTTTGTCCTTCTTCTAAGTTTTTAGCAGCTAAAGCTCTCTGAATTATTTGTTGGTTAGTTCCCCAATAAAACAATTGAACTAACATCATTCCAGTAAAAATGGTGTAAAAAGGAACTGGGTCAGTTGGTCCTCCCATGGATTTAAATTTCTCTGGGTTTTCTGTAGTTAAAATGGAAATTCCATCAAAAAAACTACCATCTCCAATCATTATTAATCCGAAGATAGGGATTAATAATCCTCCTATAAGTAAACCAATAGCATTAATAGTATCAGAAACAGCTACAGCTTTTAGTCCTCCAAATACAGCGTATATAGAGCCAATAATTCCAATTCCCCAAACACAAATCCAAATAGATTGTGTGTGTGAAACATTTAACAACTCTGGAATGTTAAACATACCACTAATAGCTAATGAACCTGAATATAAAATTACAGGTAATAAGACCACAACATACCCTGTTAAGAATAGGATAGAAGTCCATGTTTTTGTAGCTACGTCGAAACGTTCTGATAAAAATTGAGGAATTGTTGTTAATCCTCCTTTTAAATATCTAGGAAGTAAAAACATAGCGGTTACAATCATGGCAATTGCTGCTAAAGTTTCCCATACCATTACCGATAATCCACTTTCGTATGCTGATCCGTTTAGTCCAACAATTTGTTCGGTAGATAGGTTTGTAAGTAATAATGAACCTGCAATAACGCCTGCAGTTAAACTTCTTCCTCCAAGAAAGTACCCATCGGAAGTGTTTTCGTTAGTTTTTCTTGTTTTCAGGTAAGAAATAATTGCAACAAGAATTGTGAATCCTAGAAATGTGATAAACTGCATGTGTTATTTTTTTAGAGGTTGAATTGTAAAGGTATAAGTATAATTTTTATTTGCTGGAATGGTATATTCAGGATGAACCAAACGTCCCCAAGAAGTATCTCCTCCAACACCCATTTGTAAATAGTCAATATTCCATTGCACAGTGTTTCCTATTTTAATATCTGCTCCATGCTTTTTAGTTACTGGTACTAGTCCAGAAGCTGATTTTCCTGCTTCTTCACTGCTAAAATCTATTTCAGACATTGAAAAAGGCCATGCACTGGTATTTAATAAATCATTACTTTCTAGATGAAGAGTTAATCTATCAGAAGATAATTTTGCCCATCGAATGTCCGATTTATTTCCTGTTTCTTGGGGGCGCGAATAACGTTCAAATTGTGTATCGATTTTACCTGAATAAATTCCTGTTTTTTGCCCTGTTTTACGATCCCAATAACTTTCTTCAGGACCTTTTCCATACCAAGAAATATCTGTGAAATTATTAGGTAAGGTTAAATATATACCTAGTCTTGGAATGTTTGGTAATTCTTTTTTATTAGGTTTGAAGTAATAGTTAATAGTTAATTGACCTTTTGGCGATATGGTGTACTTAACTTTTGTTATTGCTTCATTTTTAGGAGTTGAGTATGCTACTTCAAAAACAGCATTATTATTTATAACTTTTGGAATTGATGTTAAGCTTGATGTGTATTTGTAACTAGCATTTTGCCAAATCTTAGCCCATTTATCCATTCCATTTCCTAAATCATTATCTGTTGGTGGTCGCCAAAAATTAGGTTTTATAGGATGATTTGTAATTAGAATGTTTTCAAAATGCCAAGAAACAATTTCTCCTGTTTTAGCATTGAGTTTTAAATTGAATTTATTGTTTTTAACTTCAATAATGTCGTTATTAATTATCTCAATTGGAGTAGCTTCAGGTTTATTTGTTTCTGTGAACTCTAAAAGAGGTGTTTGTTCTTTTGATGCTTCTTGAATAATAAATTCATCCCAAGCTATTTCGTGATTTTTAGGAAGTAAGCCTTTACTTTCTTTTTGATGTAAACTTACACGTATAATATATTCTGATTTCGAATGAAACTTAGGAAAGTTTTTTCTGTCTATTTTTAAAATGATACTTTCTTGAGGTTGAGCATTGATATCGGTTAATTCTTTTTTATTGACAACCTTCCCATTTTCTAATAACTCAAAAGAAATTATTTTGTCTGAAAAATCTGCAAAGAAGTTTTTATTGGTGAGTTTTATTTCTTTATTATCTAAATATTCAAAATGTGCAGGCTCATATACTTTTTTAACTTCAGATAAATGTGGGTGAGGATTGCGATAAGGGTCTACCAAACCATTGTTTAAAAAGTTACCATCAGTAGGTAGATTTGGGTGATAATCATGTCCATAAGCTAAATATGGATTCCCGTTTTTATCTTTGTATTCTAAACTTTGATCTACCCAATCCCAAATATATCCACCTTGAAGATTTGGGTATTTTTCAATAATATCCCAGTAGTCTTGTAAGTTACCTACAGAATTTCCCATAGCATGACAGTATTCAATCATTACTGATGGTTTTTTGGAATTTGATTTCCCGTGATTGATTAAATATTCTGGTTTTGGATACATTGGGCAATAAATATCGGTATAATCTTCTTTGCCTGCTGGTTCGTATTGTACAATCCTATTATCGTCTTGTGCTTTTAACCATTTATAGGTTGTTTTAAAAACGTCACCTTCTCCTGCTTCATTACCTAAAGACCAAGAATAAATAGATGGATGATTTCTGTCTCGGTAGTACATGCGTTTGGTACGAGCCATATGAGCAGGTAACCAACTCATCTCATTTCCTATTTGAGTTTCTTTATTAATAGCTAAAGGATGGCTTTCAATATTTGCTTCATCTATTACATATAAACCATATTTGTCACATAAGTCTAACCAATATGGATCGTTAGGGTAGTGTGATGAACGTACTGCATTTATATTGTTTTGTTTCATAAGTGTAATATCTTTTAGCATAGATGTTTTAGATATTACGTGCCCAGTAAAAGGGTCTGTCTCATGTCTGTCTACTCCTTTAAAATAAACTGGTTTACCGTTTATAAGAATTTGTGACTTTTTAATTTCTACACGTTTGAAGCCAACATGTTTATTGATAAATTGATTGTAATTCAATGATATTCTCAAATCATATAAATTAGGTGATTCGGCAGACCAAGACTTTATGTTTTTAACAACCTTTTTAGTAGTAATTTGAACTGTTGAATTTGCGGGTATTTTAATTTCTTTACTTGAATATACAATAGCATTATTTTTGTCAAGTAATTGGACTACTAAATTTTGATTAACCAGAATATCTGTGTTGTTGGTTATAGAAACAGTTCCGTCAAAAATTCCATGCTTATAAGAATCGTCCAAAGTGGTTTTGATATGGTAATCTGAAATAAATACTTTAGGTTGAGAATATAAGTACACATCTCTTTCAATACCACTCATTCTCAACATATCTTGGCTTTCTAAATAGCTAGCATCACTCCATCTAAACATTTGCAATGCTATAGTATTTTTGCCTTCTTTTAAATAAGAGGTTATATTAAACTCAGCAGGAGTTTTGCTTCCTTGCGAATAGCCTACGTATTTTCCGTTTATATACACGTACATTGCTGACTTAGCTCCTGCAAAATGAAGGATAATATCTTCCTTTAAAAAGTTCTTGTCTAATGTTATCGTTTTTCGGTATGTTCCAACAGGATTGTAATCCTTAGGAGCTTCTGGCCATTTTGTAGTGAAAGGATAACGTTCGTCTAGATATATTGGATTTCCATAACCTTCAACTTCCCAATTTGCTGGAACTTTAATAGTACTCCAATGATTATCATTGAAATTGATATTGTGGAAAGTGGTGGGTCTTTCTTGTGGATTTTTTGTCCAATGAAATTTCCAATTGCCATTTAAGTTTATAAAGCGTGTTGAATTTTCCTTTTCTTTAATGTCGTCCGATTCAAAAGCAAAAAATGAAGCACGAGGAGGAAGTTTATTTTCTTCAAATATTTGATGATTGAAATGATTCTTTTGTTTAGGAACTTCTTCTAGAATTTCACTTTTGCAGCTCCATAAAAAGGAGGTTAATAATATGATTAGATATTTTTTAGTCATGATGTTAGTATTGTTTGTTAAAGTTGCATGAAATCCTCTTTAAAAATCAATTGTAAATAATGTATCAACTCTTTAGCATTCTCCTTGGTAAATACAATTGGAGGTTTTATTTTTAATACATTATAATCTGGTCCATCAGTACTCATTAAAATACCGTGTTCTTTCATACGATTTGCTAAGTAATCAGTTTGTTCTGGTAAAGGGTTTAATTCGATATCAGTTAATTCAAAACCTAAGAATAAACCTTGTCCTCGTACATCCCCTATAATGGGAAATTCCTTAGCTAGTTTTTTTAATTCCTCTTTTAGGTAGTTACCTACGTTTAAAGAATTTTCTTGAAGTTTCTCTCTTTTTACAGTTCTAAGTACTTCTGTTCCTATAGCGCAAGAAACAGGGTTGCCACCAAAAGTGTTGAAATACTCCATGCCATTAGCAAATTTATTTGCAACTTCTTGTGTACAAGCAACAGCAGCAAGTGGATGTCCGTTGCCTAAAGGTTTACCTATAGTTACGATATCTGGAATTACGTTGTGAAGTTGAAAGCCCCAGAAGGTTTTTCCTAGGCGCCCGCATCCTACTTGAACTTCATCTGAAATGCATAATCCTCCAGCTTTTCTGATATTGTTGTATGCTTTTTCTAAGAACCCTTCAGGTAGTTCTATTTGTCCTCCACAAGAAATAATAGGTTCTATTATAAAAGCTCCTACTTTACGTCCTTTTTTGTGAACTATATCTATTTGTTTTTGTACCTCTTCAGCATATTTATCTCCTGTTTTTGTACCTCTGTATTTTCCTCTAAAAGCATCAGG
Source organism: Tenacibaculum aiptasiae (assembly GCF_008806755.1). Taxonomy (GTDB): domain Bacteria; phylum Bacteroidota; class Bacteroidia; order Flavobacteriales; family Flavobacteriaceae; genus Polaribacter; species Polaribacter aiptasiae. The sequence goes on from NZ_WAAU01000014.1 coordinate 224,337, forward strand.
TAGTGGAAATATATGGGTGTGCTCTGGTGCTCCTTCGCCTCCTTTTCCATCAAATTTATAAGAAGATATATCAATGCACATATTAGCATTTCCGTGGTATCCAATTTCGCTAGCAATAATATCTCTTGCGCCTGTAGCAGCTTTGACCATACGGATTGCTAATTCATTTGCCTCGCTTCCAGAATTTACAAAGTGTAAAACATTTAATTCTGGAGGTAAAGTTTCAATAAGTTCTTTAGCTAGTTCGTTTATGTTTTCATGCAAATACCTTGAATTCGTATTTATAAGTGCCATTTGATTTTGTCCAGCCTTAACAACTTCATAATGTTCATGGCCTACATGAGCTACATTGTTAACAGTGTCTAAGTATTTACGACCATATTGATCCATTAAATACTGGCCAGCTCCTCGAACCATTTTTATAGGAGTGTTGTATTGTAAGCTTAATCCTTTTCCTAAGTGTTGTTTTCTGTAGGAAATTAACGACTCGTTATCAATTGTTGTTATTTCTTCTAAAGCCTCTGATTTAAATAACAAGTTAGGGTTTGGGCAAATACTTTTCCAAATTTCTATTTGGCTGAAGTATGCTACGCCTGGAAAATCGTTTTTATAATCAAATAACGATAACATTATTTGGAAGTGTAAATGAGGAGCCCAGTTTCCGTTTTCTGGATGGTCTCCTAATTCTGCTATTTTTTCTCCTTTCTTTATGATGTCACCTAAGTTGTGCTTTGTTGCACTCTTAACTGTTAAATGACCATATAATGTATAGAATTCTAATTCATTAATTTGATGTTTTAAAACAACTAAACCTCCATATTCTTTATCACCAGAATTGTTTGTGGCTATTATAACTTCACCATCTAAAATAGCATGGACAGCTGTGTTTGCAGATAGCCAATAATCTATTCCTAAATGAATTGTTCTGCTTTCTCTACCATAATTTCCAATGCTATCATATTCTGTTGAGGTGTAGATAGGACGTGGTTCTAAATAGCCTCCTGCAATAATTTTGCTTGGAACTGTTTTTTGTAATTGATTTAATTTGAATTGAAATAACTCTAAGTTGTTAAAATCTTGTTGATGTCCAATCCACTTACTAGATACACTTAAATCTAGAGGATGTACAATGTTTTTATTTATAGTGGGGAATAAATCTGATAAATTGAATGTGTTTTCAGTAGCCCAGTTTTCAAATTGATTTTGTTGTGGGTGTGCTGTGTAGCCACAACTATTTCTAAAAGTATATTCAGCAAAATCTGGATGAATGTTTTTCCATTTTTTAAGTAACTCCCAAGCAGGTTTTTCGCTAATTAATAGATATTCGTTGTCTGGCTCTTTTTGTTTGTTGATAGCCGATTTTGTTACGGATATTACTAATCGCATAGCTATAGCGATATACAGATGTGTAAGTTCATCCTCTTGTAACTGAAAAGAAGAATGGTAACCTTTTACAATGGGTATAGCTGCTGTTAAGGGATCGTTGTGATGCATAATACAATAAGCACAACTAATGGCTAAATCGTTTATGATTTGAGTGTAGACAGAATCTCCATAATCTATAGCAGCTTTTACAGTAGGATTTAATTTATTGTTGGAAACAATAACGTTATTATCGTTAGCATCGTTGTGAACTACTGCTTTTCGAAGTTTTGTATAAGTTGATTGAACAGTTTCAAATTGTTGTTGAAATGTGTTAAGGATTTCTTTTTCTTTTTCAGAAAACAATTCTAAATGTTCTTTTGTCCATAATGATTGAGCAACATCCCAATCAAATTTTCTATGAGCTTTTGGATGATTAAATCCTTGTAGTGCTTGTGTTAATAAGCCACATTGTTTTCCTAAACTTAATCTTAATTCGTCTAATTGGGGATTTACACTGCTCCATACTCTTCCTGAAATCCATGTAAGTAAACGTACTTTTCGTGTTTTACCAAAGCTATCTGTAATCTCAGAAATAGCATTTCCATTTCTATCCTCTATTACTTTTGGAGTGATTAGACTTGTTGTGTTATTATCTACGTGTTGTAATAATTTTTGCTGAAAATCTAAATAGTTTATATCTTCTTCAGGACGAGATATTTTTAATACATAACCTTCGTTGTTTTCTACTTTTATCCTGAAATTAAAATCTACTTCACCAGGTAGTGAAGTTGCTGTTCCTTTTATATTAAAAAGTTCTAAAAGAATTTCTTCAGCTTGCTGAGTCGATATTTTTATTTGATTGTAGTCCATTAGTCTTTTTGTAATAGCATAATAATATGTGCAGCGCTCCAGCTAAAGTTTTTAGCATGTAAGCCTTTTCCTGTTAAAGGATGGTAATTTTCTCTAATCGATTTACCATCTTCTAATAAGCCTTTTGCTCCTTTTAAAATTTGAATAGTAGCTTTATCTGCTTCTGAATGAAAACCATAATTGCGTAAGCTTTTTACGCCAAAGTAAGATTGGTCTAGCCAATTAGGTCCTCTCCAGTATCCTTTTAAAGGGTCAAATTTAGGATGATCAGCACTCATAGTTTGAAAAGGAACTTTTGTGTAAAACTTAGTGGTGTTCATCATTTTATTTTTTACTGCTTTTGCTTGTTCTTGTGTAGCTGCATTTGCCCATAAAGCAGTCCAGCCTTCACTTCCTTCTCCTTTAATAAAAGTTGTTCCTTCTAAGTTAGTGTCGTAAAACCAACCATCATTTTTATCGTAAAATTGCTCCTGAATTTTAGTTTTTAATTTGTTGGCTTCTGTAATAAATTGCTGACTTTCCTCAGTGAGTTTTAATTCGGTTGCTAATTGACTTAAATATATTTTTTCAGCATAAAGATATGCGTTTAAGTCAACACTTTCTTGGTCTAAAGAATAAGCACCTTCTTCATTTTTTAAAATTTTAGAATTGTCAAATCGTATAGCGTTGTCCATACCGCTTTCCCATTTTGCAGCAATTAAACTTCCGTCTGTAGATCCGTATTCGCAAAGTCCGTCTTTGTCATGGTCTCTTTTGTTGTACCACCATTGGTGATATTTTTTTAGCTTAGGATAAAATTCTTTAACGAATTCAATATCCTTGTCTTTGTTATAGATTTTAGAAACAGCCCATGCTGAAAGTGGAGGTTTGGTGTCGCGATAATTATGTTTTTCTATCAAAGTGTCTCTAAAAACGCAATCAACAATAAAACCATCATCTTTTTGAAAATGAAACATTAATCTCATTTGTTCTTTGGCAAGTTTTGTGTCGTAATATGATAATCCAACAGCATGTTTCCAAGAATCCCAAGACCAAAAACCATTAAACCATTTATAGTGATAACTAGGGAATAAGCCTTCGTGTTTAATTTCTCCAGCTGGTATGCGCCAATTGTTTTGTAAAGTTAAATGTGCTTTAATTAATGCTTTGTTGTAAATGCTATCTTGAAATTGTTTTTTACTATTTTTTATTAATAAAGCTAGTTGTGTTTCTTTATCTTTTTTTCTCTTTTGTAAGACTTCTTCAAAATCAGCGTTTTTAATGTTGTTTTTTTCTTTATCCCATGAATATTCTGGGAAAATAAAGGATTGAGAAATTACAAACGATTTTTTTTCGTTTGGTTTTAAACTCAATTTATTGTGGGCTTGATAATGTAGGCTGTCTATTAGTTTTATTTCAACGTCTTTTGGGAATATAAGGTGTCCTTTTGCTAAAGAATTAGTTGAGTTTATTTTTAATTCATTCTTTTCAAGTTCAAAAGAAATTCCATCAGCTAATATTGGTGATTGTCCCCATTTCAATGATAAATCTTTCTCCTTCTTTGAATTGTTTTTTATGGTTGTTTCGATTAAAGTTGTATGTCCGCTTTTAAAAACAAGTTTTTGAGTAACTTCTAATTCCTCAGAGCTAAAAGTTTGCTCTAGATGACTTGTGTAAGCATTGTAATCTGTGTTTTTAAAACTCTTAGGGTGATTATCATTTTCAATAATGATTAAATCTGTGAATGAGTTTGTTAGCCATACTCCATTTTGTTGTGTCATTAAAAAAGGTCCGCTAAAACCTATTGATTCACCTGTTTTTTTATGGAAGCTATAGGCAAACCAAGCTCCTTGATCTGAAAACATTAGTCCTTCTTTGTCAAATTTTTGTAGAGGACTTATCTTATAGTCAAGAATGTTTGCGTACATATTGGTATGCTTGGATATTTTTCTTGAATCGGTTTTTTGTTTTGAGTTACAGCTTAGTAAAACAAGAACCAAAGTAAGTGCTGTTATGTATTTTAAATTATTCATTTTTTAATTGAATTGTCCATTGAATATCAAACTCTTCCTTAGAAGGTAAAGTTTGTAGTCCTAATTTGTTGTTAAAGCTATTAGAAGGACCTGTAATAGGTTCTATAGCGATATGGTTTTCTAAGTTTGGAGTATAAATTTGTATATAATTGTTATTAAAAGAGGAAGTTATCTTTAGCAGATAGTCAGGGGTTTTAAATCCGATGAAGTTGTTTTTTAGTAAGTAGCAATTGTCTAGCTTTTTATTTCCAATTTTAAATTTATATGGTGTTTTGTTGTTTTCAGTTTTTATAGGGATCATTTCCTGATCATGAATTATTTCCTTGTCAGAATTTATTTCTAAAATACTGTTTGTAATATCTTTAGAATAGAAGTAAGGATGCCATCCGATGGTAAAAGGGAATGATGAGTTATCATTGTTGTTGATAGTTACATTTAAATCTAGTTGATTGTTAGATAGCGTATATGTTATCGAAATAGAGAATAGAAAAGGAAATCCATTTTCTTTAGTTTCTTGCTTGTAAGTTAAAGTGGCTGAAACAGAATGTTTACTGTTTTCTTTTGAGGTAAGTTCAAAAGGTTTATTATATATTAAACCATGTATGGCATTTGTGTTACAAGAAGAATTTTTTTCTAGTTGATATTTCTGATTTAAATATTCATATTCGCCATTTAAGATTCTATTTGCAAAAGGAAATAAAATTGCTGATGCATATGAATCTTTATATGTTACTATGTTAGAAAAATCTTTAATAATGATTGAGTTGTTTAACGTTAATTGAATTAAACTTCCTCCGTTAATTAGAGAGATTTCTGCTTTCGATTTATCATTATACAAGATAATATTAGTACCTTGTTTAATAATGTTTTGTTTGATTGCTTGCAATTTTTACAGAGAATTTCTAATTATTAGTTTGTTTTCGTTTTCTATCTGCTCTCCTTCATTATTGGAAATCATTTGAGCAAGCTTTTTTCCCATGGCTTTAAAATCTGTCGAAATGGTGGTTATTCCGTCTTCTACAATTTCTTTTAACAGTGTGTCATTGTATGAGATAATGCCAATATCAGAAGCTATTTTATACTTGGTTTCTTTAACTTTTTTAATAATACGAATAAGGTTTCTGTCATCAGGAATTATAAATACGTCGCCTTTTTCAATTTCAAAACCTTCTAAAGACTCAATAACAGTGTTTTTAAATCTGTTCATGGAACAGAATTTTTTAAAGCCTTTTAATAAGCCATTAGGTTGTTTGTCTTCTTCAAAGAGAAAAATTAAATGATCGTATTTTTTTAATAGTTTAAGACCGTCTACTAAACCATTGAAAATATCTTTTTCAAAGTTTTGGTATATAGCTGGATAATGAGATAATTCGCTATTTGTTTGATCTAATATGTATACTTTTTTTTGAGGTATTTTGTTTAAAATCAGTTCTGTTTTTTCAAGTTTGGCAGGCATAATTATATAGTAATTATACTTTCCTAAATTGTCATAGATTAGTTTTTTAAAGACATCATAGTTGAAATGATGAAAGAAAATATCTACCTCTATAGTTTCGTTGAGGTTTGTTAAAAAAGAGTTGTATAAATCTTCTTTAAATGCATTGAGTTCATCAAACAATAAAAAGACTTTTTGAGTAATGTATACACTTTCACTGTTTACATAATATCCCTTTCCAGGAATTGATTCTATAATTCCTCGAACCTTTAAGTCGTTATAGGCGTATAAAATAGTATCTCTTGATAATTTATATTTACTTCTAATACTGTTGATAGAAGGGAGTTTGTCGCCCAATTTTATTTGCTTTAAAGCTATGGCATTTTCTATAGAAGTAACAATTTGTTTGTACTTCGGAATACCTATATTTTTTTCTATATGAATTATACTCATGAAACAAATATATAATTTTTTAAATAAAAACAAACTGGTAGGTACTGGTTTGTTTTTTGTGTAACTAGTTTTAGATTAGCTGTATACCTATGGCTTTTATAATTAATTATAATGTTTATGTATTAGAGGAAGCAAGCGGGGTGTGTATAAAAATAAAAACTAATATTTTCTAACTTATGAAACAAAAGGAATTAAGATTACAACAAAAATTATTGAAAAAAGTCTTTTCGACCCTACTAGTTTGTTTTTTACTGGTTTTTTCTCAAAATGTGTTTTCTCAAGAGAAAGAAATTACAGGGAAAATAACGGATAATAGTGGTATGGGGTTGCCTGGAGCTACGATAACTGTTAAAGGTGAATTAAAAGGGGTAGAGGCAGATTTTAATGGAGATTACAAGATTAAGGCAGGTCCGGCAACTATATTGGTGTATAGTTTTGTTGGTTATGCGTCTAAAGAGGTGTTGATTGGAAATCAATTAACTATAAATGTAACTTTAGAAGAGGATAACACTTTGGAGGAGGTGGTTATTATAGGTTATGGATCTCAAAAAAAGAGTGATTTGACTGGGGCTATTGGGCAGGTGAAATCTGAAGAATTAACAAAGGTAACTACAACGACACCTGCCCAAGCTTTGCAAGGAAGAGTTGCTGGTGTTAGTGTAACTTCTTCTAGTGGGTCTCCAGGTGGAGCTCCGGGTATTTTAATTAGGGGGATAGCTTCTTTTGGAAATAACCAGCCTTTGTATATTGTGGATGGGGTAGAAGCGGATAGTTATTTTATAGATCCTAGAAATATTGATTCTATAGAGATATTAAAGGATGTTTCTTCTACAGCAATATATGGTACTAGGGGGGCTAATGGTGTTGTTATTATTACAACTAAAAAAGGTAAAAAAGGTAAGATTACTGTTGAGATAGAGCAGTCGTATAGTGTAAATACCCAGCGTAAGAAACTTAAGTTATTAGATGCTGATGGGTATGTAGGTGTTCATAGGCAGATGTATGAGAATGCAGGTAATGCTTTGCCGGCTTATGTAACCAATCCACCTAATGTAAATACAAACTGGATTGATGAAACACATAGAGATGGGTATCTTAATTTGCTTAATGCTAGAGTTTCTGGAGCTTCAGAAAATTTGAATTATAGCTTTGGTGGTAATTATGCTGATGAGCAAGGTTTGTTAATTGGTTCTTCGTTTCTTAAAAAAGGATTCTTTGTAAATGGAACTTTAAAGTCAGATAAAGTTACATTGTCTGCAAATATTAACTACACGGAAACAAAAAGAAATCCGTATAAGTTTTCTTTAGGAGAAACTTTTAGGATATCTCCTTTAATCCCTGTATATGATGATACAAAAGAGTCTGGATTTGGATATAGAGATGGGCAAATAGGAGATCATAGAAACCCTGTTGCTGATGATCATTTTAGGCAGCGTTATACCAAGTTTAGATATCTCTTAACAAATTTTAGTGCACAGTACGAAATATTGAAAGGTCTGAATGTTAAAGCGAATTATTCTTTTTCTAATCGAACTAATTTTGATTTTAGTTTTAACCCTGCATTTAGAGCGAGAGATAACGATACTAGTGAAAATAATATCTACTCGTTTATTTCTGAGAACGATGGTTTTTTAAGAAAAATCAATCAGTTATATACTGTTAACTATAATGTAGATTTTGGGAAACATGATTTTAAGTTATTGGCAGGTTATCAGCGTATTTCTACACTTACACAATTTAACTATGTGCAAGCTCAGGGGTATAAAGAAGTTAATGGTGTAAGAGAAGCTGTTGAGTTGTTGGATAATAACTTTAACACGCTAAGTGCATTTAGTTCAGCGCAGGCTACCTTTTCAGGATCTGGTTCAAACGGAAAATATAATATAGTTTCTCAATTTGGAAGGTTTAACTATGCATATGATGATAAATATTTGTTTCAAGCAAGTGTACGTAGAGATGGGTCTTCTAAGTTTGGTAAAAATAGGAAATACGGGATTTTTCCTTCTTTTTCTGCAGGATGGAAGATTTCAGAGGAAAAGTTTATGGGGGATCAAAATGTGTTTAGTTTCTTAAAGCTTCGTGCAAGTTGGGGGCAGGCAGGTAATGATTCTGCGTTAGGTTACTATGGTCATCAGGTGTTGATTAGGCAAGGTAGTAGCCAAGGTAATGGAGGGTATGTTTTTGGCGATCCTCAACTTTCGGCTTCAGGAAGCATTGTAACAGACTTGGAGAATTTAGATTTACAATGGGAGGAAAGTACTTCTACTAATATTGGTTTAGATTATGGTCTTTTAAATGGAGCGTTAAAAGGTAGTGTTAATTACTATAAAACAATAAGTGATAAGGTATTGTTAACAAGAGAATTACCAGGTAATGCAGGGATTGTGAATAATCCAATAGTAAACTTTGGTGAATTTCAAAATAGTGGTTTCGAATTTGATTTAGATTATCGCACTAAAATAAATGAGGTTAATTTTTCTGCCACTGCAACGTTTTCAACTTTGAAAAGTGAAGTAACTAGGTTGGGTAATGAGTCGCAAATTCTTAGAGGTACTGGTCTTTTGTTTGGAGCAGATCATTTTGTAAATCAAACAAAATTAGGATATGAGCCGGGTGCTTATTTCTTACCAGTAGCAAATGGTATTTTTCAATCACAAGCAGAAATCGATGCTCATGATCCTTCAGGAACGCTTCAGCCAAATGCAGCTCCAGGAGATATTCGCTTTGTAGATCAAAATGGAGATGGAGTATTGGACGGTAAAGATGAGGTTTATCAGGGAAGTGCATTGCCAAGTTATGAGTATAGTTTAAATCTAAATGCCGATTATAAAGGGATTGATTTTAATGTTTTCTTTCAAGGTGTTGGAGGGAATAAGATATACAATGGAAATAGATTTCAGTCTATAGGTATGGATAGTGGTCGAAACTTTGAGGCGGTAACTTTAAATGCTTGGACACCAACAAATACTAATACAAACATTCCTAGAGCTGTTTTAGGGGATCCAAACGGGAATAATCGTGCTTCTACAAGGTTTTTAGAGAGTGGGAGTTACTTAAGGATAAAAACAATTCAGTTAGGGTATTCTTTTCCGCAAGAAATATTAGAGAAAGTTCATATCAATAAGCTTCGTGTGTATGTGACGGGGCAAAACTTATTTACGTTTACTGATTACAGTGGGTTAGATCCAGAAGTAGGAGGGTCTGTGCTGTCTAGAGGTATTGATAGATCACTATATCCACAATTTAAGTCAGTTATTTTAGGATTTCAATTACAATTATAAGACAAACAACATGAGAATTTTTAATAAAATTTTAGCAATAGCATTAATTACAGGTTTAATGTCGTGTAATGATGATGAATTTTTAGATCAGAAATCACCAGATGAATTAACTTCAGCTTCTTTTTGGAGAAATGCAAAAGATGCAAAAGAAGGTTTAACGGCGGCGTATTCTGAATTAGAATCAAGAAGTAATTTTTGGGATGGTTGGCAAGAAGGAAGGCCTGTAGTTGAATATTTTAGGTCAGATTATTCTTTACCTGGTCCGGATGCTGCTAACTATGCACACTGGATGTCTATTTTTAATTTTAACTATACAAATGGGCATATTTTCATAAAGGTTTTATGGGATACCAATTATAGGGGTGTGAATTTTGCAAATCAGGTCATTACGAAAGTAGGGCAGATGACTCCTGATCAGATTACTGATGCTGAGAAAAAGCAAATTATTGGAGAGGCTACGTTTTTAAGAGGGTATTATCACTTTAAATTATTAACATTATTTGATCAAATAATTATAAGAGAAGAGTCTCCGACAGCTACTACATTGGATAAAGCGTTGTCTACAAGATCAGAAGCTTGGGTTGTGATTATAAATGACTTTAAAAATGCTGCTGCAATGCTTTCTAATAAAGGAGAAACGGAAGTTGGAAGAGCTACGAAAGGAGCTGCTTTGGCTTACTTGGGGAAAGCATATTTACATAAAGCAGGAGATGCGACATCTGCTGAGTCGTCAGATATTCAAAATGCAATAGATGCTTTTAAGCCTGTGATAGATGGGAGTACTGGGGGGTATTCATTGGTGAGTGATTACTTTAGTTTGTTTAATGGAGAGAATGAAAACAATTCTGAATCAGTTTTTGAATTGCAATTTAAAACTGGTGATGCTACTTCGTGGAATGCTACTCGTTTACATGCATTTATTGGAGATTGGTCAATAGGTGGCTGGGGTGGTTTAGAGGCTACGAAAGGGTTAGAAACGGTTATGAAATCTGAGGGGAAAATTGCAACGAATGGTTTGTATGATAACCGACTTTATGGAACACTTTATTTTAGAGATGATTATTATAACGATACCGCTACTCCAAGAATGCAGGGGTATACATGGGATCAGTTAATGGATTGGCAATACAATAGTACAAATGCTGGTAAGGTGTATTATAGAAAATGGTTGCCTAATTATGTATGGAATAATAGTTATATAGGATTGAATGTTACGTTAATGCGTTATGCAGATGTGATGTTGATGTATGCTGAGGCATTAAATGAGGTAGGATCAACTTCTCAAGCAATACCATTAATAAATGAAATTAGGTCAAAACATGGGTTAATGCCATCAATTACGGCTACCACTCAGGAGGAGGTGAGAAAGCAAATTATTCATGAAAGAACTATGGAGTTGTCATTAGAGTCGGTTAGGTTCTTTGATTTGAGAAGGTGGGGAATGTTAGATCAAGCGATGCAAGCAGCAGGAAGAACTGGGTTTAGTGCTGTAGATCATGCTTATTTACCGGTACCATTGTCGGAAATTAATAATAATAATGAAGTGAATTAATTTTGTAATTATTTCTTTATTGATTGAAGGGTGGCTGAGGTGTAAAAACCTCAGCTATTTTTTTTGAATAAATGTAAAATAAAAAGCTTCTCAAATTTGAGAAGCTTTTTGCGGTCTGGACGGGACTCGAACCCGCGACCCCATGCGTGACAGGCATGTATTCTAACCAGCTGAACTACCAGACCGTTGCTTTTAGCAAAATATTATGTGAGCTTAGAAAAAACTTTAGCGGTCTGGACGGGACTCGAACCCGCGACCCCATGCGTGACTGGCATGTATTCTAACCAGCTGAACTACCAGACCGTTGCTCTAAGCGGATGCAAATATATAATCTTTTTTTAAAAAAAAAAGGAGAAATCACATTTTTTTTTGTCTGCTGATTAAATATGCGGTAAGAATTTTATCGTACCCTTCATTAATATCAACAGGGATGTAATCTATTTTGTATTGTAAGCATTTGTTTTTTAGATTATTGAAGAATTCCGAGCTTAATTCTTTGTAATTTTCTTGAACATTTTCAGCATATAAATTTATTTCTTCGCCAGTTTCTACATCAACAAATTTTTTTGGAGTATTACCAAAATCAAATAGGAATTCAGTCTTTTTATCGTAAGTATGAAATAATATAACTTCGTGTTTATTGTATTTTAAATGTCTTAAAGCCTCAAAAAGTTCTTCTTCATTTTTTGTAGTTTGAAACATATCCGTAAATAAGAAGATTAAAGAACGCCTATGTATTTTTTCAGCAATTTCATGTAAATACTCATGAGTTTCTGTTGTAGCCTTTGAATTTGAGCTTAACAAGCTTTCTAATTGGTTTAACAACATTTTTCTATGACGCTCACTGCCTTTTTCAGGAGCGTAGTACTCATAAGTGTCAGAATAGATACTTAAGCCTACAGCATCTCTTTGACGCTTTAAAATTTCCATTAATGAGGCTGCTGCGATGGCTGAAAAACCAATTTTATTTAATTTATCTACAGATTGCGTTTTTATTATAGGATAATGCATTGAAGCAGAGTTGTCAATAATTAAGTGACAACGTAAATTTGTTTCTTCTTCATACTTTTTAGTATAAAGTTTTTCTGTTTTAGCAAAGAGCTTCCAATCTATATGACGAGTACTTTCACCTTTGTTATATAATTTATGTTCTGAAAACTCAACAGAAAATCCATGAAAAGGACTTTTATGCATACCTGTTATAAACCCTTCTACTACTTGCTTTGCAAGAATATCAAGATTTTTAATTTCTGAGGAAGTACTATTTAAATCAATCATATAGCCCGAAAATAAAAAAAGGTTTAGCGATAGCCAAACCTTTTCTTGTTATATATTGTAATTGTACTGATTATAAAGCAGCATCAATTTTATCAGTATACGCTTTTTTAGGAGCAGCACCAACTTGTTTGTCTACTACTTCACCGTTTTTAAAGATTAATACTGTAGGAATGTTTCTTACACCATATTTAGCCGCAAACTCTTGGTTGTTGTCAACGTCAACTTTTCCAACTACAGCTTTTCCTTCATATTCGTTATGAATTTCATCAACAATAGGTCCAACCATTCTACATGGCCCACACCAAGCTGCCCAAAAATCAACCAATACTGGTTTGTCAGAATTTAATACTACTTCTTGAAAGTTTGCATCTGTAATTTCTAATGCCATTTTATTATATTTTAATTAAGTTATTGTCTTTGTTTGTAAGTTACAAAAGTAATCAAATATTTTACCAATACAATTTTACAAAAATTACTTTTTACTATCATAGTATCAATACTTTCTATTTCCTTACAAGTTTAAAAGACTTCTTTTGCTATTTGTTGAATATTGGTTGATTTTCCCATAGAATAATAATGTAACAGCGGAACTCCTGCTTTTATTAATTCTTTACTTTGATGTATACACCATTCTATACCTACTTGACGTACTTCGCTATTGTCTTTACATTTTACTACATTCATAATTAAATCGTCTGGCAAATCAACTTTAAAACGATGTGGAATTAAATTAAGTTGTTTTTTTGTTGAAATAGGTTTAAGACCAGGAATAATGGGAGCAGTGATTCCTTCAGCTCTGCATTTAGCTACAAAATCAAAATATTTTTGATTATCAAAAAACATTTGAGTCACTATATAAGTAGCTCCATTTTTAATTTTCTTTTTCAAAAAATGGATATCAGAATCTAAACTTGGAGCTTCCATATGTTTTTCGGGATACCCAGCAACTCCTATGCAGAAATTTGTTTGTGATGAATTTTGTAATTCATCATCTAAATATTTTCCATTATTTAAACTCTGAATTTGAGAAACAAGTTCGCTTGCATATTTATGTCCATCTTTTTCTGGCTTAAAATATGTCTCGCTTTTTACTGCATCACCTCGTAATGCTACGACATTATCTATTCCTAAAAAATCTAAATCGATTAAAAAGTTCTCGGTATCTTCTTTTGTAAAACCACCACATAAAATATGTGGCACAGCATCTACTTGATATTTATTTTGAATGGCTGCACAAATGCCTACTGTACCAGGTCTTTTTTTAACTACTTGCTTTTTTAATAAGCCATTTTCAAGTTCTTTATAAATATATTCCTCTCTGTGATAGGTAACATCTATAAAAGGTGGGTTGAATTCCATTAAAGGATCTATATTATTAAAAATAGATTGTATATGTTGTCCTTTTAAAGGAGGCAATATTTCAAATGAAAACAATGTTTTACCATTGGCATTTTTTATATGTTCTGTAACTTTCATAATGTTATTTTAATTGTCGGCAATTGTTGGATGCAACCATTTTCTTGCTTTGTCTAATGCGATGTTTTTTCTTGAGGCATAATCTTTTACTTGGTCATCGGTTATTTTTCCTAATCCAAAATATTTAGATTCTTCATTTGCAAAATAATAACCAGATACAGCTGCTGCTGGCCACATAGCCAAGCTTTCTGTTAAGGAAACTCCAATTTGTTTTTCAACTTCTAATAATTGCCAAATAGTTTCTTTTTCTAAATGATCTGGACATGCTGGGTATCCTGGAGCTGGACGAATACCTTTATAGTTTTCTTTTATTAATTCTTCGTTAGTTAAGTTTTCGTCTATACTATATCCCCAGTGTTTTGTTCTTATTCTATGATGTAAGTATTCTGCGAAAGCTTCAGCAAAACGATCGGCTAGTGCTTGTGCCATGATAGCATTGTAATCGTCCTGTTGATCTTTATATTTTGTAGCTAATTCATCTGCGCCAAAAATAGCTGTACAGAAAGCTCCCATATAATCCTTTTTGCCAGTTTCTTTTGGAGCTATAAAATCTGCTAAAGCAAAACTTGGTTTGTCATCTCGTTTTTTTAATTGTTGACGAAGCGTTCTAAATACAGCTACTTCTTTTCCTTTTTTCTGGATAGATATATCATCTATATTAATAGAATTAGCTTCAAATAATCCAAAAATTCCTTTAGGTTTTAATAATTGTTTAGCTACAATTTCTTGCAACATTTTTTGAGCATCTTCATATAGACTAGTAGCCTGTTCACCTACAATTTCATCAGTTAAAATGTCAGGGAATTTTCCATGTAAGTCCCATGAACGGAAAAAAGGAGACCAATCTATAAAAGGAATTAGTTCCTTTAAACTTACTTGTTGTAATGTTTGAATACCTAATTCTTTTGGTTTTACAATATTGCTTGTTTCCCAGTTTATTTTAAATTGACGTTTACGAGCTTCCTCTATAGGAATGTATGCTTTTGTTTTTCCTCTTTTTAAAAATTTATCACGAAACTCTTCGTAATCTTTTTTTAGCTTAGCTACATATTCGTTTTTTGTGCTTTCATTTAATAAATCTCCAACAACTGTTACTGCTCTTGAAGCATCATTTACATGTACTACTGCGTTTTTGTATTGAGTATCAATTTTTACTGCTGTATGTGCTTTGGAAGTTGTAGCACCACCAATGAGTAATGGTACATCTAAATTTTGACGTTCCATTTCTTTGGCTAGGTATACCATTTCATCTAATGATGGGGTGATTAAACCACTTAATCCAATGGCGTCTACTTTTTCCTTTTTTGCGGTTTCAATAATTTTTTCAGGAGGAACCATTACTCCTAAATCAACTATTTCATAGTTATTACACCCTAAAACTACTGAGACAATATTTTTACCTATATCATGAACATCACCTTTTACAGTAGCCATTAAAATTTTACCTAGCGCTTTTTGTTCTTCACCTTTTTCTGCTTCAATAAAAGGGTTAAGATATGCTACTGCTTTTTTCATTACTCTGGCCGATTTTACAACTTGTGGTAAAAACATTTTTCCTGAACCAAATAAATCACCAACCACATTCATTCCAGCCATCAAATGTCCTTCAATTACATGTAAAGGTCTTTCTACAGTTAATCTAGCTTCTTCTGTATCTTCTACAATAAAAGCATCAATTCCTTTTACCAATGAATGTGTAATTCGTTCTTGCAATGATAAGTTTCGCCATTCTAATGCTCTTCCATCATCTTCT
The DNA here is from genome assembly GCF_008806755.1 of Tenacibaculum aiptasiae. GTDB lineage: Bacteria > Bacteroidota > Bacteroidia > Flavobacteriales > Flavobacteriaceae > Polaribacter > Polaribacter aiptasiae. Next base: position 239,812 of record NZ_WAAU01000014.1, read on the forward strand.
TTTTTCTTTCCTTTTACAGTTTCAGCAAAGTCCAATAACCGTTCAGTAGCATCGTCACGTCTATCTAAAATTACATCTTCTATATATTCTAAAAGGTCTTTAGGAATGTCATCATAAACTTCTAGCATGGCCGGATTTACAATTCCAATGTTCATACCTGCTTGAATTGCATAGTATAGAAAAACGGAGTGCATTGCTTCTCTTACTGTATTATTCCCTCTAAATGAAAAAGAAACATTACTTACGCCACCACTAACACTAACATTAGGTAAGTTATTACGTACCCATCGAGTTGCTTCTATAAAATCGATAGCATTTTTTCTGTGTTCTTCCATTCCTGTAGCTACAGGGAAAATATTTAAATCAAAGATGATATCTTCTGAAGGAAATCCAACTTTATCTACTAAAACTCTATACGAACGTTCAGCTATTTCTATTCTTCGTTGATAATTATCTGCTTGCCCAACTTCATCAAAAGCCATTACAATTACTGCAGCTCCATAGCGTTTTATTTGAGTTGCTTCCCAAATAAATTTTTCTTCACCTTCTTTTAAACTAATAGAATTGACAACGCATTTCCCTTGTACTACTTGTAAGCCAGCTTCTATAATTTCCCATTTAGAGCTATCTATCATAATAGGAACACGACAAATATCAGGTTCGGCAGCAATCAAGTTTAAAAAACGAACCATGGCTTCTTTACCGTCAATTAAACCATCATCCATGTTAATGTCGATAATTTGTGCTCCTCCATCTACTTGATGCCTTGCTATAGCGAGTGCTTCGTCATATTTTTCTTCTTTTATTAAGCGTAAAAATTTACGAGATCCAGCTACATTGGTGCGTTCGCCTACATTAATGAAGTTGCTATTTTCGGTAATAATTAAAGGTTCTAAACCCGATAAACGCATGAATTTTCTTTGTTGTGTACTCATCTTCATTTAATTTTCAACAGTATGAATGTTTAAAACTTCTCTTGGTTTATATTTAGCTGCTACTTCAGCTATGGCAGCAATGTGTTTTGGTGTGGTTCCGCAGCATCCTCCAATTATATTGATTAACTCCTTTTTTAAATATTCTTCTATTTGTAAAGCCGTTTCTTCTGGCGTTTCATCATATTCACCAAAAGCATTTGGAAGTCCAGCATTTGGATGTGCTGACGTAGCAAATTTTGTTTTTGAGGCTATAACTTCTAAGTGTGGTTGTAATAAATTGGCTCCTAGTGCACAATTAAAACCAACTGATAATAACGGAATATGCGAAATAGAAATTAAAAAAGCTTCTGCGGTTTGTCCAGATAATGTTCTTCCTGAGGCATCAGTAATTGTACCCGATACCATTACTGGAACTTCAATTCCTCGCTCGCTTTTTACTTCTTCAATAGCAAACAATGCTGCTTTTGCATTTAATGTGTCAAACACTGTTTCTACTAATAAAATATCGGCGCCACCATCTAATAAAGCTTCTACTTGCTCTTTATAAGCTATTCTTAGTTCATCAAATGTAACTGCTCTGTAGCCTGGGTCGTTAACATCAGGAGACATACTAGCTGTTCTGTTTGTTGGGCCTATAGAACCAGCAACAAACCTGGGTTTATGAGGTTGTTTTTTAGTAAACTCGTTTGCTACTTCCTTTGCTATTTTTGCCGATTCGTAATTTAACTCGTAAACTAAATCTTCCATTTGATAATCGGCCATAGCTATAGTTGTACCAGAAAAAGTATTGGTTTCAACAATATCTGCTCCAGCAGCAAAATATTTTCTATGTACTTCTTTTACTGCTTCTGGTTGGGTAATGGATAATAAATCGTTATTCCCTTGGAGTGGAGTAGAGTAGTGTTTAAAACGTTCTCCACGAAAATCTTCTTCTGTGAATTTATATTCTTGAAGCATTGTTCCCATAGCCCCATCGAGCACGAGAATTCTTTTTTGTATTTCTGTATATATGTTTGACATTCCTGATAATTAAAAGTTGTGTTATCAGGAAAAGAGGAAGTAAAATTCTTTCCGTTATCTCTCTGCCAAGCAGTAGAATGTAGCACCTTCTTTGTATATACAAAGGGTTGCTAAGGCTTCAAAGGGTCTATTCCCTCCACCTTTCTTGATAACATCAATTAAGTTAATGAACTATGGTACAAATCTATTAGTTTATTTTTAGTTTCCCAATAAATTATTCTTTTTATTTAATAAAAAATCTCACTTACTAGCTGTAAGTGAGATTTTAAGATTTAATGTATTCCCTAAATTAGTTAGTTACTTTTTTATAATTTTTGATTCTTTTATAGTTGTATTTCCTGAAATTGCTTTTAGTATATAAACGCCTTTTTTAATATTTCTTACGTCCATAGTGTTTCCTCTTGAAGTTGAAATTCTTGTTCCTCCAATAGAATAAAGTTCTAATCTATCTATGTTGTTATTAGACTTCACATTTATAATATTTGAAACTGGATTTGGATATACTTTAATATCATTATCATTATTAGAATTATTTTTAGGCATTAATTCATTTAATACTGCATCCTTTGTTTTTTTCATTACTGGAGGAACATAAACATTAATTGTTTTTTTGGTAGTACAACCTGTGTTAGCAGCTGTAACCTCAACTGTATAGGATCCAGAGCTATAAGCATCATATTGATAATTAGTTCCTAGTACTTGTGGGTTACCTGTTCTGAACCATTTATAAGTGTAAGTTGTGTTTGTAGGCAGACCTTGAACTCTTAATCTTACTCTATTATAAGTACTAGAGAAAATAAATGTTTGATTTATAGAAAAATTAGGTTTTCCTACTACGTAAACTTTCATTACTTTTTCTATCCATGTGTTGTTTGGTCCTGAATTTATAGCCAATTTAACATGGTATTGAGTAGTAACTCCATAAGGAGAAGTTAGAGGAAATTGAGATTGTAGGTCTAGTTCGCTATAAGGAACACCGTCGTTCCATACTTCAGAACCATCTACAGCTTGTCCATTACTTCCAATTTTATAAATAGCAGTAAAATATTGAATTCTTTTATTATGATCTAAAGAAGTGTCAATAGTTCCTCTACCATCTAAAATTACTGGATCTCCACTACAAATTTGAATACCAACATTTGTATTTGAATTAGCTCCGTTAAGTGCCATTGAAACTTTACCAGATTGATTTAAATCTCCAGTCATAGTAACACCGTCAATATACATTTCTCCACTAGCATTATGTTGGGTAGAATGATATACAAATAAGAGTTGTGTGTAATCTTTATTAGGTGTAAATGTAATGTTTGGGCTTAAATTAGTTCCTGTTGGTATATTGTTACTCCAACTAGTACTTTGACCTGTATGTTGAATAACTTTTGTTATAAGCATTTGATCATTAGAAGGTAATGAGCTATACTGGTTGTTATTTATATTCCCTATTGTTTCAACAAGATTACTATTGGTATTGTAATTTGCAGTAGCACTGTTAGTGGCTATAACATATAAAATTCCATTATTGCTATATTTTTTATAATCAAATTTAAGATTGTATGTTTTACCACTTTTCATAGGGTAATACATGAATATAGAGTTTCCTTTTTTTTGTCCATTTGTATTACTATATCGTAAAGAAACATACCTAGATCCATTTCCACAAGGTCCACAAGTATGAACATTATTATATCCGTTATTATGGCTTCTAGGGTTACCTTTATGAGCGTACCAACTTGTTCCTAGTCTTCTTGCAGTAAAGTGTGCATAAATATTACTTGTATTACCTCCTGATAACGTTTCAAAACTCCCGTTTTTTAACTCATAAGTATAATGAGATTGAGAGAACATTGTACTAAAATTGCATAAAAATATTGCGCATAGCAATAACTTAAAAGTATTTACTTTTTCCATTTTGATGATTTTTTTCGGGGGTTAGCATTAAATCTATCGCAAAAGTAAAAGCATCATTTTCCAATGGTATCCATAAACTTCCGAAATAACTAAATATGTTTCCGAAAGGTAGCTTTTAAAATAAAAATATGGTTTATAAAATACTTTATAAACCATATAATTCTGAAGATAAATAACGATCACCTCTATCACAAACTATAGCAACAACGACTCCTTTTTCTATAGAGTTGGCTACTTTAAGTGCTGAGGCAAAAGCACCACCACTACTCATGCCTGCAAAAATTCCTTCTTGTTCGGCTAATTTTATAGTTGCTTCTTCTGCTTCTTGCTGGTTTACCTCTAAAATTCTATTGATTTTTTGTGGTTTAAAAATAGCGGGTAAATATTCTTGTGGCCATTTTCTAATTCCAGGGATTTTAGCACCATCTTTAGGTTGAACTCCTATGATTTGTATTTGATCATTTTGTTCTTTTAAGTAATCTGAAACTCCAGTTATGGTACCTGTTGTACCCATAGCTGACACAAAATGTGTTATTTGTCCCTCTGTATCTCTCCAAATTTCAGGACCTGTAGTTGTATAATGTGCTTTTGGATTATCAAAATTATCAAACTGATTTAATCTAAAATATCCTTTTTTATATTTCAATTCTAAGGCATGGTCTATAGCTCCTTCCATTCCTAAAGCACTTGGAGTTAAAATGACCTCTGCACCATAAGCTCTCATGGTTTTTACTCTTTCAACAGTAGCATGTTCAGGCATAACTAATACCATATTAACTCCTAATACCTTTGCCATTAAAGCTAGTGCAATACCAGTGTTTCCACTAGTTGCTTCTACTAAAGTGTCACCCTTTTTTATGTTTTTCCTTTTGATTGCTTCAGAAATCATAAAAAAAGCAGCTCTGTCTTTTACACTACCACCAGGGTTGTTTCCTTCTAATTTCAATAATAATTTAACATTGGGTTTATTGAAAGCATTTGTTATTTCTACAAGAGGAGTATTTCCTACAAAATCGATAATACTTTTTGTTTTCATGATTTGTTTTTTATTGTGAAAATCATTTTGCATATGACTTTCTGGTGGTAATTTTATTTTCTGATTCGTAAGTAACAATTGATCCTTCTGGAACTGATTCTGTTACACATACGTTAGCACCAATAATGCTATTTTGACCTATAACTACATTTCCTCCTAAGACGGTGGCATTAGCGTAAATAGTTACATTATTCTCTATGGTTGGATGTCTTTTTGTTGAAGCTAATTCTTTTTTTACTTGAAGTCCCCCCAGAGTTACTCCTTGATAAATCTTTACATTATTTTGAATGTGTGTAGTTTCACCAATGACAATTCCTGTAGCATGATCGATAAAAAATGAAGCACCTATAGTTGCACCGGGATGAATATCTGTACCTGTTACTCCATGAATGTATTCACTCATCATACGAGGTAAAATAGGTACGTTTAATTTTACCAATTCATGACTTAATCGATATACTGCTATTGCATGAAAACCAGGATAGGCTAAATAAACTTCTTCTAGGCTTTTACATGCTGGGTCATTTTGTTCAAAAGCTAAAGCATCTAAATCTAATTGTTCTCTTATTTTACAAAAAGACTCTTGATATAATATCCAAATACTTTCTCCTTCAAGAATGTTTAGTTCTTTTAAAATAATAATGAATTGACTTTTTAAATGTGTAGCTTTTTGTTGGCATACATCACTAAATAAAGCATAGAATAGCTGTTTTGTAAAAGTTTCTACATTGTCTTTTAATGATAAATTGTAATTTTTAAACTGCATTTTAATAGTACTTTTCTGTATGAAATTAATTTTCGGGTGCCAATTCTATTTCCAAGCCTTCCAGCTCAGGAGTTATTTGTATCTGACAACCTAAACGACTATTTTCCTCTACATGGAATGCCTCAGCTAACATTAAATCTTCATCAGGAGTCATTTCAGATAATTGATGATTTGATTTTACATAACATTGACAAGATGCACACATAGCCATACCTCCACAAATACCAATTGTACCTTCTTCTGCCAGTTCATAGGAACGGACAATTTCCATTAAGTTTATTGCCATATCGGTAGGTGCAATTACTTCATGGAGTATTCCTTCCCGATCGGTTATTTTTATATTGATATCTGACATTGTATTCTTTTTAATTGATTGCTTTTACTACAGCTTTTGGAGCTTCTTTTTTTGAACCATCAAAACCTTCAACACCTCCAACAGTTGTGTATTTCATTACATATTTTTTATCAGGATGTATACGCTGAAAAGCACTTTGACACATTAGCGTAGCTTCGTGAAATCCACATAAAATTAGTTTTAACTTTCCAGGATATGTATTAACATCTCCAATGGCATAAATACCTGGTATGTTTGTTTGATAATCTAGAGCGTTGTTTACTTTTATGGCATTTTTTTCTATTTCAAGTCCCCAGTTAGCAATAGGTCCTAGCTTTGGTGATAAACCAAATAATGGAATAAAATGATCTGTTTCATAAGTATATGGCTCTTTGCCTTTTTCTACTATTTGAACAGCATTAACATGCTCGTCTCCATAAACTTCCTTTATTTCAGCAGGTGTTATTAAATGAATTTTTCCAATATCTTTTAATTCTTGTACTCTTTCTACAGAGTCTAAGGCTCCTCTAAATTCATTTCTACGGTGAACTAAAGTTACTTCCGAAGCAATGTCAGCTAAATATATAGCCCAGTCTAAAGCCGAATCACCTCCACCAGCTATAACCACTTTTTTATTTCTATAAATTTCTGGTTCTCTAATAATGTAAGCTACTCCTTTGTCTTCATAACTTGAAATATTAGGAATAGGTGGTTTTCTAGGTTCAAAACTTCCTAAGCCACCTGCTATAGCTACAACTGGAGCATGATGCTTTGTTCCTTTGTTTGTGGTAACTATAAAAGTTCCATCTTCTTGTTTTTCTATAGTATCAGCTCTTTCTCCTAAGGTAAACCCTGGTTCAAATTGTTTTATTTGTTCTAATAAATTCTTTGTCAAATCACCTGCTAGAATCTCAGGATAAGCAGGGATATCATAAATAGGTTTTTTAGGATATATTTCTGAACATTGCCCTCCTGGTTGAGGTAATGCATCAATTAAATGACATTTTAATTTTAATAATCCTGCTTCAAAAACTGTAAAAAGTCCTGTAGGACCCGCTCCTATAATTAATATATCTGTTGTAATCATTTTTATTTTTTTGTCACTAGTGTGTAGAGTCGTAAAAAACCTCTTTTTAAGATTTATTTATTTCTGTTCTTAGCTTATTAAACCTTCTGTTAACTTGTTTAATGTTTCTACTTTTTCTTCAAAATTACCTTTGATGGTCTTTCTGTACTTATTTAAATTTTGAACTAATTCATTGATGTCTTCTGGAATTACTTCTTCAAAAAACTGACGTAACCTTTTAGCTGTTGTTGGAGATTTTCCATTAGTTGAAATAGCTATTTTGACATTTCCTTTTGTTACTATTCCACCTAAATAGAAATCACAGAGATGAGGTGTGTCTGCAACGTTTACCAATAAATTTTGTTTTTTACAATCGTTGTAAGCTTGTATGTTTACATGGTTGTTATCTGTAGCAACAATTACCAAGTCTTTATTATGTAAATGACTTACTTTGTAAGCTTCTTGAATTATTTTAATATGATGCTTTTCAGCTAAGCTTTTTACTTCTGGAAGTATATCGATTGCTACTATTTGAACTTTTGCATTTGGACTAGACTTTAATAAAAAACTCAGTTTTTCCAATCCAACATTACCTGCACCTATTAAGAGAACATTTAATTGATGTACTTTTAAAAAGATAGGGTAGAGGTTGTTTTTTTCTTCTACTATCATACCGCGATATTGGTTTTTATTTGCGATTGTACCAATTGAAGTTCTGCCCTATGTTTTACAACTTCTCCTAATACGATGATTGCCGGATTACTTAATTTGTTTTTTGCAACTACTTGTTCTATGGTGTTTACAGTACCAATTCCGATTTTTTCTTGTGGAGTAGTACCGTTTTGAATAATAGCTACAGGTAAATCATGCTTTTTTTCTTTTTGAAAAAGTTGAATAATTTCTGATAATTTACCCATTCCCATTAATATAACTACAGTAGCATTAGACTTTGCAGCTAAAGCAACATCACTAGAAATTTGATGCTTTTTTGTTGTTCCAGTAATTACCCAGAAACTTTCTGAACTTCCACGTTTTGTTAAAGGAATATTTTGATATGCAGGTACTGCTAATGATGAAGAAATACCAGGAACCACATCTGTTTGTAGTCCAAATTTTGCTGCATATTCCATTTCTTCTGCACCTCTACCAAAAATAAATGGATCGCCTCCTTTTAAACGTACCACATGTCCATGCGAATGACCTCTAGCTACTATTAGTTCATTAATTTGTTCTTGTTGATAACGATAACAGCCTCTTCTTTTACCAACAAAAATTATTTCAGCATTTGGATTTACATATTTTAATAAATCATTGTTAACCAAAGCATCATATAACACTACATCTGCTTGTTTTAAAGCATTGATCGCTTTTAAGGTGATTAGCTCTACATCACCAGGACCAGCACCCACTACGGTTAATTTTGGTAGATTTCTCATGTCTCTTTATGTTTAACTTTCTACTACTTGTTTTCTGTATGCATCTACCGTTTTATAAAACGATTTTGCTTCTTTCAGATACTTTTTAGCGAAAGTTTCTGTTGGGTTATTCTCTTTTATTTGATATACAAAATCAGTAAATGAAGTTGGTAATTCAATCTTATTTGTACTGATAAATACTTCATCGAAGTTTTTAATAATACTAGCTTGTGTATTGGTTTTTGCTCCTTCTGAAGTTAACAATGCTTTTGCAGTATTGATGATTGCTGAATACGAATGATATATGCTGTCTGACCATTGTTTTTCATTCAATGCACCAGTAGCATTTTCTATTTTTTCTTCACTTTCAAATAGTAAGGTTGCAATCAAGTCGATAACAACTCCAGCACATTCTCCAATACCAATGGCTTTTACATAGTTTTTATCATGACCCCAATCAATAAAATCATCCTGATTTAAATTGGAAGTATCTGATAAATGTTTTAGTAGATCATAGAAATAGGTTTTTCCATATCTATCATAATATGTTAAGAAGTCTTCATTTTCTTGTTTATGATCTTCAAAATCATTTAAAAGAATACGTAGAGCTTCAGGACCTCTTTTACTTGGTATTTTTACTAGTTTATCAGAAAAACGTCCTTTACCATTACCTAAAACACCTCCACCAATTAATACTTGAAGGGCAGGAGCTAATAAGTTTCCAACTTTAACAGACATTCCTTGAAATCCTATATGTGCCATGTTATGTTGTCCACAAGCATTCATACAACCACTAATTTTAATAGTGATGTTTTTATTATTTACATATTGTGGATATTCTGATTTTAATACACGCTCTAATTCTGTTGCAATACCTGTACTACTTGAAATACCTAAGTTACAAGTATCAGTTCCTGGGCATGCTGTAATATCTGTTAAGCTGTTATAACCTATTTCTGTAAAACCTAATTTTTCTAATTCAACATAAAAGAATGGTAAAAACTCTTCTCTGACGTGACGGATTAAGATATTTTGACGTAATGTAAAACGTAGTTCATTTGCTGCATACTTTTTAATTAAGTCTGCAAGTAAACGAGCCTTGTCTGTGTAAAAATCTCCCAAAGGAACTTTAATCCCAATGGCATATAATCCTTTTTGTTTTTGTTGAATAACATTGGTTTCTTTCCAGTTTTGATAAACTTCGTTATCAGTTATTTTTACTGAAGGAATTTCTATTGTCTCAAATTGAATTTCCTTTTCAAAATCAGATGTGTTTATTGGATATCTTTGATAAGCAAATGCTTTTTGTTCTTCAGAAACTAATTTTAAAAAGGCATCAACTCCTAAATCTTTAACTAAAAATTTTAAACGTGCTTTTGCTCTTTTTGAGCGTTCCCCATGCCTATCAAAAACACGTAAAACCCCTTCAATAGTAGGAATTAATAAATCAGCTTCTAAAAATTCATAGATTACATCAGCGTGTCTAGGTTGTGAACCTAATCCTCCTGCTAATAAAACTTTAAAGCCTTTAATTTCTTTACCTGCTATAGTTTTTGTTTTAGCAATAAAGCCCAAATCATGCATAAAACTCAATGCTGTATCATGGTCTGTTGCAGAAAAAGACATTTTAAATTTTCTTCCCATTTCCTGACAAATAGGGTTACGTAAGAAAAACTGAAATGTAGCATGTGCATAGGGTGTTACATCAAAAGGTTCATTAATGTCTATTCCAGCAGTTTCAGAAGCTGTAACATTTCTAACTGCATTTCCACAAGCCTCGCGTAAGGTGATATCATCTTTTTCTAATTGTGCCCATAATTCTGGAGTTCTATCTAAACTCACATAGTGAATTTGTATGTCTTGACGAGTTGTAATATGTAAGCGTCCTCTTGAGTATTCGTCCGATACATCAGCTATTCGATGTAATTGTTCGCTAGTAACTTTACCATAAGGTAGTTTTATACGAATCATTTGTACTCCAAACTGACGTTGACCATATACACCTCTAGCCAAACGTAAACTTCTAAATCGTTCTTCGTCTATTTGACCTTCTTTAAATAAACGGATTTTACGTTCTAATTCTAGAATATCTTTTTCTACAATTGGATTCTCTATTTCGGTTCTAAAACTTTGCATTACTTTATTTTTTAAAGCTTGTAAGCGTTACTTTTTTTAATTGTGTAAGAACTGCTGTTTTGCTAATAGTTCTTCTTCTGTTTCAATAATGTCTTCATCAGGAACACAACAATCTACTGGGCAAACTGCTGCACATTGTGGTTCTTCATGAAATCCTTTACACTCTGTACATTTGTCTGGAACAATGAAATAGTATTCGTCAGAAATTGGTTCTTGATCTTCATTTGCGTCTATTTCTGTTCCATTCAATAATTGAATATTTCCATTTAATGAGGTTCCTTCGTTATAATTCCAGTCTGAAGCTCCTTCATAAATAGCTGTATTTGGGCATTCTGGTTCGCATGCTCCACAATTGATGCACTCATCTGTTATTATAATTGCCATTTGATTTTCTTATTACTGAATAAAGCCTACTCCGGCTGTATTGTTGGTTTTTGGATTGATTAAAATGAAAGTTCCATTAGCTTTGTTTTTCTGGTAAGAATCATAAAACAATGGTTTGCTAACTTTTAAGGTTACATCGCCAATTTCATTTAAAGTTAATTGTGATGGATTTTCTTCCTTACCTGAAAAATCTGTTTTTATGATGGACGATAAAGACATAATTTTTGCCTGTGCATCATTTACTCCATGTTTTATATAATATTTATCAGAAGCTTGTAATGGATTTTTATCCATCCAACAAATTGTAGCAGTTAATTCTTTTGATACCGTAGGAACTTCTTTTGTTTTTACTAACATGTCTCCACGACTTACATTTACATTGTCTTCCAAAGTAATAGTTACAGAACTTCCTCTTTTTACCTGTAAGTATTCTTTATCAAAAAAATGAATACTCTTTATTTTGGATTCAGTAGCAGAAGGTAATACAGTAACAGAATCGCCAACTGCTAAATTCCCTCCATAGATTTTACCAGCATAACCTCTGAAATCATGATAATCATCTGTCTTAGGTCTGATTACTGTTTGTACAGGAAATCGTGTTTGTGATTGTTCTTCTATATCATCTGCTTGTAAACTTTCTAAATGATTTAGTAATGTTTCTCCTTTATACCAAGGAGTATTCTCTGATTTTTCAACTACATTATCTCCTTTTAATGCAGAAAGAGGGATAAAGGTTAACTGCTGGTTTTTATAAGCACTCTTACTAGCTAAATACTCAATTTCATTTTTTATTTGATTAAACTTTTCTTCTGAATAATCAACTAAATCCATTTTGTTAATTGCTATTATTACATTTTTTACTCTCAATAAATTGTTAATGAAAAAATGACGATATGTTTGCTCTATAACTCCGTTTCGAGCATCTATCAAAACAATAGAAGCTTGTGAATTTGAAGCACCAGTAACCATATTTCTGGTGTATTCTATATGTCCAGGTGTATCAGCTATAATGAAACTTGTTTTTGGTGTTGAAAAATATATATGAGCTACATCTATAGTAATTCCTTGTTCTCTTTCGGCAACCAAGCCATCGGTAGCTAATGAAAAATCTAAGTAATCAAAGCCTCTTTGTCTACTTTTTTCTTCAATGGCTTCTAGTTTGTCATCAGTTAATGAGTTAGTATCGTATAGTATACGACCGATTAATGTACTTTTACCATCATCGACACTACCTGCAGTTGCTATTTTTAGTACGTTCATTTTATGTATTAGTTGTTGTGTAACAACTTGTGTTTAAATGTTTGTTATAAGTTTTAAAAGTATCCTTGTTGTTTTCTTTTTTCCATTGCAGCTTCCGATCGTTTGTCATCTATTCTAGCACCTCTTTCGGAAATTGTTGATACTTTAATTTCGTTTACTACGGTATTTATATCTACTGCATTGGACAGTACTGCAGCTGTACAGCTCATATCCCCAACTGTTCTAAAACGTACCATTCGTTCTTCAACTTTTTCATTTTCGTCTCTATAAACTACATCATCTTCTGCAGACCATATAAGTCCATCTCTTAAAAATGTAGCTCTTTTGTGAGCGAAATAAATAGAAGGGATTTCGATATTCTCATCTCTTATGTAAGACCATACATCTAATTCTGTCCAGTTAGAAATAGGGAAGACCCTTACATTTTGTCCCAAATCAATTCTTCCGTTTAACATATCGAATAATTCTGGACGTTGATTTTTTTCATCCCATTGCCCAAAATCATCACGAACAGAGAAAATTCGTTCTTTAGCTCTTGCTTTCTCTTCATCTCTGCGCGCTCCACCGATACATGCATCAAAACCAAATTCATCAATTGCATCTAATAACGTTTCTGTTTGCAGTATGTTTCGGCTAGCGTACTTTCCAGTTTCTTCTTTTACTCGACCTTTATCAATATTATCCTGAACATTTCTAACAATTAAATCAACATTGAGGTCTTTTGCTAAACGATCTCTAAATTCTATTGTCTCAGGAAAATTATGTCCAGTATCTATATGTAAAAGGGGAAAAGGGATTTTAGCAGGATAAAATGCTTTTTGGGCTAATCTTACTAATGTTATGCTATCTTTTCCACCAGAAAATAGTAAAACTGGTTTTTCAAATTGAGCAACAACTTCTCTAAATATATATATGGCTTCGCTTTCTAAAGCTCCTACTTGTATTGTTTCTGTATTCATAATCATATTCTTTAAATATGTAAACCACATTCTCTATTACTTTCTACTTTTGTTGGATCGAAATATTTAAATTCATTTGGTAAATTATGTTGTTCTAAATATTCGTCTAATTCCTTATCTGACCAATGATAAAATGGACTTACTTTTAAAATTCCATCTTTGCTAAAAGAGAGTATTCCTATATTATCTCTAAATGCTGTCTGCCCTTTTCTTAAATTGGTAAACCAAACTTCTGGTTGATGTTCTTTAATCGCTCTTTTAAATGGTTCTAGTTTCACTTGTTCTGTAAATAAAGCATGGTCTTTATGCTCTATTGAAGGGACTCCTAAAACAATATTTCTATGAGCCACTGTTTGTTTAGGAACATATAAATGAACATTCAAGCCTAATTTTTCAATTAATTCCTCAGCGTGTTTGTAGGTTTGTGGTGTGTTGTAACCTGTATCGCACCAAATAACCTTTATGTAAGGGTTTTTTCTAGACACTAAGTGTAAAATAGCTACTTCATAAGGTCTAAAGTTTGTTGTAATAATTGTTCTTTTCTTTAATTCGAAAACCCATTCTATAATTTGTTGTGGAGTTAACTTTGCTAACCCTTGGTTTAATTCTTCAATATTTAATTGACTTTCTAAGCTCATTTTTTGCCCCATTTTATTTTGTTCCAAACTCTTTCATGAAAAAAGTACAGCACCATTTTTGTAATTAACTCAATGCTTCCTATTGAAAATGCTGTGGTTACTTCTCCGGTAATTAACCATGATATTAATATGGTATCTATTGTTCCTATAACTCTCCAGCTAATTGATTTTACAATGCTTCTCAATGGATTTTCAGAAGCTTTATCTAGAGTGTAATTTTTCTTATTTTCTATTATTTGTTCTAAAATCATTTTTAAATTCTATTACCCTATCGGATAACTAGGTTTTAAGAAGTGACAAATGTATACATTCATTTTAAATGTGAAAACATTTATTTGAAAATTTTACAATAGAATAACATTTGTGTTATTTTACACTAAATCTGCTAGTGTATTATTACGAAGTACTTGTAGGGTATTATCCCTAACTTGAATCATTAATTTATGTACTGAACATGCGTCTTCATCAGGGCAGTCATCACACTTTTCATAATAATTTAAGCTTACACAAGGGAGCATAGCAATAGGGCCTTCTAAAGTTCTGATAACATCAGTCATCTTAATTTCTGAGGCTTCTTTTAACATGTAATAACCTCCGCCTTTTCCTTTTTTGGCTCCTAAAAATCCTGCTTTTCGTAAGGTAAGTAATATACTTTCTAAAAATTTATGTGATATATTTTCACTCTCGGAAATAGTAGCTATTTGTACTTTATTTCCTTTTTCTTGTCTTGCAATAAAGGTTAGTGCCTTTAAACCGTATTTTGTTTTCTTAGAAAGCATATTACAAAAATACACTTTATTTAGTTTTTAAGTATCTAATGCTTGTGTTAAATCGTTAATAATATCATCTATATTTTCTAAACCAACGGAACAGCGTACCAATCCGTTTGTAATACCAACTTCTAACCTGTCTTCTTCACTCAACTTACTATGAGTTGTAGATGCAGGATGAGTAACTATGGTTCTTGTATCTCCTAAGTTTGCCGATAACGAACATAACTTTATGGCATTTAGAAAGCTACGTCCAGCTTCAATTCCACCTTTAATTTCAAAAGCCACAATATTGCCTCCTAATTTCATTTGTTTTTTTGCTATTTCATGTTGAGGATGTGATTTTAAAAAAGGATATTTTACAAGGTTTACCTTTGGATGTTTTTCTAAAAATGTAGCCACTTTTAAAGCATTTTCACAATGTTTTTCAACCCTGATACTTAAGGTTTCTAAACTTTTAGATAATACCCATGCATTAAAAGGCGACATAGCAGGGCCAGTATTTCTTGAAAAAAGATAAATTTCACGAATCAATTCTTTTTTTCCAACGGTAATTCCTCCTAGAACTCTTCCTTGTCCATCAATTAATTTAGTAGCCGAATGAATAACTAAATCGGCACCAAACTTAATTGGGTTTTGTAGGTAAGGAGTAGCAAAACAATTGTCAATTACTAAAAGTAAGTTGTGTTTTTTAGCAATGTTTCCTAGTAATTCTAAATCAATAATATCTACTGCTGGATTTGTAGGTGTTTCTGCATATAGAATTTTTGTATTTGGCTGAATTAACTGCTCAATTTTTTCAACTTCATTTATTTTGAAGTAGCTTGTTTCAATGTTCCATTTTGGTAAATATTTTGTAAATAAACTATGGGTTGACCCAAATACAGATCTACATGAAACAATATGATCTCCAGCATTTAATAAAGCTCCAAAAGTAGAAAATACAGCAGCCATTCCAGTGGCAAAAGCATAGCCAGCTTCAGCTCCTTCCATTTGCACTATTTTATTTACAAATTCTGTAGTATTTGGATTTGAAAATCTACTGTATAGATTTTTATCTTTTTCTTCAGCAAAAGAAGCACGCATGTCTTCTGCATCATCAAACACAAAACTTGATGTTAAATATAACGGAGTTGAATGCTCTGAAAATTGAGAGCGTTCAGTTTGTGTTCTAATAGCTTTTGTTTCGAAATGGTTGCTCATTATTTTTATATTTAAGAACTATTAAATAGTGGTTTAATGTTTAGTTGTTGTTATTAGCTAATCGTAAAATATCTCCAAATACTCCTCTGGCTGTTACTTTTGCTCCAGCTCCAGCTCCTTGAATTACAATTGGCTGTTCTCCGTAAGATTCTGTGTAAATTTCGAAAATAGCATCAGAGCCTTTTAAACTTCCAAGAGGTGAATTGATAGGAACAGAAGTTAGTTTTACACTTAAGTTTCCTTTTGTTTGTTGTAGGTCTCCAGATAAGTCTCCTATATATCTTAATACATGATTTGATTCTTGATTTTCTTTTAATTTTTGGAAAGAAAAATCTAATTTTTCTAAATCAGATAAAAAGGCTGTAGAAGAAATATTTTGAAGTTCTTTTGGAATTAAATTTTCTATTGAAATATCTTCAAATTCATTTTCTAAGTCAAGTTCTCTGGCTAAAATCAATAGTTTTCTAGCAACGTCATTACCACATAAATCTTCGCGAGGGTCTGGTTCTGTTAACCCTTTATCTATTGCTTCTTGTAACACCGTTGAAAATGCCGAGTTACTTGATGAATAATGATTGAATATATAACTTAGAGATCCAGAAAAAACACCTCTAATTCTGGTAATATTTTCTCCTGAGTCATGTAATAATTTAATAGTGTCAATTAATGGTAATCCCGCACCAACATTGGTTTCGTATAGATATTTCTTATTGGTGTTTTCTAACGTTTTTCTCAGATTTTTATAAGACTTATATGATACTGTATTGGCTATTTTATTAGATGAAACCAAATCGAAACCAGCATTTACTAAAGGAATATAGTTATTAATAAAATCGGTACTTGCCGTATTGTCAACAGCAATTAAATTTTCTAAATGATTTTCTTTAGAGAAGTCAATAATATCTTGAACTATTGTGCTGCTTTCTTTTGAATCTTCTAAATCTTTGTTCCAACTTTTAGTTGCTCCATCTTTAGTTAAAAGTGCTTTTTTGGAGTTTGCAATAGCAAAAATATTTAATTGTATTTTTCGTTTTTCTAAAATGGCCTTTGCATTTTCTAATATTTGTTCTATCAGAGTTCCTCCAACTAAACCTTTACCAAAAAGAGCAATGTTTATTTTTTTAGAAATTCCAAAAACTTGTCCATGAATAACGTTTAAAGCTTTATGTAATTCTTCTTTTTTTACAACCAAACTAATATTTTTGCCTGTAACAGTATTATTAAATAATAATGGTATTATTTGATTTTTGATTAAGGCATTATAAGGATGATGGAATTCACTTAAATCTTGTCCGATTATTGATATTACAGCAATATCTTTTACTACAGATATTTTATGGACATCTTTGGTATAAAACTCATTTTCAAACTCTTTATTTAATGCTTTTACAGCTTCTTCAGCTCTGGTTTTTTCAACAACCAATCCAATGCCTCTTTCTGAAGATCCTTGAGAAATAAAACTAACACTAATATCAGAACTACTTAAGGTTTTAAAAATACGAGCATCAACACCAACTTTTCCTAATAACCCCCTTCCTTCAAAGTTTAATAAAGCTACATTATCTAAAACAGATAATGATTTTATTCCTTTTGAAGTAGATTTAGAGGTTATTAAAGTTCCTTTGTCGTTAGGATTAAAGGTATTTAATATTCTCAAATTGATGTTTTTTTCAAGTAAAGGAATAATTGTTTTGGCATGTAAAATATTAGCACCAAAGTTTGCTAATTCGTTTGCTTCAGAAAAAGAAAGGTTTTCTATCTTTTTAGCATCACTTACCAAATCTGGATTAGCTGTAAATATTCCATCAACATGTGTATAATTTTGTAATTCGTCAGCATCTAAATAATTAGCCAATAAAGATGCCGTATAATTACTACCATTTCTTCCAAGAGTGGTGGTTTCATTTTTTAAGTTTGAAGCAATAAAACCAGATACTACATTTACAGTAGTATTATTAAATTGGTTAAAATGTTTTTTAACATTCTCCTTAGAAACCTCTAAAATTGGTTGTGCATTACCAAAATTTTCATCGGTTTTTAATAATATTCTTGAATCTGTAGGATTTGCATTAATTCCTTTTTGCTGTAATAATTCAGAAACAGTTTTTATAGATAGTAATTCACCCTGTGCTAAAACTTCATCTTTTATTTTAATACTATAATCACCTAATAAGTTTACTCCTTCAAATAATTTCTCTAAACGAGAGAATTCTGAAGAAAAATCTATTAATGGAGTTAATAGTGATTGTTCGTGTTTAAAAGCTTCAAGTTGTTGTTGGTATGCTTCGTTTTTAGCGGCCTTATTTAAAATGTCTTCTAAAGTATCGGTAGCATTTCCACGGGCAGAAACAACAACAGCAATGTTTTCACCATCATTAATTTTATTTTCTATAATAGAAATTACATTGTGTATTCCTTTGTTTGACAATGATTTTCCACCAAATTTTAAAATTTTCATTTTGTTGTTTTTTGAATTTTTATTGAATATGGGTTCAATAATTTCTTTTAGTTGTTCGTATTCTATTAAAAAAGCATCATGACCGTGGTCAGAATTGATTTCATTATAAGTTACATTTGAATGTACTGTTGCAAGTTTTTTGTGTGTTTCTCTATTTTCTTCAGCAGTAAAAAACAAATCAGAATCAACGCCTATAATATGAATGTCGGCTTTTATCGTTTCTAACACGTTTAAAACTTTGCGTTCCTTGGTTACATCAATTGATTTTAATAATTGATTCATTAATTTATAAGATGCTAATTGATAGCGCTCTTGTAATTTTTTACCATGATGAAGTAACCAACTTTCTACATTGAAAATTTGTAATTCTTCATTTTTTGAACGCTGAAAACGTTTTTTAAAAGACTCTGGAGTACGGTAACAAAGCATCGCATGCATGCGAGCATCGTGTACAGGATTACTAGAATTGGTTAAAAACTGTTCTTGAATTTGACAATTTGCAATTAGCCAATCGGTAGATTTCCAATCTGTAGCAACAGGAATCAAGTGTTCAGTTATTGTTGGTTTTAAAACAGCCATTTCCCAAGCAATGCCTCCTCCTAAAGAACCACCAATTAAGGCAAATAGCTTTTTAATGTTTAGTTTTTCTAAGCCTAATAAAAAGATATTGGCAATGTCTCTAGCTACAAAACTTTTATAATTATCTATTAAGAAATCATCATAACCATTACCAGGAATATTAAAACATAAAACAGTATACTTTTGAGTATCTATCACTTTATTCTTTCCAATAATATCTTTCCACCAACCATTTTCGCCAGCAACATTGCTATTTCCTGTTAATGCATGATTAATTAGAATAACAGGAGCAGTACCCAAGTGTTTCCCAAACAACTGATAACTTAAAGGTATATCATTAAACTGGGCACCACTTCCTGTTGTGTAACTAAGAATATTTATATGTAATAATTTGCTTTTCATTATTTAAAGTAGTCTTTAAACTTTTAAACAAAAGCTTCCTTTGGTATTTTATTGAAGGCTTCTTTTAAGTCTGATTTTAAATCGTCAATGTTTTCTAAACCAACAGATAATCTTATTAAATCTTCTGTAACACCAGCACTAGCTTGTTCTTCAGGATTTAATTGTTGATGTGTAGTGCTTGAAGGATGAATAATTAAAGATTTTGTATCTCCAATATTTGCTAAAAGTGAAAATGTTTTAGTGGTATTAGCTATTGTTTTTGCTGCTTCAAAACCACCTTTAGCTCCAAAAGTGACTATTCCGCTTTGACCTTTTGGTAAATAATTATTGGTTAAGGTTTTGTATTTACTACTTTTTAAACCAGGATAGTTTACCCAAGCAACCTCTTCTTGTTCTTCTAACCATTGGGCTAACGCTAAAGCATTTTCTGAATGTTTTTGAATTCTAATATCTAAGGTTTCTAACCCTTGAATAATGTTAAAAGCGTTTGTAGGACTTAAAGCGCCTCCAAAATCACGTAAGCCTTCTAAAATTAATTTAAAAGTATAAGATGCGGCTCCTAAAGTTTCATAGTACTTTAAACCATGATACCCCGCTGAGGGTTCTGTAAATTCAGGAAATTTACCATTAGCCCAATTAAAAGTACCAGCATCGATAATTGCACCTCCTAAAGAGTTTCCTTGTCCGCCAATGTATTTAGTTAAAGAGTGAATGACAATATCAGCTCCATGTTTGATTGGGTTTAATAGGGCAGGAGTAGCAACGGTATTATCGACAATGAAAGGGACTTCTGCTTTTTTTGCTTGGTTAGAAATAGCTTCTAAGTCTAAAACATCAAGCTTAGGATTTCCTAAAGATTCAACAAAAAATGCTCTTGTATTTTCTTGAATAGCTTTACCAAAATTTTCAGGGTCAGAAGCATCAACAAAAGTTGTAGTAATACCTAAGCGAGGTAAGGTAACATTTAATAAATTATAAGTTCCGCCGTATAAACTACTAGATGCTACAATATGATCGCCTGCTTTTAGTAAGGTTAGTAATCCTGTAGAGATGGCAGCGGTACCAGAAGCAAAAACAACAGCACCAATTCCTCCTTCCAAAGAGGCCAAACGCTCTTGTAAAATTTGATTTGTAGGATTGTTTAATCGAGTATAAATGAACCCTAATTCTTTTAATGAAAAAAGATTTGCTGCATGATCAGAGTCATTGAAAACATAAGAGGTTGTTTGATAAATAGGAACAGCTCTTGTGCCTCCTGTTTGTTTTACATCATGTCCTGCGTGCAACGCTTTTGTTGCAAATTTTTGTGTACTCATTTTTCTTGTTTTTGAGTTAATAAATAATTAAACCAAAAGCCAAATGCGTCAATGTTTTGACGTACTTACTAGAAAAATGTTATTAAGAAATATTAGAAATTTCAGTATGAGTTTATAGAAATTTCTTTTTGGTTATCTATCCTTGTAGTTACATCTCGATTTTTTTACCGAAGTAACATTTTGGTAGAATTTAGCACCTTCTTTGTATAGAACAAAGGGTTGCTAAGGCTTCATAGGGTCTAATCCCTCCACCTTTCTTGATAACATCGTCAATAAGTGATTGAACTTTTACGAATGCAAATATTCAGTTATAAAAATTTAATTTCCTAATATTTTTTACTTTTTTTTATTTTTTAATTCGTTATATACTACGTATATAGAATTTTATTTTTAATTCTTTTTTAACAAAAAGCTTTTTAAAATTTGAATTTAATCAATAACTTTGCGGCTGAATTTTTGAGGAGAAATTTGATCTGATTGCAACCTCTATAAAAAATGCTAAAGCAGTAATTATCTACTTCTTTTAGCGACCAAGCAATCCAAGTTTTTCTTCCGTTAATTTTTAAAAAGAAGTTTATGTCATATTTATTTACTTCAGAAAGTGTTTCTGAAGGACATCCAGATAAAGTAGCAGATCAGATTTCTGATGCTTTAATAGATAATTTTTTAGCTTTTGATGAAACATCTAAGGTAGCTTGTGAAACTTTGGTAACTACTGGTCAAGTTGTATTGGCGGGTGAGGTAAAATCTAAAACATATTTAGATGTTCAAAAAATTGCAAGAGATGTAATTAACAAAATAGGATATACCAAAAGCGAATATATGTTTGATGGTAGTTCTTGTGGGGTTTTTTCAGCAATTCACGAGCAATCACCAGATATTAATCAAGGAGTAGAAAGAGCAAATCCAGAAGATCAAGGAGCAGGAGACCAAGGAATGATGTTTGGTTATGCTACTGATGAAACTGATAACTATATGCCTTTAGCGTTAGAGTTATCGCACCGTTTATTAATTGAATTAGCAGAGCTAAGAAGAGAGAATAAAGATATTACTTACCTGCGTCCAGATGCTAAATCTCAAGTAACTATTGAGTATTCTGATGATAATGTTCCTCAAAGAATTGATGCTATTGTAATTTCTACTCAGCATGATGACTTTGATGAAAGTGAAGAGGTAATGTTGGCTAAGATTAAGTCTGATATTATATCTATTTTAATACCAAGAGTAGTAGCTAAATTACCAGAGCACATTCAGGCATTATTTACTGATGATATTACGTATCATATTAATCCAACAGGAATTTTTGTTATTGGAGGACCTCATGGTGATACAGGATTAACAGGTCGTAAGATTATTGTTGATACTTATGGAGGTAAAGGAGCTCACGGTGGAGGTGCTTTCTCAGGAAAAGACCCATCTAAAGTAGATCGTTCTGGAGCTTACGCAACACGTCACATTGCTAAAAACTTAGTAGCTGCTGGTTTATGTAAAGAAGTGTTAGTACAAGTTTCTTATGCTATTGGAGTAGCTAAGCCAACAAGTATTAATGTTGAAACTTATGGAACTGCAACAGTTGACATGACTGATGGTGAGATAAGTAAGGTGGTAGAAACTATTTTTGATATGCGTCCTTATTTTATAGAGCAACGTTTAAAATTAAGAACGCCTATTTATTCTGAAACAGCTGCTTACGGACATATGGGAAGAACTCCAGAAAAGAAAACAGTTACTTTTACAAATCCAATGGGAGATACTATTGAGCGTGAAGTAGAAACGTTTACTTGGGAGAAATTAGATTATGTAGATAAAGTAAAAGAGAGTTTTGGTTTATAATAAACTCTGATTAATACAAAAAAAAGCCTTGACATTGTCAAGGCTTTTTTTACGTCTTATTTTATCTGAAAGATAAAAGGCATTCTAGCTTGAATTCCTTTTAGGTTTTTCATTTGGTTTATATTGTGGTATAATTGATAGTGTTCATCACCTAAAGCTTCTTTTAGAATTTCTTCTTTAGAAACTTTACCAAAAGGAGAAAAGTTTAAGGCTTCTTTTAAATCCTTTTTATAGTTAGGATAATTACGAATTTTATAAATTTCAAGGTCAGCTAATTCAGCAGCTATTTCAATAGCATCATTTAAACTTCCTAATTTATCTACCAATCCTTTTTCTTTAGCTTCTTTACCACTCCAAACTCTACCTTGAGCAATTTCGTTTACTTGCTCAAAAGTCATATTTCTTCCAGTGGCAACACGATTTACAAAAGTAGTATAAATTTGTTCAACACCTTCTTTAGTAACATCATAAAACTTTTGATTCATAGGTTCAAAAACACTATAACTTGGACTATCATTTGTTGATACTTGCTCGGCATTTATTCCAATGTTATCCGCTAATTGATTAAAGTTTGGAATTGCTCCAAACACTCCAATAGAACCTGTTATAGTAGTTGGTTCAGCAACAATTTTATTAGCATTACAAGCAATATAATAACCACCAGAAGCGGCTACGTTCCCCATAGAAACAACTAAAGGTTTATCTTTTTTAGCTAATTCTAATTCACGCCAAATTAATTCAGAAGCCAAAGCACTACCACCTGGAGAATTAACACGTAAAACAATTGCTTTTACATTTTTATCTTTTCTAGCTTTACGAATAGCTCTGTTTGTTAAACCTTGACCAATAATATCTTCATTTCCTTCTCCATACATTATTTGACCTTGTGCGTAAATTACAGCAATCTTATCTTTACTTATAGAAGAGATTCTCCCTTTTCCAGATTTGATATAGTCTTCTAAACTAATTGTATTTACTTTTTTGTCAGAGTCTAATTTAAGCTTCTCTTTGTATTCATCTATATAAATAATTCCATCAATTAACTTGTTTTCTTTTGCTAGAGTAGCATTTCTTCCGTTAGCATTATCAGCAATTAAATTTAAATTCTCTATAGATATATTTCTACTGTTGCTAATATCTTCAGTGATTTCAGACCAAATTGAATTTAAAAAAGATGTAGTTTGTTCACGATTAGCATCACTCATTTTATTACTTAAATATGGCTCTACTGCACTTTTATATTTCCCATGACGGATAACCTCCATTTTTACACCGTATTTATCTTCAAAATCCTTGTAGTATAAAATTTCGGTAGATAAACCTTTAAAATCAATAGCTCCAACAGGATTTAAAAATAAGCTGTCAGCAACTGAACTTAAGTAATAATTTTTTTGAGTATATACATCATTGTAAGCATATACAAATTTTCCGCTTTCTTTGAATTCTTCGATCTTATTTCTAATAGCTTGAGTTTGTGCAATTCCTGCGCTTATATATGTAGTTTTTATACTAATTCCTTTAATATTGTTGTCGGTTTTAGCATTTTCAATAGCATTAATAATTTTATTTAAAGCTAACTTTTCATCGTTTAATTCTAAAATTTCAGCTAATGGATTATCTTCTTTAGGAGCATAATCTTTTATAGGGGTAGTAAGGTTTAATTCTAATACAGAATTTGATTTTACAACTACTTCATCTTCTGATCCTGTAATTGCAGCAATAGCCACAAAGAATATAAATATTAAAAAAATGGCTATAAAAAAGCCTAGAATTGATGCTAATAAATTTCTTAAAAACTTCATTTTAGATTGTTAAATTTTTAGCAAATATACAGTTTTGCAAAGAGTTTGTATTGTTATCTTAAGTTTATACGATACTTACGTTGTGCAAATTCAAAATAGTTAAATAACTTGTAGTTTACCTCATATCCATAATCAATATCTGGTTTATAATTAATTTGATTTTCATATATATTAGAGTTAAAATTGAAAGGGTCGTTTACTCTTAAATTCCAAATTGGAACATAAAACCGATTTTTATTTGCTAAGTAAGTTTTAGAGTAATAACCAACAGGTCTTGCTATTGTATTTAAATAATTAGTAAAACCAGGGTCTATGATTATGATTTCATATTCCAAACTATCGTTTTTTATAACAACAGGTTCTTCTTTTGAGTTAGAGTTGTTTTTGATGGGATTAGAACTACAAGCATAGATTATAACTAGAAATAAGCTGAGTGTTGAAATATATTTTAATGTTTTCATAATCAAAAGATTTAGTGATTATAAAGTTGCAAAAATTATTCCATTTTTCATTGATTTTTAGCTTGTTTAACAGTAATTTTCAATTTTAAAATAAAGAAATGAAGAAAAGATGTTTTTGGGTGAGTGATGATCCCTTGTACATAGAATATCACGATAACGAATGGGGAATTCCTGTATATGAGGATAATAAGTTATTTGAGTTTTTAATTTTAGAAACTTTTCAGGCAGGTCTAAGCTGGATAACTGTACTTAAAAAAAGAGAAAATTTTAGAAAAGCTTTTGATAGTTTTGACTATAAAAAAATAGCAAATTATGGAGAGGATAAATATGAAGAATTGCTGCAAAATGCTGGGATTATAAGAAATAAATTAAAAATAAAAGCAACAATTACAAATGCTCAAGCCTTTATGAAGGTACAAGAAGAATTTGGCTCATTTTCAAAATATATTTGGGGGTTTGTAAATGGAAAACCAATTAAAAACTCTTTTGCTAGGAGAGAAGAAGTACCTGCAACTACTGAATTATCAGATACAATTTCAAAAGACTTAAAAAAGAGAGGTTTTAAATTTGTTGGATCAACAGTCATTTATGCTCACATGCAAGCAACGGGTATGGTTAATGATCATACAACGGACTGTTTTAGATATAACGAAGTTTAAAATTCGTACATTTATCGACAGAAAAATCAATTAAATTATTAAAAAATGAAATTAAAACAGATGCTTTGTGCTGCAGCTGCAGTTGGTTTTTTGGTTTCTTGTAATGTAGAGAAGAAAAAAGAACCAAAAGAAGAGGTAAAAAAAGAAGCAAAATTTGATTATGAAGTAGAGCAGTTTGCAGATATTAAAGTATTAAGATACCAAATACCAGGGTTTGATCAATTAACTTTAAAAGAAAAAAAGTTAGTGTATTACTTAACTCAAGCTGGTTTAGCAGGAAGAGACATTATGTGGGATCAAAATTACCGTCATAATCTTGAAATAAGAACAGCTTTAGAAAAAGTAAATAACGAATTTAAAGGAGATAGAACTTCTCAGGATTTTAAAAACTTTACAACTTATTTAAAGAGAGTTTGGTTTTCAAATGGAATACACCATCATTATTCTAATGATAAAATTAAAGCTGAGTTTTCTAAAGAATACTTAGAAGGTTTATTGAAAGAAACAAACACAACAATTTCGCCAGAAGCTTTAGATGTTATCTTTAACGATAAAGACATGAAAAAGGTGAATAAAAAGGCAGGAGTAGATAATGTACTAGCATCTGCTATAAACTTTTATGGTCCAGAAATTACAAATAAAGATGTTGAGGATTTTTACGCTACAGCATATAAAGGTCCAGAAAATCAACCAATAGAAGCAGGATTGAATTCTAAATTAGTACGTGAAAACGGAAAGTTAGTTGAGAAAGTATGGAAGTCAGGAGGAATGTATGGAGCTGCAATTGATAAAATTATTTTTTGGTTAGAAAAAGCCAAAGGTGTTGCAGAAAATGAAAAGCAAGCTGAAACATTAAGGTTATTAATTGAGTATTATAAAACTGGTAGCTTAGATGTTTGGGATAAATACTGTATTGCATGGGCTACTTCTACAGAAGGAAATATTGATTGGATTAATGGATTCATAGAAGTATATAACGACCCTAAAGGATATAGAGGATCTTATGAGACAATAGTTGAAATAAAAGATTTCGATATGTCTAAAAAGATGAAGGTTTTATCTGACAACGCTCAGTGGTTTGAAGATAACTCACCATTATCTCCAGCGCATAAAAAACAAAATGTTGTAGGAGTATCATACAAAACTGTAAATGTAGCAGGTGAAGCAGGAGATGCATCTCCAAGTACTCCAATTGGAGTAAACTTACCAAATAACAACTGGATTCGTCAGCAACATGGTTCAAAATCAGTTTCTTTAGGGAATATTATTGGAGCATATAACAATGCAGGAGGAACAGGACGTTTAAAAGAGTTCGCTCACGATCAAGAGGAAATAGATTTAGAGATTAAGTATGGAAAGTTAGCGGATAAGTTACATACAGCTTTACATGAGGTAATTGGACATGCTTCTGGACAAATAAATGAAGGAGTAGGGCAGCCAAAAGAGACTTTAAAAAACTATGCGTCTACAATGGAAGAAGGTAGAGCAGATTTAGTTGGATTATATTATTTAATGGATCCTAAGTTACAAGAATTAGGATTAGTAGATGATTGGCAAAAAGTAGGAAAAGCTGCTTATGATGGTTATATCAGAAATGGATTAATGACTCAATTAATTCGTATCAATTTAGGAGATGATATTGAAGAAGATCATATGGTAAACCGTCAGTGGGTTTCAGCTTGGGCTTTTGAACAAGGGAAGAAAGATAATGTAATAGAGAAAGTAACAAAAGATGGTAAAACATATTTTGTTGTAAATGATTATATGAAACTTCGTGAGATTTTTGGACGTTTATTAAAAGAAGCGCAAAGAATTAAATCTGAAGGAGATTTTGAAGCTGCAAAAGCATTAGTAGAAGGATATGGTGTAAAAGTAGATCAAGACATACATAAAGAAGTATTAGATCGTAATAAACAATTTACTTCAGCTCCTTATAGTGGGTTTGTAAATCCTGTTTTAGAGCCTGTAAAAGATGCAGAAGGAAACATAACTGATGTAAAAATTACACAACCAAATACATTTGAAGAGCAAATGAATTTTTACGCTAAGAACTATAATTTCTTACCAATTAAGAACTAATAGAGTTTAGCAAATAAGAATTATAAAACCGACACTGAATGCAGTGTCGGTTTTTTGTATTTTTAAAGCATAAAGAAACTAACAATGGCAAAGAAAATAAAAGACCCAGGATTTGGATACAATTCAAGAAAGAACATTAAAGGAATTGTAAATAAAGACGGAAGTTCTAATGTTATACATATTAACAAAAAGTTTAATTTGGATGATATGTATACCTTCTTTATAGAATTGTCGTGGTGGAAGTTTTTCTTGTTAATTATTGTAGGATATACATTCTTAAATATTGTTTTTGGATTTATATATATGGCAATTGGTATTGAAGAAATAACACCATCGAGAGGAAATTTTATAGATGATTTTTTAAACGGATTCTTCTTTAGTGCTCAAACATTAACAACTGTAGGTTATGGTGGAATTGCGCCACAGGGAGTTACTGCTAATTTAATTGCAGCATTTGAAGCAATGATAGGGTTGTTAAGTTTTTCATTTATTACAGGATTACTGTATGGGAGATTCTCAAGAGCTAAAGCAGCTATTCATTTCAGTGAAAACTTAATTTTAAGAGATTTTAAAGAGCATAGAGCTATTATGTTTCGTTTAATGAATAGTAGAAAAACAGTAATGATAGAGCCAGAAATAACGGTAACTTTATCAATAAATGAAAAGAATCTAGAAGGTGAATATAAAAGAGAATTTTATCGATTAAAACTGGAAAGAGATAAAATCATGTACTTACCTACAGTGTGGACTATAGTTCATGAAATAGATGAAAAAAGCCCATTATTTAAATATTCTGATGAAGAAATTTTAAATTTAGAAGCAAAACTGTATGCACTAATACAATATCACGAAGAATCTTTCGGGCAAAAAGTATATCAAATCACTTCATATGACTTTCAACAGCTAAAATCAGCAGTAAAGTACAAACGATCGTTTCATTTCAATGAAGAAGGCTATACAGTCCTAGATCATGAAAAGATTAATGAAGTAGAAGAAATGGTTTAACCCTTAATTAAGTATTTCGAAAGAAATAAAAGAGCAATCACAGTAATAATACCGATAGCTACGTACAAAGCACCATTTTGATAATGTTTCTTATTGTTTTTAGCATCTTTTTTATAGCTGAAAATCATTAAAGCAACAAAAGCGATAACAAATAAACTGGCAAAAATAATTCTTCCAGTAGTAAACATTTTGGCAGCAATAAGTGTAAACATAAAATTGTATTTTTAGCAAAGTTAAAGAATGATTTTATAATGAAGAAAACTAAAACAGCAATTGTTTTTGGAGCAACATCAGGTATCGGTAAAAACTTAACAGAACTGTTGGTAAAAGATAATTATATTGTTGCAATAACGGGAAGAAGGTTAGAGAAGCTTGAAGAAATTAAAGCCCAAAATCCTGCCCAAATAATTATAAAACAAAACGATATAACTCAAGTAGAAGAAGTAGAAAAGACTTTTAATGAAATTGTTTCCGAATTAGGAGAGGTGCATCTAGTAGTACATTCATCGGGAGTAGGAGAGGTGAATAATAAACTAGATTGGAGTACGGAAAATAAAACAATTCAAACCAATGTTGTAGGTGCTACGAAATTATACGGATTAGCTTATAATTTATTTAGAGAACAACAATTTGGACATTTGGTAGGGATTTCATCAATAGCGTCGATTAGAGGAAATAGAGCTGCACCTTCGTATTTTGCTTCTAAAGCATATCAGAAAGCGTATTTAGAAAGTTTATATATTAAAACTAAAACCATAAAATCAAGAAAGGTTTTTATAACCGATATAAGACCTGGTTTTGTAGATACAGCAATGGCCTTAGGAGACGGTATTTTTTGGATGGTTTCTTTAGAAAAAGCAACAAAACAAATTTACTCAGCAATAAAAAGAAAAAAGCGAGTAGCTTATATATCAAAAAGATGGCGCTTAATTGCTTGGGTTTTAAAAATAGTACCAACTCGATTATTAAAAATGGCAACTTAAATGAAAAAGAAAAATTTAATAGTTTTTGATATAGATGATACTTTAACAAAAAGTGAGAATCAGCATCAAACAGCATTTGTAGAAGCAATGATTAGTTCTGGGATTATTAATATTAATAAAGATTGGAAATCCTATAAGAATATGACTGATAGTTATATTTTGAAGAAAAACTACGAGCGTAATTTTAACAAAGAGTTTGATTTTTCAATGATGCCAGAGTTTGAGAAAAAGATGACGGAACATTTACTCTCTTTACAAGAAACAAAAGAAATACTAGGAGCAAAAGCTATTGTAGATTTTTTTATGAATGAAACGAATTATGCTATTTGTTTTGCTACAGGTTCTTTGTTAGAACCAGCTTTAATAAAGCTACAACAAGCGGAAATAAATTTTATACCAGATGTAATAGAAACTGCAAGTTCTTTTTATACAAGAGAAGAAATTGTAAAATCGGCGATAGAAAAGGCTAAAGAATATTTTCAGGTAGATGAGTTTGAAACAATAATCTCAGTAGGAGATGGTATTTGGGATTTAAAAACGGCTCATAATCTTGGAGTTCACTTTTTAGGGATTAGAAATAAAAACTTGGAAGATTTTCAACAGCACAATATAAAAAGTCATATTGTAGATTGGTCTCATTTTGATTTTCAAAAAATACAAACAGAATTAGAAATAATATAAGATGAAAGATAAAATAAAAGCAGTACATGAATTTCATTCAGCATTTAAATTAAATATTCAAAGTGAACCAACAGTTGCTATTTCTGATGAAAGAAAACAATTGCGTTTTGAGTTAATGAAAGAAGAGAATGAAGAATATTTAGAAGCAGCAAAAAATAACGATTTAGTTGAAGTAGCTGATGCGCTTGGCGATATGTTATACATTCTATGTGGAACTATTATTGAACATGGTATGCAACACAAAATAGAAGAGGTGTTTGATGAAATTCAGAGAAGTAATATGAGCAAGTTAGGAGTAGATGGAAAGCCTATTTATAGAGAAGATGGTAAGGTGTTAAAAGGACCAAATTACTTTAAACCTAACATTAAAGAAATATTAAATAAATTGTAATAAAAAAGCTCCTTAATTTTAAGGAGCTTTTTTATTATTGTTTTTCCATAATACGGTCTAGTTCGGAAGTTAAAGTCTTAACATTGTTAACCATTTTGAGAATAACACCGTTAGAATCTACAATTAAATGGGTAGGATATTGCTTAACTTTTAACTTTTTAGACATATAGTCTTTTTGCTCAGGAATAGTAGAGAATTTAAAAGATTTTGTTTTTAAAAAATCAACAAGTTTATCTTTTTTATCAAAAGCTAAACTTACAAACTCAATATTATCATCTTTATATTTATCAACCAAAGCATTTAGCTCAGGAAACTCTTCTACACATATTTTACAGTTAATAAACCAACACTTTAAAACTAATATTTTACCTTCAGTATCTGCTTTATTATGAGATTTACCTTTTAAATCAACAAAATCATAACTTGGTAGTTTTTTACCTTCTCTTCTAAAGTATTGATAAGCTATTGTTGCTTTGCCTGAAATTCCTTTTTTTATCTTTTCATCTGAAGCTTGCTCCAGATTAATAAGTTTGTATTGAGTTTCACCCTTTACTACATCTTTAACAGGAATAAAAGCGCCAGTTCTTAATAAACTAAGAAATACACCTTTATCAGTTTTTACACCTTTATCATCAATAGGAACAAAGGTAGACATCAAATCAATGTTCTCTTTCGTATACTTATTCCAATTCTCAAAACTTCCTTGAATATCACCTAAATTAGTTTCTTTAGGAGTTTTAGATTCAGGTTTTTTTTCGCTCTTTTTTTTAGAAGAAGCTTTTGTTTTCTTTTTAACTTCAGTTTTTTTAGCTGTTTTAGTATCGTTGGTTTTAAGGCTTTCACTCGAATAGCTATTTAAAGCAAATAGTGATATAGAAAAACCTATTATGATAGATAAAACAGTCGGTACAATATTTTTCATTTCCCCTTGAATTTTATTGTAAATATTTGACTATAAGTTACTAATATAGCTTTTTTTTGTTGAAAAATTAAATTTTAACTCGCCAGTTATACTGATCTTCCGATTTATTATACTGAATATTAAGTAGTTTTTCTTTAAATAAACTAGCGTAAGAATTTTCAATATTTGGTAATTCGAAAGTAGTGTCTTTATGTTTGAATCCTTTTATTGGGTTAATTACAGCAGCAGTACCTGAACCAAAAATTTCTTTTAATTCACCAAGTCTAGCAGCTTCTTTAATTTCAGAAACAGATACTTTTCTAACTTCAACTTCAATGTTGTTATCTTTAGCAAGTTGAATAATAGATTTTCTAGTAACACCATCTAAAATTCGATCATTAGTTGGCGTAGTAATCAATTTATCACCAACTCTAAAGAAAATATTCATTGTTCCTGCTTCCTCTAAGTACTCATGAGTATTAGCATCTGTCCAAATAATTTGCTGATACCCTTCTTTATGAGCTAAACTAGTAGGGTAAAATTGAGCAGCATAATTACCAGCAGCTTTAGCATATCCAACACCACCATCGGCAGATCTACTATATTTTTGAGAAAAAATAACTCGAACTTCACCAGCATAGTATGATTGTGCTGGAGAACAAATAATAATAAATTTATAAGCTTCAGCAGGAGAAGCAGCAATGGCTCCTTCTGTAGCAATAATAAACGGACGGATATATAAAGAGTTACCTAATCCTTTTTTTATCCAGTCTTTATCAATGTTTAATAGTTTTTTTAAACCTTCAAAAAATACATTTTCAGGAACAGAAGGCATAGCCAAACGTTCGGCAGATAAATTTATTCGGTTAAAATTTTCATCAGGTCTAAAAAGAAAAATATCATCATTATCATCTTTATAGGCTTTCATACCTTCAAAAACAGCTTGTCCATAATGAAAAACTCTTGCAGAAGGCTCAAATAAAAGAGGACCATAAGGTTTAATTTCAGGGTTTACCCATTGTCCGTCAACATAATCGCAAACAAACATGTGATCTGAAAAAGTTCGTCCAAAATTTAAATTATCAAAGTCTACTGAGTCAATTTTTGATTGCTCTATTTGCTGAATTTTAATATCCATAAATTGCTGTTTTTACAAGTGCTACGAAGATACAAAAACTAGCTGTATTATGCTTTTTTTGAAGACAGACTTAGTGAATAATAATTATATTTGTTATCTAACTAGATTAAATTGAAAAACAAATGAAAAAAATACTTTTATTAGGACTTTGTTTAAGTCTTTCATTTATAGCTTGTAAGACGGAAAAAAAAGAAGAAAAACAAGAGGTGAAAGCTATTGAATTAGTTTCTTTTGGAAAGGAAATTTCAGCAGATAACGCTATTAGTAAAGAAGAAATGGCTAAGAAGTTTGAAACTATGAATGCCGGAGATACTTTGGATGTGAAATTTATGGGAGAAATAGCTGAGGTATGTCAGAAAAAAGGATGTTGGATTAAAGTACCTTTAGACGATAAAAAAACATCTTTTGTAAAGTTTAAAGATTATGCATTCTTCATGCCTTTTAATTCGGCAAAAAGTAAGGTTATTTTAAATGGAAAAGCATTTAAAAATGAAGTATCAGTAGAAGAGTTACAACATTATGCTAAAGATGCTGGAAAATCTGAAGAAGAAATAGCTAAAATTACTGAACCAAAAGTAACGTACTCTTTCTTAGCAGATGGAGTATTGTTAGAGGCTACTGCTGATGAAAAATAGAATTTTGTTTGTGTTTTTTTTGAGTTTGATATTAGGTTGTCAAACACAAAAAGAAACAAAAGAAATAAAGATTGTAAAAAAGGTTCCGTCAAAGTTTCAGATGTATAAAACATCTGAAATGGCGGAATTAATGAGAAATATGCTCGCAAAGAATAAAGAAGTGAGAACTCAAATTATTCAAGGAGAAGAAATAGGCGATTTCAACAAAGAGTATATTAAAATACATACAGCAAAGCTTACCGATAGTACAGATTTAGACGAAAATTTTTTAACCTATGCTAATCATTTTGAAAAAATGCATAGAAAGCTTTTTGAAGTTTCTAAAGAAGAAAGGAAAGAGCAGTTTAATGATGCGATTAATTCATGTATAGCTTGCCATCAAATGAAATGTAGAGGTCCAATTCCTAGAATTAAAAAATTATTAATCAATTAATTTGAAACGAGAAATTATCATAACATCCGATGGTTCAACAACAATTCATTTGCCCGATTGGAATGAGCAATATCATTCTAAACATGGGGCAATTCAAGAAGCATATCATGTTTTTATAAAGAATGGTTTAGAGATATTAGATAAAAATGAAATTTCAATCTTAGAAATTGGATTTGGTACAGGATTGAACAGTTTTATTACTTTTTTAGAAAGTGATAAAACTGTTAATTATGTAGGAGTTGAAGCATATCCGGTTGCTGAAGAGGAGGTTGCAAAATTAAATTATGTAGCGGAACTCAAAGCAGTAGCTAAAGAATCTGTGTTTAAAAAAATGCATGAGGTTTCTTGGGGAGTGAAACACAAGATAACTGAAAGCTTCTACTTAACAAAACGTCAACAGTTTTTTAAAGATATTGACGATATTGACACCTTCGACTTAATTTATTTTGATGCTTTTGGAGCCCGAAATCAACCAGAATTATGGACTGAAGAGATTTTTAGCATAATGTTTAATGCCTTAAAGTCAAATGGCGTTTTAGTAACTTATTCAGCTAAAGGAAGCGTTCGTAGAGCTATGCAGGCGGTAGGTTTTGAAGTAGAACGTTTACCGGGTCCACCTGGAAAAAGAGAAATGTTAAGAGCGGTAAAGCATTAAAGACTTTTTTGAACCCCTCCAGTAATTTGTAAATTAGGGTTTTGCACAAAAGCAATAATTCTGTAATTATCGTTAATGTCAAAAGTTTCAGGGATATTTAACGATATATTTCCATTAGCTTTATCTTGAATTGGAAGAGAAACTTGATTAATAACAATGTTACTGTTTTTAATTTTTCTATTAGAATTTTCTCCCCTTTTAACAAAGGTTGTTTTTTCATCTAAAACCAAAGTAAATGAAACTATTTTGCCTTTTAAATCACCCTTTATTTTATAATCAATGTTTATAAGTCTGTCTTTTTTATAAACATTGGATAAAGTAATAGCATTAGAAGCTTTTTCTGAAGTATATTTTTTTAAAGCTCTATTAAGCTTTCTGTTGTTAGAACCAGTAAAATGCTCATTTCCATTTACCACTAATTGAGGTGTATATACGCTAGAACTGTTAAACTTACGAGCGTAATTGTACTGTAATTCAGTATAGGTCCTTTTACTAAAAGGATCTTTCCAACCTAACCTGTCCCAATAATCTACATGATAAGACATCACAATAATATTAGTGTTTGAAGTATTTTTTTTGACTTGTTCGAGCAAATAATCAGCAGGTGGACAGCTACTACAACCTTGAGATGTAAATAACTGAAACACAACAAAAGGAGGGTAGGTTTTGTCTTTAGTATTCTCTGAATTTGTATAAAATAAGGTAGCTAGGAAAAAAATAAAAGCGTATTTCATTACTTAATAAGAGTTTGAAAGTTAGGCGAATTTTGCTTTTAATCCTTACAGTTTATAAGAAGTTAAGAATAGAATTAATATCTTCGATGCTTAAATATAAAATGAAGGATGAAGTTTCAAAGAAGATTTGGAAATAGAAAACGAACAAATCCTAAAAGAGGGTTATTTTTAGTATTGTTATTGGCAGTAGTTTTATTTTTATGGTTTTATGCCGATAAACTAATGGAAAGAATTTTATAAATGAAACCATTTAAATTTAAAGAGTTTACCGTACATCAGGATAAAACAGCGATGAAAATAGGTACTGATGCCGTTTTGTTAGGAGCTTGGTGTGATTTAGGTGAATTTCCAGATGCAATATTAGATATTGGTTCAGGTACTGGTGTTATTTCGTTAATGTTAGCACAACGTAGCGATGCCATGACTATAGATGCGGTGGAAATAGATGAAGGAGCTTATGAGCAAACGGTAGAAAATTTTGAACAATCTGATTGGGGAGATCGTTTGTTTTGTTATAGTGCAGCTTTTAATGATTTTGCAGAAGAAATGGCAGAAGAAGAGGAAGTATATGATGTTATTGTGTCGAATCCACCTTTTTATACTGATGATTTTGAAACAAAAGATGAAGCAAGAAATAAAGCTCGTTTTACATCATCACTTACCTTTGAGGATTTACTAGCAGGTGTCTCTAAAATATTATCTACAAACGGATTATTTTCAGTAATTATTCCATTTAAGGAGGAAGGAAGTTTTGTGCAATTAGCAAGAGAAAATGGATTATTTGCACAAAGAATTTGTAGAGTAAAAGGAAATGAAACTTCAGAAATAAAGAGAAGTATGTTAACCTTTTCTTTTCAAGAGCAAGAAGTTAAAGAAGAGGAATTAATTATAGAAAAAGAAAGGCACCAGTATACTGATGCCTATATTGAGTTAACTAAAAATTTTTACTTAAAGATGTAGTTTTTCTACATCTTTTTTTATTTAGTGTAATCGTAAGTGTTTGAATAAAAGGTATCAGCTATATTATTAAATATTTTAGATTCATTACGAGGAGCACCATGATTTATTCCTGGCATTATACAAAGTTGTGCTCTAGGAATATTATTATATATTTCAACAGCGTGTTCATTTTTAATAATATCTCTATCACCAATCATAATTAAAACAGCAGCTTTAATTTTAGCCAATTCTGCATGACTAATGTTAGGTTGATTTAATAAAAGTTTGTCTAACTGTAATTCTCTTTCCCAATCTTTAGAAGTATCCCCTTTTTTAATCATTTTGATGGTATTGGAATGCATTTCTACTACTTGTTTACGTGCCCAAAAGTTAATAGCAGTAGTATCAGGTCTTAGGTTAGCTCCCATGGCAATTATTTTATTGATATTTACCTTGTTGTTAATCCCCATTTTTAAAGCAATAATTCCACCATCGCTCCATCCAAGAATATTAATAGTTTTTAATTTCAAATGATTTACAAGAGCTTCTAAATCTTCTGCCATCAAATCATAGGTTAGCTTTTTTGTTTTTAATTTAGATTTTCCCTGACCTCTACTATCAACAGCAATAACTCTAAATTTATCTTTAAAATAATCGATTTGATATTCCATAGCACTGATGTCAGTACCACAGCTATGAATAACTAATAATGGTTCCCCTTTCCCATATTCTTCATAATATATTTTAGTACCGTTTACATTTACATGTTTACCTACTTCTTTATTATTACCATAAGGTGTGCTTAATTTTTGCTGAGCTAAAAGAATGCTTGTTTGAAAAATGAAAAGCAATAAGGTTGCTTTAAAAAGTATTATTTTTCTCATTGTGTTAGGATGTGTGTAATTTGTTTTTAATAAATGTTTTATGATCCGGCAAAGCTAATAGATTCTAATTAAGAATCAAGAAAGAACTTATTTCTAAATTATGATGTTAACCATTTTTTAATGAACAAGTGGTTTCGGGAGAATTAAAAACAAAAATAAAGGCATCAATATACTGATGCCTTTATTGAATTTATAAGAGTTATATGTGATTGTTTAACTTTTTAAATAAAACTCTTTTATAACTTTTACATGGTGTAATTCATGTCCCAAAATATGATAACCTAAAGCTCTTACACTAGTTTGGTTACCATTTGCAGTACCTATGCGCTTTAAAGAATTATAAGAAAACCCGTTAAAAAGAGTAATTGTAGATAATCTCAAAGCTTCATATTCAGCCATTATGTTTTCAATAGTCCTTTCAGAAGTATCAGAAAAAAGATTGTAATCATCTTGTTCAAAACCTGGAAGACATGTTTGGTCATTTCTAGCAAAAGCGAGTGCTCTATAGCTATAAATTCTCTCGTCATCAATTATATGAACTAAGACTTCTTTAATAGACCATTTATTTTTTTGATACCTGTAATTAAGCTGCTCTTCTGATAAATTATGAATGATAGCTTTTGTTGTTTCTAAACTAGATTTTAACTGTTGTATTAAATTTCCATCTTTTTTTACCAATTTCATATACATTTCTGCATATGAAGGGTATTCGTTTTTTGATGGAAATTCAATATGTTTTATCATTATAATTTATTTGAAGTTTAAACTTAATTTATCCTCTTAAACTTTCAGGATTATAACCTAAATAAGGAACTTCTTTTTCAACAAAAGTTATTCCGTATTCTTCCAACTCTTTTAAAATAGGTTCGTATACTTCTTTAGTGATAGGAATTTGCACTCCAGGAGTTTTAATTTCTCCATTTAATATTTTTAAAGCAGCCATAGCAACAGGTAAACCAACAGTTTTAGCCATTGCTGTGTAAGTTTGATCATCACCTTTAATAATCATGCTACTTTCAATTTGTAATTTTTCTTCTTTGTACTGATAACCAAAAATATGTTGCATTACAATCATGTCTTTATCGTCATCTTGTAATGTCCATTTATCTGATAATATTTTTTGTAAAATTTGTGCAGGAGTCGCATTTTTCAGTCCTACTTTTTTATCAGCATTAAAAATATCTAACTCTAAAAATTTATCCCACATAATATCATCTTGGTCGATTTTCAAGTATGAGCGGAATTTTAATTCAACAGAATCAGAAGGAGAATAGGCTAAGAATAAATTAGTAAAATCTCTATAAGTTAAGTTTTCAGAATCTTCAATAGTGTAAGAATCATCAGTCATTCCTAATTGTACAAAAACATTCCAAGCTCTAGAAAAACCAACTTTTCTAATAGTTCCTCTATACATGGTTGGAATATCATCTAAACCATAAATGCTTCTGTATTTTAAAGAATCTCTGTTGGCATAAGCTTCAAATTTTCCGCTGCCATTTATTGTTAAAAACTCTGTTCTTCTAAATAATTTATGATAAGGAATGTATTTATAAGTTCCTTCTTGAATAAACATAGCCGATCCACCTTGTCCAGCTAAAACTACATTTCTAGGGTTCCAAGTAAACTTATAGTTCCATAAATTATCATCACTTTCAGGAGCAACCAAACCTCCACAGAAAGATTCAAATAATAACATTTTTGAACCATTATCTCTAATACGATCAATAATTTGCATTGCACTCATATGATCAATACCAGGATCTAGTCCAATTTCATTCATAAAAACTAATCCTTTTTCCTTAACAGCTTTATCTAAAGCTTGCATTTCATCAGAAACATAAGATGCAGTTACCATATGTTTATTGTAAGTAACACAATCTTTAGCTACTTCAATATGGAAACGAGCTGGAAGCATAGAAATAACGATGTCAGCATTTTGGATTGCTTCAATACGTTGCTCAGCATTAAAAACATCTAAACCAATAGCTGTAGCGTTTTTATGATTGTTTGTTTTTTCTTGAGCACTTTCAATAGAAACATCACCAATAGTAATGTGTAAATTTTCTTGTGTCGATTTATCTAGCAAATATTTTATAAGGGATGAGCTAGATCTACCAGCTCCAATAATTAATATTTTTCTCATTTATGATGTACTTTAGTGGTCTAAAATTTGTGGCGACAATATCGCTAAAAAAGTTTAAAATTAAACAAAAATCGATAAAATGTATAAAAATTTAACAACAGCATCTATCTTAGGAGTACTGGCAGTAATTTTAGGAGCCTTTGGAGCACACGCATTAAAAGCTAAATTAAGTCCAGAAGCAATGCAAAGTTTTGAAACAGCAGTGAGATATCAGTTTATTCATGTGCTTGTATTATTATTTGTAAACAGCTACAAAGAGTTTAATTTGAAACAAAAAAGTGCAATTAGTAGATTTTTAATAGGTGGAATTTTAATGTTTTCAGGATCAATTTATGCAATTCACTTGTTAAATGTTCCTGCCCAAACAATTTGGTTTATAACACCTTTAGGAGGGGTTTTGTTAATAGTAGCATGGGTTTTGATGACTTTTCAGTTTGTCAAAAAAGTTATTAAAAAAGAATAGTTCATAAAATTTTTTAATGATTAATGAGTTTAATCAAAAAGAACTATTTTTGTCTAAAATTAAACACAACTAAATTATTCTAAGATGACAAATCTTGATACGAAAACGATATCGTTAGATAACTTAGGAATTAAGGGAGCAACGATTCGTTATCAATTGACTTCAGACGAGTTACATGATACAACCATTGAAAAAGGACAGGGAGAGAAAACTAGTTTTGGAGCATTAGCTGTTAAAACAGGTGAATTTACAGGACGTTCTCCTATGGACCGTTTTATTGTTAAGGACGATATAACAAAAGACGAAATATGGTGGGGAGACATCAACATACCATTCGATTCAGATAAATTTGATAAATTATACGATAAAGTAACTGATTACCTTTCTAATAAAGAGGTTTTTGTACGTGATAGTTATGCATGTGCAGATGAAGATTACAAGTTAAATATTAGAGTAGTAAACGAATATCCATGGAGTAACATGTTTGCTTACAACATGTTTTTACGCCCAACTGCAGAAGAATTAAAAGGTTTTTCTCCAGAATGGACTGTAATTAATGCACCTGGTTTTATGGCTAATCCAGAAGTAGATGGAACACGTCAACACAATTTTGCAATCTTAAACTTTGAAAAGAAGATTGCTTTAATAGGTGGAACTGGATATACAGGAGAAATTAAGAAAGGAATTTTCTCTGCGTTAAACTTTATTTTACCAGTATTTAAGAATACCTTACCAATGCACTGTTCTGCTAATGTTGGTAAAGAAGGAGATACAGCTATTTTCTTTGGATTATCAGGAACAGGAAAAACAACTTTATCTACAGATCCAAATCGTAGTTTAATTGGTGATGATGAGCATGGTTGGACTTCTGAGAATACAGTATTTAATTTCGAAGGAGGATGTTACGCTAAAGTAATTGACCTATCTCAAGAAAAAGAACCAGAAATTTATGCAGCTATAAAGAAAGGAGCTATTCTTGAAAATATAGTTATGGATAAAGATGGAAACGTAGATTTTCACGATACTTCAATTACACAAAATACACGTGTAAGTTATCCAATTTACCATATTGATAATATTCAAAAGCCATCAATAGGAAAGAATCCAAAAAATATATTCTTTTTAACTGCTGATGCATTTGGAGTATTGCCTCCAATATCAAGATTAACACCAGGTCAGGCAGCGTACCACTTCATTTCTGGATATACTGCAAAAGTAGCAGGAACTGAAGCTGGAGTTACAGAACCACAACCAAGTTTCTCAGCATGTTTTGGAGCGCCATTTATGCCATTACACCCAACTCGTTATGCAGAAATGTTAAGCGAAAAAATGAAAGAAACTGGTGTAAACGTTTGGTTAGTAAATACAGGATGGTTTGCTGGACCTTATGGAGTTGGTGATAGAATGAAATTAAAGTACACACGTGCTATGATTAATGCAGCATTAAATGGTGGATTACCTCAGGAAATTACTCACGAGAACTACCACATTCACTCTGTATTTGGATTAGCGCAACCAAGACAATGTCCTGGAGTACCATCAGAATTATTAAGTCAGCGTCAAGCTTGGAATAATGATGAAGAGTACTATAAAACAGCACATAAATTAGCAGATTCGTTCAAAGAAAACTTTAAGAAATTTGAAGAATATGCAAATGAAGAAATTTTAGCAGGTGGACCACCAAATGTTGAAAAATAAATAGATAAGAAAGCATCCGTAAAGGATGCTTTTTTTATGCAGAAATACTACCTATTTTTGTAATCCTAAAAAATAAATAATGATAGTACAAGGAAATATAGTTGATATACTGAATAAAAGAATCTATAAAGGAGAAGTAGAAGTTGAAAATGGTAAGATAAAAGCAATAAGAGAAGCTAATCATACTGTAGAAAATTATATACTACCTGGTTTTGTAGATGCTCATATTCATATTGAAAGCTCAATGTTGGTGCCGTCAGAGTTTGCAAAAATTGCTGTAGTTCATGGAACAGTAGCTACTGTTTCTGATCCTCATGAAATAGCAAATGTTTTAGGGGTAAAAGGAGTTGATTTTATGATTGAAAACGGAAAGAAAGTTCCGTTGAAATTTAATTTTGGAGCGCCTTCTTGTGTGCCAGCTACTTCTTTTGAAAGTGCAGGAGCTGTTATCGATTCTGATGATATTAAGAAGATGATGGAAAATCCGGATATCAAGTATTTAGCAGAAATGATGAATTATCCAGGAGTTATTTATCAGGACGAGGAAGTATTAAAGAAAATAGCTTGGGCAAAACATTATAACAAACCAGTAGACGGTCATGCTCCTGGAGTACGAGGAGAAGATTTAGATAAGTATATTGCAGCTGGAATTTATACCGATCACGAGTGTTTTACTTATGAAGAAGCATTAGAAAAACTTCAAAAAGGTATGAAAGTAATTATTAGAGAAGGAAGTGCTGCTAAAAACTTTGAAGCTCTTATTGATTTATTACCTGAGCATTATGAGAATATGATGTTTTGTTCTGATGATAAACATCCAGATGATTTATTAGTAGGACATTTAAATGAGTTATGTGAAAGAGCTATAGCTAAAGGAATAGACGTTTTTAAAGTGTTACAAGCAGCTTGTGTAAATCCAGTAAAGCATTATAATTTAGATGTAGGATTATTACAAGAAGGAGATGATGCCGATTTTATTGTAACCGAAAACTTAAAGAATTTTAAAGTATTACAAACTTACATTAACGGTGAGTTAGTAGCAGACAAAGGAGAGTCGTTTGTAAAGCATGTTGACTTTGAAGTATTAAATAACTTTGATACGGATAAAAAACAAGTTGCCGATTTTGAGTTTCATTCAGCTTCTGATAAGATTAGAGTAATTGAAGCTTTAGATGGAGAATTAGTAACTAACGAAATAGAAGTAGATTCTTTAATAGAAGAAGGGAATTTAGTTTCTAATACTGAAAATGATGTATTAAAAATGACGGTAGTAAACCGTTATAAAAATGCAGAACCATCGATAGCGTTTATTAAAAACTTCGGATTAAAGGAAGGGGCAATAGCAAGTTCAGTAGGACATGATTCTCATAATATTATTGCAGTAGGAGTTTCTGATGAAGCTATTTGTAAAGCAGTAAACCTTTTAATTGAAAATAAAGGAGGAATTTGTGCTGTTTCTAATTCAGAAGAAAAAGTAGTTGCTTTACCAGTAGCAGGAATTATGAGTGATAAACCTGCTGAAGAAATAGGAAAAGCATATGCAGAGTTAGATCGTATGGCTAAGGAAATGGGAAGTTCTTTAAGAGCTCCATATATGACCTTGTCTTTTATGGCACTATTGGTAATACCAGCATTAAAATTATCAGACAAAGGATTATTTAATGGAAGTACATTTCAGTTTACTTCTGTTGAAGTGAAATAATAAGAATATTCAAACTATATTTTTGATATAAAGATGCGCTTCTTTTAATTCAGAAGCGCATATGTTTTTTTAACAATAATCTATTTGATATTAGGGTTTGGTCCTAACCAAACTTTTTGAGGATAATTAGGGTTTACACCTACATTTCCTTTAAAGCCTTGGCTTCTTAAAAATTCAATAAATTCTTCTGTTGTTTTTGGCTCTGATACGTTTACTTCATAATCAACAGAGACTTCTTTTGTGTCTAAAGTTTTCATAAGATTAAATTTATATTAGGTTTATAAATAGTTACCACTGAACAACAGTTTCGTTGTTTTTATAAATAACTTCACCATACTCGGTAATTTCAAAAAGACATTCTAATGTAGAATTTTGGTAGTTTGCAGAAAGTTCTCCACTAAATTCTTGCAATCCAGTATTTTTCCATATTGCCTGATTAGGATTTTCAGGAGTCATTTTTCCTTCTCCTAAATTCAATCCATCAAAATTCAATGAAGTTGTAATGATATTAGTTGTGGTATCTATGCTGTATGATATTTCAAGTCCTCCCATTCTACGGACTCCTTTAATCGGTGATGTAACTGTACTATTAGACATTTTCAATATGTTTTAATTTTTGTTGAGTTGTTTTTTTAGCTGAGGTATCAACATCAAAGAATGATACTTCAAGTGTGTTTATTTTTGCAGGGTCTAGTGATACCTGTACTGCAGAAAAACGATCTGAATAAGCAAAATTGTATGCTTGTGATAGTGGTTGCAACATTGCTGCATACTGGTTATAGTAAGCATCATTACTCTGTAAGTTTCCAAATAATTTAGTGTTCGGAATTTTACTAAACCAGTCGCTACTTTTCATCGCTCCAGTTTGAGTTCCACCAA
The DNA here is from genome assembly GCF_008806755.1 of Tenacibaculum aiptasiae. GTDB lineage: Bacteria > Bacteroidota > Bacteroidia > Flavobacteriales > Flavobacteriaceae > Polaribacter > Polaribacter aiptasiae. Next base: position 283,495 of record NZ_WAAU01000014.1, read on the forward strand.
AAGAAGTTGTAGAACCAATAGCTCCAATATTAAAACCAGCTAATAAATCGCCAGTAATCCATCCGTATACATCGTTTGCAGGACTTTGTTTCGCTGCTTTATTTAAAGAAAACATGGCATTGGCTCCATAGATGCCATTAGGATTAATCAAATCTTCTTTTTTATAAAACATGGTAACATTGTTTCCTCCAACAGTTCCAGTTAATGTAATATCTAAGCTAGCATCAATAGTTGCTGTTAAATCATAATCTAGAGCGCTTTGTGGTCCTGTAGGTGGAACATGTGGTCCAACACCATTAAAATGTCCACTAATTTTAGCAATAACTCCATTACCTAATCCACTAATAGATGTTGCATCCGCTTTTGCAGAAGTTCCAAAGTTGTCGTTTAAATAGGTTAAATACGATTCAAATAAATGGTATGGAGTAATTGGTACTCCACCAATTGGTGGATATGAAGAAGGTCCAATAATTCTAGCAAATCCAGAACCATGCTGATTCTTATGTTGTTTAAAATTTCCTGGTACTAAAGCAGGTTTTGCATTTGCTAATCCAGATTTTGGAGTATTAGTTAACTCTTTCAAAGCTTCATATACTTGGTTTGAAGAAACTCCTTGTTTTAAACCGTAATCAATCTGTTCTGGAATTAATTCGTCTAAAGAAGTTTTTAATTTCATAGGAATACTCCAATAGTCGATACTAGTTAAATCAGCAACATCTGTAGCAGCTCCATTAAAAGTAAGTTCCATTTTGTCATATCGTAAGAAGAAATTTGGATCAGTAATATTTTGAGCAGGTTCGTAATATGGATTTACAACTTTCCACGCTTGTCCGTAACAAACGTAAATTCGTCCACTAAAATTTTTTACTTGTACTCCGTTTTTTAATTCTTCATAAGAATACCAGTTTCCTTCGCCACTAACTGTGTTTACTGGTTTGATGTCGATTTCTAAAGGCTCTAATTCTCCAGCTTTATAACTAATGTTAAATAAGTCGTCAGTGCTTCCAGAAACAAAACCTATATAGATATTTTTTTCAGTAACATCTATTCCTTTGTTAAATTTTATGGTTAATATACTCATGGTAGTAGAGGTTTGGTTAGTTATAAGAAGTAAGCTCTATTAAAGTAATATAGAGCTTACTTTGAAATTATACAGTGGCTTCGTTACCGTGTAACCTTGGGTTTAAAACACCAGCTGTTATAGTATAGATAGGTCCATTTGGTCCTTCTTGAGCAAAACCGAAAATTCCGTTTGCACCTTCCTGATATATTTGGTTTTCTCTTTCTTCAAAAGGAACAGAAGCCCATTTTTTTACATCAGATTCAGAAACTGTAATTGTTTTACTAGGATATGAAGCATCAGAAGGACAGAAAATTTCTATAGAAAAACTTCCTTCTAAGCCATTTTCAAGACCTAAAAACCATGTAGGTGTTGGCCCTGATCCATTTTGTCCAGGAGGAACTGGTAAATGAATGTTTTCATTTACAGCAGATGATCCTTTGCGAAGTGTTCCATTACAAACCCCTGTAATTTTGCAGTATAATTTAGCGCCATCATTAGCTCCTGGATCATTCTGACTTAAAGCCGATAGTTGAAAAATGTTGTTAGACATAGTTATAGTGGTTTTAAATTATAAATTGAAAATGTGTCCATTAACAGGTACTTTTTCCTCATGTTTACCTTGGAAAGTAAATCCACCTTCACCATTCCAATCAGCTTTTAAAGCCATGTTTGCTTCGAAAGGAAATTGTAATGGAGTTAATTTATTATCAGAAGGAATACTTCCTTTTAAACTTAATACTCTTACAATATCTCCCAACCCAGTTGAGTATACTGTTCCACTTACTTTTCCAGTATAGCTTTTTTTATCGGTACCTACATTAATGGTAACTGTTCCACTAACTGTATGGTTTTCTGGGTGTACTAATAATGAAAAGTTTACGATAGTTGCTAAAAGATTAGGAGCAAAGCCCATAGTTCCTTTAAAATATATTGTTTCTACTGCTGTATCTACTGTTGTTGACATAATTAATCAGATTAGTTTTCCTACTCATAAGGCTTTTCGGATTCCGCCTCGTTTTTTAAAATGGTGACTGCTCCATTTTAGTCTAAGTTTGGTTAGTTATTAAATAGTAAAGTGTAGTAGTTATAGTATGTACCGAAAACACGGTTGGGTTTCTACACTTATTAGTATTTAAGAACTACGAAATAATTTGTGCTAGCGCTTTATTTCTGACCTAAAATTAGATTAGAAGTAGAGGTGAGCGGAAAAAAATGGCATAAGCGAGTATATTTTTTCCATAAAAACAGAAAAAAATAGCAGGAAGATTTTCTTAAGCTAATCTTGTATGTGTTGTGTACGAGTTACTTAAGTGTACGTACTTTTTTTATAATATCTTTATAACGTTCGCTTAAGGTAGCTTTCTTATTTCCAGTAAGTAAGATTAAATTGTCTGCTGGAATAATCTCTGTAATGTGTTTGGTGTTTACTATAAAGTTTCGATGTGTTCTTTGGAAAATAGGGTTGTTTAGTAGTTGAAGAATTTTAGTTAATGAAATAAGAATAACAAATTTCTCTTTTTCCGTAACAATATTGCAGTATTTTTCTTCAACATCGATATAAACAATATCAGTAATTAATACTTTTTTTAGCGATTTCCCTTTTTTAATAAATAAATGATCCTCACTAATTACGGTGTCTTCTTCATCACTTAAAAAGACATCGTTTTGTGCATAAAACTTTTCAACGGCCATTTCAATAGCGTACAAAACTTCTAATTCGTTAAAAGGTTTCATTAAAAAGCTAAACGGTTGTGTTAGCTTAGCTCTTTCAAAAATACTTCGATCTCTTGAACTTGTTAAAAACACAAAAGGCTTAGAAGAATTAGGTACAGCATTGATGGTTTCGGCAAAGGTAATTCCATCAGGAGAACCATTTAAAAAAATATCGATAATAACAATGTCAACATCAATTTTATAAAATTGATCTAAGGCATCTTTAAAGTTTCTAGCAATTCCAGTAACCGTATAATTGTTGTCTTCAAGAACTTGAATTAGACGATCACTTTCAGCAGGAGTATCTTCTATAATAAAAACATTCACATTATTCATTCGAAGGATTTTTAGGTAAAGATACAATCATTTTGGTACCTTTTCCTAATTCACTTTCAATATCAAATTTTCCATTGTTTTTTCGAATCATCGATTTACATAATTGCAAGCCTAAACCTGTACCAATTACATCTTCGTGTTCTTTTTTATGTAAAAGTGCAGTGTCTTTTAATAACTCCAAACGTGTAGCTTCACTCATTCCTAAACCTGTGTCTTCAATAATTAAATCGCAAAAATCATCAGAAGAGTTTTGAGAATATATTTTAATACTACCGTTAGGTTTAGAAAACTTAATAGCATTGTCTAATAGATTACGTAACACAATTTTTAGGGATTCCTGATCGGCAAAAACAATATCTTTTTTAGAAACGGTATTTTCTAAGCTCAACTCCTTTTCTAGTAATAAAGGTTGGTAGTTATAAGACACTTGTTCTGTAATAAAAAATAAACGTAATGAGCTAATACTAAAGTAGCCTTGGTTGGTTTGCAATAAAGCCCAATTTAAAAGATTGTCTAAAAGACCGTAAGCACCATTAACAATGGCACTGTTTTTTTGAAGTAAATTACGTAATGCACTCAAATTATTACTGTCTAAATTTTTAACTAAAGAACCATTACTGGTTTTTAAAGCATTAACAGAAGAGCGTAAATCGTGGCTTACAATAGAAAAAAGTTTGTCTTTAGTAGCGTTTAAAGCATCAAGGTTTTCTTTTTGATTAGCAATAATCTTATTCCGTTTTACTTTTTCTCTATAGAAGTAAAGACTAATTCCTAAAAGAACAAATAAGCCAATAGCAGCATATAAAAAGATTGTACGTTGAGTTTCTTTTAATTCATTTTGAACTTGTAAAATATCAACCTCATTTTGTTTTTGTTTTACTGCAAACTCTTTTTCTTTTTGAGCTACTGCATAAATTTTGTTTTGATCGTTTAGAGAGTCTTTCCATTGTTGAGCTTCTTTTCTATATGCTAGAGCTTTTTTAAAGTCTTTACGATTTTCTTCTATTACAGACATGTTTTTAGAAGTAGATCTTCTTAAATCAAAATTTGTTGTTTGTTTAGCTAGTGAATAAGCTTTTTCAAAAAAAGGAATAGCTAAATCATCTTTGTACTGTTCATAGTATAAAGTAGCTATGTCTCCATAGCAACCAATTAATTCTATGGTATCATTTTTCTTTTTATGAAACTCTAAACTTTTTATTAAATAAGGTTCTGCTTCATTAAATTTTTTTAAATGTAAATAAGATAAGCCTAAATTATGGACTATTGAATTTTTATCAATTAAATTATTTTTATAAGAATAAAATTTTAGAGCTTTTTTAAAATAAGAAATAGCTTTTTTAAACTTTCGTTGATTAAGTGTTAATTCACCTAAAATAGAATTAATTATATCTTGATGTTTAAAATTTTCTGAAATTAAATTAAATTCTTTTTCAGATTCAATTAAAAGTTTCTTTTTTTGAAAAGAAAAAGCTCTTAAGAAATGTGAATAATCAGCTGTATTTAAATTAATATTTGGGACATTTAATTGTTTATTGGTGTAAATTAAAGTTGAATCCCAATTTTTTTCAATAAAAAAAGTAGAAGCTTTTAGTAAGGGTAATGGAGAGTTGTGCTTGTTTATTTCTGAATTAATTTTGTTGTAGAATATACTATCAATAGCTTTTTTTTGAGATAAACCTTTTCCAAAACTGAAAAAAAATAAAAGACCGAAGAAAAAATAATTTCTATGCATTTGATTTCAATAAAATTTAAAACAAAAGTATAGAAAAGAAAAGGTTGATTATTTAATAATTCAACCTTTTTCTAAATATTTGTTTTTAACCAACAGATTCTTTAACAGTAGTTTCTGTTCCTCTAGACCCTTCCGGATCTTCATCCCATAAAAATGAAGTAATGAATTTAATATCACTCGGTTTTGGAGCAGTTTTATTTGGCCTGTGTGCTTTGTTAGGAGTGTATTTGCTCCAATCTACATCAAAATTAACTCGAATTACTTTAAATGTCCTTTCAGGAGTAAGTTTAGCATCGTAACAGATATAAAAGTTTAAAAAAGGTGTTTTGTCATTGGTATAGCTAAAGTCTTGAATTACTTTAAAATGACTATCAGAAATATCTTTTACTGAAGTGTCAATAAAAGCAATAGCACTTACACTTTTTAAAATTCCTTCCTTGGTAGCTTCCGCAGCAACTAGCGGTTGTAAAGGACGTGAATCTCTAGGAAAAGAAAACTTTACTTCTTCTTCAATTACTTTAAAACTAGTAATAGGAATTTCTATTCCTTCTGGTATTACTTTATTAGAACAATCAGTGCCGTTTTGAGATTGTTGTAGTGTTGGGTTCATAATGAATAGTTTAGATTTGGTTAATAATATTTTATTGTTTCTTTTTCAAATAAACAATAAAATATTAAGCTGTTAGAAAAAAAAGGAATAAGATGGAGGTTTACAGGAATAAGATTTGTTTTTTAAAGAACAAAATATAGAGGGCTTGTCATAAGAGAAATTTTGATTAGAAAAGAGAAAGTAGATTATACTAATCTATATTAGAACACGTAGGTTTATAAACGATATTAAATGATTAGTTTTGTATTTATAGAAAGTAAGCGTTTTTGAAGACAGAAAAAATAATATTAGGTATCGACCCAGGAACTAGTATCATGGGGTTTGGAATTATAAAAGTGATTGGTAAAAAGATGGAATTTGTTCAAATGAACGAATTACTTTTAAAAAAGTACGACGATCATTACTTAAAACTAAAACTCATTTTTGAACGTACTATAGAATTAATAGATACTTATAATCCAGATGAGATAGCTTTAGAAGCTCCGTTTTTTGGAAAAAATGTACAATCTATGTTAAAGTTAGGTAGAGCGCAAGGAGTAGCAATGGCAGCAGGATTGTCAAGACAAATTCCAGTTACAGAGTATGCACCTAAGAAAATTAAAATGGCTATTACTGGAAAAGGAACTTCAAGTAAAGAACAAGTAGCAATGATGCTAAAGTCTTTATTAAACTTAAAAGAGCTACCAAAAAATTTAGATGCTACTGATGGTTTGGCTGCAGCCGTTTGTCATTATTATAATTCAGGAACCAAAATAGGCGGTAAAAACTATACTGGTTGGGCAGCCTTTGTAAAACAGAATCCGAAAAAGGTTAATTAATATTGATTAGTGATCAATAAACAATTACCAACAATAATGTTATGAAATTTCAAAAATCCTTTTCTCAATTTTAAAAACTACAAGAATAAATAAGTAACCTAGATAACTGATAACTGATAACTGATAACTGATAACTGATAAC
>NZ_WAAU01000014.1:289942-328738 GCF_008806755.1 Tenacibaculum aiptasiae
AAAATTTTGGCAGGAATTTACCTACATATCCCATTTTGCAAGCAAGCGTGTTATTATTGCGATTTTCATTTTTCTACCTCGTTAAAGAGAAAAGAAGAGCTAATTGTTTGTATGGTAAAAGAATTGGAGCTTCGGAAAGAAGAGTTAAATAATGAAATAATAGAAACTATCTATTTTGGAGGAGGAACACCAAGTTTGTTATCAACCAAAGAGATAACATTATTATTAGATACGATATATCAGAATTATCAAGTAATTGAGCAGCCAGAAATTACATTAGAAGCTAATCCTGATGATTTATCAGAAGAGAAAATTTTAGAATTAGCAGAATCTCCAGTAAATAGATTAAGTATAGGTGTGCAATCTTTTTTTGAGGAAGATTTAAAGAGTATGAATCGAGCACATAATGCAGAGGAGGCAAAGAACTGCCTATCTCTAGCGACTCGCTATTTTGATAATATTACCATCGATTTAATTTACGGAGTTCCAAATATGACAAACGAGCGCTGGAAAGAAAACTTACAAATAGCCTTCGATTTTGGAATTAGTCATATTTCTAGTTATGCTTTAACAGTAGAGCCTAAAACAGTATTGGATACATTTGTGAAAAATGGGAAATATCCAAAACCAGATGAGGTAGAAGCTAAAGCGCATTTTGATATTTTAATGGAAGAAACCGCTAAAAACGGATTTGTACATTATGAAATTTCTAATTTTGGGAAACCTGATTATTTTTCAAAACACAATACTTCTTATTGGTTAGGAAAAAGGTATATAGGAATAGGGCCTTCAGCGCATTCATTTAATAAAACACATAGAAGCTGGAATATTTCTAATAATGCTAAATATATAAAAACACTTGAATTAGGTAATTTGCCTAATGAAATAGAAGAGTTAACCGAAGAAGATAGATTTAATGAATATTTAATGACAGGATTACGAACCATTTGGGGAGTCTCTTTAGATAAAATAAATCCTATTTTTAGAGAAAGTTTATTAGCTTCTTCGAAAAAGTTTATAGAACAAGGATTGTTAACAATAGAAGAGGATACATTAAAAACAACTTCTAAAGGAAAGTTTTTAGCAGACGGATTAGCTTCCGAATTGTTTATAGTTTAAAAGCATAAGTATGATTGCAGAAATACAACACAAAACAGGAAAATATAAAATAGATTTCTCAAAACCATTAGATATATCTATCCCTGTAGATTTAGCCAAGCAAAATATTAATGCATGGTATTTAGAAGATCCAGAAATTTCACCTGTTCAATCAGGAGACTGGGTAGGAAGTGTTGCACAAGGAGCTGATGTTAATTTTAATACAATAGTATTTAATCCACATGCACATATTACACATACCGAATGTGTTGGTCATATTACAAAAGAAGTACATTCAGTAAATAAAAACTTAAAACAGTTTTTTTATTTGGCTGAAGTTGTAACCCTACAACCGGCGTTGCAAGCAAATGAAGATTTGTTAATTACCAAAGAGCAATTGCAAGAAGTATTAGGAAACAAAGAAAGAGAAGCAATTGTAATTAGAACAACTCCAAATTTATTAGATAAAAAGTCGAAACGTTATTCAAATACCAATCCACCATATTTAGCAGAAAATGCAGCAGAATACTTAAAAGAAAAGGGGATAGAACATTTGTTGATAGATTTACCTTCGGTAGATAAAGAAAAAGATGAAGGAAAATTGTTAGCACATAATGCGTTTTGGAATACAAAAGGAGAGTTAAGAATGAGTGCAACAATTACAGAGTTCATATTTGTTGCTAATGAAATAAAGGATGGTGTTTATTTCTTAAACTTAATGATTGCACCTTTCGAAAACGACGCTAGTCCTAGTAAACCTATTTTGTATAAAGTTGAAAAGTAGTAGGTTTAGCGATAATAATAAAATTATATTCATACGATAACAGTTTTACGATTAATTTAAATTATTCTTTTTCTTAGTGTCTTTTATAAATGTTTCTTTTTAGGGACCTCTATCTGTTCGGCGAGATTTACTTTATGTTTCATTTACACTTCAAAGATACAACAGCATTAGAGTTAAAAATGTTGATTTAAGATTAAACGAGTTTTAGTATCGACGAATGGTAGGAATATATCTTTTAAGCATAATTAGGTTTCTTTGTAGTAATGGAATGAAAATCAATTTTATTGGAAATTAGAATAGTCGCTGAATATACATGTTAATAATATATTCTGATGATATAAGAAGCTGTGTATGCTTTCGGCTATAGCGAAGTCAATATAAAAGATAAGTTTTTTGGATGACAGTATGTTAGACTGTATAAGCGTAGTGATTCAACAAAATAATATTGATACAATACTATATTTCATAGTATTATAAAGTTAGTTCTTTTTCTTAGTGTTTTCTATAAATGTTTCTTTTTAGGGATCTCTATCTGTTCGGCGAGATTTACTTTATGTTTCATTTACACTTCAAAGATACAATAGCATTATAGTAAAAAAGTTGAATGTACGATAAAATGTGCTATAGTGTCGATGAATGGTTTGAATGTGTCTTTTAAGTATTTCGATTAAATGCACGGAGCTGAAATTAAATGTCTGTTAATAAAATACGGCAAAGTATTAGTCAATTTAATTATAGCTCCGTATGGAAAAGTTGCTAGTTTAAGCGAATTGGTTTTTATAAAATCGTATAGTAGTAGGTTTGGCGATTTGATAAAATGATATTCATACAATAAGGGTTTTAATATTTTGTGTTGTTTACTTTTTCTAGTTATTTATAAATGTTTCTTTTTAGTGATCTCTATCTGTTCAGCGAGATTTACTTTATGTTTCATTTACACTCCAAAGATATTACAACATTAAAATAGAAAAGATGAATACAAGCTTAGAAGAGTTTTAGTATCGACGAATGGTATAAATGTATCTTCAAAGTAGATATAGACAATTAAACAAGTTGAGTTCAAAGTTTGGTTATGAATAGTTTAGAATGAATATAAAAACGAACTTTAAAATGTTTTTTTGTAAAACCTATTCCTTTTTTTTATAGTTTTACAGCTCAATTGATATATAAAATGACAAATTTTAATACATATAAGCAGTGTAAGTCTACCGTGAGATACGGAAGATATCGGGCTATTTATGTATTATGATTATTTAAATATAAAATATATCAATTGTAAAAAGTCCGACTTCATAGTCGGACTTTTTATTTTTAAGCAAACCACTAACAACTAAACCACAATACTATGAAAAAACTTTATTTTAATTATTTAAACACGTTTAAAGGCCTCTCTACCGAAGTTTGGTGGCTGTCTTTAATAACCTTAATTAACAGAGCTGGTACCATGGTAATTCCTTTTTTATCATTGTACTTAACAAAGAGCTTAGATTTTACCTTAAAAGATGTAGGATGGATTATGACTTGTTTCGGATTTGGATCTGTAATAGGATCTTGGTTAGGAGGAAAGTTAACAGATAAAATAGGTTTTTATAAAGTAATGAAAACAAGCTTGTTTTTAACTGGGGTATTATTTATAGCTTTACAATATGTAACAACATTTATTGGATTTGGTATAGGAATATTTCTAGTAATGCTAGTAGCCGATACTTTTAGACCTGCCATGTTTGTTGCGTTAAGTGCTTATAGTAAACCAGAAAATAAAACACGTTCGGTAACCTTAATTCGTTTGGCGATTAATCTAGGATTCTCAGCTGGTCCAGCTGTTGGAGGTCTTATTATAACTTCTTTAGGGTATAATGGATTATTTTGGGTAGACGGAGTTACTTGTATTTTAGCTACTTTTTTATTGATAAATGTTTTAAATCCAAAGAAATCGAAAGTAGTAGATGAGGTAAGAGTAGAAAATCCAATTTCTGTTTTTAAAGATAAAGCATTCTGGATGTTTTTTATAGCAATGTTTATTTTCGGATTTGTTTTTCTGCAATATTTCTCAACAATGCCATTGTATTATAAAGATGCACATCATCTGTCAGAATTACAAATTGGATTACTTATGGGAATGAACGGTTTCTTAATTTTTGTACTAGAAATGCCATTAATTAAATGGTTGGAAGAAAGCAAATACTCTAAAGAACGATTAATGTTTGTAGGGTTATTACTTACAGGAATAAGCTTTTTAGTTTTAAACCTAACAGGTTGGGTAGGAGTATTAATTGTAGGAATGTTATTTATGACCATTGGAGAAATGATAGCGTTTCCATTTTCGAATGCTTTTGTAATGGAAAGAGCAAAAAGAGGAAACCAAGGAGAATACATGGCATATTATAGTATTGCTTTTTCTGCAGCTCATATTTTTGGGCATAATACAGGTATGAGAATGGTAGATTTTTTAGGGTTTGATACAACATGGTGGATTATCACTTTAGTGTCTACAATAGGTCTGTTTTTCTTAATTAGTTTAACCAGAATAATAAAAAAAGAAAAAGCGTAATATGAATTTAAATCAAGTTACAATTCCATCAATAGACGTTGAAAAATCCACAGCGTTTTATATAAAACTAGGCTTGCATCTAATTGTAGATGCAAGACCTAGATATGTTCGTTTTGAAGTCCCAGATGGAGATAGCACATTTTCTATACATCAAGTAGAGTCTATGCCTAAAGGAGAAGGTGTAGTATTGTATTTTGAAGATGAAAATTTAGATGAGCTAGTAAAAGAGCTTCAAAAAAAAGGAATAGAGTTTTTACAATTGCCTAAAGATCAAACATGGCTATGGAGAGAAGCACATTTATTAGATCCAGATGGAAACAAATTAATATTATTTAAAGCAGGAGAGAATAGAAAAAATCCGCCATGGAGAATTGATAAGTAAGAAGAAATTTTATATTTGATTTTTTTAAAAAGTTAAAACAAAACAAATGAATATACAAGACGCTCAAAAACAAGTTGATGATTGGATTAAGAACCATGGTGTTCGTTATTTTAACGAGTTAACTAATATGGCTCAATTAACAGAAGAGGTAGGAGAAGTAGCAAGAATAATTGCGCGTCGTTATGGCGAACAAAGTGAAAAAGAGAGCGATAAAAATAAAGATTTAGGTGAAGAATTAGCAGATGTAATGTTTGTAGTTTTATGTTTAGCAAATCAAACAGGAGTTAACTTACAAGAAGCTTTTGATAAGAAGCTAGATATTAAAACAAAACGAGATCACGATCGTCATCATAATAACGAAAAATTAAAGTAAATGAGTTTCGGTAAAAACATACAAAAGAGAATTTTTTGGATAAATCTTTTAAAGGTAAGTATACCATTTTTAATTTTTGTAACCCTATTTTCATTATTACTAAACAGTGGAAAAGCGTTGTTTGCAGGAGATTTTGAAAAAGTAAATGAAATTCATTTTTCAGAAAAGAAATGGGTTCGTTTTTGGCTTACCAAAGTTACAGTTAGCGTTTTGTATGGTATGTATACAGTGAATAAAAAAATGAAATAATTTGTATGAATTTACATCTTAAAACCAAAGAGAATAAAAAAATAGCTTCAGAAATAACAATTTCAGGTTCAAAAAGTGAATCAAACAGATTGTTAATTTTACAACAGTTATTTCCAAGCATTAGCATAGATAATTTATCAGATTCAGATGATACGCATCATTTACAAGAAGCATTATCTTCTACCAATGAAATAGCAGATATAGGACACGCAGGAACTGCCATGCGATTTTTAACAGCTTTCTTTTCAACACAAGAAGGGAGTGTGAAAATTTTGCAAGGGTCGGAAAGAATGCACAATCGTCCAATAGAAATATTAGTAGATGCATTACGTAGTTTAGGAGCAGAAATCCAATATTTGGAAAAAGAAGGATATCCGCCAATAAGAATTATAGGGAAGAAGTTGACTAAAGACAAGGTTTCTATAAACGGAAATGTAAGTAGTCAATATATTTCAGCTTTAATGCTAATAGCTTCAAGCTTAGAGAATGGATTAGAAATTCAATTAGAAGGTAAAATAACTTCAGTTCCTTATATAAAAATGACTTTAGCTTTGTTACATCAAATAGGAATTGTAGCAAGCTTTGAAGGAAATATTATTAGTGTAGAGCCTAAAAAAGATATTCAATCAAAAAACATTACGGTTGAATCAGACTGGAGTTCAGCATCTTATTTTTATTCTTTAATAGCCTTGAGTGAAATAGGTTCATCAGTAAAGTTATCAGCATATAAACAAGATAGTTTGCAAGGAGATAGTTGTTTAGCTAGAATTTATAAGCATTTTGGTGTTGCAACTAAATTTGAAGAGAACTCAATAACTTTAACCAAAGAAAGAAAGCATAACACAGAAGTATTAGTTGAAGATTTAAAAAATGCTCCAGACATAGCTCAAACCATAGCGGTAACAAGTTTCGGATTAGGAGTAGCTTGTGAATTAACAGGCTTACATACTTTAAAAATAAAAGAAACAGACCGATTAGAAGCTTTAAGAGAAGAGTTAACAAATTTAGGAGCAGAAATTGAGGTAACTAATGAAAGTTTACACTTAAAAGCATCAGAAAAAATAAACGAGGATGTTTCAATAGCAACTTATAACGATCATAGAATGGCAATGGCATTTGCTCCATTAGCATTTAAAGTACCAATAACTATTTTAGAAGCAGAAGTAGTAACAAAGTCATATAGAAACTTTTGGAATGATATGAGAGAGATAGGTATTGAAACCGAAGATGTAAAATAAACAGCGAATCACTTGACAAGGCCTATGTCGAAATTGTATATTTGCCCACGTTTAGAAAATATTATCAATGAAATTATCAAATTTTAATTTTGACCTGCCAGAAGAATTATTGGCAGAGTACCCTTCAGAGCATAGAGATGAATCACGTTTAATGGTATTACATAGAGATACTCAAAAGATTGAACACAGACAGTTCAAAGACTTAATAGAGTATTTTGATGAAGGAGATGTAATGATGTTAAACAATACAAAGGTTTTTCCTGCTCGCATGTACGGGAATAAAGAAAAAACTGGAGCTCGTATTGAAGTATTTTTATTACGTGAGTTAAATGCTGAAAATCGTTTATGGGATGTATTAGTTGATCCAGCTAGAAAAATTAGAATAGGGAATAAGTTATTCTTTGGTGATGATGAAAGTTTAGTAGCTGAAGTTATTGATAATACAACATCTAGAGGAAGAACATTACGTTTCTTGTTTGATGGACCATATGAAGAGTTTAGAGAAAAGTTAGTTAAGTTAGGTGAAACACCATTACCTAAATATATTAAGCGTGAGGTAGAACCATCTGATGAAGATCGTTACCAAACAATTTTTGCAAAGCACGAAGGAGCTGTTGCAGCACCAACTGCAGGATTACACTTTTCTAAACACTTAATGAAAAGATTAGAAATTAAGGGTATTGATTTTGCTGAGACTACATTACACGTAGGATTAGGTACTTTTAATCCAGTAGAGGTTGAAGATTTATCTAAACACAAAATGGATTCTGAGAAGATTATTGTACCTCAGAGTAGTGCAGACATAGTAAACAATGCTATGGAAAATAAAAGAAGAGTTTGTGCAGTTGGAACTACTGTAATGAGAACAATAGAGTCTTCTGTATCTTCTAAAAAGAAATTAAATCCATATGAAGGATGGACTAATAAATTTATTTTTCCTCCTTATGATTTTAGTATTGCAAACTGTATGATTACAAACTTCCATACACCAAAATCAACATTATTAATGATGGTTTCTGCATTTGCAGGTCATGATTTTATGATGGAAGCTTACCAAGAAGCAATTAAAGAAAAATACAAGTTTTACTCGTACGGAGATGCGATGTTAATTTTGTAATAACAAAGAATAAAATGAAAAACAAAGCCTCACAAGACCACTTGTGAGGTTTTGTGTATTTTTGTACCCGATGAAAGTGAAGAAAAAAGACATACGCGCATTAACAAAAGACCAGCTTCGCGATTTTTTTGTGGATAATGGAGATAAAGCATTTAGAGGTAATCAAGTGTATGAATGGTTGTGGAGTAAATCTGCACATGCATTTGAAGATATGACAAACCTATCTAAAGGAACACGTCAAATGCTTAATGAGAATTTTGTAATCAATCATATAGAGGTTGATGACATGCAGCGTAGTAAGGATGGTACAGTAAAAAATGCAGTACGATTACATGATGGTCTTGTTGTAGAGTCGGTTTTAATTCCTACAAAAACAAGAACAACAGCATGTGTTTCAAGTCAAGTAGGTTGTAGTTTAGATTGTAAATTTTGTGCTACAGCACGCTTAAAAAGAATGCGAAACTTAAATCCAGATGAGATTTATGATCAAGTAGCAGCCATAAACAAAGAAAGTTTGTTGTACTACAATAGAAAGCTTTCTAATATTGTTTTTATGGGGATGGGAGAGCCATTAATGAATTACAATAATGTAATTAAGTCAATAGAGAAAATAACATCTCCAGAAGGTTTAGGGATGTCTCCTAAGCGAATTACACTATCTACTTCAGGAATTCCTAAGATGATAAAAAAGATGGCTGATGATGAGGTGAAGTTTAACTTAGCTGTTTCGTTACACTCAGCTATAGATGAGGTACGTACTTCGATAATGCCTTTTAACACAACTTTCCCTTTAAAAGATTTAAAAGAAGCTTTAGAGTATTGGTACGAGAAAACTCAAAGAAAAATTACCTACGAGTATGTTGTTTGGGGAGGTATTAATGATAGAAAAGAAGATATTGAAGCCTTAATTAAGTTTTGTAAACATGTTCCATGTAAAGTAAATTTAATTGAATATAATCCTATTGATGATGGAGAGTTTCAACAAGCAAGTCCAGAAGCAATAAATAATTATATTTCAAATTTAGAAATGCACGATATTGTTGTAAATGTTCGTAGATCTAGAGGGAAAGATATAGATGCTGCCTGTGGTCAATTAGCAAATAAGTCATAGTTTGAGTTTTTCTAAAACATTTATAGGGCAAACAACACAAACTTTAGGTTGGTTACTATTTGCCATTGTTTTAGGATTATTTATTGACAGTAAATTCGTTGCTGATAATTTTTATGAGAATGCACAATGGATTAATAATGTAATTGCTGTTATAGTTTTTGTTTTTTTATACCAAAAAGCAAGTGCTAGAGCAAAAGAACAGTTAATTTATGCTTTAATTATAGCGGTTGTTGGAGAGTATATATTCTCAATTTTATTAGGAATGTATACCTATCGCTTAGAAAAAGTTCCACATTATATACCTCCAGGACATGCTATTGTTTTTGTTCTTGTTTACTATTTCAGTAAAAAGCCCAAAGTCAAAGAAAATAGAATTGCGGTTGAAAAGTTTTGTTTAGTTCTAATAGCATTGTTTTCTCTTTATTTTTTATTAATTAAAAATGATGTTTTTGGTTTTTTATGTACAATTTTGGTTTTCTTCTTTTTAAGAAAGTATCCTAAAGAGAGGCTATTTTATCTAACAATGTATTGTGTAGTAGCTATTTTAGAATTTGTAGGTACAGGGTTAGATTGTTGGAAATGGCCAGAAATAGCGTTCAATAAGTTTCAATATTTGCCAAGTGCTAATCCACCTTTAGGAATTAGTTTGTTTTATTTTGGTTTGGACAGAGGAACAATATCAATATATAAGAGAAGGCATAAAGAAGCTTGGGCTAGACTCAAACGAATAAGAATGATAAAATCTTAATATAATTTGTTACTTTTGGTCTTTGATTTTGGAAATCAAACATTAATGAAGCCAGTAGAGCAAATAAAACTTCCCATAGCAAAAGAAATGGAACTCTTTGAAACCAAGTTCAAAGATTCTATGTTATCTAAAGTACCCTTATTAAATAGAATTACCTATTATATAGTCCGAAGAAAAGGAAAGCAAATGCGACCAATGTTTGTTTTTTTGGTAGCAAAAATGGTTTCTAATGGCGGGTTCGATGAGCGTACTTACCGAGGAGCATCAGTGGTAGAATTAATTCATACAGCAACATTAGTACATGATGATGTGGTTGATGATAGTAATAGAAGAAGAGGTTTCTTTTCAATTAATGCGCTTTGGAAAAATAAAATAGCAGTTTTAGTAGGAGACTTTTTATTGTCGAAAGGATTATTATTATCGATAGATAATGAAGATTTTGATTTGTTAAAGCTTATCTCAATAGCAGTTAGGGAGATGAGTGAAGGAGAGCTTTTACAAATAGAAAAGGCTCGTAAATTAGATATTACTGAAGAAATTTATTTTGAAATAATTCGTCAAAAAACAGCAACTTTAATAGCAGCTTGCTGTGGAATAGGAGCAGCTTCAGTAGGAGCAAATAATGAAACAGTTCAACAAATGCGAAAGTTTGGAGAGTATATTGGTATTGCTTTTCAAATTAAAGATGACTTGTTTGATTATACCGAAGACAAAATAGGGAAGCCTACAGGGATAGATATTAAAGAACAAAAAATGACACTTCCCTTAATTTACACGTTAAATAACTGCTCTCAAAAAGAAAAATCTTGGTTAATTAATTCGGTAAAAAAACATAACACCAATAAAAAACGTGTTAAAGAAGTAATTGCTTTTGTAAAAGAGAATGGAGGTTTAGAGTATACTATAACTAAAATGCATGATTATAAAAATAAAGCATTAGCCATACTTGACAATTACCCAGAGTCAGAATATAAAAACTCATTGCTTCAAATGATAGATTACGTCGTAGAACGTAAAATTTAAGTAGAGCCAAACAAATATTTAAAAAATAAGAAACCCTAAGAAAATTAAATCTTAGGGTTTATTTTTATTGTTTATGAGATGATTTATATTACATCATTCCTGGCATTCCACCACCCATTGGAGGCATTCCACCAGCTGGAGAATCTTCTTTAATATCGATTAAAGCACATTCTGTAGTTAAAATCATACCTGATACAGATGCAGCATTTTCCAAAGCAACACGTGTTACTTTTTTAGGATCTATAATTCCAGCATCTAACATGTTAACATATGCTTCAGATTTAGCATCATAACCAAAGTCTTTTTCACCTTCTAAGACTTTATTAATAACAACTGAACCTTCACCACCAGCATTCTCTACAATTGTTCTTAAAGGAGCTTCAATTGCTTTATTTACAATTTGTACACCAGTAGTTTCATCTAAGTTTTCAGTAGTTAAAGATTCTAATACTTTTTTAGCACGAACTAAAGCTACACCACCACCAGCAACAATACCTTCTTCTACAGCTGCACGAGTTGCGTGTAAAGCATCATCAACACGGTCTTTCTTTTCTTTCATTTCTACTTCAGAAGCAGCACCAACATATAGTACAGCAACACCACCAGCTAACTTAGCTAAACGCTCTTGTAATTTTTCACGATCGTAATCAGAAGTAGTAGTCTCAATTTGTGCTTTTATTTGGTTAACACGAGCTTTAATTTGTGTTTCATCACCTGAACCATTTACAATAGTAGTGTTGTCTTTGTCAATAGTTACAGTTTCAGCAGTACCTAATAAATCTAAAGTTGCATTTTCTAAAGAGAAACCTCTTTCTTCAGAAATAACAGTTCCACCAGTTAAAATAGAAATGTCTTCTAACATTGCTTTTCTTCTATCTCCAAATCCAGGAGCTTTCACAGCAGCAATTTTTAATCCACCTCTTAATTTGTTTACTACTAAAGTAGCTAATGCTTGCCCATCAACATCTTCTGCAATAATTAATAAAGGTCTTCCTGATTGAGAAACTGGCTCTAAGATTGGAAGAATTTCTTGTAAGTTAGAAATTTTCTTGTCGAATAATAAAATATATGGATTGTCTAAAGTAGCAATCATTTTGTCAGCATCAGTAACAAAGTAAGGAGATAAGTATCCTCTGTCAAATTGCATACCTTCTACAACATCAACATAAGTATCAGTTCCTTTCGCTTCTTCAACAGTAATAACACCTTCTTTACCAACTTTTTCAAAAGCTTCAGCAATTAAGTTTCCAATTACATTATCGTTGTTAGAAGAAATAGAAGCTACTTGTTGAATTTTTTCAGAAGAATCACCAACTTCTTTAGATTGTTTAGCTAAATCTTCAGTAATAGCAGTTACAGCTTTGTCAATACCACGTTTTAAATCCATTGGATTAGCTCCGGCAGCAACGTTTTTTAAGCCTTCTTTTACTATAGCTTGCGCTAATACAGTAGCAGTAGTAGTTCCATCTCCAGCTAAATCGTTAGTTTTAGAAGCTACTTCTTTTACCATTTGAGCTCCCATGTTTTCTAACTCATCTTCTAATTCTACTTCTTTAGCAACAGAAACACCATCTTTAGTTACGTGAGGTGCTCCAAATGATTTAGAAATAATTACGTTACGACCTTTAGGTCCTAAAGTTACTTTTACAGCGTTAGCTAATGCATCAACTCCACGTTTTAATCCGTCACGAGCTTCTACGTCAAATTTTATATCTTTTGCCATTTTGATTTAATCTTTTAGTTGTTTTTTTGAATGAAATTAAATGATAGCGAAGATGTCGCTTTCTCTCATGATTAAATAATCTTTTCCTTCGTGTTTTAATTCAGTACCAGCGTACTTTCCGTATAAAACAGTATCACCAACTTTAACCGTTAAAGGCTCATCTTTAGTTCCGTTTCCAACAGCAACAACAGTTCCTTTTTGCGGTTTTTCTTTTGCGTTATCAGGAATAATAATTCCTGAAGCTGTAGTTGTTTCAGCGGCAGCTGGTTCTACAAGAACTCTATCTGCTAAAGGTTTAATGTTTAATCCCATTTTATATAAATTATGATTAAGTATTTGTTTTTTATTTTATGTTTTTGAAATAGTCAGAAATTATGCCATTAAAACTTTGCTGACATTTTTTCTAAAGAGGTTAAAATTACTATAAAAAAAATGCCAACGTGTCATTTACGTTGGCATTATATATTTTCTTATGTTAAGATTAATTTACGCTGTCTTTAGCCGCATCGTTTGTTGCTGGCGTAGCAGGTGTAGTAGCCTCAACATTCTCTAATGTACTATCTAATTGAGGAGCATCTCCTGCATTACCTCTAGGAATAGCGAAATTAGCTAATAAGATCAATGCAAACATTGTAATTGCTAAAGTCCAAGTAGTTCTATCTAAAAAACTATTAGTGTTTTGTACTCCACCAATGTTTTGAGCACCACCACCTCCAAAAGAAGAAGATAATCCTCCACCTTTAGGATTTTGAACCATTACTATTAAGATTAATGCTATAGCAACAATCAAAATTAAAACTAAAAGTAAAGTATACGTTGTCATTATTTATTGTTTTGTAAAATTTGTATTCTTTTAATTTGGTCTGCAAAGAAACCACTTTTTTCTGGATATTTCAAACTTAATATTTTATAAGCCTGAATTGCGTTATCGTATTTTTTCTGTTCGAGATAAACTTTAGCTAAAGTCTCTGTAGCTAATTGAGAGTTTTGCTTACTTTCAATAACTTTTATTTCAGAAGGATTTGCTTTGTTAGGTCGAGAAATTTTAGGTGAAGTTTTTATAAATCGATCAATAATAGCTTCGTGTTCTGACTTTTCAGAAGAAGTCTTTTCTTTTGGAGTTGATGAAGACTCCTGGCTTCTTATAATTACTTTTTTTGAAGATAATTGAAGCCATTGATTAAATGAAAAGGATTCATTTTTTGTAAAAGAAAGTGGACTACCAATAGCTAAATTTTTCTCAACTTCTGAGATTTTTTTTGCCTTTTTAGAAGGAAGTAATTTTTCTTTTAAAGTAACTTTAATTTCTTCTTTTAAATTGTTAGGTTTTTGAAAAGCTTTTGAAGTTATAAAATCAAATAAAAGTGTACGATCGGTAGTGTAAGCAGCTGTAACCTTTAATTCATTATTGTATTTATAACTTTCTTGATTTTTTAAGTTTTTTAAATGTAATGCTCTTGCTGATTGAAAATAAGGAAACTCTTGGGTAATATTTTTAAGCTCTGAATTATTTTCTTGAGAAATTAATTGAGGGCTTTCTATAAGTTGTATGTATTTTTGTTTATCCAAAATTTACCACTTTCCTACTGATGCATTAAAAATATCTTGATTTATTCTTTCTAATATATCTCTTAAAGCGCTGTCTAATATTGTGTTTATTTGTTGGTCAGCACCATAATCATAATAAAAAGTAAAAGGCTTTTCAAAGTTCTTTTTTTCATCAAGATTATTAATGTAATTCACATTAACAGTAATAGTTAATCTATTTTGTGCAGCTGTTTGATTAGCCGTAGCACTCATTGGTGTAATTCTGTAATCTGTTATCTCTCCAGAGAAATGTAAGTCACCACCACTATTAACTAAAGTTAGATTCGTTTGACGTGTAAATAAATCTTGTAACTCTTGGGTAAATCTTTGACTTAGTGTAGGCTCTACCAAAGGAGCTTGATTTGGAAAGAAATCAATCTGAATAGTTTTAGCATTTCCAGTATCACCACCTGTAAAAGAATATGCACCACAACCAATTAATGTTGCTATTGAAATTGTGAATATTAATATGTAAAATAGTTTTTTCATAAAATCAAAAATAAAGAATTCCTAGTCGTTTAATTGTTAACTAGATTATAAATCATATTGTTTAATTTTTCTATATAATGTTCTTTCAGAAATACCTAATTCTTTAGCAGCTAATTTACGTTTACCACTGTTTTTTTCTAATGATTTTTTAATCATTTCAATTTCTTTCTCTTGCAATGATAAGTTTTCATCCTCTTCTATTGTTTCAGCATATTCATAATTGCTTGGAACCGCAGTGGATTGTGGTATTTGAACTACTTCAACGTTTTGTGTTTCTGGTAATTCTTGTTCTTGATATATTTTTTGTATCAATTGATGATTTTCTGCTTGTACTTGTTCAGAATTTCCATTTTGCATCAAATCTAAAGTCAATTTTTTCAAATCATTAATGTCATTACGCATGTCAAATAAAATCTTATACATAATGTCACGTTCATTTGCAAAATCTGAATTACTTGATTGACTTCCAACAACAGCAGGTAAATTACCTTTGTTATTAGGTAAGTATTGAACTAATTTTTCAGGGGTAATAAGTCTAGTTTCTTCTACCACAGAAATTTGCTCAGCAATATTTCTTAGTTGACGAATATTACCAGGGAAACGATAGTTTAATAACATTTTTACTGCATTCTGATCTAAACGAATAGTAGGCATTCGATATTTTTGAGCAAAATCTGAAGCAAACTTTCTAAATAATAAATGAATATCTTCATTTCTATCACGTAATGCAGGTAAACCTATTTCAATAGTGCTTAAGCGATAATATAAATCTTCTCTAAACTTCTCTTTAGAAATAGCTTGATGCATATTAACATTGGTGGCAGCTACAATACGCACATTTGTTTTTTGTACTTGAGAAGAACCTACTTTAATAAATTCTCCATTTTCAAGTACACGTAATAAACGTACTTGAGTTGTTAACGGAAGTTCACCAACTTCATCTAAAAAAATGGTACCTCCGTCTGCAACTTCAAAATAACCTTTACGTGTAGCAGTTGCTCCAGTAAAGGCTCCTTTTTCATGACCAAATAATTCGCTATCAATGGTTCCTTCTGGAATTGCTCCACAGTTTACAGCAATATATTTTGCATGTTTTCTGTGCGATAGTTGATGAATTATTTTAGGAATATTTTCTTTACCTACACCACTTTCTCCAGTAACTAAAACCGAAATATCGGTAGGAGCAACGCGTATGGCTTTTTCTATGGCACGATTTAAATGTAAATCGTTACCAATGATTCCAAAACGTTGTTTTATAGCTTGTAGGTTTTCCATTGTTTATTTTAAAATTTAATTATTATCTGAGTATCCAACAGCAGTTCCTCTTAACGTAGCAGAAGTACAGTCTTCAACTTTAACATTTACAAAATCACCTAGTTTGTAATGCTCTTTAGGAAATACAATTACAGTATTTTGAGTATTCCTACCTTTCCATTCATTAGGGTTCTTTTTAGAAGTTCCTTCAATTAAAACTTCTTCTACTTTTCCTAAGTGCTGGCGAGTTCTATATAAACTGTGTTCTTGTTGTAAATCGATTACTTCTTGTAAACGTCTTTTCTTAACATCTAAAGGAACATCATCAGGCATTTTTTTAGCAGCTAGAGTTCCTGGTCTTTCAGAGTAAGCAAACATAAAACCGAAGTCGTATTTTACATGACGCATTAAGTCTAAGGTGTCTTGATGATCTTGTTCAGTTTCTCCACAGAAACCACTAATCATATCTTGACTTAAAGCCATTTCAGGAATAATCCTGTAAATATTATCTACTAATTCAATATACTCTTCACGAGTATGCTGACGATTCATGGCTTTTAACATGTTGTTACTTCCACTTTGAACTGGTAAGTGAATGTATTTACAAATGTTTTTGTGCTTAGCCATTGTATGAATTACATCTAAACTCATATCCTGAGGGTTAGATGTAGAGAAACGAAAACGAGTCTTAGGGTAAGCAGTAGCACACATATCTAAAAGTTGTGCAAAATCAACAGCGGTGGCTTGTGCTAATTCAGAAGCTTTTTTAAAGTCTTTCTTTAATCCACCACCATACCATAAATAGGAATCTACGTTTTGTCCTAATAAAGTAATTTCTTTGAAATTCTTATCAACCATAGAACCAATTTCCTCAATAATACTTTGAGGATCACGACTACGTTCACGTCCACGAGTAAAAGGTACTACACAAAATGTACACATATTGTCACAACCACGTGTAATAGATACAAAAGCAGAAACTCCATTTGAATTTAAACGTACTGGAGAAACATCAGCATATGTTTCTTCTTTAGATAAAATCACATTTACAGCATCTCTACCTGCATCAACTTCTTCAATTAAATTAGGTAAGTCGCGGTAAGCATCTGGTCCAACAACTAAATCAACAATTTTTTCTTCTTCTAAAAACTTTTCCTTCAAACGTTCAGCCATACAACCTAAAACACCAACTTTCATTGTTGGGTTTACTTTTTTGACCGCGTTGTATTTTTTCAAACGATTACGAACAGTGGTCTCAGCTTTTTCTCTAATAGAGCAAGTGTTTACTAATACTAAATCAGCGTCCTCTAAACTTTGAGTTGTATTAAAACCTTGTTCAGCTAAAATAGAAGCAACGATTTCACTATCGTTCATATTCATTTGACAACCATAACTTTCAATAAAAAGTTTTTTGTTGTTTCCTTCTTTTTGTTCAATAACAAGAGGTTTCCCTTGTTTATCTTCGTCAATTACCTTCTCTACGTGTTCCATAAATGCTAAAATCGTAATAAATAGTCTGCAAAGATACAACCAAAAAGGGTAACTTGTGACAAATTGACATGAATACTTTTTAAAGTTAATAAATGGTAAAGTTTGTAGAAAAATCTTTCGTTAAAAAAAAACTACATACTTTTGCAAATTGAAAACACCATGTTCTTGTAAATATGGAGTGAAAAGAGATTAAGAGAAATACATATGGCAAAAAATTTAGTAATAGTTGAGTCACCTGCAAAAGCAAAAACAATTGAAAAGTTTTTAGGTAAAGACTTTCAAGTCGAATCGAGTTTTGGTCACATTGCCGATTTGCCTTCGAAAGAGTTAGGTGTAAATGTAGAAGGAGATTTTAAACCAAAGTATATAGTTTCTACAGATAAAAAAGCAGTTGTAAAAAAACTGAAAGATTTAGCAAAGAAAGCAGAAACTGTTTGGTTAGCAAGTGATGAGGATCGCGAGGGAGAAGCTATTGCATGGCACTTGGCTGAGCAATTAAAATTAAAAGAAGAGAAGACGAAACGAATTGTTTTTCATGAGATTACTAAAAAAGCCATTTTAAAAGCTGTTGAAAATCCAAGAGATATTAACTACAATTTAGTAAATGCACAACAAGCGCGTCGTGTATTAGATAGATTAGTAGGATACGAACTTTCACCAGTGTTATGGAGAAAAGTAAAAGGAGGATTATCGGCTGGTAGAGTACAATCAGTAGCAGTACGTTTAATTGTAGAACGTGAGCGAGATATAGAAGGATTTACACCAGTAGCATCATATAGAGTAGATGCTGAATTCATAAATGAAAATGGTAAAAAGTTTAAAGCAAAATTAGCTAAGAACTTTACCGAAAAGAAAGAAGCTGAAGACTTTTTAAATTCATGTTTAGATGCCGAATTCTCAGTTGCTGATTTACAGAAAAAACCAGCAAAGAAATCTCCAGCACCACCGTTTACAACATCAACATTACAACAAGAAGCTTCAAGAAAATTAGGTTTTCCAGTAGCTAAAACCATGATGGTTGCTCAACGTTTATATGAAGCCGGTTTGATTACTTATATGAGAACGGATAGTGTAAACTTATCAGATGATGCTAAAAATGCTGCACAAGCTGAGATTATAGCGTCTTATGGAGAAGAATATAGCAAGCCACGTAATTTTTCAAATAAATCTAAAGGAGCGCAAGAAGCTCACGAGGCGATTCGTCCAACTAATATGGAGAATCATGAAATTACAGGAGAGTATGATCAAACTAGATTATACAGTTTAATTTGGAAAAGAACATTGGCATCACAAATGAGTGAAGCGCAACTTGAAAGAACAGTTGTAAAAATAGATAATACTAAAAACGATAAACAATTCACTGCAAACGGAGAAGTTATCACATTTGAAGGTTTCTTAAAGGTTTACTTAGAAGGAACAGATAATGAGGAAGAAGAGCAAGCAGGAATGTTACCTAAGATGAGTGTTAAAGAAGTTTTAGGGAATGAATATATTACAGCAACAGAACGTTATTCACGTCCTCCAGCAAGATTTTCAGAGGCAGCTTTAGTAAAGCGTTTAGAAGAACTTGGAATAGGGCGTCCATCTACATATGCACCAACAATTTCTACAATTCAACGTAGAGAGTATATAGAGAAAGGAACAGTAGAAGGAAAAGAAAGAAACTATGTTCAGTTACGTTTAGCTAATCAAGCAGTCAAAGAAGAATTATTAACTGAAAGAGTAGGTTCAGATAAAGGTAAACTAGTTCCTACCGATATTGGTAATATTGTAAATGATTTCTTGGTAGCTAATTTTGATGCAATTCTTGATTATGGTTTTACAGCTAAGGTAGAAAGTGATTTTGATGAAATTGCTGAAGGAAAAGAAGATTGGACCGCTATGATAAAGGAGTTCTATCAAGATTTTCATGTTGTTGTAGAAGATGTTGCAGCAAACGCCGAAAGAGCTAAAGGAGAACGTTTGTTAGGAATAGATCCAGAAAGTGGTAAGAATGTTTATGTGCGTTTAGGACGTTACGGTGCAATGGTGCAAATAGGTGAGGCTACTGATGAAGAAAAGCCACGTTTTGCGAGCTTACAAGGAGATCAAACAATGAACTCAATTACTTATGAAGAGGCAATGGATTTGTTTAAATTGCCAAAAACATTAGGTGAGTACGATAATTTAGAGGTAGTTGTAGCAAATGGTCGTTTTGGGCCTTATATAAAGTTTGATGGAAAATATGTATCTTTAGATAAAGGTGAAAATCCAATGTCTGTAGATATGGATAGAGCTATTGAGTTAATTGAAGCTAAAAGAAAAGCTGATGCACCGATAGGAGAATATGAAGGCATGCCAATTCAAAAAGGAGTTGGACGTTTCGGACCATTTATTAAATGGAACTCAATTTTTATAAACGTAAATAAAAAATACGATTTTGATAATCTTTCTCAAGAAGATTTAGAAACGTTAATTGAAGATAAAAAGAGAAAAGAACGCGAAAAACTAATTCATAATTTTGAAGAAGTGGGTATTCGAGTAGAAAAAGCTCGTTGGGGTCGTTTTAATGTTATCAAAGGTAAGATTAAAGTTGAATTGCCTAAAACCACTGAAATTGAGAAGCTAACTCAAGAAGAAGCTGTGAAAATGATAGAGGCTAAAACTCCAAAAAAGAAAACAACAAAGAGGAAAACCACTAAAAAAAAATAAAGTAGCTTTTAGAAAAAAATAGTTTAGTATATTGCGAATTCGTTAATCTGATCCCCTTAAAGATGAATTACGATTTTTTTAAGCCAATAAAAGATGCTGTAGTTGAGCATGTATTGTCACAGCCAACATCTGCATTGGGTCAAAATATTAGTTTACACACAGCCGAAGATGGTTTCCCTAATTTATCAGGGGTAACCATAGCTATTCTTGGTGTAAAAGATGGTAGAGGAGCTGAAAATAATGAGGGCTGTGGTAACGACTTACAACATATTCGTAAAAAGTTGTACGAATTATTTCCAGGTAAATGGAAAACAAAAATTGCTGATTTAGGTAATATAGAACAAGGCAATACAGTTAAAGATACTTATTTTGCTGTGAGTTCTTCCATAGAGTTTTTAATCAAAAAAAATATCATACCTATTATAATAGGTGGAAGTCAGGATATTACTTATGCCAATTATAGAGCTTACGATGCTTTAGAACAAACAGTTAATTTAGTATCAGTAGACAGTCGTTTTGATTTAGGTTCTATAGATGAGGAAATGTCTTCAAGATCCTTTTTAAGTAAAGTGATAATGGAGCAACCTAATAACTTATTTAACTATAGTAATATAGGATATCAAACTTACTTTAATTCTCAAGAAGAAATAGACTTACTAGATAAGTTATATTTTGACGCTTTTAGGTTAGGAGAAGTTAAAAATGTAACTTTAGTAGAGCCTATAATGAGAGATGCCGATATTGTAAGTATAGATATTGGTTGTGTACGTCAAAGCGAAGCTCCAGCAAATAGTAATGCTTCACCAAATGGATTTTATGGTGAAGATATATGTGCTATAACCAGATATGCTGGTATAAGCGATAAAGTTACTTCTTTTGGAATATATGAATACAACAGTAGATTGGATTCAAATTATCAAACAGCGAATTTAATTGCTCAAATGATTTGGTATTTTATAGAAGGAGTAAATTACAGAGCAAAAGATTACCCTTTTGTAACAAAAGAAAAATATCAAAAATTTACAGTTCTTTTGAACGATGACGACCCAATAAATTTTTACAAAAGTGACAAAACAGGTCGTTGGTGGATGGAAATAAATTTAATATCGAATAATAAACACAAAAGACATGCGTTAATACCATGTAACTATCAAGATTATGAACAGGCACTTAAGCAAAAAATGCCTAATAGATGGTTTAAAGCTTTGCAAAAGCTTGTTTAAAAGAGAGTTGTCTTTTAAATGGTAAAAAAATATAATACGTAATTGTTTTTTAATAAAAAAAATAATAGGTTTACGCCTCTTTTTTAAGAAAGGAATAATATGAAGAAAATAGCAGTACTTGCATTATTAGTATCTATCGCTTACTCTTGTGGTTCAAGTGGAGGAGATAGAGGAGAATTAGTCGGAGTAAAGTCAAAAAGAAAATGGTTTGCAGAAAAGCCATATGGAATGGCTAAAATCCCTGGAGGTTCGTTTACAATGGGTAAACAAGATGAAGATCCTTTAGGAGCTATGAATGCCCCAACTAAGACAGTAACCGTTCAGCCGTTTTATATGGATGAGTCTGAAATTACTAATAGTGAATATAAACAGTTCGTATACTGGGTAAGAGATTCAATTACTAGAACAAAGTTAGCTTACCAAGCAGAGTTTGCTTCAGGAGGTGATGAAGATCCAGCAAATGCAGGTAAAAATGCTCAAGGTATACAATTATATGCTTTTGCTTCTAAGGATACAGTAAATGAAACTCCTTACGAAAAGTATATGAGAGAAAATTACTATGAGTTAGGAGAAGGGTTAGATTCTCTAAAGCCTTTAAACTGGCAAGAAGACTTAGTGTGGGAAGCTCAGGAGTATCCAGATGCTGACTATGTAGAAGTAATGGATTCTTTATATATAAAAAAGGACGAAGCCTTAAACGGAATCAGAACTTTTAATACAAAATTATTAAACTACAGATACTTCTGGTTTGATAACGATGCTGCTGCAAGAACTGGTAAGAATAGAAAAGATTTCATGAAGAGTGAGGTAATCAATGTATATCCAGATACAACAGTTTGGATTAAAGATTTTAACTACTCATACAATGATCCAATGCACCAAGAATATTTTGCACACAAAGCATACGAAAACTATCCAGTAGTTGGAGTAACTTGGAACCAAGCAAAAGCTTTTTGTCACTGGAGAACTAAAACAAAAAATAGATACCAAAGATCTAGAAAGAAATTAGGTTTAGTACCTAACTTCAGATTGCCAACAGAGGCAGAGTGGGAGTATGCTGCTCGTGGAGGTTTAAATTATGCAAAATACCCATGGGGAGGTCCTAGTACAACAAGTGATAGAGGTTGTTTCTTAGCAAACTTTAAACCAGTACGTGGAGATTATGCAGCTGACGGAGCTTTATATACAGTAGAAGCAGTTTCATATAATCCTAATGAGTATGGATTATACAATATGGCAGGTAATGTTGCAGAGTGGACAAACACAGCATACAATCAAATGTCATACTACATGGGGTCAACAATGAATCCAAATGTAGAAATCAAAGAAAACAGAAGAAAAATCATCCGTGGAGGATCATGGAAAGATGTAGCGTATTTCTTAGAAGTAAGTTCTCGTGATTGGGAATATGCAGATACAGCAAGAAGTTACATCGGATTTAGAACAGTACAAGATTACTTAGGTACTAACAAAAATCAGTAAACAAATTACAAACAAGAATAAATATTAATTCCCTTAAAAATCAAAAGAATTATGGCACAATCAAAATCAACTAAGAAAATGTTCAATATGGCTTACGGTTTAGGAGCCGCAGTTGTAATTATTGGAGCATTATTTAAAATCTTACACTGGCCTTTCGGAAACGAAGTATTAATGGTAGGTATGATCGTAGAAGCATTAGTATTCGGTATCTCAGCATTTGAACCTGTTGAAGATGAATTAGACTGGACAAAAGTATATCCAGAATTAGCAGACGGAGAGTCTTTAGGAGTAAAAAATGGAGAAGCTACTCCAGCTGAAGCTCAAAGCATGTTATCTCAAAAATTAGATGATATCTTAAGAGATGCTCGTTTAGACGCAAACTTAGTATCAAGCTTAGGAGAGAGCATCAAAAACTTCCAAGGTGCTGCAGAAGGGTTAACTTCAACTTCAAACACTATTGCATCAACTAATCAATATAACGAGCAAATGGCAATGGCTGCTGCTAAATTAGAATCTTTAAACGGATTATATTCTACTCAAGTAGAAAATGCAGGTAAGCAAGCTGATTTAAACTCTGCATTAGTTGAAAATTCTCAACGTTTACAAGAACAAATGGAATCGTTAGCTACTAACTTATCTTCTTTAAATGGAGTATACGGAGGTATGTTAACTGCAATGTCGAATAAATAATTAGTTTATCTAATTAATATTAACTAACAAACTAATTATAGTATGGCAGGAGGAAAACTATCACCAAGGCAGAAGATGATTAACCTAATGTATCTGGTATTTATTGCAATGTTAGCAATGAATATGAGTAAAGAGGTATTATCTGCTTTCGGTTTGATGAATGAGAAGCTTGTAGAAGCAAATGATAAAGCAACTGTAAAGAACGCAAGTGCATACACTACTTTAGCTAAAAAAGCTAAAGAGCAAGCTAAACAGTATGGAGAAGCTAAAGAGAAAACAGATAAATTAAAAGTTTTAGCTGACGATTTATATGGATACATTGGAGATTTAAAAACTCAAATGATGGCAGGAGTTAAAGATCCTAAAGCATATGAATCAATGGATAAATCTAAGTTCTTAGACGTACTTTTCTTCAAAGGAGGTAAAGTAACTAAGCAAGGTAAAGAATTCGTTGCTAAAATTGAAGAGTTTAGAAACCAAGCAGCAGGTCTATTAGAAGGAACAGAAGTAGCAGAAGTTATTAAAGCTCGTTTTAATACGGACAAAGTAACTAATAAAGATAAAAAGAAAATTGACTGGTTAAAATATAACTACGAAGGATTTCCTTTAGTAGCATCTTTAACTAAGTTTACTCAAATTCAAGCTGATGTTAAAGCAACTGAATCTGATGCATTATCTGCTTTATTACAAGGTGAATTAGAGAGTGCAGTTTCTTTAAAGAATTATGAAGCAATGGTTCTTTTTGAAAAGAATGCATACTACCCAGGTGAAAAATTATCAGGTAAGATTGTTTTAGGTAAGAAAGATGACAATTTAACTGCTGAAAAAGTAATTGTTAACGGTAAAGAAATTGAAGCTGACAAAATCAAGGCAGGACAGGTTATCTTAGACGGACCAGCTGGACCTGTAGGAGATAAGACATTAGAAGGAGAGTTCCAATTCATGGAAAACGATTCTTTAGTAACTATTCCAATTGTTGGAGGTTATTCAGTAATTCCAAAGCCTAATGAAGCTGTGGTATCTGCAGACAAAATGAATGTAGTATACCGTGGATTACCAAACCCATTAACTATTTCAGTACCAGGAGTAGCAAGTAACAAAGTAAAAGCTTCTGCACCAGGATTAAGACAAGTTAAAGGAGACAAGTATGTAATGAGACCAGGTAAAGGTGGAGAAGTAACTATTAGAGTTTCTGCTGAATTACCAGGTGGTGGAAAAATTAACACACCAAAGAAGTATAGAATTAAAGACATACCACCAGCAGTAGGTATGGTAAGAGGTCAATATGGTACTGTAAGAATGCCTAAAGCTAGTGTATCTAGAATTAATGTAGGTGCAGGTTTACCAGATTTCTTATTCGATTTAAGATTAAATGTATCTAGTTTTAAAATTAAAGTGCCAGGTCAGGTAACTGTGCCAGTAAATGGAACTAAATTAACAGCTAGAGCAAAACAGGCATTAGGTAGAGCAAGAAGAAATGATGTAATTACTATTTATGATATTAAAGCATCTGTATCTGGTTCTAACTATAAAATCAAGAAAGTATTACCTGTTAGTATAGAAATTACGAATTAATAAGTAAAAATTTAAAGTATGAATTGGAAGCGTTTTTATATGGTTTTATTTGCACTTGCTACAACAAGTTATGTAAGTGCCCAAGCTAACCTCTTAAATGCTACAAAGGTAGATGAAATTGGAGTTAAATCTGAAGCACAAATAGTTTCAGAGGACGATAAGCCACTTCCTTATGGTTATATTAGCGATAGAGATGTGTTATGGTCTAAAGTGGTGTGGGAATATGTTGATTTAAATCAAAAGATCAATTTACCTTATTACTATCCAATTGATACTACAAATGCAGGTTTAACAAGACGTTCATTATTTGATACATTGTTAAAAGGTATTAAAAATGGTGAGATCAAAGAGGTTTATAGTGATTCTTATTTTACAACTAAGATTGGAATGGAAGAAATTAAATCTATGACTTACAACGAGCGTGATGATGGTTACGGAAATGTTGATGGTTATTCTGTACAGTCTGCAGATATCAAAGGATACTTAATTAAAGGTATTTGGTATTTCGACAAAAGAGGTGGAGAGCTTAAGTATCGTATGTTAGCTCTAGCTCCAATGGGACCAGATGTACAGATTTTAGGTACAGATATCGAAGATGAAGGAGAGTATGCATTATTCTGGGTATTCTTCCCAGATGCAAGAGAAACTTTACATGCATCAAAAGTATTTAATCCTGAAAACTCAGCACAACCATTGTCTTATGATAACTTGTTAAATGCGAGAAGATTTACTTCTACAGTTAGAAAGGAAGAGAATATTTACGGAGATAGATCTATTAAAGATTATGTAAGAGGTAATTCTTTATTCCAATTATTAGAAGCTGATAGAATTAAAGAAGGAATTCGTAACAGAGAAATGGATATGTGGAATTACTAGTAATTCTCATTGAATAAAATAAAAAGCGTTTGCATTGCAAACGCTTTTTTTGTTTTAATAATAGTATTTTTGAACTATGAATATTGAGGTTGATTATATTATAGTAGGTTTAGGGTTAGCAGGGATATCATTTGCTGAAATTTTAGAAAAAAATAATAAGAGTTTTGTCGTTTTTGAAGATAATTCACAAAATTCCTCTATAGTGGCTGGTGGAGTATACAATCCTGTAATATTAAAACGTTTTACACCTGTTTGGAATGGGCATAAACAAATAGAACTAGCAAAACCATTTTATAAAAATATAGAAGAAAAACTATCAACTCAATTAGATTATGAATTTCCAACAAAAAAAGTGTTCAATAGCGTAGGAGATGAAAACAATTGGTTTATAGCTTCAGATAAGCCAATGTTAGCTCAATACATGCTTCCTAAGGTATTAAAAGGAAAAATTGATGGTGTTGTAGGTGATTTTGGATTTGGCGAATTAAAAGGCACAGGAAGAGTTGATACTACAACACTTGTAAAATTGTATAAAGCGTATTTGAATGAAAAGAGCTTGTTAATAAATGAAAGTTTTAAACATTCAGAGTTAATTTTAAAAGGAGAAAAAGTAAATTATAATAATATTATTGCTAATAGAGTTGTTTTTTGTGAAGGTTTTGGAGTAAAGAATAACCCATATTTTAATGAGCTTCCTCTAAAAGAAGCAAAAGGAGAAACGATAACAATTCATGCACCAGAATTAAAAATCAATTTCTTATTAAAGTCTAGTGTGTTTGTAATGCCATTAGGCAATGATTATTACAAGGTTGGAGCTACCTTTAATTGGACAGATAAAACATCATTACCTACCAAAGAAGGGAGAAAGGAGTTGGAAGATAAATTGCAAAAAGTAATCTCAGTTCCATACACAGTAACCGATCAGTTGGCAGGAATTAGACCAACAGTAAAAGATAGAAGACCTTTAGTAGGAGTACATCCTAAATATAAACAATTAGCAGTTTTAAATGGTTTAGGAACTCGAGGTGTTATGATAGGCCCAAGTATTGCCACAAGCTTATTTAAACACTTAGAAAAAGATGAAAAACTAGATAAAGAAATAGATATAAAAAGGTTTGAGAAATAAATTGTTATTTCTCAGATTGTAATTCCTTAGCCTTTTTATTGTACGATACAAAGAGGTTAATCCAGATTATACGAGATAAGCGTAAATTGATAGGAGTTAATAATAGAGAAACAACTACAATAGATATAAAACTCTTTAAGATTGAGAGTCCAAGGAAAACTTTAGCTATAATAAAAATACCAACAAACAAAGCAACAGCAATAGCATAATTAACATACATAGCACCAAAGAAAAAAGAAGGCTCCATCATGTATTTTAAATTACATTTAGGGCAATTTTCATGCAATGTTGTTATTTTTTTTGGATTGAAAGATATACGATATTTAAAAAACTCACCTTCATGACAACGAGGGCATTTACTTTTAAAAATACTGTATAGTTTACTTCCTTTTCCAAACATATCTTATTATTGGCCTAATTAATTATTTCGTTTTGTAAGTTTGCACAAATTTCAACAAAAATAACACAGTATTTTGTAACAGTAGTTACAAAAACAAAGTAATTCGTAAAAAGACTATGTTAAACGTACATAATTTATCGGTTTCGTTCATGGGAACAGATTTATTCTCAGGAATCACTTTTAAATTAAATAAAGGAGATAGAATAGGATTGATTGGGAAAAATGGAGCAGGAAAATCTACTTTATTAAAAGTGCTTTCTAAAGATATTGAAAGCAGTGGAGGTACTATGGCTTTTGATAAAGAAGTACGAATAGGTTTTTTACGTCAGGATATAGATTTTGTTCATGGTAGAACAATATTAGAAGAAGCGTATCAGGCATTTACAGAAATTAAAGAAATAGAATTTGAGCTTGATGAAATTAACCAACAGCTAGCTGAAAGAACCGATTATGAAAGTGAAGCTTATAATGAGTTAATTATAAGCTTGAATGAAAAAACAGAACGTTATGAGTTGTTGGGAGGTTATAACTATCAAGGTGAAACAGAAAAGATTTTACAAGGTTTAGGTTTTCAAAGAGAAGATTTTGATAAGCTGACAGATACTTTCTCAGGAGGGTGGCGTATGCGTATTGAATTAGCAAAACTATTATTACAAAGTAATGATATATTATTACTAGATGAGCCTACTAACCACTTAGATATTGAATCGATTATTTGGTTAGAAAACTTCTTGAAAAATTATGCAGGAGCAGTAGTCTTAGTTTCTCATGATAAGATGTTTTTAGATAATGTAACCAATAGAACTATAGAAATATCTTTAGGTCAAATTTACGATTACAAAAAGCCTTATTCAGAGTTTTTAAAGTTACGAGCTGAAATAAAAGAAAAGCAATTACAAGCGCAAAAGAATCAACAAAAAGAAATAGAGCATACAGAAAAGCTTATTGAGAAATTTAGAGCGAAGGCGAATAAGGCTGCAATGGCTCAATCCTTAATAAAGAAGCTTGATAGAGTTGAGCGTATTGAAGTAGATCAAGATGATAATGCTACAATGAACGTTCGTTTTGCAATTTCAAAAGAGCCAGGTAAAATAATTGTAGAAGCAGAAAACTTAGCCAAAAGTTATGGAGATAAACAAGTGCTTCAAAATGTAGATTTGCTAATAGAGCGTAATAGTAAAATAGCTTTTGTTGGTCAAAATGGACAAGGGAAATCTACATTAGCTAAAATGATGGTGGGAGAAATTCCGTTTGAAGGAAATTTAAAATTAGGACACAATGTAGAAATAGGATATTTTGCTCAAAATCAATCAGAAGAATTACCACCAGAAAAAACAGTGTTGGAAATTATGGAAGATGCTGCGACAGATTCTAACAGAATGCGAGTTAGAGATATGTTGGGGTCATTCTTATTCGGAGGAGAAGCAGTTGATAAAAAAGCAAAAGTATTATCGGGAGGAGAACGAAATCGTTTGGCATTATGTAAATTATTATTATCACCTTTCAATGTGTTAATAATGGATGAGCCTACGAATCACCTAGATATAGCTTCAAAAAATGTACTAAAGAAAGCACTTCAAAGCTTTGATGGAACATTAATTATAGTGTCTCATGATCGTGATTTTCTACAAGGTTTAACTACAACAGTTTATGGTTTTAAAG
This sequence comes from Tenacibaculum aiptasiae, assembly GCF_008806755.1. GTDB lineage: Bacteria > Bacteroidota > Bacteroidia > Flavobacteriales > Flavobacteriaceae > Polaribacter > Polaribacter aiptasiae. Next base: position 318,886 of record NZ_WAAU01000014.1, read on the forward strand.
ACAAAGTAATAAAAGAATATTTAGGAGATATTGATTATTTCTTAGAGCAACACAAAATGGAAAGTTTACGTGATGCAGAAAAGAAAACTGTTGTAAAAGAAGGAAAAGATACTTCAAAGAAAGAAAATTATAAATTATCTAGAGAGCAAGAAAAAGAAATTAAAAAATTAAAAAATAAAATAAATAAAATTGAAAATAGAATAGCTGACATCGAAGCAGAAATAGAAAAAATAGACTTAGAGTTAGCTCAAAACTATGAAGAGGTATCTTCTCAGCCTAATTTCTTTGAAAATTATAAAGCAAAGAAGGCAGAGGTTGATACTTTAATGGAAGAATGGGAAACAATTGAAGAACAAATTGCAAATTATAATTAAAATGAAAAAGTATTTAATCATCACACTTTTAGCGTTAATATCTTGTAGTAGTAATGAAGATAGCCATGAAATAAAAGATATAACTATAGTTACAGGAATAAAATTAATAAATGATTTTGGACTAGAAATAGGCCGTTTAGGAAATCCTAATGGGTTGTTTTATAAGAAAGAAAAAGATCAAAATGATCCTTCTAAATATGTGAAAAATAAAATTGTTACGATGTATCCTATACCAGCAGTCAATATTTTTAAGTTGGCTTCACAAAAAAATATTTTAAAGGTTTGGGTTTTAAAGGGACAGTCAACAAATGTGTTTAAAAACGTTGTTTTTGAAGATTATTTGACAAATGATTTATACACAACCAATGAGGTGATAAACAAAGCTATTGAAGAAATAAAGCCAACAAAACTTACCAATTCATTAACTATAAATGCAAGTAAATTTGAGAATGGGCTTTACAGAGTTTTTGTTGAACTAGAGGGAGGAGAAATATACTGGGAAAACACTTATATAGGAGATTATAATAATGATTTTGAATCAATAAATTATTGGAAATAAATTGTTTTTGTCCAATCCTAATATACAAAATCAACAAGTTCTTCTTCCTATTTTAGAAGAAAAACAAGTGACGCTTTATATAAAGCGAGAAGATCAAATTCATCCATTTGTTTCTGGGAATAAATTCAGAAAACTTAAATACAATATAGCTCAAGCTAAAGAACAACAAAAAAGCACTTTGTTAACTTTTGGAGGAGCATTTTCTAATCATATTGCAGCAACAGCAATTGCAGGGAAATTATCGGGATTTAAGACTATGGGAGTAATAAGAGGAGATGAACTGGGAATAGATTTAGACAAAACATTAGCTCAAAATGAAACTTTAAGAGAAGCTTTTAAAAATGGAATGGAGTTTAAATTTGTTTCAAGATCAGTTTATAGACAAAAAACAGAAAAAAGTTTTATAGAAGAACTTCAAAAAGAGTTTGGAGATTTTTATTTGGTACCAGAAGGAGGAACTAATGAATTGGCAATAAAAGGTTGTAAAGAGATCTTAACAAAAGAAGATGAAAAATTCGATTATATTTGTTCTGCAATTGGTACTGGAGGTACTATTTCTGGTTTAATAGAATCAGCTAAAGAGCATCAAAAAATAATTGGTTTTCCAGCATTAAAAGGAAGTTTTTTAGAAAAAGAAATTCAACAGTTTGTTCAAAGGAATGATAATTGGAGCTTGGAAAATGAGTATCATTTTGGTGGATACGGAAAATATAATGAAGAGCTAATTCGTTTTATAAACGAGTTTAAAAAAGCTACAAATATTCCATTAGATCCAATTTATACAGGGAAAATGATGTTTGGATTGCTAGAGAAGATTAAGAAAGATGAATTTCCAAGAAATACAAAAATATTAGCAATTCATACAGGTGGTTTACAAGGGATAGCAGGGGTAAACCAAAAATTAAAGAATAAAAATCAAGAGATAATAAACATTTAATGAGAATAAAGTTAGTTTTTTATATAGCAATTTGCACAACGTTTTTAGTAAGCTGTGGTTCTAATAAAAATGTAGTCAAATCAAAGCAAAAAGAAGTTGTTTTAGAAGAAGTTAAAGAAGTAATGCCAGAGTTACCACAATTAGAGCAGGTACAAAAACCTTTAAAAACAAATACAAACCACACAGTAGCTTATATTCAGAAGTTTGCACCAATTGCTGTAAAAAAAATGCATGAGCATAATATTCCAGCTAGTATAACTTTAGCACAAGGAGTATTAGAATCAGGGAGTGGAAGAAGTGATTTAGCAAGGAGGTCAAATAATCATTTTGGAATCAAATGTCATAGAGGTTGGAAAGGAAAAAGTGTAACACACGATGATGATGAAAAAGGAGAATGTTTCAGAAAATATAAATATCCAGAAACTTCATACGAAGACCATTCACAATTTTTACTTACCCGTAAAAGATATGCTAGCTTATTTAAATTAGGGCATACAAATTACAAAGGATGGGCTTATGGTTTACGAAGAGCAGGTTATGCAACAGATAAACGTTACCCACAAAAGCTAATAGGAATTATAAAGAAATATAATTTAGCAAAGTACGATAGAGTTAAACCTAAAAACTATAAGAAGCCCCAAGAGGTTAAAACAGGATATCATGAAGTACAAAAAGGAGATACTTTATATTCTATTGCTAGGAAATACCAAACTACAGTAAGTAAAATTAAGGAAGCAAATGGACTTACGAATAACAGTATTAGTATAGGAGAAAAATTAGTAATTAAATAAAAAAGCGGAGAACCACTCCGCTTTGAAAACTAACAACTAATCAAACTAAACCTACCAAGAATAGTTTTTCTTTTTCGCTTGGTTTTTTATAGCTTTAATCATAACACTTTCCAATTCGTTATTCTTAGATGATTCACGTTGTTTTTTAGCTACGTATAGTTTTCTTTTTTTATTTAATTCTTTTATTTTTTCTTGAATTTCTAATCGTTCTTTACGTTTAGTTTCTACATACTTTTTTATTTCTTTAGATGATTTATTTTGTAAATGTTTAGGAAGTTGTTTTTTCTTTAATTTATTATAATCAATCTCTTTTTCTTCAGAAGCATCAACTAGATCCCATTCAGCATTTTTATATAACTTAGAGCTTTTGGTAATAGCTCTTTTTACAACTACAACTTCATTCAAAGTAAGAGCATTAGCATCTTGTTTTGTTTGATTACTATATTTAGAGTACCCTTTGTTTCCATAATGAATGTAAGTTTTGTTTAGTTTTTTATTTAAAATGATAATCTCTTTGTCATAAGGAGTTACTATATGAACAATGTTCTTATTGTGATTAATAGTCATGTAATCACCACCACCATAAATAGCTCCGTCTCTCCACATTCCAGAAACTCCTAAATTATAATCACCACAAAAAATAGTGTTAATGGTAATGTCTTTTTCTTTAGCGTTGGTTATTGCATCTTTATAGTTTAGCTTACCTTGTGTAAAAGGTTCGTTTCCTGCAATAAAAATCATTTTTAAATCATTCTTTCTTTTACCCCAATCTAGTTCATTAAGAGAGGTTTGAATAACTTGCCCGCAAAATTCACTTCCTCCATTTGTGGTTAGAGAAAACAGGTGTTCAGAAATATCATCTAAGTTACTAGTGAATTGTAATACCTGACGAATATATCCTTCTTTTGACGATAATTGATCGTTTCCATACTCATACAATGCGATTTCCAATTTAGGAGTTACTCCATTACATTTAGCATAAGATAATTCGTTTACAATTTCCCATAATTGAGCTTTTGCTTGATTAATCAGTCCATCCATACTATTACTTGTATCTAATAATAAAGCAACCTTGGTAGTTTGTGTTTTGTTGTCAGGATTGATAGCATAACCAACGACAGAAAATAAAAAAGTAAAAACGAATAAAATTTTTAATACATGAGTTTTCATAATTTTTTGCTTTTAAGTTATTAATAGTTTGGTAGCTAATTACTTCAAAATTAAGAGCAACTTATTTTATAAAAAAACGAAAATGAGTAAACGGTCAGTGTTAATGAGTAATTAGAGTTAAGAAATGAGTAAAGGAGGTTTTTGAAGAGTGTTTTAAGGTGTGGCTGGTGGTTTTCAATTTTTTGAACTCAGTTTTTGTATGTATGTTTACATTAATTAAGAAAGAGATGAATAAAAAAATATACATATTATTAGCATTATTACTACTGAACGTTTGTGTGGTTTTTTCTCAAAATAAAGAGAATATAGCTAAAGAGTTTTCAGTAAAAGTGAAGGTGGTAGATGATGACTCGGGAGACGCAATTGAAAATGCAGATGTATCAGTAAACGGTAGAAGGTTTTTATTTTCAAACTCAGAACAAAGATATATTGTTAAGGCAAGATCGAATGATGAACTTGTGGTTGCTCATCCAGATTTTATGACTGTTTATTATACGATAAAAGATAATGAAGATATAAAAGTTTTAGTAGAAAACTTTGAAGGAGAGAAAAAATCAAAATATAGTTTAAATAAAATTTCATTTAAAAGTAGTAAAAAACGAGCAAGGAAAAGAGAAGCTAATTTATTTAATAAATATTTCGATTCTGTAAAATTTTATAAGGAAAAAAACTTAGATAAAAGTTTAACTTTTGTTGAAAAAATGCTGAATGAAAGTGAAACAAAAAGACGTAAGTCAGTTTCCTATAAAGAGCTAGGAGAAATATATACATATTGGAAACAGTATGATTTAGCAATAGAAAATTATAAGGCATCTATTAAAGAAGTAACTGATAATAAAGTATTGTTATTGCTAGCTAAAACAGAATTATTAGCTTTAAAAAATGGAGATGCAAGGAGAAATTATAAAAAAGCACTAAAAGGAAAATTAAGCAAATATGATCGTTTACTAGCGAATGAAGGATTAGGTGATACATATAAGAATTTACAAGAGTTTAATAGAGCTATAGGTAGCTATAAAAATGCTTTGAAAATTGCTCAAGAAAATCAAATAAAATCTAAGATAACAGATCTAAACGCTAGTTTGGCAGAAGTCTATGTTAAGTTGGGAAAAGAAAAGAAAGCAGATTCGCTATTTAAAAACTCTTTAGATTTTGCATATGATAATGCTGGACGCACATTTAATTCCTTGAAAGTACAACAAAAAGTTGCCGATTATTATAATCAAGCTCAGCGTTATGATGATGAAATAGATTTAAGAAAGGAAAGTTTAAAAAATGCAAAAAACATAATAGTTAATGAAGAAGATAAAGAATCACAAGTAGACTCTATTACTTCACAAAAAATAAATTATAAGATAGGGAATGCTTATATTCAAAAAGAGGAATATAATGAGGCAATACCCTATTTGAAAAAGAGTATAGAAGAAGCTGATAAAAATGAAGATATTATTATTCAAAAAGATGCAACTCGTAAACTTTCTGAAGTTTTAGAATCGGTAGGAAATAACAAGGGAGCATTAGAAGCTTATCAAAGTTATGTAAAGTTGGTTGATACCCTATATTCAAGGAAAGAACAAGAGATACAACAAATTAAACGTTTTGGTAGGAGGATAGCAGAGAGTCAAAATAGAATATCAAGTTTAGAAAAAGATAAAGAGTTAGCAGATAATAAAATAGATTTAGCCTACAAGGATCAACAATTAACTCAAGAAAGTAATAAACGTCAAGAATTAATAATTTACTCATTACTAGCAGGGATTTTGTTAATGTGTTTATTAGCTTATTTTATGCATCGTACCAATAAAGAACAAAAGCTAGCAAATAATTTGTTAGCACTAAAATCGATGCGTTCACAAATGAATCCTCATTTTATATTCAATGCATTAAATTCAGTAAATAATTTTATAGCAGTAAACGACGAACGTAGTGCAAATAGATATTTATCAGAGTTTTCAGTATTAATGCGTTCGGTATTGGAAAATTCGGATGAAGATTTTATTTCGTTGACTAAAGAAATAGAATTGTTGGAGTTATATGTAAAGCTTGAACATAATCGATTTAAAGATAAATTTGAGTATCTAATTTCTGTTGACGAGAAAATAAAATTAGATACTTACACCATTCCTCCAATGTTATTACAGCCCTATATAGAAAATGCAATTTGGCATGGACTACGATATAAAAAAGAGAAAGGGAATTTAGTTATTTCTATGAATCAATATGATGAGAAAAGTATTGTCATAACTATTCAAGATGATGGTGTTGGACGAAAGAAATCGAAAGAAATGAAAACTAAGCATCAATTAAAACAGAAGTCGAAAGGAATGAGTACGATTCAAAATAGAATAGCTATTTTGAACGATATGTATAAAGATAGAATAGCTGTTTCTATTTCCGATTTATTAGAAGATGGAAGTGGGACAAAAGTAAAAATGATTTTAAAAAGAAATGAGCAATGAAATTGAAAGCAATTATAATAGAAGATGAAGCAATAGGAAGAGATATATTAAGGAATTATTTATCAAAATATTGCCCAAATGTTCAATTAATAGGGGAGGCAAGTAATATAGATGATGGACAAAAGTTAATTGAAAGTAATGACTTAGATTTAGTATTTTTAGATGTGGAAATGCCATATGGAAATGGGTTTGATTTGTTAGATAGAATAAAAAATCAAACATTTGAAACCATTTTTGTAACAGCTTATGATCATTATGCAATTGAAGCATTAAACAATCAAGCAACATACTATTTATTAAAGCCCATTTCAATAGATGAATTAATAAAAGCGGTAAGTTTAGTAACAGAGATAAAGGAAAGAGAAAAAGAATTAGAAAACACAGTGCTGTTACCAAAGAATAATCTAGCCTCAGAAAAGATAACAATACCACAACAAGATGGCTTTGAAGTTATTGATATTAACGATATTCAGTTTTGTAAGGCGGATGATAATTATACTGAAATTCACTTTTTAAACTCTAAAAAATTAGTTAGTAAGACATTAAAATATTTTGAAGAATTATTAAAAGAAAGCTCATTTGCTAGAGTACATAAATCGTATTTAGTAAATGTAAATATGATTGTTAAATATAAAAAAGGAAAAGGAGGAAGTGTAATTTTATCTAATGGACAAGAAATTATGGTTTCATCATCAAAAAAAGCGAACCTGTTATCATATTTTAAATAGAAATGAAAAAGCTCACATTATTAATTTTAGTAGTTGTTTTTGCTTCTTGTCACTTTTATGGAAGCAAAGTTGAATTTGAAATAGTTAATAACACAGAATTTGTTATAGATTCATTAAATATTGTTCCGAATTCAGAAAAACCATTAAAAAACATAATCTTAAAGCCATATCAAAAGTCTATGTATGTAGTTGATATGTCTGATATTCCTCCAATAGATGGAAGTTATAATTTGAGTTATAAAATGAATAACGAGTTTGTAAATAAGAATTATGGTTATTATTCAAATGGAATACCTCTTGAAGAATATGTAGTGGTTACTATAGAAAAAGATACAGTAACATTTAATCCAAAAGAAATAGAGTAGAAATGAAAATTATAAAACCAGTAAATGGAAAGTCACCTCAAATACCAGAAGATTGTTATGTAGCAGAAAATGCAACAATTGTTGGGGATGTAGTGATGGGAAAAGAGTGTAGTATTTGGTTTAATGCGGTAATAAGAGGAGATGTTCATTATATTAAAATGGGAGATAAAGTAAATGTTCAAGATGGAGCTGTAATTCATGCAACATATCAAAAATCTCCAACAACAATAGGGAATAATGTGTCTATAGGTCATAATGCAATAGTACATGGATGTACAATACACGACAATGTTTTAGTGGGAATGGGAAGTATTATTATGGACGACTGTGTTGTTGAGTCAAACTCAATTATAGCAGCAGGTGCAGTGGTAACTAAAAATACTAGAATAGAAAGTGGTAGTATTTATGCAGGTATTCCAGCCAAAAAAGTAAAAGATATTTCTAAAGAATTAATCTCGGGAGAAATAGATAGAATAGCCAATAATTATGTAAAGTATTCAGGTTGGTTTAAAGAATAAAAAAAGCCCGGTTTTGTTTCCAAAACTGGGCCTTCAATCAAAAACTACTACTAATCAATTTTATTTTTTATCATCATTTTTATGATGTCTTTTTTTATGTTTTCTACGCTTCATTTTTTTCTTGGCTTTATGCTTCATTTTAGCAGCCATTTTTTCAAATCTTTCGTATTGCTTCTCATTTAGAATACGTTTCATGTCAGCTTTAAAAGCAATTTGAGCATCTAACATTGCACTTTTTTTCGCAAATCGCTCATCAGCTGTTAATTTTTTTCTTTCTTTTCCGCTTTCCTTCATTGCTTTTCTTTTTTCGTGCATAGCTTTACGTTTAGCTATTTTTTCAGCAAGTAAAGGTTTAATTTTACGCTGTTGAGCAGGAGTTAAGTCTAGCTTTAAAGTCATTTTTTTAACAGCTAATTCAGTTTGTTGTTCTACAGTTAATTTTTCAAAATCACCTTTTTTTCCTTTTTGTGCTTGAGTTGTTAAAGTAAATCCAACAGCGAAAACAAATAGTGCGATTAATTTCTTCATCTTTATAAAATTTTAAGTTTTTTAAATATTTACACATCTATGACTATGCTACTTTAAAAAAGTTTAAATTTGAAATACGTTTTTAACATTTCTTTAAAATTTTATGAAAAATATAATCAGAGTTTTAGTAAGGTTGCTTGTTTTGGTAGCAGCAATGTTTTTAGTTTTTTTCTTTTGGGCTTCATCTCCAACTATGGAAGCAGAAGAATATTCAAAATTAATTGAAAATAAATACCCGCAAAGTAAAGATAAAGACTCTGTATATAGTATAGTTACTTATAATGTTGGTTATCTGAGTGGAATGACGAATAATTTACCTATAGCCAAGCCTAAAGAATTATTTGATACTAATTTAAAGAAAGTAAAAGAAGAGTTAAGTAAAGTACAGCCGGATATTATAGCTTTTCAGGAAATAGATTATAATGCATCAAGGTCTTATGAAGTTAATCAAGAAGATGAGTTTTCTAAATTAGGTTATAATTATATTGCTAGAGGAGTAAACTGGGATGAGCGTTATTTACCATATCCATATTGGCCTCCAAGCATGCATTTTGGAAAAGTAGTATCTGGACAATCAATATTAAGTAAATACAAGCTGAAAGATTATGAGCGTATAGTTTTAGAACGAGTTCCAGATAGTCCATTTTATAGAGATGCTTTATATTTAGATAGATTAGTACAAGTAGTTAAAGTTGTACTAGAAGGAAAAGAGGTTGTAATAATAAATATTCACTTAGAAGCATTTGATAAGCCAACAAGAGTTCGTCAGTTTGAATATGTTTTAAATGTCTTTAAGAGGTATAAAAATAACTATCCAACAATTTTATTAGGAGACTTTAATTCAAGAGCTAGAGATCAAGAGGCAATTATCCAGAAGATGTTTAAAGAAGAAGGTGTAGGTAATGCTGCGTTTAATAATCAAAATCCTGAAAATACATTTGATACTAGGGATTTGTATGAGCGAATAGATTACATTTTTTATACAGAAGATAGTATTGATTATATAGAAGGTAAAGTATTAAATGCTTTTGGAGAAGCATCAGATCATTTACCTGTTGAGATGAAGTTTAGATTAAAATAAAAAAAACTCGAAGTGAAAACTTCGAGTTTTTTTTATGTAAATTATGCTGTATTAAATTTTGAATTGTTTGATTTTATTGTAGGTTCTTCATTTGGTTTTAAAACAAAAAGAATTAATCATAAAAAATAAATTTAAATAAAAAACCCGAACGAATGTTCGGGTTTTCGGTGGTGCCTCCAGGAATCGAACCAGGGACACAAGGATTTTCAGTCCTTTGCTCTACCAACTGAGCTAAGGCACCAGTTAAAGCTTATTAAAGTAACAAACGTATAAAAATTATAACTGAAGTTAAAATTTAAATAGTGGTGCCTCCAGGAATCGAACCAGGGACACAAGGATTTTC
>NZ_WAAU01000015.1:0-113 GCF_008806755.1 Tenacibaculum aiptasiae
ACATCTCCTGTTACTCCTACACTTGCATCATAGGTACAATCCGCTGCGGCATATATTGTTGTGTTTGCTGGTACTGTAAAGTCTGGTGCGGTGTTATCTTCTACCGTGATTGT
>NZ_WAAU01000015.1:250-30799 GCF_008806755.1 Tenacibaculum aiptasiae
TGTAATTGTTTGATTATCTGTTCCTGTTTTTCCACAGGTATCTGTTACTGTATAAATTCTATTTACAATAATTGTACATCCATCATTTGAGGTTACAGCATCAATATATTTAATAGTTGCTATTGTATTATCGTCTGAAGCTGAATAACCTGCACTTGTGAAAGTACTTTTTATATCCGAAGATTCTACAAGGCTTAATGGATATTTAGCATTTAAACTTGTTATATCATTTTCATCACAAGCTTCAATATCTATAGAATCGGGAACATTGATTATTGGATCTTCTGTATCTGTTGCTATTAATGTTATTTGCTCTGTTTCTTGACAACCATTATTATCAGTCACTGTTACAGAATATGTTCCAGGTGATAATCCTGTTATATCTTCAGTAGTTTCATTATTACTCCATAAATAAGTATAACCTGGGGTACCTCCTGTTACAGTTAAATTTATAGCCCCATTATTTCCTCCGCAACTTAAATCACTTCCTAAAAGAGTTAATGATAAAGCTGGTGGTTCAGTAATAGTAACATTAGCTACAGCTTGACACCCATTTGCATCAGTTACTGTTACATCATAATTTCCTGGACCTATGCTATTTAAATCTTCACTTGTTGCCCCAGTATTCCATAAATATGTAAGAGGAGCTTTACCTCCTACAACTGTTAAATTAGCAGAACCATCATTAGCATCTTTACATTGTACATTTGTACCAACAATAGAAGCTGATGGTGTACTATCTATTGTAATAGTTTTTGTTATGCTATTTGTATCTCCATCTTGATCTGTAACAGTAAGCATAATGGTTTTAGATCCTGCACTAGTATATGTTACCATGTGCGGACCTTCATCTGCAGCTGCTGGAGGATTAGAATCTACTCCAAAACTCCAACTATATGTTAAAATTCCATCTCCTCCCGTTGATGTATTAATAAAAGTTGCTGTTTGAAACGTTCCATGAACTCCACAAGACAAATCAATTGAAAAATCTGGTGCTATCGGAGTTTGAACATCTATTGGAGGTAAATTTTCTCCTGCACATTTTGATGTTTGAGTAGCACATCCTGGACCAGGAGAATTACCTGGAGTTTGCCATGATAAATAAACATCTGTTAATGTTAATGTTTCACCACAAACGTAATTCATCAATTCAAACATTTGGTATATACCTACATTAATACTCCCTGAAATACCAACACTAATTTTATCTGTTCCCACATATACATTACCATCTTTATCTATTAAATCTGAACCGTTCATCAGATAAAATTGCATGTATAAATCTCGTTTACTTGAAGCCTTAGTTATATCTACATATAAATAAACATTTGTTAGCTGTTGTCCTACTGTACACGTTGTTATAGGGTTTCCATTAGAATCTCCTATATATACACTTCCTATTTCTACATCTTGTGCACCACAACCTGTAATATCACAAGGTGCTGACATAGTAACTGTTTGCGAAAACAAAACGTTACTAAACAGTAATGCCATTAAAAATATTAAACTTTTTAAATGAGTAATTTTTATTCCCATACCTAACTATTTTTAATTTTACTATTATGATGAGAATTAAAAATTCTCATTCGACGTTACTGAGCTATGAATAAATTCAAAACTCTTAATTGGGGTTAGGGTATTTAAATTGAGGCAAATAATTCCTTTCTTAGCATATTTATATATATGCTAATTGCATTTGATATACATTAGTAAATTTTATGTGAGGATAAAACTAATACTAGTTGGGAATAGTATTAATTTTGAGAGGTTAACGTTTTTAAGTTTTAAAACGATTATATCAAATATAGGATATCTTTTTGTTAAAAAAAACGATATGTTAAAAAAAAGGGGTTTTCCCCCTCCTCTTTTTAAAGCTAAAAATTTCCCCTAGATTTTATATTTTTTTGCTTCTTAATAGGTAATTTTGCATTATGATTCAAAACGATACTATTATTGCTATGGCTACGCCATCTGGGGTTGGAGCTATTGCTGTTATAAGGCTTTCTGGTGAAAAATCTATTGAGATTGTTGATGCTTTTTTTCAATCTGTAAAAAAGAATAAATCTCTACTTTCTCAAAAATCTCATACTTTACATTTAGGCCATATTGTAAATAATGGAATTATTCTTGACCAAGTTTTAGTATCTATTTTTAAGAATCCTAACTCTTACACTGGTGAAAATGTCGTTGAAATTTCATGTCACGGTTCTAGTTTTATTCAGCAAGAAATCATACAATTATTCTTAAAAAATGGTTGTAGAATGGCTGATAATGGTGAATTTACCATGCGTGCCTTTTTAAACGGTAAAATGGATTTGAGTCAGGCTGAAGCTGTTGCTGATGTAATTGCTTCTAATTCGGCTGCTAGTCATCAAATGGCTATTCAGCAAATGCGAGGTGGAATTACAAATGAATTAAAAGATTTACGTGCCAAATTATTAGATTTTGCTGCTTTAATTGAATTGGAACTTGATTTTTCTGGTGAAGATGTGGAGTTTGCTGATAGAACTAAATTTAAAGAATTGGTTTCAAAAATCACCTTTGTTTTAAAGCGTCTTATTGATTCTTTTGCCTTTGGAAATGCTATGAAAAACGGGATTCCTGTTGCTATTATTGGTGAACCTAATGTGGGAAAATCGACCTTATTAAATTCTTTATTAAACGAAGAGAAAGCTATTGTTTCTGATATTGCAGGAACTACTCGTGATGCAATTGAAGATGAGATGATTATTGACGGTGTTGCTTTCCGTTTTATTGATACTGCTGGAATTAGAGAAACTGAAGATGTTGTTGAAAATATTGGTATTAAAAAAGCTTATGAAAAAGCTGAAAATGCTCAATTAATTATTTTCTTAATTGATTCTAATAAATATATACATTCTAGCGATTTATTCTTAGAAGAAATTGAAGCTATTAAAGAACGTTTTCCAAACAAACGTTTGTTAGTTATTGCTAATAAAATTGATACACTTTCATGTCATGATTCTGCTGTTTTAGCATCTGAAATTGAAAATGTGATTTTACTTTCTGCTAAACAAAAAACTGGTATTGATGAGCTAACTGCCGAACTAACTTCTTTAGTAAATACTGGTGCTTTAAGCAATAACGAAACTATTGTTACCAACTCTCGTCACTTTGAAGCGCTTACCTTAGCTTTAGAGAGTATTGAATCTGTTAAAAATGGTATTGAATTAGATATTTCTTCTGATTTATTTGCTATTGATATTCGCGAGTGTCTTCGTCATTTAGGTAACATTACCGGTGAATATGATGTTGATAAAGACATTCTTGGACATATTTTTGGTAATTTTTGTATCGGCAAATAGATTTTCTTCCTTTTGGTAGTACTTTATTTTCTTTTATTTAACAACTGGAAACTATGAGAAAATTATAATACTTTTAAAAAATTAACGTTTTTTATAAAATTTCAATTATTTAGTGCAACACAGTATGGCTTTAAATAATAAATTATCTTTTCAATTCATTTTATTATTTTTTTTTAGTCTTGGAGTTTTTAGTCAAAAAAAAATCACTCCGAATTGGATAACTAATGAAAATGGCTTATCTCAAGGATTTATCTCCGCACTACATCAAGACAACAATGGCTTTCTGTGGGTTGGAACAAAATCTGGATTAAATAGATTTGATGGAAGAACATTTAAACATTTCGAAACTGATATCACTTCACTTCAAAACAATCAAATAAGAAGTATAAAAGGTAATGATGAATTTATATTAATCGCTACAGAGGGAGATTTATATTTGTATTTACCTATATACAATATTTTTTATCCTTTCAAATTAGATTTTGGTATTGGTGATATTTTTAAACAAAATAATAATACTTTTTGGTTAGCTGGCATTAATGGAAAAATACATAAACTATCTCAGGTAAAAAAAATAGACAATAAGAATATAAATCCCAACGAGTATTTTAAAGTTGAAACAAAACAATACGTCAATATTAATTCTTACTTCAAACTTACTTCTTTTAAAAATAACATTCTTTTTTTTCAACAAGATAGTATTTTTAAAACTCCAGTGCTTTTTAACCTTGATAATGAAAAAACCTTTGAACTTCCTCAAATTACAGCTCAAAAAATTTCAACAAATGCTAAGGTAGGTTATACCACTTTTGATAATAAAATTTTAGTATATACTAATAAGTACATTTATATTCATAAAGCAAAAACAAATAACTGGATAAAACTTCCTGTAAATTTTAAAATACTAAATGCTATTTCATTACCTAAAAATGAAATGGTAGTTTTTAGTACACTCAATGAATATTTATTTTTTGATTACGAATCAATTAAAAAAGGGCTAGATTATAAAAATGCATCTTACATTTTTAAAACAAAAAAAACGAGTTTCTATAATGTTTTAGAGGATAACTCTAATAATATTTGGATTGGTTCTTCTGGTTATGGATTAATGAAGTTTAACATTCGTCAGCTAAAAATTCAGCATTATTTCAAAGGAAAATCAATATATGCTAAACCTTTTATTTCAAATAAAGAAACTGTTCATTTTTATAATCCAACTACAGAAGAAAATTTACTCATTAAAGGGAAAGATTCAATTGAATATAAGCTTATAAAAAACTTTTGTGATAATAATAGAGAAGTTGAATTTGTTCAAAACAAAAAATTAACTTTAGGTATCTCAGTACATCCTAAAATTCTAAAAGTATATAAACTAAATCAAAATAAATTTATACCATTTAAAGAACTTCCAATTAATTTCAATTTTCACAAACGCTTTTTTGAAATAGATTCTACAAGTAACCAATTAATTATTTTAATGGGTAATAAAATTAAACTCATTGACTTAACTTATGGGAATGAAAAAGTATATTCATTACATCAAGACTATGATTTTTTATCTTTTCTTGTTATTAATGAAAATGAATATTGGATTGGTACACAACAAGGACTGCTTCATATAGAAATTTCAAATAATAAAATTCATAAAAGATTATTCACTATAAATAATTCTAACCTTGCAAATAATAATGTAGCTTCTTTACATATTGATAAACATAATTCAAATATTTTATGGATAGGAACTAAAGGTGGTGGTTTACATAAACACTATATAGATAATAATAATTTCGAACGTATTGGGATAAAAAATAAATTTCCAAACAATACTATATATGGAATATTGGAAGATAATTACCATAATTTATGGTTAAGTACTAATAAAGGAATCATCTCTTACAATAAAACTACACATAATTTAAAAAACTTTTTAAAAGATGATGGTTTACAAGGCAATGAATATAACACCTTTGCTTTTGGACAAAGCAATAAAGGTACCTTTTATTTTGGTGGAATTAATGGACTAAACTCTTTTAAACCAAAAGATTTAAAACTAAACACTAAAATTCCAAAAGCATTTATAACTGAACTTAAAATCAATAATAAACATATTAAAAAAGAACTTTCTTCTGAATTTTTAAAAAGCATCAATTTAAATCATAATGAAAACAACATAAGTTTAAAATTTGCTGCAACAGAGTTTACAGCCCCTTTTAAAAACAAATTCAGTTATTATTTAGAAAATGCTGAAAAAGAATGGACTCACACTACAAATGAAAATACTGCCAATTATTTGAACTTAAAACCTGGTAATTATAGTTTTATATTAAAATCTAGTAACAACGATGGTATCTGGAGTAATGATGTTACTACCCTCAATATCAAAATTAGTCCACCTTGGTATAGAACTAATTTTGCCTACATCTTTTATTTTATCGTTTTTAGCTCTCTGCTTTTATATATTATCAAAATCAGAGAAAATAAAATTAATCGTTTAAGAAAATATGAAAACACAAAACTGGAAAAACAATTATTAGAAACTCAAATTGCCAATAAACAAAAAGATTTAATGGATTTGGCAAGTACAATTTCTGAAAACACAAAATGGAGAGATTATCTTTTAAATTCTTTGAAAAAAATTAAAGATTCAAAAGGAAAAACTAAAGAAAAAAATCTCAACGAGTTAGTTAACGAAATTAAAGTAAAAACTTCCATTGAAAAGAACAGGTTAGAATACCAAAATAAAATAGATATTTTAAATAACGAATTCTACACAAACTTATTAAATTCATACCCTAATCTTACCAAAAATGAATTAAGACTTTGCTCACTTCTTAAATTAGAATTATCTTCTAAAGAAATTGCACAAATTCAAAATATTGAATTACAATCTGTCTATATTAATCGTAGTAGATTGAGAAAAAAGTTGAAATTAGATTCAAATATTAATCTAGTCAGCACCCTACGAAAGTTTTAAGCAAAACACTACAAAACAACACATTAAACAAACCTGTATATAAAAAGTATATATAGAAAACAGTTAAAAAAAAACAACTTCACATATAAAAAAATAGTTTTGCTTGTTATAAAATTATAACCCCAAAATATTATAAAATGAAGTTTAAAAAGTTATCTAAACTATTTATTATACCTTTTATATTAATAACTAGTTTTATTAATGCTCAAAATCCAATTCAAGTTGCAGGTTTACCTACAATAACAGCTATTAACTCTGGTAATTGGAGTAACCCTAATACTTGGGGAGGAACCTTACCTCAAAATGATGATAGAATACTTATTCCTGCAAATATTACAGTTACCGTTGATGGTATGATATCTCAAGAGTTTAAGTCAATTCGTATAGCTTCTCAAGGCAAACTTCAATATGCTACAAATGTAAATACCGAATTAAGAACAGAGTATTTAGTAAGTGAAATGGGAGCTTTTTTTGAAATTGGAACAAGCACTACCCCTATAGCTTCTAACGTTAAGGCTAATTTAGTATTTGCCTGGAGAGGTGGCACTACTAAAACTCAAGATAATAGTAGATTTGCACCAGGTGCTGTATTAATGGGGCCAGTAATAATGCAAGGTACAACTAAAACCAGCTGGACAACATTAGACGTTCACCCATCAGCAGGTACCAATCAATTAACTCTAAGTACTCCCCCTACTGGTTGGAAAATTGATGATAAATTAGTTATTGCAGGTACTGACATCAATGATTATAAGAGCGATGAATTGGTAACTATTAATAATATTTCTGGAAATACAGTTACTTTAAAAACTACACTTACTAAAAGCCATAAACCGCCTACTGAAATAGCAAATATTGTAGATGTTCATGTTTCTAATAATACAAGGAACATCATAATATCATCTGAAAACCCAAGTGTGACTGCTCTAGACGGAACTGATGGATATGGAAAACCTAGAGGACACATTATGTTTATGCATAATCCTGATGTTCAAATACGATATGTAGAAACACAAAATCTAGGTAGAACAGATAAAACTCTAGAACTAGATGATTGGTCCGTTCCAGAAGAAGGACCAGAAGGACAACCCAACCCTAGATTTAGTACAACTGTTCCCTATCCAGCAGGAGCAGGTAGAAATCCAAGAGGTAGATATTCTATTCATTTCCATAGATCTATGGGACGCAAAAATGATGGTTCAACAACATTAAACATGACTCAAGCAATAGTTGAAGGATGTGTCGTTAATAATGATCCAGGTTGGGCATATGTCAATCATTCTTCTAATGTAGATTTCAATAATAATGTCAGTTACAATATTGTAGGATCTGCATACTCAACTGAAGCTGGTGATGAATTAGGTATCTTTAGAAACAATATCGCCATTAGAACTTATAATCCAATTGAACCTTTAAATTTAGGAAGACCAGCAGATAATACTTTAGGTATACATGGAGGGAGAACGAATGGTCTTACTGATGCTAGAGAAGGGATTTCAGATTTTGCTCATCAAGGAGATGGTTTTTGGCTACATAGCTGTGGAGTTACGTTAGAAGGAAATGTTGTTTCAGGTGCTAGTGGACATGCATATATTTATTGGACAGAAGGACTATGGGAAAGCCTTAAAGGACGCCCACAAATGCAGCATTATGTTGATGCTTATGTTCCTCAAGCGGAATATCCTATACAACATGCAGAACTTAAAGCTCATGTTGCAGCTAATCCAACTTGGTTATTTGATGTTTGGTATGTTTACCCAAGACCTTTTAAAAATAATATAGGGTATACTGTTGCTCAAGGATTTAGGGGTGATTATATTATGACAGAGTTTCATGAAAACGGAAATTCAACCAGTAATGAATACAATATGATGCCTACCAATTATAGAAACTCAATGAATCTAGTAATAGAAAACACTTTACTTTGGGGAATTAGGAGAACAGGAATGCAATTTGAAACTTGTGCACAAATCACCCTTAAAAACAATAAAGTATATGGTTATGGTACTAATACTGGTTTAGCTCCTTGGAACCCAAGTCCTAATCCATACTCTGGTAGATTAGAAGTAGAGCCTCACTCTATTGGTATAGATTTAGACAATTACCATAACACGCGTAGTTGGACAATTGAAAACAATATTATTGCCGGTTGGAATGGAGAATCACAAGCATTAACTTTGCCCATAAATGCAAAAGTAGTTGTAAATGGAGGTACTTTTGATAATTCTGGTACAGACATTCTAATTAGGGAAGTAAATTGGTCCAAAGGCTGGGATGAAAGAATCGTAAATAATACTGAAAGTAATACCACACCTCCTCACTATATCAATCCAACACCTAAAGACCTTACTACACCTTGGAGAACTATTAATATTAAAGGAAATGTTATATTTAAAAATTCAAATAAAAATATTGTTTTAGACGCTCAAATGCATTTAGTAAATAATGCAGGAGATTCATTTGCTTTACTACATCCAGATGGTTCTGGAGTTAAAATGACTGCTTACTTTTTATTACCTGATGATATTCGATTAAACTTTGGATCTTTTAATAATACTAAGCTTTATTTTAATGAACAAGATGCTAATTATATCCCAGTACCAACTTCTGACTTGTTAACCCCATATCTATATCCTGCTGAAAATTTATTTCCAGAACGTGTTACGCCTAACATTTACCTTAATAAAAGTAATTCTCAATTAAAAAATGAATTTGGTTCTTCTTTTGGTGGTGTTATTACTCCTTCGAATGCTATTACTCATCCAATGGTTTTAGGAGGCAAATTATTAAGCAGTACTTTAAATAATTCAGATATTAATCTTGAAAATAATAAGTGTATGATTTATCCTAATCCTACTTCAAATTATTTTTCAATTAATCAAAATGAAGATATAACAATTAAAATCTATTCACTACAAGGTACCTTAATAAAAAAAATAAGATTACTAAATAATAAAGTTGATATTTCACAACTAACATCTGGTGTTTACTTAGTTCAAATTATAAATAACAACACAGGAGGTATTTGTTCTAAAAAAATTATAAAAAAATAACACTTCTAAAAGATCAGCTTTTATTTATAGCTGATCTTTTAAATTACAAAAACCTTATTAAATCAAACAAAAGAAAGCAAAATATCCCTCCTTCACTACACCTAGAATAGCTGTACACACTGATTTACTAGAGTTTTTACTTTCTGTATTGGGAAATAGATTTAAGTTTTTAATCTACTAAAAACAACTCTTTATATATGAGCTACTGCTCTTTATCTATTATTTCATAATGATAATGGTTTACAGTTTAAGTTTACTTTGTAATTAAACTCTTTATAAAACCTCATTTATGAAAAATAAAACTACCTCAATCTTATTGTTGGTTGTTACGCTATCAAGTATATTTAAAATAACGGCCCAAGAAATAAATGCAAATCAAAAGGAAGCAAACGAACTAGTACATCAAATTGTAACTGAACTTACTAAGCTCCCCACTACTCCTCTAGGAGTTTCAGTAGCAATTAGTAAAAACAACATTATTGTTTACTCCGAAGGTTTTGGTTATTCTGATTTAAAAACTAAGAAAAAAGTTACTCCAAAAACACAATTCAGAGCTGGTAGCTTGTCTAGGGCTATTACTACCACTGCTCTAGCAAAGCTAGTTGAGAAAAAAAGCATCAATTTTAATGATTTAGCTCAAAAATATTTATCAAACTATCCTAAAAAAGAGTATAAATTCACTGTAAAACAACTTGCAACGGGACTTTCTGGTATGGCTCATTATTCTAAAAATGATCAATTAGAAAATCGTTACTATACAAATGTTAAAGATGCTGTGAGTGTCTTTTCTCATATTCCTCTTTTACATAAACCAGGAGATAAATATCAATATAGTATTCATGCATATACATTGCTCTCTTGGGTTATGGAAAAAGCTTCTAATAAAGATTTTCTAACCTTACTTGGCAATGAAATTTTAAAACCTCTAAAAATGACTTCTACGGGTATAGAAGCAACCAAAAACATGACCAAACTATATAATTTTGATGCTAAAAAAGAGGGAGCTCATTTTTTAGAAATTGAAAAACCTAAAAACTACAGCTATAGTTTAGCAGGAGCTGCTTTGATTTCTACACCAACAGACTTAGTAAAATTAGTAAACGCTTATAATAATGGCTATATAAAAAAATATATTGTTGATACTTTTTATGAAGTTCAAAAATTAAATTCTGGTGAAACAATTCGAGAAGGAATTGGTTGGGATAATAATTGGGATATGGCTGATAGAAAAGTATTTGAACAAGATGGTGCTGGGGAAGGAACTCGTAGCATTGTTAGTAGTTTTCCTAATCAAAAAGTAAGCATTGCTTTAATGACCAATGCTTTACGCCTTTGGGCTATAGAAGAAACTGCTCATACTTTGGCTATTCCCTACTTAACCAAGCCAATGGTTTACAAACAACCTAAAGGAAAATTTAAACTAATTGTTGAAGAAGATGTTCGAGGAAAGTGGGTAAAAAGAGATGGTTTTTTAGAACTTGATGGTAAAAATGATAAGCTTACTATTAACTCTAAAGAAAAAAATGAAGAAATATATAAATTGATCTATCTAAAGAGAAAAAACATATATGCCTTGATACACCCTGACGGTGTCTTGTATACTGAAATTGATTTTCATAACAATACAATTTCAGGCAAAGTAATGTATTATAGAGGTCCTAATATTCATAAAACTTCTACTGAGCCTCCTTACTTAAGGTTTAAAAGTAGCTTAAGCTAATAGGCAAAAACAATCAATTAAAACTCAACATTAAAAACCAACTATACTAACTAAAAGAGTTAAGATTTTAACTAATAAAATTTTAAAACATGAAACAATTAATAATTATTGCTCTATTCTTAATACCTGTTAGTCTATTTTCACAATTAAATAAAAAGCAAAAAAAGTTACTTATGGTGGTAAGTAGCTATGGGAAAGATTTAGGAGCAACTAGACCTGGTTATGAATTTGACGAATTCTCACAGGCCTATCTAATCTTTAAAAACAACAATTTAACTATAGACTTAGCTAGTCCAAAAGGTGGAAAAGTTGAAGCTGACAAATTCAATAAAGAAAAACCGTATAACAAAGCTATTTTAGAAGATAAAACTGCTTTAAGTTTATTAGAAAATACTAAAACCACAGCTAGTATAAATCCTGAAAATTATGATGCTATTTATATTATTGGTGGCAAAGGCGCTATGTTCGATTTGCCCTTCGATCCTTCTCTTCAAGATATTGTATTAAACCTCTATAAAAGAGATAAAACTGTTATTTCTTCTGTTTGTCATGGTCCCGCATCTTTTGTAAATATTAAAAATAATGATGAATATATTATCAAAGGAGTTGAAATGACAGGTTTTTGTAATGTAGAAGAAGGTCTATTCGGTAAAAAATGGGTAAAAGAATTCTCTTTTAGTTTAGAAGATAAATTAATTTCAAGAGGAGCTATTTTTAAACAAACGGATTTTATGCTATCAGAAGTAGCTGTATCTGGAAAATTTATTACTGGTCAAAACCCTTTTTCAACAACAAAATCAGCTGAAGCAGTTGTAAAAGCATTAGGATTAACTCCTGTTAAAAGAACTTTATATAAAGATGAAAAAAGCGTGTATTTAATTCAGGATCTCTTAGATAAACGTAAAACTTTTAAATGGGCAGAGAATGAGTTAGCAAAAAATAAAGCTAGCTATGATATTCAAATCATTGCTGTTTATGGATATTATAAAATTTTAGCTGCTGAAAACAATAAAGAACAACTGGCAAAAGGAATAGAATTGGTAGAGTTAACCTCTCCTCACTTTTTTAATGAGAACCTACAGTTACTAGTTGCTCAAACTTATGTTAAATTAGGTAACAAAATTAAAGCAAAGAACATTTTAAATAATTTAATAGCTAAAAACTTAGTAAAAAAACAAGCTGAGAAATTATTAAAAGACCTTAATTAATTATATAATTCATATGAAAAGTAACCTTTATGATAATTCAAAAAGGTTACTTTTTTATCATTTCTAAAATACACTTACAAGAGCAACCATTCTATACCGTTAGTAACAACTTCCCTTTTACCAAACCTGCCTGTAATTTTTCATGAGCTAATTTTGCTTCTTTTAAAGGCATAGTTTCATAAATAGGACTGATTTTATCTTCAGCTAACCATTGAAATAGCTCTTTCATAGCACTGTCGACCATATCATATCTATTAGTGAATGTAGCATAGATTTCAGAAAATGAAATTGAAGGTGCTTTTCCAAAATATTTTACACTTTCTTCCATTAAGTTAAAGTTTCCTAGTCCTGCTAAGAATCCAAAAATTACGATATGTCCTAATGGTGCTAATAATTCTAAATCGTCTTTAATAGTATCTCCAACTACCGGATTAAACACATAATCAATACTATTTTCTCCAATAGTACTTTTTACTTGCTCTTTCCAATTCTTATTTGAAGTATTAAATGCATAATTAGCTCCCATACTCAAAGCATTTTTTACTTTTTCGTCTCTACGTTCTAATGCAATAATAGTTAGATTTAACAATTTTGAAATTTGTACTAACGCTGTTCCAACTCCTCCTGATGCTGCATAAATCAAAACAGTTTTTCCTGCTTCTACTTTAGCTACATTCTTTAACATATGGTAAGCTGTAAAATAGTTTACTGGCAATACTGCAGCCTTTAACAAATCGGCATTATCATTTAGAACAATCAATTTATCTGCATCTACTAATGCATATTCTGCATATACTGAAGAACCTATAACTCCTAAAAAAGCGACTTTACTCCCTTTTTTTAAATCAGTATTATTAGCTTCTTCAATTATACCTGTTCCTTCTACGCCCGGTATAAATGGCAACTCTGGCATCATTCCAGGAGGCATATTACCTTCTCTTATAATTGTGTCTATAAAATTTACTGGTGCTGCATGTACTTTTACTAATACTTGACCTTTCTGTGGTTTTGGGCAACTTACTTCTTTATATTCTAATACCTCTACTCCACCTGTTTTTGTAATTTGAACTGCTTTCATCTATATAAAAAATTATGATACAAAAATAGTTTACGTATTGAAAAACACTCTAATACAAAAAAAGGTTATAATGGTACTTTTTACTGATTTACTCTAAATAATTTTGGTGTAGTTTGTGTGTGTTTTTTAAAAAATTTACCAAAATATGAAGGCTCATTAAATTGTAAAATAAAACTAATTTCTGCAACGTCCATATCTGTATACAATAACATATTCTTTGCTTCCAACAATATTCTATTGGTAATATGTTCTTTCGCTGTTTTACCTGTATACTTCTTTATTCTATCATTCAAATAATTGGCTGTTAAATTTAATTTTTGTGCATAAAAACTAACCGATTTTTCTTGTATAAAATGATTTCTAACTAGTCTTTTAAATGAGTTTACTAACTGAATTTCAGACGAAATATTTTTTTCAATAGCTTGATGTTTTTGTTGAATTAATTTGCTTTTCTCCAATAATGCTAACAGTAAATATTTACTCAATTCTTGATTTTCTTTTTCTTTTTTTATTAATTTAAACAACTCTTCAATTTCTTCTTTTTCATTTCTGTCTAAATGATATATATTATTTTGAAAGCTATTAAAAAATGAGTATTCATCTACTACGTCTTTAATCTGTGGTAATAAGAATTCTGGCTTAAAAAAAAGTATAAAACCTTTCATTTCATTTCCTCTTACAAAACTGAAAATATGTTGTGATGATTGAAAAAATAAAACATCTTTTAAGTTTGAATGCACATCTTGGTTGATATGCATTTCTCCATCTTGCTGATTCTCTAAATAAATAATTGAGCAAAAGTTCCTTCTGTGTGCTGAAACCATTTTGTGAACATCTGGATATGTATCTTGATGCGTTAAAATATCAAAATGCTCATGACAAGGAATACGTTTTAGTCCAACAAAATCATACAATTCTGCTATGTTATTTATTGTTCTTATCATTTTTTAATGACTTGAATATTCTTTATTACATTATTCTTTCTTTTATCAATTTTACATAGTCATTTGTTCTTTCTAACTCTGGAAAATGTCCACAATCTTTGAATTCTATTATTTCACAATTATTAATATGACTTTTAATCGATGTTTTATCCGTTTTACGATGTGTAAAATCTGATGATCCCCAAACTAAGGTTGTTGGTACTTCGTTTAATTTCAATAAAGTATTACTATCTTTTTTTAATCCTTGTACCAAAGATGAAAGGCAAAAACATCCTCCTTTATGTATGGATGTTTGGGCTATTTCTGTAAAATTTAATTGATGTAAACTCTCTTTTGGCAGTGCATATTTGTACCAAATACCAGCAAACTTCTTTGCGTAAATAGCATTGGTTAGTTGTCCTATAAATGGTGTTTTAATTAAACTTGGAATAGACTTTTCTGTCCATTTTAACAACCCTCCTGTTGATGGTGTTTGGGATAAGAATATATGATTAAACTTATCGGGGTTTTTCATAGCTGCTTGGATTGCATAGTAACCATTTGAACATGAAAATAACAATGAAACTTTTTTTAACTTCAGTATTTTCATCACCTGATTCAATAAATTGGCACCACTTTCAAATGAATAATCATACTTATTATTTGGAAATGAAAATCCCAACCCTGGATACTCAAAGCATATTACCCTATAATCTTTTGACAAACTTTTAATCAAATGAAACTGATGTTCTATAACATTTGGCCCATCTGGAACATTAATGATAACTGGAAGATTCCCTTTAGTATCAAATACTCTAATCTTACCGTAATCTGTATTTAAATAAAAAAAGTCTTCTCCAAATTTTGGAGGAGACTTCCATGTATACCTTAAGTTATCTATAATATTTCCTGTCATGTTATTTTAAGGGAATTATCTACTAAATTAAACTTTGTATTGAATATCTAATCAACTTTAATTTTATTCACTGTAAATTCTAAATCTGAAATATCTCCTGATGCTTCATGAATTCTAGAGTTTGTATAATATAAATAACCGTTCTCTAAACTAAATGTATCTGCCCATTTTACCTTATTTCCTGATAACAGGGTAGCTATTTTTTTAGTTTTTAGGTTAAATGTTTGTATTAAATGTTGTTCTAAATCTCCGTAATATAAATTCCCTTTGTTGATAAGCATTCCATCTGGTGCTGCTGTTTTTGCAACTAATTGAACTGCTTCTTCAATCTCTTTTTCTGAACCTTTTATTAATGTTTCTACTGAAATTCCATATAAGTTATATCCTGTTAAAGCATGATAATACAACATTCCTGATGCTACATCTAAAGCAATTCCATCTGAATGTACTGTATTGTTCCATTTCTTTCCATTAATTGTTAAATAAGCTTGCTCGCTTTTTGTAGAAAAATGTTCGTCTAATACTCTTTTTATTTCACCTGTTTTTAAGTTCAATATAACCAATCCTGCCTTTCCTGAATCGGTGCAGTAAGCATAACCTCTTTGATTATCAATTCGAATATCATTGATGTACGAATTCTTATGAAATGCTTCTTTTGGTAATTTATAACTCTTTACTAATTTATTAGTTTTTAAATCAAAAGCAAAAATAATAGGCTGATCTACAACCCCTTGAAATAATGGATTTCTTGTATCTACTACATATAATAAATCATTAGAGGCTACTACTGATTGTACTGCTACAAAAACAGAATCATTAACTGGTTGTCCTATATTCCATGCATTCCACTGTTTATTTGGGTAAGCTGAAAAATTGTTCTGCTTTACTTCTGCTACTGAAAACTTAACATTTTTTCTCCAACGTGGAAAATTGACTAATACTCGGCTATTGCTTACTGTTACTCCCGTAAGTTGTTGACCTTTGATCGTTGCTACTTGAGTTACTTTAGGCAATTGTTCTTTTTTTTCTTCTTTTAATGTTTCAACCTCTTTGGATGTATTTTCGCCTGATTTTCTTTTACAATTAACTAGTCCTACTACTGATACGAGTGTAATAAGTAAAATGTTTATTTTTATTTGTTTCATTTGTAAATAACTTAAATTTTAAAAAGATATTTCTTCTCTATTCCTAAAAAACTTGCCTGTCGGATCACCTTTTTCAAATAATGCTGCCCAAATTATTGTGTCTGCTCCCTCTTCAGGACTTTTAGTTGCTCCAATTCCTCCCATATCTGTTTTTACCCAACCTGGACATACTGAATTAACCAATATATTATTTGCTTTTAACGCATTAGCCAATTGTAAAGTAAGTCCATTTAAGGCTAACTTGGATATACTATAACCTGGTGTTGAACCAATTTGAGAACTCAAGGCTCCAGAACCACTACTAACATTCACTATTGATGATGTATTAGCTTTATTTTTTAGTAAAGGTAATAAGCTTTTTATGAGTTGCCAAGACCCAAAAAAATTAGTTTCTATAGTTTGTTTAACTTCAGTTAAATTAGCCTCATCTACAGTTTGCCAAGTATCATAGTTAATACCTGCATTATTTATTAAAATATCTAGTGAACCATAGGTAGCATAAATAAATTCATAACAAGCTTGTATACTTTTTATATTGTTAACATCTAATTGAAAAAATACAACATCTCCATACTTAGAAAGCTTATTTATTGCTTGTTTTCCTTTTTCTTCTGATCGACTTGTAGCTATAACAATATGTCCTTTTTGTAATAGTCCTTTGGCTATAGCAAAACCAATCCCCCTATTAGTTCCTGTTACTAATGCTATCTTAGGTTTCATATTTATCTTTTTTTAATTCTAATTTATTTGATGTTATAAATTTTCATTTCTGTTTCTTGATCAAACCAAGGTTGAATCTTTTCAAAAAAAGCAATCATGTGATTTGTTTGCATATGCTTTTCCTGTTTTTCTTTAGATTCCCAACGTTCAAAAAGAAAAACTTCTTCCTGATTTCTTGTACTTAAATATAACTCATATTCTAAGCATCCATCTTCTTTATTAACTTCATCTACTATTTCATAAAAAGCATTTATAAAATCTTCTTTATTTTCTTTTTTAGGCCTAGCTTTTACTGTAAGTGCAATCATGTTTTTTATTTATTTGAAACCTTTTCAATATAATCTACAATATTAGTATAATGATACCTTTTAGCTAAATCTAAAGGGGTATCACCTTCATAAGTTTTTAAATTTAGCTTAGCTCCAGCGTCAATTAATATTTTAGCTGTTTCAAAATTTCCATGCCAAATAGCATCATGTAAAGGTGTATATCCGTTATTTAATCCTTGATCATTAATATACTTTGGGGTATCCTTATGTTTAACCAACATTTTCATAATTTCAGTATTCCCCATATAACCTGCTTTATGGAATGAAATAGCATTCATTAAATAACCACGTTGTCCAATCTCTGCTCCTTCATCTAATAATACTTTTACGGTTTCTGGATAATTGTTTCGTGTTGCTACTAATAAAGGTGAATGTTTATCATTTCCATTACCAGTAATAAAAGATTCTGTATTGATAGGCTCTCCTAAATCTATTAATTTTTTAATAGTTTTAGCTTTTTCATTATCATTCAATTTATTATCTATTACTACTTGATATATTTTTTGATTTTCAATCTTTCTTTTTAGTTGTTTTTCATAAACATCAAAAATATTAGTAAGTTTTGTATATCGTTGTTTTTCTTCTGCTGTTTGGTTTTTATCAAAACCTCCAATAATATCTCTTGCTGTTCTTCCTCCAAAAGGTGATCTTGCATAGATATTAATATCCTTAGCTTTTAATAACTCTTTAATATTTTCAGGTTTAGAGTACCAAGTTGCAACCATTAAAGGTGTATGTCCAGCATGTGGTGTATGTAAATTTACAAAGGCTCCATTTTCTATTAAAATTTGAATCATTTTAGGATTATCTAATTGTGCAGCTATATGTAATGGTGCATTTCCCATTCGCTTATCTAATTCATTTACATCTTTACCCTCTTTAATAAACTTTAATACTTTTTCTTCATTATTATCTATAATAGCTTGATGTAACTCTGGTAATCCTGTTGCTGTTTTTAATGAATCTATTTGTGCATGCTTTTCTTCTTTAGCTTTATTACAATTATACATTAGCATTGTAATTATTGCTATTATAATAGTTTTATATATTTTCATTGATTATGAATTTTTAAACTTCTTGTACTTTATATTCTTGAATCTTTATTTTCTCTTCTTCTATTTTTACTTTCCAATTTTCCTTCACATTTAATTGAATTTTTTCATTGGTATAGGTTTCTGCTTTAAGTTTTACAGCTAAATCAACATCAAAATGATTCTTATTTTCCTTGATATGTAATGACTCTATTATATGTTCATTATTGGGTTTTATACTTTTTTTAATATTGGTATACCATTGATTAAATCCTATGCTTCCTACAAACTCTCCTTCAGGAAAGCTAAACTTTGTACTTTCTGAAATGTATTGAGTAAAATAGTTTTCCTCAGCTAATGCATCAAAATTCCCAAACCATTGTTTAACAAATTTTTGAATTGTCTTTTCTGGAGTTTCAATTTGTAACTCTGTAAGTACATTTACCAATTTTTCTATTTGTTTATCTGCTCTTTCCTCTACTATTTCCTTTGTATTATAAACACCCGGAATATATACTAAGCCATGTTCATAAATTGGTGGTAAGTAGTTCATTTGAGCTAAATAAGCTGTTTGCTCTAATGGTTTGCTAAACTCTTCTATTTTGAAGTGATTGTATCCAAGTGGTGTATATGATTCAGCTGGACCTCCTATAGTTATACTCTGTAAAAAGTTTTTCCCTTTGAGTTTATTTCCTTCTGCACCGTAAGCAAAATTGTAACTAAACACTTCATCGAACCATAATTTTAATATGGCTGGCATGTTATACCAGTAAAATGGATATTGGAAAATAACAGTATCTGCTTCAATTAGTGCTTGTTGTTCTGCTTCAACATTAATTTTATAATCAGGATTTAATTCTAAGATATTTCTAACTTCTAAATTCTTAATATACTTAGGTAGTTTTTCTGAAATTCGTTTATTGGCCACCGAATTTTCTAAATTCGGATGTGCCACAATCATTAATATTTTCATTTCATTATTAGTTGTACATACAAGTTTGTTTATTTAAAAAAAGTAGCTTTTATTAACTACTCTCATTAAGCATTTCATTTGCTTTATGAATATCTGATGTTAATTTAATCGCAAAATCTTTTCCTAATACCTTACAGTAGGTATCAAATAAATTTGATAATGCCTCATCTATTTTTGGCTTAAGGTTAATTCCTTCCTCTGTTGGATATACAAATACGTTTCTCCCCTCTTGCTTACGTTCTACATAACGCATCATAATTAGTTTATCTACAAATCTTGTCATTGTAGAAGCTTTTACATTGATTCGTTTACTGAGTTCATTTTGACCTAAACCAGGTTCGTCTATCAAGAATAACATTAAATGTGCATAAGAAGCTGATAATCCTGTTATTCTAAATGCTTCATCAGCCATTGTACTTATATATCTAGTTAAGGAATTTACTGTAAAATAAAGACAACATTCTTGATATGAAGGTTTTGATTTACTCATTATTAAATTTTAACATTGCAAAGATATAAATTTTTTAGTTGTACATACAAGTATTGTTGATTCAAAAAAACAACTATTTCTAGTTGTCTTAAAGGGGAATTGAAAGATCAGCTAGTAGTTAAATTGTTATAAGGGGAAAATAACTTGTAAGCACCTATTATAATACACAATAGAGAACCAAATACTAGCTGTCTTTATTTTTTAATCAAATCCGCTTCCTGGATCGTCTGGACTTTGTGCTTGTGCTTTTTGTGGGTTTAATATCATATAGGTACCTAAAGCTGTTAATGCTGCGTATTTTCCATATTTCCCTAGCTTTTTTAAAGCTTCTTCTCTACTTATTTTAGGATCTTGGTTTTGTATATTTTGATTTTTCATCGATGACTATTTTTTAAGAATTATCTTCTTATTCTTTGTTCCTTCAGTAGTTTCCAACTTTATTAGATATACTCCTGTTTCTACCTTTGGTAAGTCTATCTCATTTTTATTCGTTCCTTCATATGTTCCTTTGAAAACTTCTGCTCCTAATAGATTATACATCGAGATATTAAAATTCTCTCCTAAAATACCTTCCACAATTAACGTTCTATTTATACTATAAATTTTGATATCAGCAACTGCATTCTCAGGTACTTTTCCTTGTACTTGTGTATGTAGATAGAATCTTCCTATTCCATTTTCGGGCTTAGACATTGTTATAGTATAATTTTCTTTGCTTAAATCAGTGTACTTGTCTAATTCTTTATCTTCTAAAATAACCTTAATTCCTTCAAATGCTGTTGCTTTTGCTGAAATAGTAACTTCTAATCCTTCTTTAGCCTTCACTCCTACTGGAATTATATTCGTTTCTCCAGTATTAGGTAATGATTGATAAGTAAAGTTTTTTTCTGATGAGCCATCTATAAGTTGTGTATAAATATCTAAACTTGCTCCATCAAAGTTTCCTACATCATATCCTATATCTAAACCTTTGGTAGCTTCATTTCTATAACTTATAACTGTATTTACCTTTACTCCTTTTGTAGCTATTGATAACTCAATTGCTGATTGACTCTCTCCCACTCCTTTGCTAAAGATTCCACCACTTGCTGGTTGAATTTTTCTTTGAGCTTCTTTAAATATAATTGAGTTTGCTCCTGCTGCTGTTTTTACAAAGAACCCTTGTCCGGGTGCTAATGAACTTTCTGCACTTACTAATGTATTGGCTATGTATTTATTTTGTGAATTATCCCATACATAAGCTCCTACATAAGTTGGATCAAAATTAGCAAGGTTATCATTGATAAAGTTTACTCCGCTATTTTCATTAATTGGTAAAAAGGCTGTAAACGGATTTCCAACGGCATTCCATTCTGATGTAGCTACCGGCTTACTAATATCTATAGTTTCTACAGTTCCAGTAAAGCTTACTTCTCCATCTGTTGCTCTTGAAATTGCATAACTTCTTCCTTTTTCAAATACAATACTATTTGATGCTAAATCATCTACTGTATAATACACCCATTTTGTTCCATCCGGTTTGCTATCATCATAATAACCTACTGCATAACGATTTGGAGTTACTGTAGTATTCACTCTAATATTATTTGCTGAATTTTCTACAAACTCTTTAATGCTTTGTCCAGAAACAGGTGCCGAAACAATACTCCATTTACCAGCTTTTAATCCTCCTCTTTTGTAAGTAACTTCTCCATTTGCTGATCCTTCTACTAATAAACTAGCACTATTGGAAGCTGTTGATCTCATTGTAAATGTTCCTGAATTATTAAAGTTTCCATCAACCTTTACTGATCCATTTTCTGCAATTTCAAATGATGAAAATTCTGCAATTCTCAAGTCATTTATTTGTTCTGATGAAGTTAATCTTGGAGTGTTTGTTCTGTAAGGTATAATTACATTACTCGTAGTTTGTGGTTTTGTATTTCCAACCCAGTTACTTATTTCATTCCAATTATCGTCACTTGTTCCTAACCAAACTGTTGCATTACAATTCTCACTAAAGTTTGTTGTTGCGTCTTTTTGCCAAGTTGCTAAATAAGCCGCAGCTGCATCGTCTACTTCTATACAGGTTAAACTTGAATTATATAAGGCTACAAAATCTGTAATATTTGCATTGTTACCATTTCTAACATCTAAAGACACTAATACATTTTGATGCACTGCTAACTCTTCTAATTGTGTACAAGCTGTTACATCTAAAACTGCTAATTTATTTTTACCGACTCTTAACTTTGTTAAGTTTGGATTATTTGAAACAATTAAATTTTCTATTGAATTTGATCGCAACTCTACTTCTTCCAAAGCCAAATAACCAGATAAATCTAACGACGTAAAATTATTTTCTGCTGCATCTAAGATTTTTAAACTTGTATTACTACTTAAATCTAATGAAGTTAAATTATTATAATCAACATTTAAGGATTCTAAAGCTGTAAAAGCCTCAATACCTGTTATATCTGAAATATTTTGACTGCTTATATTTAATGAAGTTACATCTTTAATTTTTGAAGTTGCTACTTGATTGTCATTAGCGATTCCGTTCCCCATGCTTAAAATATTTCCTACAGCAACGGTATTTCCATTCGCATCATGAGTTTCTAAATAGTTTTCAAAATTAGCATCTGATATATTAGTAAGATCACAATACAAAGCATAATTTGCTGTAGCATCTTTATGCCATATACCAGAATCTGGATTAATATCATCAACAGTAATACATGTTAAATCGGCATTCCCTTGAGCATCAAACCATGTAAAGTTGGTATTGTTTCCATTGGCTACATTTAATGATGTTAATTGGTTATTGACTATTCTTAATTGTAAAATACTTGGATATGTTGATAAATCTAATGATGTAAAACTGTTATCGTTAAGGTTTAATACTCTTAATAATGGGTTATTTGAAATATCTATACTATTAATTCCTGTATTTGAAACATCTAATGTATTTAATTGTGATAATGCAGCAATATTGACATCTCCTAAATTAGTATTATTGTCTAGATATGCTTTTTCTAAAATGATATTTTTACTTAAATCTATACTTGAAAGATTGTTGTTTGCTAAACTCAGTGTAGTCAATTTAGTATTCTGAGTTAAATCGATACTTGTTAAATTCGGATTGTTACGAATTACAAAATACCATGCATCTCTAAAGTCTTCAATTCCCGTTAAATCCGAAGCTGTTTTATTTTGGAATACTATTCCTTCTGAAACTTCCACCAATGCTGTATAAACATAGTTGTCATTTGCTATTCCATTTCCATAACCATTGCTTTCTAAAAAAGCTTCAAAAACATCATCCGGGACATAGGTCAATCGACAATATTGAGCATAGCTTGCTGTAGCATCTTTTAACCAACCCGCCAAAACACTTGCTGAAGGATCATCAACTGAAATACACGTCAAATTTGGATTTCCTGTTACATCTACATTATCTAAATCTGAATTATTACCACTACGTAAATTTAACCTTGTTAATAATCCATTCTTACATGATAAATTATCTAATGTATTCTGATTACTCAAATCTAAAGTTGTAAGTTGTGTATTATCACAAACTAATCTACTTAAGTTCGTGTTTTTACTTAAATCGATCGTAGCAATATCCGTATTCAAAAATGATAGATAGAATAAATCTGTCAAAGCTGTTACATCTATAGCTGTTAATGAGTTTTGACCACATTCTAAGTTTTCTAATAAGGTATTATTTTGAACATTTAATGAAGAAATATTTGTGTTTTCGCAATACAATGATGTTAAATTAGTCTGATTACTTACATCTAAAGTTCCTAACTGATTATTTGTAACTGTTAAACTTGTTAAGTCATTATTACTTACATCTAAATTAGTTAAATTGTTATCTCCTAAGTTTAAAAATTTCAACCCTGTATTAGTTGTTATGTTTAGACTAGTTAAACTATTGTTTGCTGCTTCTAATGATTCTAAGGCTGTTAACCCTGTAACATTTATACTTGTAACTCCTGTATTTTCTAGGGTTAGACTTTCTAATAATTTATTATTTGTTAAATCTAAACTTGTATTCGTTAATGTATTGTTATCTATCCATAAACGAATTAAGCTAACAAAATCTTCAATCCCTGTAAAATCTTGGATTCCTTCATTTCTAGGTGTTAATAATTGAATCGTTTCAATTTTTGCTGTTGGCACTAAATTATCATCAATAACTCCATTTCCTAAACTATTAGAACTTCCTAAAGCCACTGAACCTCCATATTGGTTGTGTGTTTCTAAATACGTTTCAAAATTTGCATCTGGTATGCTAGTAAATCTACAATACTCTGCATAATTAGCGGTAGTATCTTTACTCCATCCCGATAAAAATGCGGCAGAAGGATCGTTTACTTCTATACATGTTAAATTTGGACAACCATCAACTTCAAATTCGGTAAAACTACTATTGTTTCCATTTCTTACATTTAGTTCTACTAATTCATTGTTGTTTCTTGCACTAAACTCCTCTAAATTTGTGTTTTTACTTATATCTATTGATGTAATATTTGTTTCATCTAAATTTATTTCTTTCAAATTTGTCAGATGACTTAGATTATAAGAAGTAAAAGGATTTTTAGCCAAGTTTAATCTCTCTAAAGCTGTGTTTTTCTCAAGATTTAATGTTGTAAATTGATTTAATGAAGCTATAATTCTTGTTAAATTCACGTTAGCACTTACATCTATAGTACTTAAAGTGGTTTCATGAATTTGTAAATCTTCTAGCAAGGGATTTTTACTTACATCTAACCCTGATAAGTTATTAGAAGAAATTATCAAATCTTTCAAACCTGTGTTGGTAGAAACATCAATGCTTGTAAGACTATTACGAGGTACACTCAATCGCTCTAATGCAGTTAAACCAGTAATATTAATACTAGTTATTCCCATATCTCCAGCATCAATTCTTGTTAACTTCGTATTACTTGTTACATCTAAACTAGTATTTATTACATTATTAAAAATGAATAATACTTCTAAATCGGTAAAGTCTTCAAGTCCTGTAAAATCAGTTATCCCTTGAAATTGAGCAAATAGGTTTACAACGTTTTTAATCTTTGCCGTAGTCACATAATTATCGTTAGCTATTCCATTCCCCATACTTGTTGGGTCACCAATTGAAACAAAACCGTTATTAGCATCGTGAGTTTCTAAATAATTTTCAAAATTATCGTCAGGAACATAAGTCCAATTACAATCTTCTCCAAATGCTGTACTACTCTCTTTACTCCAACTACTTAAATAACTAGCTGATGCATCATCTACTTGAATACATAATAAATTAGAATTTCCTGTAGCATATAATTCTATGCTATTACTATTATTTCCATTTTTAAGATTTAAAGTAGTAAGCACACCATCTTTACATTCAATATATTCAACATCTGGGCTATTGCTAAAATCTAAACTAGTTATGGAAGTATTGTTAGCATAAACCTCTATCAACTTTGTATTATTAGTTAAATCTAAAACTGTTAATCCTGTATTATTTACTCCAATGTCTTCTAAATTTAAATTATTAGTTACATTTAGTGTTGTAAGCGTTGGAGTATCATCAATAAATAAATCGGTTAAACTTGTTAATCCGCTAACATTAATGGATGTAAACTTATTTTTACTACAATTAAGTGTTCTTAAAAGTGTATTATTTGAAACATCTATAGTCGTTAATAAATTATCGTCACAGTATAGACTAGTTAAATTTGTATTGTTAGCTAAATTAAGTGTTGTTAACGAACTTTCTCTTACTCTTAAATCGACAAGAGCAGTGTTTGTACTTACGTCAATAGCGGTAAGATTGTTATAATCTAAATACAAATACTTCACCCCTGTATTTGGACTTAAATTAATAGTAGTAAAATTATTACTTCGTAATCCAACTTTTTCTAATTTAACTAAACCTGAAATATTAATAGAACTAAGTCCCATATCAGAACAAGCAATCTCTGTAAGGTTTACATTACCTGTTAAATCTAAACTTCCAGAAGTTACAGTATTATTAAAAGCACGTAACTCTTCCAATGCTTTAAATTCTTCAATTCCTGTAAAATCTGTAATTCCTTGATTAGAAATATTTAAATAAGTAATATCTTTAATTTGTTCAACTCCAACAAAATTATCGTTTGCAATACCATTCCCCATACTTGTTGGGTCTCCTACTGATACAACTCCTCCTGTACTGTTATGTGTTTCTAAATATGCTTCAAAGTTATCGTCCGGCACGTTAACTTGTGTACAAGATGTTTTGTACACTGTATGTGCATCTTTATCGGTTAAATTAGCAGTAGCATAAGTAGGATCGTCTACAGAAACACAAGTAAGATTTGGATTATTTCTTATATCAAAATCACCTGAGTCTAATATTGTATTATTTCCATTTCTAAAGTTTAAATACGTTAACTGATTGTTATAACATGACAAATCTACTAAAGCTGTGTTTTTAGATACATCTAAACTAGTAATCTGATTATACTCTGCATAGAGTTCTATTAGCTTAACATTATTACTAACATCTAAACTTGTTAATGAGTTTTCATACACTTGTAATTCTAATAATTCAGTATTTTTAGATACATCAATACTAGTTAATTGTGTGTTTACACAATCCAAACCTTGTAACAACAAATTTTTGGTTACATCCAGGCTCCCTAAAGGATTGTTATAACAAGATAAATTCAGTAAACCAGTATTTTTCGTAACATCTAAACTGTTTAATTGATTACTACTACAACCTAAAGTTTCTAATTGTGTATTTTGAGAAACATCTAAACTAGTAAGTTGATTTTTACTACAACTCAATTTAGTTAAGACTGTATTATTAGTTATATCTAAACTGGTTAAATTGTTTTTTCCAACATTTAAATCATTTAAGGCAAAGTTTTGTGATAAATTTATACTTGATAGTGCATTATTAAAACAGCTTAATACCTCTAATGCGGTAAAAGCTTCTATTCCTGTTGCATCTATAATTGTTAGGTTAGAAATATCTAAACTTACTATATTGGCTATTTTTGAAGTAGTTACATAATTATCGTTTGCAACTCCATTTCCCATACTTGTAGCTGCTCCTAAAGCGACTACATTTCCATTTGCATCATGGGTTTCTAAATAGTTTTCAAAATTATCATCGGGGACTAAAGTTTCTTGGGCTAAGACTAAATTACTAAGGAATAAAAATAAAATAGTTAATTGTTTTATTCTCATGAAGCGGGTTTTGAAAGGGTTTGTGTAAGTAGTTTGTTTTATGGCAATCAAATATACACTTACTCCTTCATTTCATGCTAATTTTAGTGGTGGCAAAAAGTGGCAAAACAACACTAAAAACTGATTAACAACAAGTTAAATAAAATGTAATTTTAAAGTATTAAAATAAATTTTGAATGAATTTTTCAAGCTCTTCTCCTGAGTTAAGCTTTAATTTTTTGCGGATTCTATACCTTGCAGATTTTACAGAATCTAATGATGCATTCCTAACAATCATGATATCTTTGATAGATAAATTCAAACGTAATAATGAACATATCTCTCTTTCGGTTTTTGTTAAAGTAGGATACAGTTCTCTTAATTTTAAATCAAAACCTTTGTTTACTTCTGATATTTTTGTTTGAACTTCTGAAAGTTTATTTTCTGTTTGTAATTGAGCTTGTAATTCTGAAGTTAACGTGTTTATTTTTTGTTTAATTTCTTTAACTTCTCCCGATAATACATCTTCTTTTAATCGACTTAGAAGTTCTTGTTTAAACTCTAAACGCATTGTATTATCAGCTATCAAACCTTTTATTTCTTCTTCGTTTAGTTTTATTTTTTTGTTAAGCTCCTCTTTTTGTTCTTTCTCTTTTTCTACTTCATTTTTTAGGATAACCGTTTTATTTCTATAATTTTTATTCAATAAAAACCCTATAAAAATCGAACTCAATACAATTATGAGTAAAATAATGGTATACAATTTATTTTTTGCTTTCTCTGACTCTGCTAATAATTCTATTTCTTGTTTTTCTTGTTTAAACTGATAATTAAGCTCTAATGCTTGAATCTTTTTAATATTTTCTATGTTAAACAATGAATCTGAATATCTATTAAATTTTTTATAATCTTCATAAGCATTTTTATAATTTGACAATTTAGCTGACAGAAAACTTTTTCTAAGGTATCCTTTAGCTATTAAGTCTTTAAACTTTTCTCTTTTGGCTATTTGAATTGACGAATCTATATAAGCTAATGATTTTTCGTATTCTTTTGTTTTTTTATAAATATTTGAAGCATTTCTATAAGCGGTACACAATGAATATATTTTGTTGTTTTTCTTGGTAAAAGCTATATTTTCATTTACTAATGCTATGGCTCTATCGTACTCTTTTCTGCTATGATATAGTATCGCCATGTTATTATATACTCTTTGTATATTTTTCACACTTCCAACTTTACCAAATAATTCTTTTGCTTTTTGATAGCAAGTTAAGGCTGAATCTAATCTTTTCGATTGACGATACGATACTCCCATCATATTATAACTAGCTGCCATACCATGATAATCATTTACCACTTCTTTTCCTTTGATTGATTTTTTATAAAAAGATATTGCTTTATCATGTTCTTTTTGATGCCTAAACACCATTCCCATATTATGATATACATCTGAAACTTTCTTAAAATCTTTTTGCTCTTGGTATATTTTTTTGGCTTTGAGGTAATATTCTATGGCTTCTGGGTGATTGGCTTCTCTCCTTTTTACTATCCCTTTGAGTACGTATGCTTTTCCTAATTGTTGCTTACTAATACTGTCTTCTTTGTTACCTATTAATTCTATAGCTTCTTCTACTCTTTTCTCTGAAAAGCTTAAATCGTTTTCATACTGATTTTCTGCTAGAAGTAACAACAATTTAATTTTCTCTTGATCGTTGGTAGCATTTCTTACTTTTTCATGTAATTGAACTGCATTTAATACTTCCTCTTGTGAAAAACTTTTGGTAATTATTAAGGCGAAAAAAACGGTAACTAAATATCTCATAATTGAAACAAATTTAATTAGAATTTTGTTAGATACTTTTATTGTTTTAGGTTAAAAAAATTAATGCTATACAATTTCTATTTTATTAAAATCTTTGGAGCATTTCACATAGCTTACTACTCTCTTTAAATGACAAAAATATTTTTTGGAATATTCATTCCAACTTATATATATTTGCAATATGAATAAAAAGGAAAATATTTTGAATGCAGCTCTTGAACTTCTTGTTACAAAAGGTGTTCATAATACTCCAATGTCAGAAGTAGCTAAAAAAGCGGGAACTGGTATGGGAACCATTTACAATTATTTTCCTAACAAAGAAGCTTTAATTAATGAAATCTATATAGGCATTAAAGAGCAAGAGGAAACCTTATTTTTAAAAGTAAATACTGATGCTACTATAAAAAAACAGTTTGTAGATTACTTAAAAGTTATCATCAATTTTTTTATTCATAATCCATCTTATTTTAACTTTCTTCAACAACTAGAAGCCTCTCCTATAATTACGAAAGAAAATAAAGTGAAAGGACAAAAATCTGTAGAAATTGTAGCTATTCTCTTAGAAAAAGGAAAACTTAATAAAATAATTAAAAACATTAGTACACAAGAGATACTTGTTTTTATAGGTGGTGGTATTTCATCTTACTTAAAACAAAATCTAAATAATTCAGAAAAAGCAACAACATCCTTAAAAAATCACATACAAATGATTTGGGATGGAATTAAAGAATAAAATTTTTTACAATTAATATGGAATGAACATTCATTCTATGAAACAATAAACCATGATAGACTTAAAATTTAAACGAAATATTAATAAACCAATTCAAGAAGTTTGGAGATTTATTATTGATGATTTTTATGATGCTCATTTATGGGCAGCTGGAACTCCAAAATGCAGAAAGGCTAAGCCTAACGAAGACTTTGATAGAGTTTGCGAAACTGAAAGCGGTAGACTTATGGATACTATTATAAAAATAGATGATGTAAATTATGAATTACAATTTTCTGTAAAAGGTTTGCCCTTTTTTGTTCGTTCTGTAGTTAGTACATGGAAGTTAAAAAAACTAAGTGATACTAAAACTGAGATTATACTCGGTCCTCGTATTGAAGTAAAACCTTTAATTGGAACTATTGCACAGATTCCAATGAAAATGGCATTGAAGAAAATATATCCAGGTATATTAGATGATTTAGTAATTTATGCTGAAACGGGACAACCCTCTCCGAGAAAACAAAAAGAAATAAATAGTAAACAATAAATTAATTTATCTTTTAATTATACCAAAGCGATTTATTCTTTTCTAAAGCTTTTTACTCTTTCTTCTATAAAATAAAAAGACAGCTAAAATTAGCTGTCTTTTTTTGTGTAAACTAAACCCCTAATTTTAGTTTACTAAAACCCATCCCCTGGATCCTCTGGGCTTTGTGCTTGTGCTTTTTGTGGATTTAAAAGCATATAAGTTCCTAAAGCAGTTAGGGCTGTATATTTACCATACTTTCCCAACTTTTGTAATGCTTCTTTTCTAGTGATTACTTCTTTTTGTGATTTTATATTGTTTTCCATGATTTCTACTTTTTAATAATAATCTTCTTACTCTTCTTACCTAATTCTGAAGTTATTCTTACTACGTAAACTCCTGT
>NZ_WAAU01000002.1 GCF_008806755.1 Tenacibaculum aiptasiae
CCATCTCCATCAGTATCTGGCTCTTCATTTGCATCTACTGATCCATCTGCTTGACCATCATTGTTAGCATCAACAAACCCTAAATCATGAGAATCAATAACTCCATCTCCATTCGTATCTAATGAACCATTACCTCCTTCATCTACATCTAAGATACCATCATTATCACTGTCTAAATCTAAACTATCAATAATTCCATCTCCATCAGTATCTCCTGTTCCTTCTTCAGTATCTGGAATTCCATCATTATCATCATCTACATCTGTGATATCTGGTATACCATCACCGTCAGTGTCTTGACAAATTCCATTATTACTAAGTATCAATATAATCGTAGCTGTATCGTTTCCTGTACATGGTGCTGTTGCAGCAA
>NZ_WAAU01000016.1 GCF_008806755.1 Tenacibaculum aiptasiae
AAAACCAGCTAAACCTTCATTGTTATTGTCAAGAGTACCATCATTAGTTAAATCAGTATGAAAACCGATGCTAGCGTTTGTGTGCATTTTTACATTACCAAAATTGTGAAATGCAGTTTGAGCACCTACAGAATATGTAAATAATAATACGGCTATTTTAGTTATTGTTTTCATAATTATTGATTTAAAATGGTTGTTGTTATGTAAATGTTTCTTTGTATTTACACTTCAAAGATGCTTCAAATCAATAAGTATTGATAGAGGTTTTAGTTGAACTGTGTTTTTCTACCGACTAGCGAATTTGACTAGAAAAATCATGGTCAAAAAAATACCATTTAACGTACGTTAAATGGTATTCATATAAGTTTTAAATATTTTAAAATTATGTTGAAGTTGTTCTATCTCTGAATATAAACCCAACCTTTTTGTGTTTTACTTAATGAATCATTACCAAACTTTAAAGTGTAGAAATAAGTTCCAACTGGTAAATCATCATTAGCATTTATTGTAGCTCTTCCAGAAGACTTTCCATTCCAATCGTTTTTATAATCAGTTGTTTTGTAAACTAGATTTCCCCATCTGTTGTAAACTTCTAATTCGCTTTTGTTATATTGCTCTAATCCTTCAAATACTAAAGTTTCGTTAGTACTATCTCCATTAGGAGTGAATATGATGTTTACATCATCCAATTTCCCATTAGCTACACCAGCGCCTATAGTGATGATTTCATAATCATTAGGGATAAACTCGTTAGAAGTTACTTGTCCGGAAGTTAAGTTACCTGATACATTACTGCTTCCAAGATCCATCCATTTGTTTTCAGTTTTACTCCAACCAACAACTTTTAATTCTTCTACATTATTAGTTATAGCTGTAATATCACTTTGACTATCCCAAGTTAATGTAACTGTTGTTTTGTTAGTTCCTTTTAAGTTCCAAAATTCTAATTGACTAATGTTTTCTATAAAAGCTTGCTTTTGATTTGTAACAAAAGTTTGACTTAAAGTAGTTGGTGAATTAGGGTCTTCGTTAAAATAAGCTCCTTTAAAAGTAGAATTTTGATTTTGAGTAGGAATAATCATTGGTCTTAATTTGTTATCAGCTCCAATAGGGAAAA
>NZ_WAAU01000017.1 GCF_008806755.1 Tenacibaculum aiptasiae
ACTGTTCAAGTGGATACAGATGGCGATGGTGATCCAGATGTAACAGATCCAGACGATGATAATGATGGAAATCCAGATGGAACTGATCCAAATCCATTAGTGCCAACAGGAGCAGATGATGTATTAACAGTTGTAGAAGGTCAAAGTGCTAAGGTTAATGTTTTAGCGAATGATGACTTTGGGCCAGGAGCAAATACAAGTATCACCCAAACAGGAGGAACTGCTGGAGGAACTGTAAGTATTGATCTATTAACAGGAGAGGTTACTTATACACCAGCCGCAGGTGAAGAAGGAGGGGCAGTTACTATAGAATTACAAGTGTGTAATACAGCAGTAACGCCACAGGTTTGTGTAACAGAGACAATAACTGTAACTGTTCAAGTGGATACAGATGGCGATGG
>NZ_WAAU01000018.1 GCF_008806755.1 Tenacibaculum aiptasiae
ATATACTTATAAAATATATAAAATCTTTTAAACATAACACATTACTACCTTATTCCTTATTAACTATCTATTATCTTTTTTTTTAATTACTCCTATACTATAACCATTTTTTTTTTTACAACATCATCTAAATATACTTACCAAATCTTTTAAAAAACAATTTAAAAATTTTTTTTCCTATTTTACATACCTATTATTTTTTATTAATAATTTAATTTTAATAATTTATTTATTATTTTCAAATAAAATTTTTTATTTATTTATTTTTTCTTTCTCTAAATAAAAAATAATCTTTAAAAAATAACAAATTCAATTATAAAAACCTTTTTCAACATTTATAAAATTCCATCCATCATATAATAAAACTATATTATAATATTTAATTTC
>NZ_WAAU01000019.1 GCF_008806755.1 Tenacibaculum aiptasiae
ATTGTTATCGTTCCTGTATTACAGGTCTCGTCTACTAACGTGGTTGTTAATCCTAATTGTGGATTTAATGTATGTGTAGATTGTGCTGATACACATCCTGATCCATCTCGTACATCTATTGTATACGTATTTGGTGTTAACCCAGAGAATGTATAAGTTGTTGCTGTTGATGGAGTTGGTGTTTGCCATGGCCCTCCATCTAAACTAAACTGGTAATCTCCGTTTCCTTGTGTAACATTTACTACAATTTGCCCATTACTTCCATTATAACATTGTGTTACTGTAGCTGTATGAGTTACTGTATCTGGTGCATTTACCGTAATTGTTGCATTACTTGTTGAGGCACAGTTTCTACTATCTCTTGCTGTAATCGTATAAGCTGTTCCACTTGCTGCTACATCTGTAAATACTCCTGAGTTTTGCCATGTTGCCCCTCCATCAATACTATATTCATATGGTGCTGTTCCTCCTGTTGCTACTGCTTCTATTGTTGCTCCTGTTGGTGCCGCACATGTTGCTGGTTTTGTGATCGTTGCTGTTACTCCTACTGCTGCTGGTTCTGATATTGTTACGGTTCCTAAATTTAATGGGCACGTTAACAATCCTACTGTAGCTCGTACTCGAACATCGTGTGTAATATTATCTAAACCTGTAATTATTACTGGATTTACTGTTGTATTTACCCAGTTTACTCCGCCGTCAATACTATAATCATATGATACTCCTCCGTAATTTGAAGCATTTATAGTAATTGTTCCATCATCTGCATTATTACATGTACTATCTGTATTTCCTGTAATACTTGCTGTAAACTCTTGACCTGCTGCTACATTTACAATAATATCTTCTGTACACGAACTTCCATAGTTTACTGTAAATGTATGTGATCCTACTGATACATTATTAAATACATTGCTCGCTTGCGCTGCTCCACCATCTAAACTATAAGTATACGTTCCTACATTTGGTGTAATCGTTACATTTCCTGTTCCGTCACAATTATATGCTATTGAACTTCCTAATGTTGGCGCTGTTGGTAATGGTGCTATTGTGATACTTGGTAAAGTAAACTCACAAT
Source organism: Tenacibaculum aiptasiae (assembly GCF_008806755.1). GTDB lineage: Bacteria > Bacteroidota > Bacteroidia > Flavobacteriales > Flavobacteriaceae > Polaribacter > Polaribacter aiptasiae. The sequence continues at coordinate 1,079 of NZ_WAAU01000019.1, forward strand.
TATTAGCATCTCTTATTACTAATGCATAAGTAGCATCTGTTAAATTTGGTTTTACTGGATTATTTGAAAATACTCCATCAATACCATAAGTATATGGTGCTGTTCCTCCTGTTGGAGTTGCAAATGTTATAACTCCTTGTTGTACACATGTATAAGGTTGTGTTATACTTGCTGTTCCTGTTAATGCGTTTGGCGCTGCAACTGTTACTGTTGAAGCCCCTGTTGCACATCCATTTGCATCGGTTATGATAACTTCATATGTATCTGAAGCTAATCCTGTAAA
>NZ_WAAU01000020.1 GCF_008806755.1 Tenacibaculum aiptasiae
ATAAAGAAAGGACAAAAGGTTCAAATTAAGTTATTAAACTACCCTTCAGATGAATTTGGAGAATTAAATGGAACAGTTAAATCAATATCTTTAATTCCAGATGAAGAAGGAAATTATTTAATAAATGTGGAGTTGCCACAGGACTTAAAAACTACTTATGGTAAAAAAATAGCTTTCAGACAAGAAATGAAAGGAACCGCAAACATAGTAACTGAGGATTTACGCTTGATAGAACGTTTTTTCTATCAACTTAGAAATATTATTAAATAAATTATTTTTCATAAAAAAGAGCAACTTTTTTAAGTTGCTCTTAAATATTTAGTCATTATAGTAATATGACTAATTCCCCTTTAATATTAAATTATCTATTTAATTTCTTAAAAGAAATGTAAAAGATGAACTATTTGATGGATTAAAATTTAAAGGTAAATAACTGCCTCTCCCATCTGTATATAATATAAGACCATCACTATATATTCTTTTAATTTTTTCGTTAAGTCTCCATAAACAAATAACTCTATCATTTCTCTGGAAGTATTCCGTAAGTGTAAGTCCATTACTTAATACTGAGTTTTTATTTGGAAAATACAGTTCCCAGTCATTTAAGTTTATAACCTTATCTATAAATAATTCATAAAGCATCGTTGGACCAAATATTCCTCCCCATCTAAATGGATCTGGATCTAAACTTGTTGATGTAGGTGGATCTGTCTCTCCTGTTTGAGGATTTTTATGATAATTATATTTATTAAACTGTTTTTGAAACTCTATTTCAAATGGATTTGAATCCATAGTATCATCATCCATAATATCCGATAATTTTATTGCTGTGATTCTTGAATCTGCAATATGATTATAAAAAAAATCTCTTGCAGACTCATTCTCAATAAGCGTTTTACCTATTAAAAAAGATGTCATAAACATTAATTGCTCTACTTCTTGAGCATTATAAATTTGAAATGGTTTCGAGTTAAAATTGTTTCTGTTAGCCTTATTTTGTTCTTTTTCAATTATTTGTATCTCTTCATTATTTACATTGCAAGAAATACAAATAAGTAGTACAAAAAAAAGCAGTTTTAAAAACTTCATATTCTTTTTTTTTTGATTATTTCCTCAAAAATACATTTGAAATATTATGTTAAATCTAACAGTTCAAATTCGCCTGCAATGAATTCAAATTCGTTTACCTCTTCTTAAAACAACGCTTTTAAAACCATATCTTTTCTTCTTGTAGCAACTGGAATTTGTTCGCCTGTTTTAGTTATTAAGAATCCTTCATTTGTATATTTTGTTATATATGCTTTGTTTACGATATACGATTGATGACATTTAATGAATCGTTGATTATCAAGCAATTCCTCAACTTTCTTCATTGGCTTAGAAATAACTATCTTCTCTTCAAAAAGATAAAAAGTTGTATAATTTCCTTCAGACTTACAAAAAAGAATATCTTCAAAAGAAACCAAATGTTGGGTATCTAAAGTCTTCAATACAATTTTACGGTGCTCTCCTTCTCTATAATAATGATTAGCTATATTTATGGATCCCCCATTAGTGTTTTCTTTTTCCACTGTATCTATCGCCTTACTCACCGCTACTTTAAATTCATCTTCATCTATAGGTTTTAATAAATAATCTAAAGCACCTAATCTAATAGCCTTTATAGCATGTGAATCGAAACCTGTAATAAAAATTATTTTAAATTTAATTTCATCTAAAGATGATAAAATATCAAAACTAGTTCCATCTCCAAGATCAATATCCATAAAAACTAATTGAGGTTTATATCTTTTAATTTTTTCTATTCCTTCTTTTACTGAAATAGCTTCATCTACAATAGATATTTCACTTTGAAAATCTTGGAAAACCCTTTTTTTCAAATTTTCTCTTACGTGTCTTTCATCTTCTACAATTAGTGTTTTTAACATGTTTAAAATATATTATATGGGATTTTTAATTCTACTCTAGTACCAACTTCTTTATTTTTTTTCGACATTGTCTTTTTATTCAAAATAACAATTCCTTCACCTGTCATTTTCTTTAAAAATTCATCTATTAATTTAACTGATGATCTATTGTCAATATTATCTTCATCTATACCAACTCCATCATCATCAATAACACAATTAATATATTTTTCAAAAAGTTGAAGATGAATTAAAAGATTCCCTATTGAATCACTCTTTCTAAATCCATGAATTATTGCATTTTCAACAAAAGGCTGTAATAACATTGGTGGAATTAAAACATCATCTTCAGTATCAATCGTATTTTCAATTCTATAATCAAATCTATCTGGAAACCTGAACTGTTGTAATTCGATATAATTCTGTAACGATTCTAATTCATCTTCTATAGGCACGTAATTCTTTGTTGAATTTTGAAATATAGACCTTAATAGTTTAGAAAATTTTTGAATATATTTTATTGACTTCTCGCTATCTTCTTCTATAGTGTTTTTTATTAAACTTAAACTATTGAATGTAAAATGGGGATTCATTTGTGAACGTAATAATCGTTGCTGTAATAAAAAGTTCTGCTGCTCTATTTTAAACCTTCTTTGTCTGTACAAATTCAAAATCAGTACTCCTATTACAATAGCTATCAATAATAATAAAGCTAATATATACTGATTTCTTTCCAATTTAAGACTTTTAATTTCAGCCTCTTCCCTTGCTTTTTCAGATATTATTTCTTTTTGATGAGATTTTTTTAAAGCCTTTAACTCACTATTCATCCTATTTGCATAACTTTTCTCTTGAAAATCATTTATTGAATCTAATTGAGCTAAAACTTCATCTATACCTTTTCCTTTTTTAGATAAAATTTCCAAATTAGTTTTCAAAACACTTCTATGATTTGTAAAATCAATATCCTCTATACCTAAAGCATAAATAGAGTCTACATATTTTTGAGCTAGATCTAGTTTTTGTAATCTTATATAGGATTTAGATAAATTTAAATAACTATTAGCTTGCCTAGTTTTAGCTAAATGAAGTGGTAATTTTTTAGAAAAAGTTAGTGCCTTTTCAAATGCAGAAATACCCTTGTAAAATAACGCATTATTATAGTAATAAAAGCCTAATGCTCCATATAACTCATATCTTGCAGCTGTTTTCAAATTATCTTCATATTTAAGAGTCTTTTTTAATTCCTTAATGGCTTTATTCTGTTCATTCAAGCTACTCAGAATAGTAGACCTCCCTATCTTTGCCATTACATAATTAGTTGTATCCCCTACCTTTAAGAGCATTGTTGTAGCTGAATCACTTGCAACTAGTGCCTCTTTAAACTCTTTTAATTTTACCTTAACTATTTGCTTAAAATAATACACATAAGCTTTATTCTTATAATCTTGACTATTCAAAAGAGATAACAGCTTTTCATTCACTCCTTCTCCATTTAAATAATCATTTTTATATGTAAAATATGTTTGCCTTAAGGCTCTAAAGTACAAAACCTCTCTATTTGACTTTATCTTATTTCCAGAAAAGGATGTTGCTTTACTAAAGTTATTTATTGCTGAATCATACTTTTTTAAACGAATATTATATCTTCCTGCAGTATAATAAAACTCTGCTTTTAATGAATCTGATAAATTCTTTTTAGGAATACTTTTCAATAGGCTTAAATAAAACTTTAATGAATCTTTAGGAATACTTTTTTTTATTTTATCATTAAAAAAAACAGGTAATTTTGGTAGAGTTTTTTCTGGAGTTTTCTTACATGAAATAACTATCAAGCAACATAATATTATTATTTTTCTTTTCATATTAATCGGGGTACAAGACAACAAAGCTAATTATTTTCTCTCCAATTCCTCTATTCACTTTTTGATTTTAAGATTATATTAATAAAGACCATATTGTTAATATTTAGTTATGATACTTAACCTTTATTAATTTCATATACAGCCAAATGCAAATAATTACTTAAACTCTTCGATTATGAAACAATTCTAATCAGATATGAATTACCCCCAATAAACACCTTGTTCTCGTTTACCTTCGCTAGCAACTCATCTCACTTAAGAAACCAGCAAGATCTTTCCCCTCAGAAGACACATTTATCAAAAGAATTAATAAAAAATCACATATCAATAGATGAAATTTACAATGCAAAAAATCTATAACTGTTATCAACAGCATATATTTCTGAATTAGGTAAAGAAATTATTTGTTATAAGAGAAATACAATCGAAAAAACTTAGTCTTCTTCCTTTAAGAATTAAGAAAAAATAATTAATCTATCATACCATTAAAAACACATTATAAAAAAACAGCTAAAAAAAGGCAAAGCCCTTTTAGGGCTTTGAATTAGAACAAAATTCTCTCGCGAAGAATAGACACAAAGGTGAGTGTCTTTAAATGTTCGCCGCAAAAATAATTCTTTAAATATTAATTATGAAAAAATCAATCTTAAATCTAGGAAAAGCTTTAAATAAAATAGAGCAAAAACAAATTAATGGAGGTAGAAAATTTTGCGAATCACATCAAGACTGTGGAATGGGGTGTTGCAATACCTCACGCTTTTGTCAAGTTTTTGGTGTTCCAGGACCTGGAGGACTTCTATGTGATGGAAGCTTATCTGTTTAAAAAATATTAAACAAGTAACTTTTTATTCAAAAAAACATGGTTATCGATAAGATAATAACAATCTTAAAATTTGAGTTTCATTATCCTTTCATGCCAAGTTCTTAAATAAAAATTCATCTAAAATAAAATACTAACAACTTATTTAACTTCCTTTTTTATTTACTAAAAAAAGGAAGTTAATTTATAAAAATATTTAAAATTTATACTCTAAGAAAATAGATTTTAAAAATATCTTATCGATATTTGGAATCGTATGAAAAAATTCCCAAATT
>NZ_WAAU01000021.1 GCF_008806755.1 Tenacibaculum aiptasiae
TCAAACTATCGTTTTTCCGTTAGCGGGTGCAAATATAGAACTCTTTTTTAACACAACAACTATCTTTTTAAATCTTTTTTTGAATTATTTTTTAATCACCTATTTGTCAATAAGTTACACTCTAAAGTTTTTTAGGTTAGGTATTCATTTAATTAAGTTCTATATGATTTATCAAACTTATTATCTATAATTAGATGCTCTTATATCACTAACCGAAGCTCTTTCCTATTGTAAAATAGAAAGTATTTCTCTCTCCATTTTGCTTCTTTTATTAAAATTTCACAAGAATGGATAGTAAAACAATAAGTAAACTATTTGCTCTCCTCTTATAAAAAGTATTATAAAACATTAATTAAAGAAGCTCCACAATCGTTATTCTATTCATTTTATAATAAAGTTATATCCTTGTCATAAGATTGTATATATAAATTAGTATCATTTCATTTGCTATTAAGCTATAAAGTATTAATGTATTTTTTTATTCTTCCGCCTTTTCTTAATAATCTATTCTTTATATAAATTTAAAATGTTATCAAATAAAAAAAGCCTTCCAAAATTTGGAAGGCTTTTTAAGCTTTTATATACTATTTATTAGGTTGGTTCTTCACCGTCTAATAAAGGTGTTGTTTGTAATACGAAATCTTGTCCGTGTACATATTCACCGTTTTCATCAGTCTTACTGTAGTCATAAGCCCATCTGTGAACTTCTGGAATAGCTCCAGGCCAGTTTCCGTGGATATGTTCTACTGGTGTAGTCCACTCTAATGTGTTAGAGTTCCATGGGTTTTGTGATGCTACTTTTCCTCTGTAGATTGAGATAAAGAAATTAGCTAAGAAAATTAACTGCGCTAAACCTCCAATGATAGCCATTACCGTCATAAATACGTTAATATCAGCTAAATCATCAAACATTGGGAAATTTGTGTTTGTATAATAACGACGTGGTAAACCTGCTAATCCAACAAAGTGCATTGGGAAGAATACTCCATACGCTGAGATTATAGTAATCCAGAAGTGCCAGTATCCTAATGTCTTGTTCATCATTCTACCATACATTTTTGGGAACCAGTGGTACACCCCTGCGAACATTCCGAATAATGCAGATACACCCATTACTAAGTGGAAGTGCGCTACTACGAAATACGTATCGTGTACATTGATATCTAATGCAGAATCTCCTAATACTAATCCTGTTAAACCTCCTGTTACGAATGTAGATACTAATCCGATAGAGAATAACATACCTGGATTCATTTGTAAATTACCTTTCCATAGTGTTGTTACATAGTTAAATGCTTTTACTGCTGATGGAATTGCAATTAATACTGTTGTGAATGTAAATACCGATCCTAAGAATGGGTTCATTCCTGAGATAAACATGTGGTGACCCCATACAATTGTAGATAAGAATGCAATTGCCATAATTGATCCGATCATTGCACGGTATCCAAAAATTGGCTTACGTGCATTTGTAGAGATAACTTCTGATGTTAATCCTAATGCTGGTAATAATATAATATATACCTCTGGGTGACCTAAGAACCAGAATAAGTGTTCAAATAATACTGGTGATCCTCCTTGGTAATGTAATACTTCTCCTGAAATAAAGATATCTGATAAATAGAATGATGTTCCAAAGCTTCTATCGAATATTAATAATAAAGCTGCAGATAATAATACTGGGAACGAAATAACACCAATAATAGCTGTAATGAAGAATGCCCACATTGTTAATGGCAATCTTGTCATCTTCATTCCTTTTGTACGTAAGTTTAATATAGTAACAATATAGTTTAATGATCCAATTAATGAAGATGCAATGAATATTGCCATAGACACTAACCATAAAGTCATACCTGCTCCTGAACCTGGAATTGCTTGTGGTAATGCAGATAATGGAGGGTAAATAGTCCAACCTGCAGATGCTGGTCCTGCTTCAACAAACAATGATATAACCATTACTACTGATGATAAGAAAAATAACCAGTAAGAAACCATGTTTAAGAAACCAGAAGCCATATCACGTGCTCCAATCTGTAATGGAATTAGTAAGTTTGAAAAGGTACCACTTAAACCTGCTGTTAATACAAAGAATACCATTATTGTACCGTGTATTGTTACCAATGCTAAGTACATATCTGGGTTCATAATACCATCTGTTTGATGGTTTCCTAAAAATGCTTCAATTATTGAGAATGAAGTATCTGGCCATGCAATTTGCAAGCGAAATAACATAGACATAAAACCTCCAATGATACCCATGAATATACCTGTAACAAGGAACTGCTTCGAGATCATTTTGTGATCTGTACTGAAGATATATTTAGTTACAAATGTTTCTTTGTGATGATGATCTGACATAATCTATCTTTTATATAACTTTTTTGAAAAAATCTTATTTAATAACTTGAGCTAATGTTTTTTGCTCTGATAACCACTTTTTGTATTCAGCTTCTTCAACAACAGTAATTTTCATTTGCATGTTGTAGTGAGATGCTCCACAAATTTTGTTACATAACAATAAGTAGTTAAATTCATAAGGCTCTTCACCTTTAGCTCTTCTAATTTTGTTAATTCCTTCAGTTTTCGCTATTACTTCAGAATTTTGACGCATTTCTTCTGTAGTATACTTAGGTGTAAATGCAAACTGAGTAATCATACCAGGAACACAGTTCATTTGTGCTCTAAAGTGTGGCATGTACGCAGAGTGTAATACATCTTGTGAACGGAATTTAAATAATATTTTCTTTCCTTTCGGTAATACTAATTCAGTAACTTTTTTATCATCTTGTGACTTAGGATCTGACATATCAACTCCCATAGAGTTAATTCCTTTAATGAAATTTACATTTCCTAATCCTAATTCATTATCTTCTCCTGCATAACGTGCTTGCCAGTCGAATTGTCTTGAATATACTTCAATTTCAATTGGATTCTCATCGTCTCCAACATACATAATGTTGTTCCAAGCCCATAATCCATATCCAATTAATAATACAATTGTTACTGCTGGAATAGAAGTCCATAAAAGCTCTAATTTGTGGCTATCTGCATAAAATAATGCTTTTCTGTCCTTGTTTCCTCTATACTTATAACTAAAGTAAAAGATTAAGAACTGCATTCCAAATTGAACAATTCCAATTAACCAAAATGTAATATTGAATAAGTTATCATCGTGTTCTCCTTCGATAGAAGCAGATTCTGGTAACATTATTACATTCATTGCGATTAAACAGTAAATCATCATTGCATATAAGAAAGCTAAGAATCCTAAAGCTAATTTACCTTGTGTTTCGTTGTCTTTATCTGTAGCAATTACAGAACGGAAATTCATGATACGAGTAATTTGCCAAAAACTTACTCCTATTGCAACTGCTATGAAAATATAAAATAAAGCGAGCATATTATCTAAACTATTTGTTTATTAATTCTAATTATTAATGATGATTACTATCTTCTCCTCTGTGTTCGATATTATAGTAATGGAAAGTTTCACTCTCATGTAAGAATGGGTTTCCTTTTGCTACTGGATCTGCTTTTGCAAATGCATTGAACGTTGCGAAAATAAACAATCCTACGAAGAATAAGATTGCACTGATTTCTCCAACCCCAAATCCGTATTGAGCTCCTACAGTACCAGGCATAATCATTACGAATAAATCTAAGTAGTGACCTGCTAATATTACTACTCCTCCTAATGTTACAAACCAAGGGACACTCTTAAAGTCACTGTTGATTAATAATAATACTGGGAAGATGAAGTTCATTACTACCATTGCTAAGAATGGTACTTTGTATTCGTTAAAACGCAATAAGTAATATGTAGTTTCCTCTGGCATATCTGCATACCAAATTAACATAAACTGTGCAAACCATAAGTAAGTCCAGAATACTGAGAAACCAAACATATATTTAGCTAAATCGTGAATATGGCTATCGTTAACTAATGGTAAATATCCTTTAGAACGTAAGTAAATTGTTACAAAAGCAATTACTGTTAAAGCTGATACTAAGAAAGTAGCTAATACATACCATCCGAATAATGTTGAGAACCAGTGTGGGTCAATTCCCATAATCCAATCCCAAGCCATCATAGATTCAGTAATCATAAAGAAAAATAAGAAGATTACAGATATGTTATAATTTCTCTTGTGTAATTTTAAATCACCATTATCTTGTTGGATAGACCCTTTTCTGATAATAAAACGGTAAGCATTCCATACTAATAAATAGAAGATACTTCTAATTAACCATCCTGGTGTATTTAAGTACCATTTCTTTCCATCTATAATTGGATCATAGTTTGGACTTGTAGGATCTACAACTCCTTCTCCCATCCATGGAAATAAGTGGTTGATGTGCATTGCTGTAGCAATTAAGAACAATAACATAATTGCACTTACATAGTGCATGTTTGCTGTTATTGCTTCCATTACTCTAAATAACACTACAGACCATCCTGCTTGTGCTACTCTTTGAATTGCATAGAAAGCTAATACTAATAATGTTACTCCTAAGAAGAATAATAATGCTACAAATACAGCAGCCCAAGGTCTGTTTTGCATTTGGTGAAAAGCGTGCTCTGCATGTGCATCTCCGTGATCTTCACCGTGTGCATTAGCTGCATGCGCATCTTTAGATGCTGCAACTTTTGCATGTGCTTCTTTCACCTCTTTTTGGTGAGTATCTTCTGCGTTTACAGCAGTACTATCTGCAGTGTGAGCTTCTTCTGTTGTTTCTTTTGCATGTGTAGCAGTGCTATCAGCTTCGTGTGCTTTTGTAGCTGCTTCTTCTGAATGTTTTTCAACTTCAGCATGCGCTTCAGTCTTAGCTTCTTTAGCGTGAGCTTTTTCTTCACCATGTGAATCAGCTGCTCCGTGACCACCTCCATGGTGAGCCTCTTGTTTTGCTAAAATTTCTTTTGCTTCTTCTAATGTTTTAGGCGCCGTCATAAAACTAGCGGCAGTACCTAAGGCTCCTAAAACCATAAGAGCAATAGCAAGCATTTTTAATTTTCCTGAAAACTGGTACATATCTTAACTATCTATTATAGACTTATTTTAATTCGCTTCTTAATTTTTCTACGTATTGTACAATTTGCCAACGCTCTTTGTACTTTAACTGTGATGCATGAGATCCCATTAAGTTTTTACCATACATAATTACATGGTAAATATTTCCTGGTGTTAAATCTCTATCCTTGTAATTTGGAATACCATTGAATTTATCTCTTTGTGATAAAACTCCGTTTCCATCTCCTTTTGTTCCATGACAAGAGGCACAGTAAATTCCGTATAACTCTTTACCTTTTTCTAAGTTAACCTCATTAGTAGGTAAAGGGTTTTTTAATTCAGCTTTTGCTTTTTCATATCCTTCATTTGTATCAGGAATATCATAAGCTACTATACCATTTCTACTTACAGTACCTGCAACTGGTAATCTATCAACCATTCCTCCTGGTGAATTAGCTCCATTTGCATCATAAGCTACAGATACATACATATCTGGCATATATTGTACTTGTGGTTTACGTTTATTATTACAAGAAGCTAAGCTTGCAACTACAACTAAAGCGATAATTATTTTTAAGCTCTTCATATCTCTTAATTAATGCTTTTCTACTACGTTAATTTCTACAGCTCCTGTTGTTTCTAACAAAGCTTTTAATTCTTCTTCGTTACCGTGAACAGGGATCTCCATTAAGAAGTGATCATCTGTAGTTCTTGGATCTGGGTTTTCAGCTTTTTTGAATGGCCAAATTTTACTTCTCATGTAAAATGTAATAACCATTAAGTGGGCTGCAAAGAATACTGTTAATTCGAACATGATTGGAACGAAAGCTGGCATGTTAGTAGCCCAAGAAAAGTTAGGTTTACCTCCAATATCCTGTGGCCAATCTGCAATCATAGTATACCATGTTAACCAAATAGCAACCGATAAACCTGTAATACCATACATAAAAGCAGTGATGGCTAAACGTGTTGGTGCTAATCCCATTGCTTTGTCTAATCCGTGAACTGGAAATGGACAAAATACCTCTTCAATATGATGGTGATCTGCTTTTACTTTCTTAACGGCATCCATTAAGATATCATCATCATTATATAATGCGTGAATTACTTTATTAGTGCTCATTGTTCTCCTCTCTTAATTTTTTATAGTTCTCACCTGTTGATTTCAAGATTGTCTTAATCTCTGCTGTAGGAATTACAGGGAAAGTTCTTGCATATAATAAGAATAATACAAAGAAGAATCCAATAGTTCCAATAAAGATACCTACATCTACAAATGTTGGCTCAAAACGCCACCATGTTGATGGTAATTGACCTTTACTTAATACAATTGCGATAATATCGAAACGCTCAAACCACATTCCTATATTAATGATAATTGAGATAATGAAAGACCAAATAAAACTTCTTCTAATTTTCTTAAACCATAATAATTGTGGAGTAAAAATGTTACAGATTAATAAAGACCAAAATGCCCATCCGTAAGCTCCTGCTTCTGCTCCAAAAGATAAATAAGTATAATTTTCGTAAGGTGATCCTGTATACCATGCAATAAAGAACTCTGTTGCATATGCTACTGCTACGATACCTCCTGTTACGATAATTACGATATTCATATACTCTACGTGTAGACGTGTAATATATGCTTCCATATTCGTTACTTTACGCATAATACCTAATAAAGTTTGTACCATTGCGAATCCAGAGAAAATTGCCCCTGCTACGAAATATGGAGGAAAGATTGTTGAGTGCCATCCTGGGTTAATAGATGTTGCGAAGTCCATCGATACAATCGTGTGTACTGAAAGTACTAATGGAGTTGCTAAACCTGCTAATACTAATGATACTTCTTCAAAACGTTGCCAATCTTTAGCTCTACCTGACCATCCGAAAGATAATAATGCATATATCTTCTTTTGGAATGGTTTAACAGCTCTATCACGGATTGTTGCAAAATCAGGTAATAAACCAGTCCACCAGAATACTAATGATACCGATAAATACGTAGAGATTGCGAATACGTCCCATAATAAAGGCGAGTTGAAGTTTACCCATAACGAACCAAACTGGTTAGGAATTGGTAATACCCAGTACCCATTCCATGGACGTCCCATGTGAATAATTGGGAATAAACCTGCTTGGAATACGGCAAAGATTGTCATTGCCTCTGCAGAACGGTTAATTGCCATTCTCCATTTTTGACGGAATAATAATAATACCGCTGAGATAAGTGTTCCGGCGTGACCGATACCTACCCACCATACAAAGTTGGTGATATCCCATGCCCAACCGATATTTTTACTTAATCCCCATACACCGATTCCTGTTCCTACGGTGTAAAAGATACATCCAAATCCCCATAACATTGCTGCTAAAGAGATATAGAATGCTACATACCAATGTTTGTTTGCTTTACCTTCAATAGGTTTTGCAATATCTTCAGTAATATCATGGTAACTCTTGTCACCAAGTATTAATGGTTCTCTATAAGATGATTCGTAATGAGACGACATAAATCTATATACTTATTAATTTTATTATTAAGCTTCGTTTGTATTTCTAACTTTCACTTGGTACACTACATTTGGTTTTGTTCCAATATAGTCTAACACGTGGAATGCTCTTTTATCTTCAACTAATGGAGTTACTGGATCTTCAGAGTTATTTACATCTCCAAACACCATTGATCCTGTAGAACAAGCTTGTGAACATGCTGTTTCAAACTCATCTTTATTTACAGGTCTACCTTCTCTTTTAGCTTTTAAGATAGTTGCTTGTGTCATTTGAATACACATAGAACATTTTTCCATAACTCCTCTTGAACGAACAACTACGTCTGGGTTTAACACCATTTTACCGTACTCGTTATTCATGTTGAAGTCAAACTCTTCGTTCTCTGCATAATTAAACCAGTTAAAACGACGAACTCTATATGGACAGTTATTTGCACAATATCTAGTTCCTACACAACGGTTATACGCCATTTGGTTTTGACCTTGACGACCGTGTGATGTTGCTGCTACCGGACATACTGTTTCACATGGTGCGTGATTACAGTGCTGACACATCATTGGTTGGAAAGCAACTTGTGGGTTCTCTGCTGGATTTTCTAAAGCGTCAAATAAATCACCTTTACTTAACTCTAATACTTTTTCTGTATATCTTCTTTCTACTTCTTGATTCGCTAAACCTGGATTTTGAGCTTTAAACTCTTCCATAGTCATTTTAGCTTCGTGTTGCTTATCTTCAACAGTAGATGAATAGTAACGATCTATACGCAACCAGTGCATATCTCTACCTACTCTCATTTCATCTTTACCAACTACTGGTACGTTGTTTTCTGCGTGACATGCTACAACACATGCTCCACATCCTGTACATGAAGTTAAGTCGATAGATAATTTGAAGTGATGTCCTATTGTTCTATCATGCTCATCCCATAAGTCGATAGTACTTCCTTCAACTTCTTGGTGATCATAAGAAACCATAAATGGCTTATTCCATGTATGCTTAGGATCTAAATTTTTATTGTTTACTTCTTTTAATGAAGCTTCTTTTAAAATATCGTGACGTCCTGCAAGTGTACTTTGTACTTGTGTACAAGCAAACTTATGCCATCCTGATGTTTTTTCAATTGAAACGTTGTATTGGATGTTATTTCCATTCACATAGAATGGGTATGCATTAACACCAACTTGCATTTCTTTTTTCAATCCTTGACTTCTACCGTAACCTAATGCTAATCCAACAGATCCTTTTGCTTGACCTGGTTGAATCATTACTGGAATATTTTTAATTGCTACTCCGTTTACTGTTACTGTAGCATAATTACCATCGATTGCTCCATTATCTTTTACTGGATTTTCAAAACCTAACTCTCTTGCATCTGCAATAGACATTGTTAAGTAGTTATCCCAAGTAGCTCTTGTAAGAGGATCTGGTAATTCTTGTAACCAAGGGTTGTTTGCTTGTTTACCATCTCCTAAAGCAGTTGATGTAAATAAGCTTAATTCGAACCCTGAAGCTTTTCCTGCTGATCTTGCTAATTCACCAGCTGCAGTAGTTAAATCTACAACTGTTTCTGTTGGCGCCTCAACTTCTTCAACAGCAACTTCTCCTTTAAAGAATCCATCATGTAATGCTTGATTCCAAGAAGCTCCTCCTAAAATATTTGTACTCCAGTATTCTTTTAATGTATCGTAATAATTTACTGTACTTCCAGACCACTTTAATAATACATCTTGTAACTGACGTGTATTGAATAATGGTTGAATTGTTGGTTGCATTAAACCAAAAGAACCTTCTTCAACAACAACATCTCCCCAAGACTCTAAATAGTGAGGTGCTGGTAATTTATATGCAGTTGCATTTGCAGTTTCATCATCTTGAGTACTTAATGCAACAGATAATTTTAATTTCTTTAATCCTTCAGAGAAATCAGCAGCATTTGCTAAAGTAAAAACTGGATTTACGTTATAAGTTACTAAACCTTTAACTGCTCCAGATTTCATATCAGCAACTAACTTAGCTACTTTTTTATCATCTCCTTGTCTTTTATAGATAGGCTTGTTTACATCGATAATAGTACTCTTTAATGCTTTATTTATTTCTAAAGCGATTAATTGAGCATTTTTATCATTTAATCCTGTAACAACAACTCCTTTTGAACCTGCTTTCATTAAATCAGCAGCAAGTTTTTTAACATCTGCATCAGCCTTAGTTGCTTTTGATGGAAGAGATCCTCCAGTTACAGCATTGTAAAGGTTAATTAAAGCATAAACTTGTTCAGAAGGTTTTAATACCACACGCTTATCTGCATTTGCACCAGTAAGCGACATGTTACTTTCAAGTTGTACGTGGTAAGACATCTTACCGCTATTTACATCTCTACCTTTTACATAACTTCCTTCGAAACCTCCATGCCAGTCTGCTAAGAAATCTGCTCCAATTGAAGCAATAACTTCCGCTTCACTAAAATCATAGTTAGGTAAAGCACGTTTACCGTACATTGCTTCAAAAGCATCTGCAGCTCCACTTTCAGAAACAGCATCGTATACCACGTGTGTTACATTTGGATAAGCAGTTATAAAATCAGCAATTACTTTTTCAGTAGATGGACTCGCTAAAGTACCTGTTAATAACACTACTGGTTCATTTGCTTCTTTTAACTCGTTTAACTTAGCAACAATTTCTTTATCAGCATCTGCCCAAGAAATATTTGCACCACCTTTACTAGGCTCTTTTAAACGTAATTTATCATCATATAAAGATAATACAGAAGCTACCGTTCTCGCATTTACATCTGCATTTGCTTCTTTATTTGGCATCACTAAAATAGGACGCCCTTCTCTTGTTTTTACTAATACGTTTGCGAAATCAAATCCGTCTGCCATAGTAGTTGCATACCAATCAGCAACACCTACAACGATATCATTTGGTTGTACTACATAAGGAATTGATTTTCTTACTGGACCTTCACAAGCCGCTAAAGAAGCTGCTGCTGTTGTAAACCCAACATATTTCAAGAAATCTCTACGTGAAGTTGATGAAGTTTCTAACGTTTCTTTGTCACCTAAAAACTCATCTGTAGGAATATCTTGTACAAACTCATTATTACGTAGCGTTTCAACAATAGAACTATCTTTCAGTTCCTCAACACTTTGCCAGTATTTTTTGTTTGAAGCCATTTATATACGTGTTTTTCTACTTTCTAATTGATTAATAGTGGCACTTACCACATTCTTTTCCTCCTAACTGCGCAATTGTTACTTGCTCAACCCCATACTTTTTCGCTAATTCTTTGTGAATTTTAGCGTAGTATTCATTTCCTTTCAAGTCAACCTTAGTTGCTTTGTGACAGTCGATACACCAACCCATTGTTAACGGAGAGTATTGATATACTTCTTCCATTTCTTCAACTGGTCCGTGACATTTTTGACATTTTAATCCAGCAACTGTTACGTGTTGTGAGTGATTAAAATATGCGAAATCTGGCAAGTTATGAACTCTTACCCATTTAACTGGCTTTGTATTTCCAGTATACTCTAATTTTTCTGCATCCCATCCAGCAGCTTCATAAATCTTAGCAATTTCCTTATCTAAATCAGCCTTAACTAATGTATGATCATCCATTACTACTTTTGTATCATCCGCTACTTCTGAAATATTCTTATGACAGTTCATACAAACATTTACAGATGGAATCCCTGAAGTTTTACTATGCTTAGCTGAAGAGTGACAATATTGACAATCTATTTTATTATCTCCAGCATGTATTTTATGTGAAAAAGCAATTGGTTGAATTGGTTGATAACCCTCATCAACACCTACTTTAAATAAATTTCCAAATAAGAAATAAGCTGTTATTAAAGCTCCGAATATCACAACCAACACATGTAAAAATGTATTTTGCTTAATACCCTCCCATAATTCAGCAGTCTGTCCTAATAAACCTGGTGTTTTAGGAGCTCCTTTTAACTCGCTAATTGTTTTTAATAAACTACCAATAATTAAGAACGCTACGATAATAGCCGCTGCTAAAATATATATTAACCATTTTGGAGCTGTTCCTTTTGCGCTAGCCACCTCTGTATCACCACCAGGAACACCAGCTTTTTTAATCTCACCTACAGTAGTATAGTATAAAATATCATCGATATTTTTATCTGTTAACTGAGGAAAAGCCGTCATATTTGACTGCTTATACTCTTCAAAAATCGCGATTGCTTCTTTATCACCTGAAGCTCTTAACGCTGCATTGTCTTTAATCCAAGCTTTTAACCACTCGTTAGACCTTTTTTCTTCAACGCCTCCTAAAGCAGGACCTACAAGCTTCTTGTCTAATTTGTGACATGAAGCACATAAAGATTTAAATAATTTTTTCCCTTCTTTCTGACGTGCTTCGTCTACATCTCCTTGCGAAAATGCCGAGAAACTCATGAATAATACTAAGAAGAAAGCTAAACTCTTTGCGAGTGTTTGGGTTAATCTGCTGTGATGTTTCACACTTTTCATACTATAAAATATAAGTTTTGTATCTATTTTGGTACAATTTTTTCTATATACAGTTTCAAAAAACAATACACAGAAAGTTGCACAAAAGTACTACTTCTGTCTAAATTGTGAAATGTTAAGAGATTGCTAATTTATAATTTATATTAATTCTAAATAAATAACATTGACAATGTATTAACCAACAAGTCGTTACTTTTGTAAAAAGATTTAAAGAAATGAAAAAACACAGGTTTTTAATAGCTATTATATTGGTTTTCATTGGTGGTATCGTTTCTGCTAATGCTCAATCTAACACCTCTAACAATAAAGAGATTACCTCTTTAATAAAAAAGAAAAGAGCTTATAACAAACTTAATGGTACTGGTTATAGAATCCAATTATACAATGGACTGGAAAGAACAGCGAAAAGCTTAAGAGGAAGATTCAGAGTTGAGTTTCCTGGAGTTTACACTAAACTTTCTTACACGGAACCAGAATGGAAAATACAAGTTGGTAACTATAAAACACGTTTACATGCCGACAGAGCATTGAATAAAATACGTGAAAAATTCTCTGGAGCTATCGTAGTCCCATTATAAAAGCTAAAATTTAAAGCATAAAAAAAGAGCGTTTTATCAAACGCTCTTTTTTTATATCTGAACAAAAGCATTAGTATGCTCTTTTATCATTTCCTTCATAAAAGTTAATAAAAGCTTGGTTTACTACTCTATGACCTCCATCTGTTGGATAATCTCCTGTAAAATACCAATCACCTAAATTATCAGGACACGCTTTGTGCAATCCACTTACTGGTTGAAAAATAACTTCAATATCTGCAGTAATTCCATCTGTTTTTAACATCTGAGCTATTTTAGCAGAAATCTCTTCATCAGTAAAAGGCGCATAAATTTCTTTTACAAAGTTTATCACATCTTTATCCTCACTATCCTCTTGTTGTTTACACTTTTTGTAAACTTCTTCTACTATTGAATATTGACCTGTTTCTTTTAACAATTCTAAAGCTGCCTTGAAAGCAATAAAATCATTAATTTTTGCCATATCAATTCCATAACAATCTGGATAGCGAATTTGTGGTGCTGATGATACTACTACTATTTTCTTAGGATTTAACCTGTCTAATATTTTAATAATACTTTTCTTTAAGGTAGTACCTCTCACAATACTATCATCAATAATTACTAAATTATCTGTTGGTTTTACTACTCCATAAGTAACATCATAGACATGAGCCACTAAATCATCTCTACTACTATCATCTGTAATAAACGTTCTTAGTTTAGCATCTTTAATAGCTATTTTTTCAAAACGTGGTCTTTTTGATAAAATCTCTACTACCTTTTCTTTTGACAACTTACCATTTCCAGCTAATATTGCAGCTGTTTTTTGTTGATTCAAAACATCTTCCGCGGCTTCCATCATTCCAAAAAATGAGGTTTCTGCTGTATTAGGAATGTATGAAAATACGCTATTTTCTATATCACTATCAATCGATTTAAGAACTTCAGGAAATACATACTTTCCTAAATTTTTTCTTTCTTCATATATAGAAGCATCACTTCCTCGTGAAAAATAGATACGCTCAAATGAACATGCTTTTTTAACTCGCTGTTCTAAAACTGGCTTCATTGTCGTATTTCCATTCTTCTTAATAATTAATGCGTGACCTCTTTCAATCTCTTTTATTGAATTGATATCTACATTAAATACAGTTTGAATCACTGGTCGTTCTGAAGCTACAACTACTACTTCATCATCTTGGTAATAAAATGCTGGTCGAATTGCTGATGGATCTCTTAACACAAATGCATCTCCATGCCCAAGTAATCCTGCCATTGCATATCCTCCATCCCAGTTTTTTGCTGATCTTTTTAAGATTCTTTGGATATCCAAATGCTCTTCTATATATGGTGAGGCATCTTTTTTATTAAACCCAGCTTCTTTTGCTTTGATATACAAATCAGAAACTTCATCTTCTAAAAAGTGACCTATCTTCTCCATTACTGTTACCGTATCGGTAAACTCTTTTGGATGCTGTCCTAAATCAATTAAATCATTTAATAATTGTCTTGAGTTAGTCATATTAAAATTACCCGCAACTATTAAACTCTGATGTTTCCAGTTATTCTGACGTAAAAATGGATGTACACTCTCTATAGAATTGCTTCCGAAAGTTCCATAGCGAACATGACCTAAAAACAAGTTACCTATATATGGTATGTTTTCTTCTTGCCATTTAACATCATCTATCTTATCTGGATTTTCTTCAAATACTCCGTTGATTCTTTTATTAATTTTCCCGAAGATATTTTGAATTGGCTGTGATTTATTAGATCTAATTCTACTAATATACCTTGTTCCAGGCTCTACGTTAAACTTTATACTTGCTAGTCCAGCTCCATCTTGACCACGATTATGTTGCTTTTCCATTAACAAGTACATCTTGTTTACCCCATAAAATGCAGTACCGTATTTATCTTTATAATACTGTAATGGTTTTAACAAACGAACCATTGCAATTCCGCATTCATGTTTAATAGCGTCACTCATTATATTTAAATATATTTTAGTTGTGTTGTTGTCTTGTGTGTTGTTGTTTTTTATATAAAAAAATCCGCACCAAAAGGCGCGGATTGTATTTATGATAATTCTATATCAAACTGAGTCAGCTCTTTAAAAGACTGCAAACGTGTTTGCACTTCTTCTTTTGTTAGCTCTTCCATTCTTTGTGTTCCAAACTTCTCTACACAAAATGATGCTAAGTTCGAACCGTAAATAATTGCATTCTTCATGTTTTGGAAAGAGATATCTTCTGTTTTAGCTAAATAACCGCAGAAACCTCCTGCAAATGTATCTCCTGCTCCTGTTGGATCAAATACTTCTGCTAATGGTAATGCTGGTGCAAAGAACATTTTCCCTTCGTTGAATAATAAAGCTCCGTGCTCTCCTTTCTTTATTACTACATACTTAGGTCCCATTTCATGAATCTTCTTAGCTGCATTTACTAATGAATACTCTCCACTTAACTGACGTGCTTCTTCATCATTAATTGTAATTACATCTACTCTTTTTAACACAGTATGTAAATCTTCTAAAGCTATGTCCATCCAAAAGTTCATAGTATCTAATACTACTAATTTTGGTCTTTCATTCATTTGATCTAAAACAGATGCTTGAGTTAATGGGTGTAAGTTTCCTAACATTACGATTCCTGCATCTTTAAAATCTTCTGGTACTACTGGTTGAAAATGCTCTAATACATTTAACTCTGTTACTAATGTATCACGAGAATTCATATCGTTATGGTACTTACCACTCCAAAAGAATGTTTTTCCTTCTTTTACAATCTCTACTCCATCAGTATTAATTCCTTTAGAATTCATCATATCTATATATGACTGTGGAAAATCTCCTCCTACTACAGATACTACTCCTGTTTTAACTCCAAATTGAGAAGCTGCTAAACCTACAAAAGTTCCAGAACCTCCTAATATTTTATCTGTTTTACCAAAAGGTGTTTCAATAGCATCAAACGCTACAGTACCTACTGCTAATAATTTACTCATTTGTTATTTTTTTACTGTAATTTTGCACTTTTATATAAAGTGGTCGTAAGACGATGCAAAAATAGTTTTAAAAAATGACTATCAAAGAAATACAAGAAGAAATTATTGACGAGTTTTCAATGTTTGAAGACTGGATGGAGCGTTATGAGTATATTATTGACCTAGGAAAATCATTACCTTTAATTGATAGTGCTTATAAATTAGATGAAAATTTAATTAAAGGATGTCAATCTAAAGTATGGTTACATTCTCAATTAAATAATGATATTATTGAATTTACAGCCGATAGTGACGCTATTTTAACCAAAGGTATTGTAGCGCTACTATTAAGAGTTTTTTCAAATCAAACTCCTCAAGCTATACTAGATGCTAATACTGATTTTATTGACGAAATTGGATTAAAAGAACACTTAAGTCCAACTCGTGCTAATGGTTTAGTTTCTATGGTTAAGCAAATAAAAATGTATGCAATTGCACAACAAAGTAAATTAACATCCTAACATTAAAATTTATATTACTATGAAAAAGATTTCGGTTTTATTAATTATACTATTATTAACTCTAACTTCATGTTCTGACAGTGGAGAAAATATAGGTACTTCTCCAAAATTAGTACTCAAACTTGAACAAACTGAACTTGGATCAACTGATACTGATGAATCTAATTATCAATACGATTCAAATAATAGAATGATAAAAATAGTAGACAGAAACAATAAAGTAGTTATTGATAATGTTTTGTATGATGCTGATGGAAATCTAACAAAACTAAACCAACCTGGAGGCACATCAGATAATTATGAATATACAAACGGTAAATTATCTAAACATATTAGAATAGAAAACAATATTACTGTAACAACTGTAGAATATTTTTATAAAAACAACATAATTATATCTGAAAAAACAACAGACAATTTTAACTCCAATAGTAATAGTAGAGTCTTTAATTACGAATATAATGGTAATACCGTTAAAAAAATAGACGCAAGTAATGCTAACAATTATCGTGTAATTAAACATGATGGTAAAAAAAATCCTTTTTCAGGTATAAACTACTTAATTAAAGCACTACCTTTTTCCTCTTTAGGGAATGTAATTGAAGTCAAAACTTACAGTAATGGTAATTTGAGTTTTACGACTACAAATACGATTACTTACGATAATGAAAACTATCCTACTAAAATTGTTACTAAAGAAATAAATGGCTCAGGTAACACCTGGGGAGAAACAAGAATTTATACATACAACAAATAAAAATGACAGATACTCAATTAGAAGAATTAGGAGATAAGATAGTACGAGTATTGAAAACAATATTCGATCCTGAGATACCAGTAGACATATATGAATTAGGTTTAATTTATGACGTATTTGTTTCTGAAGAAAACGATGCTAAAATTTTAATGACCTTAACTTCACCTAACTGCCCTGTAGCTGAAAGTTTACCTGTAGAAATTGAAGAAAAAGTAAAAACTTTGAAAGAAATTAACAACTGTGAAGTTGAAATTACTTTTGATCCTACTTGGACTCAAGATATGATGAGCGATGAAGCTAAGTTAGAATTAGGAATGCTATAAAATATGGCTGAAGAAATTATAAATAGAGTTGCCAATAGCAAACTTATAACCATTGACCTTGAAGATTTTTATCCTCAAGGAAAACGTGTTGTTTTTGATATTAAAGATTGGTTATACGAAGGTTTAATTCTTCGTGAAAAAGACTTTAGAGAACAGGTGAAAAATCATGATTGGGAGCAATACCAAAACACGTATGTTGCTTTAACTTGTTCTTCTGATGCTATTATTCCTTCTTGGGCGCATTTATTGCTAACTACACAATTATCTGAACATACAAACAAAGTTGTTGTTGGTAATTTAGAACTGTTGGAAACTGTAATTTATCAGGAAATCATCAATTCGTTAGATATTTCGGAATATGAAGACAAACCTATAATTATTAAAGGATGTGCTAACAAACCTATTCCTCCTTCAGCTTATACTTTATTAATAGAAAAAATTCAGCCAATTGCTAAAACTCTTATGTTTGGTGAGGCTTGTTCTACTGTTCCTTTGTATAAGAAAAAGAGATAATGCCTTTTCTTTATTTAAAAGAAACAGATAAAAAAATTAAATCCCCAAAGAATTTAAACTCTTTGGGGATTTCTTTTAAACACTCATTAAAATCACTACTCACTCTTTACTTTTCATAAATATAAATATCATCAATAGCAGTCATACCTCCAGCGTGTTTTACAGCAATAGTATAATCTCCTGCTACTACTTTTTTAGCTATAGTTGCATTTAATATTTCCCATGACGATGTTGTTGTTGATTTTTTTACATCTAAAGAAATCACTTCTGCTCCTGAAGCTGATTTTAATTCAACTTTAATACTTGTAGTATCTCCCCAAGGTTCAATTACCTGACTACTAAATTGCACTCCTAGTTTATTTGCTTCAAACGTTTTTGATAACTTAAATGTCTTTGTCGCTTCAGTAGCAAAATAACCACCTATTTCCCCCATATTAATTCCCATAAAACTAGTATCATTCTCACTATACACTAAGCTATTGTAGGCCGGAAAATCTCCTTTTTTCCCTCTACAATATTTATCAATCTTTTCAACAGCGTTCTTTGCATTAGCAAAACCTTCTACATTTTCCTCAAATGTAAAGCCATATAAAACTTTTGAATCATCTACTTTAATTGTTACCGTATCTTCAACAGCTATATCTTTTTCATTTGTAACTACAATTTTAAATACATATTCTCCTGCTTGTAAATTAGATACCTTAGTATCCTCTTTGTCACTATCAGCAATTGTCACTCCCTTTCCGCTTACTTTTGTCCAAACAATTGATTTAATTTTTTCTCCTTTCGGGTTTGTTATAGTGCTATTTAAGTCAAATGTATTCGTTGGCAAATTAATTGTTGCATCTGCTCCTGCATTTACTTTTACTTCACTAGCACTACTAGTCGTTTTATCTGTATAAATTTTAATATTGTCCAAGCCAACACCTTTTGGAGCGTGAAATACTATTAATTCATATTCACCAGCTACTATTTTACTTGGAATCTTTGTAGCATATTTCGACCAAGTATATCCTTTTTCAGACGGTGTTAAGTTGATCGATTCTTTTGTTTTCTTTGAACGTAAGAAAATATTAATTGCTGGAAAAATATAACTTGTATTTACATCTTGCCCATAATAATCATAAGAAATCGACAATTCATTTACATTAAAATCTTTTGCAAAATTCAAGGTTCTTTTTGTTGAATACAAGGCAACACACGAAGCTTCTCCGTCTGTATTACTCCAACCTCCACCTGACTTTATTGCATTATTAAATAACCTTCCCATAAAATAAGTGTCGTTTCCTTCAAAGTTTATTGGTGCTTTGGTTGGAAAATCTTCTTTTTTACCTCTCGCTAGATTACACTTATAAGTAGTTTCTGAAATATTTCGGATAGGCGTTTCCTTATCTGATGATTTATTTTCTAAAACACCTACAAAACCTTCATTATCATCTTCAAAATCGAAGTCAAATAAAATAACTGAGCTACTTGTTGGCGGTGTTGTAGGAACAACTGTAATTGTTTTTACAGAAGGAATGCTTCCTACTACTGTTAAATTATCTATTCCTTGTTGTTCTATTGTAGTTTCACTACACGATGTTAAAAAAGTCGCTGTTAATGCTACTATTGATAGTATTTTTTTCATTTTTAAATATATTAAGGGTGTTCTAATGCTTAATCGCATCTATTATTTGATTGTGAAACGAAACATGATTAAAAAACCCTACTTTTTGTTTTGAATTCTTTTCCTGGGAAACACCAACTCTTAGAAAAAACATTCACAAAACCTCATAAAGACTATTAATTATCTTTGAAAAAAATATTTTATAAAAAGAATTTATTTTTTAGTAGGGTTTTTTGATAGTTAATCGTTATACGTCAAACAAAAAGTATTTTATGAAGGATGTAAACTCTGTTTGTGCTCCCGTAACCTATAAAAAGTTATATGATTCATACGCTGATGGATTATATGGTTTTATGATATATAAATGTGGTGATAGTGCAAAAGCTCAAGATTTTGTTCAAGAAGCTTTTGTTAAGTTATGGACTAACTGTTCTAAGGTTATTTTTGAAAAAGCAAAATCCTATTTATTTACTGTTGCTAATAATTTATTTCTTGATGATTATGCACATCAAAAGGTCGTTTTAGCCCACAAAAAGCTAGATGTAAAAAGTACGACCAATGAAACTCCTGAATACTTATTGGAAGAACAAGAATTTTTAAAAAAGCTTCAAAAAGCAATTAGTGATTTGCCTGATAAACAACGTGAGGTTTTTTTAATGAATAGAATTGATAAGAAAAAATATAGAGAAATAGCCGAAGAACTAGAAATATCAGTAAAAGCAGTAGAAAAAAGAATGACTTTGGCTTTAAAAACATTACGAACTCAAATAAAAGGCATATAATATGGATCCAATAGAAAAATCAGATACTTTATTAGCAAAATGGCTTTCTGGAGAAATGTCTCAAAAAGAACTAGCTGCCTTTGAAAAAACAGAAGATTTTCATTTGTTTAAAAGAATTTCAGAAGAATCACAGAATTTTGAAAGACCCCTTTTAAACAAAGAGGATGTGTACTTAAAAATATTAGAGGATATTGAACGTAAAAAAGCTGCAAATAAAACAACTGTTCGACGTTTATTTCCTAAAAAAATTCTTGCTGTTGCTGCCTCTTTAGCCTTACTTATTAGTTTCTTTTATTTTAATTTTCAAAATGTAGAATCCTCAACTGGATATGGAGAACAGTTGGAAATTAATTTACCAGATAATTCAACGGTAATATTAAACGCTCAATCTACCATTGCATACAATAAAAAAGATTGGAATACTAATCGATTATTAAAGTTAGAAGGAGAAGCTTTTTTTAAGGTTCAAAAAGGCAGCACTTTTACAGTTGAAACCAATGAAGGTAACATTACTGTTTTAGGTACACAATTTAACGTTTTAGAAGATACAGACTTCTTAAAAGTTGAATGTTATGAAGGTAAGGTTAAAGTAGAATCGGAAGGAGAAGTTATATTCTTAACTAAAGGTAAAACATTTACAAAATTAAAAAGTGACATAAAAACAGGTGATAAAAAAGCAACCGAAAATCCTAATTGGATAAATGGCGAAAGTAGCTTTACTAGTGTACCTTTAAAAATTGTTTTAAAATCGCTAGAAAATCAATACAACATAAAATTTAAAGGAAATACAGTTAAAACAAATGATAAATTATTTACAGGTAGCTTTATTCATTCAGATTTAAATTTGGCTTTAGATGCTGTTTTTATTCCTATGAATATAGACTATATCATTTCAAACCAAAGCAACATTATTGAATTGACTGAAAAATAGTTTTATATGAAGAAACTGATATGTTTCGTATTGCTGAGTTTATCCTTATCTGTATTTACTCAAAACAAAACGACTCGATTGAGACATTTAAAAGATGTTTTAATCGAGTTAAGTGATTTATACAATGTTAAATTTTCTTTTTCAGATGAAATTGTTAATAATCAAAAGGTTCCTTTTAAATCTGGAAAAGACAGAGACATAAGCTCTATCATCAAAGGTTTAGAAAAATACTCTAAACTTAATTTTAAAAAAATATCTAAAAACAGGTATGCTATTTCAAAACTTAAGAACAGAGTAAACATTTGTGGAAATCTCTTTTCTAAACACAATAAAGAACCTTTAATTGGTGCTACTATAACTTTAAAAAATAAAAACATAGGTACTCAAACCAATATTGATGGTTACTTCGAGCTAAGAAATCTATATATCACTGATACCATAAACATTTCCTTTGTCGGATTTAAATCAAAAAAAAGAGCTGTTGCTAATTTTTCTAAAGAAAACTGTTTTTCTTTATCTTTAGAAGAAGAAAATGCAGTATTAAATGAAATAGTCATAACTAATTATTTAACTAATGGATTATCTAAAACCATTGATGGTGCTATAGTTTTTAAACCTAAAAACCAAGACATTATTCCCGGTTTAACTGAACCAGATGTTTTTTATACAGTTCAACAATTACCAGGAATAGTAAACGTTGATGAAACGGCTACTGGAATGCACATTCGTGGTGGTACTCCGGATCAGAACCTAATATTATTCAATCAAATAAAACTATTTACAGCTTCGCATTTCTTTGGAGCCATATCTGCCTTGAATCCTGAAACTATAGATAAGGTTGAAGTATATAGAGGTGCTTCTAAAGCCAAATACGGTAATCATATTGGAGGCGTTATTAACGTTGAAACTGGTAACGACATCCCATCAAAAATTAAAGGTTCTGTAGGAATGAACTTTACACATGCCGATGCTAATGTTAGTTTACCTATTTCTCCCCAATTAAGCATATCAGTTTCTGGAAGACGTTCAATTACTGATGTATTGAATACTCCCACATACAGACAATTATCTCAAAAAACTTTTCAACACACTACCATATCTAAAGATAAAAAATTGGTTGAAGAGATAAATGCTAAAATTAATACTGATGTTTTCTTTCAAGATTTTAATACTAAAATAATTTATAAACCAACTGAACAAGACAAAATATCACTCAGTCAAATTAGTATTAAAAATTCATTGGACCACTCTTTTTTCTCTTCCGATTTTAATGATCAAAGAAGTGATGATTTATTAATAAAAAATGATGGTTATAATATAGGATGGGATAAACAATGGAATTCAAAAACCAGTAGTAAAACTACTATTAGTTATTCTGATTATAATTTAAAATATAGAAACAATAAAGAGAAAGATAACGCATCGTATGCTTTTACGACAAAAAATAATCATGTTAAAAACCTAGACATTAGCACTAGTTTTGATTATAAAATAAATACGAGCTCTAGAGTTAGTATAGGATATCAGTATGCTTATAATGATGTTTACTTTCTCTTAAGTAAAAAAAATGATCTTCTTTTTGTAGAAAAATCTTCAACCCAAAGTGACATCAACCAATCACATTCTTTTTTTACTGAGTACCTGTACAACAAAAACAAAAACATCACAGTGAGCTTAGGAGCAAGAGCAAATCACTTTTCTTTATTAAACAAAACCACTTTTGAACCTAGAATATACAGTCAAATACAAGTTTTACCTAAATTTTGGTTGAGTAGTTCTTTTGAAATAAAACAACAAAATATTAGTCGAATAGTTGAATTTTACACTACCGATTTTGGTTTGGAAAATCAATTATGGGCACTATCTAATCAAAAAGACATTCCTTTATTAGAAAGTCAACAAATCACTATTGGAGCTTTATTCAAAAGAAACAATTGGCTAATTGATTTAGATGTTTATAAGAGAGAAATAAAAGGAATTACCTCTTTAACTAGTGGCTTTGATTCTTTTACAAGAGATATTTTAACAGGTAAATCGAAAACACTTGGCTTAGACTTTTTAATAAAGAAGAACTGGAAAAATTATAATACTTGGTTAAGTTATCATACAGGAAAAACTACTTTTCTCATCAATGACTTTAATGAAAACAAAGAGTTTACTGGCAATTTTGATGTTACTCATTCCTTTTATTTAGCTAACAATTTTAAATATAAGGAGTATAACTTTTCATTAGGTTATACTTATAGAATAGGGATTCCATTCACTTCTAATAATGGTTTAGCTAATAATTACTTTATTGAAAGAAACGGCATTAATGATAGTAGGCTTCCTAATTTTTCTAGATTAGATTTTTCAGCTGGATATGATTTTTATATGAATAAAAAGAAAACCGTAAAAGGAAGGTTCAATATCTCATTATTGAACATTCTAAATAAAAAAAACATTCTTAAAAGAACCTATGATATTGTTAAAGAAAATAAAAATGGTTTTGATGAAGGAAAACTAATAGAACAAAATACAGAATCTTTAGGTTTTACCCCAAACGTAAGTTTTAGGTTAAGTTTTTAAAAACATAAAGTTGTAATTTATTTATTTCATAAAGTATAAATATATTTGCTGATTTTTTTAATGTTAGTCTAACTAATTAATAGACAATAGTTTTAAAATATAATCGATGCAAAAGTTATTTTTAATACTTTTTATAAGTGTTGCTAGTATAATGTATTCGCAACAAAAAAAAGATAGTATTCCTAAAAAGTGGACTGTACTAGGTAAATCTACTTTTTTATTTAACCAATCTTCCTTTTCTAATTGGACAGCTGGAGGTAATAATACTATAGCTGGAAATATTAGTTTGAATTATGATTTTAACTATAAAAAAGGAAACTGGAACTGGGATAATAAAATTATTAGTGCCTATGGTATTAGCCATATAAGTGGTTCGGGATTACAAAAAACTGACGATCGTTTTGAATACAATTCATTACTTGGTTTAAAGGCTAAAAAGTATTGGTTCTTTTCTTTCTTTAGTAATTTTAAAACTCAATACACTAAAGGATATAATTATAAAACAGACCCTAAGGTATTGGTTTCTGATTTTTTTGCCCCTGCTTATTGGAGTTTTGGACCCGGTATGCTTTGGAAAAAATCTGATAACGCAAGAATAAATATTGCACCAGCAACTTCCCGTTTTACTTTTGTTTCCGATCAGTTCTCTGGAAAATATGGTGTAAAAGAAAATAGAAATACAAGTTACAGTTTAGGTTTTAATTTATCTGCCTACTTTAAATATGCTATAATGAAAGATGTTATTATGGAAAACATATTATCTGTATACTCTGATTATTTACAAAAACCTCAAAACATTGATATTGATTATCAATTGAACTTCTTTGTAAAAATAAACAAGTATCTTTCTACTAATGTTGGATTTCATGCTATTATAGATGATGATGCTTCTAGTAAAATTCAATTCAAAGAAGTATTTGGTTTAGGATTAAATTATATCTTTCATAAAAAGTGACTTTTAATAAATAACTTTGTCTAAAGTAAGGGAAGTGTAATTTTTGCACAAAAAAAGAATTTAAATATAAAAACATACCAATGAAAAAACTATTAGCTATTGCTGTATTATTTGGAGCTTTAACAGTTAATGCACAAGAAGAAAAAAAAGAAGAACCAAAAGAAGGTTGGAAAAAAAGTGGTAACATCTCTTTTTTATTCAATCAGTCTGCATTTAATAACTGGTTAGCTGGAGGAACTAACAATATTTCTGGAACTTTAGGTTTAAATTATGATTTTAACTATGCTAAAGGCGATTGGACTTGGGATAATAAAATAATTGCTTCGTATGGTTTAACTAAATTAAGAGGTCAAGATTTACAAAAAACGGATGATCGTTTTGAGTTAAACTCTTTAGTAGGTAAAAAAGCTTCAGGATATTGGTACTATTCTGCTTTTTTCAACTTTAAAACACAAATGTCTTCTACATTTGTAAATGGAGTTCAAACTTCACATTTTTTCTCACCTGCCTATTTCCAATTTGGACCAGGTATGTTATGGAAAAAATCTGATAATTTAAAAGTAAACATAGCTCCTGCTACTTCTAAATTGGTAGTAGTTAATAGTGATTTAACTATTGCAGGACCTGCGTTTGGTGTTGCACAAGGTGAATCTACTCGTTATGAACTGGGTGCTGCTGTAAATGCCTACTATAAATTTGTTATAATGGAAAACGTTTCTGTTGAGAATATTTTAAACTTATACAGTAACTACTTAGAAGATTTTCAAAACGTAGATATCGATTATACTGTAAATGTAGTTATGAAAGTAAATAAGTATTTATCTGCTAACCTTTCTATGCAAGCTATTTATGATGATAATGCATTTAGAGGGTTTCAAACAAGAGAAGTATTTGGTTTAGGTGTTAACTACGGTTTTTAATTAACTCTCACCAACAATAATACAAACAAACCTCAGAGGGAAACCTTTGAGGTTTCTTTTTTCCTTATTTTAGCCAAAAAAAACAAAAAATGACTTTATTAATAGTTTTCGCAACTTTATCTATTCTCTTTTCCTTTTTATGCTCTATTCTGGAAGCGGTATTATTAAGTGTAACTCCTACATTTATCAATCTAAAAAAGAAAGAAGGAAAAGCTTTTGCAACTAAATTAGAAGAAATTAAAAAAGATGTTGACAAACCCTTAATTGCTATTTTAACTCTAAATACTGTTGCGCATACTGTTGGTGCTATATTAGTTGGTACACAAGCTGAAGAAGCTTTTGGAGGTGAAGGTAATGGAGTTTTTTGGGTGTCTTTTGTAATGACTATTTTAATTTTAGTTGCCTCTGAAATTATTCCTAAAACCATAGGAGCTACTTACTGGAAGGGATTAGCTAATTTTACAACAAAAGCATTAAGCTTTTTAATTATATTATTTAAATACACTGGAATCATATGGATACTTCAACTATTCACTAAAATGTTTGGTAAAGGCGGGCATGGTGAAAGCGTTTTAAGTAGAGAAGATTTTTCTGCCATGACTGATATTGCCGAACAAGAAGGTGTTTTTCAAGAAAGTGAAAGTAAGGTTATTAAAAATATGCTAAACTTTAAAGATGTTCAGGCAAAGCATATTATGACCCCTCGTACAGTAATTGTTACTGCTGATGAAAATCAAACTATTCAATCTTTCTTTGAAGACAATAGACTTTTACGCTTTTCAAGAATTCCTGTTTACTCTGAAAACTCTGATAATATTACAGGTTATATTTTAAAAGATCAATTATTGCTTGCTATGGTTGAAAATAAAGGAAATGAACCTTTAAAATCGATTAAAAGAGACATTATCATAGCTAATAGAGAATTATCTATTCCTAACTTATTTGAAAAGCTAATAGAGCAAAGAGAACACTTAGCTCTTGTTGTTGATGAATATGGAACAGTAAGCGGTTTAGTAACTCAAGAAGATGTTATTGAAACTTTATTAGGTTATGAAATAATGGATGAAAGCGATAATGTTGCAGATTTACAAAGTTTAGCTAGAAAAAGTTGGGAACAACGTGCTAAGCGTTTAGGAATTATAGAAGATAAAGAAGAATAATTTTTTATTTCATAAAATAAAAAAGGAGAAGCATTTAGCTTCTCCTTTTTTTATAGTATTAGTTTTAACTTTTAATCGTTAATTGTCCAAGATAAATAATACATAGATCCTATTAAACCAGAACCTGGCGCTACTATATATTCTTTTCCTGTTAAGTTAGTTCCACCTAATTTAAATCTTGATTTTAAAGAAGGTACACTATAGTTAATTTGAGCATCTAAAATAGTTCTTGCATCTACAATACCATCTAAGAATCTAGATTCCCATATAAACTTATCTTGCCAACGCACATTAATATTAAAACCTAAATTCTTTAATATACTTGGGTTTCCAAACTGGAACTTAACTTTATGTTCTGGTGTATTAAACCCTGGCTTAAACTCAACATCAGTACTTTTATCAAAAGTAAATCTAGCCCAGTTATAAGCTAATCCAATATCAAATTTCTTAAAAACTTTAGTTTTTAAACCTAAACCTGCTCCATATGAAGAAACATCAGCATTAGAATTCGTTTTAATTGAAAAACGAGTTAAATCTCTATTATCCCATGCATTTATTAAGTCTTGATTTGGCACTCCGTTAGCATCGAAACTTCCATAGTGTGCTACAAAGGCTACTTTTTCAGTTAAAAAGTCCTCATAATCGTTATAATACCCATTTAAATCAATCTCTAATAAATTAGTATCTGTTAAATTAAACACACCACGGTATCCTGCTTCAAAAGACTTTACCTTTTCTGGTTTTACCAAACCATAGTTTGCTTGTACTGGAGCTCCGTTAGCCACTGAAAGAGCAGAAAAAGATCTATTAATAGCATCTCTACCTGTTATTATTGATGTTGCTGACGGTGCATTAGCGCCTCTATTAGCTACTGTAACTGAGTATCTATCTAAATTTTCTCCTGCAGTTCCTAAAATATGTGTTGCTCCACTAAAGAAACCAATATACTGATCTTGTGTTGTTGGATTACGGAAACCTGTTTGAAAAGACCCTCTTAATACATGATCCTTGTTTTCTCCTAAACCATAACTTAACGATACCCTAGGTGAAAAGTTTCCTTTAAAGTTTTCTGACTTATCATAACGAACAGAACCCGTAAACTTTAAACGATTGTCTAAAAACTTTTTCTGTAACTGTGTATAAAAACCAAATTCATCAAATGAAATTCTAGAATTTGAATCGGTATAAATGTTACCTTGAGAGTTTAATTTAAATAATCGGTAACTACCTCCTACTTGTATTTCTCCCCATTCTATAATATCTCTAAAGTTATAGTTAGCATCTGCATGATAAAAAGCTGATTTATCAAAAATCTTTACTCCTGAACTTGCATCAGAAGTTACTTCACTCAATGCTGCATCAAATTCTGGGGTTCCTGGAACTAATCTTCCAGAGTCTGCTTGAGTTCTTGCTGTTAAATGAGCTACTTGTGCATTATTTGCTGGTACTCCTGGAATATTACCTGTAAAAGCAGCTGCATAAGTTCCTATATACTCTGAATACCATTGATTA
This sequence comes from Tenacibaculum aiptasiae, assembly GCF_008806755.1. Taxonomy (GTDB): domain Bacteria; phylum Bacteroidota; class Bacteroidia; order Flavobacteriales; family Flavobacteriaceae; genus Polaribacter; species Polaribacter aiptasiae. Next base: position 28,120 of record NZ_WAAU01000021.1, read on the forward strand.
TTTGATTTCCATCTTTCATTTAAGTTAATAGCAGCAAAACGCGTATCGAAAGAATTACCACCATCATTTTCCGAATAATATCCTCTTACAAAATAGTTTTTACCTATTAACTCTAATTTATGCTGTTGTAAAAAGAAGTCTTTTAACGAATATCTATTTACTCCTTGATATATATTATTATCTCCTCTATTGTAACGTGAGTTCCAAACAATTTCTAAATCTTCATTTCCAAAAGGACGGTAGTGTAATGAGGCATCAAACTTTAAGCTATTTGCTTTATAATCTAATAACTCTTTCTCTTTATAACCTGTTCTACTTACATCAACTCCTCCTTGAAATAATGGCGCTAAAGCATTTATGGCTGGATCATTACTTCCTAAAACTAATCTTTCTAAATCTTGAGATACTTCATCTCCATAAACGTTTACTCCATCATAATTTGGATCAGAACCTAAATCACCTGCTATTCTATAACCAGATGTAACTACACCACCAATTCCTGTAGTATTTTGAATATCATCTGCATGCCAATCTTCTCCTTCAAAATATGTTAAATTAACCTTAGCAGCTAACTTATTTGTAAATGCATATGCCATACGTACACCAACATTATAAAACTCATTATTACCTGCTGCATTTTGACTTGTGATACCAGATTTAATATAAGTACTAATTCCATTATACTCAAACGGGTTCTTACTTTTTGTTAATAAGATACCATTAAATGCATTTGCTCCATAAAGTGCCGATGCTGCTCCTGGTAATATCTCAACGCTTTCTACATCTAATTCAGAAATACCTGCTAAATTTCCTACAGAGAAATTAAAGATTGGTACTGAATTATCAACTCCATCAATTAACTGTACAAAACGAGTATTTTCAAAAGGAGAAAAACCTCTAGTATTTACAGATTTAAATCCGATACTATTTTCGTTTACATCAACCTCTTTTAAATTAGCTAAACCATCATAAAAAGACAATGCTGTGTTCTTTTTAATATCGTTTAACCCTAAACGTTCAATTGTTACTGGCGATTCTATAATTCTTTCTGGAGCTCTTGACGCTGAAATTACAACTTCGTCTAAAGATATACTCTCTTTAAGAATTATATTTAACTCTTGGTTTGCTTCTGTTACTTCAACTATCTCAGTTTTATAACCAATTGCAGATACTTCTATCGTAAATGGAAAAGTCTCTTGCGCTGTTAAAGAAAAATTACCATCGATATCTGTACTAGTTCTTTGTTTTGATGTTTTTACATTAGCTCCTGGAAAAGGCTCTAAGTATTCATCATAAACTTTACCACTTATAGTTTGCGCCATTGACACAAGACTACTTAGGGCAAAAAAAACAATAAGTAATTTTTTGTTCATAAATAAGGGTTTTTAATTGTAAAATTTAAAAATAAAGATTGGAAGAATTTTTAATTATTCTTCCAGAGAAAATGAAATAGGAAAACCGTATTTTACTGAAGTCTTTTCCCCATTTTTCTTTGCAGGTATAAACCTAGGTAGTTGAGCGACTACTCTTTTAGCCTCATCATTTAAAATCTCTCCTCCTTTTGGTCCTAATGTTTTTACATTTGAAATATTTCCGTTTTTGTCTATTACAAAACGAATCCAAACATCTCCTTGAATTCTTTCTCTAACAGCCTTACCTGGATAGCGGAAATATTTTTGAATATGCTTTATCATTTCCATATTAAAGCAGTTCATTCTTTCACTCTTTTTAGAGTTTCTGCACGATTCAAATAATGGTATTTTATCAACTGTACTAAATTTAGAAGCTTTTCTCAATTCTTCTGCTGATAAATTATTGGTAATACTTGCTATGTTATTTTTAAGAGCTAATGATTCTTTTAACTCTGAAGAACTATCAAGATTTGAAACTCCAGAGGTATTTAGATGAGAAGCGCTATTAATTGCAGTACGTTTTTTAATATCTTCCCTCTTTTTTAGGTATCTACTTCTAGAAGACGATACTCTAACCGTAATTTGTCTTGTTTTTTTACTTTTTTTTGAATCTTTAATAGTACATTTTGTTATACTATTTACATCAAAAGAATCCTCTGGTGTTTCACACACTTCTTTTTGGGCTACCAAATTAATAGAAAAAGAAGAAGCTAATATTATAAATAATAACTTTCTCATACTTATGGGGTATTAGTGTTATGGTTATTTAACAATTACAATAAACTTAAAGTCGATAAGCTTATCTATAACTTTCACTAAGGCTGTTTTTTTAACAGTTTTTTAGGGGGAGGGAATATAATACACCTTAGAGACTGCAAATTTTATACTAAAATTTAATATTTACAATTTTTTAACACAGAAAATACTCGTTTTTATGATTTTTTCATTTAAACGAGTGTAAATTTTAATAAAAAATAGAATTCTTTTCTTTTCAATAGCAAAATTCAATAAAAATTTGAGTTCTAGTATTAAATACATATACAAAAAGCCCATCAATTTGATGGGCTTTTAATTATATTGTTAAATATTGTTACTCTAAACTGAAAACTATAGGGAATTCATACAATACGTCGATAGATTTGTTTTTATGCTTCCCAGGTACAAAATCTGGCAATAAAGACACAATTCTTTCTGCTTCTTTCTTTAAGATTTTGTGCACATTTTCTCCTTCTATTTTTATGTCTTTAACCTCTCCAAATGAATCTATAATAAAACTTACATTTAAAGTTCCTTCAATCCCTCTTTCTAATGCTTTTTCTGGATATCTAAAATTATCCGTTATATGTTTCTCCATTGCTTGGTTAAAACAATCAAACGCATCTAAACTAGAATCTGAGCAATCTTTAAACATTGGAATTTCTTCAACCAAATCAAAAGAAACGTTCATTTCTTTTTTCATAACCTCTTTGGCTATTAATGCATGAGACTCCAAATCATTTTTTGCCTGAAGATCATTAATATCATTTGTTTTTAAATCACGTGCTAATAATACAGCTTTACTAAGATATGTACGTTTTTTAAAATACCTCTTGCTTGAAATAATTACATCTTTCTTATTAGGATTTTTAGTTATTTTAATTTCTTTTACTTTACACTTATTAATTTCATTTACATCAATTATTACTTCATTCTTCGTCTCACAAACTTCCTGAGAGAAAATTTGTGTTACAGTAAAGAACATCAATAATATTGTGAATACATTTTTCATTTTAATCAAATTAGATTAACGTATACAAAATCGAAGCATCTAAACAATAGAAATAATCTATTGAATTAAAATTCTTTCTAGATTTTTATAAGTTAAATGATAAAAAAATTGACTAGATAGTTGTAACTAGTTTTTAATTTGAAAAAAAATGATCAAGTAAATGGTCAAATATTCTATTCTGGGTAAGTGTGTTATTTCTCATTTTCAGGGGGTTAAAATGGTTAAAAAAACTGATTTATAACTACTTAAAAAATATACATTTTATTTATTAAGGGAATCTAAATATAACAAAAAAGAACTTAAATAACAAAATATTCAAGTTCTTTTTAGGTTAAAAATTCATCAATTTATGTTAAACTTTTAATATTCTTGGTATAAGAAATCGTTATATGGAAAGCGTTGAATATGGATTTTTTTCACCTCTTCATAGACTTTATCTTTAAAATCTTCTAAGTTACTTTTATTTAACGCTGAAATAAAAATACTTTCCTTTTCGATATCTTTCATCCATGTTTTTTCCCAGTCAGAGAGTGTATAATGTGCTTTTGTTTTTTCTGTTATTAAATCATCTTCATCAATAACTTCATGTGTATAAGCATCTATTTTATTAAAAACCATGACAGTAGGTTTATGAACGGAATCTATCTCATCTAATATTTTATTTACAGATGCAATATGGTCTTCAAAATTTGGATGAGAAATATCTACTACATGTAATAATAAATCTGCTTCTCTAACTTCATCTAAAGTTGATTTAAATGACTCTACTAATTGAGTAGGCAATTTTCTAATAAAACCAACAGTATCTGTCATTAGAAAAGGAATGTTTTTAATCACTACTTTTCTAACTGTTGTATCTAATGTTGCAAATAGCTTGTTTTCTGCAAAAACATCACTTTTACTTACTACATTCATTAATGTAGACTTTCCTACGTTTGTATAACCAACCAGAGCTACTCGTACCATTTTACCCCTATTCTTTCTCTGAACAGCCATTTGCTTATCAATTGTGACTAACTTCTTTTTAAGCAATGATATCTTATCTCGAATTATACGACGGTCTGTTTCTATTTCAGTTTCTCCTGGTCCACGCATACCAATACCTCCTTTTTGTTTATCAAGGTGAGTCCACATTCTTGTTAATCGTGGTAATAAATATTGATATTGCGCAAGTTCTACTTGTGCTTTTGCTGAGCTTGTTTGAGCTCTATTTGCAAAAATATCTAGAATTAAATTTGTTCTATCTAGAATTTTACAGTTTAAAAAATTCTCTATATTTCTTAATTGTGCAGGAGACAATTCATCATCAAAAATTGCTGTTCCTATATTATGCGATTCTATATAAGCTCTTACCTCTTCTAATTTTCCTGTTCCTAGAAAAGTTTTTGGGTTAGGCTTATCCAATTTTTGTACAAAACGCTTAACTGCTACTCCTCCAGCTGTTAAAGTTAAAAACTCTAATTCATCTAAATATTCCTCTGACTGTTTTTCGTCTTGATGTTGGGTTATAATACCAATTAAAACCGCTTTTTCAGATATGGCTTCACGTGTTTCTATCATAGGATGCAAAAGTACAAATTTATCGACTTAGCTACTCGATATTATTTTTGCTACTTTTTTCTTCAGTTCTGGTAAAATATCCTTTTCAAACCATGGATTTTTAGCTAGCCAAAATCTATTTCTTGGAGATGGATGTGGCAACGCAAAATACTTTGGCAAATATTCTTCGTAATGATTTACTGTCTCAGTTAACGTCTTTTTAGCTGCTTCTTTTAAATAATATTTCTGTGCATACATCCCAATCAACAATACCAATTCTACGTTTTGCATCTTATTTATCAATAGCTCATGCCATTTAGGAGCACATTCTTTTCTTGGTGGTAAATCTCCAGATTTTCCTTTTCCTGGATAACAAAACCCCATTGGAATAATCCCAAAATTAGTAACATTATAAAATTCTTCATTGGTAACTCCTAACCAAGCTCTTAGTTGCTTACCACTTGCATCATCCCAAGGTATTCCAGATTTATGAACTTTAGTCCCAGGTGCCTGTCCTATGATAATAATTTTTGAATCTTTATTAGCAAACACCACTGGTCTTGGCTCAATAAAGTTTTCACATATTCTACATTTCTGTATCTCCAATAACAACTCTTTCATTTGATAAAGTTAACATTAAAGCACAAAAAAACACTCGTCTTATCATAAAACGAGTGTTTCTTTTTCAAAATTTGTTATTGCTTAGTGGTTAATTGCGTAACCAGCAGCTTTTCCAAACTCAGCTAACCGAGCTAAAATGTTTTTAAAAAAATTTTGAATCCCCTTAAGTAATTTTTTTTTCATGATTGTATTTATTAATTCCCCTTATGCAAATATAAGGATTTAAAACACTGTTTACCAGTAAATTACAAAACCATGTATGAATGGTAAATTATTATGTATAAATGGTATTGAGTGTTTTATAATTTGTTAAACACAATCTATAAAAACAATATTTTTAAAACTTTATGAAGTCATTAAACGCCACATAGTATGGCTGATCCTTAAAAACTGGCAGATCTACGCTTTCTGCATTTGCTATTCCTACACCTGCAAACCAAACTTTTGCATTGTGTTTTTTTGCATGCTCTTTAAATGTTTCCATCCATAAAACATCATACTCCTCTGGTGATTGAATATTATTGGTAGTTTTTACAATCACAAAAATTGTGGGTTCTCCCTTTTTAAACAAAACAAACTGAGGATGTCTCTTAAGCTCACTATTGATTGCAACAAATTCAAAGCCTTTTTCTTGCAGTTCTTTCCCCACAATATTCATTCCTAAATTATGAAGTTCTTGCTCTGTAAGTGCTCTCATTACTTTCTTTTGTTTCTTTTATTGTAGTTTTTATCTCCTCTAGTTTTTGGTTTCTTATACTTTTTAGCAATTTCTCTTCTATAAGAACCTCCTTGATTTGTTTTTTTATTTTTTTCTTTCTTTTCATGAAAAGCTGGTCCCGGAACATACTCTTGTGATGTTCTATTTTTGGAAATTTCTCGCTCTTCTTTTGGTCGCTCTTCTTCAGTTAATTGTTTCGTTATTTCAACTTGCTCTGGAATATCTAACTTAGGAATCTCGTAATTCATCAATTCTTCGATTCTCTTTTTAGCCTCTTGTTCTTTTTCTGTTGAAAATAATATTGTTTTTCCCTCATGCTCTGCTCGTCCTGTACGACCAATTCTGTGCATGTAGTTTTCTGGGAAATGTGGTGTATTGAAATTAATTACATGTGTAACTTCTTCTAAGTCTAAACCACGTGCAATAACGTCTGTAGCTATTAAAATTCTCTTTTCTCCTTTATTAAACTGCTCAATAGATCGTAAACGATAGTTCTGAGTCTTATTTGAATGAATTACACATGATTGTGAAGGATACTCCTCTTTTACACATTCAAACAATCTATCAGCATTTCTTTTGTTAGGTGCAAAAATTAATACTTTACTAAACTCCGATTTATCTAATAGCAATTCGTTTAATAAATTAACCTTTGTATAAAAGTTTGGAACATCATAACATACTTGTTTTATGTTATCTAATGGTGTACCACTAACTGCTATTGCTATTTTCTTAGGCCCTATAAAGAAATCATCGATTAAGGCTTCAACATCTTCAGTCATTGTTGCTGAAAACATAATATTTTGACGTCTTGGAGGAAGTATATCAAAAATGTTTAGTAATTGAAATCTAAATCCTAAATCTAGCATTACATCAACTTCATCTATTACTAGCTTCTGAATTGATTTCAACTTTAACACATTACTCAATGCTAAATCATATAAGCGTCCTGGTGTGGCTACTATAATATCTGCTCCTTGCATTACAGCTTCCTTATGGCGATTTAAATTTACACCTCCATAAACACCAATTGTACGCAGTGTTATATATTTTGCTAATTTTTCAATCTCCTCAACTACCTGTACAACCAACTCTCTTGTTGGTACTAAAATAAGTACTCTAGGATGTTGCTGTTTAGAAAACTTTAAATCTCTAAGTATTGGCAACATATAGGCAAAGGTTTTACCTGTACCTGTTTGTGCTATACCTACAACATCTTTACCCGACCTTACAATAGGATAAGCCTGTTCTTGTATTGGTGTTGGATTAACAAAACCAAGGTCTTCTATTGAATTGCGTAACGCGTTTGATAAGTCTAAATCCTGAAAAGAAATCATTTATGCAAAATTTGTGCAAAGGTACGGTTTCTATCACCAAGTACAACATCTATATTATTTTGAAAAAAAATAAACTTTATTCATCAAAAGCACTCTCATAAAAATACACTTACAATGAAAGCATTTATATTTTCTGCTAGATGAAAATAGTTTTTGAATAACTGTTTTTTTCTTTATTCTTAAATATTTTGAATTACATCTTGGACAACTCATGATTATTTTGTTCAAAAGTATTAATTAAGTATCCCCTTAAAATCACCCGTTACGGGTGATTTTAAGAGCAAGTTTCATTAAAAAAACATAGAATTAATCAAAATACTTTCCGAATGGCTTCAAATTATTTCTAAAAAGCAAAAAACCAACGCTATGCGTTGGTTTTTTTATATAAAGAGAAATATTTCTATCCTCCAAAGTCATCAAATCGGATGTTTTCGTCATCAAGACCAAAATCCTCTCCCATTTTTTGTACTGCTTTGTTCATTAATGGTGGTCCACAGAAGTATAATTCTAAATCTTCTGGAGCATCATGTTTAGATAAATATTGGTCTATTACAACTTGGTGAATAAACCCAACGAAACCATCTCCAGCCTCATCGTTAATATCTTTTTTAACTTTCCAGTTATCTTGCTCTAAAGGCTCTGATAAAGCTAAGTAGAACTTAAAGTTTGGAAAATCTTTTTCTAATGCTCTAAAGTAGTGAATATAAAATAATTCAGCTTTAGAACGACCTCCATACCAATATGTAACCTTTCTACCAGTTTTTAAAGTTTTAAATAAGTGATAAATGTGCGAACGCATTGGTGCCATACCAGCTCCTCCACCTACATATAACATTTCTGCTTCAGATTCATTGATAAAGAACTCACCATAAGGTCCTGAAATAGTTACTTTATCTCCTGGTTTTTGGTTGAAAATATAAGATGATGCTACACCTGGATTAACATCCATCCATCCACCTTTTGCACGGTCGAAAGGAGGTGTTGCAACACGAACATTTAACATGATTTCACGCCCTTCTGCAGGGTAAGAAGCCATAGAATATGCTCTTTCTACTATTTCAGTATTTTTCATTACTAATGGTCTAAGGTTAAACTTATCCCAATCAGCCTCAAATTTATTTGGTTCACCTGGATGATCTTGTGGATGTGCTGTAATATCCATATCAGAATATTTAATCTCACACTCAGGAATTTCAATCTGAATATATCCTCCAGCTTTATAATCCATTTCTTCAGGAATTTCAACTACGAATTCCTTAATAAAAGTTGCTACGTTATAGTTACGTACTACTGTTGCTTCCCATTTCTTAATTCCAAAAATTTCTTCAGGAATAGAAATATCCATGTCTTGTTTTACTTTTACTTGACATGCTAAACGGATACCGTGTTGTAATTCTTTACGTGTAAAGTGAGGAGTTTCTGTTGGTAAAGCTTCACCTCCACCTGAATTTACGTGACACTCACATTGTACACATGATCCACCTCCACCACATGCTGATGGTAAGAAGATTTTTTCGTTTCCTAAGGTAGATAATAAGGTACCTCCTGAAGCTACTTCAATTGTTTTATCACCGTTAATCGTAATCTTTACAGGTCCCGATGGTGCTAATTTTTGTTTTACAAATAATAACAATCCTACTAAAACTAATACAATTGCTAAGAATGCTACTACAGTTACAGCTACTGTTCCTCCAGTACTTACTTCTAAAAACATCATTATTCTGTAATTTTTTTAGTGTTATCAGCTAATTCTTTAGTATCCTCTTTTACCTCTTGCTTCTTCTCTTCTATTTTGATTTCTGCTTTAGGAGCTTCTTCTTTTTTTCCTTCATCATCACCTCCTGTTAACATTCCACCAAAACTCATGAATCCGATAGCCATTAAACCAGTAATAATAAAAGTGATTCCTAAACCTCTTAACGCTGGTGGCACAGATGAATATCTAATTTTTTCACGAATAGCTGCAATAGCTAAAATTGCTAAAAACCATCCAATTCCTGATCCAATTCCATAAGTTAATGATAAACCTAATGTTGGAATTTCACGAGATTGCATAAATAAAGACCCTCCTAAAATTGCACAGTTTACTGCAATTAATGGTAAGAAAATACCTAAAGAGTTGTATAAAGCTGGTGCAAATTTCTCTACAATAATTTCTACTAATTGTACCATGGTTGCAATTGTTGCAATAAACATGATAAATGATAAGAAACTTAAATCATAGTCTGCATACTCTGCTCCTAACCAAGATAAAGCTCCTGGCTGTAATAAATATTGATCTAACAACCAGTTAATTGGTACAGTTACTGCTAATACGAATATTACAGCAGCTCCTAAACCTACAGCTGTTGATACTTTTTTAGATACTGCTAAGTAAGAACACATTCCTAAGAACGTAGCAAAAACCATGTTATCTATAAATATCGACTTGAAAAATAATTCTATATGTTCCATTTTCTATATTTTTTTAATGAAGTCTAACGATGTTAGTCTTCAATTAATGCTTTGTTTCTACTACGTTGTACCCAAATAATAATACCTACAACGATTAATGCCATTGGTGATAATAACATAAATCCGTTATTCTCATATCCAATAGAATATAATCCTGTCTTTTCAATTGGGTCTCCTAATACTTTAAATCCTAATAAAGTACCAGAACCTAACAATTCTCTAAAGAAACCTACTGCAATTAAAATTACAGCATATCCTAAAGCATTTCCAATTCCATCTAAAAATGATCTCCATGGTCCATTTCCTAAAGCAAATGCCTCAAAACGTCCCATGATAATACAGTTGGTAATAATTAATCCTACGAATACAGATAAGGTTTTACTTAATTCATAAGCAAAAGCTTTTAATACCTGATCTACAATAATTACTAAAGCAGCTACTACTACTAACTGTACAATAATTCTAATTTTTGACGGTATAATGTTTCTCATTAAAGAGATTACTACATTTCCTATTCCTAATACAAATAATACAGAAATAGACATTACAATAGATGCCTTTAATTCTGCTGTAATTGCTAATGCAGAACAAATACCTAATACTTGAATTGTAATTGGGTTATTATCTGCTAATGGGTCAGTAATTAACGCTGCGTCTTTCTTTGATAAAAGTCCCATATCTTATAATTTTATTTTATTAGATTCTTTTAATGACTTGAAGAAAGGTAAGTATAATCCTAACTCTGACTTAATCATAGCAGCAACACCATCTCCAGTAATTGTAGCTCCTGCAATTGCATCTACTTCATTATCATTTTTATCTTCATTCTTCGGATCGTTATTCGATTTAGAAACAGTAATTCCTTTAAAAACACCATTGCTCATTAAATTTTCACCGATAAAATCGTCCATAAAATAACGTTGCTTAATATTAGCTCCTAATCCTGGTGTTTCTCCTTTGTGATCGAAGAAAGCTCCTTGAACTACCATATTTGCATCCATTGCAACATATCCCCAAATAGCATCCCAAAGACCTTTACCTCTAATTGGTGCTATATAAAACGTTTTACCGTCTTTTTCACCAACAAATAATGGTAACTTTCTTTCATTTCCTGCTTTTGCAGATGTTTGTTGTTTTTTAACATCAATTAAATACGCTTTGTCATCTTCAGTTACTTTGTCTCCTTCAATAACTAATTGTTTTTTGATGTATTTTGAAAACTCATCAGCTACTTTGTCTTTTGAAACAAAGATTGCACTGCTTTCATCGTTTTCATTTACACCCATTGCGTATAAAATATTTTGTTGCTTTTCTATACGTTTATTTCCATCAATCATTGGTCGAAGCGATGATGCAGTAAACGCTAACAAAGCTCCTACTACTAATACCATACCTATGGCAAAAAGTAGCGTATATCCATTGCTTTCTGTTTTCTTACTCATAATTAGGCAGTTTTAACTTTAGCACGTTTTAATCTTCTCTTAACATTTCCTTGAACCACATAGTGATCAATTGTTGGAGCAAATACGTTCATTAATAAAATAGCTAACATTACTCCTTCTGGATAAGCTGGGTTAAATACACGAATCATGATTGAAATAAATCCGATGAAGAAACCGTAAATCCATTTTCCTTTGTTTGTTTGTGCAGCCGATACTGGATCTGTAGCCATATAAACTGCTCCAAATGCAAAACCACCAATTAATAAATGTTTCCAGAAGTCTAAACTCATTAATCCGTAAAACTTACTTGTTTCACCAATCCATCCCATTTCTACAACTTGGTTAAAGATGAATCCCATTACTAAGGCTCCAATTACTGAAGATAACATAATTCTCCAGCTACCAATTTTTGTAAAGATTAAGAATAAACCTCCTAATAAAATTAAGAAAGTTGATGTTTCTCCTACTGAACCTGGAATAAATCCGAAGAACATATCTGACACTGAGAAATTAGTTGTAGCATTTTGCGCTAAACTTCCTAACATTGTTTCTCCAGAAATTGCATCAGCAGTTCCTGCTAATTCTCTTGCTCCAGCTACCCATACTTTATCTCCCGACATCCAAGTTGGATATGCGAAGAATAAAAATGCACGGATTGTTAATGCTGGATTTAAGATATTCATTCCTGTTCCTCCAAATACTTCTTTACCAATTACAACTCCAAATGCAACTGCAACTGCTAACATCCATAACGGTAAATCTATAGGTACAATTAACGGAACTAACATTCCTGTTACTAAATATCCTTCTTCTATTTCGTGTCCTTTAATGATACAGAACACAAATTCTATTGCTAAACCAACAACATAAGAAACAATTACTAATGGTAATATTTTAGCTGCTCCAACTAATAAATTGTCTAAGTTCCAAAATTCTCCACTGAAGAAAGACATTCCTTCTGTAAATCCATTAATAGCTGCGTGATGTTGATATCCTGCATTAAACATACCAAATAGTAAACATGGAACTAATGCCATAATTACTATATTCATTGTACGTTTTAAATCATCTGCTGCCTTGATATGAGTTCCTCCGTGAGTTGTCTCATTTGGCAAGTATAAAAAAGTATGGAAACCATTAAATAGCGGAGCCATTTTAGTTCCTTTATACTTTTCTTTTAAATTATGTAAATTTTGTTTTAAGCCCATATCTTATCCTAATTCTTCTCTCATTAAATCTAATCCTTCACGAATTATTTTCTGGTGAGGTTGTTTAGATACACAAATAAATTCTGTTAACGCAAAATCTTCTGGTGCAATTTCATATGCTCCTAATCCTTCCATTTCGTCAAGATCTTTATACATACAAGCTTTTAATAATTGCAACGGATAGATATCTAATGGAAATACTTCTTCATAAGAACCTGTTACTACAAAAGCTCTATGCTCCCCATTAGTATTTGTATTTAAATCGTATTTTTTCTTTGGGTTTAACCAAGAAAAAGTTAATGCTCTAGAAGTTGAGATTTTATTAAATACTGGTTTATTCCAACCGAAGAATTCATAATCATCTCCTTCTGGAATTGCAGTTACCTGATTATCATAGTATCCTAAGAAACCATTTTCATCAACTTGTAATCCACTTAATATGTTTCCTGAAACTACACGTGCATTATCTGCATCTAAATTTCCTTTAACTACATCAGCTATTTGAGCTCCAGCTAAAACACTAACATATTGTGGTTTATTAAACTTAGAACCAGCTAAAGCAACGGTACGTTTTGCATTAAATTTACCTGTTAATAATAGTTCACCTATTACTACTAAGTCTTGTGGAGTAACTACCCATACAACTTCTCCTTTGTTTATCGGATCAATTTGTGCTATTTGTGTACTTACATTCCCTATTGGGTGTGGACCTGATACATTGTGTAACTCAACACCTTTCATACTCTTGAATGGAGATAATGTTGAATTTTTTGCAACTGACACATGTACTTTACCTTCTGTTAACTTTGTTAACGCAGTTAAAGCCGCCTGTAATTCAGCTTCCTTACCTTTTAATGCATAATCATAATCTGCTGCTAGAGGTGCACTTGCGTAGGCTGATACAAAAATTGCTTTTGGTGCTTGATTTGGATTTGCTACAATATCGTATGGACGTTGCTTTACAAATGGCCAACAACCTGAAGCGAATAAGTGATTTTTCACTTCTTCTCCAGACATTGAATCAACATCTTTTTTTCCAAAATCTTTGTATTCCTGCTGTGCATCAGCAGTGATTTTAATTGCTAAAACTTTTCTTCGTGCTCCACGAACGATTTCTGTAATTTTTCCACTAACAGGACTAGCAAATAAAATACGCTCATCACTTTTTGCATGAAAAAGTGCTTGACCTACTTTTACTTCTGTACCTTCTTTAGCTAAAATTTTAGGAATAACGCCGTGAAAATCATCTGGCTTTACTGCAAATGTACTACCCAATGGAAGTTCGGTAGTAACTTGTTCTGCCTCGCCAACTAGCTTGATGTCCAAGCCTTTCTTAATACGGATGTCTTTTGACATAGGAACTGATTAATTTGATTTTCTTAAAAAACATGCAAATTTACTGATTTTGACTTTTTTTGGTAAGCATTTGTATTTTTATCTTTTAGAGTTCTCTTTATTTATACCTATTCTAAATAAAGAAGTTTATCTTTGGCTTACATTTTGATACCTTTCTATCTATGAAAAAACATATTTTATTTTTAATCACTTTTTGCATATCAATTCACCTAAGTGCTCAAAATATAAAAACAGTTCAGTTACGTCCAAAAAACAGCAACAATCAGTTTTCTGCTATTGTTCCTTTAGGTAGTGTGCTAACATTATCATTTGATGATTTAGATGCTGATAGTAAGGAGTATCAATACAAAATACAACACATGACACATGATTGGAAACCTAGTAACATTACAACCAATCAATACATTGATGGATTTGATCAGATTGAAATAGTCAACTTCAGTAACTCCTTTAACACATTACAACCTTATACTCATTATTCAGTTGATTTACCAAATCAAAACACTATAATTACCAAAAGCGGGAATTATCTAATTTCTGTATTAGATGAAGACTATGAAGTTGTGTTTACTAGACGCTGTGTTTTTTATGAAAATATTACAACAGTTGGTGTGGCTGCATTTAGAAGTAGAGACACTAAATCTAACAACCAAAAACAAACAGTTCAATTTGCCGTAAATCACCCCAATTTACAAATCAACAATCCCAATCAAGAAATAAACGTTACCTTATTTCAAAACCATAACTGGAGCACAGCAATAAACAATATTCAACCTCAATTTATTAAACCTCAACAATTGTTATACAACCATACTCTTGCTACTAATTTCTGGGGTGGAAATGAATTTTTAAACTTCGATAGTAAGTTTATAAGAACAACCAGTTTAAACATTGCAAAAGTTGAACGTAAAGATATTTACAATAGTTATTTATATACCAACGAGCAAAGAGCTGATAAAATATACACCTATAATCCAGATATTAATGGTCAGTTTATTATTAGAACTATGGATTCTAACATTCCAAATACAGAAGCTGATTATTCGTTGGTACATTTTTCACTAGACGCCTTTGAACCTTTAGAAGACAAAAGTATTTATGTTTATGGCGCTTACAATAACTATAGATTAACCGATGAAAACAAAATGAAGTACAACTCTAAAGACAGAATTTACGAGACTTCTATTTTACTTAAACAAGGTTTTTACAACTATAGTTATGTAACTCTAGACAAGAACAACCTGATTAATTTGAATGAAATTGACGGTTCTTTCTTTCAAACCGAAAACGAATATACTGTTATCGTATATTATAAACCTTTCGGCGAAACTTACGACCGTGTAATCGGAGTTGGTATGGGGTATTTTAACCAAAATAGGTAATTTGCAAGTGTCTTAAACGACTTAAGACGTAAAAAAACCTTATATTTATACTATGTTTCAGCAAATAACTAGGGGGATAAAAATATCTGTTAAAACAACATTCAATGGTCCGATTTATCATGCAAATCGATTCCGAAATGCTTTTAGCTACTACATATCTATCGAAAACACTTCGAAAGATACCGTAAAGTTATTAGGTCGTTTTTGGACTATTTTTGATGCCTTAAGCAATGTTGAATATGTTGAAGGAAGAGGAGTTGTTGGAGAAACTCCTACTTTAAAACCTAACGAGTCTTATAGTTACAAATCTAATTGTTTTTTACTTTCTTCTCTTGGAGCTATGAAAGGAAATTATAAAATGATTAACTTTGAAACTTCAGAAGAATTTCTTGTGACGATACCAACATTTCAACTAACGACGACTCCTACTTTAAACTAATGGGTAAAAAAAATAAAGTAGCAATTATAAAAGACCCTAATTGCTTAAATTGTGGACATCCTTTTATTCAAAATGAAAAGTTCTGCCCTGAATGCGGCCAAAAAAACAAAGGAAAAAGAATCACTCTAAGAAGCTTTGTTCGCGAAGTTTTTGCTGGCTTTATTTCTTGGGATGCCAAATTTTGGAAAACTTTAATTCCGCTACTTATTAGACCCGGTAAAGTTTCTAGAGATTATATAGAAGGGAAGCGTACTCGATACGTTAACCCTTTTCGTTTTTATATAACTACCTCAATTATTTTCTTTTTAATTTTTGGTTTAGTTTCTAGTTACAATAAGTTTCAAGATTTCAGCAAAGGAAATGTTAAGAAGGATACTTCTTTAATGGCTGAAATTCCAAAAGACATTAATATTGATTCTCTAAGGAATGAAACCAATAAAAGGCTAGAAAGAACCCCCTTAGATTCCATCACTAAAAAGACTATTCTAGACGAAGTAAACAAAAAGACAAACGATTCTATAAATAGTAAAATACCTGGCAAAATATCTTTCGGTGGAGGCACTAGACTTGACGAATTTATTGTGTACAATCGTAAATATCCAGACACCAATATCGATGATGCATTAGATAGTTTAAAATATGAAAAGACTTTCCTAAATAGGTTTTTTTACAGTAGAGCTGAAGTAGCAAATAGTTTTGTAGACAAAAAGGAAATGAGAGAACAATTTTTAAATCAGATGCTTTCTTATGGCTCTATTTCTCTCTTCATTTTACTGCCTATTTTTACGTTTTTTCTTAAAATATTTTACATAAGAAGAAGATATACTTACGTAGAGCATTTAATATTTGTATTTCACACTCAAACAGTTTTCTTTCTATTAATTACACTGTATATTATTTTAGATTTCTTTACACAAACAGCTGACGAAGGTATATTCACCCTCCTTTTCTTAATATATCTATTTATAGCTATGAAAAGCTTTTATAAACAAGGTTATTTCAAAACCTTTGTAAAGTTCTCTTTAATAAACATGGTTTACTTGTTTTTAGCTACTATAGGGGTAGTTCTTGTAGGAACAGCATCCTTTGCTTTGATTTAAGAAGTCAGTTATCTTGTAAAACCTAAATAAAACTTTAGCTTTCATTTCAAATCTTGATAAATTGATTTTAAAGAAGATTCTTTTAAAGAAATTATCAACTCTAGTTGATTATCGTTACTAACCGTAGCTTTAATTTTTTGTACCTGTTTTAAATATTTATTGGACAACGTATAAAGACCTCTGTTTTCTTCTAAATAACTCTCTATATTAAAAGTCATTGAAAGCCTATTCTTTTTATTAGCTGTAAAATCACCCACAGTATCATATATTGAAGACATCAACAATTCATCTTCTTTATTATTTACATAAGTTTTAAAAAGTGGGTTTAACACCAACAACTCTTTTCCTTCTACATTTTGAATTGCTTTACTTCTCTTCAAATACTCGTAAACTTTACCCCCTCCTATTCTAAGACAAACATTAGGCAATAAACTTTTATGAATTGATTTTTTTTCAACTTTATTAAAATCATCATCATATTCATAGGTAACAATAGTATCGTTTTTACTTTGAAAAGACTCTAAGCTAAAGTCTATTTCTCCGTTCCAATAATTATTGAGAGAATCTAAAGATAGGTTTGTCAACTTTTTAAACTTTTCTTTTTTCTTTGAATCAATAAAAGAAAGAAGACACTCTTTATTTATTCTTCCCGAAAAAGAAGCAATTCCTTCTTTTAATTCTTGAGAATTATATGCTAAAAAAGGACTACCGCTCTCATTAAACTCTCCTTTTAAAATCAATTTTTCTTGATCTTTTTCAAGCTCAAAAAAACCAAACTCTTTACTTTGAAAAGCTATTACTCCATTACTGTTTTTTAGTTTCAAAAGCTTTGTATCATTCTCATTCAAATAACTTTTCTTTTCAAAAACAACAGTAAGAATCGAATTTATATTAGCTATACCTTTTAAACTATAAACAACACTAAGTTTATTTTCTTTTAGAAGAAAAAACAGCTTTTTATATGTAAAACAATCAATCCTGCTTTTATTCCCTATCAACTTTCCTTCTTTTTTTAAAAAGTTCACAAGGCCAACCTTATTGTTTACTTCTATAAGACTGCTAACCCAAAAATCTTTTAAAACAGTTGAGTTTGTGTAGAAAAACACATTATTAGGAATCTCTATTTGCTCAAACAAAGAAATTCTTTTCTCGGAATCTGATTCTGAACTTTCTTCAAAATCTATATATGAAAGTGGATGAAGCACAACATCTTTTACAATGTTAAATTCAGCTTCACGTAAATTAATTCTTACAATGGCTTCTGCCGAACTAGGTATAGTATTAGATAAATTTACAGTTGGATTATACCTAAAAAACCCAACTGTA
This sequence comes from Tenacibaculum aiptasiae, assembly GCF_008806755.1. GTDB lineage: Bacteria > Bacteroidota > Bacteroidia > Flavobacteriales > Flavobacteriaceae > Polaribacter > Polaribacter aiptasiae. The sequence goes on from NZ_WAAU01000021.1 coordinate 46,219, forward strand.
AATATGATACTTAATATAAGTAAAATAGAATATACTATCTTTTTTATCATCTGCTTATTTAGCCATATTATCTATCAATCTAAATAATAGCTTTAATGTATTTTCTTCTTTACCTTTTGTATTTAATCTTAACTCTGATGAAATTTTATTTCCTTTCATTCTCGAAACTGTAAAGTTAAGATTCTCGATATGTTCATTTGACAAACGAGCCATTTTATCTTCAGTTTTCCCAAACCATTCTGTTGGTAATTTGTTTATTATCTTATTTACATCTGCAAATAACACAGTAGAATTATTTCTTATAAGCTTATTATGCTTTTTACTAGCAAAATTAGTTCTGCCAGACTCTATACTTATAGCATTTGCTTTTGAGGTAGTAAAATATAAAACTCCATTTTTAACTACTGCATAAAAACCAAATGGTAATTTCGCTTTTTTTAAGATTAACTCATAAACTTTCTTCGTTTCTTTAACAGCTTTATATTTTTCTCCTAACTTAAATACTTTAGTTAACAATTCTTTTTCTTCAGAACCTATCATTATAGTAAAATCTGGAACTAAAGTTTCTTTTGTCTTTGTTACCTCTTTACGCTTATAATCCTCATCATATTCATACTTTGTATACTCTACTTCTTTTTTTCCAAACTCATTTAATACAAAAAGTGCATCACCAGTTACCAATTTCGCGATAGCTTCCTCATCAATAACTAATGACAATACATCACCAACTATTTCAAACTCTTGCTTAAACTTTGGTAAAATAGCTCCATATAAATTATTCATCATTACAGGATACTGTACAAGCATTTCTTCAGTATTAATAGACATACTCCAAAATGCTAATGCTCTTTCATGATCAAAGCTATTTACAAGGGCAGAATTCATTCTTTTGTTATAAATCTTCTTAAAAGATTTTTTCATGTAATCGCTAACCGACATTTCTAATAAAACTCGGATGTTTGCTTTCTCAAAAAACAAATTAGCTGTTACCTCTTCAACTCCGTAAATGTTTTTACCTTTTGAAGGCATTAAGTACGACATTGTTGAACGCATTGTTTTTCCAAACTCTTGAATTAAGTTAGACATAAACATTCCATAGTTACGAACCCACAATGTTGCTGAAGCATTCTTTTTCTTTCCTTTTTGAAAGTTTCTATTGGTTGCAATTGAATTAGACGGACTATTATTTAAAGTCTTTAATGCCTCCTCTTTAATCCATGACTTAACAATTCTCTTTTTAAAAGAATACCTCGACTCTCCTTCTTTTTTTAATTTATTAAAACGCTCTTTGTGCTCTTTAAAATAACTATACGATTTGCTACCATTAACAACAGCAAGTATATTATCATTCCAAATAGTTAAGCTACTATAGCCTTCTATATAGCTATAACCGTTTTCTCTTTTAATTTTCTTTTGCTGTCTTTCTTTTAAAGTATTTTCATACTGCCCTTTATCAGTTAACTCTACCAAAATAGTATGATAAGATATACTATCTGTTTTCTTGAAAAAGTAATATGAATTTGACTTAATATCAACTCCTAAATCACTCACCGAGCTAACTTTTGCTTTTTTATTTGCCCCTCTTAATGCTCCTTTTCCTAAAAAACTATTATCAATATCCGAAACATCTATCAAACTAAACAAGTTATCTGCATTTGCTGCGATAACAATGTCTACGTTATTAGGTATTTTGGTTTCTAGTTTTTGAGCTTGTAAAACAACAAATGTGTTTACTAATAATAATGCTGAGATTATTTTTCTTATCATAACTTTTAGTTCTGTAGTTGAATTTTATTCTTGATTGTGTATTTATTGGTTATTATGTCTTGAGCCTTTACTCGTAACATAACTGCTTTTTTACTTTTTGAAATCTTTGATTGTTTATTAGCACTTGACTGTACTAAATCATCAAAACGATATATACCTGTATACGTAGCTGTTTCGAAAACCTTTCGATCTTTCATTTTGGTTTTTTGAAATTCTCTTCCAATATCAAAGTGATGACTACGAACAAATGTTTTACTCTTTTTATTATAAGTGAAGTGCTGTTGTTTCTTAATAGCTTGCGCTTGTTTTTTAGAACTAAAAGCTACTAATACATTATTTATAGCTTCAACATTATCAAAGTCACATGAAATGGCAAGTATAAACTCATCCAAATCTAACGTACTATTAACATTATGTACTCCTTTAGTTTTCTTTATTTTTTGAACAACTTCAGCAACTTTTTTTCTGATAGTACTTTTAGAAGGAACTTTATAACCATTAACGCTATCTAACAACATTATAGAAGCTAGCTTGGTTTTATTCTTGCTTAAATTTAAGGTAAAGGTAGCACTACCCGACCCGTCTTTATTAAAACTAATTTCCTCAACAAATTCAAAACAACTGGTAAACAAAAAAAGAATCATTGTAGTTACCACGAACAGCTGTTTTTTACACATAACTTTTTTTTGCGAAAATACTAAAAACTACAATTTTCTAATAGTTATTTTAAGCAATATATTTTAGTCAACTATGTAATAATCCATAGTCACATGGTTCTTTTCTTTTTTTACTGAAGTTGTGCTAACTGTTTCAACCTTTGAACGTTTCATTTTTAGAGAAACTCCTTCCTCTCCTCTAGTATCATCTTGATGAAATGCTACTATATCTTCCTGAGAAATCTCAACATTCTCTTTTAACCAATCGGCAAACCAATTTTTACGCAATTGTTTCATTTCCTCATCATACAAAGTAGATGATGACCAGATTTTAGGTTGATCACCTAGTTCTTGAAAATGCTTTTCTTCACCATCCCAAACCAACTCATAGGCATTTAACGTCTTTTCCCAGTCAACAAGTACAATAGTAAAAGGTTCAATTCCATTAAAATCAAACTGGTTAATAATTTCTACAGGATTATTTACTTTCAATAATTCTTTAACTATTATCCCTCTACTCATTTTATATGAAGCAGCTCTCACATGTTTTGTAAAACCACCATTTAACAGGCAAATCAATCTGTTTTTTTCAGATAAACCAATCCAAGTACCACCGGCTAATTCGTCTTTTGGGTACTTCAATAGTATACCATCTTCATTGTATTCTTTAGGTGGTATTGTTCTTCGTTTAGGATCTTCATCTCTGTTAGACGTTAATATAAAATCATTATTCCCTAAAGGTAAATAAGTTACCGTGCACATATAGTATCTCTTTTGGTAAATTAAGACGTAAAAACTACTTAGTTATTACTAAAAATAAGTGTTAACTTTGTCCCTCGAATCAATCTAAAGATTGTTTGAAAATGTAAACTACTTAGTCTTTGCAAATTAATAGTATTAGATTTTGTTTTTTGCTTTTTTGAAAAAAATATTTTTAAACATACAAACAACATAATAAAAATGGCAAGAGGATTTTTTAATGTTCCTAAAGCAGTAAACGAACCTGTAAAAGGATACGCTCCTGGCTCTCCTGAAAGAGAAGAATTATTGGCTACTTACAAAGCAATGTACAATAGCAACGTTGATGTACCAATGCACATTAACGGTGAAGAAGTTAGAACTGGAAACACTAAAAATATTACACCTCCACATGATCATAAGCATGTAGTTGGTCAGTACCACACAGCAGATAAATCTCACGTAGACGCTGCTATTTCTACAGCTTTAGCTGCTAGAGAAGCTTGGTCTAGTGTTAGCTGGATGGAGCGTGCTTCTATCTTTTTAAAGGCTGCTGAATTATTAGCTGGTCCTTATAGAGCAAAAATGAATGCTGCAACTATGATTGCTCAATCTAAAAACGTACACCAAGCAGAAATTGATGCTGCTTGTGAAATGATTGATTTTTTCCGTTTCAACGTAGAGTACATGACTGATATTTTCAAAGATCAGCCTGCTTCTGCTCCTGGAATTTGGAACAGAGTTGAGTACAGACCATTAGAAGGTTTTGTATATGCAATTACTCCATTTAACTTTACATCTATTGCTGCTAACTTACCTGCTGCAGCTGCTTTAATGGGGAACGTTGTTGTTTGGAAACCATCTGATCACCAAGCATATTCTGCTCAAGTAATTGTTGACTTATTTAAAGAAGCTGGTTTACCTGATGGTGTAATTAACGTTGTATATGGTGACCCAGTAATGATTACTGATACTGTATTAGCTTCTCCTGATTTTTCTGGATTACACTTTACAGGATCTACGCACGTATTCAAAAACTTATGGCAACAAATAGGAAACAACATCCACACATATAAAACATACCCAAGAATTGTTGGAGAAACTGGAGGTAAAGATTTTATCTGGGCACACAACTCAGCAAATCCATTACAAGTTGCTACTGCAATTACTAGAGGAGCATTTGAATTCCAAGGTCAGAAATGTTCTGCAGCTTCTCGTGCATACATTCCTGCTTCTATTTGGGAAGATGTTAAGAAGCATTTAGTTGCACAAACTAGTGAAATTAAAATGGGTTCTCCTGAAGATCCATCTAATTTTGTAAATGCAGTAATTCACGAAGGTTCTTTCGATAAGATTGCTAAATATATTGATGCTGCAAAAGAAGATGCTGATGCTGATATTATTATTGGTGGTGGTTACGACAAATCTGTAGGATACTTTATTGAACCAACAGTTATTGTAAGTAAATCTCCAAAGTATGCTACTATGTGTACTGAATTATTCGGTCCTGTTATGACTGTTTATGTATACGAAGATGCTGAGTGGGAAGCTTCATTAAAATTAGTTGATGAATCTACTGAGTACGCTTTAACTGGAGCTATTTTCTCTACAGATAGATATATTGTAGAAAAAGCATCTAAAGCTTTAGAAAATGCTGCTGGTAATTTCTATATTAACGATAAGCCAACTGGTGCCGTAGTAGGACAACAACCATTTGGAGGAGCTAGAGCTTCTGGAACTAACGACAAAGCTGGTTCTGCTCAAAACTTATTACGTTGGACTTCTGTTCGTTTAATTAAAGAAACATTTGTTAGCCCAACTGATTACAAGTACCCTTTCTTAGGATAATACTTTAGTTCTAAATATATTTAAAAGCCAATCTTAAAAAGATTGGCTTTTTATTTTCATAAAACCAAAAGAAAAAACTCTTCTTTGCTTTTTACATATATAAATTTATTTTTGTTCATTATTAAACATTTAACACTATGAAAACTATTGGAAAAATTGCAACATTGTTATTCCTTACCTTATTAACAATATCTTGTAGTTCAAACGATGAAATCCCATCTACTAAAATCAAGAAAGAGGAAATTAGCTCTAAATGGGAAATTGAAAACAGTAATTACAAATCTTTTGAGTTTAATAAAGATGGTAATTATATTATTGTAAAAAGCGCTTCTGCTAACAAAAGTAAATCTCAAAAAAATGAGAAAAATATTCTTTTAGGACAGTATGAAATTGTTGACGACAAAACCATTAATCTTATTGATTTTGGTCAAATCATCATTTCAAGTATTAATGGAACTAAAATGGATTTTACAATTGTAGATAACAAAACCTCTACAAGCATAGAAGTTAGCTCTTCCAAGATTGAAAAAATCAGCTCATCTTCTAACACTGATTTGTTATGTAGAACTTGGAAAATGACAGAGGTTAACGGAGAAGACGTAGTAGGAACTATAAACGAACTTACGGTTATTTTCTCTCAAGCAGGCACTTATTTTGTTGAGTTAGCTAACCCAACATCAGAAAACGAAGGTGGATTAGCTGAATGGAAATGGGAAGATGCTAAAGAAAACAAATTCTGTTATTCTTGGGAAGGTGAAGCTAACTGTACTGGAGACAACTCTGTTAGTATTGCTGAGATAAAAGAAAACTTACTGGTATTAATGGAAGGTAAAGAAACATTCAAGTTAGAACCAATATCTAATAGTGTTCCTAAAAGCACTAAAAAACCAACCAAAACTGTAAACTTAAAAAAGGGAGTATTTAGTAAATTTTAATTCTTTTTAAAATATAACCAAAAAGCAATCTCATTTGAGGTTGCTTTTTTAAACTATATAAAACACCTAAAATTTTGGTTGTTTTGAGGCATTAGGAAAATAGTAGAATTTATACTCCACAAACAAGCTAAGAAAAACTGAACCTTAGAATGAATTTTAACAAAAAAGATAGAATTGAAATATTTGAAAATGCAATCAGTTGGGTTGTTGTTTTAGCAATGTTTATTTATGGTGGTGCGAAATTATTCCAATTTGACGGCGCTGTAGAAATTGACAAAACCGTGAATGAAATGACTGGAATGGAATTGATGTGGGCATTTTATGGTTACTCAAAATCATTTGCTATCACATTAGGAGTTTTTGAAATAATTGGTGGAATTTTAATTCTTTTAAAAAAAACTCGAATAATTGGCTGTTTATTTACTTCAACCATACTTGTAAATGTTATCTTTCAAGATATATACTTTGGAGTTAATTTAGGAGCTTTGAAAGCCGCAATTCTATATCAGTTATTGATTCTGATTATTTTATGGCTAAGTAAAGAAAAGTTAGTAAATAGCATAAAAACGTTACTAGCAACTGAAAAAACAAAACAAAAAAAAGCCAAATTCTTTCTAAAAACTCTAATAGCTTTTGGAATATTTGTTGTGTTAAGAATTCTGGAATATTTTATTACTATCAAATGGTAAATAACAGGAATAATACTCCACACATAAACAAGTTTGTGTTCATTTGAAAAAAGAGTTTTTGAATAAAATAATTAACATACTAACAACTGGAATACAGCTCGGTACAACTTTTATTTTAACAGTTTGTATTTATATGGCCTTTGCCATTTTAGACTATGAAAGTGGTTTTGATAGCTTTATCGGACTAGCTCTTTTCCAATCGGCGTTCGCAATAATCTTATCAATTCTAACAATTTTCTGCTGTCTAATATTAGGACTTCCTATTAGATTGATAAATAAATTGAATAATTGGTGGACTAAACATTTTTACTTCGCAATTCTGTTGACTTTTGTAGGACTAATACTTCTCGGACTTTCATTAACTCCAAATTTTACTGAAACAACAACTATTACAAGAAACGAACTTAAAGTAACAAAGAAAATCCCAAATAGCGGACTTGTAATTACAGGTTGGATATTAACTGCTTTTTCAACACTTCATATTTACCCACCTAACCAATTGACTAGTAAAGCGAAAGATATATTGACAAAATTAACAGGAAGAAAAACAAAAACACCTAAAACCTCAACTTAGACAAACATATTAGGTAAACAACAGGAACAATACTCCTCATATAAACAAGTTATAATATTAATTTAATGACAAAATCAAAAAATAAATGGATCTATTTATTAATTGGAACAGCAATCTTGATATGGAGCCTAATTAGATTTAATAAATATGATTTAGAGTATTCTGAATTAGTGAATTTAAAAATTCAACTTAAGAAAGACTTTCAAAACATAACTGAAAAAAGAAATAAAGCTGATTATATATTTTACGCTAAGAAATACAATGCTAGATTTCAAATCTTAAATGGTGCTATTAGCAGCAAGAATCGTAAATACATTTCAAACTTAAAAGAAGGACAATTTATAGAAATAAAAATTAGTAAGTCTGATCTAAACAAACTTGATTTAAATAATGATATTAATATATACAGTATTAAATTAAAAAATCATTCATTGCTAAAAACTAAAGACTATAACTCTAATAGAAAAAAGTACTCAAATCGAATAAACGTATTGTTCATGTTCTTTGGCTTATTAGGCATATTAAAAGGATTAAACATTTCAGATAAATTGAGGTCAGTAGTTTTTTACATAGGCATTGCATTATTTATAATATTTAGAATTTTTAATATTGGATATTAAAGCACACTACAATAGCATTTATTTAATTATTCAATCTAATATACTTCAGTAGTAGAACTAAATTCTTTTTTTGCTATATTCAAATATTTAAAATTTAATTGCTATTAAGTCACATAAAAACACCTAAAATTCCGTATAGCTATGCATATTAGCTAAATAATAGGAACCATATTCCCTTATAAACAAGTTATACTTAATTATGAAAAATATATTACTGACATTATTAACTCTGGCATTGATTTCTTGTAATCAGCTAACAAAAAAAGTTGAAAACTCATTTTCGATAATGGGAGTTAAATTAGATAGCTTGAATCAAGTTGAAGAAAAGAAAATTAAAAAACTATTTAACGAAATTAACTCTAGACGAATAAATAAATATGAAGGAGAAAACTCCGCATTGATTTATCACTCTGTAATTAAACACAATAGAATTGTTGATTCGTTAATTATTAAACTCAAATCTATTGAAAAAAATGATTCGAATAAGAAAAAAATAGTCAAAAGATTCGAGTACACAAAAACCGATTTAAGAAATAAACTAAACACAGTAAAGAAATTAAATACCAAAATAAAAATTGATTCATTACTAAAACCTTCAGATGATTTAGAAATTTTGCCAAAATTTGCAATTATTTCTGAATTTCAAAGTGGAAAATTGAATGCAACAAAAAGTGCGGAATTACTGCTAATGAATTTATATAACAAAACGAAAAACGAACCTAACCCCCACATATAAACAAGTTGTAAAACATTTTAAGAAAACGAATGACAAAACAAATAACACTTATAATTCTGGCTTTTTTACTATTTTCCTGTAAGAGGAAAAATGAAAATAAATATCAAAATATTGATGTAAGTTTTCAACTAAAAAAAGTAACTAATTATCAAAAATTAAACAACTTTCAAGATGCTAATAAGCTACTAAAAACTTTAATACGTAAAAATCCAAACAACGCAGAATTATATTTTCGACTAGCCCATTCAAAAACTATTTCCAATCCAAATCTTTTTGAAATAATGAATCTTCTTGATGAGTGCTTAAAAAGAGATTCTCTAAATTATAAAGCCCTCTATTTAAAATCACAAGGGCTAATGTTTATGGGAGACTTTGAGAGCGCTTTAAACGTAGAAAAAAAACTTTTAGATAATTACCCTGATTCTTTTATCCTAAAAGCAGATATTGCTTCAACATTATTATTTAATGGAGATTTTGAAAAAGCAATTGAGTTTTCTGAATCAATAATACCAGAAAGTAAAAACATTTACGAGACTGAAAGGCTGATTAGAGTTCAGATATATGCTTACTATTTTTTAGATAAAATAAGTGATGTTAAAAAAGGGAAAGACAAATTGCAACAATTAGGTTTTGAGACCGATTATTTACAGAAACTTATCGATAGTAAAGAATTAAAATTTGAAAATTTTGCTGTTGGTAAGAATGTTGGAAATAAATCTTGTTCACTTGATGAATTGAACATTATGTTTCCAAAAAAGAATTAAAATAACGTTTTACAACACGGTTCACAAAACACAACTAACAAGCTTTAACTAAATACTTATACATTTTCACACATTACATTTTCAAAGACAAACTGTTAATAAACACTCAATATTTGAAAAAAACGAAATTACTCATATTATCACTCATTATTCTGGTCTTCAGCTCTAAGACAAAATCTAAAGCTAAAATGAAAAAAAATATTGTTTTAGGTTAAAAAAAGTTCTGAATTAATAATTCAAATTGTTAAAGATAAAAGTGACTCTTATTTATCCTCAAGTTATATTTACGAATTTAGAGTTTGAAAAAAAGCACCTTTAAAGCAAATAATATTGATGCTCAAATAAAATTTTACTTGGACAAAAACCATAATACAAATAGCTTGGCTTTTTTTATCGGAAACAACAAAATGGTTACGAATAAAGTGGAATAAAAAAACTACAATTAGCACAGTATCTAAACAAGTTATGTCTCATTAAAAAAAAATAAAAACTACACCACAATAACATATAAAACTAATGCGAGTTGACACCTATATAAAACAACCTTATCCATTTTACTATGAAGAATTAAAAAAAGTATTACTCTTGCTTTGCTTTATCGCAATCGCTAGCTTTCTTTTTACGTATTTATTTGATCCCTTTGTTGTAAATGTTGAAGAACATAAAATGGATTACTTATGGATTATAACATTGCATTCCGTTATGCCAATACCAGTTGCTTTTATCTATTTTTTCTTACTCAAGAAGACGGTAAAAAACACTGAAAATTGGACTCTAGGCAAGGAGTTTCTACATTTAGCAATAATTTTATTTCTTATTGGTATTGCAAGCTTCTTAATTCGAGATTTTATTTATACAAATCCTGATAACTGGTCTTTTAGATATTTATGGGAAGAAATAAGAAACACCTTTTTAGTTGGTATTTTATTACTACTAATTATTCTACCTTTAAATCTGCAACGTTTAATTAACAAACGCTCGGATGATTTAAAAAAACTTCCCATTAATCAACAATACAATAATATAACTGATGACGTTGTTCAAATTACTACTCCTATAAAAGAAGAAAATTTTGAATTAAATATTCGAACATTCCTTTATGCAAAAGTGGATGGAAATTATCTAGAAATATATTATGATTCTTCAACTGATAATGAAAAAAAAATGAAACGTCTAACTCTTAAAGAGTTTTTGAACCAATTAAATTCTTATCCGTTCATTTTTAAAACACATCGTTCATATGTCGTAAATCTTAACGTTATTGAATCTGTTTCTGGAAATGCTCAAGGATATGCACTTCATTTAAAAAACTATTCCAATAGAACAATCCCTGTTTCTCGTTCAAAAATTGAAGAGTTTAACCAGACCTATATAAATCTAAAAAATAATTAAGTTTGTATTTCATCACTATTAATTGCTATTCATCACTTAGCTAAAAACCAAGCTGATTTTGTTTTTATTATTGCCACAAAAAACAAAATTAATGGATACTACAAACAGAAGATACGATTTAGATTGGTTAAGAGTTATTGCTATTTTGGCCGTTTATTTTCACCATATAGGAATGCCGTTTAATGGAGACGGATTTCATATTATGAATGCTCAATCCAGCAAACTAATGGATGATATTATGGTTTATTTTGAGCAATTTAGACTTCCCTTGCTTTTTTTGATATCAGGTACAGGAACTGTTCTCGCATTCTCAAAACGAACTTGGAAACAATTCTTTAAAGAGCGTACAGGCAGACTTCTAATTCCACTTTTTTTTGGCGTAATTTTTATCGTACCTCCACAAACGTATTATCAATATATTAATGAATTTAATTCTTATTGGCAGATTTACACACAAGGACGTTTTGAAATAAATCATCTCTGGTTTATAGAAAACCTTTATGTAATTTCTGTAATTGCAATACCTTTAATACTTTTTCTTAAATCTAAAAAATCTATGACTCTTAGAAATTGGCTTGAGAAAATATCCTCATACAAAATTGGACTTTTATTAGGAGGATTACCTTTAATGTTAGGAACAATAATACTTAAAAGGTACTATCCAACCGGGGCATCATCTCTAACAAATTTTTCAGAAACATTTTATTATACCTATTTTTTTATTGTTGGTATTTTATTTGCGTCTTCACAAATCTTTTGGGACAACTTAAAAAGATCTAGACATTTTCACATAATCATTCTTTTAATCTCCTCACTTTTATTCTATAGCTACTATTTCATTCCAAATAATCTTGTAAAACCTTATTTAAGCATTTCCGTTCGTTGGGATATTTGGTATGGGCTATGCTGTATATTAGGTTGGAGTTTTGTTATAACCATACTGGGGTACGGACAAGTTTACTTTAACAAACCAAGTGTATATCTTAAACAAATGAATGAAGCTATATACCCATTTTATATTTTACACCAAACTGTTATTGTAGTTTTTGCATACTATATAGTTAAGTTTGATTTAAATATCCTTTCCAAACTTCTCATCCTTTTAGTTAGTTCGTTTATAACAATAGTATTTATCTATCGCTTTTTCATTTACCCATTTAACGCTATAAGATTACTTTTCGGAATGAAAAAAACATATAAAAAATCGGGAAAAGCTAGTTGCAAACTAAAAATTTAGTGTCGAGAACCCGCTACCAATCTTAAATAATACCGTTAACTAAACAACCAAGTAACCTCAAACTTACTTTGTTGTTTAGTTCGCTCTATCTATAATCAAATTCTTTTTTTTAGCTATATTCGGATGCTTAAAAATTTAATTGCTATTTTAAGCTAAACCATAACACCTAAAGTTCCGCATATAAAAAAGTTACCAACAAGCTGAATGAACGAACTACTAGAATTAAATAAAAGATTTCTGATTAAAGGATATTTATGGATAAGTGGGATCCTGACTTTTGGATTTTCTACTTATTTATTTTTCTTTTTCTCAGAAGTTTCAATAAAATGGATTTTGATAATTTATTCCATAACTTTAATTTTCGCACCTTCATTCGTTTTGTCTGCTTGGATTTCAGATTGGTTTCTCAAAAGGAAACATAAAAAACGGATTCTTTCTAAAAAACCATACTCTGATTTAGATAAAATCGGATTTACGCAAAGAGCAATTAAAGCTAATCACAACAGCCTCAAAGATTATGTTCTGTTAGGAGAAATAAATGGTTATCAAATTATTTTTGATATTTATGTTAGAACACCTAAAATAGTAGAATTTAGCATTTATGGATTAACCAACCACTTGAACAATAATGAATATTTACAAAAAGCCAAAGAATATGCCTATTTCAATATTAACTTTAGTAGATATGCATTTACTAAAAATATCGACACTAGAAAGGAAAATTTAAAGTCTATCCAGGAATTAGAAAAGATATTAATAGAATTGACTCATATCGCTAAAAAAGAAAAACTTGAACTAATTCCAATAACGAAAATAACCCGTAATGGCAACAGTGCATAACCACAACTGACGGTTATACAAGACCTTAAAATGTAATTTAAAAATGAACGAAATAATTCTACAACTACTTTCGAAAAAAACTATAATTGAAGGAGAAGCTTTTCTTATACCTCCTGAAAAAGGTTTAAAAAGAAAAATATTTAATCATTTTTCAAAAAAACTATATGAAAAGACAAATAGGAACGTAGAAAAACTTAATATATCTGAATTGAATAATATCTTAAAAAAGACTATTGATTCATTTAAAGAGAAAAATCATTTGTTTCAAATTGATATTAATCATAGTAATTGGGTTGAAATACAAATAATTCATCCAGCAATGATAAATCAAAAGTTAACTAAAAATCAGAAAGAATTTGGGTTTGTTGTTCATTGGGTTTTTGACTCTATGACAAATACAAATTCAGAACTTTTAGAAAAAATGAATATTCTATTTAACTCCAGTAAATATGTACATTATAAAAATGGACAAACAATTGACTGTTTTGCTTTTTATTGTGAAGAAGACACTAATAAAGCTTATAGTATAACTAAAACTATATTATCCGAAATTTGTGGATATAAAAATGGGGAAAAATATAGATTTTCAATATCAGACAATGGAAAACTATAAAAAACAACCTCAACCAAGCTTATCATTTTATTCGGCCATCCGTACCTATAACCAAATTCTTTTTTAGCTATATTCGAATGCTTAAAAGATTTAATTGCTATTTCATTAACAAAGCCTCACTTAACAAAATATATAAACAAGTTGTAAATAATTATGAAACGACTAATAATTTTAATGCTGTTAATAACAAATTCAACTTTTGCTCAATTTAGTTTTTCTGACTTGGAATACATTAATATTAATTCAAGCTATCTAAATGGAAAATTTGGTTTTAAAAAAAATTCCAAATTTAAACTGATTAACAAGTTTTGTAACGATTCTATAGATTGTTATAAATATGATCTCCCAACTACTTTAATTGGATATTGGAATGTTAATGATAATATTAAAATTGAATTTTATTATACCGAGGCACCGAGTGATGACCCTGCATTTATAGCTGTATATAATGGAAAAATAATCTTAGAAGAATCTGGTACAACTTTACATTTTAAAGGAAACACAATTTATATAGAAGGAAATGCCAATTCGTACTTTGACAAAAAAAGGAAGTTTCAATTTATTCATAATAGTTACCAAGAAGTAAATCAACCTTTTTACCATATTGGAGTTGAAGGAAAACTCAACTATCCAATCAAAATCTACAAAACAGATAAATTCCTTGAAAAAGTTGCTTACTTACCCAAAGGCTACGAAATAGAAGTGTTACTTGGTCAAACAAGCGGAAAGTATAATGATCTAGAAAAAGTATTAATTAAAACTGAATTTGGTTTAATTGGCTGGTTTAATTTTAAAGAAATAACTTTTGGAAAACCACTTATTAACGGGCTCCATTTTCATGGTGATTAAACAACGACTACCAACAACATATAACCTCCTATTAGCCAAATATATTAGATAAATAATAAGAACAATATTACACAGCTAAGCAAGTTGTACAGTATTATAAAAAATTATAATCATATTACCCCTTGATTTTTCATAAATTATATTTTCTTAAAAAACATGTGATGTATACAGAGGAATATCAAAACAATTTTACATAAAAAAGGACACAACAACACCTTACGCAGCTTAGACAAAACGTTAACAAAAAGATCGACAAAACAGAATGGCAGTTTGGATTCAAATAATAGGATTACGAAAAATGGACTCAATCGAGAACGAAAAAAAAAAGGTTTTCGAAATTCTAAATAAAACAGAATTAGACTTTGATTTTATAAAACAAAAACTAGATATTGGACTAAAGAAAACAGAATGGAATTTAACTCAATCTAAAGGAATTGAATTCTATAAATTACCAATACTTGACCAAAACTTAAAAATCTATTTCGACAATCCTAACTTTATAGAGTTTTCTGGCTCATTTGATTTGTTTAGTTCTTGGTTTCGGTTCACAGATAAACAAAACCTTGATTTGACTAACGGAATTAGAAATGTGTTTCGGAAAATTGCGTTTGAATATGGAATTTCTGAATTGATATATTTTTCAGAATGGTTTTTCGAACTTGGTGAAATTAGAACCCAAGAAGAAACATTTGAAAACTTAATGGAACTAATTAAAAATCATCCTAACCTCAAAAAAAATGAATTATTCGGACTTGATTCGAATGAATATTGTATTGAAAAAATAAGCCCAATTGCTAACAAAGTGTAAAAATAATTACCTATCTCTAGCTTAATTATTCTTATACTACCTCGTTATTCCCCAAAAAACAATCTCAACCAAGCTCCCTTTATTATTTAGTTCGCTCTATCTATAACCAAATTCTTTTTTAGCTATATTCGAATGCTTAAAAAATTTAATTGCTATTTTTAACTGTAAAAAACACCTAAAGTTTTACGCGTAAAAAATTGCTCACAATATGAAAAAAACACTTCAAATATTAGGTTTTCTGTTATTGATTATCTTTAACTGTAAAGCACAAAACAACGCTCTTACTAACTTTATTCCTGAAGGATACACTCTATTTGAAAAATATTTTGGAGATTTAAATAAAGATGGAATAAAAGATTGTGTTTTAATAATCAAAAAAACGGGTACAGCAAATATCGTTACAAATCGATTTAACAAAAAAGTTGATAGAAACAGACGTGGAATTATAGTACTGTTTAAAAAGAAGAAAGGCTATCAACTTACTGATAAAAATCTCAACTGTTTTTCATCCGAAAATGAAGACGGTGGAGTTTATTTCCCTCCTGAATTATGGATTGAAATAAAAAACAACAAATTATACATACACTATGGTCATGGCAGATATGGATATTGGAAATATACTTTTAGGTTTCAGAACTCAAATTTAGAATTAATTGGATATGATTCAAGTAGTAATCGTGGACCAATTACAATTAAAGAGACAAGTATTAACTTTTTGACAAGAAAAAAACTAATCAAAAAGAATATGAATAAAAGTGATAATGACGGTGAAGAAAATTTTAAAGAAACTTGGAGTAAAATTGAAATAGAAAATCTAATCAAACTATCTGAAATAAAAAACTTTGATGAATTAGAAATGCATGATTACTAATAATAAAAACATCTAAAACCTCGATTTATCAGTCTCATTAAATAAAGAATAATGTTCCATTTACAAACAAATTGTTCGCAATAAAAAAAGCAACTAAAATGAAGAATTTCATCTTATTGACAATTCTATTTGTAGGAATAAATTAAATCTCAAAACAGATTAACCAATCAAAAAAAAGAAATGAAAGAAAAAACACTTAGAAAAATAGAACTGGAAAAATTCGATAATAAAATTGGACTTGAAATGGGATTGGCAATAGTAAATTTAGCCCAAAAAAGAAATCAAAATATTGCTGTACAGATTGAGAGATTGAACCACACAATTTTCTTATTTGTAGATGATAATTTACCTGCAGATAAACATAACTGGTTGAAAAGGAAGGCAAATGTGGCAAAACACTTTGAAGAAAGTTCATTAAGTGTAAAACACGACTTTAAAAATGGAAATATGACTTTACCTGAAACATTTGCACTTGACCCAAAGCTATATTTAGCCAAAGGAGGATCTATTCCTATTTTCGTTAAAAATGCTGGAATGATCGCAGTTATTACAGTTTCAGGATTACACGATGAAGAAGATCATAAAATAATTATTGACGCTCTGAATGAAAAAACATATTAAATAAACAAATGGTACCTCATTAAAAAATGACGAACAGAACAGAAACCATAAGAGAAAATGAATTGAACAAGCTAAAGCTTCATCAAAAAGTAATTGCTAGTTTATGTTCTAAATTAGGAATTCCAAATTTAAGAGCTGGAAATATCACAATCCGAGACGAACGAAATTGGAGAACCAATGAAATGCATATTGAATACAGTTGGTTAATTAATATCGCACAGTCATTTAATGGATGGTGTTGGTTATTTTCTATAAAATTCGATAAAACTGTATTTAGAGAAT
This sequence comes from Tenacibaculum aiptasiae, assembly GCF_008806755.1. GTDB lineage: Bacteria > Bacteroidota > Bacteroidia > Flavobacteriales > Flavobacteriaceae > Polaribacter > Polaribacter aiptasiae. The sequence continues at coordinate 63,059 of NZ_WAAU01000021.1, forward strand.
TTAAAAATCCCGAAAAATTAATTCAAGGGCTTTTCACAATAGACAACCAAGGAGAGATTAATGAATTCCACATGATTACTAAAACTAACGAATTCGAGGATAAGATTAGAAACCTCACATCTTACGAAATGTTTGATGCAAATCCTGGAATCACCTTAGATGGAGTTGGATATGAATATTTAATATTTGCTCCAAACACTGAAATAAAAATGATTCTGAATAATCCTAATTCGGAAAGTTGGAAAATATGGGAAAATGAGATTTGGACCATTAGCAGGAAAATAGCTCAACACTCTGGAATTGAAGAATTGAATAAAATATTTGAATAAAAACGAGGTGCAACAATGACTATAAGTAATTACTTTGCAACAACTCGTTACTAAAACCAACACCCACAATTTGAAAAAAATCGAGTACTTATTATATTCACAACCAATTCAAGAAGAATGGAGTTACACGGAACTTTATAAAAAAGCGGCTGAAATTAATGCATTAATTAAAGTTGATGAGTATAATAATGAACTAATTTTATCTAAGTTAACTGATGATTTGATAATAGCAACTATTAACTCTCATATTGAGGAAATAAAACCGCAAGATTATTATGATCAAATTATTCCATTAGATGGCGGATTACGAATTGAAAAAGATAATCTAATAATTGAACACCAATGCTGTAGTGAATTAAACGATTATCTGAACTGGGAAAAAATTATTACTGAAAAATCTAAAGAATGGAAAGAAATATGGATTGGGCATCCGTCAGTTTTTTATCGTAATAAAGGGGATAAAATTGAATTATCTGAATATTATGACTATACACCTAAAGACAAAGAAATAAAAACAAAATTAACATTTAACGAAACGGAATTTATAAACGAGTTAAAGAGAGCAAATTCGGAATTAGAATTGTTTAAAGAAAAAGTCTATCGAATCGTAGAAAATGGAAATTATGAAAATAAAGACATTCTAAAAAAAGCATTAATAGAATAAAAACTATAAGCAAATACTTACATAATTCATTACTAGTATAATTCTTTTTTTTAGCTATATTCGAATGCTTAAAAAATTTAATTGCTATTTTATTACCCCAAAGTTCCGCTTAGCTAGACATTTTAGACAAACAACAAGGGCAATATTACGCATATAAATAAGTTTTCGGTAATTTGAAATGAAAACACTCAATCAAATAGAAAGAATTAAAATAAAGTTGCGACTAGCTAAAAATACAGACTCTTTTCTTGAAGTATTTGGAGCTTCTTCACATAAGTATATCTTGAATTCACCCTTGAATATGCAAGAAGTAAATAATTTCGAAAAAAAATATAATATAACTCTTCCTAATAACTATAGAACATTCTTAACTGAAATTGGGAATGGTGGATTAGAGAATAAAAACTCTGTTGTAGGTAATTCAGGAGCAGGTCCTGATTATGGGATTTTTAAATTAGGTCATCCTTATCATTTTATTGTAGAACCTTCTCTAAAATATCTTGAAAAAGAGCCTTTTTTTAACGAAAGTACTACACAAGATGAATGGAATAAAATCTATGATAAAATGGATAATAATATTTCAAATGAAGATTATGATAAAGAAATAGCAAAAGCCTATTCTGGAATATTAAATATAGGCTTCTCTGGATGCTCTGGCTATTTAGGTATTATCTTAAAAGGAAAAAATAAAGATCGAATTGTTCATACTTATGACGAAATAGAATATTGCCCTCATTTTTCAGAAGAAATTAATTTTTTAGATTGGTATGAGAATTGGCTTGATACAATTATATCGGGAGAAAGTATTATGCGTATGGATTCTAATATAAGTGAACTTACAGAAGAATACGTTGTAAATCAATTTATTTCAGATATTTCTGATGATTATTGGAAATTTAGAAGATTAGGTGAATTAAGAAGCTTTAAAGCATTATCCAATAATTCTATAAAGAAACTTAAAGAAAAGTACAAAAACACTCAACAAGTAGATCAAAAAAATTGCATACTGAACTTCCTAACCAAGTATGATTATGATAATTCAATTGAAGAAATTTCAAAATTAGCAAAAGAGTCTCCTTTGGCTTTTTTAAGAAATATCCATTTGTATAATAAAGATAAATCTAATGAGTGGTTAAATGAAATTAATAAACTTAGAGAAATAGACAATTCAGGAGTATTAGAATATATTGAATTTGTAACTGATTCAGATATAAAAACTATTGCCAATAATGTGCGTAAATAATAGTAATCTAAGTGATAAAATGAAAGTATAACCATAAAATAAAGGCCAATTCAAAATCGAAAATTTTGTGAATAGGTAAACCATTTGAAAAACTATGTGTGACCGAACAGAAAAACTAGAACTATGTGCTTGTTCTGATATGAATAAAAACAAAATTCAGGAACTATATTCTGACGAAATAAAACGTTTAGACAAAAAAGAATTCTTGAAAGTTATCAAGTGGAGGTTAAACCGATTTTTAGGTACAGAATGGAACGGAATGGACGGTTTAATGATTACTCCTTCTCAAAACCTGACTAATGAATTAACTGAAAGCCTCATACTACATGAACTAAACAAACAAAATTGTTTCGATTTCGAATACCAGCCAAACGAAGGAGATAATCTGATTTTTGAAATTGGCTGGTTATTTAACAAAAGAGGAAAAAAAGTTAAACGTGAATTGGAATATAAATACTCTTCCTATATTTTTAGAAACGGAGAATGGAAGTCTGATTATTATAATCCCTTTTATGAAAAAACTGAAATAATAAACGAAGGAATACTAAAAAAAGCTATGTAAAAACACCTAGTCAAATAAATTGAATAAACAAATTGCAACTAATTAATCTATCTTAATAATGACTAATAAACTGATAAAAGAAATTCTTGAAGAAAAAATAGAATGTAGCTTAGACGATTTTAAAGAAATTGAAAATCCTTTTTTTCTTTTCAATGAATTATTGAATCACTTAAATAATTTTGACTTTGATAAATTTAAAAAAGACTTAAAAGCAGAATTTATTAATGGATTAGAATTATCACTTGAAAGATATAAAAATAATGAACAGCCAAAAATAAATGGATATTTAATAGAACACAATAATCATTTTACTTCTGGCTCATTGGCTAATACTTATGGAGTAACTTTAAAAGAGGAAGACGGAGATTTATCTACCGAATATACTAATGTTTTTCATGAAACCATTGGTCCTATGAGCTTGACCTTATCTTTTTTAGATCAATTAGAAAAGTTGAGTGATTATGAAACTAAATATTCTAATTTATTTAACACTGAGGTGTTCTGTAATGAAATTGATGGGTATGATGATTTCATTTCAATATATTTTACTAGAGGATACTTAGCAATTCATGAAGTTCTAACAGAACTATATAATGATAAGTTTTTTGAAAAAATTAATTTTGAAGACAAATTTGTGTTTTTAATTGGACAACATGATATGAATAATGAAGAAATAATATTCTCTAACCAATAAACTCCTCTTATATATTGGAATAATGATAACTAAATGAAATATAAAAAACTATTTATCGGAATTTTGATTTCTTTTGTATTGACTTCTTGTGATTGTTGGTTAACCATTGATGGAAAAGTAATTGACTCAGACACAAAAGAACCGATTGAAAAAGTAAAATTAGAATTCTTAAACGTGAGAAGTACAGAAATTATAAATTCTACCGTTTCTTCAGAAGAAGTTAATCGAATTTTCTCAACAGATTCAATTGGACTATTTGTTATGAGCTCAGATAATTAAGGATTATGTCCAAATGTTGAACCAAAAATAAAATTATGGAAAGATGGATATAAAACAAAGCAATTCACAGTCAAAAAAAATATTGAACAAAATGAATTAATTATTGAATTAGAAAAAGAATAAAAATATTGAGCAACAATGTCTATTCAACCAAGCTTGTTTCGCTGTTTAATCACCAGTACCTATAACCAAATTCTTTTTTAGCTATATTCGAATACTTAAAAAATTTAATTGCTACTTTAAATTCTATACCCCCAAAGCTCTTCTTAGCCAAACATATTAAACAAATAACAAAAACAACATTTCGCATATAAACAAGTTGTAAACAATTGAATAAATGATAAAATCTAATCCATTTAGAAAACTAGAGGAAGCATGGGAAAAGACGGAAAAAGGAGTTAAATTAAAATATCCAATTTTCCACCATGACCCAAATATTCCTGATGACCCGATTATAAAAAGGACTATTGAAGAAGTAATTGTAGACATTGACTTCTGGGGATGGGAAGGAAATAAAAATGATCGAATTGTAGATAGTACTGGTAAAGTTTTCATAGCTAAGTTCGAAAAGAAGAATGGACATACTCTATTTATAATACCAACTGAATTTCAATCCGGAGTTTTTCCAGATGAAGTTGAACGAACTATGGACATTGAAGAAATAAAAGGATTAATGATTTCTGGAATTGAAAGAAATGCGATAAGAATCAAAGGAGATAAAGATAATTTGAAAAAGGAGATTAGTTCAATGAATTCAATTGAAGAAATATTAAACACTTATGCAAAATATTTTTGAAAAATAAAAACCTCAACTAAGCTTACCTAGACATATTAGGTAACAACAGGAACAATATTACGTATATAAACAAGTTGTACACTATTATGAAAAAAATTATAATCATATTAACCCTTGGTTTTTCACAAATTATATTTTCTCAAAAAGTGTGTGATATATCCAGAGAAATATCAAAACAATTTTACATAAAAAAGGATACAACAAGTACAATAAAGCAACTTAAAGAATTAAAAGGTAATTTAAACGATGAGGTAAATATTCGTGTAGATTTTGCTTTAGCATCAATTTATTATAACCTCAATAAAAAGGAATTAGCAAAAACTCTATTTGAAGAGATACTTTTAAAAAAAGAACTAACTCTTAAAGATTTAACTTTTTGCGAATCAGACTTTTCAGAAGATTTATACTATCCAAATATTTTATACTCTCAAAGGAATTGGGAAATACGAGTTAAGTCTTTGGAATATCTATCTAAAATAGAATTCGAATCTAAAAACTATAAAGAAGCATTGGTAAAGTTAGATTTATCTTTAGCAGAAAAAAGAAAACATAATAAAAAATATACATGTGGAAACCATGCTTATAGAGATATCATAATATTCGAAAAAAACAGGTTTAGGATTCTTAAAAAAATGGGACTGGATAGTCTAGCAAATTCATATGCTTCCAAAGTAATGTTTATGCCTTATAACAATGATTTTTTATTTGATATAGTAAATAGTTTAGAAAAGGAATATCCTAATGTAAATATTAAAGGTGAAATTTTAAATAGTATATCTAAACTCAAAAAAGACTCTATCATTATAGATGGTATAAAGCTTAAAATGAATTTTTTTAAGCTATTTGATAAAGAAATTGCTGTTTTTTATCCTTATTCGGAAGATAAAATTGAAATTCATGATTATATTTCAAAACGATTAAATCAAATGAAATAAAAACAGTACACAACACCTCCTAAACTACATCAAAACGCCGCTTAGTCAAAACGTTGGGGGGACATTAAAAAAACTATGAAAAACCTATTATTAATAGCAGCTTTCTTTACACTTGTTTTATCAAGTTGTAGACAACAAAACGCCTTGAATATTAGCGACTATGTTGACCATTGGGAAATCAGCACAACATTTAAGACATACAACAATTCAACTATTAAAATTGATTCTATTGAAAATGAATATAAAATAACAGACGGGTACAATCAAGTACTTATCGTTACAACTGAGAAAAACCCAGTATTCAAACAAGGAAAGGAACTAACAGACTTATACAGTACTAAATCTCTGCTCATTGAACTCGATACTTTAGATAATTCAATAACAGCAGAAACCCCTTCTCATTCTCGGTTGTTTCGACAATTAATTGCTTTTTCTCCTGACTATGGAATAACTCCATTAGATAAAGGCGAAAAAATAACATTTATACGGAAAGACAAAAATATTTGGATAGTTGAATCTGATATTTACGACTTTACATTTAACGGACAACTTGATTTTTCGACTGACCAGTCGTGGACGAACACTATAAATAACTATTAAAAAAATAACCTCAACTAAGCTTACCTTTTTTTTAGCTATATTCGAATACTTAAAAAATTTCATTGCTATTTTAAGTTGTATAAAAACACCCTAAAACTCCGCTTAACCAAACACACTAAGTAAATACACACATAAATTGTAGTTCATAATAATGAAAGATGACAAAAAAATTGACGAAAATATAATTGGATTTTTTGCGAGTTTTGACATTGGCGATAATGACAAAGAGTTAGTCAAGAATTACTTATGGGGCGACAACGGACTGAAAAATAAACTCGCTCATTTGAAATGGAATAATTACGGACATGGATTGGAAATAATTTTATTTAAGGTTTACGTAAAACCAATCCCCTATTTGAGAAAAAACTTGAGAGGTATAGAAAATTATAAACCAAAAGAAAAATCAATTGCAGTACCTATAATTCTTGACAGAGATAATTTCTTTAAATTATCTGAAACCGACCAACAACTATTTTTTACGGAAACGATAGTTGAAAAACTTGGTCTTGTAAAATCAAAAGTAAAACGGAATAAATTAAACTTTAACATTTCACTACTAATAACTGATGTAAAAACATCACTGAATTACAAAGAATTAGAAAAAAAATCAGCAACTAACAATGTCTATAATTCATTGTGGCAAAGAATTATAGAAAAGTTTAATTTATAACTGAATTTTGGCTGAATAATCCTTCGAATGACTCCATAGCAAAATCATAGCTCAAACATCAACAAAACACCCCAAAAAAACAACTTCAACAAAGCTTATCATTGTATTCGGCTATCCGTATCTACAGCCAAATTCTTTTTTTTAGCTATATTCGAATACTTAAAAAATTTCATTGCTATTTTACTAACCCAAAGTTCTGCATAACCGAACACATTAGGTAAACAATAGGAACAATACTCCTTATATAAACAAATTGCTCCCAATTAAAATGAAAAAACTTTTAGAAAATATTGAAAAGGTAGAATTCACTACAGGTAATAACTTCAGTTACGACTTGGATAGAGAATTCAAACTTATTGCTTCTAACCTTGAACCTATTCAAAAAGAAAATTTAAAGGCGGACTTTAATCAATTTTTAGCAAAAGGAAGATTTACCATACTTAATACATTTGGTGGTGGAATTCTATTCTTAAAGGTGCCAGAGCCTATTGAAAAGATTAAAATTGAAGCACGTCCTAAATTTAAGGATTTCGAAGCATCAGTTCTATTTAATTCTAAGCGCAGAAGACCTGAAAATATTAAATACAAACCTAATGCTAGAGTAAAAGAAACTACTCTATGGAACGTTGAGTTAATATTTCCTGATTTTTTCTCTTATCAAAAAGAAATTCAAAAAGCACTACTTCTCATTATTGGGAAGATAGTAAAACGGATTTGTGAATACGGACAAACCAATTTCGCCTATATGAAAATAGAAAATGATTTTGAGATAGAATTACTCATCGATAATCAAATTGAGTCAAAACTTAAAGTTCAAATAAATTAAAAGTAATTAGAAATGACTAAAAACATAGAGCAAATAATCAAAGAACTCTATCCTAAAAACGCTGATTCTTTTATTGTTTTTTTTAAAGAAGAATTACCTCAGCATTTCAAACAATATAGAGATATTAAAGGGTATACTCCAAACTGCAATCTCTTAAAATCATTATTCGTATACTCCCTAAAACAAGTAGATAGTATAAAGCTAACAAAAGATGATAGCCCCTATTATTTTATGCCCGAATTACCATATGCTTTTGATATTGTAAAAGCAGATTTATTAGGATGGGCTCCTTGTCAAAGCTTTAGTATATTGAGTGAATTAGATAATATTGGAGTTGAGGGAATAGGTGGTAATTTCTTCACAAACTTTTCTTCTCTAGACGATTCAATATATTACATAGGAAAAGAATTTGATGGAATAAGCAAGACTTATGATAACTTGACTAGCTTGATAAACAAAACTAAAAAAACAGAAGAATTATTCCACTTAATTGATTTAGAATACAGTTGTTTATATAAGACTTTCCAATATAAAGAAGACGCTTCAAATCTAGAAACTAATGGATTGTTTTTGGATAATGATATTCTAAATATTTCTCTACAAATTTATACTGAATATTACGATGATGAAATTGACATGAACTTCTCTCTTGACTTCTTTTCTTCTTATATTGAAGATAAAAAAAGTGATTATTACAAATATGATAATGTAATTTCTATTATTAATAGTAAGCTTCTAGTTGCGTTTTATATATTATATTTTTCTGGTGAAAGAAAACTTCTAAAAACATTATTGGAGAAGACTAAAAGTGCTAAAGGCCAACAAATAAAATCTTTTCAATCTATGTTTAGTTCAATCCTAACAAAAGACGATAATATCAAAACAAACATTAGGATAACTAAGATATAAAGTGAATAATTTCAGAGTGTATTTGATAAAAATTGCAACTAACCACACACAAAACCATTAAACTCTAGACATAGACAGCTAATGAAACTATTTAAAATATTTACAAAAGAAAAAGAAGAACCCATAAAATGTAATCGCTGCGAAACCGAATATAACGGAATCCTCTTATGTTTTGGTTCTGAGCTCCCAGATTATTACTACGCTATTCCTCCCAATGAAATTAAAGAACGTGTGGAATTGGAAAAGAGCTTGTGTGTTATTGACAAAACCCATTTCTTTCATAGAGGTCGAGTAACTATTCCAATAATAGATTTTAAAGAAGATCTTTATTTTGATATTTGGACTTCTATAAGTCAAGAAAACTTTAAAATCAGAATGGATTGTTGGAATAGTGAAAACAGAAAAGATTTCGGACCATATTTTGGGTGGATTCAAAATCAAATCCCAACCTACGAAAATACGATTAACATAAAGTCAATTGCTATTGAACAAGATGCTGGAGTTATCCCTGAAATTGAAATTACGGAAGAGAATCATCAATTAGCTATTGACCAAAAGAATGGAATAACATATCAAAAGGCTATGGAAATTGTTAAGTTTATTAGTCAATCAAACAACAAATAAATGGATATTAAAAGCCTAAATATGGAACCAAATCCATTGAGTGATAAAATAATTGAAATCGGAAATACTCCTTTCAAATTATGGCTTGAATTTGAAGTGACAAGTCCTTGGGATGATGTTGAAAATGATTTCGCAAACATTGGAGTTAACACATTAGACGGAAGAAGATATGGGATTAACGTTTGGACATATAAATTCCTTGAAACTGCAATCAAACAAGATGAAAAAAGCGGAGAAAATGCAAATGGACTTTATCTAGCACCACCTGATCTTTTTGTCAAAGAACTAACTAGAGAATGTATTGAAAAAACAATTGCTGATTTATTAGAGAAAGGAAATTTAGAAGAAGAACTTAATACCTCAATTTTTGTATTGGACTATCTTCCCCCCTATTGTGATGCAATGGAAATGGAGGAAAAAAATATTGAAGCTCTAATGAATGAACTCAAACTTGAGTTACCTGAAAATCATTTATTACAGGATAAGAAAATTGAATTAATAGCAAGAAAAACTAATAATGATGACATTGTGTTGGAACTGGAAAATGGAAATATTGCAGTTGTTCATTTGACTTGGAAATCGAAAAGAGAAATTGACGGATATCCAATAACAAGAATTTATAAAGACAAAATGGAGTTTTGGAGTCAAGAAATGAAACTTGACATTATGGAGTTTAAAGCTTAAAGAACTAGTAATTATTTTTAGTTATTTAAACACCTAAAACTCCACATTTAAACAAGTTAACATTAATGAAAATGAAGAAAATAATTTTAATTATACTATTAATATTAACATACAGTCCTTTTTATGGACAAGAGATTCTATATGTTAGTGCTGACAATGGTTTAATAGTCAGAGAAGAGCCTAATAAAAACTCAAAAAGGTTAGGTAAATTCAAATATGCTGAGAAAATTGAAGTTCAAGAAAAAACCGGTATTAAATTTTCGATTATTGACAATGGAGAAAAAATAAATGGCTCATGGCTAAAAGTTCAGGGAATTGCGGATGAAAAACCGATAAACGGTTATGTTTTTAGCGGATTTTTGATAGATAGAGTTCTAAAAAAACGTTTAGAAATAAAGTTTGATGGATTTATAGTTGAAATAGACAACATTCAACTTATGGGAGATTTAGTTGCTTTAACAAAAGTTCAAAAAGACACCGCTAAATTGAGTTTGGATTTATCTGGTACACCCGAAAACAAATTCTTTAAAATCATTCAGAAAAAATATAAGAAAGTAGAAGTTTTTCAACGACACGAAAATACTATAACAATAATGGACGAAGGTCCTCATTGCGATCTAACTGAATGGAAACATTTCTACTCTGAATGGAAAAAATTGCCCTATGATAAAATCAAAAATTCATTTAAAACTTTTGAATACTCAAGTAAAGATTGGGAAAAATTTATTCCCGTAAAGATTAGTGAACTTAAAAATGCTGTGGACAAGTTTTGTGGACAAAGATGGGCTAACTTGGTAAAAAATATTAAAAAGACAAATGAATATCCAAGCGGAGTTTCAATGAGTAGAATATTTCTAAAAGTTATCTTGACTGATAAAAACAATCAGATTACTGAAAAAATCATTGAATTTGAAATTCCTATGGGATGTTAAAGAACTAAGCATAGCAATTTGTATAGCACGTTAAAGAAATGACAGAATAGGATTTTACATTTGGACTAAAAGAAAAGAAACTGAATGTCAAATCTCAATTTTTAATATTATTGGATCTGTAATCTTCACGGTAATTTTGATTTCATTAATTGTCGTAAGACTAATTTAAAAAAGATATAGACAAAAAACTAACTTAAAAAAAGTACTCGATAAAGAATATTAAAATGACTGAACAAGAAGCAAAAGAACTTTTAAAACACCATAGTTTTACCCATGATAATTATTCTCATCCTAAAAGCGAAAATGGATTTTTAGGCATGTTAAGACCTTTCAACGGTGAATTAATTGAATCTAATTTTCATGAATTAATGTCTATTTTAAAAGTTTTAAAGAACAGCTTTTATAAAGAAAATATTGAACGTGAATTAATTTCAAGCTTTTGGGGAATTTGTCATTTTAGTAAGGCCTGGGGTGTTGAGGAAGATGGAATGCTAAGACGAAACAATCTTATAACCGAAAAACAAGTAGAACTCTTGGCTGATTGGATAGACTGTATATCCTATGCTGTAATGAATCTTTTAGAAGGAGCAGACGAAGAAGCTTTTGAGAGCTACAAACATTATTTAGAAAAGAAAACGAACGCATAACATTCACAAGCAACTACTCGTTCTAGCCTACTTCTAAAAGTAGAAGCAAATTCTTTTTTTAGCTATATTCGAATATTTAAAAAATTTAATTGCTATTTTAAATTCTATAAAAACACCTAAAGCTCTGCTCAACCAGACACATTCAACAAATAACAGGAACAAAGTTCCATATATAAACAAGTTCTGTTTAATTAAAAGATAATCTGAAATAAATTAAATAAAACCTTATGGTAGGAGAATTAATAACAAAATACAATGTTTCTGACTGGTTTTACTTAAATATAGACAAACAAACATTATTAAAACGATATGACTGGATCAATATTTATATACCTGACATTAACTTAAATTACCCATGGGCAGTCATAAATGATATTGAAAGATTATTTTATCTCTGCATATCTTTTGACTCTAAATCCGAAGTTTTAAAATGGTTTTCTGAAAATTCCGAACTCGTACTAATAGAATCTCATATAAAATTAGTTGATTTGTTTTCCTACCAGAAGATAGAATTAAAAAACAATATTGATTACCAAATAGAGGAATGTAACAATACTACGCTACTTAATTTTATAACTCTAATCCTAGAAAGATCTCTTTTATGGTATTCTCCTGAGCCTACTTGGCCAAGTAGTTTATATTCATATTTAGTTAAAGCTAGAAAAATTATCAATCATATAGATATGACCAAATTAAAACCAACAAATGATTTAGTATTAAAGGGAGAAGATCTTTTTGATTCTACTGATTACACTCATGTTTTTTATAAATTTAAAAATATTTGTAATCAAATTGATAAAGGCGAAATCTATTCAGATTTAACGACAATAACGAAACAAGCACATTTAACTTTAATTACTTCAATAAGGCTTAATCTTGAATACCAACATAATACTACTAAACTAACAGAAATTGAATATGAAAGAAAAATTGACGATATAATTAAAAGAGAAACTAATTGGTGTTTGAGGCAGCTAAATATGATTAGTAAAACTAAACACAATAAAACCTAAAAAACATTGCTTACGGATTTTCCTACCGAGAAAATATTCTGACACCCCAAATGTTTAAGTATATTTATAAACCAAAAGAAAAACTAATGCAACGTTTCTTAGACAAGACGTTGTATGACATATTTCGCACTAAAAAAAATGATATTTACCTCTGACAAGGATTATAAGTCAACCAAAAAAATAAAGCAAGGGATTTCAAGTATAAAAGATGAATTTGAGCCACTTGCGAAATGGATTGACAAAAAATATAATGTGAAAACATTGAATTTAATCTTCGATTTTATTGATAATAAAAAATCTAATCCACGACTACAAGTTTGTCTTGAATATGCAAAAGACAAAGGGAAATTTATAGACAATAGGACTTATAATTTTGACAAAAACAAGCAAAATGAAATTGCGAAAAAATTTGAAGAAATAACATCGAATTATGAATTGAAAAATAAGCCGAATTGGATTAAAAAACTGCTTGGACTAACTTATAATTCAAACAATCTATTTGTTTACTTCTCTGACTTTGAAACAATAGCAAAAGATGAAGCAAACGAAAACTTGCCCAATAAAGAAATCAAAAAATTGAAATCGGAAATAAATAATCCAGAAATATGGATGATTCACAGAAGATTTAATAGTGCTACCATTTTTTTATATACAGATGAGCAACTAAAGAAATATCAGGATTCTGAATTACATAAAAAATGGAATGAACAATATTTTGATATATTGAAAAAGTATGACGAATTTGGATATTTTAAGAAAAATTTTTATTCGGTTTTTCTGGATAGCAAAGAGAATTTTGACACAAATTATGAAAGTAACTGGTATTATTATTATAAATAAAAAACGGCATACATCAATATATAACCACAAAACACCTAAAGTTCCGCTTAGCCAAACATATTAAACAAATACCAAAAACAATATTCCACATATAAACAAGCTACCTACAATTAAAATGAGAACAAAAAAAGCAAAAAGATACGATGAGCAATTTGAACGGGAAATTGAAAAATCAATAGTTCGCTTCTCTGAGCATCTAATGTCAAACTCAAAATGGGTTCGTTTGATTGATAGACTCGTTGACAATTCGAATTGGATTGAAAAAATTGAATTTAAGAAAGTACAAAATGAAAAGATAGGCGAACTTTATCTTCAAGAAGGCACAACTTACGGATTTGATTATTGGCAAAATGGATTTGAGGGAATCAATTCGCTTGGAGGTTGGTTGGCTTTTAAAGAAATTGAATATTTGATTTTTCCAAAAGCGGTAACAAATGAACCTTCAAATGAACAATACTTAATAAGAATTCAAGAGTTAATAGAAAGTATAGGACAGTTTGCTCTTGATACCAATGAAGAGAGAATAAAATTGATTTGTTATCGATAGTAAAAAACAAAATTGAAGAAACTACTAATTATAAAGCCATGGATTATATTTCTGTCTATAATCGCTCTATCAATCTTTTCTGAAACAATTATTGGACCTACATTAATGATAATATTTTAAGAAATGAAGCACAGTAAGGAATTTGAACAACTATCAATGTATAGTAGAGAATCCGCAATTGAATTAGGTTGGAATTACATTTCATCTTATCATTTTCTAATTGGAATGCTTAAATTCGATAATCTCCCGAATAGAATATTTAAAAATCGGAATTGGGAGTTTGAACATTTATCAAAATTATTAGTAAAAGAAAAAGATGAATCAGTAAAAGGAAATTACTATTTGACAAAAGAATTGGA
>NZ_WAAU01000022.1 GCF_008806755.1 Tenacibaculum aiptasiae
TCAGCTCCAGCTGTAGCACTTAAACCTATTGGAAGAACTGTTTTATCAACACTCTCTACTGGTAAAGATTGAATTGTAAAGTCTTCTCCTTTATCATTTTCAACAAATCTTGTAAATACATCAAATGAAGCTCTTGCATAGTTTCCTAAATCATAACCTGGATCTAAACCTTCAGTTGCATTTTCGAAGTATTTGATATTTGTATCAATTGTTACACCTTTTGATGTTGCTAGCAATTGAATACTTGGAACTACCACTCCGCCTTTACTAAAGTTTCCACCTGTTAATGGTTGTACTTTTCTTTGTGATTGATTAAAAGTAACATTTGATACGCCTGCTGCTGCTTTTACAAAGAATCCTTGTCCAGGTGCTAATGAGCTTTCTCCTGTTATTAATGATTTTCCTACATACTTAGCTTGCGCGTTATCCCAAACGTATACACCAACATTTGAAGGATTAAATTTACTTACGTTACTATTGATAAAGTTAGTTCCTGCATTTTCATTGATTGGTAAAAACGCTGTATATGGGTTTCCTATAGCATTCCATTCTGAAGCTACAATTGATTTTGCTACATCTGTAGTTTCTATTGTTCCTGTAAAAGTTACACTACCGTTCGTTGCTCTAGACACTGCATAACTTCTACCCTTTTCAAAGGTTAAAGTATTCGTAGCTAAATCATCAGTTGTATAATATACCCATTTAGAACCAGCTGGTTTGCTATCATCATAATACGAAATAGCATATCTATTTGGTGTTACACTTGTATTAACTCTAATATCATTTGCTGCATTCTCTGCAAACTCTTTAATACTTTGTCCTGCTACTGGTGCAGAAATGATACTCCAAACATTAGCTTTTAATCCTCCTCTTTCGTAGGTAACTTGTCCATTAGAAGTTCCTTTTACTATTAACGTACTACTTTTTGTTTCTGTAGAAGTCATTGTAAAGTTTCCGCTATTATCTAAATTACCGTCAACCATTACACTTCCATTTTCATTAATATCGAATGAAGCAAGTGACTCAACAGTTAAGTCATTTAACTGCACTGTAGTTCCAACCTCTGGTGTAGTTGTCACATTTGGTATAATTGCATCTCCTGTAATAGTTGGAACCGTATTATCGCTCCAGTTAGTAGCAATTGTCCATATTGAACTTGTATTACCATTCCAAACTGATTTATTAGCACCTGCAATTACTGTTAAATTTTGTGTAGCAGAAGCAGACTTAACAAGAGCAGTTCCTTGCTGACTTGCAGTAATTGTTGTTGTACCAACTCCTACAATAGTTACTGTATTTCCACTTACAGTTGCAACACTACTATTTGAACTAGCATATACAATATTTAATCCCTTATCTGAAGTTGCTGTTAAATTAAAGTTGGCATCTCCATAAGTTTTTGTTGGAATTGCATTGAATGTAATTACCTGATCTTGTTTTGGAGTTACTCCATTTGTTACATCAGTAACAAAGTTACTTGTTCTTCCAGTTAAGGCAAATTGGTTTAATGTACCATTATTTCCTACTGAAGATTTATCTGTTACTTGTGTAATAGTTGTATTATTTCCAAAACCATTTCCTTGGTTCATATCATAATACAGAACTAATCCAGTTTCATTTCCTTCTAATTCATTTGACTTGTAATCGTTAATTTCTGTTGCTGTTCTAGCTACATTCCAAAAACGAACCTCATCTAATGTACCTTGTAATGGATATGGATCAGCTCCTGCTGTATTATTAGCACCAATCATTAATGGATTGTTATTAGGAACTAAATTATTTGCCGTATCAGTTTGTGAAGCTACCTCAACTCCATCTACATAAATTGTAGCTTTAGTTCCGTTAAAAGTAACAGCTAAATGATACCATTTTTTTGCTGCTAATGTAGAAGTCCAATTAAAATCGGTGTGTCCAGTTCCAAATCCAGCATGGTAAAATCTTAATATTTTTGATCCTTCAGTTAATAACATTAATCCATAAGATTCGTTATATCTTGATTTTGCAAATAAACATTGCCAATCCCATCCGTTATTATAACGTGTAATCTCATCAAAGTTTACCCAAGTTTCAAATGTAAATGCCGATGTAAAGTCTAAACTTGAATCATCTGCTACTTCAATGTAATCATAAGTTCCATTAGCTGGTCCTTCAAAGTTTAATGCTGTAGCATTCTTCTTTTCAATAATTTCTAAATCAGCTCCAACATAAGTAATTGTATAGTTATTTCCTGCGGTAACTGTTCCTTGATTTATTGCATAGTTTCCTACTGTTTCTCCTGCTACTCTTTCTAATGTTCCTGTATACGAATCACCTACAAGTATTGACCCTAATGTTTCTTTAAATGTCAATGCTGGATCAGCATCTCCAATTACCTTCACTAAAGCATCTGCTGTAATAGTTACTGGACGCTTTGTAATAGTAAAATCATTACTTACAAAGTTTAAGGTATAGTTATTATCTAAAGCTAATGTACCTTGGTTTATAGCATAAGTTCCAGCATTATTACCTGTTACTCTTGCTAAAGCTCCAGTAAATGAATCACTTCCTGCTAAGCTTCCACTAGTAATTTGGTAAGTTAATGTAGGATCTAACGCTCCATACTCCTTAGATTTAGCATCTGCTGTTACTTCAATAACTCTTTTAGTAATTTCAAAAGTAGGAGATCCAAAAAGTGTCATATTATAATTAGGCCCTGCTGAAAGTGTTCCTAAACTAATATTATAAATTCCTACATTTTCACCTACCTCCCTTGTTAAACTACCAGAAAGAGAATCTCCATTTGCTAAAATTGAACCTGGGAATAAACTGTAAGCAATATTTGAATCTACTTCACCATATTCTTTTTCTTGATTAGCAGTAAGAATCATAATATCCTTTTTAGTAATGGTCAAATCATTACTTACATACGTAACTGCATAATTAGAGTTTAAAGCTAACGTTCCTTGATTTATTGCATAAGTTCCAAAATTATCTCCTGAAACTCTTTCTAAATTTCCTGTAAAAACATCGCTTCCTGCTAAACTTCCACTAGTAATTTGATAAGTGAACGCTGGATCAGCATCTCCATAAACTTTAGATTTTGCATCTGCTGTTACTTCAATAGCTCTTTTTTCAATAGTCAAATCTTTTGAAACAAATGATATTGTATAATTTCCATTAATCCCCAAAGTACCTTGATTAATAGCATATGTTCCTAAACTTTCTCCTGATGCTCTTTCTAAAATTCCTATAAAGGCATCGCTCCCTGCTAAACTTCCATTAGTAATTTGATAAGTGAACGTTGGATCAGCATCACCATAAGCTTTAGACTTCGCATCTGCTGTTATTTCAATAGCTCTCTTTCCTATTGTTAAGTTATCTCCTACAAAAGTTACTGAATAATTGTTTCCTGGAGTTAAAGTTCCTTTATTAATAGCATAACTACCTAAAGCTTCTCCTGCTACTCTTTCTAATGTTCCTGTAAAGGCATCGCTCCCTGCTAAATTTCCATTGGTAACTTGATAAGTTAAAGCTGGATCTGTATCACCATAAGCTTTAGACTTCGCATCTGCTGTTACTTCTATTGCTCTTTGATTAATCTGAAGACGTACTGAACCTGCATGAGTATAAGTAATTGAGTACGAAGATTGACCTCCATTAGTTGATGTAAAAGTAGATGATAAACCTCTTATTTGATAACTTCCTACATTTTCTCCACTATCTCTAAATGTTCCAAATACTTCAATAGCATCATCAAACGCTAATGAACCTTGTGTAATAGCAAAAGGGAAATTTAATTTAGCTGGATCTGAATCTCCATATGTTTTCTGCACTGCTGCTGTTGGCACAATACGTATAAAACGATAATCTATATAAAAATTAGCTCCAACAAATGTAACATCGTAATTACTATTTAATGCTAAAGTTCCTTGAGTAATTCCATAATTTCCTTGGGCTTCTCCAGTAGCTCTTGCTAAACTTCCTGTAAAGGCATCACTTCCTACTAAACTTCCATTAGTTACTGTATAAGTAAATGCTGGGTCTGCATCTCCATAAACTTTAGTTTTAGCATCTGCAGTAATTTCAATTGCTTTCTTACCTACTGTTAATGTTTGTTGTACACTAGCTGTATTATAATTTGTATTTCCTGCTTGATTTGCTGTAATTGTTGTTGAACCAGCTCCTACAATAGTTACTGTATTTCCAGAAATAGTTGCTACCGAAGTATCTGAACTCGAATATGTAACTCCTAATCCTGAATCTGAAGTAGCTGTTAAATTAAAACTAGCATCACCATAAGTTACGTTACTTAAAGCTCCAAAGGTAATTACCTGATCTGCTTTGTTAATGGTAAGAGTTTCCGTAGTGTTTCCTTGATAATTTACATCATTTACAGTAGCTACTACTGTATACGTACCAGCATTTGTTGGTGCTGTGCTTCCTCCATCATAAGTAACATCAACCGATAATCCATTTGGCATTGTAGTTGGTGAAACTGGTTTAGTTGTACCATCATAAGTTTGAGTTAAATTATTAACAATAACCGTAGCAGCTCCTTTGTGAATTTCAAAACTATTAGGAACAAATGACAAATTATAGTTTACATTTAAAGCTAAAGTTCCTTGGTTTATAGCATATGTTCCAGCATTTTCACCTGCTACTCTACTTAACGCTCCTGTAAATGTATCTCCATTAACTAAAGCTCCTGAAGTAACTCTATAAGTAAACGTAGGATCAGTTGTTCCAAACGATTTTGCTTGACCAGCATCAACGGTTACTTCAATATCCTTTTTATTAATTGTTAATCTAGCAACTCCTAAATTGGTAAAGTTTATAAAATAGTTATCTGCTATAAATAAACCTGGTAAATTAGTAATCACATACGATCCAACTGGAGAAGTTTCGCTCACTAAAGTTGAACCAGCTTCATAAGCTCCTAAGTTTACATTTTGTGTAATAACACTTTCATCATCACCATTAACAAAATTTGAATATTGCATGGTAAAAGTTGGATTTGCATCTCCATATACCTTTGCTTTATTATCTACAGAAGCATTTAATACTCTTTTTGTTACGGTAATTGTTCCGTTGCTATGTACAATGTTATAATTATTATCAACACCTCCAGATAAATTAACAACATGTGGACCTCCCGCTGGAGTTGTTCCATCGATAGTTATTCCTGGAACAGCACTTGGTTCAGTGTCTATAACTGTAGCATTCTCTCCATTTACAAATCCTGTATATTGAATAGGTAAAGTTCCCAATGCATCTCCATATACTTTATTTGAAACTGAAGTTGCTGTTAAATCTACTTTATTAATAGTGAAGTTAGCACTATTAAATGTTATAGTATAGTTACTTCCTAAACTTAAAGTTCCTTGATTTATCGCATAAGTTCCAGCATTTTGACCAGTCACTCTACTTAAAGCTCCTGTAAAAACAAATGGATTCGGATAATTCATTACATCTGCTCCAGTTGGTAAATTACTTCTATCTACTGTATAAGTTAAAGCTGGATCAGTAGCTGAACTTCCATCATAATCTTTAGATTTTGCTTCCGCAGTTATAGTCACTGGTGCTGGATTTACAGTTAAGTTTCCAGTAGCATTTGCTCTATACGTATAATTTGAAGATAAAATATCAATTATTGGAGGTGTTCCCCATGTCATTACTCCCGTATGAGTTCCCACATCTAAAGGCTGTCCAGGATTTGCAGAATTTACGATTGTTAAATTTGAAATATCAGTGAAAGATGTACTTAATCTTAACACATCTGCTTCTAGATCTCCATTTACCAATCCTTCTACTTGGAAAGGATAATTTTCTGTTGAATTATCCGCTGGTAAATCTAAGATACCATACGTTATTGTAGCATCTTTAGGAGAAACTACCAACATTTTCTTATCAACAACTAAATTTCGATCTAGACTTGCTGGATTATAAGTTCCATCTCCAGCCTGATTAGCGGTAATTGTAGTTGTACCAGCACCAACGATAGTAACTGTATTTCCTGAAATTGTGGCTACTGAAGTATCTGAACTTGTAAATGTAATTGCTAAACCTGAATCTGAGCTTGCTACTAAATCAAATGTAGCATCTCCATAGGTCTTTGTTACTAAGGCATCAAAAGTTATTACTTGATCTTGTAATGCGGTAAGTGTTGCAGATACCGTATTACTCATTGGTACAAATCCACATACACTATCTGTAAATAAGTCTTTTATCCAGCTTGTTGCGTCTCCAGCTCCATTTTGTAAGGTACCTGTATTTGAATTACCAGATGCATCCGTTACACTTGTTCCAGAAGTTTGATTATAGTTATAATTTAGTACTAAGTTTACTTGTGGAGTAGTAAATTCAGTATTTCTATTAGATTCAATTTCAGATTGTGTTCGAACTCCATTCCATATTCTAGTTTGTGCTAAATCTCCACCAAACAACTTTGTACTATTTGAAGTACTTTCATAATTTCTTCCTAATCGGATGTTTGAAGTTAACTGGAAGGTTTCAAACCCAAAATAACCACTTGTTGAACCTATTAAATTTCCATTTACATAAAAATTAATAGCTGGACCATTCATTGTTGCAGCAACATGAAACCATGTATCAACTGGATAAGTATAAGCCGGTGTATTAAAGGTTCCTCCATCATCTGTATCATCATCGTGATGACCAGCAAAAATAGTCCCTCCAGAAATATTAATATAAAAAGGAACCACTACAGAGGCAACACCAAATCCAGCATAACTTTCTGCTGTAATAATTGACGCATTCACATCAGTAGCATCTGAAGCTGGAATTTTTACCCAAGTTTCTATAGTAGCTTGTTGAACATTCGTTAAGTGAGAATTGATTGCTGGAATACTAACATAATCATCTACATTATCTAAACTAACTCCATTTCTTACACCATTATTTGCACCAGCATCTGTTGCAACCACTTTATAAGTTCTATCTGCTGTTAAAGTTTCCGTTGCAAAAGAAAGATCAACACCTGAACCTGCTAATGGTCCTTGCAATACTTCATTCGTAACATTATCTTGTAAATAATAATTAACTACTGATTGAGAACCTGCTACAGAAACTACTGCTGATTTTCCGTCTGGTTGTGTTACATTCAATGTTTTCGCTTCTAAAGTTTGTACACTAACTGTTGGTGTTCCTGTAATTTGTAACGTGTTAGTAGCAGATGGTAAAGTTTGGTTACCTTGTACAGCTATTACATTATAAGTACGATTACTGGTTAAAATTTCCTTTGTAAATGAAATTCCACTTCCTGTTCCAGCTACAGGTCCTTCAATAATACTATTATCACTATTGTTTCTTAAATAGTAATTAACGTTTAATTGTGAATTATCTAATGAGAATATAGCATGTGCATTACACAAAACAGAACCCGTTGTATCTAAAGTTAAGTTTTGATTTGCAATCACAATTGGATTTACCCTTAAAGCTTGAACTACATCTGGAGCAGCATTGAATAAACCTCCTCCTGCTTGAGAAGCCGTTATATTAATAGTTCCTTCTTTATGAATTGTAACTGTATTCCCAACAATTGAAGCCACAGTTGGATCCGAACTAGTATAAGTAACTGCTAAACCTGATGAAGCTGTTGCTGTTAAATTAAAAGCTGCATCTCCATAAGTAACGTCACTCAAAGCATTGAATGTAATTGTTTGTGGAGTACCAATTACCGTTACCGTTACATCTTTCGTAGTTGCATTATATAGTGAACTACCCGCAGTAACAGCTCGTAATGTAACAGTTCCTGCATTTGCACCAGCCGTGAAAACATTTCCTACTAAAGTAGAACCAGTTCCTCCATTATCTACAATACTATATGTAGTAGATTGCCCTGAAAAGTTTATAGCTGTTATAATTGTTTTACTTTCATTTGGATTCAATGAAAAATCAAACAAGTTATGAGCCATATCAGTTTTCGGAGAAAATGATGCATTATAAAACAACGTAGAATAATATCCTACTGTTTCACTATAGCTAGCATCTGCAGCTTGTGTAACCTTAATTATAATTGAACCAGCAACATTATTCACGTTTAATAAATTACCTGTAATTGAATACCCTAATGTTTCCCCTACAATTTCAAAAGTATAAGCTCCTGTAGAATTTGAACTTAATATAGCAGCCATATCAACGGTTGTCACCCCTGAATTCACTTGATAATAAATACCACCTCCTAAAGTTGCTAAAGGAGCATTTATTGTCAAAGTCATCGTTTTTGTTGAACTCTGATAGGTAGCAGTAGCCGCTTGAGAAGCTTCTATTACAACAGTTCCTGCACTACCAATAGTTACCGTTTCATTATTCGTACCACTTAACGTTGTACCTGTTCCTCCAGCATTAATAATTCTATAACTAATTGCTCCTGTAGAATTCGATGTTGCATTTAAATTAAAGTTAGCTCCACCTGCATTCACCGTTACATCATCAAAAGTAATGGTTGGATTAATTAAAGATCCATTATTAACTACAGAAAATTCATATCCTGTTTGCTGAAAGCTATTAAAAAAATATGGTGATCCAGAATCTGTATATGCATATATTGTAAAATAATACGTTGTATTAGCAGTTAATCCTGTTATAACCTGATTAGGAGTTGTTGATGCTCCAAAATACACAACCTGTTCTCCTCCTTTATAATTTGAATCTGGTGTAGGTACTGGTCCTCTAAAACCTTGAGATGTAAAACTATTTACCGTATTCATTTTTACAATATACCCTTTTGGTAGCCCTCTTCCATTATCCGCTACTGGAGCTCCTGTGAAAGATGCCAAATTAAAGGTAGTTCCTGTAAAACTATTTATAACTGCATTAGAGGCTAACTTATCAGTAACCCCTGCCGTAAACTTAGAAGTACTATGATTTGTATTCGAAAAATAATACTGACCATTACATTCTTTATAAGAATATATTCTAAAGAAATATTCTGTATTTGGTAATAAATTATGCCCAGTAAACGCTTGGCCATTAGGAAATGCTCCAGCCAAAATTACTTGATCACCAGAACCTGAATAGGTTGTATTTGCAGTTGGTAATGAACTTTGTACTCCTGTTATATCTGTGAATGAGTTCTCTACATTAATCTTTACAACCTGTCCCTCTGCTCCTGCTGGAACATTTGATATAATAGGTGATAATCTATTATCATAGGTTAAATCTTCTCTGAAGCTTAACAATTCTGCATTACCCGTTGGAGTACCACACATTGTAATGGTTACTGGTGTACTTCCCGTTGTTTCAAAATAATCTCCTCCTGCACAAGTATTGTAAGTATATACCTTTACATAATATGTTCCATTTTCTGTTAATCCAGTAATGTTTAAGTTTGGAGTTACTGAAGTACCAACATACATAACTTGTTCTCCCCCTGCTGCTGAATTGTATACTGTACTAGGTGAAGTTGGGACTGAGCTTGGTGCTGTGAATGAATTTGTATCACTCACTTTTATAATATAATTCAAGCTCCCATTAACAATTGAAGGTGTTGTAAAAGAAGCTACATTCATTGTAGTTGTTCCAGTAGCACTAGCATTTATATTGGTTACCACAGATGGAGCTTCACACACATAATTAGTTGTTACCACAGTAGATCCTGTAGTTTCAAAATTATATTTTCCTCCACATAAATCATAAGTATATACTTTTACATAATAATCTTTATTTATTTGAAGACCAGTAACTATTTGATTAATATCATCTGTTGTTCCTGCACCACTTCCTATAGTTCCTGTATACACAACTTGCTCTCCCGTTTTACCTGAATAATCTAAAGAAGCAGTTGGTAATGTTGTTCCGCTTACTGGAGCGGTAAAACTATTGGTATCACTAAACTTCACCAAATAACCCATAGAAGTATCAGCTCCTACAGGTCTACCTATAGTATTAATAGTTGCTGAAGTAGGTGAAGTTGCAGAAACTGAATTTACAGAACTTGTGCTTGGAGCTGTTCCTGGACAAGTAGTAATTGAAACAGGTGCTATTGAATTATTATAATTTATATACCCTTGACAATCACTATAAGTATATACCTTATAATAATAGGTCGTATTATGTTGTAAATTGGTCATAATTAAAGCCGATTGTACAGCTCCATTATCTGTTCCTACATATACAACATGCTCTCCAGAACCACTGTAAGAATTACTTGCAGCAACAGCTGGTAATGCTTGATTTTGAACATAATCATCTGTAAAATAGGTAAATGAATTTGTAGCAGAAAACTTTACGATATAATATACATCATCAATACCATTTACTCTTAAATCGTTTAAAGTAACATCCGCATCATTTACTTGGTTAGGTACTGGGTCTGTTATCCCGAATTCATAACAGTAATAAAAAGAGTTTACTGAACTAGCTCCTAGTTTAAAATTATAATTAAAGTTAGCTGCACCAGTAAATACTTCAATTGCATAAAAGTTATTACTGTTACCACCGCTTACATTATTACTATATGGCAGTGTTATACTATAATTATAAATACCTGATACTTGCATTAAGCTTCTAAGGGTTCCGATATTTACAGGAGTTACCCCCCAATTTCCTCCTCGGTATTCCCATATTCTAAAATCAAAATCTGGATTACTATTTACCCAAAGTCTATCAAAATAGAGTATAATATCTGATGCTTGAGTTGCTTTTCTTGAAATAATCCAAAAATCAGAATCTGAACTTGTTACCGTTCCTTCATAATTAGCAGATGAATAGATACGACTTTGAGAACTTATCAGTGTATTACTGACGGAATCGTTGTTCTCAACCTCGTTAAAGGTTTGTGAAAATGTTTGTGTTATCATCAAACACAAAAACATCACATACAAGAGAGTAGTTTTTTTCATGAGAGGTTCTTTAAATTAGTTTTTGTTTGTTATTATTAAACCTTTAAGGTGTCCTATACTTGCTGTACAGTTAAATTTTTAAACACCCTATTTTTTTACTACAATTATTCGAACCCCTACTACAATAACATATACAAAACCATATACAAATACCCCAAAACACTAGTAAACAGGTGTTTTTTTTAAACAACACATTAAACATATAGTTCATAAAAAATTCTTTAGAGCAAAACTTTTTTCTAAACCTAAATTTGTTTGTAAGAGCACTAACTATTAAAACTTTCAATATTTTGGCAGCTCTATACTATCTAGCTGCAACAAAAACAGGAATTAGTATTGTAATAAAAAACACTTTAAATCAAAATACTTTCTTGAAAATTTGGAAAGATAGAAACCATGAAAATATATCATTCATTTTAGAAGTAAATCTGAAAAAGTACTATCTATCAATAAAAAATGTGAGTTATTTTATGAAATATTCTATTTTTTTATTGAGTCAGACTAGGATTTATAGTAAATAAAAAAGCGCAAGCCGTAAGACTTGCGCTATAAAAAACTCTCTTAATATTTTAAAAATTACTTTCTGAATATTTAGGGTTTTGACTTTTTTTAAGCTTAATAATAAATCTTCTTGCTCTTATTACCTAATTCTGAAGTTATTCTTACTACGTAAACTCCTGT
>NZ_WAAU01000023.1 GCF_008806755.1 Tenacibaculum aiptasiae
TCAGCTCCAGCTGTAGCACTTAAACCTATTGGAAGAACTGTACTGTCAATACTCTCTACTGGTAAAGATTGAATTGTAAAGTCTTCTCCTTTATCATTTCCAACAAATCTTGTAAATACATCAAATGAAGCTCTTGCATAGTTTCCTAAATCATAACCTGGATCTAAACCTTCAGTTGCATTTTCGAAGTATTTGATGTTCGTATCAATTGTTACACCTTTTGATGTTGCTAATAATTGAATACTTGGAACTACCACTCCCCCTTTACTAAAGTTTCCTCCTGTTAATGGTTGTACTTTTCTTTGTGATTGATTAAAAGTAACATTTGATACGCCTGCTGCTGCTTTTACAAAGAATCCTTGTCCAGGTGCTAATGAACTTTCTCCTGTTATTAATGATTTTCCTACATACTTAGCTTGCGCGTTATCCCAAACGTATACACCAACATTTACAAGATTGAATTTACTTACGTTACTATTGATAAAGTTAGTTCCTGCATTTTCATTGATTGGTAAAAACGCTGTGTAAGGATTTCCTATAGCATTCCATTCTGAAGCTACAATTGATTTTGCTACATCTGTAGTTTCTATAGTTCCTGTAAAGGTTACACTTCCATTTGTTAATCTAGATACTGCATAGCTTCTACCTTTTTCAAAGGTTAAAGTATTTGTAGCTAAATCATCAGTTGTATAATATACCCATTTAGAACCAGCTGGTTTGCTATCATCATAATATGCAATAGCATATCTATTTGGTGTTACACTTGTATTAATTCTAATATCATTTGCTGCATTCTCTGCAAACTCTTTAATACTTTGTCCTGCTACTGGTGCAGAAACGATACTCCAAACATTAGCTTTTAATCCTCCTCTTTCGTAGGTAACTTGTCCATTAGAAGTTCCTTTTACTATTAATGTGCTACTATTTGTACTTGTAGAAGTCATTGTAAAGTTTCCGTTATTCTCTAAATCAGATGTTATTGTTATAGAGCCTCCAGATTGAACATCTAATATTGACGAATTATTTATCCTTAAATTATTTATACTTACATTAGTATTTGCTTCAATTTTAGGATTGTTTATCGTATTTTCAATTAACACATCACTCGTATTTATTGGAACACTATTATTTTTCCAATTAGTTGTTTCTAACCAATTAGAGTTAGTATTTCCATTCCATATCAATTGATTTTGTCTCGTATGTAGATAAAATCTACCTATGCCATCTTGAGCATTATCTAAAGAAACAGTATAGTTTGTAGTTTCATCTAACAACACATAATTTTTCAATTCTTTATCTTCAATAAAAATTTCAAGATTTGCTGGTAAATTTGTCTTTTTTATACTAAAAACAACTTCTTTTCCTGCATTTGCTTTTAATCCGATAGGAATTACCATAGCATCATAATTTGAATTTGGTAATGCTTGATATGTAAAGTTACTTGTAGAAGATCCATCAACTAAATGAGTATATATGTCAAAACTTGCTCCATTAAAATTTCCTACATCATACCCAGGATCTAACCCTAAAGTAGCTGTATTTCTGTAAATAATTGTAGTAATTACAGTTACTCCTTCTGAACTTATTTTTAATTCAATTGTTGGACTACTAGATTTTCCTTGTTGAAAACCTTGTGCTAAATTAACCGAATTGTTAGTTAATGTATTTATCATCAACTCTCCTATTGTAAAATCTAAAATTGTAGTTCCATTGTCTAGAGTTCCTCCTCCATTCCCTATAACATTACTTGTAATTGATTGTCCTATTAACAATAAACTACTTCCTAAAAAAAGTACTATAAATGAGTATAAACTTTTCATTTTTTTTATTTTGGACTAACTTAATAAGTTTCTTTAATAAAATTTATTGCTCTTCTATTTTTTTAATCTACTCTAAACGAAATTCCATCTAAAGAAACCCAATTTTGTCCTCCATTAAAATTAAGCCCATTAAAAATTACATTTCCATTGGCAGCTATATCAACTCTGACAATTCCAGCCTCTGTAACCACTGAAAATATTCTTTGCTTTTTAGGCCTATATCCTATTGGTAATGTAAAAATTACTTCTCCTTGAGTTATTTCTGAAGTTTTACGAACTAAACCGCCTAAATACACTCTATTGTTATCAATATAAAATCTTCCATCTTCAAAAGCACTTCCATTATTTATACTATAATTTTCCCATCCCGAATTAAAAGCAAGAGTAGAAACTGTTTCTAATCCATAATCTTTCCAAGTCATATTTCCTAAGCCATCTGTTATCATCACTTGATTTGCACTACCATCTTGAGCTGGTAATGTATAAGGTTTCCCATTCCCTCCATTATCTCCATCTAAAGTTAGTTGCCCATTTAAAGTAGTATTTCCGTTTTTTAACATTACTAAAGCATCACTTCTTACCCCGGTAGAAGTACCATTCCCTATTACAAATAATCTATCATTTGCAATATGACTAATGGCATTACCTGCCTTTGGTGTATTGTAAATTCCGATTGAAATCTGTGCATGACTTTCTGCTAAAAGTGATCTTCCAATTGCTGAAGCATTTTGCCCTTCCACAACATTATTATACCCCATTGCTATTCCATAAAATTTATTTACTGTATTGAAACCTCCTGATATAAATGTTTGTGGTCCAATAGCTTTATTTTCAAACCCAAAAGCTGCAGAATAAAAACCTACATTTTCATCACTCCAACTTGATGAATCATTCGTTGCTCCTGCTCGAAAAGCTCCTTTACTTTTATCAAAAAACATTCGCCTATTATCATTGCCATTATTGATGTCATCATCCAATTGTGTACTACCAAATACAAAATCATCAGTAGCTAGCATACCTAAAGCATTACTTGTTACATTTCCTGCTGTTGAAAAAGCCCCTCCAATATTTGACCATGAAAGATTTCCTGCGCCATCCGTAATCATTACTTGATTTATATTTCCATCTTGTGCAGGTAACGTGTACCCTCTACCTGTGCCTGAATTATCAGCATCTAAAGTTAATTGCCCATTTAAAGTAGTGTTTCCATTTTTTAACATTACTAGTGCATTACTTTTAGTTAAAAATGTTCCATTTCCAATTACAAAAAGTCTATCAGTATTAATTGCAGATATAAGATTTCCGTTTACTGTAGCATTATTATATCCAATAGTAGTTTGTCCATAACTGTTAGACTCATTATTTAATCCAAAAACTAAAGAAAACTCTGCTTTTGATTTATTTTCAGCTCCAAAAGCACCTGCATAATTACCTGTAACAATATTTCTATTTCCAATAGCATAACCTGTCTCACCAGTTACTTCACTATATCTACCTATAGAAACCGATCCTTCTGTTGTTGCTTTTGTAGAAACTCCCATAGCTACAGAACCATATCCTACATTTGCATCATCCCATTGGTTTCCAACATTTCCTTCTCCAATATCATCAACTGTTATACCTGCTCTAAACGCTGCTTTACTCTTATCAAAAAAGAAACGGCTATCATCATCATTTATAGTACTATTATTTGCTAATTGGATGCCTCCAAAAACAAAATCATCAGCATTAATTCTTCCAGATGCATTGCTAGTAACATTAGCTGTTGTTGAAAATACTTTATCTCCACTCTTTGTTGCATAATTTGAATAGGGAACACTCTGTAATTCTGAACTTCCAATTACTGCATAGTTAGTTCCTCCCGCTATGTCAACAGCTACTTGAAGCCAATATTTATTGGCCCAATTAATTGTTGAAAAATTATCTGTAGTTGTTCCAGTTCCTATCGAAAATGATATTACTCCTTGCTCATTAGAAGTAACACTATGTATTTCTTCATATACGTTTGTTCCTGACACACTTCCTTGTAGTAAGCTAATTTTTACTCCAATGGTTTTATTTTTTATTTCAATACCTAAGTTATTTCTAATTACTGCTTGATAATTAAAAGTATTAGATGATTGTCCATAAATGACTGTAGTTATAAAAATAAATATAAAAAGACTATAGATTTGTTTCATTATTAGTGTAGTTTTTTATGAAGCGGATTTTAGATTCTTTGGTATGTATGTATAATGATACATTCTAAAATAAGATAACCCTATTTGAAAAAGCGCAAGCCATATGACTTGCGCTAAAACCTCCATTTGTTAATCAAAATTACTCCCTGGATCTTCAGGACTTTGAGCTTGTGCTTTTTGTGGATTTAAAATCATATAAGTTCCCAAGGCTGTTAAAGCTGTATACTTACCGTATTTTCCAAGCTTTTGTAATGCCTCTTTTCTTGTGATTTTATTTTTATTGTTTTCTATATTTTGATTGTTCATTATTTTATTTTTTTAAGAATGATTTTTTTACTCTTTATTCCAACATTCGTATTAATTCTTACTATATATACTCCTGCCTCAACGGACGGTAAATCAATGCTGTTTTTACCAATTCCTTCAAAACTATTTTTATAAACTAACATCCCAGCTGTATTATACATGACAACTTCAAAAGAATCTCCTTGTACCCCCTCTACAAATAATTTATTATTTACATTGTACAACTTGATATCTACTAATGTTACTTCTGGAATTTCCACTTGTGCTTTGGTATGTAAGTAAAATCTTCCAATATCATTTGTCCCTGTTATTGTTAATGTATAGTCTTCTATATTTAAATTAACAAACTTTCCTAACGCTCTATCTTCAAGGTACATTTCTACACCTATTGGCAATGAAATACCTTTTCCTGAAATTGTTATTAAAGTTCCTTCTTTTGCTTTAATTCCTACTGGAACAATAGAAGTTTCTTTTGAATCGCTTGGTAATGATTGGTAAGTAAAGTTCTTCTCTGATGAGTTATCTATTAGTCTTGTATAAATATCTAATTTTGAACCATCAAAATTTCCTACATCATATCCTACATCTAAT
The DNA here is from genome assembly GCF_008806755.1 of Tenacibaculum aiptasiae. Classification (GTDB taxonomy): domain Bacteria; phylum Bacteroidota; class Bacteroidia; order Flavobacteriales; family Flavobacteriaceae; genus Polaribacter; species Polaribacter aiptasiae. The sequence continues at coordinate 4,898 of NZ_WAAU01000023.1, forward strand.
CCTTCAGTTGCATTTTCTCTATAACTGATATTTGTATTTACTTTGACTCCTTTTGAAACTATAGATAATTCTATAGTTGGAACAACTGCTCCTTTATTAAAGGTTCCTCCTGTAACTGGCTGTAACATTCTTTGTGCTTGTTTGAAAACTATGTTATTTCCACTATTAGTTGTTTTTACAAAGAAACCTTGTCCTGGTGCCAATGAACTCTCTCCACTTACTAAAGTTTTAGCAATGTACTTGCTTTGTGCATTATCCCATACATATACTCCAACATAAGATGGATCAAAACTAGCCGAGTTTTCATTGATTAAATTAACTCCTGAGTTTTCATTGATTGGTAAAAACGCTGTATATGGGTTTCCTACAGCATTCCACTCAGACACCGCCACAGGTTTGTTTACATCTCCTGTTTCTATAGTTCCTGTAAATCTTACAGAACCATTAGTTCCCCTAGAAATAGCATAACTCTTTCCTTTTTCAAAAACAATACTATTTGAAGCTAAATCATCTGCAGTATAATACACCCATTTATTTCCAGCTGGTCTATTATCATCATAGTATCCAACAGCATATCTATTAGGTGTTACACTAGTATTAATTCTAATATCATTTGCTCCATTTTCAACAAACTCTTTAACGCTCTGTCCTGATACTGGTGCAGAAACTATACTCCAAACATTAGCTTTTAATCCTCCCCTTTCGTAAGTAACTTGTCCATTAGAAGTTCCTTTTACTATTAACGTACTACTTTTTGCTGTTGTAGATGTCATTGTAAAGTTCCCACTATTTTCTAAATTACCTTCGATTCTTATACTTCCATTTTCATTAATATCAAATGAAGAAAGTGATTCAACTGTTAAATCATTAACCTGTACCGCAATACCTACCATTGGAGTATTTACTACATTAGGTATTAATGCATTTTGAGTACTTGTTGGTGCAGTATTCCCACTCCAGTTTGTTCCTTCTATCCATGTTGTATTGGTACTTCCGTCCCAAATAACCTGATTTAAAGCTGGTGTAATACTTAAAGTATTATTTACAAAACTTAAGGTATAATTATTATTTAATGCTAATGTACCTTGGTTAATAACATAAGTTCCTACTGTTTCTCCTGAAACTCTTGTTAATGTCCCTGTAAAAGCATCACTTCCTACTACACTTCCATTGGTTATTTGGTAAGTCAATGCTGGATCTGAATCTCCATAAACCTTTGACTTTGCATCAGCAGTTACTTCTATTAACCTTTTACCAATAGTTAAATTATTTCCTACAAAACTTAAGGTATAATTATTATTTAATACTAATGTACCTTGGTTAATAGCATAACTACCTAAAGCTTCTCCTGAAACTCTTTCTAATGTTCCTGTAAAGGCGTCACTAAATTGTAATGCTCCATTCGTAATTTGATAAGTTAAAGATGGATCTGAACTTCCATATTCTTTTGATTTGGCATCTGCAGTTACTTCTATTGCTCGTGGATTAATAAGAAGACGTGCAGATCCTGCATTCGTATAAGTAATTGAATACGAAGATTGACCTCCATTTGTTGATGTTATTAATGAAGTTAAACTTCTTATTTGATAGTTTCCAACATTCTCTCCTCCATCTCTAAACCTTCCAAACACTTCAATAGCATCATCAAACGCTAATGAACCTTGTGTAATTGCAAAAGGAAAACTTAACTTAGATGGATCTGAATCTCCATAAACTTTTTGTATTGCTGCAGTTGGTACAACACGTATAAATCGAAAGTCTATATAAAAATTAGCTCCAACAAACGTAACATCATAATTATTATTTAAAACTAAAGTTCCTTGGTTAATTCCATAGTTACCTTGAGCTTCTCCAGTAGCCCTTGCTAAACCTCCTGTAAACGCATCACTTCCTACCAAACTTCCATTGGTAATTTGATAAGTCAATGTTGGGTCTGAATCCCCATAAACTTTTGTTTTAGCATCTGCAGTAATTTCAATTACTTTCTTTCCTACTGTTAATGTTTGTGTCACATTAGCAGCTGCATTATAATTTGTATTACCTCCTTGAACTGCTGTAATTGTCGTTGTACCGGCTCCAACAATAGTAACTGTACTTCCTGATATTGTTGCTACAGATGTATTAGAACTTGTATAACTAACGTTTAAAGCAGCATTTGAACTTGCAGTTAAATTAAAATCTGCATCTCCATAAGTTACATTTGCTAAACTTCCAAATGTAATCGTTTGATTTACTTTGTTTATTGTTAATGTTTCAGTAGCTGTTCCTTGGTAATTAACTTCATTAATTGTTCCTACTACTGTATATGAACCAGCATTGATTGGTGCTGTTGTTCCACCATTATAAGTATAGCTTACTGATAAACCATTTGGAGTTGTTGTAGAAGATACAGGCTTAGCTGTTCCATCATAAGTTTGTGTAAGATTATTAATTACAATTGAAGCTGTTGCTTTTGTTATTGTAAAATTATCTGCCACAAAAGATAAATCATAATTGCCTCCTAAGGCTAAACTTCCTTGAGCAATTGGATATACACCAACATTTTCTCCTGTATTTCTAGTTAATGCTCCTGTAAAGACATCGCTTCCAACTAAATTTCCATTAGTTATTGAATAAGTATATGTAGGATTAGCTGTTCCAAATACTTTTGATTGATTAGCATTTACCGTTACTTCTATTGCTTTTTTAGTAATTGTTAAATCATTAGAAACGAATGAAAGTGTATAATTATTACCTAACATTAAACTTCCTTGATTTACAGAATAATTACCAACATTTTCTCCTGTATTTCTACTTAATGCTCCTGTAAAAGCATCACTTCCTACTAAACTTCCATTAGTTAT